>CAVPRV010000002.1:0-592214 GCA_963707885.1 uncultured Alphaproteobacteria bacterium
GCGTTCTCCATCAGGCTCATGTCCGGCGCGGCGGCATGGCCAAGCCGCTCCTCGGGCGCCGTGCAGACCCCATCCTTACGGCGATCATTCGGTCCGAGATGACCGATGCCGCGGCCGTGGATCTGCACTGTCTCCGGTGCCGTGCGAATCTCTCCCGAAAGCGCCAGCAGCAACTCGTCCTGCCCGTTCCCGGCGACCCCGCCGATGCCCAGAACCTCGCCCTGCCGCACCTCGAACCCGATCGTTTTGAGGCTTGTGCCGAACGCGCTGGGCGAGGCGACGCTGAGGCTTTGCACCCTCAGCGCCACCGGCCCCGGCTCCGCCGCGGCCCGCTCCGGCGGATTGAGCGTCGCGCCCACCATCATCTCGGCCATCTCGCGCGCGGATTTCTCGCGCGGCGTGCAGATGCCCACGACCTTGCCGCGACGCAGGATCGTCGCCTCGTCGCAGAGCGCCTTTATCTCTTCGAGCTTGTGACTGATGTAGAGGATCGAGGTCCCTTCGGCCGCGAGCTGGCGGAGCGTGCCGAAAAGAATGTTCACCTCCTGCGGCGTCAGGACGCTCGTCGGCTCGTCCATGATCAACAGCTTCGGATCCTGAAGCAAGCAGCGCACGATCTCGACCCGCTGGCGCTCACCGGCGGACAGGTCGCCCACTAGCCGTGACGGGTCCAGAGGCAGGCCATAGCCTTCGGAAACTTCGCGGATGCGCCCCGCCAGCTCCCGCATCGGTGGCGGGTTGTCCATGCCAAGCGCCACGTTCTCGGCCACGTTCAGGGCGTCGAACAGGCTGAAATGCTGGAACACCATCGCGACGCCGCGGCTGCGCGCCTCGCGCGGCTCGGCCGGCGCATAGGCGGCGCCCCGCAAGGCCATCTGACCCTCGTCGGGTTTCACGAGGCCGTAGATCATCTTCACCAGCGTCGACTTGCCTGCGCCGTTCTCGCCCAGAAGCGCATGGACCTCGCCCGCGCCGATCTTGAACGACACGTCTTCATTGGCTTTCACGCCGGGATAGGATTTGCTGATCCCCTCGACGCTTAGCAGCACATCCCCTGTCATCCCGTGCGCTCCTTGTTGTTATGTCTGGCGCTTTTGTCTTTCAGCAGGTCGGCCGAGACCCCGACGGCAATCGCCTGCGGATGTTTCCCGAGGTCCGGATCGCCGATCGGACAGCGGATGCGCGATATCTGCGCATCCGAATGCCCAAGTGCCCTCAGCCGCGACCGGAAGCGCGCCCATTTGGTCGCCGAACCGATCAGGCCGAGCGTGCCGACCCCGTGGCCCAGAAGCCGGTGGCAAAGCTCGAGGTCGAGCGCATGGGAGAAGGTCAGGATGAGGTGTTCGGAATGGGGCGGGGCTTCGGCCACCAGATCGGCCGGGTTTGCGGCGATGCGTCTCACGACGCCGTTCGGCACGGTTTCCGGAAAGCGGTCCGCATCGGTGTCGATCCATGTGACCCGTAAGCCCGGCAGGGGGGCGAGCACACCAACCAGTGCCCGGCCGACATGGCCCGCGCCCCAGATCCAGACCTCACGGTCAGGCTCCGTCACCGGCTCGACCATCCAGCCATGTACGACGCGTGGGGCGGGGCGGACGCCTTCGCCCCGTGCCCGCGCCAAAACCCGTTTGACCGCCAGCGGCATCGCACCACCCGTCCCCGGCATGGCGCGCGTGACGAGGGTCTCGCCGGCAACGGAGGTCAGACGAGCGGCGGTCCAAAGCTCCGACAGGATCACCACCGCCCCGCCGCAGCACTGGTTCAGCGCCGGTCCGAGCGGTATCCGCTCCGCCCGGTCGCGCCCGGCCGTCGCCAGTATCGCGCGCGCCTGTCTGGTGGCTTCGAATTCCAGCGCCCCGCCGCCGATCGTGCCCTCCTGCCCGCCGGCCCAGACTATCATCGACGCGCCGACCTCGCGCGGGGCGGAACCCGCAACCTCGGCCACGACGACCCGCACCACGGCACCATGCGCCGCGACGGCCCTTGTCAATGCGTCCCGGTCGAAACTCATGCCACCCCCCGCGCGCGCCTGACTGCCGCCAGCACGGCCTCTGCCGTCGCCGGCGCCTGGAGGTCGGGATAGTGCGGTCCGCAAGCCGCACAGGCATTCGACAGCGCGGAAAAGACCGAAATCCCGTGCATGAAGGGGGGCTCGCCGACCGCCTTGGAGCGATAGATCGTCTCCTCCCGGTTGGCGCCCTCCCAGAGCGTCACGTTGAAGATACGCGGCCGGTCCGAACAGGCCGGGATCTTGTAGGTCGAGGGCGCATGGGTGCGAAGCCGCCCCTTGTCGTCCCAGACCAGTTCCTCCGTCGTCAGCCAGCCCGCGCCCTGCACGTATCCGCCCTCGATCTGGCCGATATCGATCGCGGGGTTCAGGCTCGCACCACAATCGTGAAGGATATCGGCGCGCAGGATGCGGTTCTCGCCGGTCAGCGTGTCGATCACCACCTCGCTGACGGCGGCGCCGTAGGCAAAGTAGTAGAACGGCCGCCCGCGTCCGGCCTTGCGGTCCCAGGTGATCTTCGGCGTTGCGTAGAAGCCCGTGGACGACAGGCTCACCCGCCCCATGTAGCAGCGCGCCGCGGCCTCCGCGAAACTCATCTCGGCGCCGCCGACGAAGACGCGGCCCTCCTTGAAATGCACCTTCGCTGGCAGGGTCTGATGCTCGGCCGCGAGGTATTCCGCCATCCGCTCGCGGATCGTGTCGCAGGCCGCCTTCACCGCCATGCCGTTCAGGTCCGACCCCGACGAGGCGGCGGTGGCGGAGGTGTTCGGCACCTTCGCGGTATCGGTCGCGGTGATCGCAACGGTCGACGCATCCACGCCGAACCCCGCCGCCGCCACCTGCGCGACCTTGCGGAACAGTCCCTGACCCATCTCCGTTCCGCCGTGATTGAGATGGATCGACCCGTCGGAATAGACATGCACCAACGCGCCGGCCTGATTGAGATGGGTCAGCGTGAAGGAAATCCCGAACTTCACGGGCGTGAGCGCGATCCCCTTCTTCAGGATCGGATTGCCGGCATTCCATTCCGCCACCGCTGCCTTGCGCGCCGCAAGATCGCTCGATCTCTCCAGCGCGGGGACAATCCCGTTCAGGATGAAATCCTCGACAGGCATATGATAAGGCGTCGTCTGATGCCCACCGGCCTTCGGTGTCGGCGCATGGCTTTCGACTAGGGCCGCCGCCCCGCGCGAGGTTGCGTTCGCCTCCGTCGGCAGGGCGCCTTCGGTGCCGGTCTTCATCTTGCCGGAAATATCCCCGCCGGAGGCATCCAACGCCTCCGCGTAGAAATTCACCTTGCGCACCGCGACCGGGTCACGCCCGAGCACGTGCGCCACATGATCCATAACCCGCTCGATCCCGAGCATGCCCTGCGGCCCGCCAAAACCGCGAAAGGCGGTGGCGGACTGGGTGTTGGTCTTCAGCCGGTGGCTTTCGATCCGAACGTTTTCAAGGTGATAGGCATTGTCCGAATGCAGCATCGCCCGGTCGGCGACCGGAAGCGACAGGTCCTGCGCCCAGCCGCAGCGGGCAAGCTGCAGGAACTCGATCCCGAGAATGCGGCCCTCCGCGTCGACGCCCGCCCGGTATTCGATGCGGAAATCGTGGCGCTTGCCGGTGATCACCATGTCGTCGTCACGATCATAGCGCATCTTCGCCGGTCGCCCCAGAAGCCGCGCCACCAGCGCGCAGGAAACCGCGAGCGCGTTGCCCTGGCTCTCCTTGCCGCCGAAACCGCCGCCCATGCGGCGGATCTCCACCCGGACGGCATTCAACGGCAGGCCGAGCGCCTCTGCCACCTTGTGCTGGATCTCGGTCGGATGCTGGGTCGAGGACTGGACGATCACGCCGCCCTCGGCCGGCAGCGCCAGCGCCGCCTGACCTTCGAGGTAGAAATGCTCCTGCCCGCCCATCTCGAAGCGGCCCTCGATCACGCGCGGCGCGGAGGCGATCCCCGCCGCGGCATCGCCCTTCGACCAGATCACCGGTCCGCCCTCGAACCGGCTGTCCGCCGCCATCGCCTCGTCGACGGTCAGGATCGCCGGCAGTTCCCGGTAATCGATCCTGCCCAGCCGCGTCGCCTTGCGCGCGGCGCGGTGGCTGTCGGCGATCACCAGGAAGATCGGCTGGCCGACATAGTGAATGGTGCCCGTGGCGAGGAGCGGCTCGTCATGGATCGAGGGCGACACGTCATTGGCAAAAGGCAGGTCCGCCGCCGTCCAGACTGCGACGACGCCGGGCGCCGCCCGCACTGCGTCGAGGTCGACCGAGACGATCTCGCCGTGAGCCACGGTCGAGAGCCCGAAGGCCAGATGCAGCGCGTTCGCCGGCAGCGGCACATCGTCGATATACCGGGCCGCCCCGGTGACATGGAACCCGGCGGAATCGTGGGGCAGGGGTTTCGCGACGCTCATGCCTCGACCTCCAGAACCGATACCGCCGCGCCCGACCGCTCATGGAAATAACGCAGGAGCATGTTTCGCGCCGTCTCCAGCCGGTAGGCGGCCGAGGCGCGCATGTCGCGTCATCGGAGCGAAATCCTCCGCGAAGGCGGGCAGGGCGGCCTCGACGGTCGCCAGCGTCCAGTCGCGGCCGACCAGCGCCGCCTCGACCGACGCCGCGCGCTTCGGCACGCCGGCCATGCCGCCGAATGCAATCCTTGCGCTTTTGATTTTCGAATTATTCAACTCAAGATTGAAGCAGCCGCAGACTGCGGAAATGTCCTGATCGAACCTTTTCGACAATTTGTAGCAGGCAAGGCCCGGCGCAGTTGCGGGGATCGTCACCGCCTCGACGAACTCGCCGGGGTGGCGGTCCTGCTTGCGATAATCGAGGAAGAACTCCTCGATCGGCATCTCGCGCCGCGCATCGCCCCGGCGCAGATGCAGCACGGCCCCGAGTGCGATGAGCGCCGGCGGCGCGTCGCCGATGGGCGAGCCATTGGCGATGTTGCCGCCGATCGTCGCGGCCCCCCGCACCTGTTCCGAGGCAAAGCGCCGTAGCAGCTCGGCGAAGGCCGGATGCGGCTCCTCCATCGCCCGGCGCAGCGCCGCGATGGTCACGCCGGCGCCGACCTTCCAGCCGCCGGGGACGGTCTCGATCCCTTGCAGATCGGTGCAGGCATGAAGGAACGCGACCTCGGGCAGGTCGCGAAGCTCCTTCGTCACCCAAAGCCCGACATCGGTCGCGCCGGCGATCAGCGTGGCCTCGGGATGATCCAGATACCACGCTGCCAGTTCGTCCGACGATGCCGGGGCGAAGGGGGCAGGGCCGTCCGCCGCGGGCGAGACATCGACGGCCCAGTCCGGCACAGGCTCGGCCGCAACCGCCTCGGCCGCGCGAAGGATCGGCGCATATCCGGTGCAGCGGCAGAGATTGCCGGCCAGATAGTCGTCGTGATCGGTCGCACCGTTCAGATGGGCCATCGCCATCGACATGACGAAACCCGGCGTGCAGAAGCCGCACTGGCTGCCATGCGCTTCGACCATCGCGGCCTGCACCGGATGCATCTCGCCCTCAGGCCCGGTCAGCCCTTCCACGGTGCGCACCGCCTTTCCGTGCAGTTGCGGCAGAAAGAGGATGCAGGCGTTGAGCGCACGCGCGCCGTCGGCGTCTGTCACCATGACGGTGCAGGCACCGCAATCGCCCTCGTTGCAGCCCTCCTTGGTTCCGGTCAGGCCGCGCGTCTCGCGCAGCCAATCCAGAAGCGACCGCGTCGGGCTTTCACCGGACACGGTCACGGGCGTTCCGTTCAGCAGAAACGCTATATCGTTCATCGAATGAACCCGCCGCCTTCTCCTCGCTCCGGTCAGGTTGCGCTGTCGCCCGATGCGGCGTAAAGCGAAAAGCGCCCCGGTCTCCCGTTTTCAATGAAGCGCCGAAGCGCCGTGCAAGGCAAGCACAACTTCCAAGAAAAACGACTAAGCAGTTTCTCGGATTTCCGCATAATGGCCGGGCGACGGCGCCGTTCCGCACGATCTGGCAATGCTGGCGCGACCGGTCCATAGTCTGATTATCGACGGGTATCGCCTCGGCGGAGCGGATCAGGATGCAGACAGTGCTCGCCCTTATTGTCCTTGGCCTTCTCGGGCTGATTGCCCTTCAGGTCGCGGCCAGCCGGCAATTCCGTGCGCGCATCCTCACCCTCGCGTCGGAGCTGCGCAATGCCCCCCCGACGCGCAACATCGAGGCGGGACTGCCGCCGATGGTCGCCGATTTCGCCCGCCGATCCGGGGCCGAGCCGGGCCGCCCCTTCCGGGTGGCAAGCTTCAACCAGAGCGCCGAAATACGGCTTCGCCCCGGTGGCGCCTTTACGAAGATCGCGGCCTGGCAACTGGTTTCGCTCGGCCGGCCAGGCTTTCTCTGGGATGCGCGCGCGACGGGCGCGCTGCCCCGCTTCCACGTTCTCGACGCCTATGTCGGCGGGGCGGGGCAGCTTGAGGCGCGGGCCTTCGGCTCGATCCCGGTCGCGAACGAAAAGGGGCCGGAGATCGACCTCGGCGAGGCGTTCCGCTACCTCGCCGAACTGCCCTGGGCGCCGGACGCGATCCTCGGCAATCCCGACCTGTCATGGCGGGTGACCGGGGCCGATACGGTCGAGGTGCGAATGAAGGCGGCGGGCGACACCGCGCGGGTCATGTTCCGCCTCGACCGCGAGGGCGACATCGTCGCGATGGAGGCGAAAGGCCGGCCCGCGCGCGACATCGAGGGGCGGAGCGCCCGTCTCGATTGGCGCGGGCGGTTCTGGGACTATCGGCAGATCGGTCCGCGCCGCCTGCCGGCGCAGGCCGAGGTCGGCTATGTCTATCCGTCGGGCTACGAGGCCTACTTCCGGGGTGAGATCACCGGCTACCACCTCTCGGCCTGACGCTCACTGCGCGGCACCGCGCAGGCCCCCGGAGGGGACGAGCATGCGGTCGCCGATCGCGCGGGTCGCGACCGCAGGAACCACCCTGAAGGATTTTCCGAGTCGGAAAGAAACTTCGTGAAAATTCCTCTCCGCTCGCCTATCCCAAGGACCATGTCCAGCTCCCCCCGATTCATCCATCTGCGCGTCCATACCGAGTATTCGCTTCTCGAAGGCGCGGTGCCGGTGAAGAAGCTCGTCGGGCTTTGCGGCAAGATGCGGATGCCCGCCATCGCGGTCACCGACACCAACAACATGTTCGCCGCGCTGGAGTTTTCGGTGCTGGCGAAGGGCGCGGGCGTGCAGCCCATCGTCGGCTGCCAGGTCTCGCTCGCCCACGATCCCGCCCAGCCCGGCGAACGCGCCCGGCCGCCGGCGCCGCTCGTTCTGCTTGGCGCAGGACGAGGCGGGCTACATGAACCTGATGAAGCTCAACTCCTGCCTCTACCTGCGCGGCGACGGCTCACTGCCCCATGTCACCGCGGAGGAGCTGGAGGCGCATTCGCGACGGCCTCATCTGCCTGACCGGCGGCCCCGACGGGCCCGTCGGCCGGTTCCTGCAGGCCGGGCAGGGCCCGAAGGCCGAGGCGCTTGCTGAAACGCCTCGCCGCCGCCTATCCCGGACCGGCTCTATGTCGAATTGCAGCGCCATCCGGGCGAGGGCGGCCAATATACCGAGGCCGAGCGGCTGACCGAACGCGGCCATGTCGAGATGGCCTATGCAATGGGCCTGCCGCTTGTCGCCACCAACGACGTCTATTTCCCGAAACCGGAGATGTACGAGGCGCACGACGCGCTGATCTGCATCGCCGAGGGCGCCTATGTCGACCAGCAGGAGCCGCGCCGCCGACTGACGCCGCAGCATTACCTGAAATCGCCAGACGAGATGGCGGCACTGTTCGCCGACCTGCCGGAGGCGCTGGAGAACACGGTCGAGATCGCCCGCCGCTGCGCCTTCGCCGCCCAGAAGCGCGACGCCGATCCTGCCGAAATTCGCCGATGACGAGGTGCGAGGAACTGCGCCGCCAGGCGACCGAGGGGCTGAAGGCGCGGCTCGCGGTGATCCCGCATTCGGCGCCGGTCGAGGATTACGACAAGCGCGCTCGAATTCGAGCTCGGCATCATCGAGCAGATGGGCTTTCCGGGCTACTTCCTGATCGTTGCCGACTTCATCAAATGGGCCAAGGACCACGATATCCCGGTCGGCCCCGGCCGTGGCTCGGGCGCGGGCTCGCTCGTCGCCTATGCGCTGACGATCACCGACCTCGACCCGCTGCGCTATTCGCTTCTGTTCGAACGGTTCCTGAACCCCGAACGGGTCTCGATGCCGGACTTCGACATCGACTTCTGCATGGATCGGCGCGAGGAGGTGATCCGCTACGTGCAGGAGCGCTACGGCCGCGACAAGGTGGGCCAGATCATCACCTTCGGCGCGCTTCTGTCGAAGGCGGCGATCCGCGATGTGGGCCGGGTCCTGCAGATGCCCTACGGACAGGTGGACCGGCTGTCGAAGCTGATCCCGGTCGAAGGCGTGAAACCGGTCTCGATCGAGAAGGCGCTGGCCGACGAACCGCGCCTGCGCGAGGCGGCGCGCGCCGAGGAGGTGGTCAAGCGGCTTCTCGACTACGCCCAGCAGGTCGAGGGGCTGTTGCGCAACGCCTCGACCCATGCCGCCGGCGTGGTGATCGGCGACCGGCCGCTGGACGAGCTGGTGCCGCTCTACCAGGATCCGCGCTCGGACATGCCCGCCACCCAGTTCAACATGAAATGGGTCGAGGCGGCGGGGCTGGTGAAGTTCGACTTCCTCGGTCTGAAGACCCTGACGGTGATCCAGAACGCGCTCGACCTCCTGAAGCGGCGCGGGATCGAGGTCGATATCGGCCTCATCCCGCTCGACGACGCGAAGACCTACGAGCTTTACGCCAGCGCCAAGACCGTCGCCGTGTTCCAGGTGGAAAGCTCGGGCATGATGGACGCGCTGCGGCGCATGAAGCCGACCTGTATCGAGGATATCGTGGCGCTCGTGGCGCTCTACCGCCCTGGCCCGATGGAGAACATCCCGACCTATTGCGATGTGAAGAACGGGGTGAAGGAGCTTGAATCCATTCACCCTTCCATCGACCACATCCTGAAGGAGACGCAAGGCATCATCGTCTACCAGGAACAGGTGATGGAGATCGCCCAGGTCATGGCGGGCTATTCGCTCGGCGGCGCCGACCTGCTGCGCCGGGCGATGGGCAAGAAGATCGCCGAGGAGATGGCCAAGGAACGGCCGAAGTTCATCGACGGCGCGACCGCGAACGGGGTCGACAAGAAGAAGGCCGGTGAGGTCTTTGATCTTCTGGAGAAGTTCGCCAATTACGGCTTCAACAAGTCGCACGCCGCCGCCTATGCCGTGGTCAGCTACCAGACCGCCTGGCTGAAGGCCAACCACCCGGTCGAATTCATGGCCGGCGTGATGAACTGCGACATCCATCTGACTGACAAGCTTGCAATTTATGCCGAGGAGGTGCGGCGCGGACTCGGCATCGCCATCGTGCCGCCTTGCGTGAACCGCTCGGAGGCGACCTTCTCGGTCCGCGACGGAGAGATGGTCTACGCGCTCGGTGCGCTGAAGAACGTCGGCGTCGAGGCGATGAAGCTGATTGTCGAGGCGCGGGGCGCGAAACCCTTCGCGACGCTCTTCGACCTCGCCCGCCGGGTGGACCTGAAGCGGATCGGCAAGCGGCCGCTGGAAATGCTCGCCCGCGCCGGGGCGTTCGATCAGCTCGATCCGAATCGCGCCCGCGTTTTCGGCTCGCTCGACGCGCTCACCGCCTATTCCGCCGCGATCCACGAGGGCCGCGCCTCGGCCCAGGTCTCGCTCTTTGGCGAGGCGGGGACGACTTGCCCGAACCGCGCCTGCCGGGATGCGACGACTGGCTGCCGGCCGAACGGCTCGCCGAGGAACATCAGGCAATCGGCTTCTACCTCTCGGGCCACCCGCTCGACGACTATGCGCCTGCGCTGAAGCGCAAGGGTCTCCTGACGCTCGCGGAGCTCCAGCAGAAGGCGGAGCGCGACGGCGCGGCGGTGGCGCGGGTCGGGGTCCTCGTCTCCGGCCTGCAGGATCGCAAGTCGGCGCGCGGCACGCGGTATTTCCGCATGAACATCTCCGACCCGACCGGCCAGGTCTCGGGCATGGCGCTCTTCCCGGAGGATTTCGACAACTGCCGGAGGGTCTTCGACCAGACCCATCAGGTCGTCATGACGCTCGAGGCGCGCTTCGCCGAGGGGCAGTTCGATCCCATCGCCCGATCCGTCGCGCCGATGGAGGGGGTCGTCGCCGATGCCGGCGGGGCGGGGCTGCAGGATCCATGTGGACAGCGACGCGGCAATCGACTCGGTCGCCGCCCTGCTGACGCGCATGATGGAAGAGGCGAAGATCCGCTCGCGCGGCCCGGTCAGCTTCTGCATCGCCGACCGCGAGACCGGCGAGGAGGTCGAGGTCTCGACCGGCCGCGACTTCCCGGTGAATCCTCAGATCAAGGGCGCGATCAAGGCGATGGGCGGGGTGATTCTGGTCGAGGAAATGTAGGGGCGGCGGAGGCATGTCTGGCCGGGCCGGAAAGGCGGGTTTGAGCCCTTCCTAGACATAGCAGCACGCATGAATACACATTGACCCATGTCGATGATCCATGACCTTGAGCAAATAGAGAGAACGGTCCTGCCGAACGACCCCAGCTTCCGAGCAATCGGACGCGAGGAAATGGATCGTCACATCAACGAAGCCCGGCAGAATGCACTCGCGAACGCGAAGGACGATTTCCTCCTTTCACTGATGCGACTTCTGGCACTTCCGGGGAACGGACATACGCGCCTGATCCCAAATAACGCCATCTCGGTCCTGCCTCTAAGGTTCGCAACCATCGGTACCGCTGTGCGACTGCACGTTGCTCAGTCGGGTTTCGCTGGGGCGATTGGGGGCGAATTGATATCCATCAATGGCATTCCTGTGGACGAGATCGAAGTCGCCGCAGAGAAATTTCTGGCGGGGACAAGACAACGAAAACGTGTCATCGGTCCGATCCTTTTCGCTTGGCCGAGCGCATTGCAGCGTTTGGGCGTTTTTTCCGGCGGCGACACAATCAAATACCGGATACGCGATCGAGACGGGACGGATCAGCGAACTGGTTCTGGATACGGCAAACAGGGTTCCAGGATCTGCGCTCTACCCGCGAAACGAGCATGGGAAAGCCGACGCATCCTGGTTTCCCAAGTCCTTTCTGGAGATCAAGGATTTCGGCCAGCGCGGACTGCTGATTGGTGCCTACCGAGCTTCTTCGATCCCGGTGAAACGGAACTTTCGAATGCGGTTTCCGAGGCGGCAGACCGTGTGAGGTCGCGCCCCTACAGCCCCATTTTTATTGACGTTCGAGGAAACACGGGCGGCAACTTTCTTCGGACCATGCCATTGATCGATGCGATCTCGGGGGGCGCGGAAGATCGCCGGGTTGGCTTTGCTTGTCGACAAATTTACCTTCTCTGCCGCGATCGTCTTCGTTGCCATCCTGAAGCACCGTCTCGGAGCGCGGCTCAAACTTATTGGGGAAGAGATGGGGGACGGTCTGACATTCTTTGCGGAAGGGGGAACCATCGACCTGTCGTCCAGCAGCGCGGTCGTCCGATATTCATCGGCCTTTCATGATTGGGCGGGAGGTCGCATCGACGAGACCACTCCGAAGGAGATCGCGGAAGAGATCGTTCCGGTCGGAACACTGGAACTGGACCGTCGCTGGATCGCAGTTTCGGACGATGTTGAAACGCTGGATCGGTTCTGCCGGGAGGTTCTCGACAGCTTGAATACCTAGACGAGCGGCAGAAAAGTCCCACAGAGCGGACATTTCCTTGCCTATTTCAACCTTGCCCCGAACCCGCGCGCGAAGCTCACCGCGAGGATGATCCTGAGAAGGTGATGCGCCGTCACGTAGAGGATCGACATCTTGAGGCTGAGCGCGATCAGCCCCATCTCCACCAGCCCACCCGGCGCGAAGGCGAGGAAGACCGCGCGCGCCGGTTCCCGTGCGAGGGGGGCGATCATCACCGCGAAGACCGCCGCGCCGCCGATGCTGACGACACCGTTCATCAGCGCGAGTTGCAGCGCCACGAGGATGCGCCGCTTCGGCATCCCTGCGAACCGCACGCCGAGAGAGGTGCCGATCACCACCTGTGCGGCCGCGATCATCCACCTCGGCGGCACCGCCTCGGTCCAGCCGGCCATATGCGCCGCCGCCGACAGAAGGATCGGGCCCAGCACATGGCCGGCCGGCAGCTTCAGCCGCAGCCCGACGATCGCGCCCATGACCGCCGCCGCGCCGAGGATCGCCACATCCCCCACGCCAAGTCCATGCCCCGCCACCGCGGCCCCCCCGGCCGAGCCGACGGCATGGCCCTCCATCCAGGAAAACGCGACCGGCACCAGCACGATGGTGAGGATGAGCCGCAGGAACTGCAGCATGGCGAGCATCTGCACATCCGCGCCGGCCTCCTCTCCGAGTTGCACCGTCTCGACCAGCCCGCCCGGGGCGGCGCCATAGAAGGCGGTCACCGGATCGGTCCGGCCGCTGGCGGTGATGACCCGGTAGCCGAGATAGTGGACGAGCGGGATGAACAGGCACAGGACCAGCAGCGACGGCACCCAGCGCGGCGCTTCCGAGAGGATCTCCGGCCGGGCCGCCCCGCCGATCGCGACGCCGATCACCGGCACGAAGACCATCCGGACCCACTGCGGTGCCTGCGGCAGATGGCCGAGGGGCCGCACTCCGCCGATCGCCGCCGCACCCACCGCGAGGAGGGAGCCGAGCAGCATCGGCAGCGGCAAGTGAAGTGCCTGGGCGGCAAGCCCCCCGGCCGTTCCCGCCGCATAGGTCAGCAGGACGGTCGGCCAGTGCGGGGCGCCGAATAGGCGGTCGAGAAGATGGTGCATGGGCAGTCCGGGTTGAACGGGCGCGACGGCGTCCACCCCTCAACCTGCCCGGCGCGGCCTCCGGGGGCAAGGCCTCACCAGTGCGGCGGCTTCTGATCGGCGAGCGGGATCGTCCCCGCCGCCTCGGCCTCGCGTCTCGGCCGCGCGCTCCATCAGAAGCCGCACGCGCCGGGTCAGGAGGTCGATCTCGCCCGCCTGCCGGGTGATGACCTCCGACAGGTCGTCGACCGCGCGCCTCAGATGCGCGATCTCCTCTTCCGCCCGTTCCAGCCGTTCGTTCATGTCGCCTCCAGCCCCTGACCGGCTCAGATGGATGCCCTGCGCCGAGTTCCGGGCGCCCGCCCCTATCGGCTGCCGCTTGTCCGCCGTCCCCCCATCCGCTACACCCGCGCCCGAACCTATGGGAAGGGTCGGACGATGGCCAAGGAAAAGGGACCGAGAAGACCGCGCGCGGAGACGCCGAAGGGTTTCCGCGACTATTTCGGCGCCGAGGTGGTCGAACGCAAGGCGATGCTCGACACCATCGCCGGGGTCTATCACCGCTACGGCTTCGATCCGCTTGAAACCTCGGCCGTCGAGACGGTCGAGGCGCTGGGCAAGTACCTGCCCGATGTCGACCGCCCGAACGAGGGCGTCTTTGCCTGGCAGGACGAGGACGCCGACTGGCTGGCGCTGCGCTACGACCTGACCGCGCCCCTCGCGCGCGTCGCCGCGCAATACCGCAACGACCTGCCGAGCCCCTATCGCCGCTACGCGATGGGTCCGGTCTGGCGCAACGAAAAGCCGGGGCCGGGGCGGTTCCGGCAGTTCTATCAATGCGATGCCGACACGGTCGGCTCCGGCTCCGTCGCGGCGGATGCCGAGATCTGCGCGATGCTCGCCGATACACTCGAAGCGGTCGGCATCCCGCGCGGCGACTATGTGGTGCGGGTGAACAACCGGAAGGTGCTGAACGGGGTGATGGAGGCCGCGGGCATCCTTGATCCCGCCGACCCGGAGAAATTCGCCCACGAACGCGGCATTGTCCTGCGCGCCATCGACAAGCTGGACCGGCTGGGCGAGGCGGGCGTGCGGGCGCTTCTGGGCGAAGGGCGCAAGGACGAGAGCGGCGATTTCACGAAGGGGGCGGGACTGTCGGGCGCGCAAGCCGATGTGATCATGCGGTTTGTGGCTGCCAAGGCTGCTATCAACAACAGCTTGCGCGCCACGGCAGAAGGCGTCGCCGCAGCAGAAGGGAGTGCTGGAGAAGCTCTTGTCAGAGGCGTATGACTCGGGCTTCACCGAAGTCTTCGGTCGCTCCGCGAAAGGCTGGCAGGTTCGGAACATTGCGACCACCGGCTATCTCAAGGAAATTGTCGGCGACTCGCAAATCGGTCTTGAAGGCGTCGAAGAGCTTGAAACCATTGCCGAACTCCTCGCCGCCCAGGGCTACGGCCCCGACCGCATCGTCATCGACCCCTCCGTCGTGCGCGGCCTCGGCTACTATACCGGCCCGGTCTTCGAGGCCGAGCTGACCTTCGAGATCCTCGACGAAAAGGGCCGCCAGCGGCAGTTCGGCTCGGTCGCCGGCGGCGGCCGCTACGACGACCTCGTCAAGCGCTTCACCGGCCAGTCTGTGCCCGCGACCGGCGTCTCCATCGGCGTCGACCGCCTCCTCGCCGCGCTCCGCGCCAAGGGCCGGGTCACCGCCGACACGCGCGGCCCGGTGATCGTCACCGTGATGGACCGCGACCGGATGGCCGACTATCAGGCCATGGCGACCGAGTTGCGCGGCGACGGGCATCCGCGCCGAGGTCTATCTCGGCAACCCGAAGAACTTCGGCAACCAGCTGAAATACGCCGACAAACGCGAATTCCCCCGTCGCGGTGATCCAGGGCGCCGACGAGGCGCGCGCGGTGTCGTGCAGCTGAAGGACCTCTTCCTTGGCGCGAAGATCGCCGCCGAGGCCTCGCCACGAGGAATGGAAAAGCCAGCCCGCCCAGACCGAGGTCGCCGCGCGCCGATCTCGTCGCCGAGGTGCGCCGCCTTCTGGGGTCCGCCTGAATGGCCGCGAAGGCGGAAGCGAGGGCCGAGGCCGAGCGCCTGATGGCCGCCTTCCGCGCCGCGGGCGCCGCTGCCGGTCGAGGCGCGATATCCTGCAGCCCGCCGAGGTTCTTCTCGACCTCTACGGCGAGGATATCCGCGCCCGCGCCTATGTCACCAGCGACCCCCTGAGGGGCGAGATGATGCTGCGCCCCGACTTCACCGTGCCGGTGGTGCAGATGCACATGTCGGACGGGGCCGAGCCCGCGCGCTACTGCTACGTGGGCGAGGTCTTCCGCAAGCAGGAGCATCTCAGCGCACGGAAGTCCGAATATGTGCAGGTGGGCTACGAGGTCTTCGACCGCGACAACCCCGCCGCCGCCGATGCCGAGGTCTTCGCGCTTTTCGCCGAACCTCCTCGCGCCGCTCGGGCTTCGTGCCGCGACCGGCGATATCGGCATCCTGACCGCGGCGGTGCGCGGCTTTGAGGACGCTCGAGCGCCGCAAGGCCGCGCTTCTCCGCCATATCTGGCGGCCGCGCCGCTTCACGCCAGCTTCTCGACCGCTTCGCAGGCCGCGCGCCGGTGCCCGAAAGCCGCGCCGCGGCTGCTCGCCGCGCTCCGCGATGGCACGCGGCCTGACGCGCAGCCGCCGCTCATCGGCCTGCGCGCCGAGGCCGAGATCGCCGCCCGCCTCGCCGCCCTCCGCGAGGATGCCGCCGCCCCGCCGATCGCCGCCGAGGAGGTGGCGCGGCTCGAGGCCCTCCTGAACCTGTCGGCGAAATCGCCCGCGGCACTCGCCCATCTCCGCGACCTCGCCCTCGAGATGCCGGCGATCGGCCCCGCCGTCGACCGGCTCGACGCCCGGCTCGCCGCGCTTGCAAGCGCACGGCATCGACGTCGACGCCCTCGATTTCGAGGCGAGCCACGGCCGCACCACGCTCGAATACTACGACGGCTTCGTCTTCTCCTTCCACGCCGCCGATCCCGACCTGCCGCCGGTCGCCTCCGGCGGGCGCTACGACGCGCTGACGCGCGGTCCTCGGCCAGGGCCGCTCGATCCCGGCGGTGGGCGGCGTGATCCGGCCCGGCCTCGTCGCCGATCTGCGGGGGGGCGTCATGCTGAAACTCGGTGTGCCGTCCAAGGGCCGGCTGATGGAGCAGACCTTCGACTGGTTCGGCGCCCGCGGCATCACGCTCCGTCGCGCCGGGTCGGATCGCGAATATGCCGGCGCGGTCGACGGCGCCGAGGGCCTCGAACTCGTGCTGCTCTCGGCCGGCGAGATCCCCCGCGAACTCGCCGCCGGGCGCATCCATCTCGGCGTCACCGGCTCCGACCTCGTGCGCGACAAGCTCGCCGACTGGGACCGGCAGGTCGCGGAACTGGCGCCGATGGGCTTCGGCCATGCCGACCTCGTCATCGCCGTCCCGGCCGCCTGGCTCGACGTGGATACGCTCGACGATCTCGACGCCGCCGCCGCCGCGTTCCGGCGCGCGCATGGCCATCGCCTGCGCATCGCCACGAAGTACCACCGGCTGGTGCGCGACTTCCTGCACCGCGAACGGCGTCGCCGACTACCAGCTCGTCGACAGCCAGGGCGCGACCGAAGGCACGGTGAAGAACCTCACCGCCGAGGCCATCGCCGACATCACCTCGACGGGCGAGACGCTGCGCGCCAATCACCTCAAGATCCTCGCTGACGGCCTCATCCACAAGAGTCAGGCGACGCTCTACGCCGCCCGCGCTGCCGACTGGGGCAACGGCGCCGAAGCCGTGCTCGCCGATCTTGCCGCGCGCATGGGCCTCGACCCGCTCACTCCCTGATCTTTCATTGTGGCCGAAATACCTCGGGGGGGGCCGCAAGGCCCTTGGGGGGCAGCGCCCCCCTCCCTGGCGAGGGTCAGCGCAGCCCGATCTCGGCCAGCGCCAGTGCCATCTCCTGCGGGCAATGCGCTGTCGGCGCGGCGCAGCTTCGGCAGGTCGCGCGGCCTGTCCGCAGGGTCGAGGTAGCGCCAGCCCTGGAACGGCCGGCGCGGCGCCGCCTCGGTGCGGATGACCTCCGGGTCCATGACGATGCCGCAGCGACGGATACCGTCGCCGCGATCCACCCCGTCGAGCCGCACGATCCGCTGGCGGCAGAGGATCACCCCCTTGATCACCCAGTAGAGCGACCCGCCCGCGAGGAGCTCGGCCTCGCGCTTCGGCCACATCCGGGTGACGTGGCGCGGCTCGCCCGTCGGATCAGGGCGGCGGATGCGTGCGCTGCCAGTCGAGCAAGATCCTCGACCGCTGTCGGCGCCGACGCAGAGCTTCACCAGATTGTACGTGATCCGGCCATCGCACCCCCAAGACCTTGCCATTCTAGCGCGGCTGACCCCCGAGATCAAGTTGACCGGCAGCGGCAGGGGGGCGTATCTTGACCTCCCTTCCCGACAGACCGAGGACCACCGCCCAATGAGCCGCTTCGCCGCCCCGATCGCCGAGCAGATCTGGGACATGAAGTACCGCTTCAAGGAGGCCGACGGCACGCCCATCGACGGCACGGTCGAGGACAGCTGGCGCCGCATCGCGCGCGCGCTCGCCGCGGTCGAGAACGACGCCGCCGAATGGGAGGAGCGCTTCTACGCCGCGCTCGAGGATTTCCACTTCCTGCCCGCCGGCCGGATCCTGGCCGGCGCCGGCACCGGCCGCTCGGTGACGCTGTTCAACTGCTTCGTCATGGGCACGATCCCCGACAGCATGGGCGGCATCTTCGACGCGCTGAAGGAGGCCGCGCTGACCATGCAGCAGGGCGGCGGCATCGGCTACGACTTCTCGACCATCCGGCCCGCGGGGCGCCGAGGTGAAGGGCGTCGCCGCCGACGCCTCCGGCCCGCTCAGCTTCATGGATGTCTGGGACGCGATGTGCCGCACGATCATGTCGGCCGGCTCGCCGGCGCGGCGCGATGATGGCGACGATGCGCTGCGACCACCCCGATATCGAGGACTTCATCGCCGCCAAGCCCGACGCCGCGCGGCTGCGCATGTTCAACCTCTCGGTCCTGGTCACCGATCGCCTTCATGGCGGCGGTCAAGGCCGACGGACCGTGGGAACTGGTCTTCGGCGGCAAGGTCTACCACACCGTCCAGGCGCGCGATCTGTGGAACCGGATCATGCGCGCGACCTACGATTTCGCCGAGCCGGGCGTGATCTTCATCGACCGCATCAACGCCGACGAACAACCTCGCCTATTGCGAGACCATCGCCGCCACCAATCCCTGCGGCGAACAGCCGCTGCCGCCCTACGGCGCCTGCCTGCTGGGCTCGATCAACCTCGCCCGGCTGGTGACCGACCCCTTCGGCAAGGACGCGCACTCGACGAGGAGGCGCTGGACGATCTGGTCGCGCACCGCGGTGCGGATGATGGACAATGTCGTCGACGCCTCGCGCTTTCCCCTGCCCGAGCAGGAGGCCGAGGCGCAGGCCAAGCGCCGGATCGGCCTTGGCGTCACCGGGCTGGCCGATGCGCTTCTGATGCTGGGCCTGCGCTATGGCTCGCGACGAGGCCGCCGCGCAGACCGAGGCCTGGATGCACGCGATCGCGCGCGCGGCCTATCTCGCCTCGGTCGATCTGGCGAAGGAGAAGGGCGCCTTCCCGCTTGTTCGACGCCGAGAAATTCCTCGCCTCCGGCACCATGGCGCATATGGACGACGACGTGCGCGACGCGATCCGCGCAGCACGGCATCCGCAACGCGCTGCTGACCTCGATCGCGCCCGACCGGCACGATCCGCCTCTACGCCGGCAACGTCTCGTCCGGGATCGAGCCGGTCTTCGCCTATGCCTACACGCGCAAGGTGCTGCAGAAGGACGGCACCCGCACCGAGGAAGAGGTGGTCGACTACGCCGTCCAGCTCTGGCGCGAACGCTTCGGCGACGCGCCGCTGCCGGACCATTTCGTCAACGCCCAGACCCTGCCCCCGCTCGACCATGTGCGGATGCAGGCGGCGGCGCAGAAATGGATCGACAGCTCGATCTCCAAGACCATCAACTGCCCCGAGGACATCGGCTTCGAGGCCTTCAAGGACGTCTACATGGCGGCCTGGGACCAGGGCTGCAAGGGCTGCACCACCTATCGGCCGAACGCGGTGACGGGCTCGGTGCTCACCGTCTCCGAGAAGCCGACGGACACCGGCAGCCCGAGGCCGACGCAGGGCGCCGAGGTCGTCTACCTCTCCGAGCCGCTCGACCGGCCCGCAGGCGCTCGAAGGGCGCGACCTACAAGCTGAAATGGCCCGACAGCGAGCATGCGATCTACATCACCATCAACGACATCGATCCAGTCCGGCCACCGGCGGCCCTTCGAGGTCTTCATCAACTCCAAGAACATGGAGCATTTCGCCTGGACCGTGGCGCTGACCCGGATGATCTCGGCGGTGTTCCGGCGCGGCGGCGACGTGTCCTTCGTGGTCGAGGAACTGAAGGCCGTGTTCGACCCGCGCGGCGGCGCCTGGATGCAGGGCCGCTACATGCCCTCGATCCTCGCCGCCATCGGCGGGGTGATCGAACGCCACATGATCGCCATCGGCTTCCTCGCCGGCGAGGGGCTGGGGCTGAAGACCGACCCGAAGGCCCAGGTCATGGCGGTAGGCGAAGCCCCGCGCGGCCCGGCCTGCCCGCCCTGCGGCCAATTCGAGATGCGGATGATCGAAGGCTGCATGACCTGCCCGTCCTGCGGCCATTCCAAATGCGCGTGAGGCGGGTGCGGATACAAGAAAACTGCGGCCGTTGGTCGAATTGGCCGGCCTTTCCGTCGGCAAAAAGCTGACAATCCGCGCCTTGGCGGCACCTGACGACGAACGGTGTCGAGACGCGGAACGGGCCGCCGGTCGGCACTGGCCACGACCGGCTCCTCGTCTGATCCGCCCTGCAGGTCCGATGCGGCGCCTGAAAGGGTGCCCGGTCTTATGACTGAACTCGGCAAGCGTGAGAGGGTTTCCGCGCGGACGCTGGAAATCATTGTCCCGACCGCCGCGCAGTCCGGAGAGGCGCTGACATGGCAACGTGTCTCTTTTGAAGACATCCTTAGTTCCCATGAAAACAGATAAAATCTGAAACTGCCTGCGCGAGAATCTAGGCCTACCGGGGAACTTGACGACAGACGCACCATCGTTGGTGCGGATAATCACTCATCTTTGAACCCCTTTACGACCCAATCTGGAGTTTCAGAAGCTCTGGCTCAGCGGGCCAGTGGCCGCATCGATCGCCTCGTATGTCCGTCTAAGAGAAATCGAGGAGCATATGGACCGTGGAGCTACCGAAAACTGTAACCACCCGCCCCATATGATGCCACGAGCGAGCGGCCCATGGGTTTGCGTTGCAGACGGAGCGTTCCCGGGGTTCTCGCTATCCGCTGGTCTGTTGTTCGATAGGTCTGTCAGCAAACTCGCGCCTTCGTTGCATAGCTTTGGAGTATCACCTAGAGCTTGGGAGTACCTACGGGGCCTGGTGACATGCTGACAATTTTTCTGGCCATTGCTCCGGTCTTTGCCCTGATCTTGATGGGCTATGGGTTGCGCCGCGGTGGCATCCCTTCGATCGAATTCTGGAACCTCAACGACCGGCTGGTCTATTGGGTTCTGATGCCGGCGCTGTTCTTCGCTAAAATCTCTGCCGCCGACCTTAGCGGGAGTTTGGGCGACTATGCTCTCCTGCTCTATGCGGGTTTCTTTGCCGCGATATTGTGCGGCTGGCTTTTTGGGCGCGGGGTTCAGGCGCCTCAAGCCAGTTCGCTTTTGCAAGGCAGTGCGCGGTTCAACACATTCGTCGGGCTCGCCATAGCGGAGGCTGTTTTCGGGGCGGAGGGATTGCAGGTCGCCGTGCTTGGATCCGCCCTATTGGTGCCAGTGGTAAATGTCACGGTCGTGACGTTGATGACCCGGCAGTTGGGCGGTGGCGGGAAATCGATATTTCTTGGGCTGGTAAAAAACCCCCTGATCCTGAGTATTTGTGCCGGGGCACTGTTCAACTTTGCCGGGCTGGGCGAGGTCCCGGTTCTTCATGAAATAGCCCGCATTCTCGGCAACGCCGCGCTGCCAATCATGCTGCTGTGTGTCGGGGCCAATCTCAAGCTTCGTGGGCTCAGCGGATCGCGTCGGATCATCGGGTATTCCATGATTGGCAAGTTCCTGATCAACCCGATCGCGGTTTTCCTGGCCGCGCTGGTCCTCGCTCCCGATCCTCTGGCCCTTCAGGTCGCCCTGATCTTCGCGGCGCTGCCCACAGGCGTGGCCAGCTACACGCTTGCCCGCGAAATGCGGGGCGACGCTCCGCTGATGGCCGCGATCATCACAACGCAAACTCTACTGAGTTTCTTCACGTTGCCTCTGACGCTGCTTGTCGGGCAGGTGGTCTTGTCTGTGGATTGATCAGAACGGCCCATTCCCGTCGTTCATCGCGGTCGACGGCGCCGCAGCGGAGCTTCCCCGGAGCAGACATTCAGTTGCCTCAGGCCATAGCCCGATACTGACCGATGGTGCGATGCGCACTGGTGTCGGTGTTACTCGCCAAAGTCGACGTCCAACTTATGCCTCTGGCATATTCATGCAGGCAAACTGTCGAAAGGTTGTTTCCCGAGCTGCATCGATCCGTCTTCGCCGTAGTAGATATTGATCCAGGCGCGCCAGTTTTCCTCGTCGATCTCCAGGTCGTCGATCTCCGGGTCGTCGAGCCGGTGGTGGCTGCACCGGCTTGCGGTGCGCATGAGTGAGGTGCGGAGCTTCATCTCTGCCGCGAGGATCATGCTGCGGGTCTCCCAAGCCAGTCGCAGCTCGTGCATGTTGAGGGCCAGCCCGCCACGGACATAGCGCCAGCCTCGATAGTGGGTGGACGGGCGCTTGATGACCGGCTTGCAGATCACATCGCAGGGACAGGATTTCACGCATTCCTAACAGCCGATGCAGCCATTGATGCTCTTGATCGTCATGGGGTTTTCCCATTTGTCAAAAGCGCTTCAGCGCATGTTGAACAGTTCCTGGTGGAAGCCGGCGGGATTCAGCCCGTGCGCGATGAGGTCACGGCGCAGCACTTCGCCAAATGCCGCGGGGCCGCAGAACCAGATGCTGGCGCCGGGCCAGTCGGGCAGCATCTCGCGCAGGCTCGGGCCCGTCAGCAGACCGCCCTTGCCATCCAACAACAAGTGCAACCTTACGCCGGCCGCGGCGGCATCGGCTTCCAGCAGGGCTTTGGCCTCGGGCGCGATGTCGGCCACCGTGTGGATCAGGTCGATCGTCTTGCCGTCCGGCGCTTTGGCAAGGTGTTTCATTCGGGCAATGAAGGGCGTGATGCCGATGCCTGCGCCGATCCAGATCTGGCGGTCCTTGCCATCGTCGAAGGTGAACTGCCCATAGGGCCCCTCGACGATGGCAGGAACGACGCCTGTCAGCGTCGTCGGCAACCGTTCCGTGTAGTCGCCCAGAGCCTTGGAGATGAAGCTGATCGACGGCGTCGCCGGATCCCAGGCCGAGGCGATGGTGAAGGGATGCGCGCCCTCTTTGCGATCGAATGTGACGAAGGCGAATTGCCCCGCCTTGTGCCCGGGCCAGCCCGGATCCAGCGCCACTTCGAACTCGGTCACCTTCATCGACGGAAACTGGCGCAGCGCAGTGACCCGGCCAGACACCTTGCGGCGGCGGCCGATCCGCCCGGTGAGCGCCAGACCCGCTGCAACAACGCCACCAAACATAAAGAGGGCGGTGAAAATCCCCACCGGCTGCGTCCAGGCGTCAAAGTCCATCAGCACGACGGCGTGGAAGACGAGCACCAGATAGGCGGCGGCGATCAGGGTGTGGGTCTTGGCAAAGAACCTATAGGGAATACGCCGGAACAGCGCGACCGCGATCAGCAGAATGGCCAGATAGAAGGCTTTTTCTCCAAGCCCCTCTGCCGGGTCTCGCAGGCCGTTCAGGAAGCTCTGTACCGCGCCAAGATCGGGCATCTCGCCGGTGGCGCGCTGCCGGTTGGGTGCCTCCAACAGGCCCCATGATACGGCCCATTTCGGACCGTTGGCCGCGATCCAGTGAACGACCGACATCACCAGAGCCGTGATGCCGAGCCACTTGTGCAGGCGGTAGGATTTGTCGAGCCCGTTCAGCCAACGGTCCAGCCATCTCGAGCGCACGGCCAGGATCATAGCGACACTCATCGCGCCGATACTCAGGATGCCGGAATACTGTATCAGCAGGTTGCGAACGGCGATGACGTTGAGGGTCTCGGGCAGCGGCAGGTTGGCCGCGGCCCACAGAAGACTGAGACCAAGTAGCAGGGTCCAGAGCGTGATCCGTATCGTTTTCATCTCAGATTTCCGCTTTCTTTGTTCAGCTGCGAGCGACCGAAGCTCTTTCGTCCGCCCAGATCTTCTGGCGCCTAGCGCACGCAGCGCACCAGGTTGTCCGACCGGTTGTAGTCGCAGGCATTGATGGAACAGGTGGTGTCTTCGGTCATTTCCTGGCCGATGATCGTCTTGATTGACGAGCGTTGCGCCCCGGCGCCGTGCCAATCAGTGTATTCGGTCTGTGCGCCCGCCTTGCTGAGCGCCTTGCCGAAAGCAATGACATTGGCGTAATTCTTCCAGTCGCCGAATGTGGTGCTAGTCCAGAAGTCCAGCCCCTCGGAATCTTTCGTGATGGAGAAGTAGGTCTCATCAATCGCAGGGAACCCCGTGCGGCGGTAATCGACGATGCTTTGCAACTCCTTGGAGTTGGGCAGGACCCAATCGTCGTAGCCGGCAAGTTCAAGCCCCTCGCAATAGGCCAGTGCTTCTTTCCAATCGCGGCGGATACCGTCGTCAGCCTGTTTCCACATCCTGCCCGTGGCTTCGTCGGTGACCGTGCCGTCGCCGTTGTCGACGAAGACGTTCGCACCGTAGACACTCTCGGCGCCGCTGACGCAGCGCACATAGTTGCCCGGTGCCTTGCCATCTGACGGGCCGCTCGACAACCCGTTGTTGACCGCCGCCGCGCCGGTGTAGAAATCGAGCCCGGTGCCATAGGCCTTGATGTGACCGTCGGCGAAGTTGAAACCGAAGGCACCCTGGTTGCGGCCGTTCATGATCGGCCCTTTGACATAGAGCGTGCTGCTCCAGTACTGGCCGGCGAAGGCCATCTGACCGTCGGGATAGTAGAAATCGAAAACACTGGTGTCGATATAGGGGGTCGGCTTGCCCTCTTCGGGCTTGAGGAGTTCGCCGCGAAAATCGGCGAGCGAGTAAAGCTCCTTGATCGAGGGCACGCGCCAGTCGGTCCGCCCACCCAGTTCCAGATCCCCGCAATTGGCTAGGGCATCGGCATATTGCAGGCGCTTGTTCGCCGGCGTTTGCTGCCAGACGAGAGCGGTGACGTTGTCGGTCACAGTGCCGTCACCGTTGTCGGCGTAGGACGCGGGGCTGCGCGAATACTGGGCGTCCTGGCCGTAGAGGTCTTCGCCTGCGGCGGGGCACGCGATATCGTCGCCGACGAGATCGAAGCATTTGTCCTGCATCGTATCGACGATCGTGTAGGTCAGTTCTTGGGCGTTACTTGCTTGCGCGGAGAAGATGAGCGAGCCCAGGAGCAGAATTGCTGGGCCAGCGGTCTTGTGTTTGAGGGGCGGGAACACGTCATTTTCCGTTCTGTTGAAAATCAGGCCCAAGGTGGGGCGGCGAGCAGAAAGTGGGTGATCGTGGCGTCGGCGGCGTAAAAGGCCCAATGCAGCGAGTAGGCCCAGCGGAAACCGCTTCGCAGGCGCAGATAGAGATAGGGCAGAAGCGCGCCGAAGAGCACCGCCGCGAGGGTGAAACGGACGACGTAGAGCCAGGTGAACCCGTCGAAGGCGAGGCCGACATGGACAAGTCCGAAGGCCGCCGCCGTGCCGACGCTCATGCCCCCGAGACTGAGGCCCGCACGCACGCACGTGAAGATCAGTGCGGCAACGAGCACCTGCTGAAACAGGATGTCGGCGGATTTGGGCAGGTAGTACCAAGCCGAGGCAAACATGAACTCTGGCGGGTTCGACGGCGCTCGCACGTCCGAGACGTGGGGCAGAAGCGGCAGGATATAGACGACGAACAGACCGAAGGAGGCGAGGATTGGCAGCATTGCCAGCCCCTCGCGCGCCAATCGGTCGAGGTCCAGGACGTTCGTGAAAAGCGACCGGAACAGCCAGACGGCCAGCGCCGCCCAGCCGAGGTAGTAGGTCGTGAACAGTACCGGCGCACCGTCATACCCGCTCTCGAGCCCGAGCGAGTCGACAAGCGCGTAGTATCCCTGGCTTGAAACCGTCCAGAGCGCCGCCACGACAAACAGCGTGCGGGCAATCAGGCCAAACCCGCCGGCGGATTGGCCGCGCGTCGCCGCCGGCATCGTTTCAACGATTGAAGTCATGGCCTTGTCTCGCCGCATTGATCGTCCGAATTCGGTTTCATATCAGCCATTTTCGGCATCAACCGGCACGCAGATCAGCGTCTTCTCGCGCCCCTGAGGAGGCTGCCGGCAAGTGCCTTCGACCTCCGTTCCGTCAAGAGAAAAGGCACAGGCGCCAGCCTCGGACAGCGTGGCGCAGGCCTCGAACGCCTCCCGCGGAGGAGGACCGCCCTGAGGACCGCCCTGCGGCGGCGGAGCGGATTGAGCGAGTTCGGTCGGGGTGGCGATGCGAATTTCATCCGCGTGTGCCCAATAGGCCGTCGCAAACAAAGCAGCGGCGGCGGCAATCGAAAGTGTAGTGTGTCGCAGTATCATCCCTCGTTTCCCTTTTTCATTGCTCGATGTCGAAGACCGGCCGTTCCTCACCGACGCGGTGGGCGGCGGGTATCGCAGGCTGTTTCCCTTTCAACGGCGATGCAGCCCGGTTCCGCCGCGAGGCAGCCAAGAATCTGGTTCGAACCGGCCGCGCCGGCGTGATAATGGTAAGGCAGACCGTTGTCCGCGTGCCCGTGGCAGGAATCGAGCCCCCCGGGCTCTGCGCCGTCGGCCATCAGGTGCGCGAAGATCGCGTGGCCATCCATCGCGAGGCCGATCTGGCCGCCATGGGCGGCAACGGAATCAGGCGAGACGACGCCCAGCGTGGTCGGCGCATCCGACAGGCAGTCCGTCACTGCGTGGTAATGATAGCCAACATGCGGGTTCACATGGCCCCCACAGTCGTCAAAGGGTGCGATCGTGTGAGCGCCGAGGATCGCATCCACGGGCGCGGGGCCATCGAGCCGTACTCCGTTGAAGGCGACCCCGGCGCCAGTCACGTTGATGGGCGTCGGCCTTCGCGCTGCAACCGGATCGACCGGGATCAGATAGGTGATTGTCGCGTCCTTGGGCAGATATTCGGGCAGGCATTCGACACAGTAATTCTGGTAGGCCGGATCGACATCGGGCCGCGCGGCGGCTTCGCAGGCCTCCAGCGTCCCTGTAAAGCGCACGTCACCAGTTTCGGGGTCGAAGAGCTGCCAGCTGGTGTCGCCATAAATCTCTGCCAGTGACGCAATGAATTTGCCATCCACGTCCACCGTCTCACCGTCGAGAAACCAGATCCCGCCGGCCTCGGGGCCGTCCGTGATGTGGCGCGGGCACCAGGGGCCAGGCGTGTAGCTTTGCGGGCTTGGGCGCACAGTGATCGAGTAACAGGTGGTTTCGGTGCCGCCCGACAGCGTGCAATCGACGAGTTCGGGAGCGCCGACCAGGTTTGCACTCGAGAAGAACGCGGCGATGCGGGCGAGATCGGTTTCAGCAGACTGAGCGCTTACCGGCCCCGTCGACAAGAGGGTGGCGAGAAACACAAGCGAGCAAGAATTGGCATATGAACTTTTGAACATGATGGCCCCAGGAGTATGGAAAATTCGAATGCCAAGTATTGCCTCGACTCAATAATTAATATATTAACTGTTAGTATGCATGCTGACCAGCATGAGTTTCACGGCCTGCTCCACAGTGCCAGCCTCGTCGAGGCAGCACTCCGCCGACACATGGAGCCACTCGGGATTCAACCGCGTCAGGCCCGTGTTCTCGATGCGTTGTCCCGGATGGGGCCTGTGTCCCAGGTCGATCTGTCATCCACCTTCGGGGTCTCATCTGCCAGCATGAGCACGATGACGGAGCGCTTGCTGAAAGCTGGATATATCACTTGCAAGATTGATCCGTCCTCGCGTCGGAACAATGTGCTGGAACTGACAGAGAAGGGGCGGACTCTGCTCGCCGGAATCGCGGAGGCGTGGTCGGCGGCCGATGACGCCATCCGCGATGTTCTGGGCAAGGACGCGACGATTTTCTTCGATATGGCCCGAAAGTTGCGTGGCGGATTGGGTGGTTCCGTACCTGGTAGGAGCACCCGACATGCGCGAATCGAAACAGACCCGAGATCCGAAATACTCTGATTATGTCACCCCGAGCCTGGGCCAGATGCCCGGTCCCTGCGGACATACCATTGAAGGAGAATTTGACGGGTCGTCCAAAGTTTACATCTCGACACCTGCGCTAAAACCGCGGTTTGTGTGCAAGCAACCGACGAATGTTCGCGAAGACGGGTTGCCAGACAATCTGAGGGAAATGGCAACGGCAGTTCCCTTCCCGCAGGCCTAAGCCTTCTGACGCGCGTTCGATGGATCCCAGACGGGACCATCCAGCAATGTCAGGGCGCGGCGCTCACCAAGTATGACGACCTCCAGTTTCCCGGAAACCTCGGGGCTGATATAGGCAAAGGTCAGGCTCTTGTTGGTCGCATGGCCAAAGCCGCCAGAGGTGCAGACTCCTACGACCCTGTCGCCCTGCATCACCGCCTCGCCGCCATAGATGTCGCAATCGGTGGCGGCGACCTCACCATAGACCAGTTTCGTTGCGATGCCCTTGCGTCGCACCGCCTCTGTCGCATCCCTGCCCCGGAATTCGCCCTTGTCCGAGGCAAAGAAACGCTGGCAGTCAGCCTCGATGACGGTGATCTCGTTTGTGAGTTCGGCGCCAATGCCGCGATAGCCCTTCTCCATGCGCAAGGAATTGACCGCGTGGCTGCCGAAATCGGCGATGCCGTGCGCCTCGCCCTCGGCCCAGATCGCGTTGTAAAGCGTGGCCAGATCAGCCATCGGCGCGTGGAGTTCCCAGCCGAGTTCACCGACATAGTTTACCCGAAGCGCGCGGACGGGAACGCTCGCGATGGTGATCTCCTTGCCCGACAACCAGCGGAACGACGCGTTGGTCAGATCGGCATCGGTGAGGGGTGCCAGCACGTCGCGCGCTTTGGGGCCGGCCACGACCAGCATGCCGAATTCGTCGGTGACTTTGGCGATGGTCACGCCCTCCCCGGCGGCTGCGTTCAGATGGTCGAGCGCCTGGCGTTCGCTGCCCGCGCCGGTCAGCACGTAGAAGCGGTCATCGGCGAGGCGCGTGATAGTCCATTCGCCCTCGATCCGGCCGCCATTCGAAAGGACGTGGGTCAGATTGATGCCGCCCGCTTTCTTCGGCAGCCGGTTGGCGGTCAGCCGGTCCAGAAGCGCCTCGGCGCCCGGTCCAGTCACGTCGAACTTGGCAAAGCTCGACAGGTCCATGATGCCCACCCGTTGCCGCACGGCGCGGCATTCGGCGGCCACGAGATCGAAGACGTTGTTGCGACGGTATTGCAGTTTTTCGACGAACCCGGCGGGGGCGAAATACTTTGGCCGCTCCCAGCCGTAGACCTCGGTGTAGGCCGCTCCCTTCTCTTTCAGCTTTTCATAAAGCGGCGTCACCCGGCGCGGCCGGCCCGCGTGGATCTCGCGGCCCGGCAGCGGGGTTTCGAACATGTTGTGATAATCGTCGAAGCTCTTGGCGCGGGTGTAGTCCGCATCGGCGTAGCCGCCAAAGCGGCGCGGATCGACGGATGCCATGTTGATCTCGGCATCGCCGTGCACCATCCATTGCGCCAGATACTTGCCGCAGCCCGCACCCTGGGCGATACCGATGGACGAGCCGCAGCATTGCCAGAAGTTGTGCACCCCGTGGGCGGGCCCGACCAGCGGGTTGCCGTCGGGCGTATGCGGGATGGCACCGTTGATGATGCGCTTGATGCCCGCCTCGGCAAAGATCGGCATCCGTTCCAGCGCCTTTTCCAGCCACGGTGTGATGCGGTCGATGTCGCCTTCGAAAAGCTCGTTCTCGCTTTGCCATTCCGGCCAGCCGCCCCGCGCGGCCCATGCTTCCTTCGCGCCGTGATGTTCGTAGATGCCGACCAGCCCTGCTTTCTGTTCCTGCCGGTAGTAGCCAGCGGTGGCCGGGTCGCGCATGACCGGCAGTTCGGTATCCACACCCTTGAACGCCTGCAGAGGCTCGGTCACCAGATACTGGTGCTCCATGTTGGTGATCGGCGTGTCGACACCCACCCAGGCACCTACCTCGCGGGCATAGCAGCCACCGGCATTCACGACGTGTTCGCAGGTGACATTGCCCTGCTCCGTCACTACTTCGAATTCGCCCGAGGGCAGCCGGGTGATGCCGGTCACCCGGTTGCGGCGGATGATCGTCGCCCCCAGTTGCCGCGCGCCGGCGGCCATCGCGTTGCAGGCGCTTGCCGGGTCCACGTGACCGTCCATCGTCGTATGGGCGCCGGCAAGCACCCCGTCGGTATCCAGCCAGGGGTTCAACTCCCTGATCCGGTTGGGGCCGATGATCTCCATGTGAAAGCCGATATTGGCCGCGAAACCCGCGACATGGCGGAACCAGTCGACTTCTTCCGGCGTCGTGGCCAGCCGGATGCCGCCGCAGCCGTGCCAACCCGCCGGATGGCCGGTCAGCTTTTCCAGTCGCGGATAGAGTGTGTTCGAGTAGTGGTGGATCTTGGCCATGTTGTAGTTGCCGATGAACGACGGGCACTGCCCCGCCGCATGCCAGGTCGAGCCGCTCGTCAACTCGCCCTTTTCGATCAGCAGCACATCTTTCCAGCCTTCCTCGGCCAGGTGATAGGCGAGGCCCACGCCCATCATACCGCCGCCGACGATCACGACTTTTGCATGTGACTGCATGATGAGTTCCTTTCCTTTGGATGATTTACCAGACGCCGTTTCCGGCCCGCATGCGCGCCTTCGGGAGTATGATGTTGTAGGCATCTCGCAGCCGCGCATCGACGTCGTCGCCGATGTGGCGCGGGTAGTGGTCGGCCAGGATTCGTCGCACCCTGTCCCGAGCCACCGTGCGCGCGTCGCGGGCGCCGGCATCCTGCCATTCGCTGATGCTGCGACGGTCGGCAATTTCGGGGTAGAGATAGTCGGTCTTCATCCGGCTGAATGTTTGTGGGTGACCAAGGAAGTGCCCCGCCCCCATGACTACGTCGCGGATCACCTCGAAGCTTAGGGTATCCTCGCTGACCTCGACTCCCTTCACGGTGCGCAGGATCGCGCCCAGAAGGTCGTTGTCCAGCACATAACTCTCGAACGCCGTACCCATCAGGCTGCCCTGCATCCCGGCGCATTCGTGGATCATCGAGGCCCCGGCATGGGCGGCAAGCGATATCGTGTAGCCTTTTTCTCCGCCTGACTGTGCGTCTGGCAGCTTGCTGTCGGTCATGCCGGCGGGGACAGAGTTCGGCAGGTCGTAGAACCCCGCCATCTGCGCGCAAGCGGCCGACAGCAGCGCCTGTTCGCCGGAACCGCCCGACATCGCCCCGGTGCGCAGGTCCGACACGAAGGGCCAGGTCGCGAAGATGCCGCGGCAGTCAGGGTCGATGATGTTGCACAGGATCAGCCCGGCCAGCACCTCGGCGCAGGCCTGCGCCACCGCGCCCGCGAGCGCAGCCGGCGCCGTCGCCCCGGCCTGACCGGCCGACACCAGAAGGATCGGCATACCGGCCAGCACCGCCGCCTCCAGCGCATCGCAGCTTTCGGTGGCGAAGCGCATGGGCGGCACGACGTGGCAGCAGACGGCGGTGCAGAAGGGGCGTTCGCGGAACTTGCCCTCCCCGCCCGCGACCATGTCCAGCATCGGCTGCACGGCACGCACGCTGTTGCCGTCGGTGTAGCTGACGGCGATCGACTTCGTGGTGCCCGAGAGGCAGGCATAGGTGGTGTTGATGTCGAGATCGAGGATCGTGTCGGTGTCTCGCGCCACGACCGAGCGGTGATACCAGTGGATGTTGTCAAGCCGGTCAACCAGCCGGGCGATGTCGTAGAGATCGGAGACCGTGCTTTCGCGGTATTTCCCGGCCTCGAAATCCATGATCGTCGGGGCGGCGCCGCCGGTCCCGGTATGGACACGCTTGCCGCCGATCTCAAGATCGTGGATCGGGTCGATGCCGTGCAGCGTGAACTTCCGCCGCGTGCGGGCGATCACATCCTCGACCAGTGCGCGGGGAAACCGCAGACGGCCATTCTCGTCCACCCAGCACCCGGCTTCGACTGCGCGGCGCTCAAGAGTGGGCGTGACCTGCGAAAGGCCGAGATCCTCGAGAAGGCGCAGGACGAGCTGATGGACTCGCTCCATCTCGGGCCGGGTCAGCGGGTGAAACTGTCCTCCGATCATGCCGGGCGTGATCGGCGGAAGCGCAGGCGATACCTCGGCGCCACCGCGCCCGCGACGGTTGGGTCGGCGAAGCGAGAGTTCGGACATGGGCATCCCCGGAAGGCTTTATCGGGGTCCAGATGAGGCTACTTTGCGTCTCCGTTCAAACGATCAATTCGAATGCCACGCATTCCTTGGAGTCATGTCAAATTTGAGATGTCGGCGACCTCGTCCCGTATCCACTGTAAGAACGCTGCTATTGCCGAGACGTCCGCCGCCTCTTCCAATGCGCCGACGTAATAGCTGTCACGGGTTTCCAGCACCTTTTCGACCGGGCAGACCAACCGTCCCTCCGCAAGCATGTCGTCGGTGATATAGCTCCAGCCGAGGGCGACGCCGCGCCCGGCCTCGGCGGCCTGCAGGATCATCGGATAGCTGTTCAACCGCACGCCGCGCCGCACCGGCTGCCCCGTCACGCCTTGCGCCAGGAGCCAGACACGCCAGTCGACGCCGCCCCAGATATTGCCGCCCCCTTCGAGATGCAAAAGCGTTTGGTCGAGCATGTCGGAAGGCGCGCGAAGCTCCGGGTGGTCGCGCAGATAGGCGGAACTGCACACCGGATAGACCCGCTCTCCGAACAAGAGATGCGCCCGCACACCTGGCCATTGCTCGGCGCCATAAATAACTGCCACGTCCACGCCATCCTGGCGCAGGTCTACCGTCTGGTCGGTTGCAAGGATTCGAATATCGATTTCCGGATGCCGGGCGCTGAACCGTTCCAACCTCGGCATCAGCCAGAAATAGGAAAAGGCGACAGAAGCGGAGACGGTGATCTGTGGATTCTCCGTCGCAGCCCTCAGCCCGGTAATGCTGCTCTCGATCTCCTGCAAGCCTCGCGTCACGGCCTCGAACAGCCGCTGCCCTTCGGCACTCAACTCGATTGCCCGGTGCAAGCGTCGAAATAGCGGCAGGCCCAACTGATCCTCGAGTGACTTGATCTGCCGGCTGACTGCGCTCTGTGTCAGGCACAATTCATTCGCTGCCAGAGTGAAGCTGCCTCGCCGTGCGACCACCTCGAAGGTTTGGAGCAGCGAAAGAGGCGGCATCCTGAGTTTCTTCAATCCCTCCTCCTGCTGCATGGCGCCAGGACAATGATCAGTAAGATCTTGGTCAGTTGAAAAGCAACAACTTACCACTGCCTTGTGCGCTCGGCACCGATGATGTGAGATTCAGGGCCGTTGCGGCGACGGAAATTTCGCGAGTGCATGCAGTGACAATTGGATACTTCCAGTCGGGGCTCGGAACCGCCCTGCGTCAGCACAGAGCGACATCCTATTTCGGCGCCGCTTGAATGTCGGCTCCAGCTTGGCGGCATGTCTGCTTCGCGCTCGCAGAGAAGGGCCGAATTCCGTCGTTGCGGTGGGCGCTCCTAGTGGCCCACGCAAAATCAACACGTCGGTGGGAAATGCGGCGGGGCACTACTCATCAGTTAATTATATGTGAAAAACTTCAATGAGTTAGCCTAAGAATTTGGTGGAGCCAAGGGGGGTCGAACCCCTGACCTCTTGAATGCCATTCAAGCGCTCTCCCAACTGAGCTATGGCCCCACCGGAGGTCCGGGCGCGTTGCCCGTGTGACGGGCGATATAGGCAAGCGGGAACGGGGGCGCAAGCGAAAAATGGGGCGCGCGGGAAGATCGGGACCGGGGCAGGCGGCCGCCGAAAACGAAACGGGCGCGGCAATGTCCGCGCCCGTCCGTAGGTCTTGATTGCGGGACCGTGCGGGCCGGTCAGCTCTCGTCCTCGTTCGTTGCGACATCGGCGATTTCGTCGAGCGAGACATCGTCGTCGTCATCGTCCTCGAGAAGATCATCGTCGAGATCGTCGTCGTCGGAATCGCTGTCGATATCCTCGTCATCGGTCAGGACGTCGGCGTCCACGACGACGTCCTTCGCGGGCGTCTTTTCAGCGACCATCGTCCGGCCGCGCCCGGAGACCAGGCTTTCGGCGGTGAAGGTATGACCGCATTCAGGGCAGGTCATCGGGTCGCGCTGCAGGTCGTAGAACCGGCTGGCGCAATGCGGGCAAAGGCGCTTGACGCCCCATTCGTCCTTGGGCATGGGACACTCCTTCCGTGCACGTCTATTCGAGAGTCGCAGCCAACTGCCACAAGAGTGCGGGGCTGTCAAAGGCTTTCGGCCGCATTTCGCGCGGGGTCGCGTTTCGGGCTTTTCGCGGCCCGTGGGGCGGGTATTCTGGCGCCTGTCGGAAGGAGGGTTCATGACCCGGCACATGCTTCCGGGCGAACCGCCCGTCGAGATCACCTTGCGCCGCTCGGCCCGGGCGCGGCGGTTCTCGTTGCGCGTATCGCGGCTGGACGGGCGGGTGACGCTGTCGATGCCGTCGCGCGCGCGCGAGGCCGAGGCGCTAAGCTTCGCGCATTCGAAGGCAGACTGGCTCCGGTCGGTCCTCGACGCGACCGCGGCGCGAAGACCCGTGGGCTTCGGCGCGGCACTACCCTTCGAGGGTCAGGTGCTGGTCGTCACGCCGGCTGCGGTGCGCGCGGTCCGGATTCGCGCGGCGGAACTCCTCGTCCCCCCGGATCGGGAGCGGCTCGGCGCGCGGGTCTCGGCCTTCCTGAAGCTCGCCGCCCGGCAGCGACTTCAGGCGGCCTGCGAGGTCCATGCCGCCGCGCTCGGCCTGCGTTTTTCCCGGATCACGCTCCGCGACACCCGTTCGCGCTGGGGGTCGTGCACGGCCGATGGCGGGCTGATGTTCTCCTGGCGGCTGATCATGGCGCCGCCCGAGGTGCTCGACTACGTCGCCGCGCACGAGGTCGCGCATCTGGCGGAGATGAATCATTCGCCGGAATTCTGGGCGGTCGTGGGGCGGTTGATGCCGGGCTATGAGCGGCACCGGCGCTGGCTCAGGACGCATGGCGGCGGCCTGCACCGGCTGGACTTCGCTGCCGCCCCTGCGGATGGCATCGCGGGAGATTGACGGCAGCGGGTTTTGCGTGATCACATGCCGGCATGCTGATCCAGACACGCCCTTCCGATACCGGCATCGCCGCGCATGACCGCCTCTACCGGTCGCTTCGCCAGCAGATCATGCATGGCGAGTTGGCGCCGGGCCAGGCGCTGACCCTGCGCGGGCTCGCCAAGAGTTACGGGCTGTCGATGACCCCGGCGCGCGAGGCGCTGAGACGGCTCGCCGCAGAGGGCGCGGTGACTCTTTCCTCCTCTGGCCGCGTGGCGACGCCGGATCTTTCGAACGACCGGATCGAGGAACTGGCGACGCTCCGGGCGCTGATCGAGACGGAACTGGCGAGCCGGGCGCTGCCGAGGGCGCATCTGGCGTTGATCGAGCGGCTGCAGGCGATCAACATGGCCAATGCCGAGGCGGCGGTGAAGCGCAACGCGGTCGGCTATATCCGCACCAATCTCGAGTTTCACCGTACGCTCTACCTGCGCGCCCAGGCGCCGGCGATGCTGGCGATGGCCGAGACGGTGTGGCTGCAGCTCGGGCCGACGATGCGGGCGCTTTACGCGCGCCTCGCGTGGTCGGAGCCGCCGCAGCATCATCGCATGATAATCGCCGCGCTGAAGGCGGGCGACGAGCCGGCCTTGCGGCTGGCCGTGCGCACCGATGTGACGCAGGGGCTGCGCCACATTGCCGGCTGAACCCGGGATCAGGCGTGGATCGGCCCGTCACCGCAGGCGAGCGCGGCCTCTCGCACCGCTTCGGAAAAGGTCGGGTGGGCGTGGCAAGTGAGCGCGATGTCCTCGGCTGAGGCGCCGAACTCCATGCCAACGCAGATCTCGTGGATCAGTTCGCCCGCCGAGGGGCCGATGATATGGGCGCCGAGGATGCGGTCGGTCTCCTTGTCGGCCAGGAGCTTGACGAAGCCCTCGCCCTGGAAGACCGCCTTCGCCCGGCCATTGCCCATGAAGGCGAACTTGCCGACTTTGTAGGCGTGCCCTTCTTCCTTCAACTGCTCCTCGGTCTTGCCGACCGAGGCCACTTCGGGCGTGGTGTAGATGACGCCGGGAATGACGCCGTAATTCACATGGCCCGCCTTGCCGGCGAGGATCTCGGCCAGCGCCATGCCCTCGTCCTCGGCCTTGTGGGCGAGCATCGGGCCCACGATCGCGTCGCCGATCGCGTAGATGCCCTTGATATTCGTGGCGAAATGGCCGTCGGTCTTGACCTGTCCGCGTTTCTCCATCTCGACGCCGAGCGCTTCGAGCCCGAGCCCCTCGGCATAGGGTTTCCGGCCCGTTGCGACGAGGACGACCTCGGCCTCGAGACTGCCTTCGCTGTCGTCCTTGCGGAGCTTGTAGCTGACCGTCGCCTTGCCGCGCTTGACCTCGGCACCCTGCACAGCCGCCCCGAGGACGAACTTGAGACCCTGGCGGGAGAGGATCCGCTGGAAGGTCTTGGCGGTGTCGCCGTCCATGCCGGGGGTAATCGCGTCGAGATATTCGACCACCGTCACCTCGGTTCCGAGGCGGGCATAGACCGAACCCATCTCGAGCCCGATGACGCCGGCGCCGATGACCACCATCGACTTCGGCACCTTCGGCAGCGTCAGCGCCCCGGTCGAGGTGACGATGGTCTTTTCGTCCACGGTCACGCCGGGCAGGCTGGAAGGTTCGGAGCCGGTGGCGATGACGATATTCTTCGCGGTATGGACCTCGTCCCCGACCTTGACCTTGCCGGGTTCGGGGATCGTGCCCCAGCCTTTCAGCCAGGTTATCTTGTTCTTCTTGAAAAGAAATTCGATCCCCTTGGTGTTCTGGCCGATGACGTCGTCCTTGTAGGCGAGCATCTGCGGCCAGTCGACGGAGGGCGATTTCCCCTTGAGGCCCATCTTGACGAAGTTGTGTTCCGCCTCATGCAGCATGTGGCTGGCATGCAGGAGCGCCTTCGAGGGGATGCAGCCGACGTTGAGGCAGGTGCCGCCGAGGGTTTCGCGGCCTTCGACCACCGCAGTCTTCAGCCCGAGCTGGGCGCAGCGGATGGCGGAGACATAGCCGCCGGGACCGGCGCCGATGAGGATCACGTCGAACTCAGCCATGGGTCACTCCTTCAGAAAACCGGCATCCGGATTGCGTAGTTTTTCTGTCCTGCACCCGTCGCTACTGCGATCGGGACGCGGAGGGCGCTCCCGGGGGCTGTCTGCCCCCGAAGCGGCCGTTCGGCCGCACCCCCCGAAGGTATTTCGGAACAGAAGAAGACGGGTGGGTCATGACGCCATCAGCGCCATGAGGTAGAGGATCACCGTCGCGGCGAAGCCGACGAGCCAGAGCAGCGTGCGGATGCCGGTGAGGCGGAGGCCGTAGGCGGGGACGTAGAGCACCCGGGCGATCAGGAAGGCCTGTGCGGCGGTGAGCGTGCCGGGGCCGAAGCTGTCCTTGAGCGCAAGGATCAGGATCGCCGGGGCGAAAAGGGCCATCGCGGTGATCGAGTTGCTCAACGCCCGGTCGAGGCGGCCGGTGATGCCGGTGAGCGTCCGGTGTTCGTCGCGGGACGACAGGAGATAGCCCATGCCGAGCTGGCCCAGGGCACCGGTGACCTGCAGGAGCAGGATCAGCGCGGTGAAGAGGCCGTAGAGCGCGAGGATGTTCAGTTCGCTGGACATTGTTTTCTCCGCGGTGCGGCGACGGGGTAGGGTGGGTTTCGGCCTACCCTACCGGATCGCGCGTTGTCGATTGCCGGCTGTCACCCACTCTACCCTGAATCGTAAGGTGGGTTTCAACCTACCTTCAGAGATCCATCAACAGCCGTCTCGGGTCCTCCAGCGCTTCCTTCACCCGCACGAGGAAGGTCACCGCGCCCTTGCCGTCGACGATGCGGTGGTCGTAGCTCAGCGCGAGATACATCATCGGGCGGATGACGATCTGGCCGTCCACCACGACCGGGCGGTCCTGGATCTTGTGCATGCCGAGGATGCCCGATTGCGGCGGGTTGAGGATCGGCGAGGACATCAGCGAGCCGTAGACGCCGCCGTTCGAGATGGTGAAGGAGCCGCCCTGCATCTCGGCCATGGAAAGCTTGCCGTCGCGGGCGCGGAGGCCGAGTTCGGCGATCTTCTTCTCGATCGCGGCGAAGCTCATCTGGTCGGCGTCGCGCACCACCGGGACGACGAGGCCCGAGGGCGTGCCGACGGCGACGCCCATATGGACGAAGTTCTTGTAGACCACGTCGCCGCCGTCGATTTCGGCATTGACCTCGGGCACTTCCTTCAGCGCGTGGCAGCAGGCCTTCACGAAAAAGGACATGAAGCCGAGCTTGACGCCGTGCTTCTTCTCGAAATCGGTCTTGTAGGTGTTGCGCAGGTCCATCACGGCGGACATGTCGACCTCGTTGTAGGTCGTGAGCATGGCGGCGGTGTTCTGCGCGTCCTTGAGGCGGCGGGCGATGGTGGCGCGGAGGCGCGTCATCTTCACCCGTTCCTCGCGCGCGGCATCCTCGGCCGGGATCGGCGCGCGCGGGGCAGCGGCCGGGGCGGGCGTCGCGGAGGCGACGGCAGGGGCCGCGGCGGAGGTGCCAGCGGCGGCCTTGGCCACGTCTTCCTTCATGATCCGGCCGTCCTTTCCGGTGCCGGTGACCTGATCGGCGGACAGGCCGGCCTCGGCCATCGCCTTCTTGGCCGAGGGAGCGTCTTCGACATCCTTGCCCTTGGCGGCGGGTGCCGCTGCTGCGGCGGCTTCGGCCTTGGCCGGCGCCGGAGCCGGGGCCGGGGCGGCGCCGGCGGCGCCTTCGGCCACGACCGCGAGGCGGGCCTTGGCGTCGACCGTGGTGCCTTCGGGCGCGACGATCTCGGTGAGCACACCCGCGACGGGCGAGGGAACCTCGACCGAGACCTTGTCGGTCTCAAGTTCGCACAGCATCTCGTCGACGGCGACGGCATCGCCGACCTTCTTGAACCAGGTGGCGACGGTCGCCTCGGTCACGCTTTCGCCGAGGGTCGGAACCATTACATCGGTATTCTTGCCAGACATCTTGCCCTCTTCGGCTTGCGGCGCGACTTCGGCGCCCTTGCTGGGTGACGGTTTCTGCGGAGCGGCGGCACCGGCTTCGGCGATCTGCGCCAGAAGCGCGCCCGCGCCGACGGTGGTGCCTTCGGCGGCGACGATCTCGGCGAGCGTGCCGGCGGCGGGGGCCGGCACCTCGACGGTGACCTTGTCGGTCTCGAGCTCGCAGAGCATTTCATCGACCTGGACGGCGTCGCCGAGCTTCTTGAACCATGTGGCGACGGTCGCCTCGGTCACGCTTTCGCCGAGCGTGGGGACGCGGACCTCGATTGTCATCAGGCTTTCTCTCCAATTGTCAGGGCTTCGTTCACCATCGCCTCCTGCTCGGCCTTGTGGCGCGAGGCGAGGCCGGTGGCGGGCGAGGCGGAGGCGGTGCGGCCGACATAGCGCGGGCGCGGGTCTTGGCGCCGATCCGGCCGAGCACCCATTCGAGGTTGGGCTCGACGAAGGTCCAGGCGCCCTGGTTCTTCGGCTCTTCCTGGCACCAGATCACCTCGGCGCCCTTGAAGCGCTCCAGTTCCTTCACCAGCGACTGCGCCGGGAAGGGGTAGAACTGTTCGAGGCGCAGCAGGTAGATGTCGTCGATGCCGCGCGCGTCGCGTTCGGCCAGAAGGTCGAAATAGACCTTGCCCGAGCACATCACCACGCGCCTGATCTTCTTGTCGGCGGCCAGTTTCGTGTCGGAATGGCCCTTCTGCGCGTCGTCCCAGAGGACGCGGTGGAAGGTCGATCCGGTGGTGAAATCCTCGGCGTCCGAGACGCAGAGCGGATGGCGCAGGAGCGATTTCGGCGTCATCAGGATCAGCGGTTTGCGGAACGACCGGTGCACCTGCCGGCGCAGGATGTGGAAGTAATTCGCCGGCGTCGAGCAGTTGGCGACGATCCAGTTGTCCTGCGCGCATTGCTGGAGGAAGCGTTCGAGCCGCGCGGAGGAGTGTTCGGGCCCCTGACCCTCGAAGCCGTGCGGCAGGAGGCAGACGAGGCCCGACATGCGCAGCCATTTCGATTCGCCCGACGAGATGAACTGGTCGAACATGATCTGGGCGCCGTTGGCGAAGTCGCCGAACTGGGCCTCCCACATCACCAGCGCGTTCGGTTCGGCCAGCGAGTAGCCGTATTCGAAGCCGAGCACCGCGTATTCGGAGAGCATCGAGTCGATGGCCTCGTAGCGCGCCTGGCCGGCCTTGATGTGGTTGAGCGGGAAATGCCGTTCCTCGGTCGTCTGGTCGATGAACGCCGAATGGCGCTGGGAAAAGGTGCCGCGGACGCAGTCCTGACCGGCGAGGCGGACCGGGAAGCCATCGGTCAGCGAGGCTGCCGAAGGCCAGCGCCTCGGCGGTGGCCCAGTCGAAACCCCGGCCGGACTTGAACATCTGCGCCTTGGTCTCGATCAGGCGCGCGACAGTCTTGTGGAGGTCGAAGCCGTCGGGCACGCGGGTCAGCGCGGCGCCGATTTCGGTCATCGGCTTCTTGGTGATCGCGGTCTTGCCGGGCGTGTATTCGCCGTCCTCGCGGCTCATGTGCGACCAGCGGCCGTCGAGCCAGTCGGCCTTGTTCGGCTTGTAGTTCTTGCCGGTCTCGAATTCCTCGTTCAGATGCGCCTGGAAGGCGGCCTTCATGTCCTCGATCTCGCCTTCCGGGATCAGACCGTCCTTGACCAGCCGTTCGGTGTAGAGCTGGAGCGTGGTCTTGTGGGTCTTGATGGTCTTGTACATCGCCGGGTTGGTGAACATCGGCTCGTCGCCTTCGTTGTGACCGAAGCGGCGGTAGCAGAAGATGTCGATGACCACGTCCTTGTGGAACTTCTGGCGAAACTCGGTGGCGACCTTGGCGGCGTGGACCACGGCCTCGGGATCGTCGCCGTTGACGTGGAAGATCGGCGCCTCGACCATCAGGGCGATGTCGGTCGGATAGGGGCGACGACCGGCTGAAATGCGGCGCGGTGGTGAAGCCGATCTGGTTGTTGACGATGATGTGGATCGTGCCGCCAGTGCGGTGGCCGACGAGGCCGGAGAGGCCGAAGCATTCGGCCACCACGCCCTGACCGGCAAAGGCCGCATCGCCGTGCAGCAGGATCGGCAGCACCCTGGTGCGGTCGGTGTCGTTCATCTGCGCCTGCTTGGCGCGGACCTTGCCGAGCACGACCGGATTCACCGCCTCGAGATGCGAGGGGTTGGCGGTCAGCGAAAGGTGGACGGTGTTGCCGTCGAAGTTCCGGTCGGACGAGGCGCCGAGGTGGTATTTCACGTCGCCCGAGCCGTCGACGTCCTCGGGCTTGAAGCTGCCGCCCTGAAATTCGTTGAAGATCGCCCGGTAGGGTTTGGCCATCACGTTGGCGAGCACGCTGAGGCGGCCGCGGTGGGGCATGCCGATGACGATGTCGCGCACGCCGAGGTTGCCGCCGCGCTTGACGATCTGTTCCATCGCCGGGATCAGCGCCTCGCCGCCGTCGAGGCCGAAGCGCTTGGTGCCCATGTACTTGACGTGCAGGAACTTCTCGAAGCCCTCGGCCTCGACGAGCTTGTTGAGGATCGCCTTGCGACCTTCGCGGGTGAACTGGATTTCCTTGCCGAAGCCCTCGATCCGCTCCTTCAGCCAGCCGGCCTGCTCGGGGTCGGAAATGTGCATGTACTGCAGCGCGAAAGTGCCGCAATAGGTGCGCTTCACGATGTCGAGGATCTGCGCGCATCGAGGCATGTTCGAGGCCGAGCACCTTGTCGATGAAGATCGGCCGGTCCATGTCGGCCTCCGAAAAGCCGTAGGAGCGCGGATCAAGCTCCGGATGCGGTTTTTCGCTCTCATGCCGAGGGGATCGAGATCGGCGACGAGGTGGCCGCGGATCCGGTAGGCGCGGATGATCATCAGCGCCCGGATACGATCGAGCACCGCCCGCTTGATCTGGTCGTCGGAGACGGCGACGCCAGCCTCCGCGGCCTTTGCCTTGATCTTGTCGCCTGCGCCCTTCATCTCCTTCGCCGCGACCGGCCATTCGCCGGTCAGCGCGGCGGTCAGGTCATCGGTGGGAACCGGTGGCCAGTCGGCGCGGTCCCAGGAGGCGCCCTGGGCCTCGCGCCGGACATCTGTTTCGGTGTCGCCGAGCGAGCGGAAGAAGGCGGCCCAGGTCGCATCCACCGCACCCGGATCATTGGCGAATCGCGCGTAGAGCTGTTCGACATATTCGGCATTCGCGCCTTGCAGGAAGCTTGAGGCGTGGAACTGGTCGTTGGGGCTATGGTCGGTCATGGTTGGACCTCCGATCAGGATGCTTGGAAGTAGGGCAGACGCTTTGCTGCGTTTGTCGGTAAGAGCAACAGAAGCGCGATAACGGCGTTCATGGCCAGCGCAAACCAGCCACGGCCGTACAAGAAGCGTCCAGTGGCATTGATGTAGTCGCTAACGGTAACTCCGGATGCGGGGTTATCCGCAAGAAAGTCGTAGGCGCGCGCCAGATCCTGCAGGCCAAAGCCAAGACGGGAAAGAAGGAAGGGCACCAGAAGAACGACCGGGTGCAACCCCACATCCTGGGCCCTGCGCGTCGCCGCCGCGAGGAATGGAAGGGCGGCGAGGAGCCAAAGACAGGTCGTAAGCACATTCGTTTCGGGGCCGCCCTTCAAACTCCAACCCCAAATCCGCGCCTGCGCATATTCAAGTGCGAAATACAAACACCCACAGCCGATGGCGAACCACCAGAACTCCGACCGCGAGGCGTGGCCGGAGAAGGTCACGTATTTCCGCAGACAGGTCGAAATGGCCTGAACCGGCGTCATGCGCGCCTCCCCGAAAGGGCGCCGGTCAGGCGGCCGACGAGGCCCTTGGACTTGGGCTTCGCGTGGGGCGGTTTCGGCGCCCCTTCCGCTGCATAGCCGAAGCGGGCAAAGTCGTCGGCGTAGAATTCCGCCACGCGGGCGAGGGTCTCGGCCGAGGGTTTCAGCCGCTCGGCATCGGGCGACATGCCCTTCTTGCGGACATTCTCGGCCGGGATGCTGCGCGGGCCATTTGTGTCGCCGGCGAGCGCATCGAGATGCGGCACGATGGCGTCGAGCCCGTCTTCGAGGCGGAAGACCGTGGCATCCGCCGGCACGATCCCCGATTGCGGGCAGAGGTGGTTGTCGTAGAGGAAGGGCTCGCCTCGGCGCGGCGCAGCCAGTCGTCGAACCATTCGTCGATCGACCAGAGCGGGGCCACGGTGCCTTCGACCTCCACCTGGTACTGGAAGGCGCTGACGAGCCGTTTCACCGGATGACGCACCACCGCGAAGGACGACGCGATCCAGTCCGCCGGGATCAACCGGGTGAAGGAGGTGTAGGGCAGGTGCTGGGGCGAGGATTTCGTCCAGCGCCGCGCCTCGGGCAGGTCGAGGAAGCGGGTGTCGAGGAAGGCGAGCGCGCCGAAGCGGGTCTTCAGATAGGCCTCGACCGACGACCCACCGCATTTCGGGACGTGCGCGTAGTAGTGGAGTTTGTCACCGACACGAAAAACCGGCATTCCTACCCTTCCCAGGCTTCGCCCCGGACCGGCCGGGGCGAAACGTCGCTCAGCCGATGGCCTTCATCACCGCTTCGCCCAGCGTGGCGGGGCTGTCGGCCACGACGATTCCGGCGCGCTTCATCGCCTCGATCTTCGATTCCGCATCGCCCTTGCCGCCGGCGACGATGGCGCCCGCGTGGCCCATGCGGCGGCCCTTCGGCGCGGTGCGCCCGGCGATGAAGCCGGCGACCGGCTTCCAGCGGCCCTTCTTCTTCTGTGCGGCCAGAAACTCCGCCGCCTCTTCCTCGGCCGAGCCGCCGATCTCGCCGATCATGATGATCGAATGGGTTTCGGGATCGTCGAGGAACATCTCGAGGACGTCGATATGCTCGGTGCCCTTGATCGGGTCGCCGCCGATGCCGACGGCGGTGGACTGGCCGAGGCCGAGGTCGGTGGTCTGCTTCACCGCCTCGTAGGTCAGCGTGCCCGAGCGCGAGACGACACCGACGGTGCCGCTTCGTGGATATGGCCGGGCATGATGCCGATCTTGCATTCGCCGGGGGTGATGACGCCGGGGCAGTTCGGCCCGACGAGGCGCGATTTCGAGCCTTCCAGCGCGCGCTTGACCTTCATCATGTCGAGGACCGGGATGCCTTCGGTGATGCAGACGATCAGCTCCATCTCGGCGTCGATCGCCTCGAGGATGCTGTCGGCGGCGAAGGGCGGCGGCACGTAGATCACGGAGGCGTTCGCCTCGGTCGCCTGCTTCGCCTCGTGCACCGAGTTGAAGACCGGCAGCCCGATATGGGTCTGGCCGCCCTTGCCGGGCGTCACGCCGCCGACCATCTTCGTGCCGTAGGCGATGGCCTGTTCGGAGTGGAAGGTGCCCTGCGAGCCGGTGAGGCCCTGGCAGATGACTTGGTGTTCTTGTTGACGAGTACGGCCATCGGCTTACCCCTTCACCGCTTTGACGATCTTCTGCGCGGCGTCGCTGAGGTTGTCCGCGGCGATGACGTTCAGGCCGGAATTCTCGGATGATCTCCTTGCCCTTCTCGACATTGGTGCCCTCCAGGCGCACCACCAGCGGCACCTGGAGGCCGACCTCCTTGACCGCGGCGATCACGCCCTCGGCGATGATGTCGCAGCGCATGATGCCGCCGAAGATGTTGACGAGGATGCCCTTCACGTTCGGGTCGGAGGTGATGATCTTGAAGGCCTCGGTGACCTTCTCCTTCGTCGCGCCGCCGCCGACGTCGAGGAAGTTGGCGGGCTCAGCGCCGTAGAGCTTGATGATGTCCATCGTCGCCATCGCGAGGCCGGCGCCGTTGACCATGCAGCCGATCTCGCCGTCGAGCGCGATGTAGTTCAGGTCGAACTTCGAGGCGGCGAGCTCCTTCGGGTCTTCCTCGGTCTCGTCGCGCAGCGCGGCGATGTCGGGGTGGCGGTAGAGCGCGTTGCCGTCGAAGCCCATCTTGGCGTCGAGGCATTTGAGGTTGCCGTCGGTGCCGACGATCAGCGGGTTGATCTCCAGCATCTCCATGTCCTTCTCGACGAAGAGCTTGTAGAGCGTCTTGATCAGCGCCGACGCATTGCTTGACCTGATTGCCCTCGAGCCCGAGCGCGAAGGCGACGCGGCGGCCGTGGAAATCCGACAGCCCGAGGCCGGATCGACGGAGAAGGTGAGGATCTTTTCGGGCGGTTCGGCGGCGACCTCCTCGATGTCCATGCCGCCCTCGGTCGAGCAGACGAAGGAGATGCGGCTGGTCTGGCGGTCGACCAGCAGCGCGAGGTAAAGCTCGCGCGCGATGTCGGAGCCGTCCTCGATATAGATGCGGTTGACCTGCTTGCCGGCGGGGCCGGTCTGGTGGGTGACGAGGGTGCGGCCGAGCATCTGCTTGGCGAGCGCGGCCGCCTCCTCGACCGATTTGGCGAGGCGGACGCCGCCCTTCTCGCCGGCCTCGGCTTCCTTGAAATGGCCCTTGCCGCGGCCGCCGGCGTGGATCTGCGCCTTCACGACCCAGAGCGGCCCGTCCATCTCGCCGGCCGCGGTCTTGGCCTCTTCGGCCCTGAGCACGGCGACGGCCGTCGGAGACCGGGGCGCCGTAGCTGCGCAGAAGAGCCTTGGCCTGATATTCGTGGATGTTCATCGCGATGTCCCCGTATCCGTTCGGTTTGGAGCACGTGATGGCACAAGCGGGCAGGTGGCGAAATGATAAATGCGGGAAATGCGCTGGATCGGCGGAAAACCGCGAATTTGTGATCACGGCTAGAAATTGTGTGATCACAAATTGGGGGAGCGTCGGCGAAAACTCTCTGAAAGAGGGGATTCGCGCCGTCGGGAACCCGGCTCGGAACGGGAAGGCGGGGGCGCCGTCGGGCGCCCCCGAAAAGCATCAGGCGAGCGAGGGGTCGATGCCCTTGCAGGCCTCGACGAGGCCCTTCACGGCGTCGACCGACTTGTCGAACATCGCCTGTTCGTCCTTGTTGAGCTTGATGTCGACGATCCGCTCGACGCCGCCGGCGCCGATGATCGTCGGGACGCCGACATACATGCCGTTCAGCCCGAATGCGCCGTCGACAAAGGCCGCGCAGGGCAGAAGGCGCTTCTGGTCCTTGAGATAGGCCTCCGCCATTTCGATGGCAGAGGTGGCCGGTGCGTAGAAGGCCGAGCCGGTCTTCAGGAGCCCGACGATCTCGGCGCCGCCGTCGCGGGTGCGCTGGATGATGGCGTCGATCTTGTCCTGGGTGGTCCAGCCCATCTCGACGAGGTCCGGCAGCGGGATGCCGGCGACGGTGGAATAACGGGCGAGCGGCACCATCGTGTCGCCGTGGCCGCCGAGGACGAAGGCGGTGACGTCCTTCATCGAGACGTTGAATTCGAGGCTGAGGAAGTGGCGGAAGCGCGCCGAATCGAGCACGCCGGCCATGCCGACGACCTTGGCATGGCGGCAGACCCGAGAATTCGCGCAGCGCCCAGACCATCGCGTCCAGCGGGTTGGTGATGCAGATCACGAAGGCGTCGGGCGCATGGGCGGCGATGCCCTCACCGACCGACTTCATCACCTTGAGGTTGATGCCGAGCAGGTCGTCGCGGCTCATCCCGGGCTTGCGCGGCACGCCGGCGGTGACGATGCAGACGTCGGCCCCGGCGATGTCGGCATAGTCGTTGGCGCCCTTCAGCGACGCGTCGAATTTCTCGACCGGCCCCGACTGCGCGATGTCGAGCGCCTTGCCCTGCGGCGTGCCTTCGGCGATGTCGAAGAGGATGACGTCGCCGAGTTCCTTGATCGCGGCGAGATGGGCGAGGGTGCCGCCGATCTGCCCCGCGCCGATGAGGGCAATCTTGGGTCTGGCCATGTTGGGTCTCCGGGTCCAGGTGAATGGGATGTGAGTTCCGGGGCATTGGGTAATCGCTTGGAGGCCGTCGCGCAAGCCTGCTGCGGCGCGGCATAGGAAGTCCTTTCGCCGCGGAGGCGGGGCCGCTAGACCTTGGCGGAGCGTCCCGAAACCGGTCGGCGCCGGATCGGCAGGGGCGGAGCGGGGGCGGGCGAGGGAATGACGGGAAGGGCGCCACGGGCGCTGGGCGGACAGGGGCCGGTGGCGCGGTGATCGCGGGTCCGGAATTCTGGATTGCCGCCATTGCGGCGGCACTCTTCGTCGGGCTGTCGAAGGGCGGTCTGCCTGTCGTCGGCATGCTTGGCGTGCCGGTCCTGGCGCTGGCGATCTCGCCGGTCGCGGCGGCGGGGCTCCTGCTCCCGGTCTACGTCGCCTCGGATATCGTCGGGCTATACGCCTACCGGCGGGCTTATGACAAACGGGTGTTGGCGATCCTCGCGCCGGCGGCGCTGATCGGCATCGGCCTTGGCTGGCTGACGGCGGCGACGGTGCCGGAGCGGTTGGTGACCGCGATCGTCGGGGCGATCGGCGTGGCCTTCGCGCTGACGCTACTGTTGCGGTTGCGGCCGGAGGGTGCGGCGGTCCGACCGCGGCTGGGGCCGGGCCTCTTCTGGGGGGCGGTCACCGGCTATACGAGCTTTGTCAGCCATGCCGGCGCGCCGCCCTATCAGGTCTATGTGTTGCCGCTCAGGCTGGAGAAGACCGTCTATGCCGGGACGACGACGGTTCTGTTCGCCTTCGTGAATGCGGTGAAGCTGGTGCCCTACTGGGCACTCGGCCAGCTTTCGGCGTCGAACCTGGAGAGGGCGGCGATCCTGAGCGTTCCGGCGGTCCTGGCGGTTCTTGCCGGCGTCCGGCTGGTGCGTGTGCTGCCCGAGGCGCTCTTCTTCCGGCTGGTGACCTGGGCGCTGCTGCTCGTCTCCGCCCATCACCTCTGGGAGGCGGCGACGGGCGGGTAGGTGCTTGCGCGCGCGCCGCCTTCAGGCGCCCTTGCCTGCAGCCGGAAACTCCTCCGCCATGGTTTCGAAGTTCTCGCCCGTGGCGACGAGGCAGGTCATGCCGCTGGCCATCGTCACGGTGATCGTCCAGGTGCCGGTCTCGTCCGAGGCGAAGAGTTCCATCACCGCATTGTTGGCGGCAAGGCCGATTCCGTGGCGGCTTTCGCCGTAGCGGGAGGCGAGTTCCTCGACCACGACGTCGCGCGCCGCGCATTGGGGCGGTGTTTCGGCGAAGGCGTGGTGGGTGGCGAGAATCACCCCGCCGAATCCGAGCGACAAAGCGAAAAGCTGGTGTTTCATGGTCAGGACCCCTGGAAAGGCGGAGATCGGGCAATGCTGCGCCCCGAACCGCAAAAACCGGTTAACCGGGGGTGCGCGTCGTAGGCCAGGCCCCCGGCAGGCGTGTTCGGGTCAGGAAGGCGCGGGTGGAATCCCGGTTTTTCTGCAATGCGGCATTTTCGGGCTTGCCGAATGTGCCGACGATGTGGTCTTTGACGCAACTATGTTGCGAGGAGACTCTCATGCCAGCCGCTGACGACCGTCCGCGCCCCTATCGTTCGGTGCTCTACATCCCCGGCTCGAAGGAGCGGGCGTTGGAGAAGGCGCAAGGACTCGACTGCGACGCGATCATCTTCGACCTCGAGGATGCCGTCGCGGCGGAGGAGAAGGTCGCCGCCCGCGCGCTTCTCGCCGGGGTCCTCGCCGAGGCCGATTTCGGCGACCGGGCGCGGATCGTTCGGGTCAACGGGCTCGACACGCCGTGGGGGCGCGAAGACGTGCTGGCGCTGGGCCGGGCGATTGCCGGCGGCGCGAAGGTCGATGCGATCCTGGTCCCCAAGGTCTCCTCTCCGGCCGATCTCGACGCGGTGGCGGCCCTCGTTCCCGGCGTTCCGCTCTGGGCGATGATGGAGACTGCGGCGGGGATGCTGAACGCGGCCGCCATCGCCGCGCATCCCCGGCTTGAGCGGCATGGTCATGGGCACGAACGATCTGGCCAAGGAACTCGGGAGCCGATTCCGGCCCGACCGGTTGCCGATGCAGGCGGGGCTCGGACTTTGTCTGCTCGCGGCGAAGGCCAATGGCCGTATCATCATCGACGGCGTTTATAACGCCTTCAAGGACGAAGACGGGCTTCGCGCAGAATGCGCGCAGGGCCGCGACATGGGGTTCGACGGCAAGACCCTGATCCATCCGGCCCAGCTTGCGATCGCCAACGAGGCCTTCGCGCCTTCGGAGGCCGAGATCGACCTCGCCCGCCGCCAGATCGCCGCCTTCGAGGAGGCCGGACGGGCGGGGCAGGGCGTCGCTGTCGTCGACGGAAAGATCGTCGAGAACCTCCATGTCGTTACGGCACGGCAGGTCCTTGCCCGGGCGGAGGCTATTGCGGAGCGCGCGAAATAGGGAAAGTCTGGCGCGTCTTCAAAGGTCGGGAGGTTTGATATGCAGGTGATGGTCCTCGGGCTGGTCCTCTGGGTTGCGTCGCATCTGTTCAAACGGGTGCTGCCGGGACAGCGCGCGAGGCTGGGCGAACTGCCCGGCAAGATGGTGGTCGACGGTGCTGTCGATCGCCGCGATCGTGCTGATGGTGATCGGCTTCCGGCGGGCGGAGATCGAGCCGGTCTATACCCCGCTGCCGGGCATGGGGCATCTCAACAACCTCTTCATGCTGCATCGCGGTCTTCCTGTTCGGCGTTGCCCACAGCAAGGGGCGTGGTAAAGGCGTTGATACGCGCATCCGATGCTGACGTCGCGTCATCGTCTGGGCCGTCGCGCATCTTCTGGTGAACGGCGACATGGCCTCGATCGTTCTGTTCGGGTCACTGGGTGTCTGGGCGGTGGTTTCGATGCTGCTCATCAACGCGCAAGACCGCGTGGATACGCCCCGCTGCCGGGCGGGATCCGCGGGGACGCGATCACGTGGTGATCGCGCTCGTCCTCTACGGCCTGATCGCGGGCATACATACCTGGCTGGGCCACAACCCGTTCCTCGGCACCTACGGCTAACCGCACGAAGGGCTGAAAGGACAAGATGAAGACCAATCCGGGACGTTTCTTCGAGGACTACGCGCTCGGCGAGGTGATCGTCCATGCGGTGCCGCGCACCCTTTCGGGCGGCGAGCGGGCGCTTTACCACGCGCTCTACCCGGCGCGCCATGCGCTCTACTCGTCGGACGAGTTCGCCCGCGCCTGCGGCCTGCCGGCCGCGCCGATCGACGATCTCATCGCCTTCCACACGGTCTTCGGCAAGACCGTGCCGGACATCTCGCTCAACGCCGTCGCCAATCTCGGCTATGCCGAGGGGCGCTGGCTGAGACCGGTCTATCCGGGCGACACGCTGCGCTCGGAAAGCCGAGGTGATCGGGCTCAAGCAGAACTCCAACGGCAAGTCCGGCGTCGTCTGGGTGCGGACCCGGGGCCTCGAACCAGCACGGCGAGACGTCGTGCTCGACTACGTCCGCTGGGTGATGGTGCGCAAGCGCGACCTCGACGCGCCCGCGCCGGACACGGTGGTCCCGGACCTGGCCGGCGCGGTGGCCGCCGCCGACCTGGTCGTGCCGGAGGGCCTCGATTTCAGCGCGCTACGATTTCGACACTCGCCGGCGAGCCGCATCGCTGGGGCGACTACGCGGTCGGCGAGAAGATCGACCATGTCGACGGCGTGACCGTCGAGGAGGCCGAGCACATGCTCGCCACCCGGCTCTGGCAGAACACCGCCAAGGTGCATTTCGACGCCACCAACCGCGAGGACGGCAAGCGGCTGATCTACGGCGGCCATGTCATCTCGCTCGCCCGCGCGCTGTCAGCTTCAACGGGCTCGCGAACGCGCAGATGATCGTCGGCGCTCAACGCCGGCGCCCATGCCAACCCGTGTTTCGCCGGCGATACGGTGCGGGCCTGGTCGGAGGTGCTCGACAAGGCCGAGACCGCCAGCGCCGGGCGTCGGCGCGATCCGGCTCAGGCTGGTGGCGGTCAAGCACGGCGCGCCGGCCTTCGCGCTGAAGGGCGAGGACGGGAAATACCTGCCCGAGGTGCTGCTCGACCTCGACTACTGGGCGCTGATGCCGTTTGTGATCGCGCGGCGGGGCCGGAGGCGCTAGTCTTCGCCTCATGCGTGGGATCGCCGCCGCATCGCTCCTCATCTCCGCCGTCGCCACCCCGGCGCCTGCCTGCGAACTTGCGCTTCTTTTCGCCGTCGACGTTTCGGGCTCGGTCGACCGGCAGGAATACGCGGTTCAGATGCAGGGGCTGGCCGAGGGGTTGCGCGACGGGGTCGTGGCGGAGGCGCTAGTGCGCGGGCGAGGCGGTGCTGGCGCTTATGCAATGGACGGGGTCGTCGCGGCAGGACCTTTCAGTGGCCTGGACCCGAATTGGCAGCGACGCGGACTTGGAGGCCTTCGCCGTGCAGATCGAGACCCAGCCGCGGGTCTGGACCGAGTATTCCACAGCTATTGGCCAAGCGATGACCTTCGGTCTCGGCGTGTTCGATGCCGCCCCGGTCTGCAAGCGCCGGGTGATGGACATCTCCTCGGACGGACGCAACAACGAAGGATCCGAACCTGCAGACCTCAGAGCGGAGATGGACAGTCTTGCAGTGACCGTGAATGCGCTGGTGATCCGGGGCGACGATGCGGGCCTGCCGCAGTATTTCGCCGAGAATGTCATCACCGGTGGCAATGCCTTCGTCGTCACCGCCGAGGATTACGACGACTACCCCGAACGGATGCGCCGGAAACTCCGGCGCGAGACGGAGCGGCAGATTTCATCCCTGCGCCCGAAGCGATTCCCCTGCGTTGGTGAACGCGAACGGGGCTGCTCGAAATTGTGATCGCAAAAAATTTTACCGTGATCACAAAAGCAAATTTTATCGCTATCGCTCCCGGAATTGTCGCCTTTGCGACAATCGCGGCGTGACAAGGGCGGGATTTTCGCTATTGAAGGACGAAAGCGTCCCGCCACCCTTCGGCCGGGGCGCGGGCAAGAGAGGGACCGAACATGGCCGATGTCAACCAGGGCAACCGTCCGCTATCGCCGCATCTGCAGGTCTACCGGCCGCAGTTGACCTCCATCACCTCGATCCTGACGCGGATCACCGGCAATGCGCTGATCGTGGCGGCGCTTCTGATCGTCTGGTGGCTTCTCGCGGCCGCGACCAGCGCGGAGTATTTCGCCGTCGCCAATGGCGTGCGTGCGATCGTGGTTCGGAAAGCTCGTCTTCGCGGGCTCGATCTGGGCGGTCTGGTACCACTTCCTCGCCGGCCTCCGGCATCTCTACTTCGACAGCGGGCGCGGCCTCGACATCCCCACCGCCGAGAAGCTCGGCTGGGGCGTCATCATCGGGTCGGTTCTCCTGACCCTCATCACCATCACTATACTTTGAAGGGGGCCGGCATGAGATATCTCACCGACCGCAAGCGCGCCGTTGGCCTTGGCTCCGCCAAGTCCGGGACCGAGCATTTCTGGCACATGCAGGTGAGCGCCGTGGGCCTCGCAATCCTGGTGCCGGCCTTCATCTTCACCTTCGGCCGCATCGTCGGCGCGCCTTACGAGGATGTCGTCGCCTATTACGGCCGGCCCTTCCCGGCGATCGTCGCGGGGCTCACGCTGATCGTCGCGATGACCCATTTCAAGAATGGCGCACAGGTGATGATCGAGGATTACGCCCACGGGTTCATCCGCAAGGCGCTGATCGTCAGCACGATCTGCCTGTCCTATGCGCTGATCGCCACCGGGCTTTACGCGCTGATCCGGCTCGCGCTTTGAAGGACTGAGACATGACCGCTTATCCGTATGAGACGCATGAATATGACGTGGTCGTCGTCGGGGCCGGCGGGGCCGGTCTGCGCGCCACGCTCGGCATGGCAGAACAGGGCCTGCGCACCGCCTGCGTGACGAAGGTCTTTCCGACCCGTTCGCATACCGTGGCCGCTCAGGGCGGAATTGCCGCATCCCTGGGCAACATGGGACCCGACAGCTGGCAATGGCACATGTTCGACACCATCAAGGGTTCGGACTGGCTCGGCGACATGGACACGATGGAATATGTCGCCCGCGAAGCGCCAAAGGCGGTCTATGAACTGGAACACTACGGTGTGCCGTTTTCGCGCACCGAAGAGGGCAAGATCTATCAGCGCCCGTTCGGCGGCCATACCACCGAATACGGGGAGGGCGTGCCGGTGCAGCGGGTCTGCGCCGCCGCCGACCGCACCGGCCACGCCATGCTGCACACGCTCTACGGCCAGAGCCTGAAGAAAAACGCCGAATTCTTCATCGAGTATTTTGCGCTCGACCTCATCATGTCCGAGGACGGCAAGTGCCAGGGCGTCGTGGCCTGGAAGCTCGACGATGGCACGATGCATGTCTTCTCGGCCAAGATGACGGTGCTGGCCACCGGCGGCTACGGGCGCTCCTATTTCAACTGCACCTCGGCCCATACCTGCACCGGTGACGGCGGCGGCATGGTGGCGCGCGCCGGCCTGCCGCTGCAGGACATGGAATTCGTGCAGTTCCACCCGACCGGCGTCTATCGGCCCGGGGATGCTCATCACCGAGGGTGCGCGTGGCGAGGGCGGATACCTGACCAACTCGGAAGGCGAACGGTTCATGGAACGCTATGCGCCGACCTTCAAGGATCTGGCCAGCCGCGATGTGGTCAGCCGCTGCATGACGATCGAGATCCGCGAGGGCCGCGGCGTCGGTCCGAACAAGGACCATATCCACCTCAACCTCAGCCACCTGCCGGCCGCGATGCTGGCCGAACGGCTGCCCGGCATTTCCGAAACCGCGAAGATCTTCGCCGGTGTCGATGTCACCAAGGAACCGATCCCGGTGCTGCCGACGGTGCATTACAACATGGGCGGCATCCCGACGAACTACTGGGGCGAGGTGCTGAACCCGGGCAAGGACGATCCCGATGCGGTGGTGCCCGGACTGATGGCGGCGGGCGAGGCGGCCTGCGCGTCGCTGCACGGCGCCAACCGCCTCGGCGCCAACAGCCTCATCGACCTCGTCGTGCTTGGCCGCGCCGCCTCGATCCGCGCCGGCGCCGTTGTGGATGCCGCAGCTGCGATCCCGGTGCCGAACGCCGCCTCGATCGACGCGGCACTCGCCCGGTTCGACACCCTGCGTCATGCCAAGGGCAGCATCGCCACGGCCGACCTTCGTCTGGAGATGCAACGCACGATGCAGAACGACGCAGCCGTGTTCCGCACTGACAAGAGCCTGAAGGAGGGCGTCGAGAAGATGGCCAAGGTGGCGGCCAAGATGTCCGAGTTGAAGGTCACGGACCGTTCGCTGATCTGGAATTCCGACCTGATGGAGACCCTGGAACTGACCAACCTGATGCCCAATGCGCTGGCCACGATCACCGGTGCCGAGGCGCGCAAGGAAAGCCGCGGGGCGCATGCGCACGAGGATTATCCCGACCGCGACGACAAGACATGGCGCAAGCACTCCATCGCCCGTGTCGATGGCGCGAAAGTCTCGCTCAGCTACCGCCCGGTGCACACCGAGCCACTGACGAAGCCTGAGGATGGCGGCATCGACCCGAAGAAGATTGCACCGAAGGCGAGGGTTTACTGATGAAGGCTCCGATTGCCCTGATCGCGGTTGTGGCGCTGACCCTGCCGGGCTGTGCCGGTGTCGTAATGGCCGATTCCACGCGGAAAGAATCCCGCGCCGCCATCGCCAAGGTGATGGCCGAGGAACGCCCCGGTCTGGACGGCGCCGCCGCTGCAGTCTGCGTCCAGAAGGCGATGACGCTGGTCGAGACCGCCAAACTCGGCACCGCCGATAACTACCCGTCGGTCTCCTCCGCGAACCGCACGGTGATCCTCGGCTATGCGGCCCGGCCCGGCGCCGTCGCCTGCCTTGACGCGCTTCCTGTGGCCGAGGTGGCCGGGTGATCGCAGCGCGGGCTTCATATGCGGCGCGGTTCACGCCGGTCGCGGCCCTCGCGGTCCTGACTGCCTGCGGTCCGATGACGGTCGAGCGGGCGGAGCGGGAATGCTTCCAGCGTGCCCGCCTCGCGGAGAGTCCGCGCGGCATGATCGCGGTCGGCACCGGCACCGGCGGAGGGGTGAAGACGAAGCTCGACCTGTCGATCTCGTCCGACTTCATCCAAGGCAAGGACCCCTCGGCGCTCTACGATGCCTGCGTCTATCAGAAATCCGGCCAGCCGCCGAGCCGGCCGCTCTATACCCGCCCCGACTGGAAGGGATAAGTCTCATGGTTCAGTTCACGCTTCCGAAGAATTCCAAGATCCGCGTCGGCAAGACCTGGCCGAGGCCCGAGGGGAAGAACGTCCGCAAGTTCCAGATCTACCGCTGGGATCCCGATACCGGCGAGAATCCGCGGGTGGACACCTACTTCCTCGACATGGACCAGTGCGGGCCGATGGTTCTGGACGCGCTGGTCAAGATCAAGAACGAGGTCGATCCGACGCTGACCTTCCGCCGCTCCTGCCGCGAAGGCATCTGCGGATCCTGCGCGATGAATATCGACGGGATCAATACGCTCGCCTGCATCTACGGTCTCGACGAGGTGAAGGGCGACGTGAAGATCTATCCCTTGCCGCACATGCCGATGGTGAAGGATCTGGTCGCCGACCTCACGCATTTCTATGCCCAGCACGCCTCGATCATGCCGTGGCTGGAGACCAAGACCAATCGCCCGGAAAAGGAATGGCGCCAGTCGATCGAGGACCGCAAGAAGCTCGACGGGCTGTACGAATGCGTCATGTGCGCGTGCTGCTCCACCTCTTGCCCGAGTTACTGGTGGAATTCCGACCGCTACCTCGGCCCGGCGGCCCTTCTGCACGCCTATCGATGGATCATCGACAGCCGCGATGAGGCGACGCCGGAGCGGCTGGACGATCTCGAGGATCCGTTCAAGCTTTACCGCTGCCACACGATCATGAACTGCACCAAGACCTGCCCGAAGGGGCTGAACCCGGCCAAGGCCATCGCCGAAATCAAGAAATTGATGGTCGAACGGGTCGTCTGACCGGGTCTTTCAGCAAGGGCTAGGTGAAGCGGGCGTGATCGCGCCCGCTCGCTTCATTGCCGCTCGTCGCTACCCATCCGCCGTTCCAACCAACGCACGCCGGCCGAGACGATGAGGATCAGGACGAGGTATTCCAGCACCAGCACGGTGTAGATCTCAAGCGGCCGATATTCCGTCACCACCAGCTCGTTCGCCTTCCGCGTCAGCTCCTGCATCCCGATCACCGAGACGAGCGACGACATCTTCAGCATGTAGACGAGCTGATTGCCGAGTGCGGGCAGGATGCGCCTTATCGCCTGCGGCAGGATCACGTAGCGCATCGTGTCGAAATAGCCGAGCGAGATCGAGGCGGCGGCCTCGTATTGGCCCTTCCCGATGGACTGGATGCCGGCGCGGAAGATCTCGGCCTCGAAGGCGCTGTCCGAAAGCGCCAGCGCGATGACGCCGGCCCAGAAGACGCCGATCGTCAGGCCGGTCAGTTGCGGCAGGCCGTAATAGACCCAGAGGATCATCACGAGGATCGGTACCGCGCGGACCAGCTCCACATAGGTCCGGCTCGCCCGCCTCATCCAACGCTTCGGCGAGAGGCCCGGCAGCGCCACAAGAAGGCCGAGGCTGACGGAAATGAGGATCGCCGTCAGCGACAGGAGGAGCGTGTATTTCAGACCCGAGAGGAGGAAGGAAAGATTGGTCCAGCCCGATTTTGTCGAGGGGTTCACGACGTACCAGCCCCAGTTGGCCGAGCAGGCCGACAGGATGAGGACGAGGGCGGGGAGAAGCAGTCTCGGCATGGCTAATGGTTCAGGATCTTTTCGAGGAAATCGCGACAGCGGGCGCTTTTCGGCGCGGTGAAGAACGTCTCGGGCGGGGCTTCCTCGACGATCTCCCCCTGGTCCATGAAGACCATGCGATCGGCGACCTTGCGGGCGAAGCCCATCTCGTGGGTGACGACGACCATCGTCATGCCGGTGCCTGCAAGGCCCACCATCACGTCGAGCACTTCTGCGATCATCTCGGGGTCGAGCGCCGAGGTCGGTTCGTCGAAGAGCAGGATCCGAGGCTCCATGCACAGCGCGCGGGCGATGGCGACGCGCTGCTGCTGGCCGCCCGAGAGCTGGCGGGGATACTTGTCCGCCTGTTCGGGGATGCGCACCCGGGTCAGGTAACTCGTCGCCAGATCGCGCGCCGCCTCGGCCGTCATCTTGCGGGCCCGGATCGGTCCGAGCGTCAGGTTCTCCAGCACCGTCAGATGCGGAAAGAGGTTGAACTGCTGAAAAACCATCCCCGCCCTGTCGCGCACCGCGCGCAAGGTCGCCGGCCCGAGCCGGATACCATCGACGGTGACGGTGCCCGCCTCGGGTAGCTCAAGCCCGTTGATGCAGCGGATCAGCGTCGACTTGCCGGAACCGGAAGGGCCGCAGACGACGATCCGTTCGCCGCTGCCGGCCGCGAAGTCGATGGATTTCAAGGCTTGGAAATCGGCGAAGAATTTCGACACTCCGTCAAGACGGATGATCGGCTCCGCGTCGTTCCCCATCGTCAGTCCCGTCCCGTTCCTGCGCGAAGCGAGAGACCCCTCCGCGCGCCATTTCACGGCAGCATGACTTGCTATGCCCGGGAATTCGAGGGAAGAATTCCGGCCATGACAGAAAGTGACCGACAGGGAGACGCGCAATGGGATTTTTGAAGGCGTTCGTCGCAGCCATCGGCCTGATGGCCGCCGCGACTACCACAGACGGGGCGCAGTCGGCGCTTCAGGACATTCTCAGTTCCGGGGTTCTGAAGGTTGGTACGACGGGCGACTGGAATCCGATGACGATGAAGGACCCGGCGAGTAATTCCTATACCGGCTATGACATCGACGTGATGACCGCCCTTGCCGCCGATCTCGGGGTCGAGGTCGAATTCGTACCGACCGATTGGAAGACGCTGGTGAGCGGGGTGACGGCAGGGCAATACCAGATCACCGGATCGGCCTCGATCTCGCCCGCCCGCGCCAAGGTGGCGGGCTTTTCGCAACAGCTACTTCACGCTCGCCACCGTGCCCCTGATCAACAAGAAGGATGCCGACCGCTTCAAGGACTGGGCCGATCTCGACAAGCCCGACGTGGTGGTCGCCGCGACCCTCGGCACAACGCAGGAAAAGCAGGTCGTGGAGTTCTTCCCGAACGCCGAGCACAAGATCGTCGAGGCCCCGGCGCGCGACTACCAGGAAGTGCTGGCGGGGCGGGCGCAGGCGCATATCACCTCGAACGTCGAGGCGCAGAAGCTGGTGGAGCAGTATCCGGAACTGATGATCGTCCCGGTCTCGGTCCCGCGGGCGCGGACGCCCGTCGCGATGCTCCTGCCGCAGGACGATCAGGTCTGGATCAACTACGTCAACACCTGGATCACGCTGAAGAAAGAGGCGGGGTTCTTCGACGAGCTGGGCGCCAAGTGGAAGCTTGGCAACTGAGCACCGGGATGATCACGCTCTATACTTGGGCCGAGAGCCTTTACTGCGCAAAGGTGCGCATCGCGCTTCGCCACAAACGCGTGGCCTTCCGGGAGGTTGAGAAGCCGGAGAACTACCTCGACATCGTGCCGCAGGGCAGCCTGCCGGGGATGAACCATGACGGGTTCGTCCTCGGCGATTCCGAGGCGATCATCGAATATCTGGAGGAGCGGTTCGACGGCCCGCCGCTTCTGCCCGATGGCGTCGAGGCGCGGGCGCGGATGCGCGAACGAGCGCGTTTCCATGACACCCGGCTGGAGCCGGCCTTGCGCGGGCTCTTTGCCCATGTGGCACCGGCTGGCCGCGATCCGGCCGTCGTCGCGCGGCAGGAGGCAGAGATCAACAAGCATCTCGGCCGCTTCGTCGGCCTGCTCGCGGCCGCGGCGGACCTGCCCTTCGGGCTCGGCGATTGCGGCCTGCCGGTGAGCTTTGCCTGGATCGACGCCATCGCGCCCGCTGTGGGCGCCGAGATCGTCTGGCCGGAGGAGGTCCGTGCCTACCGCGCGCGGATCGAGGCGGTGCCCGCCGTGGCAGAGGAGATGGTCACCTATCGGCCATCCATGCAGGACTGGCTGGCGCGGAAGCTCGGCTGATCGGCGCGGGATCCTGCAGTTCCACAGGAATTGAACAAGGCGCTCGTCCGTAGGGCGCTTTGCCGCATAGCCCTCCAGCGCCGGCCGGCCAAAGCGGTGCGGAAACCGCGAGGGCGGCTTGCGTGAAGGCTCGCGATGGCAGTGAAGCCGCGGCGTGATGGTGCGCCTCGGCTTTTCGGGCACCTCTGTCGGCTTCACTCGCCACCATGCGGCCACCGGCATTCTGATTGACGTACCTCAGAAACCTGCCCTACCGTGGGTCAGGAGATCACGCATGGGCAAGCCGACCGTCCACGACATCGCCAAGGAAGCCGGCGTCAGCCTTGCCACGGTGGACCGGGTCCTGAACGCCCGGCCGGGGGTTCGCGACAAGACGGTGGAGCGTGTGCAGGCCGCCGTGCAACGGCTCGGCTATGTGCGCGACACCTTTGCCGCAAACCTCGCCCGCCAGCGCCAGTATCGCTTCACCTTCGTCCTTCCGGATGGCGAAAGCCAGTTCGTCGGCACACTGAAGGCGGCGCTTCTCGAGGCAACCGAGGCGCAGATGGCGGAGCGGGTCTCGGTCCGCGTGGTGCCGGTGCCGTCCCACGATCCGCATTCGGTGGCGCGGGCGCTCAACGCCCTTCCCGTCCCGCTTCTCGACGGGGTCGCGATCATGACGCCCGAGACGCCGCAGGTCCGCGACGCCGTGGCTCGGCTCAAGGCGGCGGGGGTGCCGGTGGTGGCGCTCGTCTCCGACCTGCCGAATTCGGGGCGGGACCACTTCGTCGGCACCAACAACCTTTCGGCCGGTAGCACTGCCGGCGTGCTCATGGGCCGCTTCGTCGGCAAGGCCGAGGGCAAGGTGCTGGTCGTCACCAATTCCATGCTTGCCCGCGACAGCATCGAGCGGCGGCTCGGCTTCGACTCGGTCATGGCCGAGTCCTATCCCGGCCTGACGGTGCTGCCCTCGATCGAATTGCGCGACGACCCCGAGCGGATGGTCGCGGTCATCCGACATGCCATCGCCGCCCACCCCGACCTTGCCGGGGTGTATTCGATGGGATCGGGCAACCGGGGCCTCTTGCAGGCACTGCGTGAGACAGGCCAGATCCGAAGCCTGACCGTCATCGCCCACGAACTCACGCCGCTGACTCGTCAGGCGCTGCTGGAGCGGGAGGTCGACGCGGTGATCACCCAGAATGTCGGCCACCTCGTCCGCAGCGCCCTGCGCGTCCTGCGCGCAAAATGCGACGGCGTCGGCATCTTCGAGGCACAGGAACGCATACGCATCGACATCGTCATTCGCGAAAATCTGCCCTGAGTGACGGGGCGACCGAGGGAGGAATGCAATGAGGACGATCAAGGGCCCGGCCCTGTTTCTGGCGCAGTTCGCCGGGGACACGCCGCCGTTCAACGACTGGAAATCGATCACCAGATGGGCCGCCGATTGCGGCTATGCCGGAGTCCAGGTGCCAAGTTGGGACGGCCGGCTTTTCGATCTCGCCAGGGCCGCGTCGTCGAAGGATTACTGTGACACGTTCAGGGGCGAGGCGGCCGAGAACGGCATTGAGGTGACGGAGCTTTCGACCCATCTCCAGGGCCAACTCGTTGCCGTCCATCCGGCGTATGACGAGGCTTTCGACGGTTTCGCAGTGCCCAAGGTGCGGGGCAATCCCAAGGCCCGGCAGGAATGGGCGGTCGAGCAGGTGAAGATGGCGCTGACCGCAAGTCGCAACCTCGGGATCACGGCGCATGCCACCTTCTCCGGCGCGCTTGCCTGGCCCTATGTCTATCCATGGCCGCAGCGCCCGGCGGGGCTGGTCGAGACAGCGTTCGACGAACTCGCGAAGCGCTGGCGCCCGATCCTCGACCATGCCGAGGAAATGGGCGTGGATGTCTGCTATGAGATACATCCCGGCGAGGATCTGCACGACGGCGTGACCTATGAGATGTTCCTGGAGCGGGTCGGCGGCCATGCCCGGGCGAAGATGCTCTACGACCCCTCGCACTACGTGCTTCAGGCGCTGGATTATCTCGACAACATCGACATTTATCACGACCGGATCGGCATGTTCCACGTCAAGGACGCTGAGTTCAATCCAACCGGTCGGCAGGGGGTTTATGGCGGGTACCAATCCTGGGTGAACCGGGCAGGGCGATTCCGGTCGCTGGGCGACGGGCATGTCGACTTCGCCGCCGTCTTCTCCAAGCTGACCCAGTATGATTTCGACGGCTGGGCGGTGGTCGAATGGGAATGCGCGATGAAGCACCCCGAGGACGGCGCCCGCGAAGGCGCGGCCTTCGTGCGCGATCACATCATCCGGGTGACCGAACGCGCCTTCGACGACTTCGCCGGCAGCGGTGCCGACGACGCGGCGAACCGGCGGATGCTGGGGATCGGAGGCTGAAATGGCGATCGAGGGAAAATCGGAGGGACGCGGCCGCCGTATCCGGCTTGGCATGGTCGGCGGAGGGCGCGATGCGTTCATCGGTGCGGTCCACCGGATCGCCGCGCGGCTTGACGATCAGTACGAGCTGGTGGCGGGCTGTTTCAGCTCGACCGCGGAAAAATCCCGCGCGTCGGGTGCCGATCTCGGCCTGGCGCCGGACCGCGTCTACGACGATTTCGAGGCGATGGCGAAACGCGAGGCGCGGCTGAAAGAGGGGATCGAGGCGGTGGCCATCGTCACTCCGAACCATGTCCACTTTGCCGCCGCCAAACCCTTCTTGCAGCGCGGAATCCATGTGATCTGCGACAAGCCGCTGACCGCGACCCTGACCGAGGCGCGCAAGCTCGTCGCGCATGCGGAAAAGTCCGAGGCGCTCTTCGTGCTGACCCACAATTACACCGGCTACCCGATGGTCAGGCAGGCGCGCGAGATGGTGGCGGCAGGCGATCTCGGCGAGATCCGCGTGGTGCAGGTCGAGTATCCGCAGGACTGGCTGACCGAGGCAATGGAAGCGACCGGGCAGAAACAGGCTGCCTGGCGCACCGACCCGGCGCAATCCGGGGCCGGGGGCTGTATCGGCGATATCGGCACCCATGCCTTCAATCTCGCGACTTTCGTGACCGGGCTGACGCTGGAGGCGCTCGCCGCCGATCTCCACCGGTTCGTCGAGGGTCGGCGGCTCGACGACAATGCCCATGTGATGCTGCGCTTCGAGGGCGGCGCGAAGGGCATGCTCTGGTCGAGCCAGGTGGCGCCCGGCAACGAGAACGCGCTGAAGCTGCGGGTCTACGGCACCAAAGGCGGGCTCGAATGGGCGCAGGAGGAGCCGAATACCCTCTGGCATTCGCCCTTCGGCGAAGCCCGGCGGCGGCTTACCCGCGGCGGGTCCGGCAGCGGCTCCGCAGCGGCACGGATGATCCGGGTCCCCCCCGGCCATCCCGAGGGCTATCTTGAGGGTTTCGCCAATATCTACGCCGAGGCGGCGCGGGCGATTCGCGCCCACCGGGACGCGGATCCGACGCCGCCGGAGGTCGTGTTTCCAACCGTCCGGGACGGGCTGATCGGCGTCGCCTTCGTCGATGCCTGCGTCCGCTCCTCTGCCCGCAATGCCGCCTGGGTTCGGCTCGCCGTGTGAATTCAACGCCTTGCCGGTGCCAGATGCGCCGGCAGGTCGCCGCTTGAGTTTGCTTGCGGCCGGATTCGATCCATTTTCTGAGGTGCGTACCTCAATAAATTCCTTTACTGAGGTACGCACCTCAATTACCGTGAGGCCCATACCCGGACTGGTGCGGCACAAGGGAGTCCGCCAGTCTGGGTTGCCATAGGGAGGAATGAACCAATGAAGACCAAGGGACTCTTGGCGGCCACGACAGTGGTCGCGATGTCGGGCTTCGCGGTGACCGGTGCTCAGGCGGAAGACCTGACCCTGTGCTGGGCGGCCTGGGACCCGGCCAATGCGCTCGTCGAGCTGTCCAAGGAATTCGAGGCGCAGTCCGGCAACACGATGAATTTCGAATTCGTGCCGTGGCCGAACTTCGCCGACCGGATGCTGAACGAGCTGAATTCCGGCGGCAAGCTCTGCGACCTGCTGATCGGCGACAGCCAGTGGATCGGCGGCGGCGCCGAGAACGGCCACTACGTCAAGCTCAACGACTTCTTCGACGCCGAAGGCATCAGCATGGACGATTTCGCGCCCGCGACCGTCTATGCCTATTCGACCTGGCCCAAGGGCACGCCGAACTACTACGCGCTGCCGGCGATGGGCGACGCGAACGGCTGGTTCTACCGCACGGACTGGTTCGAGCAACCCCGAAATCATGGCCGCCTACAAGGACGCCACCGGCCACGACCTGCGCGAGCCCGAGACCCAGAAGGAGCTTCTGCAGATCGCGCAGTTCTTCCAGGGCCGCGAGATCGACGGCACAGACCGTCTACGGCGCCGCGATCTTCACCGAGCGCGGCTCCGAAGGCATCACCATGGGCGCCACCGGCGCGCTCTATGCCTGGGGCTTCAAGTACGAGAACACCCCCGGCAAATACGACATGGAAGGCGCGGTGAATTCGCCCGAGGCCGTGGAAGCGCTTGAATTCTACAAGGAGCTCTACAAGACCGCGACGCCCCCGGGCTATACCAACAGCTACATGGAGCAGAGGCTCGACGCGTTCAAGTCGGGCCAGGTGGCGATGGCGATGAACTGGTTCGCCTTCTTCCCCGGCCTCTATGCCGATCCGGACGTCGGCGGCGACAAGATCGGCTTCTTCGCCGAACCCGACGCAGAACGTCGAGGCCTCGACACTTGGCGGGCAGGGCATCTCGGTCGTCTCCTATTCCGACCAGCAGGACGCGCGCGCTCGAGTACATCAAGTGGTTCGCCCAGCCCGAGGTTCAGGCGAAATGGTGGGAGCTCGGCGGCTATTCCTGCGCACAACTCGGTGCTGAACGATCCCGGCTTCAAGGACAGCCAGCCCTTTGCCGGCCGACTTCCTCGACGCGATGGCGCATGTGCAGGACTTCTGGCAGGAGCCGGCCTATGCCGAACTGCTGCTGGCGATGCAGAAGCGCATGCACGACTACGTCGTCGCCGATCAGGGCACCGCGCAGGAGGCGCTCGACGTTCTGATCGAGGACTGGACCGAGATCTTCGAGGACGAAGGCAAGCTCTGACGCAACCTGCGGGCCCGCCCCGCGCCGGGCGGGCCTCTGACCCTTGCAGCGCGATGCCGGATCACGGTCCGTGCTCTTCCGCAGTCGCCACGCCGTCGCGGGGAACGCCTCATGTCCGACACTGCCGATAGAGCGCGTCGCCAAGGCAACGCCGCCCACCGTCGCACGCCGGATCCGGGGCCTGTCGCGACCGGACCATCGCCTGGATCTTCGTGGCGCCGACGATCTTCCTGCTGCTGGCGATCAACATCTTTCCGCTGATCTGGACGATCCGGCTCAGCTTCACCAATTTCCGCGCCAACCGGCCGAACCGCGAGGTCGAATAGGTCGGCCTGCAGCAACTACGAGCGCATCCTGACCGACCGCGACATCTGGCTGACGATGCAGGCGACGGCGCATTTCCTGTTCTGGACGATCGTTCTTGCAGGTGCTGATCGGCTTCACGCTGGCCTGGCTGATCAACAGGAAGTTCAAGGGCAACGACCTCTGGACCACGATCATCGTGCTGCCGATGATGCTGTCGCCCGGCCGTGGTCGGCAACTTCTGGACGTTCCTCTACCAGCCGCAGATCGGGCTCTTCAATTACGTGGTGGCGTTCTTCACCGGCATCGACCGCCTCGCGCTTCCAGATGATCGGCGACGTCGCGCTGGCGCCCTGGTCGATCGTCATCGTCGACACCTGGATGTGGACGCCCTTCGTCATGCTGATCTGTCTGGCGGGGCTGCGGTCGATCCCCGACTACATCTACGAGGCGGCCGAGATCGACCGCGCCGTCGAAGTGGCGGCAGTTCTGGACGATCACCATCCCGATGGTGCTGCCCTTCCTGATGCTGGCGGTGCTGTTCCGCGGCATCGAGAACTTCAAGATGTTCGACCTCGTGGTGCAACTGACCGGCGGCGGGCCCGGGATCGATGACCGAGCTGACCTCGATCAACCTCAAGCGCGAGGCCTTCGAGAAATGGCGCACCGGCTATGCCTCGGCCTATGCGATCATCCTCTTCGTCACCGTCTTCGGCCTCGCCTCGATCTACGTGAAGGCGCTGAACAAGGTGAAGGAGCGATGAGCGGCTATTCCGATCACCGAACCCTCGCTGCGGCAGAAATGGATCGCCGGCACCCTCGTCATCGCTCTACGCGCTGATCACCATCCTGCCGCTGGTCTGGATCCTCGCCACCGGCTTCAAGTCGCCCGCCGACGCCATCGCCTACCCGCCGAAGGTGTCTTCGAGCCGACGCTCGAAGGCTACGTGAACCTCTTCACCACCCGCACCCGGCAGTCCGCCGGAGTACCTGCGCGCTGCCAACCCGCCCGCGACCTGGTACGAGGAGATCGTGCGCGACCAGCGACATGGTGATCGCCGGGCCGTCGCGCTATCGGCGAGCGCTTCCTCAACTCGGTCATCATCGGCTTCGGCTCGACCTTCCTGTCGATCTTCCTCGGCACGCTCGCGGCCTATGCCTTCTCGCGCTTCAAGATGCCGCTGAAGGACGATCTGCTGTTCTTCATCCTGTCGACCCGGATGATGCCGCCCATCGCCGTCGCCATCCCGATCTTCCTGATGTTCCGCGCAGCTCGGCCTGTCGCGACACCCATCTCGGCATGATCCTGCTCTACACGGCGGTGAACATCTCGCTCGCGGTCTGGCTGCTGAAGGGCTTCATCGACGAGATCCCGCGCGAATACGAGGAGGCGGCGCTGATCGACGGCTACACGCGGTTCCAGGCCTTCTGCAAGGTCGTGCTGCCGCAGGCCGCGACCGGCATCGCCTCGACCGCGATCTTCTGCCTGATCTTCGCCTGGAACGAATACGCCTTCGCGGTGCTGCTGACCTCCGGCACCGCGCAGACCGCGCCGCCCTTCATCCCGACGATCATCGGCGTCGGCGGGCAGGACTGGCCCGCCGTCGCGGCGGGGGCGACGATCTTCCTCCTGCCGGTGATGATCTTCACCATCCTGCTGCGCAAGCACCTGCTGCGCGGCATCACCTTCGGAGCGGTGCGCAAATGACGACGGCGATTCCATCCGAGTCGGCCTATCCTCCGCCTTCCGCCGCGGCCCGTGGGAGATGGCGTGCGCCTCGCGTGCCTCATCGCGCTCGGCGTGTCATGCTGATGCAGCCCTTCGTCGCTGTGGGCCTTACACCTGGTCCTTCATCGTGACGCTGGTCGGCACGGTCATGTTCATCATCGTCAGCCATTTCCCGGAGTAGCGCATGGCCGAGATCGTCATCAGCAACCTCCGCAAGGAATTCGGCGACTTCACCGCCGTGCAGGAGTCGTCCTTCACCATCGAGGACGGCGAGTTCTTCATGCTGCTCGGCCCCTCGGGCTGCGGCAAGACGACGACGCTGCGGATGATCGCGGGGCTCGAACTGCCGACCTCCGGCGAGATCTACATCGACGGCGAGGAGGTCAGCCAGAAGCCGCGCCAGCCAGCGCGACATCGCCTTCGTCTTCCAGATGTTCGCGCTCTACCCGCACATGAACGTGCGGCAAGAACATCAGCTATCCGCTGGTCAGCCAGGGCATGCCCCGCGCGCAGGTGCGCGCGAAGGTGGCCGAGGTCGCGCAGATCCTCGGCATCGAGGACATCCTCGACCGGCCGGTCGGCGGCCTGTCGGGCGGCGACCGCCAGCGCGTGGCGCTCGGCCGCGCCATCGTGCGCGATCCCAAGGCCTTCATGATGGACGAACCGCTCGGCGCGCTCGACGCCGAGTTCCGCGAACACATGGCCGAGGAGCTGCGCGCGCTGCACGACCGGATGGGGGCCACGACGGTCTACGTCACCCACGACCAGCTCGAGGCGATGCAGATGGGCGACAAGATCGTGGTGATGAACCACGGCGTGGTCGAGCAGTTCGGCACGCCGCAGGACATCTACGACAAGCCCGCCACCATGTTCGTGGCCGACTTCATCGGCTCGCCGCCGATGAACTTCCTGCGCTTCCACGGCGACGGTCGAGCGCGGGCGCGACGCGCGGTCGAGCTGCACGGCGCCAGCGCCTCGGCGATGCCCGCAGCTGCGCGAGCCGCTTCGACGGCGATCTCGTCTCGGCGTGCGGCCCGAGCATGTGCGGCTCTCCGACGACGGCGCCCTATCGCGGCGAGGTGCTCGCGACGGAATATCTCGGCACCACGCAGATCGTGACGCTCGACACCGCCGAACGGCGACGCTGAAGGCGCGCATCGCCTCCGACGCAGCCGGCGCAGGTCGGGCGAGACCGTCGGTCTCGACTTCAACGCGCGCGACGCGTGACGCTCTTCGACGAACCAGCCGGGCCGGGCGCTGCGCTCGGACCTGAACGAGGGGGTGCTGGCCCATGGCTGAAGTCATCCTCACGGGCGTCTCGCAAGTCCTTCGGCACGACGCAGGCGCGTCGACGACATGTCGCATGACGATCCCCGACGGCGCCTTCGTCGTGCTGCTCGGCCCCACAGGCGCGGGCAAGACCACGACGCTGCGGCTGATCTCCGGCCTCGAACAGCCCGACAGCGGGCGACATCCTCATCGGCGGCCGCGATCGTCACGGACGAGACGCCCGGCGCAGCGCGACGTGGCGATGGTGTTCCAGCAATACTCGCTCTATCCGCACCTGACGGTGCGCGACAACCTCGCCTTCCCGCTGCGCTCGCCGATCCTGCAGCACGCCCGAGGCCGAGATCGCCCGCAAGGTCGCGCGAGGTGGCGGAGGTGCTGCAGCATCGCGCACAAGCTCGACAACAAGGCGACGGCGCTCTCGGGCGGCGAGATGCAGCGCGTCTCCATCGGCCGGGCGCTGGTGCGCGATCCGGCGATCTACCTGATGGACGAGCCGCTGAGCTCGCTCGACGCCAAGCTGCGCGCCGACCTGCGGGTCGAGCTGAAGCGCATCCAGGCCGACCTCGGCGCGACGCTTGCTCTACGTCACCCACGACCAGATCGAGGCGATGACCATGGCGACCCATGTGGGCGTGCTCGACGAGGGCCGGCTGGTGCAGTTCGGCACGCCGCGCGAGATCTACGAGAACCCCGTCAGCCTCTATGTCGCGAGCCGCCTCGGCCTGCCGCGGATCAACGTGCTGCCCGCCGAGCTCTTCGGCCGGCGCGCCGCACGGGCGCCGCGACCATCGGGCTGCGCCCCGAACATATCGCGCAGGGCGAGGGCAAGCCCGGCGCAGGTCGTCCGGGTCGAGCATCTGGGCGACCAGACCCGCCTGCACCTGACGCTCGACGGCCACGACATCGTCACGCTGACCGATGCCGCACAGCGGGCTCGCGCCCGGCGACACCGTCGCAATCGAACCGCGCAACCCGCTCTATTTCGACGCCACCGGCGCCCGGATCGCCTGAGGAGAACGACCATGACACAGTTCATCAACACCAAGGAAACGCTGGTCACCGAGGCCATCGACGGGATGCTGCGGACCGCGGGCGGGCGGCTGGCGCGGCTCGACGGCTATCCGCATATCAAGGTCGTGGTGCGCACCGACTGGGACAAGTCGAAGGTGGCGCTGGTCTCGGGCGGCGGCTCGGGGCACGAACCGGCGCATGCCGGCTTCGTCGGGCAGGGCATGCTGACGGCGGCGGTCTGCGGCGACGTCTTCGCCTCGCCCTCGGTCGATGCGGTGCTGGCGGGCATCCTCGCGGTGACCGGCAAGGCGGGCTGCCTGCTGATCGTCAAGAACTACACCGGCGACCGGCTGAACTTCGGGCTCGCCGCCGAACGCGCGCGGGCCTTCGGGCTCAAGGTCAACATGGTGATCGTCGACGACGACATCGCGCTGCCCGACCTGCCGCAGGCGCGCGGCGTGGCGGGCACGCTCTTCGTGCACAAGATCGCCGGCGCGCTGGCCGAAGCAGGGCGCCGATCTCGACGCGGTGACGGCGGCCGCACAGCGCGTGATCGCGCGGCGTCGTCTCCATCGGCATGTCGCTCGACACCTGCACCGTGCCCGGCTCGCCCAAGGAAGACCGCATCGCGGCGGGCAAGGCCGAACTTGGCCTCGGCATCCACGGCGAGGCGGGGATCGAGCAGGTCGATTTCCGCACCGCGCGCGAGGCGATGGAGATGGTCGTCGACCGGCTCGCCCCGAACATCGGGCCGGGCCCGCATGTGGCGCTTCTGAACAATCTCGGCGGCGCGACGCCGCTGGAGATGGCGGTGCTGGCCGAGGAACTGGCGCAGCTCGCGGATCGGCGACGCAGATCCGCTGGATCGTCGGGCCCGCGCCGCTGATGACCTCGCTCGACATGCAGGGCTTCTCGGTCTCGCTCCTGCCGGTCGAGCGAAGCCGACGAGGCGGCGCCTGCCGGCGCCCGTCGCGCCCTGGGCCTGGCCGGGCTGCCTGCCGGTGGGCGCGGTCGCGGTGCGTGCCGCTGCCCGACGGGCTGACGCCGATCCAGCCGATCCCCTCGAAGCACGACGCGACGCGCGGCCTTCATCGAGCGCTGCTGCCGACATCCTGATCGCGGCCGAGGCGGACCTGAACGCGCTCGATGCCAAGTCCGGCGACGGCGACACCGGCAGCACGCTCGCCACCGCCGCGCGCGCGCTGATCGACGCGCTCGACCGGCTGCCGCTCGCCGACCTGACCCAGCTTTACCGCGCCATCGGGCATGGAGCTGAGCCAGACGATGGGCGGCTCTTCGGGCGTGCTGCTCGCGATCTTCTTCGCCGCCGCCGGCGATGCCTCGGCCAGCGGCGAGGATGCGATCGGCGCGCTCAAGGCCGGGCTCGACCGGATGCAGCAGGTCGGCGGCGCGCGGCCCGGCGACCGCACGATGATCGACGCGCTGTTCCCGGCGCTGGAGGCGCTTGCCGCGGCGGTCTCGCGGCGGCGGCGAAGGCGGCGCGCGAGGGCGCCGACCTGACCGCGACGATCACCCGCGCCAAGGCCGGGCGGGCGAGCTATATCGCGGCGTCGAAGCTTGCCGGGCACAACGATCCGGGCGCCGAAGCGGTGGCTCGGCTTTTCGAAAAGCTTGCAGCCGGCTGAGGGTCAGCCGAGCCGGATCCGGGGAGCCGGTGGTTCGGTCCCCCGATCGGGATGCCGGTCGGCGCCTTCGCTCCCCCGCGCAGATCCTCGGGCAGGAGCGCTTCGGGCATGTTCTGGTAGCAGACCGGGCGCTTGAAGCAGCGGATGGAGAGCGTGCCGACCGAGGTCGCGCCGAAATGGGTCGCGGCGGGGTAGAGACCACCGTGCACAATCGCGTCCGCAACGTCGACCCCGGTCGGAACGTCGGTCGCGAGGACGCGGCCGGCCTTGCGTCCGAGGACCGGCATCAGCCGCTCGCCAAGCGCCATATCGCGCGCGGTCAGGTAAGCAACCGGCAGGGGGCGAGACCGGGATCGGCTACTGCCGCCACAACGCCGTCTGATTGCCGCCGAGCTTGGTATAGATCAGCGGCCTGAGATCCTTCGCGAGCGCCTCGAGCGCATCCGATTTCCACAGGATCTGGTATTGCTCGATCCAGGCGATCTGGAAGACGGTCAGCTGTTCCGACCCGTTGAAAAGGCTCTGCTCGACGCCGGTGATGGCCTTCGTCCTTGCGCCATCAGACAGATCCGCAACCGCGAAATCGACGATGCGACGCAGCGCCCCGTCGCAGTGCCGGCTCGCGCGGATGCCCTGCCGCTCCAGCAACACCGCGGCCGTGACCAGGGGTGCGATGGCGTGGAGTTGGTAGTGCAGGGCGAATTCACCGCGGCTCATCTCCTGCGGCAGGCTGCCGTCGGGGCTGGCCGAGCACAGGACCTCGGTGGTCGCGGCATCGGCCCAGTCGCGGAGCTCTGCCCGTCCGGTCTGAACCGACAGGGCGGCGGCGGCGAGCCCGGCCCAGGCGCGTAGGTTGCCCGTCCGCGCGCCCGACGGCGCGTCGAGCCAGAACGCCATCTGAGCCTCCATCCGACGGTCGAGCCAGCCGAGGATCGCGGCCCGGCGCGGATCGTCCGGCGTATAGGGCAGGGTCTGCCACAGGATCAGCGCGAAGGCGGCATAGCGCGATCCGATCGTGAGCTCCACCGTCTCGGTCCCGAGATCGGAGAGCGCGTCCGCCTCGGCCCAGTGCCCGAGTTGGTCGAGGATGCAGGCGGCGGCGACCTGGCGGTCTTTCACGCGGCCGGAATAGAGACTCTCGGTCCGGTCGGCGAGTTCGTCGATGAACCGGTCGAGCGGCTTCAGCGCGTCCTCGGCCTCGGCTTCGCGCGCGGGGTCGATGGTGGTTCGATTCTCGTCGCCCTCGGCATAGCGGCTCACGAAGGAGAGCGAGACGACCGGCTCGGGTGCCGCGGCGCAGGTTTCGGGGTCCTGCGCCCGGGCCGGGCCGGCACTGAGGCCCGCCATCGGAAGGCAGGCCAGGAGCCAGGCGGCGAGCCTTATGGCACGCCCGGTGGTCATTTCTTCGCCATCGCGGTCAGGAGGGTCATCAGATCGCGCGCGCGCGGATTGCCGAGGCTCTCGGCCTCGCGCAGCCAGATCGCCGCGAATTTCGGATCTGCCGGGATGCCGAGGCCGAAGCCCAGCGCGAAGGCGTATTCGACCATCGCCTCGCTGTGGCCGGCCTCCGCCGCCCGCAGGAGCCATCCGGCCGAGGCTTCGAGGTCGCCGGCGCCGTTGGCCTCGGCCCTGAGCAGCATCCCGAGCGCGAATTGCGAGGCGCTGTCGCCGGCCTCGGCCGCGCGTTCCTCGATGGCGCGAATGTCGATGCGCGCGGCGATGGCCGTCCGCAGCCGGTGATCGGCACGGCGATATTGCGCGAGCGCCCAGGCGAGGTCCGACGCCGCGCCGCGCGTTATGAATGTCTCCAGATGCCCCGCCGCCGCCTCCGGGTCATAGGCCGGATCATCCGGATCGGCAGTCGCGAGGTAGAGCCGGCGCAGTGCGGGCCAATCGTCTTCGGTGAGGGCCCGCGCTGCGCCCGACCCGACCGGGGCCGGCTTGCCGCGGCGGAAGTCCGAGAGTTGCTGGTCGGACAGGCCGAGCTTCGACAGGACATGGCCCTTTTCCATCGCAAGCCCGACGCGAAGCCAATGATAGGCATCGTCCGGCCGGTTGCGGACCGCATAGGCGTCGGCGAGTTCGGCGACATCCTTGGTGAAGCAGTTCATCACGGAGATCGCGCGGCCCATATACTCGTCGAACCGCGCGTCCGGGACATAGGGTCCGGCATACATCAGCGCGAGAAAATCGCCGCGAGTCTCGATCGCATCGGCATAGGTGCGGTAGATCTCTTCTCCCTCCACGCCGGTCAGGCGCTGCAGGAGCCGGATCGACGCGCCTTCCCCGCGTTGCGCCGAAAGCCTCAGCAGCGCCTCGATCTCGGCTGCGACTGCAGGGTCGCGCCCGGCATGCTTGACCAGCGCCACCGCGAGATCGAGCGAAATCGACGGGCCGACATCGAGAAAGGCGCGGCGGAAGAGCTCGATGGCGCTGTAGCGCTCGCCGCGTGTCAGCGCGTGCTCGAATTCCTGCTTCACGTAGTCCTCGAGCGCCTGGTCGCTGCGGCTCGCCCGCACCGCCCAGAACCGCAGCGCGGCGTCGGAAGCAGCGGGATCGGCCTGCAGGAGCTGCAACTGATCCGCCGTGGAACTGCCGTGACCGAGGAGCGCAAGGCTTTGCACCTTGGCGATTGCCTCGGGCTCCATCGCCGGGTCGAACTTGGCCAGATCGGTCGGCGAAACCCCGACCGGCGCGATGTCGGCCGCGCGGTAACCGCCGGCCCAGAACTGGGCCTCGGCCATCATCGGTGCGGCGGGAAGCTTGCAGCGATAAAGCGCATCGAGCGCGTTCATCGCATCGGCCTTCCCGAGGCGCGAGACCGCATCGATCAGCAGGTTCTCGGCCCGGCCCGTCTTGGCCGCCTCGTTGCGATAGCGCAGCAGGATTTCGGCCAGAAGCAGGACCGCGTCGGGATCGTCTTGCGCTGCTGCGCGTTCCAGAATCGCTGTCGCTTCGGCTTCTCCGGCCCATCGCCCCTTGCGCTGAAGAAGCTCCTTCGCGAGCCGAGTCAGGACCGAGGCGGGCGCGTCCGGCAGGGCCGCAATCTCGCGCAGATAGCGGAGGTAATCGTTCTCGGTCGCGGAAAAGTCCCCGGTCAGACGTGCCTGGAGGTCGAGATAGGGAACCGCGCTCCGTCTGCGGGCCGAGCCGACGCGATTGTAGTTGTAGCCGAGCGTGCGGCGAATTTCGGCCTCGGTCTCCGCGCCGCTTTCGACGATCTCCGCCACCGTCTCGGGTCCGATGGCATAGCCGTTCTCGACCGCGAGCCGCAGGTAGTGCAGCAGAACCTCGTTGTCCTTTTCGGCGGCTGTCGCCGACAGGTGGTATTCGACCACCCGCCAGGCGGCCTCCGCCCCGCCCATGTCGGCCGCGAACTTGCGCCAGGCATAGGCGAGGTCCGGGTTTGGCGTCAGGATCTCGCCGTCGACATATTCGCGCGCCATCCGCTCAGCCCGGTCGCAAATCCCCCGGTTGAGCCGCCCGACCATGCCGCCAAAGGCAAGGGTCGCGGTTTCTTCAGGCGGAAGATCCCAAGTCTCGACGCTCTCGCCGGCGATCTGGAGGCGCAAGACCTCCATCAGGGCATCGGCATTGCCGGCGAAGGCGGCCGTGACCAGCAGCGTCTCGGCAAGGCCCCGGTCCGCCGCCACACCGATGCCGGCCCAGTAGAGCCGCGCCAGCCTGACCCGCTGACTGTTCGTCAGTTCGTCCGCCCGGCGGGCAAGGCCCTCGACCGCACCTAGGCTCCGCAAGGCATCGAGGCGCCCTGCCGCGACATAGAGGTCGATCCGAGCGAAGGCTTCCTCGACCCCCGCGAAGCCGGGATCGAGCTCGGCCTTGCGGCTGATCAGGTCCATGATGAAGTCGAACCAGCGGTCGGCATCCTCACGGGCAAGATCGCGGATATCGCGGGAGAGGTAGTCGAGAAAGGCGGCGTCCTCCGGCGACGGCGCTTTTCCGGCTGCCTCCCCCGCGCCTTCCTGCACCTCCTCGGGTGCACGTTCCTCCGGATCGGCGTTGCACACATTCGCGGGCGGAAGGTCCGGCGGCAGATAGCTGAGCGTCAGCCGCTCTGCGAGCGCCGGCTGCGTCGCCAGGAGGATCCAGAGTGCGGGGAGGAGGAGATATCGCATCCGGCCTAGCCTCGGCACAGGGCGACACGGGGCAGGGCGCCCGGTTCGATCTCGGTCTCGATCTCGACGCGGGCGCTGCCCTCGGCCCAAAGCCCGGTCAGCGGCATGTAGAACCGCCCCGTCAGTGGCTGGCCTTCGGCGCGTACGACCGGCCGCGTCCTCATCTGGCCGCTGGCCGAGACGAAGTGAAAGTCGGCCCGGGCCGCATCGGTGCCGGTATCGAGCAGAAGGCTCAGCGCCCCGTCTTGCGGGATGCCGGAAAGGTCGACACTGATCCGGTCGCCGCCGGCTTGCGTCACTGCCAGATCCTGCTCGCAATCGTTCCGCGCGGCTGCGGACAGCTCGCGCAGCGGCTGGTCGCCGCGGAGGCCGAGGTTTACCCAGCTCGGCACCTCCCAGACCAGGAATTCCGGCGGGTTCAGGCGGTAGTCGTCGGAGGTGAGGTAGGCCGACATCGCCGCGACCGGATCCTGCGCGAAACTCCGCCCAGCGACCCCGAGGCCGGAAAGCTCCGACAGGAAGCCGACGAAGTTGAGGTCGGACGCGCCGGTCAGCTCGGTCCCCACCACGACGACCGGCGCAGGTGTGCCGGCCGCGTCCGGGCTCTCGGGGACCGTCTCGAAGGCCATCGTGGTGACCTCGGGAAGCGGCGTCAGGCAATTCATCTGCAGGTTCAGGCGGTCCTGCGACGGCAGGGTGCGGGCGCCGATGGCATCGGTCCTGTATCCAGCCGGCGCCTCCCCCGCAGGGGCGTCGGGCAGCCGGCCCGCTATTTCGCGCGCGAGGGCTGAGAGCCCCGCATTGGTCAGGCGGCGATCGGTCGGGAAGAACGTCGCCTCTCCCGACACCGCGACGCGTAGCGCGTGCCGGGCATCGACCGCCTCGACCCCCGCGGCGCCGATGCGCGCGAGCGTGTCGTCGTAGATCGCGAGCGCGAGGGCCGGGTCGTAGCCGTAGGTGGCGATGTCGGGGCCGAGATATTGCGGCATCGCCAGCGCCTTCGTCGGCACCGGAACGACGATGAGCGTCGTGCCCCGTTCCGAGAGGCCGGTCGAGAGCGCCGCGATGGCCGCGACGATCTCGTCGGAAAAGCGGTTGTAGGTCAGAAGGTCAGGGTCGATCCGGAAGAAGACGCCCTGACGGCCCTCGAACGCCGGCGTCTGCGCCGACAAGAGGTCGCGGCAGCCGTAAAGCGACTGCGCGGCGAGCGGGGCAGGAGGAAGGGTGGCGGCAAGGCCGAGAACGGCGGCGACCAGCCCCGGCGGGTACCACCGGCCTGTCGCGCGCAGCAAGCTCCGCACCTTGCGACTTGCCCGTGTCCAGGCATTGCTGCTTCGCTTCATTGGCACGTTTCCACTGCCTGTATCCGCGGCGTCTTCGCCGTCGTTTCCTGCCTCTTCCGGTTTTACAGCATGGTGTCCCGCTTCGCCAAGCAATTCGGGCCAAACCGCCTGCGCACCGGTCCTAGAGCGCGCAGGCCACCGGGGCGAGCCTGTCCGTCGGAACTGCGCCGCCCGCGTCGAGCAGGATCGGTATCTCGCCCCTGAGATCGGCGATGACGGCGCGGAACTGCTGGGTGATGTCGCCGTCCAGGAGGCGCGGGAACTGGTTGGACAGATCGTTGCCCTTGAGGGCGATCGCGGCGCCCGCGGCCGTCGTCAGTCCGGAGCCGTTCTCGCGCAGCAGGTTGTCGGTGATATAGGTCACCTCTCCCTTCTTCTGGCCCGAGACCCAGACGCCGGCATTCTTGTTGCCGACGATGGTGTTGGCGTGCACGAAGGCATCCTTGCTGTCCCGCACCTCGATGCCCTTCTGCCTGTCGTCGAGGATAACGTTCATCTCGACCCGGCCACAGGTCACGCCCTGCAGCTTCACGCCACCGCCGTTGCGCCGCCAGATCAGGTTGCCGTTCACCGAGACGTTGTCGCTCCCGGACGAGATCAGGAGCCCCGCGCGTGACCCTTCGAGGATGACATTCCCGGTGATCTCGGTTCCGCCCGACCCGTTCGACACCCGGATGGCGTTCGTGGGCGAACTGCCGGTGAAGAGGTTGCCGGCGACACGGGCGTTCGGCGAATGCGACAGCAGCAAGGGATTGCGCCGCATGTCGAAGAACCGGTTGTCGTGCATCTCGACATCCGTCACCCCGACGAGGGCGAGCGTCACCATGTCCTCGAAGCGGGAGTTCTCGATGACCGTCCGGTTCGCCGGCCGCATCGTCGGATAGGCGACGATCGATAGGCCCGAAAATTTCTCGGTATTGCCGAAGCCGAGATGCTTCAGCGTGGCATTGGCGAGATGCACGGACCCCGACCCGACCGAGGCGATGAAGGGGACGTATTCCTCGTTCGCCTCGCTCGGCTCCGCGCTCGCCGAGATCTCGGCGCCGAAGACCTCGATCCTTCCATAGCTGACGATGAACGCGCCATCGCTGCGGCTCAGCATCAGCGCGTCGCCGGGGCCGAGACGCAGGGTCGCGCCCTGGCCGATCACGAGCGGGACGCGCAGGAGGTCGGCGCCGGTCTCGATGTCGCGCCCGACAAAGCGGTTGGTCATCCGGCGGCGAAGCTGATCGAGCGTCATGACACCGAACTCGACCCGGATCGCGTCGGTGCCGTTGGCGGCGCTGGCCTGGAATACGGCGAGGTTGTCCTCGCCGCCATGGACCTGCGACAGGGTGGCGAGGGCGAAGCGCGTGTCGGTCCACCCGATCGTGGCGGGGCCGGTTGGCTCGGCATAGGTGCCGGTCGTTTGCCAAGGGATGTGCCGCACATGCCCCTCAAGCCCCGCGACCAATTCGTTCACGGGAAGGGCCCGCGCCCCGTCGTCGGTTTTCAGGCTGGACGACAGCGCCGCGAGCTTGGCGCGAAGCTCCATCAGCTTCCAGTCGGGCGCGGCCGTCGCCGAGGTCGCGCATAGGAAAAGACCGAGGCCGGCGGCCACGGTCGTTTTCCCGAACGCGGCGAGGCGTCGGCCGGTCTCAGCCATGGCTCGGCATGGCCACGGACTTGGGCGAACTCGACCGGGATATCGAAAGTCATGAACAGAAGCTCGGTCTCGATATCGGCGCAGTTGGTGATGCGGATCGGCCCATCCGGGTCGGAATAGATCCGGCCGCCCTCTCGCACCGTCTTCTGCCAGGTCGGACCCTGCGCGTGCACCATACCCTTCACCACGATCACCTGCCGACCGTGGCCCGCTTCGAGGTCGATGCAGGCTCCGATCGGGATCTGGCTGGTGCCAAGCTGAAAGCAGTCGGTCTGGTGGATCTGCTCGAGCCCCTGCGGCATCGAGAATGGCACCATCGTCGGCGCCGCGCCGGCGTAGTGCTCGGCTTCCGGTCGTCCGCGGGCCTTGAGGCTGTCGACGACCTCCTTGACGCTCTGCGAGGTGGAACGGCGAGTGACGAGAACCGCGTCCGATGTATCGACAACGATGATGTCCGACAGGCCGACGACGCTGACCAGCCGGGTTTCCGAGCGGACCATAGTGTTCTTGCTGTCCACGACGATGACGTCGCCCTGCAGGACGTTGCCGTTGCTGTCGGGCTTGGAGACGTCGAACATCGCCGACCAGCTTCCGACATCGCTCCAGATCACGTTCAAGGGAACCGTCGCGATCCGGTCGGTCTTCTCGAACACCGCCTTTTCGGTCGGTTCGGCCCTGGTCTGGCTGAATGCATCCGCTTCGAGGTAGAGCGCCTCGGGGAAGGGGCTTGCGCCCATGACCGAGCGCTTGACCGCGACGGCGGTCTCGGGGTCGAGCTTCTGGTATTCCTCGATGATCGTGCGCGCGGAGAACATCGAGATGCCGGACGCCCAGAGCGCCAACTTGCCGTCCACGAGTTCCTTGGCCTTCGCCAGCGGCGGCTTCTCGATGAAGCGCTCGACACGGTGCAGGCCGGGGAAATTCTCGAACTCGGCGCCCTTGGAAATGTAGCCGAAGCCGGTCTCCGGCCCGCGCGGCTCAATCCCGAAGGTGATGATCTGGCCCGCGGCGGCGGCGTCGATCTGGCGGACGATGGTCTCGTTGATCTCGCCTTCGATCACGTGATCGGCGGGGATGACGAGGATGATCGCATTGGGATCGCGGCCGAACAGCGTCTGCGAGGCGGCAAGGACGGCCGGGCCGGTGTTGCGGCCCATCGGCTCGCAGATGATGCGCGATCCGGACTGGATCTCGCGCAGCTGGCTCACGACCGTGCCGCGGTGGCGCAGGTTGGTGACGATCACCGGGTCGTGGAAATGCTCACCGCGGTGGCGCTGGATCGCGGACTGGAAGAAGGTCATCGAATCCTTGCCGCCGATCTTCTGGAACTGCTTGGGGCTGCGTGTGCGCGAAATGGGCCAGAGCCGGGTTCCGCTTCCTCCGCAAAGGATCAGTGGGTAGATCTTTCTCACGTCACGCCGCCTCTCTGCCCCCTAGTTCCAGAGGAAGGATTTCGTCAGTCGCACCTGGGCGAACTTTCCGATATCCGTCTCCGTCAGAGCCCCTTCGGGTGCGACCAACTGGACCGGGACGAAGAGCTCTCCGCTCATGGCAGCGGTGTTCGCGGACTTGCCGGCCACCGCCTCGACCGGAATGGATCTGCCATCAGCCAGATCCAGGTAAACCCGGTCGCCCTTCATCGCCCGTGCCAGCCCCTCTACACTCATCAAGGCCTGAACACTGAGGTCAAAGTTATTAACCAAAATTGTCAATATTACGTCGGTTGGAAGGACCGTCATTCCTTCCGTAACGCCTTGATTCACAACGGCTTCACAGTCGCAAGGCATCTGGAAATTCAAAACATCGCCACTATTTGCGTTAATGGAAAAAAGCACCTCGCCCTTGTTCGCATCGGGGTTGAGATAAGAGATCTGGCCGGGCGTCGTCGCCTGCATCGGCTGACCCGCGCGCTCGATCAGAACGGGGTGCATCTCGTAGCCGGTCGTGTAGCGGACATAGAGCGCGCCCGCCGCCGTGAGGGCGAGGATGCACGAGACGAATGCCACCGCGATGCTGCGGTAGCGTTCGATCCATTTCGGCTCGACGATCTTCTTCTCTTCCCTCGGCTTGACCGGGCCGGAATAGCTCATCACCGAGCCGAGTGTCACGAAGTCGCCGGCGATGAAACTGTTGAGCACGAAGCGAAGCTGCGCGACGTGATCGCCCGTCGGGTCGGCGAATTTCAGCATCAGCTCGTCCCGGCTTTCGCCCACGACAACCAACTCGGGATAGATCGAGAGCGAGAAGTTCTGGAACTCGAACTGCAGCCGGACGGCGTGGCGGGTGCCCTTGATCAGGTAGATCTCGTCCTGCGCGGCAAGCTGGATCGTGGTCACGGAGATCTTCCTGCCCACGAATTTCTGCCCGTAGACATGCAGCGTGAACGGCAGCGAGACCGCCGGGTGTTCGTTCTCGTAGCCGAACTCGTAGGGCACCGGCACGCTGCTGCCGCCCAGGTTCAGGTCTCTCAGTTCTGCCTTGTGCAAGCCCACTGCGATCGCCTCAGATAATACTCAGATACATGACTGCGAGCGTTAGCCAGCAGAGGGTCAGCGCATGATGCGCCGCGGATTCCGCAGCCTTCAGGCGGTCGAAGAGCCCCACCGTCGCCCCGCCGCCGGTCGAGGCCTGGCGGGTCCATTTCTGCTTGTCGAGACGGAAGAGGACGAAGGTCTTGATGGCCGCGCCGACGATCTGCGAGAAGTAGAGGATCGGCGGATGCGTGACCGGGAACCAGACCCCGTTGAAGAGGGCGATGAAGGCACAGAAGATGTAGCGCGTGGCCAGCACCCAGCCGATATAGAGCGGGATTACCAGCGGCGAGACGAAAAGCGCCGTCACGAGGACCGAGATCGGGCCGACAAGCGTGGTGAACATGCTCACGCGCTGATCGAGGATCGACCACCAGGTGAAGAAGCCCATCGAGCGCGGGCCGAGGCGCAGGGCGCGGCCATTGGTCCGCATCATGTTGCCGAACCAGCGCACCATCAGCGTCTTGGCGCTGTCGTAGAAGGTCTCGCGCGGCTGGGTCTCGACCGAGGCCGACATCATGTCGGGCAGGTAGAGCAGCTTGTAGCCGTTGCGCAGCAGCCAGTACCAGGTCGACTTGTCGTCGCCGGTCAGGAAGGTCACGCGGCCGAGGCGCCAGTGGTTGAGGAAATCGTGGCCGACGCCGTTGACGAAGCCGGGATCGGTGGCGAGGCTGGCGCGGAAGACCGACATGCGGCCGGTCAGCGTCAGAACGTGCTCCGAAAGGCCCATCGAGCACATCATCATCTGCCGCTGGTTGAAGCGCAGGACGAACCAGTCCTTGAAGAGGTTGTCCTTGTCGACGATCGCCGCCTCGTGCGTGGTCAGCGCCCCGACATTGGGGTCCTGGAACCACGGCGCGGACTGCTCGACCACGTCGAGCGGCACCACCGTGTCGCCATCGACGAAGACCATGATGTCATGCGGTGTCGGCGAGAAGCCCGCCAGAAGCCTGAGCGCCCGCGCCATCGCGTCTCGCTTGCCGTTCGACTTGATGCGGTCCATCACCAGCTTCACCGAGGACATGTCGATCGGCATCGTGGCGTAGATCTCGCGGATCAGCCGCTCGTCGGCGCCATCGACCACCGAGGACACGATGGTCGCGCCGTCCCGCGCCGCCGCGGCGGCACGAAACAGCCGGCGATAGACCATCAGCGTCGTGTCCTGGTCGACCATGTAGGAGGTCACCATGAAAAAGGCGTGCCGGCGCCGGCCGCTTTCGCGGTCGGCCTTGAACGCGGCCGCCTTGCGGCGCGGATAGACGAACCGCCGGAAGAGGATCGCCCGGCTGAGGTTCAACATCGCCCAGGAATAGCGCCAGGCGCCAAGGACGCCGATCACGATGATCGCATGCTTCGCCGCCCTCGGGTCGCCGACGAAAGACGCCGGAACGACCAGGGTCAGCAGCACGATCACCGCGAAATAGGCAATATGGGTCAGGGCGCGGATCACGGCCGGATCACCAGCAGATGCCGGCGTAGGATCCGTTGCTGACCATGTCGCGATGCAGACGCGTGAGGTCGACGATGGGGCGTTTGCCGGCCGCGGCTTTCAGCTTGTCCACCGCCTCCTTGTAGTAGTTGCCGACGAGAACCGCGCCCGACCCGTCGATCAGCCGGTCCAGATCGCCGACCATCCGTTCCTTCAGGTCCGGAATGCCGTCGTTGCCGCGACCGGCGCCGGGAGTGCCGGAATCGAACGCCTCCTGCACGAACGGGTCGTAGATACCGACCTCGATCCCCTTGGTGATCAGCCGCGCGGCGAGGGCGACGAGTGGGCTTTCCCTGAGGTCGTCGGTGCCGGGTTTGAAGCTGATTCCGACGAAACCGATCTTCGTCGCGCCGGACGCCTCGATCATCCGTTCGGCACGCGCGATCTGGGCCTCGTTGGCTTCCAGAACCGCCTCGAGCATGTGCGCCCGCGTATCGGTGCTCCGCGCGAGGAAGCGCAGCGCCCGAACGTCCTTGGGCAGGCAGGAGCCGCCGAAGGCGAAGCCCGGCCGCATGAAGTAAGGAGACATCGCGACCTTGTCGTCCGAACAGAGGATCTCCATCACGGTCTGGCCGTCGATGCCGGACGCCTTGGCGATGTTGCCGATCTCGTTGGCGAAGGTCACCTTGACGGCGCGCCAGGCGTTGGAGGTGTATTTCACCAGTTCGGCCGTGTTGATATCGACCTTGTGGATCTTGCAGGGCAGCGCATCGTTCAACGCGGTCAGGACCTCTTCCGTCGGCTTGTCCATCGTCCCGAAGACGATGAGGCCAGGATCGTAATAGTCCTTGATCGCGGTGCTCTCGCGCAGAAATTCCGGGTAGTAGCCCAGGCCGAACCCTTCTCCGGCTTTCTTGCCCGAGGTCTCTTCCAGCGCCGGAATGCAGCAGCGGACCGTGCTTCCCGGGACGATGGTCGACCGCATGACGACCGAGTGGTAGCCGGCTTTTTCCTTCAGCGCCGCGCCGATGTTCCGGCAGACCGCCTCGACATAGGTCAGCCCGACCGAGCCGTCCGGGGCGGAGGGAGTGCCGACGCAGATGAACGACGCATCGGTGTTCTGGATGGCGAAGGCGGTATCCGAGGTCGCGGTCAGCTTGCCCGCGGCCACGACCTCGCGCACGAGGTCGTCGATCCCTTCCTCGACGATCGGCGAGACGCCGTCGTTGATCGAGCGGACCTTTCCCGGGTCAATGTCGACCGCAATCACGTCATGCCCGTCCCTGGCCAGGCAGGCGGCCGAAACGACGCCAACATAGCCAATGCCGAATACGCTGATTTTCATTGTTGTTACCCCAGCAACGATTTGTCTGCTGAGCCGTATCGCGGACGAATTGGTAGAATTTTTGTCTAAATTGAGGACGACAAGGGTCAAATTGTACTTACTGTCCCAGGTGACGTAACGATCCCGGAGGGTCGATGGGCGACTAGGGAAAGCCCGGAATTCGCGTAATCCATTGATCCTGTGCCAGAATTCCAAAAGCGGGGTCGGCAGGCATGGCCCTGGTGTGGAATTGTGACCGCAATCGGACTTTGGCGCCGGGCGCGATGATCCCTGGCCGCTCGCGGCATTGAGCGAAAAGGGCGCGGACGCTATGCGGACCGGCCCGGCTTCTTCGCGCGGTAGGTCACTTCAACCTGAGCGGACGGGGCGTACCCGCATTCGGCGCGGACAACCGGTTGGAAGGGCCGCCCTCGGGCCGCCTCGCGCCCTCCGGCCGCAGAGGCGTTGCGACGCGGCCGATCCGGTCCAGCAAGGGTTCGTCGCTGGCCAGGAACGCGATGTCGAGCGCGATTTCCTTGCCCCGGAATGTCGCGAGCGCATCGTTCACGGAGGCGGCGATCGCTCCGCGGTTGCCCTCCTCGACGACGGAGAAGGCCAAGAGATACCCCGACTGCCCGTCGTCGTACTCGGCGCGCAGCAAGAGAGCCCTGTCGTAAAGATCCGCCACCGGGCCGAGCTTGTCGTTCAGGGCAAGCTGCAGCGTGTCGGGGAAGTTGTGCGGCGCAAGCAGCGCCTTGAAGCGTCCGGCGGCGGGCGCGGGGGCAGGGGCAGGGGCAGGGGCCTTGCCGGCGGCGTCGTCCAGCGTGTCGCAGATCCAGTCGATGGCGTCGCCGGGGATCAGCATCGCGGACGGCGCCTCGCCCATGTTGACCGCAACCCCGATGCCGCGCCCGCGCATCAGCTGGAACACCTCGCGGCCCGTCACCCGCGAGGTCGGCGCGTCGTATCCGGTCAGCTCCGTCACGCGGTCCTTCAGATCGAAGACGAGCACGTAGTGGCCGGCCTCGACGGGGATGATCTTCGGTTCCGGAACCTCGTTCCCATCAGGCGCGTCGAGGAGGACGAACAGGCCCGAGCCGGCGAGGACCTGATAGAAGCGCAGAAGCTCCGCCTCTCCGCCGGTGATCATCTCGGAATAGGCTCGGTCGATGTCCGTTACTGCACTGTCCGTCATCTCGGGCTCACTGAATTCGTCCGGCGGACTGCCAGTATCGCCGCCGCCGGGGGGCGTCTCCGGTTGCGGTCCGGTCACGTCCTGACGCCGCGACCGGAACACCAGCCGGTCGCCGTTCGGAAGCCGAATTCGCACCTGCCTCATCGCGGTTCCTTCCCGTCCCGACCCGCCAGCAACTCGATGATCGATAAAAATATGCCACGGAACACGCGGATCCCAGCAAAACCGTGAAGCCGAAGAAGTTTCACCCACCCGGTATTGCCAGTCCTTTCGGAAACATACAACATTTGCCGCCGCGCCCGCCTCAGTTTTCTGAACTTGTCTGATCCGGGCACAACAGACGATCCGGCCGCAGCGACGATCGGGCGTGGTCGCAGGCTGCGCCTTTGTATACCGCTTATTCACCGGAAAAAGTGTGCGAATGCCCCGTCTAAGAATTGTTCGCGGACGAAGCAGAGCGGGGGCAAGTCGCCCGGCCGGTCGTCGACGCATCTTGCGGCAGCCTCGAGGCGCCGGTACCTCTTGGTCATGCTTGTTCTTGAGAATATCATCAGCGATCGCGGCTCCAGATACGCTGTGTCCGGCGGGCCGTGCCGTTCAGAGCAGGACGCCAAGCGCTTCCTCGACGAACTGAAGATGCAGAAGAAGTTCGCGAAAGCCACGCACAACACTTGGGGGCTTCTGACAGACCAGGGACCGGTCAAGGACGACGATGGCGAGAGCGGCGCCGGAACGGTGATCTTGCGGATGTTGGAACGGGAAGGCGTCCGGAACCGGATAGTCGTCGTGACCCGCTGGTATGGTGGCAAACACCTCGGAGGCGATCGGTTCCGGCACGTCCGGAACGCCGTGCGGATATATCTGGAGCGTCTCGCCCAGACGGGAAGTTAGCCGCCCAGCGATCGGCATCGGGGACTCTCGAAACCGAAAACGCGCGCAGGGCACAAATTGTCGAACCTTCCGCCAAAAGCGTCAATTCCAAGCTGAAACAAGCAGCGGAGAGAGCATAAAATTCAACTATTTCATGGATTAAAGTGGTGCCCAGAGCCGGAATCGAACCAGCGACACGCGGATTTTCAATCCGCTGCTCTACCAACTGAGCTATCTGGGCACCGGGGGCGCTCGGCGCCCGGCCCGGCGTGTTTAGGCGAGCGGCGCGGGCCTGTCCAGAGGGTTTGGTGGAAAAATGACGGGCCAGACGAGGGGCCGGAGCCGACCCTCGGCAGGGGCCCGCCGGCGCGCTGTCAGTGCGGGCGCGGCGGGTCGCTGTCTTCGTCGTCGGGGCGGTCCTCGTCCTCGGCCGGGATCGCGTAGGCGCCCGTCAGCCAACGGCCGAGATCGACATCGGCGCAGCGTTTAGAACAGAAGGGCCGGTATTTCGGGTCGGTCTCCTTGTGGCAGATCGGACAGCTCACTCCACCCCTCCTTTCAGGATCGCGGCCAACGGCTGCCGGTCGCGCTTTCGCTGCAGTTCGAAATTGCCAAGCGGCGTCCAGCCGGCCAGGCTCGTCTCAGCGGCCTCGCCCTTGAAGGCGGCGCGGAGCTGCTGGTCGAGCGTGGCGCGGTCGCGTTTCGGCATCGGCGCGAAATCGACCGTCACCTGGCCGCCGAGGCCGCGGAGCCGAAGTTGGCGCGGCAGGTCGCGGGCGGCGGCGATATTGGCCTTGAGGCTCGCGGCCGGAGATGTGTCGGCGCCGGTATTCACATCGACGGCGACAAGCGCCCGGGTCGGCTCAACTGCCATGTGGCCGCCGCCGGGCAAGGGCACGACGGGGGCGAGGAGCGCGTCGATCATCTCCTCGACGCCGTGGCGGGCGAAGGCGCCCTCGTCCTCTGCCACCTCGTCGGGCGCGGGATCAGCCCAGTCGCGGGCCGCTTCCTCGTGGGGCGTGGCGGCATCGACCAGGAGCTCCGGCCCGCCGGTCACATCGGCCACCACCGCCTCCGCAAGTGAGCGGGTCGCGGCGATGTCGGCCGTGATCTCCTCGTCCCCGGCATTCGCGGCGGCCGAGCGCAGGATGAGGCCGAACCCGGACCCCACCATCGCCGCTGCCGAGAGCGATTCGAGCCGGGTGCGGTCCTCCGCCTCGCGGATGCGGCGCGAGATGTTGAGGCCGGGGGCAGACGGCGTGACGATGCAGAGCCGGCTCTTGAACAGAAGCCGGGTCGTCACTGGCAGTGCCTTGCCGGCTTCGGCGAAGCCCGAGACCTGCACGATGACGGGTTTCCCGGGGGCGAGCCCCTTCGTCTCGCGCAGGAACCCCTTCGCGCCGCCAGCGAGCTTCACGAAGGCGCCGCCTTGGCCCTTCATTGGCCGGTCGAGCACGCCGCGCAGGATCGCGCCGGGGGCGAAGCCCGCCGCATCGCCCGGGTCGATCAGCAGATCCTCGAGCCGTCCGTCGACGATCAGGGCCGCCGCCTCGCGGCCGCGATGGCTGTCCAGAACGACGATGCGGCCCTTCATGCGTCTACCCCGTGAATGTCGATGCCGGCGGCTTCGAGAAGATGCGCGGTCTCGGCGACGGGCAGGCCGACGACGCCGGTGAAGGAGCCCTGAAGCCAGGGGATGAAGGCGCCGAAGCGGCCCTGGATACCGTAGGCGCCGGCCTTGCCCTGCCATTCGCCTGAGGCGAGATAGGCGTTGAGTTCGCCGTCCGAGAGCGGCTTGACCTTCACCACCGTCTCCACCGCCCGTTCCCAGATCCGCTCGCCGCGTCGGACGGCGACGGCGGTGATGACCCGGTGGCGGCGGCCGGAGAGCTTGAGAAGGAATTCCGCCGCCTCACCGGCGCTTTCGGGCTTGCCGAGGATGCGCCGGCCGAGGGCGACGGTGGTGTCGGCGCAAAGGACGACCTCGTCCGGCCCGGCCGGGACGGCCACGACCTTCTCGCGCGCCATGCGGGCGCAGTAGGGGCGCGGAAGTTCGCCCTTCTGCGGCGTCTCGTCGATATCGGGGGCGCGGATGGCGTCGGGGATCAGCCCGAGCTGGGCCAGCAATTCCTTGCGGCGCGGGCTGGCCGAGCCGAGGATCAGCTGCGGCCGCACCTTACTTGAAGCGGTAATTGATCCGACCCTTGGTCAGGTCGTAGGGCGTCATCGTCGACCTGAACCTTGTCGCCGGCGAGAACCCGGATGCGGTTCTTGCGCATCTTTCCTGCCATCGTCGCGATGATCTCATGGCCGTTTTCCAGCTCGACCCTGAACGTCGCATTCGGCAGGAGTTCCTTCACGACGCCCGGAAATTCGAGACCTTCTTCCTTGGCCATGGTCACTCCATATCTGTCCTGCCCGGTCACGCCGGGCGCGTCTTAATTGCGCCCGATGGGCCGCGATTTCAAGCGCAATGTCAGGTTTTGCGGTGGAGCGCAACCTTGGCAAGCTGCGGTTCCTGTTCCGGCCAGTGGCGGAGATTGAGCACGTTGCCGTCGGCGCGGACATCGGCGATCGCGGCGCGCGAGATATCGGCATAGACCCAGCCCGGTTCGCCAAGCCTCGCCTTCGGCGAAGATGCCGGTCGCGGGGAAGCCGCGGTCGGGCGGTCCGTAGATCGAGGCGCGGCCGGTATTCTCCTCCATCCCGTAGCACCAGGGTGCGTCGCCGACGACGGGGGCATGGATCGACACCATCTGCCCTTCGAGCGCGCGGGCCATCGCGCCGACGCGTACGCGGGTGAAGCCCGCAAGCGCTTCGGTGCCGAGGGCACCAGGAGGATCTCCACGCCCGCTTCGGCCAGCGCGCCGGCCGAGAAGCGGGAATTCGCTGTCGTAGCAGATGAGGATGCCGATCCGGCCGACGTCGGTCTCGAAGACCTGCAGGCTCGTCGCCGGCGACGACATCCCAGTCCTCGCGCTCGAACCGGGTCATCATCGCCTTGTCCTGATGGCCGACGAGGCCTTCGGGCCGAACAGGCTGGCCCGGTTCACGGCGCGGTCGTCGGCATGGGGCTGGTCATAGACCGGACCGGAGCCTGCAAGGATATGCACGCCGTAGCGCGCGGCGAGCCGCGCCATCATCGCGTCGGACCCGGCCTTGTGGCGGTCCACCTCGCGCAGCGCCCCCTCGAGGTCGGCGGCGACCTCGCGTCCGCCGAGCGAGGCCAGCTCCATCGCGCCGTATTCGGGAAAGACGAGAAGCTCCGCGCCCGGCCCGGCGGCCTCGGCGACCCAGGCGGTCGAGCTTCGTCTCGTAATCGGTCCAGTCGTCGAACCAGTCGAGCGGATAGGCAGCGGCGGCGACTTTCATCGCATTTTCTCGCGTTATGGCTCCTTGCGGGCGGGTGTCGGTCTTCGTCAGGTGGGTTGAAACCCACCTTCACCGTTCGGCGCGCGCGGTCACAACGCGCGGAGCCAGAACTGCATCGGTTTTCGTGTCTCTTCCGCCTCGCCGATGTCCTTCCATGAATATTCGGCAACCGCACCGTCGAGCGGTGCATAGCCACGCTTTCGCCAGAAGGTGTCGAGCGGACGGTAGGCCGCGGGCTTCAACGGATGGTCGTCCGGCCGAACCACCCGGCAGAAGGCGGACCGCGTCCGACCGAGAGCGCGCGCGTGATCTTCGCGGGCGTCGAAGAAGGCGTGGCCGAGGCCCCGGCCGCGGTAGTCAGGCAGGAGCACCGATTCCGCGCAATAGAAGACGTCCGAAAGCGCGAGCCCGCTGCCCGCGAAGGCCGCCCCGAATTCCGCCCCGTGATCCTCCATCGGCGTTCCGGTTGCCGCCCCGACCAGCCTTTCGCCGTCGAAGGCGCCGACCACGACCGCCTTCGGGCTTTCCCGATAGGTCGCGATATAGCGCCGCTCGTAATCGAGATCGCCGTCGTAGAGATAGGGCCAGTCGCGGAAGACCGCGATCCGCAGCCGCGCCACGTCGTCGAGCACCGCCTGCAAGCTCCGCGCCGGTCAGGCTGCGGACGCGAATGGTCATGCGGAAACCTGCCGGATCCAGTCCTTGAGGTTGTAGTAGGTCGTCACCCGGGTGATCTTGCCGTCCTTCAGCGAGAAGAACGAGCCCGCCGGCAGGACATATTTCTGCCCCTTCGCCTCCGGCAGGCCGTGATCGGTCTTGAGGTACTGTCCATTCACCACGAATTCGGCCGCCCCCCGTGTCCCGTCCTCATTCGAAAAGGCGACGATGTCGGTCAGCGTCTCCTTGTAGGCGTGGTTCATGTGGGCGCAGAACTCGGCGAAGGCGAGCTTGCCGCGGCGGACGCCGCCTTCGTTCACGTGATGCTCGATATCGGTGTCGAGAAGCGCCAGCATCGCCTCCGCATCGCCCTTGTTGAAGGCGTCGTAATACGCCTCGATCACGGCTTTCGTCATGTCATTTCCTCTTCGCTGTCGGCCTCGGGCGGCGGCCCGAAGCGGTCGATCATCCGCGCGCGGATCTGGTCGCGCGCCTGGCGGTAGGCCGCAAGCTTCGCCTCGCGTGTCTCGCCGATGCCGGTCGGGTCCATGACCGGCCAGTACTCGACGTCGAGATGGAAGAACCGGGTGAACTCCAGCGCCTGGCGCTGGCTCGCCGGCGACAGGGCGACGACGAGGTCGAAGCCCGAGAGGTCGTCGCCCCATTGCTGCATTTCCTCGAAGCTGCGCGAGCGGTGGCGCGCGAGTTCGATCCCCAGTTCCTGACAGACGGCGACGGCAAAACCGTCGATCTCCATGTCGTTCTTCACGCCTGCCGACTGCACATAGCAGTCGAGGCCGAAGAGCTGCTTCATAAGTCCTTCCGCCATCGGCGAACGCACCGCGTTGTGATCACAACAGAAGAGCACCGAATGCGGCAGCTTGCGGTCCAACAATCAGCCCCCGAAATGCAGGACGCAGATGAGGGTGAAGAGCCGCCGCGCGGTGTCGATATCGAGGTCGGCCTTGCCTTCGAGCCGTTCCTGCAACACCCGCGCGCCTTCGTTGTGGATACCGCGCCGCGCCATGTCGATCGCCTCGATCTGCGCCGGCGGCAGGCGTTTCACCGCTTCGAAATAGCTTTCGCAGATCTGGAAGTAGTCCTTCACCACCTGCCGGAAGGGGCCGAGCGACAGGTGAAACTCCGCTACCTTGTCGCCGCCCTCGGCGCCGATGTCGAAGACAAGCCGCTTCTCGCGGATCGCGAGGCCGAGCCGGAACGGCCCCTCGGGCGGCGCGGCCCCCTCCTTGCCCGGCAGGGCGAAGGAATTGTCCTCCAGCAGATCGAAGATCGCGACCTTGCGCTCCTGCTCGATCTCGGCGGTGGGGGCCGGCAGGCCGGTATCGTCGATCTCGATATGGCAGATGCGGCTCATGCGCCCCCCTCCTGGTTCAGCCGGTCGAGCCGGGCGCGGACCGACAGGCCGTGCGCCTCGAGGCTTTCCGAGATCGCCAGGCGCTCGGCGGCCGGGCCGATCGCGACCAGCGCCGCCGGCGTCATCCTGGCAATCGTCGTCCGCTTGAGGAAATCCATCACGCTCAGCCCGCTCGAAAATCGTGCCGAGCGCGCCGTCGGCAACACATGGTTCGGCCCGCCCACGTAATCGCCGATCGCTTCCGGTGTCCAGTGTCCGAGGAAGATCGCCCCGGCATGGGTGATCTTCGCGGCCAGTGCGTCCGGGTCGGCGACGCAGAGCTCCAGATGCTCCGGCGCCACCTGGTTGGACGAGCGCCGCCGCCTCGGCAAGGTCGCGCACCACGATCACCGCACCATAGTCGCGCCACGAGGCCCCGGCGATGGCGCGCCGCTCCAGCGTCTCGAGCCGCTTGTCGACCGCCGCCGCGACGGCCCGCCCGAAGGCCGGATCGTCGGTGACGAGGATCGACTGCGCGCTTTCGTCATGCTCGGCCTGACTGAGAAGGTCCAAGGCAACCCAGTCGGGATCGTTGTCCTTGTCGGCGATCACCAGAATCTCCGAGGGGCCGGCGATCATGTCGATGCCGACGCGGCCGAAGACCCGCCGCTTGGCCGCCGCGACAAAGGCGTTGCCCGGCCCGGTGATCTTGTCGACGGGCCGGATCGTCGCCGTCCCGTAGGCGAGCGCCGCGATCGCCTGCGCCCCGCCGATCCGGTAGACCCGGTCCACTCCGGCCAGCCGCGCCGCGTAAAGCACCAGCGGATTGACCACACCGCTTGGCGTCGGGCAGGCGATCACCAGTCGCTCCACCCCGGCCACCTTCGCCGGGATCGCATTCATCAAAACCGACGAGGGATAGGAGGCGAGCCCCCCCGGCACATAGAGCCCCGCCGCCGAGACCGGCCCCCAACGCCAGCCAAGCTCGGCCCCGGCCGCGTCGGTCCAGCGTGCGTCTTCCGGCATTTGCCGCTCGTGATAGGCGCGGATCCGCGCGGCCGCGAGCTCCAGCGCCGCGCGGTCCTGCGCGTCGACTTTCGCACATTCCGCCGCGATCTCGGCCTCCGAAAAGGCGAGCGTCTCCGGCGTCAGGTCCAGCCGGTCGAATTTCGCGGTCAGGTCGATGACGGCCGCATCGCCCCGCGCCCGAACATCGGCGATGATCGCCGCCACTGCCGCATCCACGTCCGGCGCATCTTCGCGCTTGGCCGACAGGAGCGCGGAAAACGCGACGTCGAACCCGGCATCGGCGGTCGAGAGAAATACAGGCATCGGCGACACTCCCAGATCCCGCCTCCCATACAATCGACGACCGCCCGCCTCAAGCCGTCCCGCCGCCGCAGGGGCGCTACCGTCGCCGGACAGGCACATCATCTGCTTCCACTTGGATCAAATATCCTGGGGGCTTGGGGGCAAGGCCCCCAATCAGAGCGCCCGCCACATGCCGACCTCGCAGCGGCCGCAGGGCGGGCTCGGTCGCCTCCGCGCTTCTACCCGGACAAACCCTGCGCGGCGATAGGCCGCCTGCGCCGCCGCATTCGCGGCCCCGACCTCCAGCCAGATCTCGGCCATGCCCGCAGACTTCGCGTCCGCCATCGCGGCGGCGATCAAAGCCTGCGCCGCCCCTCGCCCTCGCGCGGCGGGCCGGACGAAGACGCTTTCGATCCAGCATCTGTCGGGGCAGCCCCGATCGCGGGTCCAGGTCGCCGAGCCGACGGCTTGCCCGTCCTCGAAGGCCAGAAAGACCGGATTGGCGAGGATCTGGGCGGCGAAATCCGCGAGCGGCCGCGACTTCCAGTCGTCAAGCCGGGCCGAGAATGCCTCAGGCGCGCTGCGAAGCGCCTCCAGTCGGATCGCGCGCCAGTGGGCGGCATCCTCGGGCCCGATGCGCCGGACCGCGATCATTCGGGATGCGCCGGCGCCTTGTGCGAGGGTGCGAGATAGGGGCGCGTCACGTCCTTGAGCGTAATGTCGAGACACTCGACCTCTGCCGCGATGGCGCCGTCTCCGGCCAGGACCAGCTCGACCCGGCCCGCCGCATCCGCACCGGGCTTCCACTCGACCGAGAGGATCGACAGGATTGCCGCCTTGTCATTGCGGTCGATGCCTTGCGAGGAGACGGCTGTCACCCCGTCGATCACCAGAAGCGCGCGCACCCGCTCATAGCGCCGGCCGCGCGTCTCGGCGGCGGCGCGGTCCTCCCAGCGGAAACGGTTGATCAGGAAGGCGAGCCGGCGCAGCTTCGGCTGCCAACTCATGTCCGCGATCGAGAGGACGGCGTCCTGAACGAGCGCGGCGATCACCGGCACGTCCTCGGCCGTTTCGGCTTTCAGGTGGAGCGGCCGCTCGCCGCCGTCCTCGAAGCGTGCGTCCTCGACCATCATTCCCCCTTCACCCGTTCGATCCGAGCGCCGCAGGCCGAGAGCTTCTCCTCGACCCGTTCGTAACCGCGGTCGAGGTGATAGACCCGGTTCACTACCGTCTCGCCCTCCGCGCCGAGCCCGGCGAGGATCAGCGAGACCGACGCGCGCAGATCGGTCGCCATCACCGGCGCGCCGCGCAGCCGCTCCACGCCGGTCACGGTCGCATGGCCGCCGTGAACCTCGATATCTGCCCCCATCCGCATCAGTTCAGGCGCGTGCATGAAGCGGTTTTCAAAGATCGTCTCCTCGAGCACGCTGACCCCGTCGGCGGTGGAGAGGAGCGCCATCATCTGTGCCTGGAGGTCGGTCGGGAAACCGGGGAACACCTCGGTCGTCACGTCGACCGCATGGATCCGGCCGTTCGCCCGCGCCACCTTGAGGCCGCTGTTGGTTTCGGTGATCTCGACGCCCGTCGCCTCCAGCTTCTCGCAGAAGGCTGGCAAAAGGTCACGGCGCCCGCCGATCAACTCGACCGAGCCGCCGGCAATGGCGGGGGCGATCATGTAGGTGCCAAGCTCGATCCGGTCGGCCACCACCGCATGGGTTGCCCCGTGCAGGCTGTCCACGCCCTCGATCCGGATCTCGGTCGTGCCCTCGCCCTCGATCCGCGCGCCCATCGTGCGCAGGCAGTGCACAAGATCGACGATCTCCGGCTCACGCGCGGCGTTTCTGAGGACCGTCGTCCCCTTGGCGAGGGTGGCGGCCATCACGATGTTCTCGGTGGCGCCGACGCTAGCGAAGCGCTGTTCGATCACTGCCCCCTTCAGCCCGCGCGGCGCCACGGCATGAAGATAGCCGTCGCGAAGCTCGATCTCGGCGCCGAGCGCTGTCAGACCGTCGATATGCAGGTCCATTGGCCGCGCGCCGATGGCGCAGCCGCCGGGCAGCGACACGACCGCCCGACCCGCCCGCGCCAGGAGTGGCCCGAGGACGAGGTTCGACGCGCGCATCTTGCGCACGATGTCGTAATCCGCGGTCACGTTGTTCAGATCGTGGCTCGACAGCGCCAACACCCGCCCGCCCTGCATCGACGACACCTCGGCGCCGAGCGATTGCAGCAACAGTGTCATCGTCTTGATGTCGGAAAGCCGTGGCGCATTGGTCAACGTCAGGGGCTCGTCAGACAGAAGCGTCGCCGGCATCAGCGCGAGGCAGGCATTCTTGGCGCCGGCAATCGGAATCTGGCCCTCAAGTTCAGCGCCGCCCGTCACGATGATCGAATCCATGCCCGCCTCAGCTTTCTTTTCTGTCCCCGCCCGCCTTGGCCCCGCGCGCCCGGGCCTGAGCCTTGCGCCGCGCGAGATTGGCCTTGAGCGCCGCCTTGAGGCGCGCCTCGCGCGTCTCGCAATCCTTCTGGGGACCGGTTTTCGGAGGTTTCCTGTCCATGGCGCCCTCTCTACCCCGGATGCCCGATAGCGTCCAGATTGCCCTTGCGCGGCCGAAATTTTGCGTCTAACACGCGGCCCACGAAAAAGCGCTGCGGTAGCTCAGTGGTAGAGCACTCCCTTGGTAAGGGAGAGGTCGAGAGTTCAATCCTCTCTCGCAGCACCATCTCGCTTCTTGATCCCGAAAAATTCCCTAAGGGCTTGAACGAGAATGACGTTTCTGGAATTCTAAACACTTGATTTCTGGCTATATCTGACCGGCTCCGCAAAGGTCAATCAGAGCGCTGTTTGACCTATGGGAATGTCGCTGTTCTCGTAAATATTCCAAGGGTTTGCCAGGACTTGCGGAGCGAGCTCCATACCGTCCGTCAGCCGTCCTTTCCGCTCAGAGTCCGGCCCTGCCACCACTTTCCAAAACAAGACGACGTGATTTCGTCGCCGTTCCTGTCGCCTGGTCAGCTCTCGTCGCGCCATCGGTTGACGATCGGGTAGCGGCGGTCGAGCCAGAAGGCTTTTTGCGTCAGACGCGGGCCGGGTGCGGACTGGAAGCGCTTGTATTCGCTGATGTAGACGAGGTGTTCGACCTTCTTGACCGTAGCCCTGTCGAAGCCCGCCGCGACGATCTCGGCGACCGACTGGTCGCCCTCGATCAGCCGTTCGAGGATCGTGTCCAGCACCTTGTAGGGCGGCAGGCTGTCTTCGTCCTTCTGATCCGGGCGCAGTTCCGCCGAGGGCGCCTTCTCGATCACGCGGACCGGGATCACCTCGCCTTCGGGGCCCTTCATCCAGTCGCGGTAATTGGCGTTGCGCCAGTGGCAGGTCTGGAAAACCCGGATCTTGTAGAGGTCCTTCAAGGGGTTGTAGCCGCCCGCCATGTCGCCGTAGATCGTCGCGTAACCGACCGCGACTTCGGACTTGTTGCCGGTGGTCAGCAGCATCTCGCCGAACTTGTTCGAGAGCGCCATCAGCATCACGCCCCTGAGCCGGGACTGGATGTTCTCCTCCGCGATGCCGGGCGTCGTCCCGTCGAAGATCGGTGCCAGCGCGGTCGCGACCGCGTCGCGCGCGCCCTCGATAGACACGGTGTCGAGCCGGCAGCCGAGCGCCTGCGCGACGGCCTTCGCGTCCTCCAGTGAGTGGGTAGATGTATATTCCGACGGCAGCATCACGCAGCGCAGGTTTTCCGGACCCAAAGCGTCGGCCGCGATCGTCGCCACCAGCGCGGAATCGACCCCGCCGGACAGGCCGAGCAGCACCTTGCCGAAACCAGTCTTGGCGCAATAGTCGCGCAAGGCCACGACCATCGCGCGGTAATCCTGCTCCCACTCGTCGGGCAGGGGTTCGAGCTCGGTCCTGACCGCGCGCCAGCCGTGGTCGTGGCGTTCGAAATCGACATGGACGACGGATTCGTCGAAGGCCGGCATCTGCACCGCGAGGTCGGCGCCGGGATTGAGCACGAAGCTCGCCCCATCGAAGACCTGGTCGTCCTGCCCGCCGACCATGTTGAGGTAGATCAGCGGCAGCCGCGTCTCGATTACGCGCGAAACCATCAGGTTCACGCGCCGGTCGTACTTGTTGCGGTAGTAGGGCGAGCCGTTGGGGACGAGGAGGATCTCGGCCCCGGTCTCGGCCAAGGTCTCGGTCACGTCGTCGAACCAGGCATCCTCGCAAATCGGTGTGCCGATGCGGACAGGGCCGATCGCGTAGGGGCCGCTGACCGGGGCGGATTCGAAAAGACGCGCCTCGTCGAAGACGGTGTCGCTGGGCAGATGGTGCTTCAGCACGCGGGCAACGACCTTGCCGCCCTTCAGCACCCAATAGGCATTGTAAAGCAGCCCCGCCTCGTCGCGCCACGGCCCGCCGATGCCGAGCGCCGGACCGTCGGCGCAGTCCCGCGCCAGCGCCTCGATCGTTGCCATCGCCTCGGCGGCGAAGGCGGGCTTCATCAACAGGTCCCGGGTCTGGTAGCCGGTCACGAACATCTCGGTCAGCGCGACCATGTCGGTGCCGGCCTCCCTGGCCTCTGCCCAGACCTTGCGGGCCTTCGCGGCATTCGCCGACAACGCCCCGACGGTCGGGTCAAGCTGTGCCAGTGTCAGGCGAAATGTCTCGGCCATGCGCGTTCCCGGGGTTTCCGCTCCTCGTATTACCAGACCTGCGGGTGAGGAAAAGCCACGAGATGGCGCCCACCTCACGGGACGGGCCCGGTCCGGCAAGGGGCCGCAGGGCATGGCGGCGAGTGCCTTGTCAGCGGGCGATGCCGGAATTAGGGTTCCCGGCGGGTGGTGGCGACGGGCCGGGCCGGGGCGAACCTGCCCCCGGACCGGGGGCGCGCCGTCCGGGATGAGTGCGGACAAAAAGGCGGAACGGACCATGAGGCTGACTGGCGGGACGGGAATTCGGGCGGTGCTGACGGCAGCCGCGCTCATGGCGGCGGGTCTGGCGTTCGCGCAGGAGGTCGTGACAAAGGAATACGACGACGGCGGCATCTATGAGGGCACGTTCAAGGACGGCAAACAGCACGGACAGGGGTCTTACAAGCTTCCGAACGGCTACGAATATTCCGGCGACTGGGTCGAGGGCGAGATCCTCGGCCAGGGCACCGCGCGCTATCCCAACGGCTCGCTCTACGAAGGCGCCTTCGTCAAGGGCAAGCCGCACGGCAAGGGCAAGATCACCTTCGCCGATGGCGGCAGCTATGAGGGTGACTGGGTCGAGGGCGAGATCCAGGGCCAGGGCGTGGCGCATTACGCCAACGGCGTGACCTATACCGGCGGCTTCCAGAAGGCGCTCCATCACGGGCAGGGCAAGATGGAAAGCCCCGGTGGCTACACCTACGAAGGCGACTGGGTGAACGGCGTCAAGGAGGGCAAGGGCAAGATCACCTATCCTGACGGCGCGATCTACGACGGCGACATGCTGCGCGGCCAGCGAGCCGGGCAGGGCAAGCTCACCCTCGCCGACGGGCTGACCTACGAGGGCGCCTGGGCGGACGGCCAGATGAACGGCACGGGCAAGCTCACGCAGCCGAATGGCGATGTCTACGAAGGCCAGCTCGTGAACGGCAAGCGGCAGGGGCAGGGCAAGGTCACTTATGCCAACGGCGACGTCTATGAGGGCGGCTTCGCCGCCGACCAGCGCCAGGGCAAGGGCATCTTCCGCGGCACCGACGGCTACGTCTACGATGGCGACTGGGTTGAAGGCCGGATCGAGGGGCAGGGCCGTGTGACCTATCCTGACGGCTCGGTCTACGAGGGGCAGTTCGCGGGCGACCTCGCCAACGGCGCCGGCAAGATCACCTATGCTGATGGCGCGACCTACGAGGGCGACTGGAAGGACGGCGTGATCGAGGGGCAGGGCCGTGCGGCCTATGCCAATGGCCTCGTCTACGAAGGCGGCTTCGTTGCCGGCAAGAACCACGGTCAGGGCACGATGACCTATCCTGACGGCTATTCCTATACCGGCGAGTGGAAGGACGGCCAGCGCGAGGGGCAGGGGGTGGCGACCTATGCCGACGGCACCGTCTATACCGGCCAGTTCGTTGCAGGCCAGCGCGAGGGTGAGGGCGAGATCGTGATGCCCGACGGCTTCCGCTATTCCGGCGGATGGAAGGCGGGTGAGATCGACGGCAAGGGTGTCGCGACCTATGCCAACGGCGATGTCTACGAAGGCATGTTCAAGGCCGGCAAGCGTCAGGGCGAAGGCATCATGCGCTACGCGACCGGCGAGACCGAATCCGGCACCTGGACCGATGGCGCGCTGACCGAAGAGGCGCCGGTCGCAGTTGAGACTGCGCCCGCCGACGGCACGGCGCCGGCCGACCCCGCGACACCCGAAGCGGGCGCGACCTCGAACTGACGGAGCGGCGCGGCTGCGAATGAGCGGCCTCTCTAGGGTGCCGACGCGGGAAGTCCCCTCGAAAGCCCGACGGACCCCGTGGAGGCAGCGCGGTTTGTGTTGGACCGCCTTCGGGTCATCGAAAGGAACCCGGAGGGCCGCGCGCGGCGGATGGGGGGCGATTGGCCCATCTCCCCTCCGTTCCGCGGGGTCGAGCCCACCCGGCCGCCGCCGAAGTCATGCCATCCCGCCCTACTCCACCCGTTTCGCGACCGGATGACGATTTTCCGCTTTTCCTTCCGCTCAGGCCGCGTATAGTCGCGCCCCATGACACGGAGCCTGCATATCCAAGCTGCGCCGGGTGCCTCGCGCGCCCTGCCGCTCCGTGGTCTTCTCCTCCTTAGCCGCCTCTGAGCGTGCCCTCCGGCGCGACCGCTCAGAGGTGATCAGCGCCACCCAAGGCTAAGGCAGACAAGAGAGATCAGGACAATGACCGACAGATCCAAGCAAGACCGCGTCGTGATCTTCGACACGACGCTGCGCGACGGCGAGCAGTCGCCCGGCGCCACGATGACCCACGACGAGAAGCTCGAGATCGCCGAGCTGCTCGACGAGATGGGCGTCGACATCATCGAGGCGGGCTTCCCGATCGCCTCCGAGGGCGATTTCGAGGCGGTCTCGGCCATTGCCAAGGCAGGCGAAGAATGCGGTGATCTGCGGCCTCGCGCGGGCGCAGCTCAAGGATATCGACCGCTGCTGGGAGGCGGTGCGACACGCGAAGCGCCCGCGCATCCACACCTTCATCGGCACCTCGCCCCTGCACCGCGGCGATCCCGAATCTCGACCAGGACCAGATGGCCGAGCGGATCCACGAGACGGTCACCCATGCGCGCAACCTCTGCGACAACGTCCAGTGGTCGCCGATGGACGCGACCCGGACCGAGCACGACTACCTCTGCCGGGTGGTCGAGATCGCGATCAAGGCGGGCGCCACCACGATCAACATCCCCGACACCGTCGGCTACACTGCGCCGCGCGAGTAGCGCCGACCTGATCCGGATGCTGATCGAGAAGGTGCCCGGCGCCGACGAGGTCATCTTCGCCACCCATTGCCACAACGACCTCGGCATGGCGACGGCCAACGCGCTGGCGGCCGTCGAGGCGGGCGCGCGGCAGATCGAATGCACGATCAACGGGCTCGGCGAACGCGCCGGCAACACCGCGCTGGAAGAGGTGGTGATGGCGCTGAAGGTGCGCAACGACATCATGCCGTTCCACACCGGCATCGACACGACGAAGATCATGAAGATCTCGCGCCGCGTCGCCGCCGTCTCGGGCTTCCCGGTGCAGTTCAACAAGGCCATCGTCGGCAAGAACGCCTTCGCCCACGAAAGCGGCATCCACCAGGACGGGATGCTGAAGAACGCCGAGACCTTCGAGATCATGCGCCCCGAGGATATCGGCCTCTCGGCCACCAACCTCGTCATGGGCAAGCATTCCGGCCGCGCCGCGCTGCGGGCCAAGCTGAAGGATCTCGGCTACGAGCTGGCCGACAACCAGCTCAACGACGTCTTCGTGCGCTTCAAGGCGCTCGCCGACCGCAAGAAGGAGGTCTACGACGACGACCTGATCGCGCTGATGACGGACTCGGCCGGCGAGCCGAGGACCAGATGCAGGTGAAGTTCCTGCGGGTGATCTGCGGCACCGAGGCGCCGCAATCGGCCGACCTGATCCTGACCATCGACGGCATCGACCACCAGGTGACCGCGCAGGGCGACGGCCCGGTCGACGCGACCTTCAAGGCGGTCAAGGATGCTCTTCCCGCACAACGCCCGGCTGGCGCTCTACCAGGTCCACGCGGTGACCGAAGGCACCGACGCCCAGGCCACGGTTAGCGGTGCGGCTGGAGGAAGACGGCAAGATCGTCACCGGCCAGTCGTCCGACACCGACACGGTCGTTGCCAGCGCCAAGGCCTATGTCAACGCGCTCAACAACCTCGTCGTGCGGCGCGCCAAGACCAAGCCGGAAGCCGAGATGAAGTCGGTTTCGTGATATTTTGATTGGGCCGGAGCCGCGCTTCGGCCCATGAATTGTTCGATTTATGCAATGCGGCGAAAACCTGCGAGCAGGCGTTTCGCGCCCCCTTTCGCCTTTTCTCCCCAAAGCCTATAAGAAGCCCTTGCCCGCGGCGTGCGAGTCGCGGGCCGCAAGATTGTTGGGAAGCGGGAAGACATCATGGCAAGTTTCGGCGGTCTGTTTTCGTCGGACATGGCGATCGACCTCGGGACGGCGAACACGCTCGTCTACGTCCGGGGCAAGGGCATCGTCCTGAACGAGCCTTCGGTCGTCGCCTACCACGTCAAGGACGGCAAGAAGCAGGTGCTCGCGGTGGGCGAGGATGCCAAGCTGATGCTCGGCCGCACCCCCGGCTCGATCGAGGCGATCCGGCCGATGCGCGAAGGCGTCATCGCCGACTTCGACGTCGCCGAGGAGATGATCAAGCACTTCATCCGCAAGGTGCACAAGCGCACCACCTTCTCCAAGCCGAAGATCATCGTCTGCGTGCCGCACGGCGCGACCCCGGTCGAGAAGCGCGCGATCCGCCAGTCGGTGCTCTCGGCCGGGGCGCGCCGCGCGGGTCTGATCGCCGAACCGATCGCGGCGGCCATCGGCGCCGGGATGCCGATCACCGATCCGACCGGCTCCATGGTCGTCGATATCGGCGGCGGCACGACCGAGGTGGCGGTGCTGTCGCTCGGCGACATCGTCTATGCCCGCTCGGTCCGCGTCGGCGGCGACCGGATGGACGAGGCGATCATCAGCTACCTGCGCCGCCAGCAGAACCTGCTGATCGGCGAAAGCACGGCCGAGCGGATCAAGACCTCGATCGGCACCGCGCGGATGCCCGACGACGGGCGCGGCGCCTCGATGCAGATCCGCGGCCGCGACCTCCTGAACGGCGTGCCGAAGGAGACCGAGATCAACCAGGCCCAGATCGCCGAGGCGCTGGCCGAACCGGTGCAGCAGATCTGCGAGGCGGTGATGATCGCGCTCGAAGCGACGCCGCCCGACCTCGCCGCCGACATCGTCGACCGGGGCGTGATGCTCACCGGCGGCGGCGCGCTGCTGGGCGAACTCGACCTCGCGCTGCGCGAACAGACCGGGCTTTCGATCTCGGTCGCCGACGAGTGCCTGAATTGTGTGGCGCTCGGCACCGGCAAGGCGCTGGAATACGAAAAGCAACTCCGGCACGTTATAGATTACGATAGCTGAGGCCCAAGCCTCAGCGCCCGACCGCGAGGCCGCCCTTGGCGAAAGACCGCAACGATGACGCCGACTACAAGGGACCGGTCCGCCGCATCCTGATTGCGGTGCTTGTCGTCCTGTCTGACCGCGATCTTCCTGATCTGGCGGATCGACAGCCCGCGCGTCGAACGCTTCCGCGCGGCGTTCGTCGACCGGGTCGTGCCGAACATGGACTGGGCGCTGGTGCCGGTGACCAAGCTCGTCGGCATGGTCGAGGGCTTCCAGTCCTACGCCCGGATTTACTGAGCAGAACCAGGAACTGCGGCGCGAGTTGCAGCAGATGAAGGCCTGGAAGGAGGCGGCGGTGCAGCTCGAACAGCAGAACGCCAAGCTTCTGGCGCAGAACCAGGTGCGGCTCGACCCGAAGCTGACCTCGGTCACCGGCGTGGTGCTGGCCGATGCCGGCTCGCCGTTCCGGCAGTCGGTGCTCCTCAACGTCGGCTCCCGCGACGGCATCGTCGACGGCTGGGCGACGATGGACGGGCTCGGCCTCGTCGGGCGGATCTCGGGCGTCGGCCAGACCGACCGCGCGGGTGATCCTTCTGACCGACGCCTCCAGCCGGATCCCGGTGACGATCCAGCCCTCGGGCCAGAAGGCGATGCTGGTCGGGCGACAACTCGCCCGCCCCGCCGCGTCGAGTTCCTCGAGGCACCGGAACAGGTGCGCCCCGGCGACCGGGTGGTCTCGTCGGGCGACGGCGGGGTCTTCCCGGCCGGGCTGCTGGTCGGACAGGTGGAGCTCGGCACCGACCGCCGCCTGCGCGTCCGCCTCGCGGCCGACTACGAACGGCTGAGTTTCCTGCGGGTTCTGCGCAGCCATCCGGCCGAACAGATCACCGAAGCGGGCGGCCTCGTGACCCCTGCCGGCGGACCGTCCGGCCGCGGAGCAGGTGCCGACCAGCCCGACAGCGAGGCCGGCGATGGTTGACCCGATCGTCGCCTCCCGCCTCGGCCACCGCCTGTTTTTCGCCGGGCTCGCAGCGCTGATCCTCATCGTGCGGATCCTGCCGCTCAATGCGGTGCCGGCGCGGTTTCCCGGCCCCGACCTCATCCTCTGCCTGACGCTCGTCTGGGTGCAGCGCCGGCCCGACTACGTGCCCGCTCTCCTGATCGCGGGGGTGCTCCTCGTTGACGATCTCCTGTCGATGCGGCCGCCCGGGCTCTGGACGCTCATCGTGCTTCTCGGCACCGAATACCTGCGCTCGCGCGAGACGACGCTGCGCGACATCCCCTTCGCGCTCGAATGGCTGATCGCCGGGGCGGTGATCACCGCGATGACCGTGGTGAACGGGCTGCTGCTGGCGCTCTTTCTCGTCCCGCAGGCCGGGCCCGGCCTGACCGCGCTGCATGCGGTGGCGACCATTGCCGCCTATCCGCTCGTGGTGCTGGCGACGATCTTCGCCTTCGGCCTGCGCAAGGCTGCACCGGGCGAAGTGGACGCGCTGGGGCACCGGCTATGAGACGCTCGCCCCGCGACAGCCAGGAAAGCTTCCGCGGCATCAGCCGCCGCGGCCTTCTGCTCGCCTCGCTGCAGGGCGTCTTCGCCACGACGCTGGCGTTCCGGATGCGCTACCTGCAGCTCGATCAGGCCGACGAATTCCGGCTTCTCGCCGAAGAGAACTCGATCAAGATCCGGCTTCTGCCGCCGGCGCGCGGGCTGATCCACGACCGCAACGGCGCGCTCATCGCCGGCAACGAACAGAATTACCGCATCATGATCACGCGCGAGGATGCGGGCGACACCGATGCGGTTCTGGCGCGGCTGGCGCAGCTGATTCCGCTGACCGAAGAGGATATCGACAGCGCCCGCAAAGAGATCGAGCGGCGCAGCCCGACCCTGCCGATCACCGTCGCCGACCGGCTGAGCTGGGAGGATTTCAGCCGCGTCGCCGTCAACGCCCCGGCGCTTCCCGGCGTCACGACCGAGGTCGGGCTGTCCCGCGTTCTATCCGCTTGGGCCGGATTTCGCCCATGTCCTCGGCTATGTCGGCCCGGTCAGCGATTACGACCTGTCGAAGCTCGAGGACCCCGATCCGCTGCTGCAGATCCCGCGCTTCCAGATCGGCAAGCTCGGCGTCGAGGCGAAGATGGAGGCGGACTTGCGCGGCAAGGCCGGCACCAGGCGGATCGAGGTCAACGCGACCGGCCGGGTGATGCGCGAGCTTGACCGCGAAGGAAGGCGATCCCGGCGCCAATGTGCAGCTCACCGTCGATCACCGCCTGCAGAACTACGTGCAGGCCCGGCTCGGCGGCGAAAGCGCGGCCGCCGTGGTGATCGACGTGCGCAACGGGCGACATCCTCGCCATCAGTTCGGCGCCGAGCTTCGACCCCAACCTGTTCGTGCGCGGGATTTCCGGGCCGGACTACCGGGCGCTGACCGAGAACGATCACCGCCCGCTCGCCGACAAGTCGGTGCAGGGCGCCTATCCGCCGGGCTCGACCTTCAAGATGGTGACCGCGCTGGCCGCGCTGGAGGCGGGCGTCATCAACACCGAGCGAAACCGTCTACTGCCGCGGCTTCACCGAGCTTGGAAACCGCCGGTTCCACTGCTGGAAACGCGGCGGCCACGGCCAGATGGACCTGACCGAAAGCCTCGAGCAATCCTGCGACGTCTACTACTACGAGGTCGCCCAGCGGGTCGGGATCGAGAAGATCTCGGCGATGGCGCGCCGGCTCGGGATCGGCGAGCGGTACGATCTGCCGATGTCGGCGATCTCCGAGGGGCTGGCGCCCGACAAGGACTGGAAGCGAACGAAGTACGGCAACGGACTGGCTGGTCGGCGATACGTTCAACTCCGCCATCGGCCAGGGCTTCGTGCTCGCCTCGCCGCTGCAGCTCGCGGTGATGAGCGCCCGGATCGCCTCGGGCCGCGCGGTCCTGCCGCGGCTCGTTCGAGCGGTCAACGGGGCCGAGGTCGCGGTGCCGGAGGCGCCCGACTCGGCATCGACCCGGGCATCCTGCGGGCGGTCCGCGGCGGCATGTTCGAGGTGTCGAACTCGCGGCGCGGCACCGCCTACGGCTCGCGCATCGTCGATGACACGATGCGGATGGCCGGCAAGACCGGGACGAGCCAGGTCCGGAACATCACCGCGGCCGAACGCGCGCGCGGTGTGATCTCCAACGACGACCTGCCTTGGGAGCGGCGCGACCACGCGCTCTTCGTCAGCTTCGCACCCTTCGACGCGCCCCGCGTCGCGGTCTCGGTCGTGGTGGAACATGGCGGCGGCGGCTCGACCGTGGCCGCGCCCGATCGCCCGCGATATCGTGCTCCAGGCGCTGTCGGACGGCTTCCCGCCGCTCACCGCCTATCCCGAAAGCCAGCGCGCCCGGATCAAGGCGGAGCGCGAGAAGCTCCAGCTTCTCGAACCCGGCGCCACCGATACGACGAAGTCGCGCGCATGAGCTATCTTGAATACAACGTCAAAACGGTGCCCACCGGCCTTCGGAAGGTGCTCTACGTCAACTGGCCGCTGGTGCTCTTGCTCGCCGCGACGGCGTCGGTCGGCTTCCTGATGCTCTATTCGGTCGCCGGCGGCCGGCTCGACCTCTGGGCCGAACCGCAGATGAAGCGTTTCGCCGTCGGCATGGCGGGCATGCTCGCGGTCGGGTTCGTCCCGATCTGGTTCTGGCGCAACGTCTCGGCCGTCGCCTATCTCGTCGCGCTCATGCTCCTGGTCGCGGTCGAGTTCTTCGGCGCCGAGGGCAAGGGCGCGCAACGCTGGCTGGAGCTCGGGCCGATGCGGATCCAGCCCTCCGAACTGATGAAGGTCGCGCTGGTGATGTTCCTCGCCGCCTACTACGACTGGCTCGACATCAAGAAGACCTCGCGGCCGCTCTGGGTGCTGATCCCGGTTGCGATCATCCTCGTGCCGACCGCGCTGGTCCTCAAGCAGCCCGACCTCGGCACCGCGATCCTTCTGGTCGCCGGGGGCGGCATCGTGATGTTCGTGGCGGGGGTGAGCTTCTGGTACTTCGGCACGGTGATCGCGCTCGCCGTCGGCCTCGTCTTCGCGGTCGTCGAAAGCCGGGGCACCGACTGGCAACTGATCGAGGACTACCAGTTCCGACGTATCGACACCTTCCTCGACCCCGGCTCCGATCCCTTGGGCGCGGGCTACAACATCACCCAGGCGCAGATCGCGCTCGGCTCGGGCGGCTGGGCCGGCAAGGGGCTTCATGCAAGGCACGCAGTCGCGGCTGAACTTCCTGCCCGAAAAGCACACCGACTTCATCTTCACCACGCTGGCCGAGGAATTCGGCTTTGTCGGCGCCTTCTCGCTGCTGGCGCTCTACGTGCTCATCGTCTTCTTCTGCATCACGTCGGCGCTGGCGAACCGGGACCGATTTTCGCGCGATCCTCACCTTCGGCATCGCGGGAACGTTCTTCCTCTTTTTCACGGTCAACATGGGGATGGTGACGGGCCTGATGCCGGTCGTCGGCGTGCCGCTGCCGCTTGTCTCCTACGGCGGGACTGCGATGATCATTCTTCTCGGCGCCTTCGGTCTTGTCCAGAGCGCCCATATCCACCGACCGAGGTAACGATGAACGTCACCGTCCTTTTCGCCGCCGGCCGCCGATCTTTGGCCGGACTACCAGGCGCACCTGCCCGAGGCGCTGCGCCGAGGCCGGGATCGACGCCGCGATCTCAGCCACGACGCGCCCGATCCGGCGACGGTCGATTACATCGTCTTCGCCCCGGGCGGCGCATCGACCGATTTCTCGCCCTTCACGAGCTGCAAGGCGGTGCTGAACCTCTGGGCCGGGGTCGAGAAGATCATCGGCAACCCGACGCTGACCCAGCCGCTTGCGCGGATGGTCGATCCCGGCCTGACCGAGGGCATGGTGGAATGGGTCGTGGGCCATGTCCTGCGCCACCATCTCGGGATGGACGCACATATCCTCGGCCAGGACGGCATCTGGCGGAACGACGCGCTGCCGCCGATCGCGCGCGAACGCCCCGTCGCGATCCTCGGCCTTGGCGAGCTTGGGCGCGCGGTCGCGCCGAGCGCTCGTGGCGCTCAACTTCCCGGTGACGGGGTGGAGCCGCACCGCGAAGATCGTGCCCGGGATCGACTGCCAGTCCGGCGAGGCGGGGCTGGACCGCGTCCTCGGCCGGGCGGAGATCGTCGTGCTGCTGCTGCCGCTGACGCCGGACACCGACAACCTGATCGACGCGCAGCGGCTCGCGCTGCTGCCGCGAGGGCGCGTTCATCGTCAATCCGGGCCGCGGGCGCGCTGATCGACGACGACGGCCTTCTCGCGGCGCTCGATGCCGGGCGGATCGGCCATGCGACGCTCGACGTGTTCCGGACCGAGCCGCTGCCGCCGGACCATCCCTACTGGGCCCATCCCCACGTCACCGTCACGCCGCATGTCGCCGCCGAGACCCGCGCCGTCACCGCCGCGCAGGTCGATCGCCGAGAACATCCGCCGCGGCGAGGCGGGCGAGCCCTTCCTCCACCTCGTGGACCGCGCCCGCGGGCTACTGAGCCGGCCTCGGAAGATGTCGCGCCTGGCGGCGGTGCCGGGCAGCGCCTCAGCGCAGCTTCGGCGGCCGCGCCGGATCCATCCCCGGCGCTGCGGGCGCCAGCACCTGCGCCGTCTCGCGCACCGGCTCCGGCAGATCGATGCTCAGCGCCGCGCGCGCCAGCGCGTCCAGCGCCGGATCGCCGGCGGCAAGGAAGGTCACGTCGATCGCCCCTGCCTCGATCCCGGAAAAGACCAGCGCCTCGGACACCGCCTTGGCCAGCGCCGCCTCGGCCCCCTCGCGCGCGCCCTCGAAGGCCAGAAGATGCCCGTGCGTGCCGCCCTCGTAGGTCACCGCGACCAGATGCGCCCGCGCCGCGAGCCCCGCGAGCCGCGCGAGCTTGCCCTCGAGCGCCGCGAGCAGCCCCTCCGGCACGCCCGACGGGCGCGCCATAGGCCACCGGTCGCGCCTCGGCCGCGCCCGGCGCGTGGTCAAGCGTGTCGGCAAGCCAGGTCAGCGCCTCGGCCGGCATCAGGAAGGCCGAGGGAGCGACGCCGAGATTGAGGCCGAGCCCGACGCCCTGGCCCGCCAGCGTCCGCGCGATGACGCGGCCGGGCAGGGCGGCATAGGGCACCGGGCCCTCGGCAAAGGCCGCGAGCCGTTCTTCGCGATCGAAGGCAAGGACGAAGCGGCCCTCCTCCAGATCGAAGAGGGCGGGGGCGATCTCCTCGCCCGCGGGGTCTTCGGACAGCATCAGGAACAGCTCCGAATCGGCGAGCCCTTCGTAGAACCTCAGCCGCGCCGCGTCGTCCTCGGGTGCCGCTTCCATCGCCGCATGGGCGGTGTCGAGATCAGTCTGCATCTATCACCTCGCGAAGCCTTGCGCGTGCCGCCGGCAAAAGCTCCGCCTCGAACCAGGGGTTGCGCTTCAGCCAGCCGGTATTGCGCCACGAGGGATGAGGCAAGGGAAAGACGCGTGGCGCGTGGTCACGCCAGCGCGCGACCGTGGCGGTGACGCCACCGCTGGTGGCGGCGGGGCCGAGATGCCAGCGCTGCGCATAGCCGCCCACGAGGAAGGTGACGCCGACGTCCGGGAGGCTCTCCAGCACCTTCGCTCGCCAATGCGCAGCGCAGCGGGCGGGCGGCGGCAGGTCGGCCCCCCTGGCGTCGTAGCCGGGGAAACAGAAGGCCATCGGCACGATGGCGACGCGGCCGCGGTCGTAGAACGCCTCCTCGCCGAGGCCGAGCCAGGCCCGAAGCCGGTCCCCCGACGGGTCGGTGAAGGGCCTGCCGCTCTCATGGACCCGTGCGCCCGGCGCCTGGCCGGCGATGAGGATGCGGGCGCCCGGCCGGAACCAGACGACAGGGCGGGGGGAATGGGCGGTCGCCGTCGCGGCGAAATCGCCGGCGCAAAGCCGGCAGGCGGCGATCTCGTCGGCGGGAAAGGGGGGGCGCGGGTCGGTCATCGCGGGCGATCTTAGAAAGCAACAGCGGCGGCGGCAATCGCCCGGCGGAACGGCGTGCGGGTTGCCCCGATTCCGCGTTTGCACTATCCAAGCGAAAACACGCGACAGGGGGACGGCATGTATCGCGTCTGGAACTACGTCAGCAACTATTCGCTGCTCCTCATCGCCGGAGCGCTGATCGCGCTCGTCTGGGCGAATACAGATGCGGAAAGCTATCACCATTTCGTCGACTTCGTGATCATCGACAATTTCTGGATCGGGCATCTGGACGCCGAGGGTGGCCATGCGACGCGGACGTTGACGCTGCACTACCTCGTAAACGACGTGCTCATGGCGCTCTTCTTCGCGATCGCCGCGAAGGAAGTCTGGGAAGCGGTCATTCTGGAAAACGGCAGCTTGCGCGGGCGCAAGGCGATGACGCCGCTGATCGCCACGGCGGGCGGCATGCTCGGCCCGATCGCGGTCTATCTAGGCCTTGCCGCCGTGCTCGGCATCTACGAGACGGTGAGCCGCGGCTGGGCGATTCCGACCGCGACCGACATCGCGTTTTCCTACCTCGTTGGCCGGATGGTCTTCGGTGCTGGTCATCCGGCGATCCGGTTCCTGCTCCTCCTGGCCATCGCCGATGATGCGGCGGGCCTCATAATCCTCGCGATCTTCTACCCGACGGGCGAGCTTGCGCCGGAATGGCTGCTTCTCTCCTTGGGCGCCGCCGTCGCGGTCTACGCCCTTGCCAACTGGCTTCCACGCCGGCTCGACCGGGGCAACCAGCTTCGCCCGAACTCGACGTGGGTGCGCCAGAAGCTGTCGTTCTGGCCCTATCTCGTCGCCGCCTGCCTGTCGTGGTTCGGCTTCCAGGAGGCGGGCATCCACCCTGCGCTCGGCCTCCTGCCGATCGTGCCGACGATTCCCCATGCCGACCGCGCCTTTGGCATCTTCGCCGAGGCGGAGCAGTACCTGACCGACTTGCTCAACTGGATCGAGCATCACCTGAAACACTCGGTGGAGATCATCCTCTTCTTCTTCGGTCTTCTCAACGCGGGCGTGGAATTCGGCGCCATTGCCGCGCCGACCTGGCTCGTGCTTCTTGGCCTCATCGTCGGAAAGCCAGTGGGGATCTTCCTCTTCGGTTGGGTCGCGGCGTATCCGATGAAGCTCGGCCTGCCGCAGGGGATGCGGACCTCCGACCTCGTCGTCATCGGCTTCGTCGCCGCGATCGGCTTCACCGTTGCACTCTTCGTCGCCTCCGTCGCCTTCCCCGGCGGACCGGTCCAGGATGCGGCCAAGATGGGCGCGCTCTTCTCCTTCGGTGCGGCGATCCTGTCGATCGTCGCCGGCAAGTTCTTCCGGGTCGAGAAGGTCTCCGGCTAGCCTCTTCGGCACGGGAAACCGCGCCGTTCCGTGCCCGTACATGCATTTGCCACATGCATTTGCGTTGTGTGTTGCCCCGCCGATCCGCCATAATGGCGGCAAGATGCGGTTGTAGCGTCTATCTTAACGATAGCTCTCTATGGACGTGCAAAGAGGCTGAGCAGCGCCAAGGCAAACGGATGCTCGAATTCGAGAATGTGAGCAAGTCCTTCTGGACCGGCAAGACGCGCAAGGTGATCCTTGATCGCGCCTCGTTCCGCGTCGAGCTTGGCAATTCGCTCGGCATCCTCGCGCCGAACGGCACCGGCAAGACGACGATCATCAACATGATGGCAGGGCTTGAAAAGCCAGACGAGGGCGTCGTGCGCAAGGGCTGCCGGGTCTCGTTCCCGCTCGGCTTCATGGGCGGCGTCGTGCACAAGCACTCGGCGCGGGAAAACGCGCGCTTCATCGCCCGGCTCTACGGGCTCGACCCCGACTATGTCGAGGCGTTCAGCCGCTGGCTCTGCGGGATCGAGGAATATTTCGACATGCCGGTCGGCACCTACAGCGCCGGAATGCGATCCCGGTTCAGCTTTTCGCTCCTGCTCGCGATGGACTTCGACATCTATCTGATTGACGAAGGCATGCCCTCGACGACGGATGTCGAATTCAACCGCAAGGCAGGTTCGATCCTGCGCGACCGGCTGAAGACGGCCACCGTGATCGTCGTGTCGCACCAGCCCGCGACGCTGGAGAAATTCTGCCGATCCGCCGCGGTTCTGCGCAATGGCAAGCTGCACATGTTCGATACCCTGGAAGAAGCGAAGCGGATGTATGACTACGCCTCCTAAAGTTAGCAAGTTTCGCATCCGGCGCGCCACGCGCCCGGCAGACGCGGCTCCAGCCGGCGCGCAGCCGCAGTCGCAGCCCGTCGATGACGGTTTCGGCGACGAACCCTTCCCGACCTCCGACCAAGACGTGCTTTTCGGGCCGAACGAACGCACCGCCGACGAGGAGATCGCCGCGATCAAGGCCGAGGGACTATCGGGTCGCCAGCTTCGCACCGCCCGCCGCGTCGCGCTCAAGCACGGGATCGAGGTCTCCGACGAGTACGCGGCGGTGCGGATCCTGCGCCGGCGCGGGATCGACCCGTTCCAGCCCTCGGCTGTCCTGCAACTGATCGAATCCGGCCGCTCGGAGGAGTCCGAGAAGATCCAGCTTCCGCAGACTGTCAAGCAGGCGCCGAACCTGCCCGCGCCGCCACTCGAGGAATCGCAGCGCGCGCAGGAGATCATGCAGATCCAGCGCGATATCGTCCGCCGCCGCCGGCGCAACTTCATGCTCCTGCTGTCGCGGCTCGCGATCTTCGTCCTGCTGCCGACATTGATGACCGGGTGGTACTACTTCCGCATGGCGACGCCGTTCTATGCGACGAAATCGGAATTCATCATCCAGCAGCAGGAAAGCCAGGGCACCGGGCTTGGCTCGATGTTCCGAGGCACCCAGTTCGCGACCTCGCAGGATTCAATCGCGGTCCAGGGCTACCTGCAATCGCGCGACGCGATGCTCCGGCTGGACCAGGATCACGGCTTCAAGGCGCATTTCAGCCAGGAGTTCATCGACCCGCTCCAGCGCCTCGATGCCGGCGCCTCCAACGAGGCAGCCTACAAGCTCTACCAGCGCAACGTGAAGATCGGCTACGACCCGACCGAAGGCCTGATCAAGATGGAGGTGATCGCCGCCGACCCGACGGTGAGCGAAGAGTTCTCCAAGGCCCTCATCGGCTACGCCGAGGAGCAGGTGGACCAGCTTTCGTCGCGACTGCGCGAAGACCAGATGAAGGGCGCGCGCGACAGCTACAGGGATGCCGAAGGGAAGATGACGGCCGCGCAGCAGAAGGTGCTCGACCTTCAGGAGACCCTCGGAATCCTCGATCCCAGGACCGAAGTCGAGCGCGATCATGAGCCAGGTCGCGACCTTCGAGGTCGAATTGCAGAAGAAGCGGCTGGAACTGCAGCAACTGCTGGACAACGCGGAGCCGAACCAGGCCCGCGTGGATGGCGCCAAGGGCGACATCTCGCGGCTCGAATCGCTGATTGCCGGGCTCCGCTCGCAACTGACCGGCAATACCGGGACCACGACATCGCTCGCCCAGGTCACCGGCCAGCTCCGGATCGCCGAGGCCGACCTCGAGACGCGGCAACTGATGCTCGCCCAGGCGCTCCAGCAGCTTGAAACCGCGCGGATCGAGGCGAACCGCCAGGTCCGCTACCTCGCGCCGAGCGTGAGCCCGGTGGCGCCGGACGAGCCGACCTATCCGCGCGCGTTCGAGAACACGCTCTTGGCCTTTCTCATCTTCGGTGGCATTTACCTCATGCTGTCGCTGACCGCCTCGATCCTGCGCGAACAGGCGACCTCGTAAGGAGCCGGAGATGACCGAGATGAAGGATGTGGCCGTCGGCGGGCTGACCGTCGGCAACGACCGGGTGCTGACCGTGATCGCGGGGCCCTGCCAGCTTGAAAGCGCGGATCACGCCCAGATGATCGCCGGCCGGATGGCCGAAGCCTGCGCGGCGGCGGGTGCGCAATACGTCTTCAAGGCCAGCTACGACAAGGCAAACCGCACCTCGCTCAAGGGCAGGCGCGGGCTCGGGATCGACGCCGGGCTCAAGATCCTCGACGGTGTGCGGGGCGCGCTGGGCATGCCGGTCCTGACCGATATCCACGACGCCGAACAGGCGCGGATCGCCGGGGCCGTGGTCGACGTGATCCAGATCCCGGCCTTTCTCTGCCGTCAGACCGACCTTCTGATAGCGGCAGGGGAAACCGGCTGCGTGGTGAACGTCAAGAAGGGCCAGTTCCTCGCCCCGTGGGACATGCCGAACGTCGCGGACAAGGTGGCGAGCACCGGCAATTCCCGCATCCTCCTGACCGAGCGCGGCGTCTCCTTCGGCTACAACACGCTCGTCGCCGACATGCGGTCGCTGCCGATCATGGCGAAGACCGGCTATCCGGTGATCATGGACGCGACCCATTCGGTGCAGCAGCCGGGCGGGCAGGGTGGCTCCTCGGGCGGCCAGCGCGAATTCGCCCCGGCGATGGCGCGCGCCGCCGTCAGCCTCGGCATCGCCGGCGTCTTCATCGAAACCCATCAGGAGCCCGACACCGCGCCCTCGGACGGCCCGAACATGATCCCGCTCGACCAGATGCCGAAACTGCTCGAAACGCTGATGGCGCTCGACCGCATTGCCAAGGCCGACCCTCTGCGAGTTTGAAGTCGGCCGGCGGGTCGCTTACCCACCTTGGCCCGGCTCAGCCCTCCGCATTGTAATCGGTGGAGCAGAATTCGGGGTCGTTGTGGTGTCGTGAGCGGCGTAAAATTCGCCCGCTTTTACCTTTTCGGTATTCGGGATGCCTACCGACATTGCTCAGAGAGTTGATGGCTGTGCTGACACCCCCGGGCTTTATGGTTTGTGCACAAAAATCCCTGTTTACATGGAATTTGGCGTGTTTTCTGGCTGTGAGATCAGCTTTTGTCCTGATCGAGGCGTTTTTCTATGCGTTGTGGTCAAATTCCCGGCTCGCATGAACAGGGAATTTGCTCTGCCTGATCAGGGTAATGTTCAGGGAAGAACAGGGAACGGATCGGACGCAACAGGAATTGGTCTAGCTTCGACGGCAGCGTTTGCCAACCCGGCCGCAGCACCACCGCCTATCCAAGTGGGAGCATGCCCTAACCGGAAGCACTACAAGCTTGCCGACCGCGCGGCGTTGCGGCCAGCTCGGACACAAGATCGGATCTGGTGACGACGCCGATGATCCTGTCGCGTTCCATGACTGGCATAGCTTTGACGCGTCCATCTTCGAGCAGCGGGAGCAACGTGCCGACCGAGGCGTCCCTCGTCACGGTCGGACGGGCCACCGACATGATGTCGCGTGTGCGGTACCGTGCGACCAGCCCCACTGGCCATCGGCGTCAGAGCAGCGTAATTCCGCTATTATTGCGGCGGGCCGCGCGACGCGCGCCTCGGATCAGGTCGATCTAGAAGATAACGCCGTCACGACGGTCGTCCCCGGTCACGACTGGAACGGAGGTAAAGCGTTGCTTTCGAAAGAGCGCGGCAACGTGGCCTACAGGTGCACCGGGAGATACTGTCACGAGAACTCTGGCAGCACCAACGCGAAGATCGCGGGGCAGGGTGCCAGCCCGCTGCGGTGATCGGCTCACGAATGAACGACAGGGCGAGAACGGTAATTCAGGCGGAACTACCTTCCCCTACGACGACCGACCGAGGCTGGGAAGGCGGGCTGCTCAGAACCGCGAAGAGCAGGACTGCGGATGCCGCGAAAGGCGAAATCGGAAACAATCCGTCCCAATGATGGCGCAATGGCAAGAACACCGCCGATCCGCTGACAACCAACGCCAATCTCGACCCGAGAGAGCCGCGTACCAACTCGAAGTGCGTGCCTCGACCAATCGCCGGTCCAAACGCCGAGCACGATCGGAGCACCCGGTATTCTCGTATCCCGGTAACGGCATCATCTGCCCCGTTTCACGCGGGCGCGCCTGTGATGGTATCGTTTTGGAAAAGCCCAGACGGAAAATAGGGCTTAAACGGAACCGCCCGGGCACGAGGCATTTTTTTTTCGTACCCGGAGCACGGTCAAGTAAAACTTAGTCAGGGCCGAAGCTCACCTCGCGCTTGCAACCCGGCGATGACATTCTGTCCGCCATGTCACGGCAACGTGCCCCATCGAACGGAAAGATCGCGTCGAACCCGCCATGAACATGCTGTTCCAATGCCTGCCGCAAGCGGCGCCTGGCGCGAAATAACCGCGTCTTGACGGTGATCGGATTCAGCGACATGTCACGGGCAATTTCCTGCATGCTCATGCCCTCAGCATGATGAAGCAGGAAAGGTAACCGCAGATCGGACGGCAATTCCGCGACGACGTGTTCGAGGAGATTGCGGATCTGTGCGCGGGCCAGGGCGGCGTCCGGCAATTCCGGCCGTTGGCCGGGAAAGGCGAGGACCTGCGATGTGTCGGATTCGGTCACAGTATCATAGTACTCCTGGGGGCAGGTGCGGCGGTTTCGCATAAGCGCCGTGTTGATGGCGACCCGCGTGATCCAGGTCGAGAATGCGGAGGCACCGCTGAACTGATGAAGACGGGTAAAGGCTGCCAGGTAGGTTTCCTGAACCACCTCTTCGGCCTCTGCATCACTCGGAACAATCCCGCGGGCGACCCTGAAGAGCCGGGGGTTGAGCCGCCTGATCAACTCGCGTACCGCCGCTTCGCTCCCAATCCGGGCTTCAGCGACGAGGTCTGCTTCGGCCGCCGTGGAACCGGCGGCACGGCCATGAAGGGCTTCACTGGTCTGAGTCCGGGCCGTCATTGGCCCACCTCCGGCTCGACGCGCCCGAGGAGCAGGATTTTTTCGACAGATGGCAAGGAGGTCAGAACCTGGGGCATCAGATCTTCCACATCGGCACTCGCGCCTTCCCAGCTTCGATCGCCTGGCTGTCCGACCACAATCCGGCCCACCATTCCCGCCATTTCATGTGGCTGACAATAATAGTCGTAAACGCCGGGAACCATGAGGGTGATCTCGAAGCTTTCGTGAGGCAATAGGAAGTCGCTGTCCCAAGGTTGTGCACCTCTTGGAATGCGGCGCTTCCTCTCCAGGATAGCCGGATGATAGGCAGTCGCCGTGTGGCTGTTGCCCGGGTCGAAGTTCACGAACCGGATCGTCGTGCCGGGCGCGACCGAGAGGCCGAGCGGCGAGAACCAGATGCGCTCGCCACGCGCCGTGCCGCGCATCTCGATGGTCTCGAAAGGCGCGGCCATGGCCCGGAGGGACATCGTGAGGGTGGCGAGTGCGCCACCCCCGAGGGTCAGAACCATGCGACGGGACGATTTCATTCCGCCAGCCTTCCCTTTGCCGCGTCATCGTGGAAGAGCACGACATGGGCATGCGGTTTCTCGACGCCGGGGTGGCCGGCATTGTAGTAGATGTCGACGCCGGACACGGTATGCGACCCGATCCCGAGACTGTCATACGCAGTCCCGTTCCGAAGATCCTCAAGCGGCGTCATGTAGACGGTCGCGGAGAGCTTGCCTTCGTGATCGTAGGCAAGAAACGGGCCAGCAGGCAGGGTCGCTGGGTCGACGAAGAGCGTCCCCAGGCCCGGAATGAATTCCGGAAGCGGCAGCACATCACTGACCTGAACGTAAGGTTCGCCCGGAGGCGACTGCTCCAGCGCGGTTTCATCATGTGCGACCGAAACGCCCGTGGTCGCGATCAACAACGCGGCGGTCAGCGGCAGAAGCCTTTTCATGTCTCGTCCTTTCCTGATCATGGCAGCACCAATTGGGGCCACCTGACTCATTGGATGCAGCTGGCCAAGAAAGGTTCCCGTGGACGGACTTTTTTTCGAGCAGGGCATGCCCGGCAATAGTGTCTGGTCAGGGCATGAACGACTGAAAAGAGGGCACGTCGAATATCGACCGCTTCAGGATTTCGCCATCTGCGTTCACGGTCAGCCGGAGGGCGCGTCCCTCAAAGTAGAATGTCAGCCTCCATCTCCCGGCATCATCGCCGCTGCCGGTCTCACAGCGCGACGTGATGCGACCGTCCTGCATGGACGCCCTGATCTCCGGGGTGGGACGGCCGAATGCGGCGGCGAGGATTGCCGCGTCCACGACGAAATTGTCTCCGTCGCGATCGACAGTGCTCATCCGCGGTTCTTCCAGTAGTCATTGGCGACGGCCACGGTCGCAAAATGGGTAGCGACGACCTGGCTGACGGCGATCAGCGCGTCGGCGTTCTCGGCATATTCGGGCCGGAGCCGGTCGCGCACCGCCGCGTCGGGCTGCGTCAGCTTCACGGCGACCCGCGAGAGTTTGACGGCAAGTTCATAACCCTCCTCGGGAGTGGCGGTCTTCAAAGTCGGCAGCCAGCTGGGCATCGTGCTTTCCTTCCGTTTCTGTTGGGTTTTCAGGTGGGATGATGCGCCACGCGGCGCCATCGGGATCTTCGAACTGACCGTTTCGCAGCGCCCAGAAAAAGGCGGCAAGTCCGATCAGTCCAAGGCCGATCGAGAGGGGAATGAGCACGAGGAGACTCATGCCTCATCTCCGGCGATGGCGCTGTAGGCATGCCAAGTGCCGTGGCCAATGATCGGGAAAATGGCGACTAGCCCGATCAGGCCGGTCGCCGCGGACAGCGCCAGGCCCACCGCCACGATGACACCCCAGGCGATCATGGGCCAGAGGTTCTGAACCGTCATTGCGAAGCTCAAGCCCATCGCCGTCAGCGCGTCGGTCCGGCGGGACACCAGCATGGGAATGGAAAAGACGCTGACCGCGAAGGCGAAGGCTGCGAACAGCCCGCCCACCAGCGTGCCTGTCGCGATCAGCGTCCATCCCCTCGGCGTCGTCAGCACGTTCGTCAATGCGTCGGCGGCGCCCGGGAACGGGGTCAGGCCGAAGAACAGCGCGTAGAGAAGATCCGCTGCCCTGAGCCAGAAGAGGATGAGAAGGCCGAGAAGAAGCCCGGCATATGCGAGCTGCGCGCCCGATGTCGGGCGGAGCGCGAGCATATCCGTCAGTGCAATGCGCTCTCCTTTCGCCTGGCGGCGGCTCTTGTCGTAAAGGCCGATGGCCAGAAACGGCCCGATGATAAGAAAGCCCGAGATCGCAGGCAGCGCGAGGTAGAGAAGGCCACTGGCGTGCAGCGCCCAGAGGACGGCGTAGGAGACAATAGTCAGGATCAGCCCGTACGCGAGGCTCGGCCCGGGCGCGGCAAGAAGATCGCGCCAGCCCGCCGCCAGCCACGCGAGGGCCACGCGCGCCGGAAGGTTGCGGGCGAAGCGCAGGGCCGGGCGATCCGGCTTGCGAAGGATGGGGAGCGGTTCCAGCATGGCCTGTCTCCCCTCAGCAGGCCCGCCGGGCCGGTTCGGCGCCGGCGATGGCGGTGCAGGGGGGCTGCGAGCCGATCGCCACGGCGATGAGATGGGCGTTCGCAGCGACAAAGCCCGCCGCGACCGCGACGACCGCCGTGAGGGCCAAAAGCTTCTGCCGCCGCGCCGTCATCGCCCCACCTCCGCGTTCCCGGCGGACAGGCTGGTGACGTAGAGCGCGAGAAGGTTGATCTCTGGCTCGGACAGCCGGCCGGACCAGGCGGGCATGACGCCGATCCGGCCTGCGGCGAGAGTTTGCAGAACAGTGTTCCGGTCCTGGCCGTAGATCACCGATCCGTCGGTCAGGGACGGCGCGCCCACCTCAAGCCCGCCCGCGCCACCCTCGCCGTGGCAGGCCGCGCAGTTCTCGGCGAAGAGCGCGGCGGCGGGGCTTTCGGCATCGGTGTCGCCCTGCGGCAAGGCCGCGACATAGTCCGCCAGCGCGTCGCGGTCGGCGGGTTCCATCCAGTCGAAGGCGGGCATCTCGGCGATGCGCGAATCGTCGTTGGCGTTGATGCCGTGGCGGATCGTCAGCGCCACCTCCTCGGGCTCGCCGCTCCAGAGCCAGTAACCGTCGGCGAGCACTGGAAAACCCGGCCCGCCCTGACCGTTCGTGCCATGACAGGCGGCGCAATTGTCCCCGAACAGTCGAACGGCGGCGGGCATCGCCCGGCCCATCAGCGCGGCGTCGGATTGCAGCGTGGCGAAGTCGTCGGCCGCGAAACGGTCGAGCCAGCCCTGCCGTTCGGCGGTCAGTTCCCGGAACCCTTCAACCGCCTCGACGCCCTGGTCGAGGCGGAGCAGCCCGCGCGAATAGTCGCGGCCCAGAGGCCAGGCGGGCAGCAGGATCCAGGCGATGGCGGAATAGAGGAAGGTCAGGACAAGCGCCCAGATAACAAGCTTCGGGAAGGCGGTGTTGAGTTCGGTGATCCCGCCCCAGTCGTGGCCGGTAGTGTCGTAGCCCGTGACCGGGTCGACCTTGCGGTTGCCGGTATGGGGATCGGCGCCGGGAATTTCGTGGGGATCGGTCGAGTCAATCACCGGCGCTGTCCTCCCCGAGAATGGACCGCGCAGCCCGGTCGTAGCCCCTGCGGCGCGACGGGCTGTAGGTGCGGAACACGACGATCAGGAAGAATCCCATCAGCCAGATCAGCCCGACGGTTTTGGCGAGATAGACGAGAAGGTCGTGGGTCATTGCCTGCCCTCCGCCAGTATCTCGTAAGGGGCCTTGGTGAGTGTCCCCAGCGACTGGAGGTAGGCCACCACGGCGTCCATTTCGGTCAACTGCGACGGATCGCCGTCGAAGGCGCGCACGGCGATATCCTCACCGTAGCGCTCTCGCACCGCGTCGGCACCGTCACTGTCGGGCCGGCTCTGCGCAAGCGCATCGACCTCCGCCGCCGCGACCTTGGCGTCGCCATAGGGCACGCCAAGTCGTGCCAGCGTCGCGAGTTCATCCCCCAGCAGCCCGGTATCGAGCGGCCGCGTGAACCAGGGATAGGCGGGCATGATCGAAGCCGGAACGACGCCGCGCGGGTCGATCAGATGTGCGACATGCCAGTCGTCCGAGTACTTTCCGCCGACCCGTGCCAGGTCCGGCCCGGTGCGCTTCGATCCCCAGAGCATCGGGTGGTCGTAGGCGGATTCCCCGGCCAGCGAATACGGCCCGTAGCGGTCGATCTCGTCGGCGAGGCTGCGCACCATCTGGCTGTGGCAGGCATAGCAGCCTTCGCGGATGTAGATCTCGCGCCCGGCAAGCTCCAGCGGCGTCAGCGGGCGCAGATCATCGGGCACCTTGACGGTCTCGTCTATGGTGAAGAGCGGAGCGATCTCGACCAGCCCGCCGATCGAGGCCGCGACGATGATCGCGCCGACCAGCCCCATCGAGATTTTTTCGAGATTGTAGTGCAGCCTCAGCATCGGGTCACTCCGCCGGCTGCGCGGTTAGCGGATGGTCAGCCGCTTCGCCCTTCGCCGCCCGCATCGTGGCGCGGCAGTTCCAGGTGCAGATCACCGCCCCGGTCAGGAACAAGGCGCCGCCGAAGGTGCGCAACAGGTAGTAGGGCGCCATCGCCTCGACCGACTGCAGGAAGCTGTAGGAAAGCGCGCCGTTTTCGTCGTAGGTCCGCCACATCAGGCCCTGGGTGATGCCGGCGTTCCACATCGACACGACGTAGATCAGCGTTCCCGTCACGGCGAGCCAGAAGTGCCATTCCACCGCGCGCGGCGAGGCCATGGCCGCGCGCCCCGACAGTTTCGGCACGAGCGTATAGATCGCGCCGAAGATGATCATCGCCACCCAGCCCAGCGTGCCGGAATGGACGTGGCCCACCGTCCAGTCGGTATAGTGGGACAGCGAGTTGACCGGCCGGATTGCGAGGAATGAGCCCTCGAATGTCGACAGCCCGTAGAACACCGCCGCCACGAACATGAACCGCAGCGTGGCGTCGTCGCGCACCTTGTGCCAGGCGCCGTTCAGCGTGGCGATGGCATTGCCCGCCGAAGCCCAGGATGGCACCAGCAGCATCACCGAAAAGGTCATGCCGAGCGTCTGCACCCAATAGGGCAGTGCGGTGTAGTGGAGATGATGTGAGCCCACCCAGATGTAGAAGAAGGTGATGCCCCAAAAGCTGACGATCGACAGTCGGTAGGACCAGATCGGCCGCCCCGAGCGCACGGGCAGGAAGTAATAGAGCATGCCCAGGAACCCGGCGGTCAGGAAGAACGCCACCGCGTTGTGGCCATACCACCACTGCACCATCGCGTCCTGAACGCCCGACCAGACCGGAAAGCTCTCGGCCGTGGTGAGCCGGACCGGAAGGGCGATGTTGTTGACGATATGCAGCATCGCCACGACCAGGATGAAGGCGAGGTAGTACCAGTTGGCGACGTAGATATGCGGCTCTGCCCGACGCGCGAGAGTGCGCAAGTAGAGGACGAAATACGTCACCCAGATCACGACCAGCCAAAGATCGGCATACCATTCGGCCTCGGCATATTCCTTGGACTGCGTCGAGCCCATCAGATACCCGGTGACCGCCCAGGCGCAGAAGAGGTTGTAGCCCAGAAGCACGACCCAGGGACTGACGGAATCGGCCAGCCGCGCCCGTGACGTGCGTTGCAGGACGTGGAACGAGGTGGCGATCAGCGCATTGCCGCCGAAGCCGAAAATGACGCCGGTTGTATGCACGGGTCTGAGCCGTCCGAAGCTCGTCGCGGGCCAGAGTGGCGTCGCCTCGGGCCAGTAGAGAAGGGCAGCCACCCAGACGCCGACCGCCATTCCGATCATCGCCCAGACGAGCGTCATCGCGATGCCGAACCGCGTCGGCGCATCGTAGTAGCGCCGCATCCGGTCGGCGCGGGGCGGCGCATCGTAAAGCGCGCCGCCGACGAGAAAGACCAGCCACGCGCCGAGCCCCAGCGCCATGAAACCGTGCAGCGCCATCACGCCGTGCCGCGCGGCAGCGGCCATGACAAGGCCGAGAATTGTCAGAAGAATGGAGAGAACGAGGGCGATCTGCCGTTCGGGAATGCTAAGCGTTCCGGTCATCTCTCTGCGCCCACTTCCATTATGCGGCGTCCCTGACCGGCAAGGCGATGTCCCTGAGAGTCGAGCAGTTGAGATCTTCGGTGAATCTTGCTTCGGCGTGGCGCAGCCGCGATTTCAGTCGGCAACAGCCTTCGATGGTGCAGCCACCGCCGGTGGGGCCAAAGCACTCGACCAGCGCCTGGCCATCTTCGAGAAGCCGCACGACATCGCCCAGGCGCACATCGGCGGGATCCTTTCTGAGAACGGCCCCGCCCCCACCGCCGCGTCGTGTCTCGACGATCCCGCCCCGGGCAAGCTGCTGCATGATCTTGGTCAAATGGTTGCGGGACAACCCGAACTCCTCGGCCAGATCGGCAGTCGAGAAGGCGGTTCCCGGCGCGCTGGCCATGCGCATCAGCATGCGCAGCCCGTAATCAGTGAAGGATGTCAGCCGCATGTTTGGATGTTCCCCGATGAATCGGTATTTACAATACCTATTATCAGACCTACACAGAATTGCAAGCCGAACCGCAGGAGACGCGGGATGCAGGATACAGAAAGCGCGAGGCACAAGGTGCTATCCGTCCGCCCGGAGATGACTGCGGCGCTGATGGACCGGACAGGACTCGACGAGGGTGTTCTGACTACGCTTGTCTACCGCTTCTACGCACGGATCCGCGCCGACACGGTGCTTGGCCCGATTTTCGAGACTCGGATCAGCGACTGGGCGCCGCATCTCGACCGCATGGTGGCGTTCTGGTCTTCTGTTGCCTTGATGACGGGCCGCTACCATGGCGCACCCGTGCCCGCCCATTTGGAACTGCCGATTGACTGGGAGCATTTCGAGCGCTGGCTGGCGCTTTTTCGCAAAACAGCGTTTGAGACCTGCCCCGCGGAAGGGGCCGCCCATGTCATCGCCTGCGCGGAACGCATCGCACGTTCGCTCTACATGGCAGTCGAAAACGCCGGGCCCCGCACCCTTCCTTCCCTGCAGTAATCAAGGGAGCCGGACATGACGTCCCCACAGACGCCCGCAGACCTCACCCGCTACATCGAAACGCACTGGCGGGCGAGGCACCGCATCCAGCTTCCTGAACTGGCGGCCCTGGAAGAGTTAGTCGAGACGGTGCATTTCGGCGACGAGGATTTCCCCGAGGGTCTCTCGGTTCTTCTGAACCGGATGGTCGGAGGGCTCGAAGTCCACATGAAGAAAGAGGAACTGAATCTCTTCCCGGCGATACGCAAGGCCAGGGTCGAACTCGATGCACCCATTGCCGCGATGTGGGAGGATCATGACGACCACACATCTGACATTGCTCGGATCCGGCACCTGTCCAATGGCCTGACCGCACCCGAAGGTGCCTGCCCAAGCTGGGAGCATTCTCTGAAAGCGGTCGAGTTGCTGGATGATTTCGAAAAGCGAGATGCCTGATGCCGGAACGACCGCCCGTTCCTGACGATCCGGCCGCGCGTATCCGCATCAAGCGAATCTACCGGGCCGCGCGCGTGTCGGACGGCAAGCGGGTCCTGGTCGATCGCCTGTGGCCGCGCGGCATCGCGAAGGACCGGGCCCGGCTCTTTTCCTGGTGCAAGGAGGTCGCGCCGAGCGACAACTTGCGAAACTGGTTCCATGCCCACCCGGAGCAATGGGAGGAGTTCGCGGCCCGTTATCGCGGCGAACTCAGGGCGAAGGACGAATTGACCAGCGAGCTTGCCGCGCATGCCGACGAGGGCGTTGTCACTCTGCTATACGCATCGAGGAACGAGGAAAAGAACAACGCGGTCGTGCTCAGGGACGTCCTGCGCCAACGGATAGAGGAGGGAGTGACCAAGGATGCCTGACCCCGGCCGTGCGACGCCCCTGCAAACTCCAATATTATATCTCCTCGGATGTGACGCTCCGACCCTTCTCGCCGGCATGGGGCTCGCCGACATGGGGGGCGTGTCGCGCTAGGAACTCGCGGCAGCTGTGGCCAATACCGGCGCATACTCGTGACGCGCGGTGCCGAACCCGATCGACCATCGGACAAAGTTTGATCGGGCAACATCTTTCGATCCGTCACGACAAAGCTGGCCCGCGGATACGGCTCGGATTTTGGCCACTCGATCTGGGTTGCCTTATGCGTTGGCGGGATGGAAATCGCGAAGGATTTATAGCTGAGCGCAGGCACACGGGCATCGGAATAGTTGCCGGTGTTGGCGACGTGTCTGCGTGTTGACGCAAACTAAATGGTCACTCGCCTGAGCGCGGTTTCTCCGTGGGGAACCATTGACAGCGCATGCGCGCCGGGCCGTGGCGCACAGCCAGCGGCAGCCAGTAGCAACAAGAGGAAAAATGCCTGAACCAAAGAGTTGACGTCGATTTGTTGGCGCAAGGGGACGGTAGGTTCGTGGGTCATCCGGACAAGTTCATAGACCGGCGGAACAGAGCAAGACTTGCCACGAAGAACGCCAATCCCAGTCCAGCCATCATCGACAGCTCGAACCATACCGCGCTGGCGCCGGCGCTGCGAAAGACAACTGCCTTGGCGAAAGCCAGGAAATGTCTTGAGGGCAATACATTGGTCAGGCGCTGCACAATATCAGGTTGGCTTTCGATCGCGCCCATGCCGCCCGAGAGCATGATGATCGGGATCACCACCATGATGACCAGCAGGGCAAATTGCGCCATGCTGCGGGCAACGGTGCCCAGAAACATCCCGATAGCTGCCGCAGCAGCTAGATAGACCGCAGTTCCCGCCAGCAAGAGCGGTACAGACCCGGCGACCGGCACATGCAACAATTGCTGCACCACCAAGAACAGCGACAAGGTAAAGGCCGCCAGCACCACGACAACATTGGCCAGCACTTTGGACAGCGCGATCTCCAAAGGCGTCAGTGGCATCACCATCAGATGCTCGATTGTGCCCTGCTCGCGCTCACGCAGCATGGCCGCACCTGTCAGCGCGATGGTCAGCAGCGAAAGCTGGTTCAGAAGCGACGACATCGCCTTGAACCAGACCGGATTGCCGTTCGGGTTGAAGGCGCGGCGCAGTTCCAGCCGCAGGGCAGGTTCGGGCGCTTCGGGGCTGCCGGACAGGAAGGCACGGGTTTCTGCCGACAAGATATTGGCGATGTAGTCAGTGCCGAGTTGGGCCTGCGACACGGCGGTGGCATCGACCTCCAGCTGTGCTGCGGGCATCAGGCCGGCAATCACATCGGCCTCAAATCCAGGCGGAAAGCTGAGGACAAACATGATCTGCCCGGCATCCATCTCCGACCGGACCTGATCGGGCGCAATCATCACGGGCGTCTGGAACCACGGCGGGCCCAGCGCATCGGTCAGTGCACGGGTCAGAGTAGAGTTGTCTTCGTCCAGAATGGCGATGGCGGCATTGCGAACCGTATCTCCGGCGCCACTGGCCTCCAGCATGACGGCGACGACGAAGGACCACAGGATCAGGATCACCATCACCGGATCGCCCAGCACGCTTTTCAGCTCTTTCCCGGCAAGCCAGAAGATGTTTGTCAGCCGCCGCATCATCACCGCTCCTGCTTGCGCAGGGCCAGCACCGCCAGCGTGGTCAGGATCGGGCCAAATGCAGCCAGACGCAGCAGGTGGCCGGACAGTTCGGTCAGGCCGAGACCCTTGGTGAAAGTGCCGACGCTGATGCCCATGTACCAGGTGGTTGGCCAGAACGTGCCCATGATCCGCGCGGCACCTTCCAGCGAGGATACCGGTGTGATCATGCCGGAAAACTGCAAGGTCGGCATCACTGACAGGATTGCTGCGGCGAAGACGGCCGTCACTTGGGTTTTCGTCATCATCGACACCAGCAAGCCATAGCCTGTAGCAGCCACCGCATAGAGCAGCGCGCCCAGCACCAATGCCGCCGGATCGCCCTTGAGCGGCACACCCAGTGCCGTCACCACCAGCGCCGTCAGGATCATGAAGTTCAATAGCGTGATGCCAATGTAGATCAGCTGCTTGCCGATCAGGAATTCCGCGCGGCTGGTAGGGGTGACGTAGAAATTGGTGATCGTGCCGATTTCCTTCTCACGCGCCACGCTGACCGCCATCAGGATCGCCGGGAACAGCAGCAAAAGCAGCGGTGGGATAGAGGGGCCGATCGCGGGCAAGCTTTCCATCGCCGGATTGTACTGGAATCGCGGAATCAATTGCGCGGGCGGGGCCGCATCGGGGCTGCGCGGCGTCGCCAGATCGGCCAGCGCCAGCGCCGATTGTGCGCCGTTGGTCAGCACATCAGCATGTGCACTTTTGACATAGCTTTCCACCGTGCCGGCGCGGTTGGTGTCCGAGCCGTCGATCAGTCCGGCAATCTCGACCGTCTCGCGGCGCCGCACGGATCTGCCAAAACCCGGCGGGATTTGCAGTGCCAGTGCCAGCTCGCCACTTTGCATCCGGCGTTCCAGCGCATCGGGGTCGGAAATCGGCGTTCGTTCGGAAAACCAGGACGAGTTCCTCGAACCCCGACAGATAGGCGCGGCTTTCCGGGCTACGGTCCAGGTCGAAGACGGCAAACGGAATTTCGCGCACCTCCTGCGAGATGCCGAAGGACATGATCAGCAGCAGCAGTGCCGAACCGACAAAGGAAAATACCAGCCGCACCGGATCGCGGCGCACCTGCATCGCTTCGCGGGTGGTGAAGGCCAATAGTCGGCCAAGGCTGAAGCCGGGCGCGGGGCCGGTATGGTCAGGCGCTGCCACCGTGCTCAGCAGGCCCTCATCGGCCGGTGGTGCGGGCGGTTCTGCGTCGATCATGTAGGCGATGAAGGCGTCTTCCAGCGTCGCGACCCCACGCGCCGCGATCAGCGCCTTTGGCGCGTCCGACACCAGAACTTTTCCCGCATGCATCAGCGAGATGCGGTCACAGCGCATGCCTTCATCCATGAAGTGTGTCGAGATGAAGATCGTCACCCCATCGCGGCGCGCCAGTTCCAGCAGCATGACCCAGAACGCATCGCGTGCCTGCGGATCGACGCCGGAGGTTGGCTCGTCCAGAATCAGGATATCGGGCGCATGGATCACCGCAACTGCCAGCGACAGGCGCTGCCGCACCCCCAGTGGCAGCGATGCCGCGCCCTGATCGAGATAGAGTTCAAGCCCGAAGCGCGGGACGAGTTCGGCCATCCGTTTGCCCGTCAGATCACTACCCAGATGAAACAGCCGCGCGTGCAGCAGCAGATTTTCACGCACCGTCAACTCGCCGTACAACGAGAAAGACTGCGACATGAAACCGACCCGCCGCCGCGCATCGAGGTTCTGAGCATCGACCGGCTGGCCGAAGATCCATGCCTCGCCCTCAGTGGCGGGGGTAAGCCCGGTCAGCATCTTCATCGTCGTGGTCTTGCCGCAACCGTTGGAGCCGAGAAAGCCAAAGATTTCGCCCCGCGCGATCTCGAAGCTGACCGAGTCCACGGCGGTAAAATCGCCAAAGCGCTTGGTCAGGTTTCGGGCGCGGATGGCGGGCGGGCCAGGTTCGGCAGCGGCAGGCGGGGTGGGGTCTGCGGGGGCCGTTGCCACTTTCGTGTCTCCGCCCAGCAGCGCCACATAGGCGGCCTCGACGGTCGTTTTTTCAGTTCGCGCCATCAGATCGGCGGGGCTGCCCTCGGCAAGAATGCGCCCGGCATCCATCGCCACCAGGTGGCCAAAGCGCGCGGCTTCTTCCATATAGGCGGTAGAGACCAGCACGCTCATTTGCGGGCGGTCGGCGCGGATCGTATCGATCAGATCCCAGAACTGGCGACGCGACAGCGGATCTACCCCGGTTGTCGGCTCGTCCAATAGCAGGAAATCCGGGTCGTGGATCAGCGCGGCACACAGTCCCAGCTTCTGTTTCATCCCGCCCGAAAGTTTGCCTGCCGGCCGGTCCATGAAGGGTGCCAATCCGGTAGCACGGGTCAGCCTGGAAATCCGCGTGTTGCGATCAGCTTTGCCCAACCCGTAGAGCTTGCCAAAGAAGTCCAAGTTTTCGCGCAGGCTGAGATCGTGGTAAAGGTTCTTTCCCAGCCCCTGGGGCATGAACGCGATCCGCCGCCCGGCATCGGCCCTGTGACGGGCGCTGGCCATATCGCCGCCCAGCGTCGCGACCTGGCCCGCCTGCAATTTTTTGGCTCCGGCGATCAGCCCCATCAGGGTGGATTTGCCCACGCCATCCGGCCCGATCAGCCCGATCATCCGGCCCGCGGGCAAGTCCAGCGTCACATCGCGCAACGCCTGCACCTTGCCGTAACGGTGGCTTACTCCCGCCAGCTTTGCGACTGGGAAAACCCGGGCATCTGCGATAGTCATTGGCTGGCGCCAGATGCGGCCCCATCCCCCGGCGCAGGCAACACGGTGGCAAGTGGTGGCGTCAGCCCGTCGGGCCAGTCAGCCACGGTGCCGTCCGGCCCAACCAGACGCACCCAAGCCACGCCACGCACCCCGGTCTTGACCTGTGTCAGCCGGGCGGCCACCAGCTCGTGCGGAATGCGCACGCGGATACGGAACATCAGGCTTTCGCGTTCCTCGACGGTTTCCACCTGTTTCGGCGTGAACTGCGCCTGCGGGGCAACAAAACTGACGACTGCGGGAATCGCAACTTCTGGCATGATGTCAACGACGATCCGCGCCTCATCACCCAGGCGGACCCGTGGCGCGGCACTCGCGGGCAGGAAGAACTCCATATACACATCGCCAAGGCTGACCAGCGTCAGCACCTTGCCGCCTCCGCCCAGCACTTCGCCCGGTTGCGCAAGGCGGTAAAGGACGCGCCCCTCCTGCACCGCATAAAGCGTGCTGTCTGCGATCCGGGCCTCGATTTCGTGCAGGGCCGCCGTTTCGGCATCCACAGCGCGCTCGTTGGCAAGGACCACCGCCTTTGCGGCAGAGAGGCCCGCTTCGTCCAGTTGTGCCTGGGTGCGGCTGATATCCAGATCCTCGGTGGTGACTATGCCGCGTTCGTGAAGCGTTTCCGCACGGGCGCGTTTGCTTTGTGATAGCGCAAGACTTGCCTCGGCCTGGGCGATACCGGCCTGCGCCACGGTCACAGCCGCCATTGCGCTGGCGACCGCCGCCTCGGCCCGCATCTTCTGCGCCGCCAGTTCGGTCGTGTCCATCACCGCCAGCACATCGCCGGGCAGCACCAGATCGCCCTCGCGTACAGAGATTTCGGCCACCCGCCCGGCCAGCCGCGTGGAAATATCGACCAGATCCGCCTCTATCCGGCCATTGCCACGGGCAAAGCCCTCGGGCGGCAGATCGCTGGGTGCCAACAATACCTTCCAAGCGGCGTAGCCCATGAATGCGGCCAGAACGACCAGGACAAGAGCGATGGAAAACTTGCGTGACATGGCTACACCACTCCTTTTGCGCGCACGAGAGACGCGGCTTCCAACGTATCTGGAGCGTCTACCTTGGTAAAAACCCTCCAGAACCGTAACCGCCTCTTCCGCAGTCTCGACAAAGGCGAACAGCTTGCGGTCTTGCTGCGTGATCATCCCTTCGGCGACGAGGAAGTCAAAATTGACAGCACGGCTCCAGAAGTCCTTCCCGAACAGTACGATCGGAAGTTTTGGCATCTTTCCGGTTTGCACGAGGGTCAGAACCTCAAACACCTCATCAAGCGTGCCATAGCCGCCCGGGAACGCGACAAGTGCCTTGGCCCGCATGAGTAGATGCATCTTGCGCAAGGCGAAATAGTGAAATCGGAACGCCAGATCGGGCGTGATGAACGGGTTCGGCTTCTGTTCGTTCGGGAGAGTGATGTTGAAGCCGGCCGAGCGCGCGCCGACATCGAAGGCGCCGCAGTTCGCAGCCTCCATGACGCCCGGGCCGCCGCCGGTGACAACGACAAAGTCGCGTCGATCCTTTCTGCTGGAATTTCTGCGACACCAGTGTGGCAAGGCGGCGGGCTTGCGAATAGTAGTGCGACAGGCGCATCTGGCGTTCGGCATCGGTAACGGCCTGCACGGCTTCCACGTCGTCCGGATTGCCGGACTGGCGAGATCGGGCTTCTTTCAGACGCTTTTGCGCAACCTCTGGCGACACGATACGCGCGCTGCCGAACACTACCACGGTTGAACGGATGGCGTGGTGTTGCAAAGCGCGTTCAGGCTTCAGCAGTTCCAACTGCAAACGCAGCGCGCGCAGATCATCCTCTGCCATCAGCTCGGCGTCTTCATAGGCCAGGCGATATGCCGGGTTCTTCAGGATCGCCGCAGTCAGCGCGTTACGTTCATCCTCACTGATCATCGCGGGCACCAAATTCGGGCGCGGCAAGATCGACGCTTGATCCAAGCTCGGGAACCGTCACGTTCCAGCCGTTGTCCGCGCGCAGCCTTTGCGCAAATTCCGTGGCAGCCGCGACTTCCCCGTGCACGACGAAGGTTCGCCGCGGAGCGGTCTTGAAGCCTTTTGTCCATGCCAGAAGTGCTGTGCGGTCGGCATGGGCCGAAAACCCGTTCAACGTGCGAATGGTGGCCCGGACCGGCACGTCCTCGCCAAACAGACGGACCCGTTTCGCACCTTCCACCAGCCGCCGACCCAAAGTGCCTTCGGCCTGGAAACCGGTGATCAGCACCAAGCATTCGACGTCGGGGCAGATTTTCGCGCAGATGATGACGTATGCGCCCCGCGTCGCACATGCCACTGGCCGAAATGATGATGGCACCGGATCGTATACGGTTGAGGGCCTTGGATTCCTCGACACTCGCGGTGAAATGCAGGTAGGGCAGATCCGCACCGACCTTGTGCCAGCCTGCCAGTTTTTTCGCCTGATCGTCGAACAGTTCAAGATGCTGGCGGGTGATCCGGGTGGCTTCGGTGGCCATCGGCGAGTCAACGAAAACATTCAGATCGTGCAATCGTCCTTCGCATGTCAGGCGGTGCAAATGGTAGAGCACTTCTTGTGTGCGGCCGACCGCGAAGGCTGGAACGATGATGTTGCCGCCGCCCGACATGGCGGGTGTGCTCGACGAGTTCGATCAGATCATTGACAGACGTGGTCTGATCCGCGTGATCCCGATCGCCGTATGTGGATTCGATCAGCAGATAATCGGCATCTTCGATGGCTGTCGGATCGCGAAGAATCGGCCGACCCGGTTGCCCAAGGTCGCCGCTGAACACGATCTTGGTGGTCTTCTGGTCTTCGTCGATCCAAACCTCGATGATGGCGGAGCCGAGAATATGGCCGGCATCGCGGAAACGACAGCGCATTCCGGGCATTGGTTCCAGCATGTCGTCATAGGAGACCGGACGCACCTGACGCAGGCAATCGCGCGCGTCTTGCATGGTATAGATGGGTGCTAGTGCGGCAGTCCTGCCGCGCCGCGACTTGCGCCGGGCGCGCTCAGCGTCCGCTTCCTGAATGTGGGCGCTGTCGGGCAACATCACGCCAAGCAGATCGTCCGTGGCTGCAGTTGCGTAGATCGGGCCCCTGAAACCGGCGCGCGTCAGCTTGGGGAGCAACCCGCTGTGATCGATATGCGCATGGGTCAGAAGCACGAAGTCGATTGCTTCCCGGGTCGAAGTCGAAGGGTTGACGGTTGCGTGCCGGCGCTTCGCGCCCGCCCTGAACCATGCCGCAATCGACCAGAAACCGAATACTCTTGGTTTCGATCAGATAACACGAGCCGGTGACTTCGCGGGCGGCGCCCAGAAAACGGATATGCATGACGCCTCTGACCTCTCGCCTCTGACCACGTGTGCCGTTGCGATGCCGCGCCGATAGATGGCAAAGACCCGCGGCGCGTCGGCGCGCATCCGCTCCATGTCGCCCGCGATCAGGGACTGCATGACCAAGCCCTTGGATCGTGCCGATAAACAACGTGGCTGCGGCTTCGTTATCCAATTCGTGGGGCAGTTCGCCGCACGTCTTTCCGGTCTCGATAAGGTCGTTCAGACGGGCCGCATACTGCTTCAGCAATGCATGCGCCAAGCGCTTTGCAGGTGTCGCCTTGGCCCCCTGAAGCTCACCGAACAGCATCCGAGGGGCGCCGGGATGTTCGGAGACAAAGGCGACATGGGCAAGAAACATCGCCTGCATGGCCTCCAGCGGCGAGCCGATCCCTTCGGCGGCCTTGTCGATCCGCGCCATCAGACGCTCGGCCACCCATTTCATCACCGCCTGCCAGATCGCCTCTTTGTTGGGGAAATGGCGAAACAGCGCGCCTTGGGTCAGATTCATGTGCTTGGCGATCGCCGCCGTCGTGATCTCGGCAGGGTTGGTCGACGCGGCAAGTTCGACCACCGCCTCGACGGTGACGTTTCGCCGTTCGTCTGCAGGAAGGTTCCTTGGTCGGATGGAATTGTTCATCGTCGAATCTCCGCGCTGCCAGACCGCGAAGGTGAGCCACCGCCATAGACAGGACCATCGACAGCCCGCCAACGAGGACGAAGATCGGAGGTGCTCCGAAGAAACACCTCCGAGAGGATCCCCAACGGCATCAACATGCCCGCCAGCGCCAACCCGGAAATCCAACGGGTCGCGGCGGCGGTAACCGGCAGACGCAACAAAACAAGTCCAACCGCGATGTTGATCAGCGCGAACAGGTTGCCGTGCGCGTGGGCCAGACGGGATTCAAAATGTTTGCCGACGCCATACTCCGCGATCCACTGCTCTTTGCCGGGCGCGAAGTCGCGCAGGAAGATCAGGAAAAAGCCGTAGAGCATGAACAATGTGAGGAACAGAAAACCTGTTGCGATGTTGGTCTTGCCGGTGAACATGTTGGACCTCTTCTAGCTGCCGGTAGGTAGCATTAGCTTTGCACTCCATCATGGCTTGAAACTTGATAGTAATCAATTACTATCTTTTCAACTTCACTCCTCCCCCAGTGATGTGGTCCGCCGTTATGTTAAGGAATATGGAGGATCAGAATGGCTACGAAGCGGCACAAGCCGGAAGAGATTGTCACGAAGCTACGGCGGGTTGAGGTGCATGTCTGTCACGCGACGTCAGGTTTCTTGGACAGGCGCTCCAGAAAGCAGGAGGAATCTCGGGACTTACGGGAACCTGTTTCAGAAGTCCGACGTCTTGCTCCGATAGCAAGACAGGACTGCCTGCGCCAGAATTTCCGCAGACCGCGTCGGGCGTTCGCGAGGGTAGACGATCTGGAAAGTGTCGTCGAAGGTCATTCGATCCGGAATCAACATTCGCAGATTACCGCTCCGCGTCTCCTGGTCGGCGTAGTGTTGTGGAAGGAAGCCGATGTACGCGCCCGACAGCAAGAGAATGAGCGTACCTTCCATATGCGCGGTGGTTGCGCGCCAGTCGAAATCGATACCGCAAATTGCTTCTTGCGGCATGTAAGTGCGCCCGGCGAAAGCTTGCTGCGCGAGAACCGCGTCTGCAATGTCGTTGTCCGAAATCGAAAACAGCGGATGCCCGCGCCCGCAGTACAGTTTCTGGCGCTCTTGATAGACGTCAATTGCATGGCTCTGGCCCAGCGGGCGCTGTTCCGGCATGAGCACGACCTGGTAGCGGCCGTTGAGGATGCCCTGCGACAGAATCTGGGGTGCCGCTATGTCGATGGAGAGGCGGACGCGCGGAGCAAGGCGAGAGAACTCGGCGATCGCCCGGTGCAGGTTCAGAGGCCTGTTCGTCACCATCGCATCGACGGTTCCAAAGCTCAGATCTCCTGAAAGCTCGCCTTGCGCTTCACTCACCGCGCTTGTGAACCGCTCAATCGACCCGAAGAGGTCGAGAGTTGCCGAGTGGACCTGCCGACCCTCGTCCGTAAGGTAGAACCCGCCGCGACCACGTTCACAGAGGCGCACGCCGAGCCGCTCCTCAAGATTGCGCATATGCGTCGAGATCGTCGCCTGGGTCATTCCGAGGCTCGCCTGGGCGGCCGAAAAGCCGTTGGCGTGGACGATTTCGGCAAAGACCCGCAACAGACGCAGATCGACATCCGCGAGTTTGCTGCGGACCGGGCTCGGGGCGGCCGCTTGTTTCATACATAGATTTTCACACAACTAAACTTCGAAACATAGAGATTTTTTGAAGGTAAGGGCCGTGCTTTCCTGACCCGATCATTCTTTAGGGGGGAAAGCATGTCCGACAACACCTATGACCGGGGGCGTCTCAATCTGCCGTTCGTCGGCATCTGTACGTTTGGCAAGTATCCCTACATTTCGGACTGGGATCGGATCGAGGCCGACGTCGCCATCCTTGGCGCGCCATACGATTTCGGTACCCAATGGCGCGCCGGATCGCGTTTCGGGCCGCGCTCGATCCGCGAAGCCTCGACCCTGTTCGCCTTCGGTCATGGCGGCGCCTATGACCACGAGGACGACGTGACGTACCTGCCGGCCGACAAGGTCCGGGTCGTAGACCTTGGCGATGCCGACATCGTTCATACCGATACCGAAACGAGCCACGCAAACATTGAATTCGGCGTGCGCAAGATCCTCGCGGCCGGGGCCCTGCCGGTGGTTCTTGGTGGCGATCATTCGGTCAACATTCCCTGCATCAACGCCTTCGACGACGATTGTGCGAAGAACGGCCCGATCCATGTCGTCCAGTTCGACGCGCATCTCGATTTCGTCGACGTTCGCCACGGCGTGCGCCACGGCCACGGCAATCCGATGCGGCGCGCCGCCGAGAAGGGCTATGTCAGCGGCCTGTCGCAGCTCGGCATCCGCAACGTCTCGTCTACGGCGCGCGACGGGTACGAGGACGCCCGGGCCATGGGCTCGGACATTTTGTCGGTGCGGCAGATCCGTGCGCTTGGGGTCGAGGCGGTGCTCGCCCGCATCCCAGAGGCCGCGCGCTACTACGTGACCATCGACATCGACGGGTTCGACCCGTCTATCGCACCGGGCACAGGTACGCCGTCGCATGGCGGCTTCATCTACTACGAGGTGCTGGAGCTTCTTGCAGGTCTGGCGAAGCGCGGCCGGATCGTCGGCGTCGACCTCGTGGAGGTCGCGCCGGATTACGACCACACTGGCGGTACCGCCATCCTCGCAGCGCAGGTGCTGATGAACCTGATCGGCCGCATCATTCACGCGCGCGAGGCCTGAACGATGGGTCGCATCCGCTATGACTTCTTGGGTGAAAAGGTTCTGGTGACGGGCGCGAGCCGTGGCATCGGTTTTGCCGTCGCCAAGGCGTTCGCCAAGTCCGGCGCGGATGTGACGGTTCTTTCGTCCGGTCCGGGCATCCACGCCGCTGCCGAGACGATTGCCAAGGAATGCGGACGGCCCTGCCGGGCGTGTGAGGCCGACATCACCGACGGCGCGTCGGTCAAGGCAGCACTCGCCAGTCTCGACCGGATCGACGTTCTGGTGAACAATGCCGGGCTGGAACGGATCACGCCGCTGCTCGATCCGGACGAGGCTATTGAAGAAACCTTCCGGCGCATCACCGACATCAATGTCAACGGAACTTTCTATGTCACCCGCCACGCGGTGCCGAAGATGCCCGAGGGCGGCAGCGTCATCGTCACCGCCTCGATCTGGAGCCGGACGGCGGTTCCGGAATTCGCTGCCTATGTAAGCTCGAAGCACGCCAATCTTGGTTTCACCAGGGTCATGGCCAAGGAACTCGGGCCGCGCGGTATCCGCGTGAACGCGGTTTGCCCCGGCTGGGTCCGGACCGAGGCGGCGATGCTGTCGCTGGCAAACATGTCGAAGCGGACGGGCCGCAGTGAAGAGGATCTTCTGGACGAGATCACCGGCGCGCAGGTTCTTCCGGGACTGATGGAGCCCGATGACATGGCTGCGGCCTATCTCTACCTCGCCTCCGACGGGGCCCGCGACATCACCGGTCAGGCGATCATGGTCGACCGTGGCGAGGTGATGGCATGACGGCGCGTGTCCTCGTCACCGGTGCGGCTCGGGGGATCGGCGCGGCCACGGCCATGGCCTTTGCCCGGCAGGGTGCGCGCGTGGCTCTGGCCGATCAGAACCTGCCCGACACGACCGCCGCCGCTGCGCGCGGGGCAGGGGCGGCCGAAGTGGAGGCCTACGCCTGCGATGTGTCCGATGCCGCTGCCGTGACAATGTTGCGCAACGCGACACAGGCGGTTTGGGGCGGGCTCGATGTGCTCGTCCACTGCGCCGGCATCATCCACGAAGCGCCGCTTCTGGAAACGCCCGTCGTGGATTTCGACCGGGTGATCGCCGTCAATCTGCGCGGCAGTTTCCTGATCGGTCAGGCGGCGATCGGCCTGATGACCCCGGATGCGGCCAGTCCGCCGCGCGCGATCCTGATCGCCTCCGACATGGCCTATTACGGACGCGAGACATTCTCGCCCTACGTCGCCTCGAAGCACGGCGTTCTTGGCCTTGTCCGCAGCTGGGCAAAGGAGTTCGCCCCCGGCATCCTCGTCAACGCCATCTGCCCCGGTCCGATTGACACCGAAATGCTGGGCGCGGCTAACATGAGTGCCGAGTGGCGCGCGAAGGAGCTTGCGATTCCACTGGCGACGGTTCGGCCAGCCAGACGACATCGCGGCGGTCGCCACATTCCTCGCCGGCGAAGGCGGACGCTACTTCACCGGCCAGGGCATCGGCCCCAATGGCGGGAGTGTCATGCCATGATCGCCAACCCGATCCCCTGGCCGAATGGCGCGAAATGCGCGGCCTGCATCACCTTCGACATGGACGCCGACAGCCTGATCCACCTGGCCCACCCGGAGGATGGGCACAGCCGGGTCGCGGCAATCTCGATGCTGCGATACGGGCCGGAGATCGGCATCCCGCGCATCGTGGAAAGCTACCGTCAGCTTGGGCTGCGCCAGACCTTCTTCATCCCCGCCTGGTGCATCGAAGCCTATCCCGAGGCGGTCGAGACCATCCTGAAGGGTGGGCACGAAATTGCCCATCACGGTTTCCTCCACGAGCATCCGCGCGAGCTTTCGGCCGAGGACGAGGCGCACTGGCTCGATCGGGGCATCGAGGTGATCGTCAAGGCGACAGGCCAGCGTCCGCGCGGCTGGCGCGCGCCGCTTTACAACTTCTCGCACCGCTCGGCCGATCTTCTGGCGGAGCGCGGTTTTGTCTACGACGCCTCGCTGATGGGCGACGACCAGCCCTATCTGCTCGAAAGCACCGCCGGGCGGCTTGTGGAACTGCCGTCGCACTGGGGCATGGATGACTGGCCGCAATACGTCCAGTCGATGGATCTCGATTACATGATGCCGATCCGCGCGCCGGAACAGGGCTTTCTGCCCTTTGCGCAGGAATTCGAGGCGGCGCGGCGTCACGGCGGGCTCTGGGTGCCGGTCGTGCATCCCTTCGCGACCGGTCGTCTGGCCCGCTGGGAGGTCGTGCACCGGTTCATGGAACGGGCCTTGGCGCACGGCGACGTGTGGTTCGCGCCGATGGAGGAAATTGCGGCCCACGTTCTGAGCGTCGCGAAGAACGGCGACTGGAAACCGCGGGTCGACAGGATGCCCTACTACGCGGACCCGGTCCGGGTCCGGTGACGCCGCCAAGGGCGGGAGGAGAGGAGACGCGGGCCACGCCGGCCCCGCGGAAAGGGAGGATAAGATGGAAAGATTGAGTGCTGACTGGCTCGCCGAGATCGACAGGCGCGCCGAAGTCTATGAGGCGATGGGGGATGAGGCCGAAGGCCGCATGACCGCGATCGACTATCTCGGGATAGCGGCGCTGATGCTGTCGCTGACCATTGGATTCTGGATGTGGGTGGCTTGAAATGACAACGGAAACGCTTCCTGAAACTTTCCCATCGCGATCGGCGTCGGATGCATCGCCCAATGGCTATGCTGCAGCCGCCGAACGCGGTGACGCCCCCCTCCTGCCGGCCGAGCGGCTCTGGGGGTTCAAGGAATTCACCTTCGCCAACTCTGCGTTGGCGATTGCCACCTGGGCTTTTCTCATCGGCGGGGCTGTCGGGCTTTTCGTTGGCCCCAAGGAAGGCATTGCCGCGATCGTGATCGGCAACATCTTAGGCGTTGTCCTGACCGCGCTCTCCACGACCGTGATGGCGGGGCGCTACGGTGTCGAACAGTTCATCGGCATCCGCAGCCAGTACGGCTACAACGGCAGCCGCCTCGTCTACCTGCTGGCGGTGATCGTCCTGACCATGGGATGGCTCGCGGTGCTTGCCATGATGTTCGGGCGTTCCATTGACGGACTGACTGCGCTGGCGACGGGTGGCACCGCCAATCCCACGGGCGTCAAGGTGGCCATCGCGGCCGTCGGTGCGATCCTTCTGACCTGGTACATCGTCGCGCGCGGGCCGACCTCGATCAAGGTCTTCAACATGATCGTGTCGCCGCTCCTGGTGCTTCTGATGATCGGCATGCTCTGGCTGATCTTCCGCCAGCACAGCTTTTCCGAGTTGATGGGCATGGAGGCGCTCGACCCTCCGTTCGCGGACAAGCGGCTGAACTTCATCATCGCCATCGAGATCAACATGGCGGCAGGTTTTTCCTGGTGGCCCTATATCGGCAATCTCGCGCGCCTGACCAGGAACGAACGCACCGCCTTCTGGCCGAACATCTTCGGCATCTTCGGTGCGGCAGTTCTCGGTGAAATCGTCGGTCTTTTTGCCGCGGTGTCGATGGGAGACAGCGACCCGACGATCTGGATGACGCAGATCGCCGGCGCGGGCGTCGGGATTGTCGCGCTCAGCTTCATCGCCTTTGCAAACGTCACGTCGATGGCCAACATCCTCTACACGTCGATTGTTGGTTTGCGGCAGGTCGGGACAGCGGGCGTTCGGAAGATCGGCTGGGGGACGCTGCTCTTTGTCTTCTGCATCATCCCGCTCGTCCTCGTCGTGGTGTATCCGCAGATGTATGACGGGTTTTTCATCTTCCTCGTGTGGACCTCGGCGCTCAACTCCGCGCTCGCCGGGATCGGGATCGCCGACTACTTCTTCCTGCGGCGCCAGCGGCTCGACATACGCGCACTGCACGGGCGACAGGAGGGCGGTTCGTTCCAGTTTCTCGGCGGTTTCAACCCGATCGGCCTCTTTGCGCTGGCGGTGGGCTTCGTCATCTATATCTGGCTCTTCAATCCGCAGACGCTCGATAACGCATCCGCCTTCCGCTACCTCACGGCATCGCTGCCGTCCTGCGGGGTCGCCGGGCTGGTCCACTACGTGCTGACCCGGCTTTTCGCCAAGGGCCCGCAGTGGGGGAACTACCCCGACAGCTGACGGGAAAACCGGTGGCGGGCGTTCGCGCCCGCCCGCCAACTACCGCGCAACACGGAACCAATCTCAACGACGGAAGGTGCCCCATGAGCCAGTCCTTCGACTATATCATCATTGGCGCGGGTTCAGCCGGATGCGTTCTGGCGAACCGGCTGAGTGAAGACCCGACGACACGTGTCCTGGTGCTGGAATACGGTGGGTCTGACAAATCCATCTTCATCCAGATGCCGACCGCTCTGTCGATCCCGATGAACGGGTCGAAATACAACTGGCGCTACTACACGGTGCCGGAACCGGGGCTGGATGGTCGCCGGGTACATTGCCCGCGCGGCAAGGTGCTTGGCGGATCGTCGTCGATCAACGGGCTTGTCTACATGAGGGGCCACGCCCGCGACTTCGACGAGTGGGAAGAGCTTGGGGCCAAGGGCTGGAGTTACGCGAATTGTCTGCCGTACTTCCAGCGCGCGGAAAGCTGGAAGAGCGGCGGGGACGACTGGCGCGGCGGCAGCGGCCCATTGGCCACGAATGCCGGCAACGAGATGAAAAACCCCCTCTATCGTGCCTTCGTTGAAGCGGGGCACGAGGCGGGATATGTCACCACCGACGACCCCAACGGCTATCTGCAGGAAGGCTTCGGCCCGATGCACATGACCGTGAAGGATGGCCGCCGCTGGTCCACCGCAAACGCCTATCTGAAGCCCGCGATGTCCCGGCCGAACCTGACCGTTCTGACCCGTGCCATGACGCGGAAAATAATCCTCGAGGGCAAGCGCGCCGTTGGCGTCGAATACGACCGTGAGGGACAGCGCCACGTCGCCCTCGCCACGCGCGAGATCCTTGTCGCCTCCGGCCCGATCGGCGCGCCACATCTTCTGCAACGCTCTGGCATTGGCCCGGCAGAGGTTCTGCGCGACGCCGGGGTCGAGGTGGTGCACGATCTGCCGGGCGTGGGTGAAAACCTCCAGGACCATTCGGAAGTCTACATCCAGTACGCCTGCAAGGAGCCGATTACGCTGAACGGCAAGATGGGACTTTGGAGCCGGTTCCTGATCGGGGCGGAGTCGATTCTGTTCAAACGCGGCCTGTCGGTGACCAACCATTTCGAAAGCGGAGGCTTCATCCGCTCTGATGCCGCGCTGGAATGGCCCGACATCCAGTTCCATTTCCTTCCGGCCGCCATGCGGTATGACGGAAAGAAGCCCTTGAAGGGGCATGGCTTCATGGTGTTGACCGGGCCCAATAAGCCGAAAAGCCGGGGCCATGTGCGCTTGCGGTCGGCCGATCCCTACGAGCAGCCGGACATCCTCTTCAACTATCTCGACCGCGAGGAGGATCGCGAAGGTTTCCGCCGCTGCCTGCGTCTGACGCGCGAGATCGTCGCCCAGCCCGCCTTCGACCGCTTCCGTGGCGAGGAAATCGCGCCGGGCAAGGACGTACGGAAGGACGATGAGATCGACGCCTGGGTGCGCGAGACGATGGAAAGTACTTATCATCCCTGCGGGACCTGCCGTATGGGCGAAGACAAGATGGCCACCGTCGACAGCGAACTGAAGGTGCATGGCATCGCTGGGCTGCGGGTGATCGACAGTTCGGTCTTTCCCTCCGAGCCCAACGCCAACCTGAACGCGCCGACAATCATGCTGGCCGAGCGTGCGGCCGACTTGGTGCGCGGGCGACAGCTACTGCCGCCGTCGAACGCACCCGTCGGCACGGCACCCGGTGCGGGAAAGACGCAGCGGAGCGGAACGCCAGTGCGTGAGATTACACCGCTTTAGCGCGTCGGCTCCGTCGTCGAATTGACGTGTGCGGCAAGCCCGGCATTGCGCCGGTGCTTGTCGCCGGCGGCTATTGGCTTGAATGTGGATTGCCGGGGTTTCCTCGGACGGCGACCGCTAGGGCCGGGCCAGCCTCGCGATGACGGCCGCGTGCAGCTCTGCGTTTGCCGCCATCACGACGGTGTCGAACCTCCGGGCATTGGGCAGAGGTCGTCCCTCCCAGTCGGTGACGACACCGCCGGCGCCCTCGATGATGGGAAGTTGCGGCAGGATGTCGTAGTCGTGGACGTTGCCCTCCAGCAGCAGATCGACGGTTCCTAGAGCCAGAAGCCCCGCGGCGTAGCAGTCGTGCGATGCCCGGTGGAAGCGCGCGTTCCGAGCGATGGCGCCGTAGCGGTCGCGCGTGTCTTCGCCGAAATGGTCGACGGCGGAAGTATAGACCACCGCATCCTCGATCCGGCGCGTGTCGCTGGTGCGAATGACTGCATCGTTGAGCGTCGTGGGGTGTCCGGTCCTGCCGATCCAGCGTTCGCCTGTGATCGGCTGGTCGATGATTCCAAGCAGGGGTCGCCCCTCGTGGAGCAGCGCGATCTGGGTGCCGAAGGCGAGAGACCCCGAGACGAAGGATTTGGTGCCGTCGATAGGATCAAGCACCCAATTCCATGCTGCATCCGGCTGGTGCAGTCCGTACTCCTCGCCGCGGATACCGTGATCCGGGAAACGCCCCATGATCATGCGGCGCATCACCGTCTCGGCCTCGCGATCCGCGATCGTGACCGGGCTCGCATCGGTCTTGGCGTCCACTTCGATCCGGGTGCGGAAATAGCGGCGGATGACGGGGCGCACCGCGTCGCTCATGGCGACCGCGAGATCCAGCATCTTGGGCGGGCATTCCGTGACGGCGCTGGTGATCATGTGCGTTTGCTCCGGTTCTCTGCTTCGGTCGCGATGTCGCGCAGCATCGCCCTGATGGTTGCGACCTGGGCTCGCGCCGCTGCGACCTCGTCGTAGAGCCGCGCGCTGAGATCGCCGGGGCCGGGATCGGTATAGCTTTGGGTCCGTGCGGCGATGAACGGATCGGGACCCTCCGCAGGAGAGCGCAGGGCGGGCGCGAAATAGCCATCTTCCTCTTCCAGCCCGTAGGCCGTCACCTGCGGCCGTTCGTCGCCCAGAAGCAGAAGCTCCGCCATCAGGGCCTGCATCGGCAAATGCCCTTGCCCCGAAATGCAGGCGCGGTGCCCCCAACCGCCACGGTCGGGAACGACAAGGCAATCCTTCACATGCACCTCGGTCACATACTTCGCCTGCCGTGCCAGCGCGGCCAGCGGGGTTTCGTAGGCATTGATCATGTTGCCGAAGTCGAAGAGCAGCGACAGACGCGGGTTGCCGACTTGTTCTATGATCCTGACAAGCTCGTCCGACGTCAGGTCCTCGTGCTGTTCCAGCGTGAACGGCAGGCGGCGTTCGGGATCCAGCTCGTCCAGCCGACTGAGATCCTCCGTCGTCCGGGCGATGATCTCGGAGACGCGGCCCTCATAACGCGGATAGCAGCGCACCGAGCCGGCGCCGACCGACCGGGCGATCGCCACGGCTTCGTCCAGCGCCGCGCGATCGGTGCTGCTGGTCTCCACGTGCACGGCAAGTCCGCGCGCTGCCGCCTCGGCTCCGAAGCCGAGTCTCGCGGCTTCGGTCATGGCCCGCAAGCTCGCGTCCTCGCCGTCCTCGACGTGGATCTTCACGCCGACCAGCCGTTCCTCACGAGCGAAGTCGAGAAGGTCGGCGGGTTCCATCGCGCCAAAGCGAAAATTCAGGTGAAACGCATAGGCGTGGGCGAAGAGCGGGGCGTTGTGCGCCCGTTCCGCCAAGTCCCTGGCCCGATCCTGCGGCAGCGCACCGATCCGTGCCCGCCAGTCGCTGCTAGGCTCGTCGATGGGGGTGCCCGACTTCACCGCGCGGCCTCCGCGCGACGCTCACGTTGGCGGAGCGAGGCCCATCCGACGGCAAAGATCACCGTGAGAAGGATGAACAGGATACCGATCGCGTTGATCATCGGACTCATTCCGAACCGCATGCGCGCGCCGATCTCCGTCACCAGCGTATGCCGTCCGCCGATCGAGAAGATCGTCGTGTTGTAGTTCTCGAAGCTTTGCAAAAAGGCGATGACTGCCGCCGTGATGATGGTCGGTCGGAGGAACGGCACCGTTATGCGGCGGAAGGCCTGGGCGCGTGTGGCGCCGAGGTCGAGCGCGGCCTCCTCCAGCGTCGTGTCCTGACGCTGCAGCCGCGCCATGAACATCAGCATCGAATAGGATGAGATGAAGGCCGATTGCGCGAGGATGGCGGTCACGATCCCCGCCGAAACCCCCATGTGGCGCCAGAACATCACAGTCGAGATGCCGATGATGAGCCCCGGCGTCAGCAGCGGAGACACCATGATCGCGTAGAAAAGCCCACCCGACCGGCTGCCGAGCTTCGACAGCAGCAGCGCCCCCGAAAGCCCCATCGGCAGCGAGAGCGCGATCACCGACCCGGCGATGATGAGCGAGTTCGCCAGGCCGGACCACATACGCGCGTCATGCCAGAGGTCCCCGAACCACCGCAGCGTGAGCCCTTGCCAAACCGTGATCGAGGGCGGCGAATAGTCGTTGAACCCGGCGGCGATCATCACGAGAAGCGGCATGAACATATAGGCGAAGAAAAGCGCCATGTAGAGATGCAGCACGGCCTGGCTGCGGGCACCTGACCGGGTCATTTCGCGATATCCTTCAGGTTGACCTTCAAGAGCCGCATCATCAGGAAGATGAAGACCATGCAGGCAGCCAGGAGGCTCAGCGCGTATGCGGCACCGACGTTCCAGTTCGTCGCCTCGAAGAACCGGTTGTAGATGAGCTGCGTGAACCACGGCGCTGCCGTCCCCCGCGTCATGATGTAGGGCACGGCGTAGGAGCCCGCCGAAAGCATGAACGTCATGATGCAGCCAACGGCAATTCCCGGCCGGGCATGGGGAATGACGATCCGCGCATGGATGCGCCATGTCGGGGCGCCGAGGTCGCGTGCCGCTTCGATCAGGTTGGTTTCGAGTGTCTCCAGAACATTGTAGAGCGGGAAGACCATGAACAGGATATAGGCGTAGACCATCGCGACGAAGACGCCCGCCCCGCTTTCGAGGAAGGGAACGGGTGCGATGCCGAGCAGGCCGAGCAGGGCATTCGCGGGGCCGCCGTAGTTCAGGATCATCTGCCAGGCGAAAATGCGCAGAAGTTCGTTGATCGCGTAGGGGATCACCAGCGCCAGCATGATCAGCGCCGCCCGGTTCGGGGGTTCCAGTTTCGCCACGGCGAATGCGATAGGATAGCAGACCACAAGCGCGATCGCGGTCACCGCGAGCGATGCCGCAATGGTCTTGACGAAGATCGCCAGATGCGCGGTCCCCATCTGCGTGAAGTTGGCCAGCGTATAGACCCTGACCGGCGTGCTTTCCTCGTTTTCCAGCGCAGCAATCTCGGTCTCGATATTCGCGCGCGTGGCCACGATGTCGGCGAGCCGCGCGTCGCGCACGCCCTCGTCGGCCTCGGCCTGCGCGCCCGCTTCGTCCAGCGCGAGGACGTCGAGGCGGTTGTAGAGGCCGTCGATCCTGACCGAAACCTCGGCGGCCCCGGCCGGGCTCTCCATGCGCCACAATGACTGTTCGATCATGATGAGCTGCGGCGCGGCGATCAGGCCAAGGATCCATGCCCCCGAAAAGAACAGGATGAGGGCGGCGAGCGGTACCCCGAAGGCACGGGTAAGTCTAGTCATGAGCCAGTTCCCCCCGTGGAAGAACCATGGCATCGGCCGCGTCGAAACCGAGAAGAAGTTGCCCCACCAACCGGTCGTCGCCGCCCTGGTGCGGCAGGTGAACCGAGATCGACCGGTCTTCGGCCGAAAGGGTCAGTGTCGAATAGGCGCCTTCCAGATCACGACGCGCAACGACGGCGGAAAGGCTGTTCTCTGCCGTGTTTGCGCCTGCGACCAGGCGCAGCCTTTCCGGGCGCACCATGAGCAACGCCTCATTGCCCGCGGAAAGCCCCTTCGGATCGCGGGCGCGGAAGCGGCCGAGCGTCGTGTCGACACTTGCATACCCGTCCGCAGAAACACCGATCCGGCCAGGTATCACGTTCATCTCGCCCACAAAGGTCGCGGCGAAGGCATTTTCCGGGTGGTCGTAAACCTCGTCGGGCGTCCCGATCTGGGAGATCCGGCCTTCGTTCATCACCGCGATGCGGTCGCTCATCGTCAGCGCCTCGCCCTGGTCGTGGGTGATATAGACGAAGGTGATCCCGGTGCGGGCCTGGATCTGCTTCAACTCGGCCCGCATGTGCTGGCGCAGTTTCAGGTCGAGCGCCGAGAGCGGTTCATCCAGCAACAGCACCGCAGGGTTCCACCGCGAGCGCGCGGGCAATGGCGACACGTTGCTTCTGGCCGCCGGAGAGTTGTGCCGGCATCTTTTCCGCCTGTTCTGCCAGGGCCACGGTCGCCAGAAGCTCCATCGCCCGTTCGCGCCGCCGCGCCCGCGTCCAGCCGCGCATTTCCAGTGCGAAGGCGACGTTCTCCCAGATCGTCATCAGGGGAAACAGCGCCAGATTCTGGAAGATGAGGGCCGTGGGCCGGTCGGACGGCCCGATGCCCAGCATGGATCGCCCGCCGATGCGGACATCCCCCTCGGTCGGGTCGAGGAACCCCGACAGGAGTCTCAGAAGCGTCGTCTTGCCGCAACCCGACGGCCCGAGAATGGAGAAGAATTCGCCCGCGTCGATCCGCAGGTCAGTGGGGTGGACGGCTTGGAAGCTGCCGAAGCGAACCGCGGCATGCTCTAACTCGATCTCCATTCCGACAGTGGTTGCAGACATGCGAATCCCTATCTGATGCAATCCGAAGAATACTGGCGCGGGTTTGTGCCCGCGCCAGTGTCACTCGCGAAGTTCAGGCGTTGGTGAGCTTTTCGACATATTCCTCGCGCACGGTCGAGAACCATGGCGTGAACATCGGCCACCACCAGAGATTGTCGATCGCATCGCCGGCGTAAGCGAAGGCGAAGGCTTCCTTGTTGGCCTCGCTCAGATGCGCGTCGGCGCCAACCGCGGCCGAGTTGTAGCCCGTGTTGTTGGCGAACATTCCGCCGACCTCGGGGCTGAGCAGGAAGTTCAGGAGCGCATAGGCCTGCTCGAGGTTCGCAGCTCCCGACGGAATTGCGGCGGTGTCCATCCAGCCGAGTGCGCCCTCTTTCGGCGCCGCGTAGCGCCACTTCGCATCGATGTCGGAATGGAGCTTCAGTCCCGTCGTGTCCCAGGTCTGGCCGATGGTGCAGCCGCCGTCTGTGAAGGCGCCGGTGGCCTCGGTCGCGTTGTTCCAATAGGCGCCGATATTGCTTCTTGCGGCTGGCGGCATAGGCGACGCAGCCGTCGAAGATCCGGCGGGTATCCTCCTCGGTCTTGTAGAGGTCCATCGCCCGGTTCGACGGCAGTTCGCCGGTGGCGTCGAGATAGATGGCGAGGCTGATCAGAACCGATTTCTGACGCATCGCCACCTTTCCGTCGAGTCCGTCGGCCCAGAGATCGCCGTAAGACAGCTGCCCCGGCGCGACCTCGTGCGCGGAACTGTCATAGGTAATGCCCTCGGTGCCCCATGAGAACGGGATCAGGAAGCGCTTGCCGCGCCGGGCCGCGCCCAGCGTCAGCGAATTGCGCCACAGCGCCGGCTGGATCAGATCCACGTTGAGCCGCGTCTCGTCGATTTCCGCCAGAAGATCGCCCTCGTCGTAGTTCGGGCGCGTATCGACCGACGGGAAAGATGACGTCGAACCCCGTGCCGCCGGCCGCGCGAAGCTTGCTGGCGGCCTCTTCGTTGGACCCGTAGGTCGAGACGTTCACCTTGATCCCCGTCGCGCTCTCGAAGGCTTCGACGATGTTCGGCTGGAAATAGTCGCCCCAGGCAAACACGTTCACCTCTCCCGAAGAGGCAAGAGCGCGCCGGGCAAAGAGCGGCGCTGCAAGCGCTGCCGTGCCTGCGGCAAGAAGGGATCTGCGGGTCAATGTGGTCATCGGCGTCTCCTTTGCTGGATTGGATTTGGGTCAAGACCGGATTGGACGGACACTGGACGCACTGCTGCCAGAGGATCGTGACAACCCTCGCGCCACGGTCAGAGAGGCGGGCTTTTTAAGTTCGAAAATCACTCCGAAATCCTCCCCTGCGTTGCCGGGCGCTAAGTGGGCCCGTTGTATTTCTTGGCAGGTTTGATAGTCTGGTTTAAACCAATAGTCAATATCTGGTTTAAACCAGCGAACCAAGCCGGGAATAAACATGACCGATACGGCCCGTTCCGACGCGACCACCTCCGCCAGCCTGGCGCGCACCGCTATTCGCGACGCGTTGAGAAATGAAAGATGGCGGCCGGGCGAACAACTGCCGGTCGAACGCGCGCTTTCAGAGATGCTGGGTGTCAACCGGATGTCGCTTCGCCAGGCGCTCCTCGCGCTTGAAAACGAGGGCGCGGTCTTCCGGGTCGACCGCAAGGGGTGGTTCGTTTCCCAGAAGCGATTCGTCTATGACCTGATAAAGCACGTCAGCTTCAAGCGTTCCGCCGCAGACCAGGGAACGGCAACCTGGACGGATCTCGACCAGGAGGTCATCGGAGCCGACGAAAACAACGCCTCCCTGTTCGGGTTGAACACCGGCGATCCGCTGCTTCGCATTCGCGGCTGGGGCGAATTCAATGGGCATCGCGTCTTCATGCACGACGTCATGGTCGACATTTCCGCCGCGCCCGACTTCGCGGAACGCCTCGCCGGGCAGTCGTTCACAACGATCTGGATCGAACAGTATGGGATCAACCCGCGCCTGTCCGATCTCCGTATCCGCCCCGTACGTCTTGAAGGTCTTGCCCAGCAGATCCTCGGCTGCACCAACGGTGCGCCCGGCCTCTATATCCGACGGATCAAGACTGACGCGCAGGACCGGGTCATCCAGATCGACCGCGAGTTCTGGCGTTTCGAGTCGCTGGAACTGCACATCTCGCCGGACGCAAGGAATCCCGCCGGCGAAGTACGCTAGTCGCTTTCAATCATCTTCAAGCCAGGAGAGGGACGCCGATGCACCCGTTCGTGATCGTGAGGTATCTCTCCGGGGCCGTGATCCTCCTGCTGTGGGCATCGTGCTGGTCGTCGCGCTCGTCCACCTGACGCTGACGATGGTGGGCGACCCCTAAGCAGTCGCTAGAGGGTGGGGCACTCCATGGGGCACTCGGGCCAGCCAGACGCCCCTAAAGTCCCTACCGACATTGCTCGAAGAGTTGGTGGCTGTGCTGGCAGTCCCGGGCTAGCCGGTCCCGGCCCGAAATCCCTTTTTACAGGGAATTTACAAGGAGTCTGGCGTATTTCGTGGCCGCGAGCGCGACGTCCGATCTGATTAATGGCGACTTTTCAATGCTTTGTAGGCAATTTCCCTACGCCCGCAAACAGGGAATTATAACTCCCTGATCTGCGTAGTATCCACGGACAAACAGGGAATGGATCAAGCGTGGCAGAAAGCCCCCGGCCGGCGCCTAGGCCACATGTTGTTGCTCAAGGCCATTCTCATAGTAGAATTCGTCCATTGGCCGAATGTTCATGATTTGTCTCATACCGACCGATTCTGCTTACTCGGATCAGGTCCGGTGCATACTCCCGCGCAAGGCGCCGCTGGCGGAGCCGCCCCTTGAACCGGGAACTCACCGCGGGACACACCGGGAGGACACGGCCCCTCCGGCAGGACAGGCCACCCCGATAGGCCCTGACAAGCCCTGTCCCTGTAACAAGGCAGCGGCCGGCTTCCAAGGATGAACGCCCGACATGAACGACGGGGCGCTGCGTGGGAAGCCGTTGAAGGAGTGCGGACGGGATCGGCCGAATGCCGTCACTCACCGACACCGCACATCACTACGGTGCTCGGCCACTTCCGAAATATGCTGCAACGGCGCTATGAAGCAGTTGGCCAGCGTCCGATTTGCGGACCTCTCTGCCATTCGCCACAAGTGCATGCCCCTCGGCTTCGTCGACGCAGCAACCGGCAGGGACGGGCAGAAAACCGACCTTCGCTACGAGATTGATGACGGTCGGCTCTTCTGTACAATCCACTTCGCTCGAGATGCGCTGCTGGGAGTGCAGTCTGAAATTGAAATGCAATGAGTGAAATCGAACCGAAATCCCCAACAAGCTTCCGCACCTCCGGATTCGAGAATTTCATTCGTCGACAGACGCTCTCCCATTGCGTTTCATAGTCGGCGCTTTTGCCGACCTCCTCAGGACGCACACCGAAGACTCACTACCGCGCGATCAGAACTTCGATTCCACGCCCCTCGAAGGCTTTGGCGTCAGCATCTGAGATGCCTTCATCGGTTATGAAGGTATGGACCAATTCCAGCGCGCCGAGCCGGGTAAAGGACGAGCGGTTGATTTTCGTTGAATCCGCCACGAGATAAACATGGCTTGCCGCCTTGATCATTGCCTCTTTGAGTTGGAGGTCGGCAAAACTCGGATAAGTCAGTCCCGCATCGAGTGCGACCCCGGCAGTGGCGAGGAACAGTTTGCCCGCGAATATGTTTCGGAAGTATTCGACCGACTTATCACCGGAAAGGCTGAGCGTCGGCGCCTTGAACTGCCCCCCCGGCATGTGAACCGCGAAACCTGGCACCCCCCCGAGGATCAGGGCGATGTTGAGTGCATTCGTGATGACGGTAAGGTTGTCTCGCGTTGTGATGCGTGCTGCAACCTCGGTAGTGGTCGTCCCGGCATCGAGGATGATGGTCTCACCATCAGAAACCAAACTGGCAGCCAGGGCGCCAATCTTGGCCTTTTGATCCATATGCACCTGATGGTGCAACGAGAACCCATGAACTTGCGCTGGCATCGAATTCAGGAACGCACCGCCGTGTTCGCGCGTGACATGTCCTTCCTTTTCGAGCCGCTCCAGATCCTGACGGATCGTCGCCTCGGATACATCGAAAGCAACTGCGAGCTCCCTCACGCGGGCAGAGCCCTCTTCCTCGATCCATTCGAGGATCCGGCGGCGCCGAGGCTCGGAGAGCAGCCCCGTCATGTTGCCGTTGTCCTGCTTGCGTGACGCGTGTCGCATCGAGGTTCTCCATGGCCCGTTTCGACGTAGCTTCAAATCTCCAACGAAGCAACTGAGGCGGACCGCCTCACCGGCTCTCCGACGCTTCCTGCATCAACGCGACGCGCGCCTGCAAACGGCTTTGCGCTTGGTCGATGACAACAGCCGCGATGATGACAATGCCCTTGATAACCATCTGCCAGAATGACGAGACACCCATCATGATGAGCCCGTCAGACAGAATCCCGATGACGAAGGCGCCGACGATGGTGCCGCCGATCCTGCCGCGACCGCCCGACATGGATGTGCCACCCAAGACAGCCGCCGCGATCGCGTTGAGTTCGAAGAACTCCCCGGTAGCCGGGTGCGCGGCCTTGAGCTGCGAAGCGATGATGAGGCCGACGAGAGCAGCCATGAAGCCCGAGAACATGTAGACGAACATCTTGACCCGCCGCACGTTCACGCCGGATAGCGTTGCGCCACGCTCATTGCCACCGGTTGCGTAGATCTTGCGTCCAAGGGGTGTGCGTCCGGCGAGGTACGTTGACCCTGCAACCACCGCGATAAGCATCCAGATCATGATCGGAAAGCCCAGGAAATTGCCAGCACCAATCATCGGAAAGCTCGCTGATCCGTATTCGGCGTTACCATTGAGGTTGGGAAAGGTTCGCCCGTCCGACGTCAGCAATGCCGCACCACGCGCCACATAAAGCATTCCCAGTGTTGCGATAAACGGTGCGACGTTCAGCCGGGTCACAAGTATTCCATTGATCCAGCCGACAAAAATGCCGACGAGAGCAACAATGATAATGATCTCGAACGTGTTGAACTGGATTGACCAGCCAAGCCCTATATCCACGCCGTAAAGCAGAAGCCAGCCAGCGACCATTGCCGTGAGTCCGACGACTGATCCGACCGAAAGGTCGATGCCGCCGGTTATGATGACGAACGTCATACCGATTGCGAGAAAGGCGTTGATCGCCACGTGTTTGGACACCAGTACTGCGTTGGCCGCCGACAGGAAGTTTGGCGCTGCGACGGAAAAATAGCCCAGCACCAGGATGAGTGCGACGAAGGTGCGCGCCTTCAGGAGCAGCAAGTAGCCAGTTACGGCTCGATGCAGGCCGGGTGTTGGCAACAGCTGCGGTCGAAGTCATGCGGCTTTTCCCTTGCTCTTGATCGGCGTGGCGGCGGCAATCACATCGGCCGCGGGTGCGTCCTTGGGAAATTCGCCGGCCACTTTCCCGTCGGCCATAACGACAATGCGATCAGAAAGTGCGAGAACTTCTTCGAGATCCGATGTCACGAAGATGATCCCAATCCCGTCGGCGGCAAGCTTGCGCATCGTGCGGTAGATCTCGGCCTTGGCGCCAATGTCGATGCCACGCGACGGCTCATCCATGAGAAGGACTTTTGGGTCCGTCATCAGCGCCTTGCCGATCACCACCTTCTGTTGGTTTCCCCCCGATAGCGACGAAACCGGGTTCTCCTGACTGGCAACCTTGATCGTCAGCCGCTTAATGAACTCAGCGGCACGCGTGGCTTCGGAGCGCAGATTTAGATGAAACCCGCGCGTGAATTCCCCCAGCGAGGACAGCGTGAGGTTTTCGCGGATCGACATGATCTGCACCAGTCCATCGCGCTTTCGGTCCTCGGGAACCAGCGCGATGCCCCGGGCGATCCGACCTGACACCTGCCGTTCCCGCATTTCCCTTCCCTCGATGAAGAAGCGTCCCGACGAGGCTGGGTGCTGCGCCATCACGCATTCGAGAAATTCCGATCGCCCCGCCCCCATCAACCCGTAGACACCCAGTATCTCTCCCTTGCGAACCGAGAGAGAGACGTGGTCGACCACGTAGCCACCGCCGGGTTTGGGCAGGCAAATGTCCTCCGCTCGGAAGATGTCGCTTCCGAAGGCGTGGCCGATGCTCTCTGAGAAGTCTTTCGACTTGTCACCGATCATCGCCTGCACGATCCAGGGTATGTCGACACCTTGCATCGAACGGGTGCCAGTTATCATCCCGTCGCGCAGGACCGTGATGTAGTCTCCAACCCGGATCAGCTCTTCAAGACGATGCGAGATGTAGACAATCCCGACGCCTTGCGCCTTTAGCTCATCAATGATGCGAAACAGCACCTCGACCTCAGTCGCGCTCAGCGCCGACGTCGGTTCGTCAAGGATCAGAATTTTCGCATCCTCGGCCAATGCCTTGGCGATTTCGACGATCTGCTGCTGGCCAATCCTCAGATAGCCAAGCTGCGTGCCAGGATCGATGTCCTGCTCAAGCCGTTTCATCAACGCGCGGGTCTTTTCGGTCATCTCGACTGTGTCGATATCAATACCGAAGCGCGTTGGCTCGCGGCCGATAAATACGTTCTCGGCCACCGTGAGGTCGGGGAACAGGTTCAGTTCCTGAAATACGATCCCGATGCCGTTGGCGACAGCGTCGTCCTTGGTGCGAAGATTGACCGGTTGGCCGTCGATCGCGATCTGGCCCTCGGTTAGTGTCTCGACGCCCGCGATCACCTTCATGAGGGTAGATTTTCCGGCGCCGTTCTCGCCGACCACCACATTCACCGCGCCCATTCGTATGTCGAAATCCACACCTTTGAGCGCTCTCGTGCCGGGATAAACCTTGACGGCTCCACGAATGGTCAGTCCGATTGGATGCGTCACCTCGCTCACGGCGTCACCTCGAAAGCGATAGCCGTGACCAAGAGCGCTTCGTCGGGACGCTTGAGCGCGACCACCCCGGTGAAAGCCGCGGATTTGCCGATCAAGTCGCCATCGGGCACTTTGAAAAGAGTGGCAGCGCCGTCATTCAGATGCGCGCGAAAGCTTGGCGAATTCGATCTGATCGCGAAAATCGTCGAAATTGTAGAAGGGCGCTACATCGCGCAGCGCCGAACCCTTGATCACAGGGCCAAGCTGCACGGTCACGTCGGCGGTGCCATCGCCATCGGTATCGATCCCTGCCGTGCGCGCCCGGGTGTCGATCTTCGCTTCGGTGATCCTGCCGGAACCGGTCAGCGGAAAGTTCCATGCGGCACCTTCGCCAGAGCCCTTGGTTCCATGCGCGGCGCCCGCTGCATCCAGACCGCCCGCAAGTGCGGCGCGCAGGTCTGCGACTGTAATCGCATGGTCCTTGATGTAGGGCAGCAGCTTTGCGTCGAAAGTGTCTTTGATACGCTCTGCAATACGGGCATCGTCGCCGCTCGCATCGGCAGCTATTGCCTTTTCGTCCGCGGGTACGTTCTTGACGATTTTGCAGCCGGAAATCCCCAGCGCGAGCGCCGCAAGAAACGCCATCATTGGTGTTCGAAGCATGGGACTCGCCTTGGGTCATACGAGACCGGCGCGCAGTTACATCTGCGCACCGGCCCGATTGCTTGGCTCAGTTCGACAGAGCGAAGGTTTCCAGCTTGCTGGCGTTGTCGCCGTTCACCAGAACGCAGTCCATCAGCTGCTTTTCATCCACACCGGTTGCGCCGGTCTTGATGAACTTGTCCGCTTGTTCGACCGCAAGCTGCGCTTGCTGATAGGCCGGCTGAAGCACGGTGGCTTTGATGCCACCGGCAACGATGGAATCGCGGACATCATTGGACCCGTCGAAGCCCACGACGATGACGTCCGTGCGACCGGCGGCTTCCAGCGCCGCCCAGGCGCCCATCGCCATCGTGTCGTTGCCCGAAATGACGCCCTTGATGCCCGGATTGGCCTGAAGCATCGATTCCATCACCGAATAGGCTTCGGTCTGGGACCAGTTGGCGGTCTGACGCGCCACGCTCTTCAGATCAGGGTATTGATCGATCACGTCATGATAGCCTTGGCTGCGGATGCCGGCGTTCGTGTCGCTTTCCTTGCCAACCAGTTCGGCATATTCACCGGTTTCGCCCATCAGCTTGACGAACTCTTCGGCGCCAAGCTGCGCGCCCTGGTAGTTGTTCGAGACGATCTGGCTGACGGCTACGCCGGTCGCCGTGATCTCGCGATCGATCAGGAAGCTCGGAATGCCCGCATCCTTGGCCTTCTGCACGGCGGCAACCGAGGCATCGGCGCCGGCGTTGTCCAGAATGATGGCCTTCACGCCAGCGGCAATGGCGCTGTCGAACAGCTCGGACTGCTTGTTGGCGTCATCGTCGTGCACGAGAACCATCGTTTCATAGCCAAGTTCCTTCGCCTTGGCATCAGCACCGTCGGCTTCGGCCTTGAAGAAGGGGTTGTCGTGGCTCGGCGTAATGATGGCGATCGTTTCGGCAGATGCGCCGTAGGCGCCAAATCCGGCGAACGAAACCGCCATGGCGGTCAATAGCAAGCGGCGTTTGAGGTTCATTCGGTTTTCCTCCCTGTACTGCACCGATCAGGCGCATCCCTCGACGCCCCAGATCAGCGCTGAAAGCCGTTTGTTGTCAATAGTTTTGTTTTCGAATGGTTGCATTTCATTGGTGGTCTCGGCTGATACAAAGGCGGGCAGATCGCACAGCATCGAAGAAGCATCTATGCACTCTAGTATATTGAAAATATATCATTTTATCGATATTATGGTGATCAATGGCACTGCGCGCCGATTACAGCTTCGCGAAGCCCGGTGTCGCTAGTGGCGATCATTTTCTTGACAAAACGAACAGTAAACAGCAACAAACGATCGTAATTCGAAATGCACGCACTGTGCGACCGAGGCGCGAATCTCTGGCACATTGGGAGCGAAATACGGGAGGAAGCGATGATTCGAACGGTGAACCGGCCGGTGAGCTTGGGCATTGTTGTCGGCAGCCGCGCGTTCTTCAGCCCCGCGCCGTGCAAGCTTGCGCGCGACGAAGTGCTGTCGCAATGCAAGAAGGCCGGAATCAGCGTTGTCACTTTGCCCTTCGAGGCGACTGAGAACGGGGCAGTGCAAAGCATCGCCGACGCAAAGCTCTATGCGGACCATTTCAAGAAACACCGCGATGATATCGACGGCGTGGTGATCTGTCTGCCGAACTTCGGGGACGAAATCGCCATAGCCGAACTGGTCAACCGCGCCGGCCTGGATGTTCCGATCCTGCTCCAGGCATCGAACGACGAAATGGGCAAGGTTGATGTCCATTCCCGCCGGGACGCCTTCTGCGGCAAGATCTCGGTTTCCAACAACTTCTGGCAATACGGCGTACCGTTCACCGAAACGACGACCCACACTGTCGATCTGTCGTCCGATGAATTCGCAGCCGACCTCGACCGGTTCGCCCGCACCTGTCGAACCGTGCGCGGCCTGAAGACGGCCAGGATCGGGGCAATCGGGGCACGGACAGGCCCGTTTCAGACGATGCGCTATTCCGAAAAGCTTCTTCAGGCATCGGGAATGACCGTCGTCACGGTCGACCTGTCAGAGCTGATACATGCCGCCGACAACGTCGGGGATGATGAGCCCGACCTGAAGGAAAAACTCGCGCGGATTCAAGTCCTATGGAAAGATCCCAGCCTACATCAAGCGCGACCAGATCTTGAAGCAGGCGAAATGGACCCTCGCCGTGAACCGCTGGATCGACGAGAATGAATGCGACGCCTCGGCGATCCAGTGCTGGCGCTCGCTTCAGGACAATTTCGGCTGCGCCACCTGTCTGACGATGTCGATGATGGGAGAGGATCTCATGCCCTCGGCCTGCGAGGTCGATGTGGTCGGCGCGATTTCGATGTATGCTCTGACGCTCGCATCTGGCGCGCCTGCGGCGTTGCTGGACTGGAACAACAACTACGGCCATGAGGTCGACAAATGCGTCTGCACCCATTGCGGCAACTACCCCAAGAGTTTTCTGGGCGAAACGCCTGAAATCTCGGAACTTGACGTGCTCGGCGAAGTCATCGGCCGTGAGAAGTGCTTCGGCGCGGTCAAGGGCAAGGTGAAGCCCGGCGATCTGACGTTCTTCCGGCTGTCGACCGATGATCGCAACGGCACGCTCAAAGCTTATGTCGGCGAAGGCGAGTTCACCGACGATCCGTTCGGCATGGATGGCGGCATCGCGGTCACAAAGATCGGCCGCCTGCGCGAGTTGATGCGTTTCGTGACGCAGAACGGATTTGAGCATCACGTCGCGATGGTGCGCGGGCATCACGCCGACATCGTGAACGAGGCGGTGACCCGCTATCTCGGCTGGCCGATTTACCACCACAACGGAACGCCGGAACCCACCTGGTAACTCCCAATCGCTTTTGAGGACGGATCGATGACCCAAGCGCTTCGCAACGACGATCCTGTCGCGCTGATCCGCGAAAAGGCACTTTGGATGCGCCGCCGTGCCTTCCGGATGGTCTTCGAGAAACAGCTCGGCCATCCGGGCGGCGATTTTTCGGCGATCGACGTGATGGCGATGCTTTATTTCGGCGTCATGCGCTACGACGCGGCGCGCCCCGACTGGGCCGATCGGGACCGGTTCGTGATGTCCAAGGGCCACGCCACCGGCGCGATCTATACTGCGCTTGCGGCGGCTGGATACTGGCCGGAGGATCTGCTGGACACCTACATGGGGGCGCATTCCAAGCTGAACGGCCACCCCAATCGCAACTATCTGGCCGGCGTCGAGGCCAATACTGGCCCGCTGGGCCACGGCTTTCCCATCGCGCTCGGCATCGCCATTTCAGGCCAGATCCGCGGCGCGGACTATCGCACGTTCGTGCTGACCGGCGACGGCGAACAGCAGGAAGGCTCGAACTGGGAGGCGGCGATGACCGCGGGACACCGAAAGGTCAGGAACCTCACGCTTATCATCGACCGGAACCGCCTTCAGCAAGGGGCAGGCACCGAGGAAACGGCCGGACTCGATCCGCTTGATGACAAGTATCGCGCGTTCGGCTTCGAGGTCGTCGAGGTTGATGGCCATGACCATCACGCGCTTGCTGGAGGTGCTTGGCGCACCGGTCGGTTCGCGCGATAAACCGCTTTGCGTCATCGCCAACACGGTCAAGGGCAAGGGCGTGAGCTTCATGGAAAACCAGGCGAACTGGCATCACGGCGTGCCCAATGCCGAACAGTTTGCGAAGGCGATGGAGGAGTTGGTCTGATGGGGGCCGTTGCACAAAAGACCGAGGGTCTGTTTGATTGCCGCAAGGCATGGGCTGCCACGATCGAGGCGCTGGCGGCCGCTGATGACCGCATCGTCGTTGTCGTCAACGACAGCGTCGGATCGTCGAACCTCGGCGGGTTCCGGTCCAGGTTTCCGGACCGGACAGTGAACGTCGGCATCGCCGAACAGAACATGGTCGGCGTCAGCGCGGGGCTTGCCAATGGTGGACACATTCCGTTTGTCTCTGCGGCGGGCTGCTTCCTGACGGGACGCGCGCTTGAGCAGATCAAGGCCGACATCGCCTATTCGGGCCATAACGTGAAACTGGTGGGCCAATCCTCGGGCATTGCCTATGGCGAACTGGGCGCGACCCATCATTCGATCGAAGACTTCGCCTGGCTCCGACCGCTCAGCCAGATTACCGTCATCGTTCCTGCCGATCCGCAAGAGACCGCCGAGGCCGTGAAATGGGCCGCCGCGCACGAAGGCCCGGTCTATATCCGCGTCAGCAGGATGCCGGTGCCGGAGCTTGGACTTTCCGATCCGTTTGTGCCCGGCAAGGCACGGCTGGTGCGTTCCGGCAGCGACGTCACGATCATCGCCAACGGCACAACCGTGCATATCGCGGCAGATGCAGCCGACGCGCTTGCGACCGAGGGGCGTATCTGCCCGCGTGTTGGACATGCATACCCTCAACCCGCTCGACGAGGCGGCGGTTCTGGCCGCAGCCAAGGAAACCGGCGCGCTTGTCACCGTTGAAGAAGCGCATGTGCGCGGCGGGCTGGGGGGCGGAGTGGCGGAACTGACCGCCGCCAGCCACGCGGTCCCGGTCGAGCGCGTCGGTTTTCCCGGTTTCATGCCGACCGGATCGGTCGATATGCTGTTCGAGGAGTTCGGGATCAGCGTTAGTGGTATTGCCGCCGCGGCCCGCCGGTCCATGAGCCGCAAGGGAAGGTAACGTGCAGGTTCTCGCCATCGACCAGGGCACGACGAACACGAAGGCGCTGGTCGTGGACGATAGAGGCAAGGTGGTCGCCCGTGCATCGGTGCCGACGATTTCGAACTATCCGCAACCCGGCTGGGCCGAACAATCCGCCGAGGGTATCTGGGACGCGACGCGCAAGGCGATCGACGCTGTAGCTGCGGATGCAGGGAACATCGACGCCATCGCCATCTCGAACCAGCGTGAGACCGTCGTCGCCTGGGATGCGAAGACGGGTGCGCCCGTCGGACCCGCCATCCTTTGGCAGTGCAGCCGCACCGCCGCGGTCTGCGATGACCTGATCGGCGCCGGGCATGGGCCGACGGTTTCGGCAATGACCGGCCTTGGCATCAATCCGATGTTCCCCGCACCCAAGCTGGCCTGGATTGTCGATCACAGGCCCGAGGCTCAAAAACTGTTGTCCGACGGGCATTTGCGCATGGGCACGGTAGATGCCTGGCTCTTGTGGAACCTGACCGGTGGAAAAAGCTTCGCCACTGACCATTCAAACGCGTCAAGGACCCAGCTTTTCGATACCGAACTGCTTGCCTGGAGCCCGGAGCTATCCGGGATCTTCGGCGCGCCGATCTCCTGTTTGCCCAGACCGATGCCATCGGACAGCCATTTCGGCGTAACAGCCGCAGGCGCAACTGCCTTGCCCGCCGGGGTGCCCATCCGCGCGATGATGGGAGATAGCCATGCCGCGCTTTACGGCCACGGTGTGCGTACACCAGGGGTGGTCAAGGCAACCTACGGCACAGGCTCGTCCTTGATGACCCTGACTGCCGAGCGTCGGCCTACGCAGCACGGCATCTCAAGCACAATCGCCTGGACCGATGCGAAAGGCACCGCCTACGCGCTTGAAGGGAACATTTTCGTCTCCGCCCAAGCCGCTGCGTTCATGGGCGAGTTGCTCGGCATCGGCGACGCTCGCGCGCTTTCCGACCTCGCCCAGAGCGTGGACAGTTCCGATGGCGTCACGTTCGTGCCTGCACTCTCCGGCCTCGGCGCCCCTCACTGGAGCGATCGCGCTTCCGGGACCGTTGCAGGTATGACTCACGCAACCAAGCCCGCCCATCTGGCGCGGGCGACATTCGATGCCATCGCTCTTCAGATCATAGATGTGTTCGAGGCGATGGCCGCCAGCGCCGGGACGCCGCTCGACGTGTTGCGCGCGGATGGCGGGGCAGCCGCGAATGACTTTCTGATGCAGCTGCAGGCCGACTTGCTTGGATTGCCGGTTGATCGGGCCACAGTTGATGATGTCGGCGCGCTAGGTGCCGCAGGAATGGCCTTTGCGGCGAATGGTATAGAGTTCGAATATACGGACGGAAGCACGCGCTTTACTCCGAACATGCCCACCGTGTTGGCTCAGGATATCCGTGAAACTTGGCGGAAAGCGGTCCGCAGAGTCATGGCCTAATTAACGACGGGTCTCGTCGACAATCCTTGCACAAAGGCTGCAAACAAGCCTGCAAGCCTTGATGCTTCGCAAGCGTCAGCGCCCCTCGACAACCCGGGACAAGAGGAGAACGAGATGAGCGACATTCACACCGTTACCTTCCACGACGGCAATTCGATGCCACGGATGGGGTTCGGCATCTGGCAAATTCCTCCCGACGAGACGGCGGGTGTCGTGCGAATGGCGCTCGACGCCGGGTACCGACTAATCGACGGAGCGTACATCTATGGCAATGAGGCGGGGCTCGGCGAAGGCCTGCGGCGCTCTGGCCTGCCACGCGAAGAGATCTTCGTTACGAGCAAGGTCTGGAACCATGAGCACGGCAAGGACAGGGCTCGTGCCGCCGTTGAGAGAAGCCTGAAGACCATTGGCGTCGATCAACTGGACCTCATGTTGATCCACTGGCCGGTTCCCAGTCAAAACCTCTACGTCGAGACGTGGAAGTCGCTGATCCAGATGCGAAACGACGGGCTGGTGCGTTCGATCGGCGTATCGAATTTCAATGCAGATCATCTGGATCGGATCATATCAGAGACCGGCGAGATCCCCGTCCTGAACCAGATCGAGGTGAACCCCGCCTTGCAACAGCCTGATTTGCGCGCAAAGAATACGTCACACCGGATCATCACCCAAGTCTGGACGCCGCTTGGCAACGCTGTCGCGTTTGGCGCCGAACCCATCAAGTCTGCTGCGGCGCGCACTGGAAAATCCCCGGCACAAGTCATTCTTCGTTGGCTTCTGCAACTTGATCTTGCCGTCATAACCCGCTCGGTCAGACCCGAACGCCAGGCACAGAATCTCGACGTGTTCGATTTCACACTTACCGGCGACGAAATGGCCGCAATCTCGACTCTCGATACAGGATTGCGCACTGGTCCTGATCCTTCTGTGTTCAAGCTCATGTGAGATTGAAACGGGCCTGTGTGACGAGAACGGCCGCATTTGCTAACTAGAGCCGGCTCTCAAACAGCCATCCTAGTGCAGAACAGTCCCGGTGGGCGAGTAACCGCACCATCACCTGCACAAACATGATTGCGGTGCGAGCCGATCAAGTAATGTCGGAGCCAAGCCTTTTTCGTGTGACGAGGTTGAAATAAGTAGGACAATCAAGGAACTCGGATAGCTGACACTTATCGATAGCGCACTCGATGACCGCTTAAGGCCGAAAGCGCGTCTAGTGCTGGCCTGTCTCAGCGCGACATGTTGCGCCGCCTCGAATCCTTTCGGAGCCTGGAGCAAACATGCGCTCGCCCAACGGTGACGGGAGTGGAAAGAAGAGTGGACGAAAGAATTGTCACCATGTGTGCCGGCTGAGCGTTCGAAGTGCCATGCAGGCCAAGTTGCTGGTGTGGCAGTTCTACAAACGCTGGAACTTCATTTGAATATTACCAAACTAGCATAGCAATTGAGCGGATTCGGGCGCATTGCTTAACTTAGGATGGACCAAAAATGGTTTCAGCGCCATGCGCATACACACCCGTAGGTTCGGTCAGTCAGCGGCAGCGATATTGATGCTTGCCGCTATGGCAGCCCCGGTCTCTTCGCAAGAGGTCAAATCTTACGTTAGCGTGTTCGGGGGGGTGAACTACCCTCAGAATTCCGACCTTCGAGTTGTATTGGCCGGGCCGTCCACCATTTTGGGCGCGATGCACTATAAGGATGGGGGCGTAGCCGGAGTCACATTGGGCCGCCGATGGGCAAACGGAAACGCCATTGAGGGCGAACTCGCCTATTCACGGGACCGGTTCGACTATGAAACTCTGGCAGGCGTTGGCACACTTTCCGTGGATGGTGGCGTCATGGCCTACACGTTGATGGTCAATGGCTTCCACTTCTTCGAAAACGAAAGTGTTTTGACGCCATATCTCGGCGCGGGTGCCGGTATTGCTTCGATGCGGGTTTCTGCCTTGGCAGCTGGATCTACAGACCGGTTCCGGGACACTGATGTCGGGTTTGCCTATCAGGCCATTGCCGGTGTCTCTTACAGGATCGGAGAACAGACCGATCTTGCCCTCGAGTACAGGTATTCCGGCACATCAAGGGCGAGTTTCACCGACAATCCGGGCGGGACCGGGAGTGTTACCTCCCATCTTGATCGAAACAACCAATCCATTGTGCTCAAGGTGAGCCATTCATTCTGAATGCGCCATCCGAGCTCGCGGCGACCAGCCGAATTGTCCAGTTCTCGTCGCCATGAGGCATCTGTCCCATAGTGCTTCCTCCCACTGCAACGAATGGATCGCACCATCGATCCACGGGATCAAACGCTTAGTCGTTGGTCGAGGTCCTGTCGAACGCCCACAAGATCAGAATCAACGGCAATGTCCCGCAGATTTCGCTCTGGAAAGCGTGAATGACGGGATCGGGGAAACTGCGGTGCAGGGCGAAGCGGCGCGCGAAGGGCGGGAATGGACTGTTAATTACGGTGACACGAAGCAGTTTGCGATGGGGCGGCGCGAATGTGCGGCAGACAGTTGGTAAGGATGTAGACTGCGCGCACATCTGCCCCTTACCGGGTAAATCGGTCTTCTGAATACCTAGCGGCGCTTGATGTCTTCTGGCCCGGAACTCTAGCTCTCGTGGGTCCTCGACTTCTCTCGGTCGTAAAACGGCAGCGGCGCAATACGGGCTGTCGTTTCAAGTCCTTCCCCGCGAACCTCGAGCACCGCCCCCTCCGCCAGGTCGGGCCGGACATGTGCGAGAGCCAGCGACTTTTCCATCCGGTGCGACCAGCACGGGCTGTTGACGACGCCGACGTCTTTCCCGCCCAGCCACAGGCTGCCCGTGACGGCGTCGTCGTGATCGATCACAAGGCCGACATTCCGGATATTTCCTTTTCCCGCGGCGGCCATCAGCGCGGCCTTGCCACGAAAATCGCCTTTCTTCCGGCTGACGGTGAAGCCGAGCCCGACCTCCCAGGGCGTCTGGGCATCGGTCATGTCATAGCCGTAAAACAGAAGCCCCGCCTCGATCCGGACCTTGTCGAGTGCGGTGAAGGAACAGGGCATGACCCCGGCCGCTGCAAGCCCGTCCCAGATATCGCCGACGACCGAGGCATCTGCGAAAACTTCGTAGCCGCGCTCGCCGGAATAGCCGGTGCGCGAGATGCGGCAGGGATGGCCGAAGAGCTGCGCCGGCATGTGATGGAAATAGGGAAGGCCGGACAGGTCTGCCGAGGCCGCCGCGTTCAGGATGGCAAGTGCTTTCGGCCCCTGCACCGAGATGTCGTGCAGATCGTCGCTGAACGAGATGTCGACGTCGCGCCCTTCGGCGGAAGCGCCAAGTAGTGCCAACGTTTCGCCTGAGCCGTGGACGATCATCCATTCGTCGTCGCCGTTGTTCGATACGATCGCATCGTCGGCCATGGTGCCCGCCTCGGTCAAAACCGAGAGATACGCGGCCTGTCCTGGCGCGATCCGGCCGATGTCGCGCGTCGTCAGGTGGTCGAGAACGGCTGCGGAGTCGGGTCCGCGCACGAAGACCTTCTTGAGCGGCGACATGTCGAACATGCCCGCTGCCTCGCGCACCGCATCATGCTCATCGCAGGGATCGGTGGAATAGCTCCAGGCAGTGCCCATGCCGTTCCAATCCTCCAGACCCGATCCAAGGGCGGCATGCCGGGAAGCGAGCGCGGATGTGCGGCTGAGGGGTTCGGTCATCGTGTTGTCCTTTCACGTCAGTACCATTCGTCGGGCATCGCCGCCTTGCGGCGCGCCATGAAGTCCTGCAGCGCCGCGTCGATGGCAGGGTCGATCGGCGGCGGCGCGTAATCCTCCAGCATCTTTTTCCAGCGGTCGTTCGCGCGTTCTTCCGCGGTGCGGCGGCCACGTTCGGCCCAGGTCTCGTAGGGCCCGGCCTCGGCGATGTCGGGCAGGAAATTCGCGGCGGCGAAGTGCTGCATCGTGTGGCTGGTCGAGAGGAAGTTCTGGCCCGGCCCTGTCTCGCGATAGGAAGCGCGGGTCAGCGTGTCGGGGGCGACTTCCATCCCCGCGACCAGCTTCAGCATCGCACCGCAATGGTCGAGATCCATCACGAACTTCTCGTACCCCATGGTCAGCCCGCCTTCGAGCCAGCCCGCAGCATGCCAGACCTGGTTCGCGCCCGACAGGATCGTCGACCACATCGCCGAGGTGCTGTCTGCCATCGCTTGGCCGTCGGCGGAATTCGCGGCCGTGATCTGACCGCCGCCCGAGCGCACAGGCACGCCAAGGCGGCGGGCAAGCTGCGCCAGAACCAGCGTAACCAGATTTGCCTCGGGTGTGCCGAAGGTCAGGGCGCCGGATTTCAGGCTCATCGTGTTGTGAAAGCTGCCATAGACGACCGGACAGCCAGGCCGCACGAGTTGCGCGAGCGCGATCCCCGCCATGGCTTCGGCATGGGTCTGGGCGGCGACGGCGGCGGGCGTCACCGGCCCCATCGCGCCGCCGAAGATCGCGGGCGAGACGCAGACGCACTGGCCCGCCTCGGCATAGATCCGGAGCGCACCGGACATGGTATCGTCGAATACGAGCGGAGAATTGACGTTGATGTTGCCTTGGATCACGGCATTCGCCGCGACGAAGTCCGCGCCGAAAACGATCCGCGCCATCTCGATCGAATTCTCGGCCCGCGACGGCGAGGTGACGCCGCCCATGAAAGGCTTCGCCGACAGCGTCAGATGCGCATAGACCATGTCGAGATGGCGCTTGCTGACCGGAACGTCCGTCGGCTCGCAAACGGTGCCGCCCGAATGGTGCAGCCACGGTGACATCCACGCGAGCTTCACGAAGTTTCGGAAATCCTCGATCGTCGCATAGCGCCGCCCCCGGTCGAGATCGGTCACGAAGGGCGAGCCGTAACCCGGCATCAACACGAGGTGATCGCCGCCGAGCGTCACCGAATGCCGTGGATCGCGGGCATGGAGCGTGAAGACCGCAGGCGCAGTGGCACAAAGCGCGCTTGCCTGTCCGGGCTGGAATCGCACCCGCTCGCCTTCGACCCTGCAGCCCGCCTGCCGGAACAGCCGCCGCGCCTCGGCATCGCCGCGGAAGTCGATGCCGATCTCCGTCAGGATCCAATCGGCCTGCTCCTCAAGTGCTGCAAGGGCTTCCTCGCCCAGAAGCTCGTAGGCGGGAATCCGGCGCAGGACCGAGCCGGCCGTCGAAGTGCCGACAGTGCCGATCATCCGCCGCGCGCGGCCGCCACGTCGGCGGTCGCATGCCGGTGCAGCGATTTCTGTGTCCTGATAGGATAACATTTCTTGACCTTTTGGAATGCGCCAACCCGCCGGGCATCACTCTATGAGGCTTAATCAACGCCTCATGGCACTAAACGACAAGCGAAATGAATTGCCTTCTAGGGATAGAAAAATTATACGCAACTCATGCAGTTCCAGCACTATGACAGCCTGCGCGTCTTCAGCATCGTTGCTGGCCATGGCAGTTTCGCGTCGGCAGCGGAGGCGCTGAATCTGACCAAGGGCGCGGTCAGCCACCAGATCCGGGGGCTTGAACAGGTGCTTGGCTTTGCGCTCTTCACACGGCTGCCGCGCGGGATCGCCCTGACGCCCAAGGGTCAGGATCTCTGGACGACGCTCAAGGTGGTCTTCGACAGCGTCGAGGCGCGGATCGCCGACCTTCGCGGCGCGCCGGACCGACCGATCACGATCGGCGTGACCACCTATTTCGCCTCGCGCTGGCTGTCGCCCCGGCTGATGCTGTTCATGAAGGCGCATCCCCGCGTGCGCCTGCGCATCCAGCCGATGGTCGATCTTTCCGAGCTGGAAGGAGAAGGCATCGACCTCGCGATCCGCTGGGGGCGTGGTGACTGGACCGACGTGACGATCCGGTCGCTGTTTCTCTGCCCGGCCTTCGCCACTGGCGGCACCGAGGCGCTGGCGCTCGTGGGCAAGGTCGGCCTGAAGGCCGCGCTCGGCCAACTCACGCTTCTTGCCGATCGGAGCGGCAACCGGGCTTGGGAAGACTGGCATCGCGTCGCGGGCCTGCCATTGCCCAGCCGGACTGACGTGCTGGCCATCGCCGATCCCAACGTGCGGGTGCAGGCCGTCATCGACGGACAGGGGATTGCGCTCAACGACGCCCTAGTAGCGCCGGAACTCGACGATGGTCGCCTCGTGCGACTTACGAAGCACCAGCTTGACGACTACGGCTACTTTCTCGCCTACAAGCCCGGCGCAGCCGAAAATCAGGATGTCGCCGCATTCGCGGAATGGCTCGTACAGACGGCCGCCACATAGGCGGAAGCCAGGACGCAGCGAGCCAGCCTCGGCGATGATGCTGGCGGAGCCGATGATCCGGTACGGGTTGACCGGAAAGGTATCCAACCCGCCGACCTATCATCAAATATCCCGGGACTGCAGCAGAGTGATTGAACGGCAAGTCTGGGGAAGCTGCATCGCAGCGACGAGACCGCCATTCAGTGTCTTCATTGAGCCGTGAAAGTCGGAGGTGAGAACTCTAGCGCCTTCAGATGGCACGCCCCGCCGCCGCAAGCTTGCTCCGAGTTCGAGCAAACCGCTTCGTCAAGCCTTGGCACTCCCGGCCCATCGACGTCCACCGCTGGTCGGACCTCGTCGATTTCGCCAAGGGCAGCTACTCGGGTCCATATTCGTCGGGCATCTTGAGCGCCGAGAATGTCGATGAAGGTCTGTGCCAGATGCTCGTTATAGGCCACGACCCTTCCCTGCAGTCCAATCTATCGACGACCTTGATGCTGCTGGCAGACGTGAGCGTCCACTTTGGCTAGTGCCACGGTGCGGCTTGCAGGTGAGTGCGAAGGTCGGAAATGGGCCGATCGCGACGCTCCTGCTGTAAGGGCGGAAAGCGGGAGTTCGCTGCAGTCTCATGCGAATCCTTTGGGAGGACAAATGCGGACATTCAGATTTGCGATGAACAATTGTTTCTTGGGCGACGGTGACGAGCGCCAACATCGTTGCCACAGCTTGGTGGAAAACCTAACCTTTCAAAAAGGCTCGATTATTATGGAAGTGTTGGGTAAGCATACTTCCAAATCGGCTATATTGGCTGGCTGCCCGACTAGGACGCTCTCTTAGATGAACTCAAACAAAATACCGTTAGCTGCAGCTTTTTTCCTGTTGGTTCTGACGACATTTTGCGCAGGCATGTTGACCGCCGACAAAAACTGGCTGCCTTGGCAGACGGCTGAAACAGCGCGTGAAATGTGGCGATCTTACCGTGCAACAGGGCGGATTTTGCGCAAACGCAGTTACGTGCACCGCAACGATGCCGCCACCGATCAAAGATACAAAGTGTCCGATCCTGATGCACTGGCCAACGGCGCGCTGCTCATCAGCCGGATTGACCCGGCAACGCAGGTTCCGATCGCTGATCTGATAGATGCGACAGGAGCGGTCCTCCATTCCTGGCCCATTGATTATTCACGCATGATCGAAGGCGGCGCGCGCGACGATATTCCCCATGCTGCTACCCCTCTGGCCGACGGCTCTCTCTTGGTCAGTTTCGACGATGGGCATGCCCTGACCCGCATTGATGCCTGTGGAAACCCGATTTGGGTCAAGAACGATATGGTCTACCATCATGTGATCTCGCGCGGTGCGGATGGTTACTGGGCCTGGGCTGACCCCGCCTGGGACGGTGGTCACAATCAGTATCTTGTCCGCTTCAACCCTGAAACCGGGGAAACTGTTGAAAAAATCAGCCTTCTGCTTGATATAATACCTGCCTCAGCAAAAAGCCAAACGGATATCACTCTTACCGAAGACTTCCCGGTTGAGCTAGAGGCCGATCCCGATGCGACAACCGATATTCTTCACCCCAATGACATCGACGAGCTGACGCCTGAGCTTGCACCCCAATTTCCCGAATTCAAGGCGGGTGATCTGTTGGTTAGTATGCGCAACATCAATCTGGTCGCGGTCATTGATCGGCAAAGCCATGCGGTATTGTGGGCGCAATACGGCCCTTGGCGCAATCAACACGACCCGGACTTCGAAAAAGACGGCACCATCTCGGTCTACTCGAACAACTGGGATCGCAACCGCTCAACCTTGATTTCAATCGACCCGAAGACCAACCTGTCGCGCGACTTATTTCAGGGCACCGGCCTTTGGTTTTCATCCTATGTCATGGGCAATCACGAAAGCCTTCCAAATGGCAATTGGCTGATCGCCTCACCAATGGAAGGGCGGGTGATTGAAGCAACGGCCGACGGTAGGGTCGTGCGAGAGTTCAACAATATTCTGGATGAAAATTATAATAGTGTCCTGAGTTCTGCCGAGTTCGTAAACGATGATTTTTTTCTGCCAACACACTGGAATAACTGCGGAAATGCATCAAAATCGTAGTATCGTCTCGCCTTGGCAGCAGTCTAGGGTCAGGACCCATTGATCTTGCAGTTACGGCGTGATTTCAGCCTCTGCAAGGAGACTGAATGATGAGCAACCTTTTCTGGCTGACGGACGCGCAGATGACGCGGCTGAAGCCCTTCTTTCCGAAGAGCCACGGCAAACCACGGGTCGATGATCTGCGTGTGTTGAGCGGCATTATCTTCATCAATCGCAATGGCTTGCGGTGGTGCGATGCGCCCAAGGAATATGGTCCGCCAAAGACCCTCTACAACCGCTGGAAGCGATGGAGCGACAAGGGCATCTTCGCCCGGATGATGGAGGGCCTGGCGTCCGGTGCGGCCGTTCCGAAGACTGTCATGATCGATGCCACCTATCTGAAGGCACACCGCACGGCCACCAGCCTGCGGTCGAAAAAGGGGGGCCTGACGACCAAAGGGGACGCCTGATCGGGCGCACGAAGGGTGGCATGAACACCAAACTGCACGCGGTGACGGATGCCGAGGGACGCCCGATCCGCTTCTTCATGACGGCAGGCCAGGTCAGCGATTACACCGGTGCTGCGGCCCTTCTGCGCAGCCTTCCGTCGGCAGAATGGTTGCTCGCTGACAGGGGTTACGATGCCGATTGGTTCAGAGACGCGTTGAAAGACAAAGGGATAAAGCCATGCATCCCTGGCCGGAAGTCGCGCGGCAAGCCCATCAAACATGACAAGCGCCGCTACAAACGACGCAACAGGATCGAGATCATGTTCGGGCGTCTGAAAGACTGGCGACGCGTCGCCACGCGCTACGACAGGTGCCCGAAGGTCTTCCTCTCCGCCGTCGCTCTCGCCGCAACCGTCATGTTCTGGCTATGACCCGAGAACAACTCCTGACCCTAGAAGACCCGTAGCAGACAGGGAGCGGCCCCTTGTTCTGCAGTATGCATACCCATCTCCTAAGACACACGCCCAGCGCCCCGGAGAGACCCCGAAGCAGTCGCCAGCAGGTGGGGCATACCTTGGGGCACTCGGGACAGCCAGACGCCCCAAAGGTCCCTACCGACATTGCTCGAAGAGTTGGTGGCTGGGGCGGTAGGATTCGAACCTACGGTACACGGTACCAAAAACCGACGCCTTACCACTTGGCCACGCCCCAACTGCGCGGGTTCATACCGAAGCCACCGCGGGCCTGCAAGACAAAATCCGCCGTTCTCGCGAGTTGTCTCGGACCCCGATCCGGTCTAGGTCCACGCGCCATGGAAGCGACGGATGTTCTGATCCTGGGGGCCGGTGCGGCTGGAATGATGTGCGCCGTCGAGGCGGCGCGGCGGGGTCGGCGCGTGGTCGTCCTCGACCATGCGGCGCGGCCGGGGGAGAAGATCCGCATCTCCGGCGGCGGACGGTGCAACTTTACCAACCTGGAGGCGCCGGTGGAGCGGTTTCTGTCGCAGAATCCGCGCTTTGCCCTCTCGGCGTTGCGCCGGTTCACGCCGGCGGATTTCATCGCCCGGGTCGATGCGGAGGGCATCGCCTGGCATGAGAAGACGCTCGGCCAGCTTTTCTGCGACGGGAGCGCCACCCAGGTCGTGGCGATGCTGACGCGGCAGATGGCGGAAGCGGGGGCCGGGCTGCGGCTGGGGCACGAGATCCGGTCGGTCGGGCGCGACAGCGGCTTCGTCGTCGAGACCGACAAGGGGGCATTGACGGCCGAGAGCCTCGTCGTCGCGACCGGTGGCAAGTCGATCCCGAAGATGGGAGCGACGGGGTTGGCCTACCGGCTGGCCGAACAGTTCGGCCTCGCGGTGACAGAGACCCGGCCCGCCCTTGTGCCGCTCACCTTCGCGGAGCAGGAACTGGAGCGGCTGCGGCCGCTGGCTGGGATCTCGGTCGAGGCGCGGGTGAGCCGCGGGCGGGTCAGCTTCGAAGAGGGTCTTCTTTTCACCCATCGCGGCCTCTCGGGGCCGTCGATCCTGCAGATCAGCTCCTACTGGCGCGAGGGCGACCGGCTGACGGTCGATCTCGCACGCGGCCGGTCAGTCGGTGCGGCGCTGAAGGTGGCGCGGGCGGAGGCCGGGCGGGTCGAAGTTCAGACGGCGCTGGCGCGGCATCTGCCGGAGAAGGTGGCGCGGGTGATCCTCGACAGGCTCGGCATTTCCGGACGCCTCGCCGACCGGGCCAATGCGGAAATCGACCGGATCGACGCGGCGGTCCATCGCTGGGAGGTGACGCCGGTCGGGTCGGAGGGCTACCGGACGGCGGAGGTGACGCTCGGCGGGATCGACACTGACGGGCTCGACGCGCGGACGATGGCGGCGCGGAGGGTGCCGGGGCTCTACTTCATTGGCGAGGCGGTGGACGTCACCGGATGGCTCGGCGGCTACAACTTCCAGTGGGCCTGGTCCTCGGGCTGGGCTGCGGGACAGGCGGTGTGACGCAGGTTCGTACCTTTCACACGTGAAATGGCGGTCTTGCCATTGATATAGAGCGGACCGATTTCGTCAGCTTAGCTGACCTCAGGGGGCAGGATCGGAAGCCGGACGCGCGACGAGAATGCAGGCGATGCGGGACCGGCATCGGGCCGTTCAACCGAACCGACGACGCCAAGTCTCGCAACGATCCGCATCCCGCGCGTCATATGCCTCCAAGGCGTTCGCCGGGCTCAGATCAAACCCGTCTTCGCGGTCCTCGCCAAGGGCTGCCAGGCGCATCGAATACCACGCGGTGATACCTCCACGCGGCGGGGCATCGAACCTCGGAAATTCCGGGTCGCCGCCCGCATCACTTGACCAGGTGCTCGCGAGCGATGAAGTCGGGCAGCTCCCCGGCCTTTAGGGCCGCCATGTGCTTGACGCCGGGGCTTGGCTTCAACGCCCCGCGCAGATCGCTCACCGGGTCGCGCGGCGCCCGCCCCGTCGCCACCGCGTAGCGCATGACTGCACCCATTGTCTGCCGGATGCGCCCGGCAATGTCTGGTGCTCGATCTTCAATGGGGCGCAGCATGGCTAGCACTTCAGCGGCGGTCAGATCGGCCACCGACTTTGCTCCGATCGCCGGGAACACGTCGCGTTCGAAGCGCGAGAGGATGCGGGCGGAATCGGCGAAGGTCCAAGTTGCGGACTGCGCCCGTATCCATTCGCGGGCCACCGCTTCAAGCGTCTCGCCGGCGGGTGCGGTCATCGCGGCCTTGTTGTCGGCGCCGGGGTCGCGCCCTTCCACCATTGCCCGCTTCGCCTTGTCCCGCAGCGCCCGCGCGCCGGCGAGCGTTACCGAGGGGTAGGGTCCAAACGAAAGCAGCTTCTCCTTTCCGGCAAAGCGGTAGCGCATCCGCCAGAGTTTTCCGCCGCCCGGTGCGACGTGAAGATAGAGGCCGCCGCCATCAGTTAGCTTGCGGGGTTTGCCGGACGAGTCGGGCTTGGCGCTGCGGCAGGCGGCATCGGACAGTGGCCTGTGGTTCCCTCCTGCGGGTATCGGGTAGTTTGAAACTACCCGATTTGATACCCGCACAAGTGGGACGCATCGGGACGCATGAAATCCACGATACCGTGCTAAGATTGAATTGATTGTATTTTTCCCGTGATCGGGACGCATGAGGACGCAAAAAGGGAGGGCCTGGAGGCGGGTACCGGAATCGAACCGGTCTACACGGATTTGCAATCCGCTGCGTAACCTCTCCGCCAACCCGCCGGAGGTGGGGCGGGAATATACCAAGGAAAAATGCTGCGCAACCCATTCCGGGGTGCGCGCGCGGCGCGTTGTCCCGTTGCCCCCCCCGGGTTTCTGTGGCAAGACGATTTGCAACTGGAAACCAGACCGAAGAGTTCAGTCGATGACCGATTTCGCCGCCCGCCGCACGATGATGGTCGATACCCAGGTTCGCCCCAGCGATGTGACGAAATTCCCGATCATCGACGCGATGCTGAGCGTCCCGCGCGAGGCGTTCGTGCCTGGCGGCCAGCGCGAGGCGGCCTATGTCGGCGGCAATCTCGCCCTCGGCGGCGGCCGGGTGATGCTGGAGGCGCGGACTCTGGCCAAGATGCTCGACGCGCTCGATATTCGGCCCACGGATATGGTGCTCGATATCGGCTGCGGGATGGGCTATTCGACCGCTGTCATCGCCCGGATGGCCGAAGCGGTTGTCGCCGTGGAAGAAGATGCAAGCCTGGCGGCGCAGGCGCAGGCGCGACTTTCCACGGAAGGCGTCGATAACGCGGCGGTGATCGAGGGGCCGCTGGCGGCGGGGGCGGCGAAGCATGGCCCCTACGACGCGATCGTGATCGAGGGCGCGGCCGAACAGGTGCCCGAGGCGATCCTGGCGCAACTCAAGGACGGCGGACGCATCGCCTGTCTCTTCATGGAAGGGGTGCTCGGCCTCTGCCGGATCGGCCACAAGGTCGACGGCGCGGTGACCTGGCGATTTGCATTCAACGCCTCGGCGCCGGTCCTGCCCGGCTTCGAGATCGGGCGGGGCTTTACGCTCTGATCCCGGCAGGGCGGCGCGCGGCCGGTCCTCAGGACGATTACGAAGGAAACAACAGATGACCATGTTCCCGCCCAAAGGCCTTTTCGCCGTGCTGCTCTGTGCCGCGACGCTCCTTTCCGGCCTTCCCGCGCGGGCCGAGACGCTGGCCGACGCGCTGATCTCGGCCTACAAGAATTCGAACCTGCTCGAGCAGAACCGCGCGGTCCTCCGCGCCGCCGACGAGGATGTGGCGGGCGCGGTCGCCGCGTTACGGCCGGTGCTGCAATGGGTGGCCAGCAGCACGCTCGTCGACAACTCGACATCGAACGGCATCTCGACCTCGCTCAGCCTGCAGGGGCAGGTGATGCTCTACGATTTCGGGCGCTCGCAGCTCGGTATCGACATCGCCAAGGAATCGGTTCTGGCGACACGGCAGGCGCTGGTCGGGGTCGAGCAGAGCGTGCTTCTCGGCGCGGTCCAGGCCTATTTCGGCGTGCGCAGCGCAGTCGAGAACGTCTCGATCAACGAAAACTCCGTGCGGGTTGTGGGCGAGTTCGTGCGCGCGACGCAGGACCAGTTCGACGTGGGCGAGGTGACGCGCACCGACGTTGCCCAGGCCGAGGCGCGACTCGCCGCCGCGCGGGCCTCGCTCGCCGCGGCCGAGGGACAACTCGCCGCCTCCCGCGAAAGCTACAAGGCCGCGACCGGTCACTATCCCGGACCGCTGGCTTTGGCGCCGCGGGCGCCGGCTCTGCCGAAATCGCTCGACGAGGCGCGGTCGGTCGCGCAGCGCAGTCATCCGGCGATCCTTCAGGCCCAGCATCAGGCCAAGGTTTCCGACATCCAGATCTCGCTCGCCGCGGCCGAGCGGATGCCGGAGCTGACCGGCAGCGCGGCCATGACCAAGAACGAGGGCGGTACGGACAGCTCCGCCATAGGTATCGAGCTTAGCCAGACGATCTTCTCGGGCGGCGCGCTGTCGGCCGCGCACCGCAAGGCGATCGCGGGCCGCGACGCTTCGCGGGCGACGCTTCTGCAGTCGAGCGTGACGATTACCCAGGGCGTCGGCAATGCCTGGGCCGATATCGAGGTCGCCCGCGCCCAGATCTCCGCAACGGAACGCCAGATCGAAGCCGCGACCATCGCCTATGATGGTGTGCGGGAAGAGGCTAAGCTCGGCGCCCGCACGACGCTCGACGTGCTCGACGCCGAACAGGAACTTCTGGATGCCCGCGCGACGAAGATCACGGCCGAGGCCAACCTGCAGGTAGCGAACTATTCACTTTTGGCGTCTATGGGTCTGCTGACGGCCGATCACCTGAGCCTCGGCATCCCGACCTATGATCCCGAGGCCTACTACAACGCCGTCAAGGATGCGCCCGTGACCTCGGTGCAGGGCAAGAGCCTCGACCGCGTTCTTCAGGCCATCGGGAGGAATTGAGTGCGTCTGATCGGTTGTGGGCCAGACCGGGGCGCCTTACACTGAGGCCCGACCGGTTGAGGATTGCCCATGTCTGACCCCCTGACGAACTTGGAAATTCAGGATGTCCTGTCCTCGATCCGGCGCTTGGTGTCGGAGGACAGCCGGCACAAGCCCCAGCCGGAGAAAGCGCCCGTGGAGGATAACGCGGGCGGGCGTGGGGACGAGGAGTCCGACGCGCGGCCCGGAGCCGCAGCGAAAAGCAAGCTCGTCCTGACCGACGCCCTGAGGGTCACCGAGCCGGACGAGAAGGCGGATGTCCTGCCGAAGGGCGAGGATACGCTGCGCCAGAGCGTCGCCGGAGACGGTGTCTTCGACGAGGCCGAACGCCTGCCTGAAGCAGACATCGCCCTGCCGGACGGCGATGCGCTTTTGCGCGACTGGGACACCGACAGCGCCGCCGAGGCGGCCGACTCGCAATCGCTTGAAGACACGATCGCTGAGCTTGAGGCCGCGGTGGCAGGGATCGGCGGCGAGTTCGAGCCCGATGGTAGCGAGGTCGCGAAGGGAATGACGCCGGACGCCGCCCTCGAGGACGCATTCGAGGACGGGTTCGCCGTCGACGAGGCGGCCGAGGAGGAAAGCGCGGAACTTGCGCAACCGGTGACGTCCGGCGACCTGCGGAGCCGATCGGCGCCCGCCACGCCCGAACTGGACGATGCGGCGGACGCCGACGACGACACGCCGGGTGAAGCCACGGCGGCGGCGGTTGATCAGCCGGAGGATCTCATGGAAACGGAGGCGCCCGCCGTGCCGGCCCAAGACGAGGGTGTGGCCAGCGCCGAGCCCGAGGATGTGATGGAGGAAACGGCGGAACTCGCCGAAGACAACGACGTGGAGATGCCGGAAGAGAGCGAGGATGACGGCTCCGATGAGCCCGCCCACCCGATTCCGGCTTTCGTCCACGGCAGCGGCTTGCGCTCCGCGCAGCCGGTGGAGGCGGCGGCGCCCGTCGCGAACAGCGTGGTGCGACGGCTGACCCTGACGGCCGCGGACGCGGTCCCGGGCGGCCCGGAGCGCTGGGAGCGCGACGACGCGCCGGAGGCCGAGCCGCTCATTCACGCCGGACCGGACGCCGAGGCCGAGTCCGATGTGGACGGCGACGACGATGACGCCGTCGGGCTCTTCAGTGCCGGCGATGAGGCAGTCATCGACATGGATATGCTGCGCGACCTTGTTGCCGAGATCATCCGCGATGAGTTGCAGGGGCCGCTTGGCGAGCGGATCACCCGCAACGTGCGCATGCTCGTCCGGCGCGAGATCAACCGGGCGCTCGAAAGTCGACAACTGGATTGATCGCGCGGCGGTGGCAAGCCTCGTCACCGTCCGGGTCACGCAAACGGAAAACGCGCCCTGATCGGGCGCGTTTTTCATCGGCGTCGATGCGAAATCGGGAGCTGCCCTGGGGCCGCGTCAGGCGGCCTCGGCTTCTTCCGCGGCGTGGCGACGCTCGCTTTCCTCGCGCGACAGCGCGACAGAGGTGCGAACCCCCTTGCCCACGAACTCCATCAACCCCTTCACGACCCGCTCATTGGGGTCGATCCCGGCGCAGGACAGAACCTCGCGGCCGTCACGCGACCGCGCCCAACGGGCAATCTGCTCGGGCCCGTTGCCGTACTTCTTGTCATCGGCAATCGCATCGTCCAATGCTGCGAGGACCACTGCCGCGAAAAGCTTGCGCGACCTTTGCCCTTGCTCGTAGTTGAATGCGGTGCCGTCAACGAAATCGCGCATATTCTAGTCCGTTCTTATTGCTCTTGCGTTTACCGGCGTTCCGCTGTCTAAGGCCTTTCGCCCCTGATTCGGTATGCCTCTTTGCGAATGACTGCCATGCGCTGACAGCATAGCTCGTCCTGAGGACTACCGTATCTAGTGAGCTTGTCAGCCACTAGCCGGCAATATATAGGTGCGGCCCAAATCCATTCAACCTTTCGACAAGGTTTTGTCCAATGCCCAAGATCAACGGCAACGAAATCCGCCCCGGCAAGGTGCTGGAGCATGACGGCGGCCTCTGGGCGGCCGTGAAGGTCAGCCATGTGAAGCCGGGCAAGGGCGGAGCCTTCGCCCAGGTCGAGCTGAAGAACCTTCGCGACGGCCGCAAGCTCAACGAACGCTTCCGCTCGGAAGACAAGGTAGAGCAAGTGCGTCTGGAGCAGAAGGACCAGCAGTTCCTCTACGAGACCGACGGCCGGCTCGTATTCATGGACAGCGAAACCTTCGAGCAGATCGAGATTGACGCCGAGTTCCTCGGCGACCGCCGGCCGTTCCTGCAGGACGGGATGACGGCGACGATCGAGTATTACGGCGACGAGGCGCTGAGCGTCCAGTTGCCGCAGAAGGTGGTCTGCAAGGTCGTGGAGACCGAGCCGGTCGTGAAGGGTCAGACGGCGGCGAACAGCTACAAGCCGGCGATCCTCGACAACGGTGTCCGGATCATGGTGCCGCCTTTCATCGGCGAGGGCGAGGACATCGTCGTCCACACCGAATTCATGGAATATTCCGAGCGCGCCTGAGGTCAGGACGCCGAACCGCCGTCCGGCTCGTCGTCGCCGAGGGCGTGCAGGCGGGCGTCGCCGGCCGTCATGTTGCCCCCCAGCCGATCGAAGCGGAGCCAGGCAATCGCCCGGCCGCCGGATTGGGTGAAGACCCGGCCGGCCGGTTTCCCGCCGGCAAGGACCTCGGTCCCGACCGGCGCCGATCCCTCGATCGCCACCGTCACGAAACCCTTGCGCAACTCAGTCTTGTGTTTCATCCGCGCGGTGACTTCCTGGCCGACATAGCAGCCCTTGCGAAAATCGACGCCGTTGAGCCGCTCGAACCCGGCCTCGAGGATATAGGTCTCGTCCGGGATGAGCTCGATCCCGGCCTCGGGGATGCCGTGCGCGACCCGGATCGCGTCCCAGTCGATTCCGGGCGCGCCACCCGTTCCAGTCCCGTAGGACCGCCAGCCGAGGGCCGGGTGCCGGGGGTCGGCGAAGGCGCCGTCGGGCGCGGGGCCGAGCCCTCTGCAGACATGGATGTCCGTTGGCGCAATCGTAACCGCAGCCCGGAGCCGGTACATCGACAACCGGCGGGCCAACGCATCGGCCTGCTCCGCCTTCGCGTCGATGAGGATTGCATCGCCCTGGGGAACCAGGAAGAAATCGGCCAGGTATTTGCCCTGCGCCGTCAGCAGCGCCGCGTAGACCAGCCCGTCGCCGAGATTGCCGAGATCGTTGGTCACGAGTCCCTGCAGGAAGGTCACGCGGTCGGCGCCCGAGACGGCGAAGACTGTCCGGTCAGGAGCGGCTTCCCCGGCGGTCGTCATCTGCCTGCCTCCTCCGCGGTCTCGGTTCCGTCTGAGAATTGCAGACGGCAAAGCCCCGCGTAAAGGCCGTTCCGCACGATGAGCGAACCGTGCGTGCCCTCCTCGACAACCTGGCCGCGATCCATCACCACGATTTTGTCCGCCCCCCGCACCGTCGCCAGCCGGTGGGCGATCACCAGCGTCGTGCGCCCCTTGCTGAGGCGGTCAAGCGCATCCTGCACCAGCGCTTCGCTCGCGGCGTCAAGAGCCGAGGTCGCCTCGTCCATCAGGAGGATGGGGGCGTTGCGCAAAAGTGCGCGGGCGATGGCGATGCGCTGACGCTGGCCGCCCGAAAGGCCCGAGCCGCGCGGACCGGCGGGTGTTTCGAGCCCTTGGGGCAAGGTATCGGCGAAGGCGTTGACATGGGCGGCGTCCAACGCCGCCCTAAGCTCGGCCTCGGGCACGTCGGCCCGGCCGAGAAGCACGTTCTCGCGGATCGTCTCGTCGAAGAGCGTCGCGTCCTGGGTGACGACGGAAAAGAGGTCGCGGAGCGTCGCAAGGTCGAACGCGCCGATCTCCGTGCCGCCGATGGTGATGCGGCCGGCTTCCGGATCGACCATCCGCGTCAGGAGGTTGAAGACCGTGGACTTGCCGGCGCCGGAGGGGCCGACGATTGCCGTGGTCTGTCCCGGCTCGGCGGTGAAGGTCAGCCCCCGCAGCACGGCGTTCTCGCCGTAGGAGAGCCGTACGCCGTCGAAGCGGATGCCGGTCGCGGCGGGCGGCACCGTGACCGGATCGGCGACGCGGGCGATGGCAGGTTTCGTATCGAAGAGGCGGTAGAGTCGTTCGAGGCTCGCCGCCGCGATCTGCCAGGTGCCGGCCATGTCGCCGAGCCGGCGCAATGGCTGGAAGGCGAGCGACATCGCGGTGAAGAAGGACATGAACTCACCGACGCTGCGCTCGCCCCGGGTGATCTCGGGGCCCGCGAGAAGGAGGACGCCGAAAAAGCCGAGCCCGGTGACGATGTCTATGAGCGCCGGGATTGTGGCGCGGCTCGCCGCCGTCTTGACCTCGGCCCGGACGATGCGGTCGACGATGTGGCGGAAGCGCGAGAGTTGGTAATCCTCCATCCGGTTCAGCTTCACCGCCGTGATCCCGTGGAAGATCTCGTCGAGCCGGGTCGCGCGTTTTGCCGCCTCGCCCCGGACATGACTGGTCTTGCGCCGGATATAGCGCTGCACAGCGTGCGAGGGCAGGATCAGGAGCGGCGCGCCGATGAGCGCGGTCAGCGTCCAGCTCGGATCTATGGCAAACGCTACGCCGAAGAGCGAGGCGAGCGCCACCGCGTCGCGGCCGATGCCGGTGATCAGAAGTTGCCAGACGCTTTGCACCGCGATCGTGTCGCCCTGGACCCGCTCGATCAGCGCGCCGGGCGAATTGGACTGGAAGAACGCCCCGTCGAGCGTCAGGACATGGGCAAGCAGATCGGCCTGCATCGTGGTCGAGGTCTTCATCGCCACCCGGGTCAGCAGCGACCGGTTGACGATCAGCGTCACGGCCCGGATCACGAAGAGCGACAGGATCGCGCCCCCGACCCACCAGATCGCGCCGGCATCGCCGGCGACGAAGACGCGGTCGAAGAGCGGCTTCAGCATCCATGACAAGGCGGCGAGGGTCGAGCCCTCTATCACCATAAAGACCCCGGCCACCGCCATCGTCCACTTGTGCGGAGAAAGATAGCCGCGCCAGAGCCGCCCGAGCAGCTTTCGGGACGAATAGGCATCCGCCTTGGGATCGGAGGGAGCGCCGGGAGGGGGCAAGGGCGGGCTTTCGCTCAGCGCGGCTTTGGCGCCGCAGATCGGGCCGATCTAGCCCGAAAGCGGCGGGACTGGCAAGGCGAGCGGGCAGGGGAGTGCGGGCGATTGACCTTCCCTCGGCCTCGCCCTACGCCTTGGCCACGGACAGGAGAACCGACATGAGTCTGCGCCAGGGCCGCCCTTATCTTGCCATCCCCGGACCCTCGGTGATGCCCGACCGCGTGCTCTCCGCGATGCACCGGGCTGCTCCGAACATCTACGGTGGCCCGCTGCACGACATGACCGCCTCGATCGTCGCCGATCTGCGCCGCGTGGCGCGGACAACGGCGCATGTGGCGATCTACATCGGCAACGGCCACGGCGCCTGGGAGGCGGCGAACGCGAACCTCTTTTCCCGCGGCGACCGGGCGCTCGTCGCGGTGACCGGGCAATTCGGCACGAGCTGGGCGAATGCGGTCGAGCGGATGGGGGTGCGGGTCGACCGGCTCGAGTTTGGCCGTAAAGCGCCCGCGGATCCGGCGCGGATTGCCGAGGCTCTCGGTGCAGACGCGGCGCGCGAGATCAGGGCGGTGCTGGTGACGCATGTCGATACCGCGACCTCGGTCAGGAACGACATCGCCGCGATCCGGGCCGCGATGGATGCGACCGGGCATCCAGCGCTTCTGGTCGTCGATGCCATCGCCTCGCTCGCCTGCGATCCCCTGCACATGGACGAATGGGGCATCGACGTTCTGGTCGCGGCAAGCCAGAAGGGTCTGATGACGCCGCCCGGTCTCGGTTTCGTCTGGTTTTCCGACAAGGCGCGCGAGGCCTGCCGCGTCTCGGACCTGCGCACTCCCTACTGGGACTGGGAGCCGCGCGCCTTTCCGTCCGAATACTGGCAGCTCTTTTGCGGCACAGCGCCCACCCATCATCTTTTCGGCCTGCGCGAGGCCCTGACGATGCTTCTCGACGAAGAGGGGCTGGAGGCCGCCTGGGCGCGGCACCGGGCGCTTGCCGGCGCGGTCTGGGCGGCGTTCGGCGCTTGGGGGACGGCGGGCGACGTCGCGCTCAACATCGCGGATCCGGCCAGTCGCGGCACTTCGGTGACAGCGGCGCGGATCGGCGGTGGCGGTGCCGCGCGGCTTCGCGCCTGGTGCGAGGAAGAAGCGGGCGTGACGCTCGGCATCGGCCTTGGCATGGCGGAGCCGTCGGACCCCGCCTACGGCGATTTCCTCAGGGTCGCGCATATGGGCCATGTGAACGCGCACATGACGCTTGGCGTCCTGTCGGTGATGGAGGCCGGAATGCGGACCTTGCAGATCCCGCACGGGCCGGGCGCGCTCGACGCGGCGGCAGAGGCGATTGCCGGGGCCGCTTAGGGTGGGTTGAAATCCGACTTACCCCGTCATCTCAGCCCCGCGCGGCGGCGAGTGCGTCGGGCAGGACAGTGGCGAAGAGGGTGAGGTCCTGCACACGTCCGCAGCTGACGCGGATGCAGCGGTCGTGCGGGGCGACGAAGGGCATACGCACGAAGATGTCGCGGGCCACAAGCTCGGTCAGCACCTTCCGCGCGAAAACGCCGTCCGCGCCGCAATCCATCGTCACGAAATTCGTCGCCGAGGGCAGGGGGGTGAGGCCGTTCAGCCGGGCGATATGGCCAAGTTCGCGCCGGGCGCCCTCGACCCGTGCGCGCACATCTGAGCAGATAAGCCTGATCGGCCAGCGCTGCGAGCGCGCCGGCCTGCGCGATTCGGCACATGCCGAAATGGTTGCGGATCTTGTTGAAGGCGGTGACGAGGGCGGCGTCGCCGATCGCATAGCCGACCCGGGCGCCGGCCATGCCGTACCCCTTCGAAAAGGTGCGCATCCGGATCACGCGCGGATCGGCAGGGTCGATCGCCGGCGCCGTGCCGTCGGGGGCGAGGTCGATATAGGCCTCGTCGAGGACCAGAAGGCAGCCATCGGGCATCGCTGTCGATCATGCGCTGAGATCGTCTCGGCCCCATGCCACGAGCCCATCGGATTGTCGGGATTGGCGAGGTAGATCAGCTTCGCCCCGGTCTCGACGGCTTTCGCGACGAGCGCCTCGGGGTCTTCGTGGTCGCCTTTGTAGGGCACCTTGTGGAGCGTGCCGCCGAAGCCCGCGACGTGGAAATTGAAGGTCGGATAGGCACCGTCCGAGGTCACGACCGCGTCGCCGGGGCCGACGAGCAGGCGGGCGAGATAGCCCAGAAGCCCGTCAATGCCTTCGCCGACAACGATATTTTCGGGCCCGATGCCGTGATGGGCGGCGAGTGCCTCGCGCAGGTCGTGGTTCTCCGGATCGCCGTACATCCAGACGTCCTGCGCGGCCCTGGCCATGGCCTCGATGGCCTTCGGCGAGGGGCCGAAGACGCTTTCGTTGGCGCCGAGCCGGGCGGCGAAGGGGCGGCCGCGGGCGCGTTCCTGGGTTTCCGGCCCGACGAAGGGGACGGTGGCGGGCAGGCTTTCGACGAGTTGCGTGTAGCGCGGTCCGGTCATGTTCGCCTCTGCTCTGGTGGCGAGGCCGGGGGCTGTCTGCCCCCGGACCCCCGAGAGTATTTCGGCCAAGAAGAAAGGTCAGCCGATATCGGCAAGTCGTTTCAGCGCGGCGTTCAGTTTCGCGGCCTCGTCTTCGCCGAGTGCGAGCTTTTCGCGGGTTTCCTCGACGATGTCCTCGGGGGCGCTTTCGACGAATTTAGGGTTGTAGAGGCGGCCCGCGAAGGCCCGTCCAGATCCTTCTCGAGCTTCTCCAACGCCTTGGAAAGGCGGGCCTTTTCCTCGGCGATGTCGATGACGCCTTCGAGCGGGATGGCGAAGGCTGCCGCCTTCGACGGCGACGGTGATGGCGCCCTTGGGGGACTTGCCCTCGGTCATGCCGTCGAGGCGGGCGAGCCGGGTGAATCATGGCTCGTTGTCGGCCCAGGCGGCGCGGCCCTTCTCGTCCATCGCGGTCATGCACGATGGGGAGCTTCGAGGCCGGCGGGCACGTGCATCTCTGCGCGGGCGGAGCGGATTTCGGCGATGAGGGCGATCACCCAGTTCATCTCGCGGTCGGCATTTTCGTCAATGAGTTCGGCCCCGTATTCCGGCCAGTCGGCATGGACGAGCATCTTCGCGCGGTCGCCGGTCAGGGCCCAGAGTTCTTCGGTGATGAAGGGCATGATCGGGTGGAGGAGGATGTAAGCACTGGTCGAGGACCCAGGCCATCGTCGCCGGGTTTCCTCGGCATCGTTCGCCGTCCATCAGGGGTTTGGCAGAACTCGACATACCAGTCGCAGACCTTGCCCCAGACGAAGGCGTAGAGCCCGTTCGCGGCGTCGTTGAAGCGGAAGTTCTCGAGCGCTTCGTCGACGGCGAGGCGGGCGCGGGCGGTCTCTCCGATGATCCAGCGGTTGACGGTATGGCTTGCGTCGGGTTTCCGTACCGCATCCGTCGCCGACAGCGTCCGGCAGAGGGCGCCGTTCATTTCGGCGAAGCGGGTGGCGTTCCAGAGCTTCGTGGTGAAGTTGCGGTAGCCGGCGATGCGGTCCTTCGAGAGCTTCAGGTCGCGGCCCATCGCGGCCATCGCGGTCAACGTGAAGCGGACGGCATCGGCGCCGTATTCGTCGATGAGGTCGCAAGGGGTCGATGACGTTGCCGAGCGACTTCGACATCTTGCGGCCCTTCTCGTCGCGGACGAGGGCGTGGACATAGACGGTGTGGAAGGGGACCTGATCGACGACCGCAAGCTGCATCATCATCATCCGGGCGACCCAGAAGAAGATGATGTCGAAGCCGGTGACGAGGACGTCGGTCGGGAAGTATTTCTTCAGCTCCTCGGTCTCCTCGGGCCAGCCGAGCGTGCCGATGGGCCAGAGGCCGGAGGAGAACCAGGTGTCGAGGACGTCGGGGTCGCGTTAGACGGATAGACTTTCGGTTGGGTCGCTATCGGACTTCGGAACGCCCCACGCCTTGAAAGCATCATAGCGTTCGCGCTCTAGTGACTCAGTCCATCCCCGAAGTTCAAGCTGACTGAATAGGCGATCTTTCGCTTGATGTCGTGTTCGGCCACGTCTTGGTTCGCCGCGCAGACTTGCAGCGTTTCGAAGTCTGGATAGTCGTCGAGCTCTCTTCAGACTCGGAATCTCCCAGCTTGAACCGCTCCATGCGTTTGCGGTACTTGCGCTCCAGACTCACGAACGCCGTCTGGATTGCGTTGGCACAAACGCATACCACACCGGGATCTGGTGCCCCCACCAGAGCTGGCGGGAGATGCACCAGGGCTCGATGTTCTCCAGCCAGTGGAAATAGGTCTTGGCGTCGCGTTCGGGCAGGATGCGGGTGTAGCCGGCCTTTTCGTCGAAGGTGCCGGCCTCCTGCGCCGCCATGCCGTCGCGGACGGCCTCCAGCGCCGGGCTCGACGATCTTGGCGGTGTCGACGAACCACTGGTCGGTCAGCATCGGCTCGATGACCACCTTCGAGCGGTCGCCATGCGGCTGCATCATCTTGTTCTGTTCGACCAAGCGGAATGCGTTCGAGGTGCTCGGCGCCGGTTTCCTTGTCGATGGACTTTGTCGAGGACGGTGACGGCCAGCCCCTCGACGTGATCTGGTCGATCACGCGCTTGCGCGCCTCGTAGCGGTCGAGGCCGCGCAGGTCGTCGGGGACGAGGTTGAGCGCGTCGGTCTCGGCCTCGGTCAGCGTCCGCTTGCCCTTGGCGACCTCCATCGCGATGGCGGCGGCCTCCTCGTAGGGGGCACCATCGGCGCGCATCGCGGCCTTGGTGTCCATCAGCCGGTAGCAGGGGATGTCGTTGCGCTTGGCCACGCCGTAGTCGTTGAAGTCATGCGCGCCGGTGATCTTGACCGCTCCGCTGCCGAAGGTCGGGTCGGGGTATTCGTCGGTGATGATCGGGATCAGGCGGCGGTGTTCCTTCGGCCCCACCGGAATTTCGCAGAGCTTGCCGACGATGGGCGCGTAACGCTCATCCGACGGATGAACCGCGACGGCGCCGTCGCCGAGCATCGTCTCGGGCCGGGTCGTGGCGATGGAGATATAGTCGCGCGTCTCGCGCAGGGTGACGTTGCCGTCCTCGTCCTTCTCGACATACTCATAGGTCTCGCCGCCGGCGAGCGGGTATTTGAAGTGCCACATCTGGCCCTGCACCTCGATCTGCTCGACCTCGAGGTCGGAGATCGCGGTCTCGAAATGCGGGTCCCAGTTGACGAGGCGCTTGCCGCGGTAGATCAGGGGTCCGGGTTTCCGTCCTTGTCCTTGTGATTGTACATCTCCACGAAGACCTTGATGACGGCATCGTGGAAATTGCCCTCTTCGCCCGCGGGCGCGTTCGGGGCGCCGGACATGGTGAAGGCGTTGCGGCGACCAGTCGCAGGAGGCGCCGAGGCGCTTCAGCTGGTCGATGATGGTGTCGCCGGATTTCTGCTTCTGCTCCCAGACGAGCGCGGTGAATTCCTCGCGGCTCATATCGGTGCGGCGGCGGTTGGTTTTGGCCAGCTCGCGTTCGACGACCATCTGGGTCGCGATGCCGGCATGGTCCTGACCGGGCTGCCAGAGCGTGTCGATGCCCCCGCATCCGGTGCCAGCGGACGAGGATGTCCTGCAGCGTGTTGTTGAAGGCGTGACCCATGTGGAGAGAGCCCGTCACGTTCGGCGGCGGGATCATGATGCAGAAGGTTTCTGCCCCCGGCTTCGGCATTCGCGCCCGCCTTGAAGGCCCCGGCCTTTTCCCAGGCCTCATAGAGGCGCTGTTCCGCCTCGGCGGCGTTGAAGGTCTTTTCCATCGCTCGTGTCCCGTCCTTGGTCGGGTTTCCCTTAGCGAATGGGCGGAGCGAGGGGAAGGGGCGGGCTATTCGGCGGGGGTGCCGAAGATCGCGATGACAAAGCCGAATGCGGAGAGCGCGGCATAGAGGGTGGCGCGGAGCGTGGCCTTTTCGTGCCGGTGCGCGGCGACGGCGGCGATGGCGGCCTGAAGCGCGTAGTAGACGGCGAAGGCGCGGGAGGCATAGGCGATGATCGAGAAGATGTCGGAAGCCCAGGTGAGGGCCACGCCAAGCGCGACGAGGGTCGCGTAGGCCATGCGGATCTTGACCTTGCCTTTGGTCAGTTCCTCGATCAGACCGCCCGCGCCGCCGGTATCGGCAACGGCGGCGGAGAACTGGGCGGCGAGCGCGGCAGCGACGAGGAGGCCGGGCAGGATCGGGGCCACGATCCGCATCATGTCGATGATCGCCGTTTCGGACAACTCCGCCTCGTCCGGAGTGAAGAGATAGGCGATCAGGCCGATATAGACCATGTAGATCGCCGTGGAGAGTGCCTGGGCGATCCCCATCGCGCGACGGCGGGTCTTCGCGTCGTAGTCTGCGCCGAGGTAGCGGGCGGTCTCGAACCCCTGCACGGTGACGATGAGGCCGAAGGCGAGCGTCAGCGCGGGCCAGCCGGTCAGCGTGGGCGGGTCGAAGACCAGGCCGCCGTCGTTCAGTTTGCCGGCGAAGTAGAAAGCGAGCCCCGCGATCATCGCGGCGATGATCGCGAGCTTGATGCCGACCGAAACCTGTTCCATCCGTTCGAGAGCTTGGAAGCCCTTGGTCCAGCCGGTCAGAAGGATCACGGCGAAGACGGCGGTGGTGACGAGGCGGCCGTTCGCTGCGCCATCGAAGGATGTGAGGTTGACGGCGAAGGCGCCGAAGAGGTTGAGGTAATAGGCGACCGAGATGATGTAGGCGAAGGCGAGCGCCCAGGAGGCGACGGCCTCAAGCCGTTCCTCGGCGGGCGAGCGGCTGTGCGGACCCTCCATCCGCATGGTGATGTTGTAGCGGATCGCGTTGCCGAAGGCGTAAGCGCCGGCGCAGAGCGCGGCCATCACAAGGGGGGCGGAATAGCCGTAGCTGTGTTCGAGAATCGGTCCGAGGACGAGAAACCCCGACCCGATGATCGAGGCGAGCGGCGTGATCGTCGCGCGCCAGAGACTGGACCGGGCCAGCGGCGGCCAGAGCATGAGGCCCGCGGTGGCGAGGCCGGCAAGAAGGATCAGGGCGTTCAGCATTGTCGGCCTCCCGGGACAACGGCATAGGGACCCGATAGTTCCGCTGATGGCAAGCCAGCGCGATTGCCGCCGGGGATGCGGCGGACTGGAAGGGCACATGCGGATCTTCTGCCTGACGCTTCTGATCTTGCTGGCCTTTTCGGCCAGTTCGTGCTGAACCGCGCTGCCGTCGGCGCCGGGCGGAGGGAAAGGGGAGGTGCTGCGGGAAGGGCGTGACAAGGCCGCGCCGCCCGCGCACTCTGTCATCCGATACGAGGAGCGGCGAAAGGGATCGGCATGTCGGAAGTGAGGGCGTTCTTGATGGATGGCAGCGGCCATGTCCATGAGGCCGATGCCGCCATCGAGCGGACGGTGCCGGGGGAGGCGGAGTTCGTCTGGGTGAATGTCGATTTCTCCAGCGAGGCGGGGATCGCCTGGCTCGACCGGGCCGGGCTCGACCCGATCGCGCGCGAGGCGCTGACGGCCGAGGAGACTCGGCCGCGCTGCACAGTTCATGGCGAGATGGTGCTGATCAACCTGCGCGGCGTGAACCTCAACCCCGGTGCGGAGCCTGAGGACATGGTGTCCTTGCGGCTCTGCGTGATGCCGGGGCTGGTCGTGTCATCGCATCGCCGGCCGCTTTCCGCGCTCGACGATGTGATGGAGGGGTTGCGCAATGGTCACGGGCCGACGACGCCGGGCGACCTCATCGCGCGGATGGCGCTGCGGCTCGCCGACCGGGCGGAGCCGGTGGTGGCGCGGCTGAACGAGCGGCTCGACGATCTGGAGGACCAGGTGACGACGGAGGCGCCGCCGGAATTGCGGGGCGAACTGGCCGATATCCGCCGGGTGTCGTCGGTCCTGCGCCGGTTCATGTTTCCGCAGCGCGATGCGTTGTCGACGCTGGAGATCGAGGATCTCGACTGGCTTGGCCAACGCGACCGCAGTCGGATCCGCGAGGCGACGGAGCGGGTGACGCGGCTCGCCGAGGAGCTGGATGCGATCCGCGACCGGGCGCAGGTTGTGCGCGACCAGGTCGTCGATTTCCGGGCCGAGGCGATGAACCGGCAGATGCTTGTCCTGTCGGTGGTGGCCGCGATCTTCCTTCCCTTGGGACTTGTGACGGGGCTTCTGGGGATCAATGTGGGGGGCATTCCGGGGGAACGCGTGCCCTGGGCGTTCTGGGCCGTTTGCGGGTTGCTCCTTGCAATCTGCGCCTTGCAGATATGGCTGTTCCGGCGGCTGAAGCTTCTGGGTTAGGATCGGACCGGGGCACATCGCGATCTTGAAGGGCTGCTTCGAGCCCAAAATGACATGGCGAAAGGCCGCCTCGCCCAGGTCAAGCAGGTTCAAAAAGCTCGACAATATTTCCAGATGGGTCGGCACAAAGAATCTGCTTACCGCCGGGCCCAACAACGATTTCGTTCCGAAATACGACGCCTCGTCCTTTAAGCTCGCTCGAAAGCTGTTCGATATCTTCCACGGAAATAACGATGCGGCTCCAACCACCAGGTGCTGGACGGGACCCATCTGGCATTGGCTTAGATGCTGAAGCGGGAGGCCCAGCCACCCAAAGATCAAGATCACCTTTGTTAAGGATCGCCATCGCCGGACCGTACTGCTCAATGATGTCGAAGCCTAGCATAGCGGTATAGAACTCTACTGCCGCATCGACGTCATGTACGATGTATCGAAACTGCGCCATTCCGCTACCTCGTCGTCGATATGTTGCACTCTACAACAATTGTTCAATGCCAGCAAAGTCCGCGATGTCGCCATTCCGGTGGCGGCCCGCCGATGAACGCCGTCAGCGTGCAGCTGAGGCCCGGGCATCCGTCAATGGTATCCTTTCGCCCGCGCGGATGACCTTCGGGTCGTAGGGTCTGCGGGCAAAGACCTCTCGCACCATCGGGGCGAAGAAGTCGATCGGCAGCGTGTCGTAATCGGGATCGAAGCTCGACTGGTCCCAGCGCTCGCAGAACTCGGCGCAGTCGTCGAAATAGGGGTGGCCCCGGTGGCGGTTGCGCTTGTGCTGGTCGCCGCCGACATGGTGGCCGTAGTAGAGCATCTGGAAATCGCCGTGGGCCTGGACCACCCAGGTGCATTGCTCGCGCACGAAGGGCTTCAGGATTGTCGCGGCGTATTCGTCGTGATTGTAGGGCGCGTAAATGTCGCCGATATCGTGCAGGAGCGCTGCGACAACCCAGTCGGTATCCGCGCCGTCGCGCCAGGCCCGCGTCGCCGATTGCAGCGAATGGCCGAGGCGGGTGATCCGATAGCCCGAAAGCGAGGTGTCGAGCTCGACCAGCGCGGTCATGAGCCGGTCGGCCGTACCCATCGTGTGGTCGATCTCATGGGCGGTGAGGAATTCGTACTCCTCCTTCGTGCCGTCCTTCATCTGGGTGAAGCTGACCTTCTCCATCGCCGTCCTCCTTCGCGCCGGATGCGGGAAGGGGAGCGCATTTTCCGCCCCATGGCAAGCGTCGCCTAGCGCGGCCCGACGAGGGCGAAGAGCGCGCCCTGCGGATCGGTGCCGACCATGATGAAGGCGCCACCGGGAACTTCCATCGGCCCGTGCAAGACCCTGCCGCCAGCGGCATTCACGCGGCCGATCGCCGCCTCGATCCCGTCCGTGCCGAAATAGGGCAGCCAGAACGGATGGTCAGGTCCGGGCATGCCCGGCGCCTGCCGCATCATGCCGCCGATATCGGCCTTGGCATGACGGAAGATATCGTAGCTGCCCATCGCGCCCATATCCATGCTGGTGCCGGGCTTCCAACCGAACTGCTTGCCGTAGAAGGCCAGCGCCGCCTTGGGGTCCGACGTCATCAGCTCGTGCCAGTGGCCGTGACCGGTCTTCTTCTGGTCGAAGGCACCGCCCGCGCCGCCCGGAAGAGGCTGGAGGATACCGAACATGGCGCCCTGCGGATCGGTGACAATCGCGAACCGACCGGTGCCGGGGATATCGTCGGGCGCCTTGCACACGCTGCCGCCGCTCTTGTCGATGGCGGCGGCGGTGCGGTCGCAATCCTTGACCGCGAAGTAGGGCATCCAGTAAGACCCGGCCGGCCCGTCCGGGACTGGTGCCATCATCCCGGCCACCATGTCACCTTCGGAGCTTGCCAGCCGGTAGTCGAAGCCCGGCATTCCGGCATCGGCCCAAGTCCAGCCGACAACGCTCTTGTAGAAGTCCTGAGCGGCGTCGATATCCACCGTCGTCAGTTCGTACCAGCAGGGCGTGCCCCGGACTGATTTGTTCATTGCTTATCCTCCCGTATTGTTTTTTCAAGGTTGCCCCCATAGGTTGCGAAAAACAACCATAGAGTCCGAAAATATGATTGGACCCGGCAAAGCCTCGCGCAAGAGCTATGAAGAGGGCTGCCTGGCGGCCCATGCGCTCGACCTGATCGGCGACCGCTGGGCGCTGCTGGTGGTGCGCGAACTCATGCTCGGACCGAAGCGTTTCGGCGGGATTCGCGCCGGTATTCCGGGCGTCAGCGCGAACATCCTGACGCGGCGGCTGGAGGAACTAGAGGCGGCTGGCATCCTTGCGCGGCGCACTCTGCCGCTGCCGGCGGGCGTGCAGGTCTATGGGTTGACGGTTGCGGGGCAGGGGCTTCGCCCGGTAATCGAGGCACTCTGTCGCTGGGGGGGCGGGATGCCGGGCCACGAACCGCGCCTTTTCATCAGCCCGACATCGCTGATGCTGTCGATGGGCGCGATGATCGACCGCGCGGCGGCGCGGGGCCTGACCGCCACGGCCGGTTTCGGCTGCGGCCCGGAGAATTTCGCGACCACGATCGCGGAAGGCGTGTTCAGCGTCACGCCGGTGGAGAAACCACGCGGGTCGCTGGTTCTTTCCGGCACGACAAACGCGCTCGCCGCTGCGGTCTATGGCGCACAGCCATTGGCCGACATGGTCCGTAAGGGGATGATCGACTTCGCGGGCGACATCGCGCGCGGTCAGGCTTTCGTCGACCTTTTCAGCCTCAGGCCGAAAGATCAGACGGCGCGGTCGAGCTTCATCGAGAGGTGAATGAGGCTTTCGGAGCCCTTGACGCCCGTCATCTCGCCGACCTGGTCGAGCACGTCGTCGAGCGCCGCGGTCGAGGGTGCCGCGACCTGGAGGAGAAAATCCACCCGGCCCGAGGTCGTGTGGATTCGCTCCACCTCCGGGATCGCCTTCAGCCGGGTCAACACGTTGGCCTGGGCGCGCGGCTCGATCGTGAGGAGCACTGTTGCCCGGATTCGGTTCTGCCGCGCCGCCTCGCCGAGCTTCACCGTGTAGCCGGCGATCACGCCGGAGGATTCGAGACGTTCCAGTCGCGCCTGGATCGTCGAGCGCGCTACCTTTAATCGTCGGGCGAGGGTCGCCACTGACATCCGGGCATCCGCCCCTAGAAAGCCGAGGATCGAGCGGTCGAGGTCGTCCATTCTGCAACACCGGCGATTTGATTGACCTTTTCGTCATAATAACGAGAGTACGCCACAAATCTACTCTTTTTATCGGTCAGTTTGTGCCGCATATCCGCTTCACTTCGTACAGGAAAAGGGCGGCTCATACGCACCTGGCCTGGTTGGTTGAAACGCGTAAGCGTCTCCCGACCCGTCAAGCCGGGGCAAGAGGTGGCTGCGCTCTGTTGGCAGGAGCAGGCCGATGGGGCTTTCCAAGACGATCTGGACGAATCCGTCCGAATTTCTTCGCACGCAGCGGCCGCTGAACCCGGTCATGTTCTTCTCGCCCGCCGTCCTCCAGTCGACGGCGCGCCGGTTCATCGACGGCTTTCCGGGCCTCGTGACCTACGCGGTCAAGTCGAATCCCGACGAGATGGTGATCCAGAACCTCGTCGCCGCCGGGATCGAGGGCTTCGACGTCGCCTCTCCGGTCGAGATCGAGATGATCGCGCGGCTCGCCCCCACAGCCGCCATGCACTACCACAACCCCGTCCGCGCCCGGCACGAGATCGAATACGCCGTGTCGATGGGCGTGACCTCCTATTCCGTCGACAGCCATTCGGAGCTGCAGAAGCTGATCGAGATCGTGCCCGCGGGCGCCGAGATCTCGGTGCGTTTCAAGCTGCCGGTCTCGGGTGCGGCTTACAATTTCGGCGCCAAGTTCGGCGCGACGGTGGAAAAGGCGGCCGAGTTGCTGCGCGTCGTCGATGACAGCGGCCACGTCGCCTCGCTCACCTTCCATCCGGGCACGCAGTGCACCGATGCGATGGCCTGGGACGCCTATATCCGTGCCGCGGCCGAGATTTGCCGCAATGCCGGCGTCACTGCCCGGCGCCTCAATGTCGGCGGCGGCTTCCCCTCGCACCGGGTCTCCGGCGAGCTTCCGCAGCTCGAGGCGATCTTCGAGTTGATCGGCCGCGTCGCCGAAGAAGCGTTCGAGGGCACGCCCCCGGCGCTCGTCTGCGAACCGGGCCGCGGTCTGGTCGCCGAGAGCTTCACGCTGGCGACGCAGGTCAAGGGCCTGCGCGACGACGAGCATGTGTTCCTGAACGACGGCACCTACGGCTCGCTCGACGAACTGCCGCTTGCCGGGATGATCGACCGTCTGACGGTCGTTGCGCCGGACGGCCAGCGCCGCATCGCCGCACCGCGTCCGCGCATCATCTTCGGCCCGACCTGCGACAGCGTGGACCGTCTGCCGGGTGAGGCCATGTTGCCTGGCGACCTCGCCGAGGGCGACTATATGCTGATCTCGGGCATGGGCGCCTATTCGACGGCGACCAACACCCGTTTCAACGGGTTCGGCGCGCTGGCGATCGAGACCGTGATGCGGCTCGACACCTGATCACCCCTTCCTTTGCGGCGCGGCGCATTCGTGCGCCGCGCCGGAATGGCAAACCCGACCCCTACCGTCCTCTCCGGCGCCGGCACCATGCGGCGCGATGCTGCGTTGCGGCTGAGTCTGGCGCGCCCCGCACAGTCGCGCCGACGAGCGCATGCCACAGCAAGCCTTCGTCAACGAAACCGGGTTAGGATTCCCTGACTGTTGCGATGTGCGAAACGGTTACAGACTATCACGCGGAATTGGCGGAACTTCAGTTGAGGGACGGGGTTTCGCGGCGTAGCATCGAAGAGGGGTAAGGAGACGGGACGTGGTGCGGCAACTTGCCAGCAAGCTCATCGAATTTCTGCGGATCGGCCGGAGGGTCGAGACACAGACCCCGGTTCGCGGGCGCGGTCCCTGTGATCATGTCATCCTTCTCGACGGAACGTTGTCGTCGCTCGAGCCGGGCTGCGAGACCAATATCGGCCTGATCTACCGACTTCTACAGTCGCAGCCCGCCTCGGCGCGGCTGTCGCTTTACTACGAGGCCGGGGTGCAGTGGCATCTGTGGCGCGATACGCCGCGATGTCGCGATGGGGCGCGGCATCAACCGGCAGATCCGCCGCGCCTATGGCTGGCTTTCCACCCGTTACCGGCCGGGCGACAGGGTGTTCTTGTTCGGCTATTCGCGCGGCGCCTATGCGGTGCGCTCGCTGGCCGGGATCATGGACCAGGTCGGCCTGCTGAAGGCCGAACATGCGACGGAGCGCAATGTGCATCTCGCCTACCGCTATTACCAGCGCGAACCCGGCAGCCCCGGCGAGGCGATGTTCGCCGCCGTTTCTGTCATCGACCGTGTCGGGGTCGAGATGATCGGCGCCTTCGACACGGTGAAGGCGTTGGGCGTGCGGCTGCCGTTCCTGTGGATGTGGACCGAGCCGCAGCACGAGTTTCACAACCATGCGCTCGGCCCGGTGGTGCAAGCACGGCTATCACGCGCTGGCGCTCGACGAGAACCGCGCCGCGTTTCGATCCGATCATGTGGAAGACGACCGATGGCGACTGGCGGGGACCGGGTCGAGCAGGTCTGGTTTCGCGGCGCGCATGGCGATGTCGGCGGCCAGCTCGCCGGGATTCAACGCCGCGCGGCCGCTGCCAATATCTCCGCTGGTCTGGATGCTGGAGAAGGCCGAGGGCTGCGGACTTGGCCCTTCCGGCCGACTGGCGCGCGGATTCCCGACGGATCCGACCGTGCCCTCTGTCGGCACGACGCGGGGCTGGGGCAAGGCGTTCTTGCTCCGCGCCAAGCGGCAGGTCGGCCGCGACCCGTCCGAAAGCATCCACCCGAGCGCGGCCGTCCTGTCGTCGCGCGGTGGCTGGCACCTGCCGGTGTTGCGGTTCAGCCGCCGGACATGATCAGGCAGGTGGTGGAGCCGGTGGCGTAGAGCGTGCCGTCTTCGACGCCGCGCAATTCGCCCGGGCCACGCCGGTCGAGCGGCCGGCGTGCTGGACGACCCCCTCGGCGACGACCCTGGTCACCGAGCGGCACCGCGCGGGTGATGTTCACCTGGTATTCCAGCGTGGTGTAGAAGCTGCCCTTCGGCACCGTTGTCATCACCGCGCAGGCCATGCAGCTGTCCAGAAGCGTGCCGTACCAGCCGCCATGCGGCGCGCCCATCGGATTGGTATGGGCGAAGTCCGGCGTGCCCTCGAAGACGACCCGGCCGGGCTCCACTTCGGTCACGCGGAAGTTCATCGTGGCGCCGATCGCCGGGCCGGCGACGCCGGCCCTCGAGCACGGCGCGCATGAAGTCGAGGCCGGACATGGACAGGAACGTGTCGCGCGGCAGGAGGTCGGCGGGGCTTCGGGCGGGGTGGGCGTTGGTCATGGCTCGGCTTTCCTCGGTCGTCGGCCCGACCTACAGCGTTTCGGGTTTGCGATGAACCGGGATTGAACCTTACGCGTTCGAATTCCGATACTTACAAGTTCATCATAGACCCGAAACGCTTTAGCCCGAATTCTTGCGAAGGGAAAGCCACCCCCAGCCAAGGTGGGTTTGACCGCACCTAGCCCGTTCTTGCCGTAAAAGCCGGCCCTGAACGATCCGTTCAGGGCCGGAAGGCAAAACGACGCCGATCAGGCGACTTTCTGCAGGGAGACCTCCGGTACGATGCCGAGCGCGAAGCAGATGTCGCGCGTCAGGTGCGGCCGGTTCAGCGTGTAGAAATGCAGGTCCTCGACCCCGCCCTGGAGGAGGTCGTCGCAAAGCTCGGTCGCGACGGCGGTGGCCAGAAGTTCCTCGCGCCCGTCGCGCACGGCGGTGGTGAACGCATCGTCAAGCCAGCGCGGAACCGGGGCGCCGCAGCGTGCGGCGAAGCGCTTCGCTCCCGGCCCAGGAGGTCATCGGCAGGATGCCGGGGATGATCGGTGCGTCGATCCCCGCCGTCTCGCAGGCGTCGCGGAAGCGAAAGAAGGTCTCGGCCTCGAAGAAGAACTGGGTGATCGCCGAGGAGGCGCCGGCGTCGATCTTGCGCTTCAGCCAGGCGACGTTCGCGGCCATGTCGGTGGCGTCGGGATGCGCCTCGGGATAGGCGCCGACGCGGATGTGTGAAGTTGCCGGTCTCGGCCAGCGCCTCGATCAGTTCGACCGAGGAGGCGAAGCCGTCGGGATGCGGCGGTGAACCGCTCCGCTGCCCTTTCGGCGCATCGCCGCGCAGCGCCACGATCTCGGTCACGCCGGCATCGGCATAGGTCTGGGCGATCTCCAGCGTCTCGGCCCTCGTCGCGTCGACGCAGGTCAGATGCGCCGCGACGTTGAGCCCGAAATGTCGCGCCGATCGTCGTCACCGCGTCATGCGTCAGCTTCCGCGTGGTGCCGCCGGCCCCGTAGGTGACCGAGACGAAGCTCGGCTTCAGCGGCGCCAGCATCTGCACCGTCTCCCACAGGCGGAAAGACGCGTCGAGCGTCTGCGGCGGGAAGAATTCGAACGAGATGCGGGGTGCGGTCATGACTGGTATCCTTCAGTTTCAGCCTCTTGTTTCACGGCGCGTCACGTGAGACAAATTCATAATCCTCAAGATCAATATGAGGACGGTTGCAAGTTAGGGCCCGGCATGCATCTCGAATTCCGCCATCTGCGCACGATCAAGGCGATCCATGACGCCGGCGGGCTGGCGCGCGCGGCTGAGACCCTGAACATCACCCAGTCGGCGCTGTCGCCATCAGGTCAAGGGGCTGGAGGATCAGGCCGGGGTGGAGCTGTTTCGCGCGCCGTTCGAAGCCCCTGAAGCTTGTCAGCCGCTGGCCATGCGGCTGTTGCGCGCGGCCGAGCGGGTGCTGCCCGAGATTGCCGCCGTCAGAGGAATTTCGCGCGCTACGGGCCGGCAAGACCGGGCGGCTGCATATCGCCATTGAATGCCATGCCTGTTTCGACTGGCTTTTCCCGGTGCTCGACGTTCCGCCGCGCCTGGCCCGAGGTCGATGTCGATATTCGCCCCGGCCTCGCGTTCGAGGCGCTGCCGGCGCTGGGCCGGGAGGAGGTCGATCTCGTGATCTCATCCGACCCGGAGAACTTGCCGGGCATCGTCTTCAACCCGCTCTTCGACTATGCGCCCACGTCTCGTCGCCGCCGCCGACAGCCCGCTGGCCGAAAAACCCTTCATCGAGGCCGAGGATCTGCGCGACCAGATCCTGATCACCTATCCGGTCGACCGCACCCGGCTCGATGTCTTCACCGACGCTTCTCACGCCCGCGAAGGTGGAGCCGCGGGCGGTGCGGCAGGTGGAACTGACGGCGGTGATCCTGATGCTGGTCGCCTCGGGGCGCGGGGTGTCGGTGCTGCCCGACTGGGTGCTGCGCGAGGTGAAATACCGGCCCGACTACGTCACCCGGCCGCTGACCGAAGCGGGGCTGACCAAGCGCATGTATGCCGCAACCCGGGAAGAGGACGCGACCCGCCCCTACATGGCGCATTTTCTCAAGCTGGCACGGAGCGAACCGGTCAAGCTGCAGCGACCCTGAGCGCTTGACCTCAAGATAGGTTGAGGCGGTAGCAGGGGAATCAGGGCAGTCTGGGGACGGATGATGGCGGTGACGGAGAGTGCGGAGACCGACGGGACGGATACGGCAGGCTGGCGCGAGATCCTCGGCGCCGAGAATGCCGCGCCGCTGATCCTCGTCTGCGTCGGGGTCTGGCTACATGCCGCCGATGCGCTTCTGATCACAACGATGATGCCGGCGATCGTCGAGGGGATCGGTGGGGCGAAGCTCGTCGCCTGGAATTTTGCGCTGTACGAGGTCGGTTCCATCACCGCCGGCGCGGCGGCCGGGCTGGTGGCGCTGCGACGGGGGCCGCGGCTGCCGATGGCGCTCGCGGCGGCGCTCTTCGCGGCGGGATGCCTTCTGAGCGCGGCGGCGCCGTCGATGCCGGTCCTCCTCGCTGGTCGGGTGGCGCAGGGGCTCGGTGGCGGCGGGCTCGTCTCGCTCTCCTTCGTTGCGGTGGGGCGGCTCTTTCCCGGGCCGCTCATGCCGCGCGCGATGGCGGCGATGTCGCTGGTCTGGGGCGCGTCGGCCTTCCTCGGGCCGCTCGCGGGCGGGGTCTTCGTGACCTATGCGAGCTGGCGGGCGGGGTTCCTGTTCTTCGGGCTTCAGGCGGCGGTCCTGGCACTCTGGATCGGCTTCGGCCTGCGCATCGCGGCGGCACCAAAGGCTGCGGCGCCGGCCCGGCTGCCGGTGACGCGTCTCGCGCTTCTTGCGGTGGCTATCCTTGGCGTTGCCTATGCCGGCATCGCGGCGACCCCGACGCTGATGGCGCTGTCGCTTGGCGCGGGGCTCGGGGCGCTCGTGCTCTTTGCCCGGCGGGATGCGCGATAGCGGGGCGGACCGGCTCTGGCCAAGGGGCGCGCTCGATCCGCGGACGCCGGTCGGGGCCGGTCTCGTGATGGTTCTGGCGATGAATATCGGCACGATGGGGCTTGCCACCTACGGGCCGCTGCTGTTCGACCTCATCCACGGCACATCGGCGTTGGTGGCGGGCTATATCGTGGCGACGGTTTCCATCGCCTGGACGGTTTCGGCCGTCCTTGTCGCCGGCGCGCCGGCGAGGCACGACCCGGCGGTGATCGGCATCGGCATGGCGCTGGTGGCGGCAAGCGTCGCGCTCTCGGTCTACGCGGTGCCGGAGGGGCCGCTGGCGCTGATCGCGTTTTGCGCGGTGATGGAGGGGTTCGGCTACGGCATGGCCTGGACCTTCATCCTGCGCCGGGCGAGCGCACTTTCGGCGCCGGAGGATGTCGACCGGTTGTCGGCGGCGCTGCCGACGGTCGCCCGGCTCGGCTATGCGCTGGGCGCCGCCGTGATGGGCATCTTCGCCAACCGCGCGGGGTTCGGCGCCGGCTCCTCCCCCGCCGAGGCGGCGCATGTGGCGCGGGTGATCTTTGCCGGCAGCCTGCCGATCGTTGGACTCGGCGTCTTCGCCATGCTGCGCTTCGTGACCGCGCGCGTTTGCCGGTAGCCGACCTGCGGACTTGATCCAGAGGGCGGGGACGGACAGAATGCGCGAAGGCCAGTCGACGAAGGGAGGGCCGCGATGACGATGACATGCCGGCTTTTGACCTATGGCCCTGTACCGGCCCCGCATGACGACGTGCGGGGCGGATCGGACGGAGACCTGACCTGATCTGCCCCAATGGGCGGTGCGGACCCCGGCGGACGCATCGTCCGAATTGACACCGCGACCGAGTGGCAGCGCCCCGGTCCGGCATTGGCAGAGAAGACCGATATGTCGACACTATCCCTGAAGGACCTTGGCGTTACCCTCGGCGCGCCGCTTTTCACCGGACTTTCGCTGAGCGTCCATCCCGGCGACCGCATCGGCCTCGTCGCCGCGAACGGGCGCGGCAAGTCGACGCTTCTGCGTGTGCTCGCCGGCGAGGCGGAGCCGACCGTGGGCCAGATCACCCGGGCGCGGGGACTGAAGATCGGGCATCTGGCGCAGGAGGTGCCGGAGGCGCTGTTGCCGCTGCCGCTCTTCGCCGCAGTGCTGGACGCGCTCAGCGCCGATCAGGCGGAAAACGAGAGTTGGCGCGTCGATATCGTGCTCGATGATCTCGGCATCCCGGCGGAGTTGCGCGACCGGCCGCTCGCCGCTCTCTCGGGTGGCTGGCGGCGGATGGCGATGCTGGCGCGGGTCTGGGTGACGGAGCCAGACCTGATGCTGCTGGACGAGCCGACCAACCATCTCGACCTCGGTCGCATCGGCTTTCTCGAACGCTGGATCGCCGGTCTGCCGCGCGCATTGCCGCTGGTTATCGCGAGCCACGACCGCGCCTTCCTCGACCGGGTGACGACCCGCACGCTCTTTTTGCGCGAGACGGCGAGCCGCGATTTCGCGCTCCCTTACAGCCCGGCGCGCGACGCGCTCGACGAGGTGGACGCGGCGGATGCGCGGCGCTTCGACAACGATCTGCGCGCCGCCGCCCAGCTTCGCCGGCAGGCGGCGAAGCTGAAGAATATCGGCATCAATTCGGGCAGCGATCTTCTGGTGACGAAGACGAAGCAACTGACCGAACGGGCGGCGCGGATCGAGACAGCCGCGCGGCCGGGATACCGCGAACGCTCGGCCGGCGAGATCCGGCTCGAGGGCAGCGGCAGCCTTGCCCGGGCGCTGGTGACGCTGGAGGATGCCGGGATCGCGGCGCCGGATGGACGCGCGCTTTTCCGCACGGGGCGGAAATGGATCGGGCCGGGCGAGCGGATCGTGATCCTCGGGCCGAACGGCGCGGGCAAGACCCGGGCGCTGGAAGCGGTGGCCGACGCCATTTCGGAAGGCGGGAGGGACGGGATCAAGGTCTCTCCGACCGTCGTGCCGGGCTATTCCGATCAGGGCCTGAGCCAGGTCGCGGGCGGGGAGACCCCGCACGAGGCGGTGACGCGGCGCTTCGATGTCGGCGATCAGGCGGCGCGGGGGATGCTGGCCGGGGTCGGGATCGGCATCGACCTTCAGTCACGGCCCTCGGCCCGGCTTTCCGGCGGCCAGCGGGCGCGGCTTGCGATGCTGATCCTCCGGCTGACGCGGCCCAACCTCTACCTACTCGATGAGCCGACCAACCACCTCGATATCGAGGGGCAGGAGGCGCTGGAAGCGGAGTTGATGGCGGGCGAGACGAGCGCGCTTCTCGTCTCGCACGACCGCGCTTTCGTGCGGGCGGTCGGCAACCGCTTCTGGCGGATCGACGGCAAGCGGCTGGTCGAGGAGGAGGAGCCGGAAGAGTTCTTCCGCGCGGCGTTGGAGGCCTCCTAGCGCCGGACTTGCCAGAGGCGGTGCGCGGGCGGCAGACTGCGGAAGGCGGGAGAGGGCGGGATCATGGCAGGCGACAGCGGCAAGGCGCATCCGTTCCTCGATCATCCGCGCCCCATCGCTTTCGCCCATCGTGGCGGCTCGCTCGAAGTCGAGGAGAACACGATGGCGGCCTTCGCCCATGCGGTGGGCTTGGGCTATTCCCATGTCGAGACCGACGTGCAGGCGACACGCGACGGGGTGGCGGTGATCTTCCACGACGACACGCTGGAGCGGATGACCGGAGAGGCGGTCCGCATCGATGCGCTGACTTGGGAGGAATTGCGGGCGCGGCGGACGAGGGGTGGGGCGGCGATTCCGCGCCTCGACGAGATGCTCGCGGCCTGGCCGGGGGTGTTCGTCAACCTCGAAGCCAAGTCCGACGCCGCCGTGGAACCGATGGCCGAGGCGATCCGGCACGCGGATGCCGTGCCCCGCATCTGCGTCGGCAGTTTCGAGGCGCGGCGCACGGCGGGGCTCCGGGCGCTGCTCGGTCCCGGCCTTTGCTGGTCGCCCTCACATGCCGGAGTGTTGGGTCTCTGGCTGCGTGGCTGGGGGCTGCCGTTTCCGCCGGGCGAATTTCCGGTGGTGCAGGTGCCGGTCTCCTACAAGGGCATCCCGCTGGTCACCCGCCGCTTTGTCCGGGCGGCGCATGCGCGGGGGGCGCAGGTCCATGTCTGGACCGTCGACGAGGCGGCGGAGATGACGCGCCTGCTCGATCTCGGGGTCGACGGGCTGATGAGCGACCGGCCGACGCTGCTGAAGGAAGTGGTCGCGGGGGGTGGCCGGGGCTGAATGGCTCTTCACATCGCCGCCCCGCTTGCGTAGAACCGCCCCCTGATCCCGCGGAGACGAGACCATGCTAGGCAGCGCCAACCTCAACCTGATGATCAAGGCCGCCCGCAGGGCGGGCCGCAGCCTCGTGAAGGATTTCCGCGAAGTCGAGAACCTGCAGGTCTCGGTCAAGGGCGCCGGCGACTTCGTCAGCCGCGCCGATATCGCGGCGGAAAAGATCATCCGGGACGAGCTGATGGGGGCGCGGCCGACCTATGGCTGGCTGGGCGAGGAATCGGAGCCGGTCGATGGCGCCGACCCGACGCGGCGCTGGATCGTCGATCCCCTGGACGGGACCACCAATTTCCTCCACGGGCTGCCGCACTGGGCGGTTTCCATCGCGCTCGAGCACAAGGGCGAGATCGTGGCGGGCGTGATCTTCGATCCGGCCAAGGACGAGATGTTCGCGGCCGAGAAGGGCCAGGGCGCCTGGATGAACGAAAGCCGCATCCGGGTCTCGGGGCGCAAGGTGATGTCCGAGGCGGTCTTTGCCACCGGCGTGCCCTTCGGCACGAAGAAGACCCTGCCCGGCGACGCTGAAGGACCTCGCCCGGCTGATGCCGGCCTGTGCCGGCGTGCGGCGCTGGGGGGCGGCGGCGCTCGACCTCGCCTATGTGGCGGCAGGGCGCTACGACGGGTTCTGGGAGCGTGAACTCAACGCCTGGGACATGGCGGCGGGGCTCATCATCGTGCGCGAGGCCGGCGGGTTCGTCGAGGCGGTGCGCGCGGGGCGCGAGATCTTCGACACCGGCACGGTCATTGCGGCGAACGGCGAGATCTTCGCGCAGTTCGCCAAAGCGTTGCGAGAGCCGGCCTGACCCTCAGGGGGCTTCCGCCCCCTCGGCGCGGTCGCGCCTCGCCCCCGAGGATATTTTCGGCAAGATGAAGCTCAGTTCCGGTCGGACGGGTGGTTGATGCCGTCGGTCCAGAGGACCTCGCCGAGATCGCGGGGGTTCACGCCGTCGAGGCAGGCGACGTTGACGCCGTATTCGTTCGGGTTCGACCGGCGCCGGTGGTGGGTGTAGATGCCGCAGGTCTTGCAGAAGTAGTGTTTCGCGGTCCCGGTGTTCCAGGTGTAGAGGGTGAGGTTGTCCTCGCCTTTCACGATCCGAACCCCGTCGAGCGGAGCGGAGACCGCGATGGCGCCACGCCTTGCACAGAAGGAACAATCGCAGCGCCGCGCCGTGGCGAGGCCGTCGGTCAGCGTGACCTCGAGTTCGACGGCGCCGCAATGACAGGTGGCGCGATGGGGCGATTGGATCTCGGGCCGCATTGTCAGCGTCTCCGGCGGATGACGGGGATGGTCGAGCGCGCGTATTCGGTCTCGGGGTGCGGCGGGTGGCCTTCGGTCCGTCGCCAGTAGGCGCCGGCGCCGCGTTTGAGCCAGGCCGGCAGCGTCAGGACGATGCCTGCGAGGAAGCCGCCGGCATGGGCCCAGTAGGCGACCCCGCCGCCATTCGTGGGCGTCGAGAGGCCGGAGAAGATCTGCATGCCGAACCAGAGGCCGAGCATGATCCAGGCCGGGACCGTGAAGACGCGGAAGAAGATGATGAAGATCAGGAGGATGTCGACCTTGGCCCGGGGAAACAGGAGGAGATAGCCGCCCATCACGCCGCCGATCGCCCCCGAGGCGCCGACGGTCGGAATCACCGAGCCGGGATCGGCGGCGATGTGCGCCAGCGCCGCGGCGATGCCGGTGGCGAGGTAGAAGAGCAGGAAGCCGAAATGCCCGAGCTGGTCTTCGAGATTGTCGCCGAAGATCCAGAGGAAGAGCATGTTGCCCGCGAGATGCAGGAGCCCGGCATGGAGGAACATCGAGGTGACGATGCCGTGCCACTCGCCGCCTTGCGTCACGACGACCGGGATCATCGCCCAGTCGCGCCAGAAGCCGAGCATCGCGCGTTCGCTGCCGGTAAACGGCAGCTGCAGGAGGAACGCCGCACGTTGGCGGCGATCAGCGCGTAGATCACGTAGGGCGTGCGTTCGGACGGGTTGTGGTCGCGGATCGGAAACATGGCGCGACGGTCGCCCGTCCGCGCCGTTCCGTCAAGCGGAACCCGCCTCGGCCAGGAGCGCGGCGTTGCCGCCCGAGGCGGTGGTGTCGACGCAGACATGGCGTTCCAGTGCCGCATGGCCACGGTCGGGCATCGCGGTGACGAGCGGCAGGATCGGTCCGGCGCGGCGCGGCGAGGGCCTGCGCGTAGGCGCGCGCCGTGTCGGCGTCGCCCCAGTAGAGGACGCCGGCGAAACCGGTGAGCGTCACCAGCGCCTCCGGTTCCAGCGCGCCCGCGACTGCGATGGCGCGTCCGCCGAGCGCATGGAGCGCCTCGGCCTGCGCTTCGGTCGCCTCGCGTCCCGGGGCCGAGGCAGAGGAAGGGCGCGCGGGTGACGAGCGTCAGCCGGTTCGATTCGCCGGTCGGGCCGGGCAGGTCGATGCGTTCGATGATCGCCGGGCGGGGCGCGGCGTTCAGCGCGGCCTGCACCTTCGCGGGATCGGCGGTGCCGGCGTCTCGCCCGCGGTCGTCGCCGGGTCGGGCGCGGTGAAGCGCGGGCAGGTAGTCCGGCCCGCCGGCCTTCGGGCCGGTGCCCGACAGCCCCTCGCCGCCGAAGGGCTGCGAGCCGACGACCGCGCCGATCTGGTTGCGGTTGACGTAGATGTTGCCGACATGGAGCGCGCTCGGCCACCTCCTGCACGCGGTTGTCGATGCGCGTGTGCAGGCCGAAGGTCAGCCCGTAGCCGGTGGCGTTGATGTCGTCGATCACGTCGGCGAGGTCCTCGGCCGCGAAGGTGGCGATGTGCAGGACCGGGCCGAAGATCTCGCGCTTCATCTCGGCGATGCCCTTGACGCGAAGCACGGTGGGCGCGATGAAATGGCCGCCCTTCGGGGTCGAGAGCTGGCGCAGCAGCCGGCCCTCCTTGCGGGCCTTCTCGATATGGGCGCGGATGCCCGGCCTCGGCCTCGTCGTCGATGACCGGGCCGATATCGGTCGAGAGCGCCCAGGGATCGCCGACGGTCAGTTCGTCCATCGCGCCGAACAGCATCTCGGGGAACTGCGCGGCGATGTCGTCCTGCACGTAGAGGCAGCGCAGCGCCGAGCAGCGCTGGCCGGCCGACTGGAAGGCCGAGGCGACGATGTCGCGCACCGCCTGTTCGGGCAGCGCGGTGCGAATCGACGATCATCGCGTTGAGCCCGCCGGTTTCGGCGATCAGCGGCGCGCCGGGCGCGAGGTGTTCGGCCATCGCGCGGCGGATCAGCAGCGCGGTCTCGGTCGAGCCGGTGAAGCAGACGCCGTCGACGCGCGGATCGGAGGTGAGCGCCGCGCCGACCGTCGCCCCGTCGCCGGGCAGGAGTTGCAGCGCCGAGGCCGGGACGCCGGCCTCGTGCAGCAGCTGCCACCGCACGGGCGGCGATCAGCGGCGTCTGCTCGGCCGGCTTGGCGAGCACCGCGTTGCCGGCGGCGAGCGCGGCGGCGATCTGGCCGGTGAAGATCGCCAGCGGGAAGTTCCAGGGCGAGATGCAGGCGAAGGTGCCGAGCGGCGGGCGCGTCGAGTCCAAGCCCGCGCGGCGGCGTAGTAGCGCAGGAAATCGACCGCCTCGCGCAGTTCGGCGACGGCATCGGCCAGCGTCTTGCCGGCCTCGCGCGCCAGAAGCGCGAAGATCGGGCCGAAGTTCTCCTCGTAGAGGTCGGCGGCGCGGTTGAGGATCGCGGCGCGCTCGGTGCGCGTCGCCTCCCACGGGCTTCGCGGCGGCGAGGGCGGCGTCCACATCCGCCTTCGTCGCGTCGGTGACGCGGCCGACGAGTCGGCCGGTCGCGGGGTTGAGCACCCGCTTCGGGCTTGCGCCCGCGACCTTGCCGGCGAGGATCGGCTGGCGGCGAACTCGGTCTTGCCGAAGGGGTCGCGCGCCGCGTCGATGCGGGCGAGCGTGTCGGCGTCGGTCAGATCGAAGCCCGCGGAGTTGCGCCGTTCGGGCGCGAAGAGGTCCGGCCCCTTGCGGATCGCGCGGTTGGCGAGGCCGGGCAGCATCGCCTCGACCGCGGTCAGCGGACAGGCGGCGACCGTCTTCGGGGGCCACGTCCTCGTCGACGATCTGGTTGACGAAGGAGGAGTTGGCGCCGTTTTCGAGCAGGCGGCGCACGAGGTAGGCGAGCAGGTCGCGGTGCGCGCCGACCGGCGCATAGATGCGGCAGCGGGTCTTGTTCGCGCTTCAGCACGATATCGTGCAGCACGCTCGCCCATGCCGTGCAGGCGCTGGAATTCGAAGGGCTTGTCCGGCGCCCATGTCGAGGACCGCGGCGACGGTATGGGCGTTGTGGGTGGCGAATTGCGGATAGATGCGGTCGGTCATGCCGAGAAGCTTCCGCGCATTGGCGATGTAGCTGACGTCGGTGGCTTCCTTGCGGGTGAAGACCGGGAAATCGGTCGAGGCCCAGGACCTGGGCGCGCTTGATCTCGGTGTCCCAGTAGGCGCCCTTGACCAGCCGCACCATGATCTTGCGGTCGAGCTTTTCGGAGAGCGCATGGAGCCAGTCGAGCACCGCGCCGGCGCGCGCGGCCGTAGGCCTGCACGACGACGCCGAACCCGTCCCAGCCGGCGAGGTCGCTCGTCCGACAGCACCGCCTCGATCACCTTCAGCGACAGCGTCAGCCGGTCGGCCTCCTCGGCGTCGATGTTGAAGCCCATCCGGGCCTGCGCCGCCTGCAGCGCGAGCTCGCGCACGACCGGCACCAGTTCCGCCATGACGCGGGCTTCCTGCGCCACCTCGTAGCGCGGATGCAGCGCCGAGAGCTTGACCGAGATGCCGGGATTGTCGCGGATGTCGTCGCTGACGGCGGCGGCGGCGATGGCGGCGATCGCCTTGGAATAGGCGACGGCATAGCGCTCGGCATCGTCGGCGGTCTTCGCCGCCTCGCCGAGCATGTCGTAGGAATAGGTGTAGCCCTGCGCCTCCATCTTCGCGGCGCGCTCCATCGCGGCATTGATCGTCTCGCCCAGCACGAACTGGCGGCCCATCTCCTTCATCGCCTGGCGGACGGCGCGGCGGATCACCGGCTCGCCCAGGCGCTTCACCGCGCCGCGCAGATGGCCGACGATGCCGGGCTCGCGGTCGTCCAGCACCTTGCCGGTCAGCATCAGCGCCCAGGTCGAGGCGTTGACGAGCGAGGAGGCGGACTGGCCGAGATGCCGGCCCCAGTCCGACGGCGCGATCTTGTCCTCGATCAGCGCGTCCATCGTCTCGGCGTCCGGCACCCGCAGCAGCGCCTCGGCGAGGCACATCAGCGCGATGCCCTCGTCGGTCGAAAGCCCGTATTCGGCCAGGAAGACCTCCATCAGGCCGGGGCGCACATCGGCGCGGATCTGTCGGACGAGCGACGCCCCCTCCGCCGCGATCCGCGCGCGGTCGGTGCCGTCGAGGCCGGTCGCGCCGATCAGGCGTTCCAGCAGCGGGGCTTCGGGCTGAAGCGTGCCGGTTTCGATAGCGTGCCAGAGATCGTTGCATGAGGTCCTCCACCTGATGGCCCATAATATCGCTTGCATGGCAGGTCGATTTGACTAAAGAATCCCAAGACATGGGAGAATCGCCCAAAGATTAAGAGAAACTGACATGCCAAATGGACTTCTGGACATCGACCGCTTCGACGCCGCGATTCTGCGCGCCCTGTCCGAGGACGGCCGCATGTCGGTGACCGAGCTCGCCCGCCGCATCGGGCTGACCAAGACGCCGACACAGGCGCGGGTGAAGCGGCTGGAGGAGAGCGGCGTGATCGCCGGCTACCGCGCCGTGCTCAATCCGATCCGCATGGGGCTCGCGCATGTCGCCTATGTCGAGGTGCGGCTGTCGGACACCCGCGAGGCGGCGCTGCAGGCCTTCAACAAGGCGGTGCGCGGCGATGCCGGAGATCGAGGAATGCCACATGATGGCGGCCGGCTTCGACTATCTGATGAAGGTCCGGACCAGCGATATCGGCGATTACCGCCGGGTGCTCGGCGAGCGCATCTCGACCCTGCCGCATGTCGCCTCGACCTCGACCTATGTGGCGATGGAGGCGGTGAAGGAAACCGGCCTCTGAGCTTGCCGCCACCGCCGGTTGCGCTATGGTCGGGCCGGCCGCCCGCGTGGTGAAATGGTAGACACAGGGGACTTAAAATCCCTAGGCTTCGGCCGTGCCGGTTCAAGTCCGGCCGCGGGCACCACTAATTTTATCTATTACCATGAAAATAAACGATTTATTGATCTTATTTGAACATTGGTCCACCCCTTAGTACACCTAGAGGCATGCGCTGTCAGCAGGTGATCGGACCACACTTAGCTATTGAAGAACTATCAATTGGCGCGAGACGACGACGAATAGATGTCGCCGGTCTTGTCAGAGGAACTTGGCTTGAGGGCGGGCAGGGCGGCGGCTGGCGTTTGGCCATGGTCAAGCCTGGCCCCTTCAAGTACTTCAAAACGAGCCCGGAGATCATCCGCCTGGCGGTGATGATGATGGGATGGACGCCCCCCGACGGCATCGATGTGCCAAGGTAGGTGTTGTTGAACACCTATGAGAGGAGGCGACCATGAGTGAGGTTACGGTGATTGGTCTGGATATCGCAAAGAACGTCTTTCAGGCGCATGGCGCAGACGCGCGAGGTCAGCAGCTGTTCAGCCGCCGAATAACGCGCGGGAAAGTGCTGGAGTTCTTTAAGGATCAGCCCAGGTGCCTGGTGGCGCTGGAGGCTTGCGGCGGCGCACACCACTGGGCGCGCGAACTGGCTCGGATGGGCCATGATGTTCGGCTGATCCCGCCGGCCTATGTGAAGCCTTTCGTGAAGCGGCAGAAAAACGATGCTGCCGATGCCGAGGCGATCTGTGAAGCCGCTCAGCGCCCGAACATGCGCTTTGTTGCGGTGAAGAGCGAGGAGCAGCAGGCTTCGGCCCGGTCTTGTCAGAGAAACTCGGGTTGAGGGCGGTGCAGCCGCCACGTAGCGTCCGGGCATGATCAAACGCTCGCCCTTCAAGTACTTCAAAACCAGCCCCGAACCCCCAGCATCCTTCCACCGACGGGCACCTCACTCTGTTTTCCTTCCACCGCCTCGAGCGATATCCGACGCGATGGCGTGGCCGCCGAAGCCGTGCCGGAACTGTTGCGGCACGGCCTCTGGACTGCAATCTCGATCGGGTGAGCCCGCACTTTCTCGGGGCAAAGCTACGAACGTATGTTTGACCCGCACGAATAATATTTTATCATTGGGAAATATAACAGGGCGCAAACGCAGAGGAATTTGCGACAGGACCTTAGACAGGTCAGTCCAATGCCGAGCCCAATATCGATAGAACTTTAGCAAAGGAATTTTAATCGATTGTTAATTCGACGAATTGAGAACTATTGCGAAACGCGCGGCACGTCCATGATTGCCAACATCAATTCGTCCATGTTCCCATCCCGGCCCAAAGCCGTTCAAGTTCGGTTCGTGCGGCGGCCCTAGGAGAGATCGACGTTTGGCACAGCAGGGTCATCGCGCCCTGTATTGCCGGAGTGCCGCCCAAGCTGGCCAGTTTCACGCCGGACCGATGGAACTCCAGATAGTCCGGATCGCGGGCGAGCTCCTGATCGGGGCGGCCCAGACCTTTTGCGCAAAGCCGCTCGTATGCACCGCGTGCATCCCGAAACGCTTCAAACAGGCTTCGAAACTCGGATGGCGTGTTCATTCCCGGTAAGGACCAATCTTTCTGCACACACTGATCATGCATCGAGTTGGAGGCGCCGGTTGGGCGGCATGCAGTCGATTTTGTGGTTTGAGGGGAGAATCAATCGATCCGCTCGACGCGAACGACTTGCTTTCGCAGATCAGGACGGCGGCGTGACCCAGATCGACGGTTCGCGAGCGATCCAAGGATGCTCGGGCTTGCGTTCGATTTCGGCATTCTCGTGACGTCAGCGGCGAAAGGGGCGATCACACCTCAGGCGGGGGTTCAGCAACAACGCAGTGGTAGCGGTCCCCTATCTGAGGCGGGCAAAAGTTCGGTCAAGGCCAATGTGGGCCCCCGCAATCACTTTCACCGAACATGGATCGAGAGCCCCCTCAGCCTCAGGCTGCCCGTTCGGGAAAACCAACGCCGTCGTGCACGGCCGCAGTGGTTGCAACGTCCACGGCTGGACGTCACAGTCTACGAAACACCGAACTTCTCGGCGAGACATCCGCCTGCCGGGTACGCACGCCAGTCCTGCGCAGCCGATGCAATGTCATCGTCAGCCGACAGCTTCAGCTCAATCTCCCGCAGTAACTCCAGAAAATCTTCGTCCGAATGCCGCTTCCGTGCCATTCCCAGTCCACCTTCTCGACCACATTAGTGGCCCAGTTTTAGGGGGGAAGGACACAGGAACCACGACGCGGCATTCAAGGCGCAGGTGATCCTCCAACGCTGTACTGTTGCGTCAAGTTCCATAAATCACCTCTAGTTGGGCGCATTGCTGACCGTTTTGCGAGAAAGGGTTCGGGCAGGAGAACTCTATGACGATCACGATATACGGTGCCCTTCGGTCGGATACGACCATGACCGATCAAATTGCTACCTACGGGACGCTCGGCAGCACGTTTCAGATCAACGCCTACAGCAAGCTGACCTTTGAAGATGGTGCCGACCCGACGGTTATTGCGGGCGACTCGATCAACAATGAATCGCCTAACGATCCTACGCAAACAATGTCTGGGAATGCGATAGCGTGGGACTACACAGTCACTGTCACAGACGGAACGTCGAACTACGAGATCGGTCTTGTCGACTACGATCTGGATGGCGATGGCTCGTTTGACTGGCCGGGCGCTGAACAAGGGTATTTCATAGCGTTCATCGGTAGCGTGCCGCCGCTTGGGACAACGCTTACCATCGCGCAAATCTCAAACAACGGCGTCTCTATTCCAGTCGATACGGTCGTACCCTGTTTCACAAGAGATACCTTGATCGGGTCACCGTCGGGGTCGATCCCTATCCATGACCTGCGAAAGGGTGATCAGGTTTTGACGCTGGACCATGGCGCCCAATCCGTTCGGTGGATCGGATCGCGCAAGCTCAACAGGATCGAACTCGCACGGACCCCGCGACTTCGACCGATCTGCATAGCGGCCGGGGCCTTAGGCTGCGGCCTGCCGAAACGCGACCTCAGAGTTTCGCCGCAACATCGCATGTTGATCCGGTCCACGATCGCTGATCGGGTTTTCGGTGAGAACGAGGTCTTTCTGCCGGCCACCAAGCTTGTTGGGCTGCCTGGGATCACCGTCGATACCACCGTCCGCTCCGTGGAGTACTTCCACATCCTGCTCGATCGGCACGAGGTCCTGTTTGCCGAGGGAGCGCCAGCGGAAAGCCTTTTCACCGGGCCCGAGGCAATCAAGAGTGTTGGTCCCGCCGCGATGCTGGAAATCAAGGCCTTGTTTCCCGCAGTCGGCACGGCGGCACATGCGCCGGTACTGGCACGCTGCGTGCCAGAGAAGGGCTACTTAATGAAGCAACTGGTCGCGCGGCATTTGAAGAACCGCAAACCCCTTATGTCGGCCGGCGTTGTCAGATCAAGCTGATCTGCTAGAGTTCGTGCTTGGGGATTTCGGCTACTTTCGTGACACGCTGCTTGGTAACAACCAGGTAAATAAGAGAAATATGCCGCAAACACGTAGCTCCGGACCCCTGTGATTTGAGCTACTCCCCAAGATCGGGATGCATAACACAACCTCCCTACCTGGATTGCAGACATGACCGTAGCAAATGATGCCACCGACTCAAAACCGGGATGATTTGGTCCAAACGTTCGCCCGGTCCGAATCCTGACCATCGCTTGACGGTGATGAGGCGGCGACATGACAGGGCGATGGCATGTCGGCCACCAACCGTAAACAATCGTCTAGGTTGAGTCCGAATCGTTGCCGCATCCGAGCGAGGACATATCCAACAAGACGAGTTCTCCCTCTGCGTGTGACCTGCGATATTGCTCTGAATGTGATTACAGCCTGATACGAGTGTGTGAGTGGACCTGTTACAAGTGAGTGAGTTGAAGAGTAAGAGATCATGGGCTGTGTGGACCCCGCCGGAGCACACGGCTCCGGCGGGATCGCTTTTTGATAAACTGGTGGCCCGTATTCCGGACGTCACAGCGGCGACTGCTAGCCTTTTGGGTGTGGTCGTGGCCTCGGCCGCGGTGGCGCTCGGCATCATCTGAGATCCGGCCGACCATTCAGTGGCTGCGAATGGCGCCCTGTTTGGTACGGGCGTCATCTAACCATTCGGGTTGGTTGGAGTTGGGCTGCAAAGGCGTTCAGCTTCAAGTTTCCAAACGCCGAATGTGATCGTTGATCATTGTCGTTTGTCTTTGAACTAGAAAACACGCCTCTCACACTCTGGGGAGCTAGCCTGCGCAGCCAGACTTGCCTCATGCTTGGTCAATATCGGTCGCGCCAAATAAGCATTGCTTTCCAGCTCTTTCTTCAGATCGGGAAAGAGCGCAAAGATCTCTTCGCGAGCCTCGTCGTCGAGACTTCCAGCGCCAACCTCTCCAGGGTAGAAGCTTTCCGTTGGTGCTCCCATGGAAAACACAATCTCGTGCCGGTCGAACATGAGGTGCACGTATGTCACTTTATCCATCTCCACTTGGCGCACCGATCCGCCATTGATCAGGTGTTTGGCGGCAACAAGACCTTCCCTCAGTCCAGAGACCAGTTCCACGGCCCAGCCGTTCAGGAGTACACGATGCTGCGGGGAGACCATGAGCTCGGTGTGGTTGCCGAGAACATCTGGTGAGAACACTATGGGTGCAAAGCGGCCTTTGCCTTCTGCGCTGGTTTTGCTGATCCAGCGAACCGGTTGTGGGCCATGGTCCAACGTCAGAACCAGGTCTCCGGGCACAAGCCCTTCCACCGGGCGCTCGCCGTCAACCGTTTGGATGAGCGTGCCTGAGGCAAAGCATATGACGACTTCAAACTCCGTGCTGCCGTAGCTGCCGCGGCTCACCAAGACATCCACGCCCTTGCCGCCACTAAGCGTGTTGATCGTACCCCCGGCACCGAGGTACACGAAATCGTTTCCGTCGCCCGCCTCGAGTTTGCCGATGTCGAAGCCGGCATCGATCGTGATGCTGTCGGTTCCCTTGGTCGTCTTCAGGTCGTTTATGGTCGCGCCCGTGCCGATCACGATCGTGTCGTTCCCGTCACCAGTATCGAAGTTGTTCATCGACAAATCGTTGCCGATGGTGAACGTGTTGCTGCCGTTCCCGGTCTTGAAGTCGTGCGCAGTGACGTCGTCACCGAGCGTGACGATATTTGTGCCGCTCCCGATGTCGAGGTTGTTGAATGTTGCGCCAGACCCGACGGAAATCGTATTCGCGCCATTGTCGGCCGTGATGTCCTTTGCGCTTAGACCCGGCCCGATAGTGAGGTTGTTGTCCCCCCCCTTCATCTCGATGTTTTTATTGCTAAAATTCGCATTCGCACCGATTTGTACGACGTCATTGCCGTTGCGCATGTCAAAGTCGCTGGTAGTCGCAAAGCCGTCACCGATCGTGATCACATCAGCGCCGTTCGAGCCATCGAATTCCTCGATGGTCACGTTGTTCCCGGCGGTGAGGTTGATACTTGACGCGTTCGCGGCGTCAATTTTGACGTCAGAAATGTTCACGCCGTCCGCGAGAGTAATGTTCGGGTTCGTATTGGCGTTGAACTTGACGTCGAAGTTGTTGGAGTTGCTGGCTTGGAACTCCACGTTAAATGAAACCGGGGTGCCGCCGGAATTGAACGTGATGTTTGAGCTTACGCTCGAGGACACAATATAGGTGTCGCCCGGCTGCGCGGTGATGGTTCCGCCGCTGTTGATAACGATGGTAGCCAAAACAACCTCCACGACTAACGCGCCAACTCCGGGAGTTGATTGCCACTATCAGAAACTCCCTGAGGTTGCCAAGACCAAGGATGCAATATTGTACGATTCAGCGAGACATCTTCGATGATTTCCATTTCGAAGAGGGAGGATGTGATTGATCACCGGCGATCAGCGAGAGATCACTAACGGCATGACGAACCTGACCGCCGGACGGGCGGCCAGCGCGGTCAGCCGGCGCGAAAGGCCGTGGCCGTCAGCGCTTTCCATTGCCGCGCTCTTCCAGAAGCTCGATCTGGATCTGCTGCAATTCCGCAAGCTTTTCCCACTGATGGGCCAGCTGGTGGTCGATCTTCTCATGCAATTGACGAATCTCCAGTTCGGCCTTGAGGTTGACGCGGTAGTCGTTTTCGGCCCTGAGCCTGTCCTTCGTCTCCTGCCGCCGCTGGCTCATCATGATCACCGGCGCCTGAATCGCGGCGAGCGAGGACAGGACGAGGTTCAAGAGGATGTAGGGATACGGATCGAAGGGGCGCGTGGCAAACCATAGCGAATTCACCGCCATCCAGCCGATCAGGACCAGCGTGAAGGCGAGGATGAAGGCCCAGGAGCCGCCGAAGCTAGCCACCCGGTCGGCCATCTGCTCTCCGAACGTCGCGCGTTCGTCGATCGCGGTTTGCGGATTCTGAGAGATGTACTGGCCGCTTTCGAGGCTGGCGATGACCTGCCGGTCGAGCGCGCCGAGCTCGCCGCGCTCCTCTTCAAGAAGCTGTTCTACATAGCGTCGGCGATAGGTGCCGAGATCGGCTCGGCAGATGAACCGGCCGTCGCCCCAACCGGGCTTGGCCGCTGCGATCAGGGCCGAGACGCCGGGGCGGACCGATATCCAGGGGCGCAGTTCCGAGGCGGGGAACCGGCGCTCGCAGACATGGCAAGTTTCGGTACGTCGATGGTGATTCACGCTGGTCATTGTCGCGCCCACTTCATGTAACAGGCCGTCGTGAAACCGCCATGATCGGCGCCGCCTCCCGGCCAGTCTGCGCGGTCTGGCTGCGCGGTCTGGCTGCGCTCCGCGTTTCGGTTTCTTACTCGGTTCCGAAGCCGTCCGCGATCTTACCGGAACCTTACATCGAAGTAATTTGATCCTGGTCAGCCACGGGCGTAATTTCCACCTCAGGAGCAGGGAGCTGCCCGTAGCCCCCCCAAGGCCCCAACCAGACAACTTCGGACTGCTCCAAAGCAATGCCCGCTCGAGCGGGCAAACAGAAGGAATGTGACCATGCGCAAGTTCCTGTTCCCCGCCGTCGCCGTGGCGATGCTCGGTACCTCGTTCGCCGCATTCGCGTCGGACACCCACACGACCGGCACGATCAAGTCCGTCGACATGAAGGCGATGACGCTGACGCTTGACGACGGCAACACCTATATCCTGCCGTCCGGCTTCAAGGATCCGGGCCTGAAGGCCGGCGAAAAGGTCGATATCGCCTGGCAGATGCTCAACTCCAAGCATCAGGCCGATCAGGTGACCGTCGTCAAGTGACGCGGTTCGGACCGGCATGCCAGCGGTGGGGGCCCTGTTGGGCCCCCATTTGGCGCCAGACCGGGAAGGGGCCGCGATGAAGATTCTCCTGGCCGAGGATGACGACCGGGTCGCCGATTTTATCGTTAACGGCCTTCGCGAAATCGGTCACAGCGTCGAGCAAGTCGCCGACGGCCGCGACGCGCTGGGCTTTTGCCTCTACAATCGCGCCGATCTCGCAATCCTGGACAGGATGATGCCGGGGATGGATGGGCTGTCGGTCCTGAAGGCACTGCTCGCGGCCGCGAACGAGATTCCGGTTATCTTCCTGACAGCACTTGGCGATGTCGAGGAGCGGGTCGAGGGTCTTCGCGCCGGGGCAGACGACTACCTCGCCAAGCCCTTCCATTTCTCCGAGCTTCAGGCCCGGGTCGCCGCCCTGACCCGGCGGCGCAAGGACACGGCCGAGGTCACAGTGCTGCAATAGACCTTCTTCCAGCGGTAGAACGTGGCTTCCATCACCCCGATCTTGCGGTAGATCTTGCCGACGCTCGTGCCGGCCTCCGCTTGCCTGAGCACAAACGCGATCTGCTCGTCTGAGAATCGTTTCTTTGGCATCTGGGCACTCCTCTCCTTCCGGAAATGTGCCCGAAAACTCACCCTCAGTTCGGATCATTTTTCTGGGTCAAAACCCAAAGAATGTGAGCTTTGCCATCACAATACCACACTTTTGCACGTTTCCCGCTTACCTTGCGGTGCATATCTACTCACGTTTACAATCGGGAGTTGCATTGATGCTTGGGTACCTGATCATTGGCATGATTGCCGGAATTGCAAGTTTCGTAGTTGCTTTGGCTCAAGGAGCGTCATTCTGGTACGCACTTACCTTGTACAGCTTGTCGGGTACCGCAGTACTGACGCTCTTGCCACTAGTTCAGATCGCGGTAAGCTCGCTGGTCGCTCGCATCGAGCAATCAGCAACGTCATCCGCAACCAGTATCCATAGCCCCTTTCCCGCATTCTCGTCCAATCATTCCTCAGAAAGGTCCAACGACAATCCAGTCAGCGCTCTAAATATTCTGGCGGTCGATGACGACCCGTTCATGTTGGCTTTGATCCCCATAATATTGGCGCGAACCGGATTCAACGAGATCAAGACTGTTCCTTCCGCAAAAAGGGCGCTCGAAGAGCTAGCGTCAACCAACATAACCTTTGACTGCCTGCTGCTCGACATAAACATGCCGGAGATGGATGGTATTGAACTCTGCCGACGGGTGAGGAAAATCGAGTCATACAAAACCACGCCTATAATCATGCTTTCTGGGTTGCGGGACATGGTAAGTATGGATAACGCTTTCCGGGCAGGAGCTTCCGACTATATCACGAAGCCATTTGATGTCATCGAGCTCGCAGAGCGCGTAAGTTTAATTCAGAATAATACCATACGTCAAATGAACGTATGTGACTCAGGTCTTTCAAAAATTGTGACACCGTTTGCCAAACCACAAATCTGTGACACATGTTCGTCCGGAGATACATCCACAAAAAATCTACCTAATTTCATTGAGCCGGATGCATTAGCAGACTACCTAAGCCAGCTTCCGTCACATCAGGCCATGGATACAAAAGTTCTGGCTGTTAAAGTGGACCGTATTGATGAAATGCATTCGAAAGACCATCCAGCCCATTTTTTCGATACTTTAGATAGCGTGACAACCGCATTGCACGCCAGTTTGGATGGTGAAAATGAGTATTTTTGTTACGCTGGAGGGGGAACGTTTCTGATATCCTCTGAGAAATCTCTTAACCGGTCGTCAATTGATTTCGAGAGTGAGATCAATCGGATTCTTGCCCGCGACTCGAATAGTAAGAAATCGGAGAAAGAATCTCCCGTCACCGTTTCAGTCGGCCAACCATTACGCCCACGGGGCGCCAATTACCAGCGAGCAGAAAGCTCGTTCAGCAAAGCGGTTGCCATTGCCAACAGCAGGGCGACTAAAAAACAGGCGACACACCATCTACTTGCAGGTTGATACGGTAACGGTCGCTACTCCGGCAAGGTTTCCGCCACTTTCATGGTTGCGACCGCTGTTCGGTATATCTCTGCCGCCACCAATCGCGCTTGCAACGATTGAAGGAGAGATAAGCCATCTCAGGGCGGCGCATCAGGAGCATCTGAGATGCGCATAATGGCAAAGCTCTCATCCCTCGCACGGTTGTCAAATATGATTTGATCGACGCAATTGCAAAAAGGCGGATAGAACATCCATGCGGCTTGACCTGTGACCTGAGCCCCATCTCTCCTCCGGATTTCCGGAGAGTCCGCAGGTTGATTTCTGGGGCTACGCGGCGCGCTTTTCCAGTCCCTTCTTTGCGAACTCGGCTGGCGGGACGTTCCCCAATCCGGAATGCGGGCGGTAGTAGTTGTAGTCGTGCTGCCAGGTTCGGATGTCCTGCTGAGCCGATGCGAGGGTCGAGAACAGGGTCTCGTTGAGCATTCGTCCCTGAACCGCCCGTTGAAGCTTTCGACAAAGCCGTTCTGCATCGGTTTGCCCGGCGCGATGTAGTGCCATTCGATCCCGGTGCGCTGGCACCACGACAGGATCGCCATCGAGGTCAGTTCCGTGCCGTTGTCGGAGACGATCATCGCGGGATTGCCGCGCCTGGCGATCACCACATCCAGTTCGCGGACCACGCGCAGGCCGGACAGCGAGGTGTCCGCCACCAGTGCCAGGCATTCCCGCGTGTGATCGTCGACCACCGCCAGAATGCGGAACCGGCGGCCGTCTGTCAGCGCATCGCTGACGAAGTCGAGGCTCCAGCGCTGGTTCGGGGCATCCGGGACCAGCATCGGTCGTCGCGTCCCGAGAGCCCGCTTACGACCGCCCCGGCGGCGCACCTGGAGCCGCTCCTCGCGGTAGAGCCGTCGCAGCTTCTTGAGGTTCATCACGATCCCCTGCCGCTCCAGCATGACGTGGATGCGCCGGTAGCCGAACCGCCGCCGCTCGCCGGCCACGGCCTTCATGGCAGCCCGCGCTTCGGCATCGTCCGGCCGGACGCTGCGATAGCGCACGCTCGACCGGTCCACGGCCAAAGCCTGACACGCCCGACGCTGGCTCACCCCGTGCGTCGCACGAGCGTGCGCCACCGCTTCCCGTCTGACGCCGGGCGTTACCATTTTTTTGCCGCGACATCCTTCAGCATCGCGTTGTCCAGCATCGCCTCGGCCAGCAGCTTCTTCAGCTTGCCGTTCTCGTCCTCGAGCGCCCTCAGCCGCCGGGCGTCCGACACCTCCAGCCCGCCGTACTTCGCCTTGTACTTGTAGAACGTCGCAGTGCTGATGCCGTGCTTGCGGCAGACATCGGCCGTCGTCATCCCGGCCTCCTGCTCCTTCAGCATCGCGATGATCTGCTCCTCGCTGAACCTTGATCGCTTCATTGTCCGTCTCCTCGTTTGGAGCGGACTCTACCAAAAACTGGAGGAGGATGCGGGGCTCAGGTCACTCGAGGCCGCGAAATGGACACGATTTCGATCCGTTGATGGTCCTATCGGTCAGGTTGCTAACTGGCCGCATTTTTCGGCATTTGCCTAGTTTAAGGAACGTCTGATCAACGCTCTCGGCTTTGCCGAGATGGCGGCTTGATCGCCTCAGGAGGAGCTGTGAGGCTCGTTGGCGGCTGGCGTCGTGCCGTCGGGGCCGCCAATTGGGCGGTTTCGCAGATTTCGGACGAACTCGTTCTCACGCCAGCAGCCTTCGTCGGACCAGGAACAGGTTGCCGAGCGCGAACAGGGTGAAGAGCTGCGCGCGGTTCTTGGCCAGCCCGCGGTAGCGCGTCTTCACGTGGCCGAACTGGCGCTTGAGAACGCGGAACGGATGCTCGACCTTGGCCCGCACCATGGCGATGATCCGGTTGATCTCCTCGTCGATCGGGTCGAGCTTGCCGCCCTTCGGCGCCTTGCGCATCACGCCCCAGACCTTGCCATCCTTGGTAGAACGCGGCCTCGCGCTCGGCGCTGACATAGCCCTTGTCGGCCCAGACCGAGGTCTCGTCGCCATGCAGCAGCTCGTCCCAGATCCGGCTGTCATGCACCTTCGCCGTCGTCGCCTCGAGGCTGTGGACCGTGCCGCTGTCGGCATCGACCCCGACATGCGCCTTCATGCCGAAGTACCAGGCGTTGCCCTTCTTCGTTGACGACATCTCGGGGTCGCGGGCGCCCGCCTTGTTCTTGGTCGACGACGGCGCATCGATGATCGTCGCATCCACCAGCGTGCCCGACCGCAGCGTGATGCCCTTGTCGGCCAGATGCGCGTTCACGTCGGCGAAGATCGCCTCGGTCAGCCCGTGCCGCTCCAGCAGGTGCCGGAAGTTGAGGATCGTGGTCTCGTCCGGGATGCGGTCGTCGCCCAGCTCGATCCCGGCAAACCGACGCATCGCCTCGCTGTCGTAGAGCGTCTCCTCGGCCATCGGGTCGCTCAGGGCATACCAGTTCTGCAGAAAGTAGACCCGCAGCATCGTCTCGATCGGCATCGGCGGGCGTCCGCCCTTCGGCCCTGCCTTCGGATAGTGCGGCGCGATCAGCGCCAGCAGCCGCGTCCACGGCACCACCGCATCCATCTCCGCCAGGAACTGCTCCCGCCGCGTCACCTTCTTCTTCATCGCATCGCGAAGACCGGGAATGGCGGGCTGCTTCGGCATCGGCGGAACTCCTCAGGGGCTTTTCCGCAGCCTATCAGATCACGCCAGAGCGGGGAGGTTCTTCAGACGCTCTTAACTATCCACGAAAAGCGGCAATGTCACAAAAAAGGTCGAGCCTTCTCCAATTTTACTATCGTATTCGATCGTACCGTCGTGATGAGAAAGGATACGTTTAGAAATACTCATTCCCAGTCCAGTGCCACCAAACCTGCGGCCATCCGAGGAATCAATCTGAGAAAACTCGCCAAACACCTTGTCTTCACTTCCAGGCGGAATTCCGCGGCCATAGTCTCGAACGGCAATACTTGCTGTACTGCCGCTCACCGAGAGAGAGACATCAACGTCGCCGCCGTCTTCCGAAAACTTTATGGCATTCGACAGAATGTTTGCCATCACCTGCATCAACCGTTTTTCATCACCATTTACCACGATGGATCCATCTAGAGACCCCGTATTCACAGATACCTGCTTTTCACGCAGATATCCTCCGGTGGCCTCAACTGCGTCCTTGACGAGATCAGCAAGGCGAATGGGTTGAAAATGCAAAGTCATTTTTCCGGCGTCAAGCGCCTGCAAGTCCAGCAGGTCGTCAATCAAAGAGGCCAGGCGGTCGCTGTTCTTGTTGGCAACCGTGAGCATCTGCCGGAGATTCTCCGGCACCGAGCCGACGACGCCACTGCATATGAGATTTAGCGGCCCCTTGATCGACGTGATGGGCGTTCTTAATTCGTGACTCACAACCGACAGAAATTGCGATTTCGCTTCGTAAGCGGCCATCGCCCGCTCGTGTTCTTGCCTTAATTCTTCTATCTGCGTCAGGTTCCTCCGGTACATTCTCAAGAACACAAATGAGCAATCCAGGATAAAGTAAAAAACAAAAATCACTGTAAAAAAATGCAGCCAGTGAATTGAGGTGAGTGCCGGCCGTGTTTCAATGATGTTAAACAATGCCACAAACATGAACAACGCCGCGTAGACCGCCAGTCGAAGAGTCAGCACTGAGAAAAGCTGGTGAGTGTTCATCGCTGCAAACAATGCCGCAGCAAACAAAAATAGAAGCGGCGTAAAATGTGGTGAGGTACCCTCCATCACAGTCGCAATGACTATAAATGCACCAATCGATAGCGAATTCAGTATTGTTCCAAAGATGATTAGTTTATAATATCCTCTTGTTTTTTTTGGACTACTGCCATCCCAAGTTGATATGCGCTTGGCGACAAGATTGTCGAAGCACTCGGATAGCAGAATGCCAAGATAACAGAATACGCTGATAGCTGTGTCGTAATAAAAAAACGCCAAAAGAAATGCGCCAAAATACATCGCGTTTCTTTGCCAGAATAGCCGGAGACCCACCTCAACATAATCTCTGATGCGTTGCTCCAAATCACGAAGCGAATGCGGTCGATACGACGCACCTATTCCAGACTGCTTTGCCAGCCAGCGATTGGCTCTTGACCATGGCATCAAAGCGTATCCGTTTGAGCGCGCTCCCAAAAAAAGCGCAATGTCCGTGGAAGTTCTAGGGGATCGAAGGGTTTCGCAATGACTCCCGCCGCGCCGATCGAATAAAGACGAACTACGGATTCCTCGTGGACTTTGGCCGTCGCGAACACGATGGGCAGCATTTGTAGAACTTGGATCTCCTTGAGCTTGAGGAACGTCTCCTCTCCATCAAGCCCAGGCATCATGACATCAAGCAGGATCAGATCCGGCCCGAACTCCGGCGCCTGATCGATCGCCTCTTGTCCTGACGCGCATTGCATTACGGTGAAGCCACCGACTGCCTCGAGTGCAAGTTTCGTAACGGTTCGGATGTCGTCATCGTCATCCACATGAAGAATTTTTTTCAGCATCCGGGTGGAAGCCCGCTATTCGTTCTTGAGCAGACAGATCGTATTTCCGAGATAAAATCATCCAGCAGGTTCGATATTTTGACAATATCCGGCGCGCTCTTTTGAAGACGCGCGCGTGAAACCGCTTCTTCCAGCTTGTGCGCTGTGGCCCCCAGATTGTCATAGCCGATTGTCTTGGCAATTCCACAAGTTCTATGAGCCATGAACTCAACCGTTTCAAAGTCACTGTCATGGCCTGAAAGATGAATTCGCTGTTTTACAGACATGATCTGCGGAATTTGCGAATGAGCGCGCAGAACAAAGTCTGCGCGAACCTGTTCAAGTACAGCTTCCAGATTTCTCGACGTCAATGATTTTGAGGTGTTATTACCCATGGATACCCCCGGCGAGCCAGCTTGCCAGACTACGCGAATTGTCCGAGTCGCGTCTTGATTCTGCTTGGTTTAGATATCGCGCTCTTTTTTCTGCGGTGGTTTGCACACTGGACACTGCCTTCTGGAGCAGCCCTGTCCGCCTGTTGATGGCCAACAACGAGTTGGTCTGTAGTTCGCCGAAGGTTAGGCCAATTTGTATATGCCTGCCAGAGTGCTCGACAAATGTGGTTTCTCCGATCTGTCGATTCACGTCCGCCGATAACTCCTCAAGATCAACGCCTGCGTTCAACCGTGTCGCACAGACAAACACCCCGGCCCCAGCATATGCTATGAAATACCCTCGACCAAGCATCTGCTCGGACAAGCTAGTTGCGACCAAAGCCAGGAGTTCATAGGCAATGCCCGGATTCGTAACGTAGTAAAAACTCTCAAAGCCGTCGATCTTCACTGCAAACGCTGCGGCAGAGTAGGTCGCCGAAAGTGGTAGTTCGAGCATAAAGTTTTTCAGAAGGAAATAGTCCAAAACACTTGGTATGCCGAGGATAGTGACGGGCGCTTCCGGTGTCGAGCCCCCCGCTTCGTATACGCTTTGTCGCAATTCCGTCAGCTCACGTTTCTGATGGCATGCATCTTCCTTTGCCTTGGTGATTTGATCGGCAATCTTGATCCTGGTTACAAGCTCAAGTTTATCGAATGGTTTCGTCACATAGTCGACAGCACCGGCCTCGAATGCCCGTTCTATAGATGGCTTGTCGGTCAAAGCGGTAATCATGATGATGGGGGCGTCTTCGTATCCTGGCAGTGCCCGTATCTGTTTACAAAGCTCTATGCCATCGGTTCCCGGCATTTGGATATCAAGTAGGAAAAGGTCAAACGGGTAAAGCGCTTCATCGATTGCTTTGGTCGCCATAGCAGCCGACGTCGCAGTTGTTGGATATGGAATCCCCTGGTCCGACAAAGTTGCCGCCAGCATCGTGAGTTGCAGTTCGTCGTCATCCACTGCCAAGATATTCATTGCGATTTCCCTTGTCCTGTCCCGCTCGACATGTATCTCGGCAGAATCCTTTGACGGTGATTCGTGACTTACACACACTGCATAGCAAAGAGGAAATGGACACACGCTAAGGCTGCGTAGGTTCTGTCAATAAACGTAGAAAGTGTTGTGATTTTGACAAAGCGCGCCACATAACTGCCGATGTTTGGCCGGTCGTTGCATCGTGCCGAATGGGGCAAGCAAAACCGATCAAGTCACTTCTCAAGGAGGAGCAATCCACACCCGTAGACCAACTTGAAGATCGTCATCAGGCGCATGCAAACGGCGTCTCCCTTTGCGATTTCTAGAACCCTGCCGTGCAGTTTGGCGAAGCCCTCACGGAGTTGGCGCCTTGTCGTGAGCACGACGCTGATCACCTCCTCCAGTTCCGGCAGGTCCGCGATGAGATCAAGGACGCGGGCTTCGAACTTCCCTCTGCCGACAATGCCAACCTTGAGCCCGAAGTTGCGCAGCAGGCCGCGTATGTCATTCTCGACCGCGATCGCTTTCTCTTGCAGGAGCTTCCTGGCGCGCAACAGGGCTCGGCGCTGCTGGCTGTCTACGGTCTTCACATGCACCGGACGGTATAGGTTGACCCGCATCATCTGCGCGATCCCGCGCGCATCATTGCGGTCGGTCTTGTTCACTTGAGCCTTGAGAAAGGCCTTCGTATGGCGTGTCTCGATACAGATCACCGGAAGACCTGCGCGAGCCAGCCCCTCGAACAACCATTGTGACAGCGGGCCGGCTTCCAACCCGATCCGCTCGACATGTCCCCCAATGCCGCTCAATGCCCGGGCGAGATCCTCGGGGTGGCTCGGAACCTTCATCTCTCGGAAGATTTGACCGTCCTCGTCGACAACGCAAATGGCGGTCTCTTTTACCGACACATCCAATCCGGCATAGTGCTTCACGCTGCGTCTCCTTCCCTGATGCTTGTGGCTGCTTCACACAGACCACGTTCTACCATCAGCTCGAGACGCAGCACCTACCGGAGACCAAACCTGGAAGTGGGGCGCAAGCCGAATACCCCATCTGACCCTAGTCTCCGAAAGGACAGTGGCTCTGCCTCTTGTGCCGCGCTGAGTTGGCGCTACGCTGTGCGAGCGGTGGCGCGGTTCTTCCTGAATTTGGCTCTAACAGTCACGTTTCGATCGGTGTTGAATTGATTGCGAACGAAGGCTTGGTCGGTAGCGAACTTCTGTAGACTTCGCATTTGCCGGAACCACTGCACTGCGCACTCTGGCCATCGTAGCGGCAGGTGGAAATCTTCCGCCCGGCTGTTCAGCCAACGGCCGATTTCCTGAAATCTATCGCACCAATCACCTATAGGGTATCCTAGAGGGGAGGTAGATGAAGGCCTGTTGATCCGAAAGGCTGGGCGCCTTCATGTTTTTTCTCCTGCATCTTCTTCGGCAAGAAACAATCGCGCGCCTTGTCAGTTAACCCGTACCGTTCGATGTAGTCGAGTACAGCTATCTCAAGCTGCTCAAGCCGATCCACGCTCATCTGCGCCGCTCCAATCCAACGTGCCGGATGCTGATCGAAAAGCGTTAAGATTTGGTTAACGTTTCAGAACGCCCCGGCGCGTGGCCGGGTGTTTGACACACCACAGCTTGAGGTTCAGCAATGGCACTTCTTTTTAATCGCGAAGACGAACGTCTTGAAACCGTCGTTCGATTGTCGGGTCTATCGGTCGAGCACCGCGTGTCTCTCATCGAGGAGTACCGTGTGCGGTCCGAGGCGGCCTTTGCCCCCGCGACGCTCCGGAACTACCGCCAGATTAAGCGGAGCTTCTCACTTTGGTGCGAATCTCGCGGCATTGACCCCGAGCCGCCAATCGAGCCGCGCGTCATTGCGAACTACGTTGAGAATCTTGGGGGCAAAATCAGGAGCACAACCATTGAAACTCGCCTTTGGGCGATCTCAGAGATGCACCGGGCCGCGTTTCAGCCCAATCCGTGTCGCCACCGGTTGGTGGAACTGGCGTTGAAGGGCGTCAAGCGAGCCTATGGCGCTGGCGTTCGGCAAGCTCCCGCCCTTTGCAAGAAAGAAGTACTCGCGGCAATAAAGCGGCTCGGAATCAGCCGCATCGAAATTCGGGACAAGGCGGTTCTTTGGGTCGCAACAGACAGCTGGTGCCGCGCATCGGAAATCGTCGCATTCAAGGTCAAGGACCTGGTCCGCCAAGAGAACGGGTCAAGCCTGCTTTACATTTCGCGTTCAAAGACAGATCCCTACGGTGAAGGCGCATACGCATTTCTCTCCGAAGCCGGCACGGAAGCGGTGCTGAAATGGACGAGAATGGCGAAACTCACAGCGGATAGCCCCTTGTTGACCAAGTCTCAGCTAAACGGCCGCATTCAACCGATGGACCCGGCGACGATTTCGCGCATCATCAAGCGCTGCACCGGGCGCGACGATGTGTCGGCTCACTCAACGCGCGTCGGTGGTGTGCACGATGCCTTCCGGATAGGATGCGACCTCTCGTCAATCATGGTTGCGGGAAGATGGGTTTCGCCCGAAATGCCGGCGCGCTACGGCCGACGTATCCTTGCCAGCCAGTCAGCTGCGGCTAGGGTTTCAGCTGCGTTGGGTCAGGTCCAGGAGTAGCGGTGAAATGTCCATCATGGCGCACACCTGCCGGCTGCGACCGCATCTGCCTCGCGGCAGAACCAAATATCGCCTTTCGCCTCATGCTTGTGTGTCCGCTCGTACCAAAGTGACAAAGTCGGGTGATGGGTCTAGCCGTACTTACAGATGTTGCCTTTGATCGGGAAGCCATTCGGACCATATTGCTCTACGGTCGCCCAACCCTGCGCCCTGTAAGACAAGCCGGAACCGCGTCTGTTGTCCAGATGCTGGGACCGCGCCCTTTCGCCTCGGTCTCTTGGGGAATGTGGAGCGTGGAGTATTTAACGAGCGCCCAAGCCAAACCGTCGCTCTCATGATCTTCACCAAGTGCATCGCAGTGCGCTTGGCAATCCCGCACGATTTCCTCCAGTTAATTCATTACAGCTCTACTGCAACGCAAGCTCCCGCACCTTTGACCGACTTCGGGCGCGTTAGTTCCGTTCTGTCTACACCCGAGCTCTCCAACATCGTTGGAGTCACCATCAACTATGCGCGTCTTTTCTACCGTCGAGACAACGTGGGGAGTGATGGCAAGTATGACCGCGCGTGTAAATATCAGATATCGCTTTGATCACCTTCCCGCGAATGTTGAGATTGTTGCCAATATTAGAACACAGTATTGACAAATTTCACACTATTAAAGGAAATCCATTTAGTACAACCTATAGTTGCAATAGAATTACATCAACATCCAAAAGGAGAATATAGTGTCCGTAAATTTCACCTTTATTGCTCGCGAGAACCGCCTTATTGCGCTCTCAAAACTTTCAACCAAAAATCGTGAACGCATGGCGATTTCAGGAAGTAAGATTAATACCCGATTTTCCAGCAGAAATAGCCATGCTACCTTCACTTCTACTCGCGGCTGCGCGCTCCATCAAATCACCGCATTCTGAGAAATCCCTTTCCCCGGACAGACCTATCCCACGGGCTCCGTGACGGGTGGAAACCTTGAAACGGTATCAATCGAAGGGCCAGCAGCTCGTTCGGGTGGAGCGCGTCACGGTGAACGAAGGCGTCCAGTCTATCGTCGGCCCGGTCTAGCATGGGGGAAGGGAGATGAGAAAAAGTAGCGCTAACCCCATGAGCTCCGCACAGCGCCTCAGAGACGCGCCCAGATGCCACGCCACGCCGTCCACAGGGGGGCGGCTGCAGGGCCAGCGGTCAAAGGATGGGCCGTGTGCCGCGTTCATGGCGCACGCGGCGGCGCACCAAAGGGCAAGGCGTACTGGAACTGGAAGCCCGGCGAATGGACCGCTGATGCGGTTGAGATACGGCGGATGGTGAACGCGCTCGCGCGGATGTTTCGTGAGGAAGGGGAATCAATCTAGGGCAACGGGCAAGTGGGTCGGATGACTGCTATTAGCCCTTCCACGACACACACCTTTAGCGCAGCATCTTACAGAAACCGAGCGGATTCCGGCCATTCGCAGCGGTAGGCATAGAGGCCTAGGCGCGGCACGGCGCCGGGAAGACCGCCGCAAGGTGCGGTTCAAAACCTCGTCTTCACGGAAATCCCAGATGGAAGCCGAAGTATGGATTACAGTTATGGGGGTGAGGATTATTACATCCACTACATCCCCTCGGACAAGTTCGGCTGTTGTGGTTTCGTCACCCGGACGGTCACCAACGGAAGTGAGATGCAAACCGGCGAATATTGTCGGTGACAACGCCTTGACCTTCGGGACAGATCGATCTTTTGCAGCACAGCTCTAGGCTGGCATTGTGGCCATTCGCTGCATTCCGGCGAACTGGGCTCAAAGTTGGCGCTTCTCTCACTCGTAAGGTTGTAAGACCCATGAGCCCCAAGGATGCTCTAGTTTTTTTCAATTGCGCACCCTCAGAGTGGCGCGACACCTGGTCGCGTCTCTGCGCCGCTGGGCGGGGCTCATGGGGTTAGCGCTGGGCCTAAATTGTGACTGCCTTGCCAATGACCGCTTTGCGGATGGAGCTGACGTTCGACGAGATGACGTTTGGCGCTTGGTCTTGTCCCACTGCGGCGACAACGAAGCGAACAGCTGAAAAAATCTTCCGCCAATGCGCCCCAGCGACGAGACTTGGAAGATTTTAGCCGGTCGCCGCTCTCTTTGAAAAAATCATCAGAAGAAATAGCTCAACTTTAGAACGACTGAATTTCTGCTTCGATCGACTTTGGTGGTAACACTCCCACTTCCGCTCGGGTCGTCAGTAAAACTCGCATTCGATGTGCCGGAGTGCCGGTATTCGAACGCAAGATCAGTCTGTCTTCCAATCCTGTACGTGACACCGGCAATGGCTTGGTAGGCGAAGCCGATATCTTCGTCTCTAAACCGAGCGGTATCCCCGGCCGCAAGGGCCGAAACCCTCATCAAAGCGATGCCAGCACCCGCGCCGACGTACGGCGTCAGTGCGCTGTCGCTTTCGAAGTAGTGGAAGCCGTTATACATCAGAGTATAAGTTTTGATGCCGCCATCAATCGCAAGTGCGCCAATGCCCGTGAGAGTTTCGTAGTCAAAACGGTCCCGCGACAAGGCAAGCTCGCCCTCAACAGCGTAGCCGTTTTCCCATCGGCGACCGACGGCAACACCGCCGGTCTCGCCATTCAGGTAGTGCATCGTGCCCAGAATTGTCGTCGGCCCAGCCAGCTCGACACGAAGGTCCGAGTCCTCGGCGTAACTCACGCCTCCAAACACGCTTACGTAAGAACTGGCCTCTTGCGAATGCGCAGGGGCGGTCAAAAGGGGAAGCAGAAACATCGCCGCTGCAATCTGAACCGATTCAAAAAAGTGTGCTGCCATCGCAATGATTCCTCGTCGATCAACCCTAGGATGAGCATTGCGTCTAGGCTGGCGAAATATCCACCTTCTTTTGGAGTTGGTCACAGAAACCTCTGGCCCGTGCAGAATTGCCACATCAGCAACCTAGCTGACAAGACCAACGGTTTTCACCTCCGGGGGCCAACGTACCTTCCCTCCGCAAAGTTGGACTTTGGCCAAGGTGTTGGTGCGATGGAGTGCACATTCCCGAAAGAGCCGATCTCTCAGCGTGGCAAGTCCCCGATTATCTATCGGAGGCCGCTCAAATCCACTCTCCAGTTCCTTGGTCACGATCTTATCTTCGTGTCCACGAAACCGGCAGCAGCTCACTGGGGCGCGACTTGACGTGAACCGCCTTGAACCAACCCGACCTGACCAGCTGGGCGATCGCCCGCGCGTCGTTGCGGTCGTTCTTGTTCCGGTTCATCGCCACCATCGCCGCCTTCGCGTAACGCGCCTCAAGGCAGATGACCGGGAGCACGGCTTCATGAATGCCGAAGAACAGCCACTGTGACAACGGCCCGGCTTCGAGACCAACCCTGACAAAGTCTCCCTCAGCGGCACGAAGCTCACGGACAATGGCATCCGGCTCTGAGGCAACCTTCGCCTCCCTGACCATCCGCCCGTCTTCGTCCACCACACAGATGCTGGTAAGCTCCAGCGACACGTCCAACCCGGCATACAGCGCAACCATCTTTGGTCCTCCCAAGCTTGATCCCTGCCGGAAAGAAGACCACCAGCACGATCGGGAGCGAAGTCCCGATTACGCCATCTAAATGGCGAGGTCTTCTACTCGCTCCGGAAAGCTCAGATCACCATCGAAAACTGGAGGCTACGCTATGACACCAAGCGCCCACAGTGCTTTGGGCTGCTTGCCACTCGATGACCTAGAAGACGGGAAGACGCTCAGGCCGGCGGTCCAAGGTTGGGGCTCAGAGCAGTAGCCGAAAAACTCTGCCTTAGGGCGGTCCAAAGTTGGGATGCGGATCAGGAAAACGTTGCTGAAATAGGCACCAGAACCTCGGGCGTGGCACATCATCCCTTCGTCGATTTATCGAGATTCCGGGCTAATGCGCGCAACATAAGATATTCTTTGGCGCGCAGCCCATGCCGGTAGTTCGGGTGCAGCATTCCAGGCTTCGCGCCACCGCCAGCGCCATGCATTCGGCAGACGGGCCACCCCGTAACCGCGGGCGCGCGGCAGCGCTGCCGCGTCGACTTTGCCTTGGCGGTGCAACGAGGCGCGTCCTGCGCGCTTTGCATGGGGTTAGCGACCTTTTTCATTGCTACCCCCGTTGGATGTCACGTTCCCGACGATCGCCTGCCCCCCTGCATTGACATTGACATGCTCGACCCTGACCACCTGCGAGCCACCGGAGCGGTAGCGGCGGAATTGATCGACCTGGGACAGGAAGGTGCGCCCCAGCCGGTTCATGATCCGGTCATAGGCTTCGCGTGCTTCGGCGTTGCTGGCATCCCAGGCGCGCTGCGAAGCGGCCATCATGGACGTGTGCGTCACCCCCATCTGGGCCACGAGCATGGCCTCGATCGCGTCCTTGGGTTCGAGTTCTGCCGCCAGCGCAAAGACGAAGTCGCGATAAGTCGCGCCGGCCAACCCGAGACCATACAGGGTCGTTACCATCAGCCCAAGTGCTCCAAAATCGGTCTTGAGGCCGAACAATTGCTTCAACGTCTCGTTCGATGGGATCTGCTCGAGCAGCTCCTCTGGCGTGAGATTGCTCAACGCGATGGTGTCGCGATGGCTCGGTTTGGCCGGCGGGGCTTCGGGCTCATGCATGGGCGCCGGGGGCGTTGCGTTCGCATCGGGCTGCGTCGCCCTGGCGATCTTTTCACGCTTGCTGGTCATGGTCCTTGCCTCCATCTTCCTTAGTGAGCCGCGCAGAGCTGGGCAGAAGCACATCGTTCCAGTCCTCACCGACGCGCCCGGGCGCGCGGATCGTGACTTGGAGATCCGCGTCGGCCAGGCGGTCGCGGAGCTTCCGCGCGCACTCCATGCCTTTGCCGTGCGCATCATTGTCGGCGAAGATCACGACGGACCGGCACTGCGCGGGGGGCTGCCACTTGGCGAGCTTGCCGGCATTCAGCGCCGACCAGACCGGCATATCGTGCAGCATCGCGGCCGCGATCGCGGTTTCGATACCCTCGGCGATGCCAAGGGGACCGTCCTCGTAGCGATGGAGCCGCACCGCAGCGCCGGAGGGAACCGGCCCGCTCATGAAGCGGCGCGGCGCGTCCATGAGCGCCTTGCCGCGACCGTCCGGGCGCAGAAACGTGCGATGCAATTGCACGGGGGCGCCATCCGGATCGACCAGGAGAGCCACCATCATCGGATGGGCACCACCGTTACCGTCGAAGCCGGAGGAGACGAACCGCAAGCTGCCGCAGTCGGGAATGACGAGGCCGCGGCTGTTCAGGTAGCGGCCCGCCGTATCCTGCGGGGTGACAGGTTTGCCGAGCGACCACAACGCCATGAAGTCGGCGCGCTTGGTTTCCGAACCGGTGCGCGACACGGAACGCTCGGGCCTGAAGGACGTCGAGCCAAGGATCACGTCGATGCGCTTCATCACCTCCCCGAAGCTCTGCCCCGTGAACTTCGTCGCAAGGGTCGCTCCGTCACCGGCGCCACAGTGGTTGCAATAGAAGGTGCCGCGGCCTTCCTTGTCGTCGAAGCGGAAACGGTCCTTGCCATCGCCACAGAGCGGACAGGGGCCATGGCGGTTGACGAGAATCTCGCTGGGGATGCCGAGCGACATCAGGATGCCGCGCCATTTGCCGCGGGCGAGGTCTACGGTTTTATGCATCTTCAGGTTTCCTTCTGTTTGCGTTTCGAATGGGCGATGAGGTACGATTTCGCGTAATTCCTGATCTCGGTCGTCGGAGGCTGCGGGGTGTTTTCGAGACCGTTCGGCCAGTGTCCGAACCTGTCGTGGAAAACGTGGCTGGCCCACTTGGGCTTGCGGCCGGATTCCCGAGCCAGCTACAGGAGCCCCGAGAACCAGAGTTGCAATCGTTCGGGCGAGGGCTTTTCGGCCTGCGTTCCGGTGATCTCGACCAGGTCACCCGGCGCCTCGACGATCGACGACCGGATCTGCCTGACATGGCCGCACTCCGGGCAGAGCGCTCCCGGATGCAGCACGCCGCAGCTGGGGCAGGGCGACGGGAGCCGCTCTTTGCGGGGCGCCGACGCGGATCTCCGCTTTCGCCCGTCGTCGAGCCTGTCGTGGTGAATCTGGGAGACGAGGCCCAGCCGCGTGCTGTTGCCCGCGTGATCGAGGATGATCAAATCCTCCGTGCCGGGCTTGATCCGGAGCCCCCGACCGATCTTCTGGACGTGTAGGATTTCCGACTTCGTCGGTGCGGCGTCGATGATCCCCGAGACGCCCCAGTCGATCCCCGTCGTCAGCGTCCGCACGGAACAGACGATGCGAATGTCGCCGGCCTCGAAGCGCCGACGGATCAGATCCCGCTCGATCATGTCCGTCTTCGCATCGCAGTAGGCCGCAGCGACGCCGACAGACAGGAAGCGCTCCATGAGGCAGCGCGCATGGGCGCGGTTGACGGCAAGGCAAAGCGTGGGTTGGTCTTCCCCCTTCGCCAGCCAGGTTTCCACCACGGAGCCGACGAGCTTGTGCTGGCTCATGATCCGCTCGAGGGCAGCCTCCTCGTAGTCACCGGCGACAGTCCGAACGGCCGTGAGATCCGGCTCATCTGGCGCGTAGGCACGAAAGCGCGACAGGAGACCCCTGTCGATCAGGTCCTGCGTCGTCGCGGCAACGTGAAGATCCTGCCAGGTTTGGCCCATGCCCTTTGCCCACGGGGTGGCCGAGAAACCGATAAAGGGGACATGCGGCCAGCGCTCCATCAGCGTGGGCACGATGGCGTGGGCCTCGTGGCACTCGTCAACGAGGACAAGGCCGAAATGGTCGGGAATGATCCTGCGGCAGAGGGTCTGGGGCGTGGCAACCAAAACCGGGGCAAAGAGGCCGGTCCGGGGATGTTTCCCCTGCAACACACCGATCTGCGAGATGCCCTCCTCCTCGAGCATCGTGATCGTCTGGTCGACGAGCGAGAGCCGCGGCACCATCACCAGGACATTGCGATCCCTCGCCAGAGCGGACCCGATCATCTTGGCCATCACGAAGGTCTTGCCGAACCCGGTGGGCGCCTGCAGAACGACGCGCCTGTTGCCCTTGCCAAGCGAAAGACGCAGCGCCTCGATCGCCTGCCGCTGGTCATCGCGCAGCTCGCGCGGCGAGATCGACGTGAGGAGGTCCAACATCAGTCAGACCTCCAGTGTTTTTTCCCTTTGGCCAGGGATTCATGGCTAGGGTTAGGAGTAACCTTCTTATCGCCGGCACGCCGGTTCCGGTCTGGATCCGGCACCGGCGTGCCGGTCTCGCCCGGCTTTTTTGTGCCGGACTCGGAAGCCTTAGCGGGCCGGCAGAAGAGCTCATACTGGTTCGAGGAATTACCAGCTTGGCCGACCCGACGGCGCGTCTTGATCAGACCCGCGGCTTCGAGATTGCGGACTGCGATACGGGCACGCTTTTCGCACACATCGGCGTAGTCGCCGATGGTTTTCATCGCGGGAAAGCACTCACCCGTCTTGTGATTGTGCCGGAAGCTCAGGAAGAGGAGGACGCAACGGTCGATCGTGGGGAGATCCGACGCGCTCAGGATGCCGAAGGCCCATTTCATGGCTTGGGTGCTCATCACAACACCCCCCAACCGGAGAGGCCGGAAAAGACGGCCAGGATCGGCAAATCCGGCGGCAGCAGTCGAAAGAGCAGCTAAGATACCGTTGTAGGTTACCCGCGCGATGAAGGTTTCCAGCGCGACTTCGCTGACGGTCAACAGCCCCGCACTCCAATCGGTGAGGACCGACAGGTCGCTCGGGCGCGTCGTGTTACACTGGCCCGAAGAGGCGAACGGAACCGATACGGTCTTCCCCTGCTTCCGGGAAAACGAGGGGCAGGCGGGCAATGGTGTGATTGCGCGTCATGGGCATACCTCAGCAAAAAAACGGCGCGATCAGCGGCGCGCCTTCGCGTCTTCGATTACGGCGAGGATTTCGGACTGGGGCCAGCGCGAGAGACTGCCGAGCTTGACCGGCTTCGGGATGGTGCCGTCGGCAACACGACGCCAGAACGTCGGAACGCTGATCTGGAGGATTGCTGCGCCTTCGCGAACCGTCAGAAGCGGATCGATCGGAGCGCGATCGGCGGAATTGTCGCGGCGCGACTGATCATAAGTGAGAAGCATGGCTCTTTCCGTACATTGATTGGTACGGAATGAGATCGCACACGAGCCTGAGGACTTTGGCGGGGTGTGTCCTCACTTTTTTGGTTTATGACGATCCCAAAGCTTCTTGTTTGCCCCAGACGAAGCGCCAAAGCCGTTCCTATGCGCGAGAGCTGCTGCATTGCGAACTGAACGGCCGTCTGCAACGAGTCGCTCCATCTCGTTCAGGACTTCCGACGTCACCGGCGCAAGATTGCCTTTACGGGTCTCGGCTCCCGCCGCCGCAGCCTTTAGGACCTTCTGGCCCCGCACCGCGTGAGCCTCGATCGGCTTGTCAAAGGATATTTGCGCATGCCGACCAGCGAGGAATGCCTTCCAGGCAACGGCTGCAATGATTTGATCAAACCAGTCGTACTCATGGTCATCAAGTTCGTTGCGCATCCAGCTCGCTTCGAGTTCAAACTGGCGAAGGTAGTTCAACGCGTCAGCGGCATGCTGCTTTCGTGACAAGGCCTCGGCGCCCTTTGTCACTTCTTTCGAAACAGCGAGCTCATTCAGCGCAGCTTCGGTTTCCGAGCGGATGCCCGACCAGATATAACAATCATCAGGCGGGTCTCCATCGACTGCTGCCTCGAGCTCCCCAAGATCGGAGAATCATTGCCGCTTCAACAAGCGCCCCGTCGCCTCCGACTTCATCGGGAAGCGCATGGCGTTGAATTCTCTCCGTTCCGTTTTCGACCTGGACGATGGGAACGGCAGCACGCACCAGCTGCAGGAACTCAGATTGCTCCTCGTGCGATAGCCAGATCCAATTGACTTCTTCCCAGCGGCCCGCCGCGGCCAATGCCCGGAAATCGTTCATACTCTACGCTCCATATTCCGTATCTATGGGGTCGTGCTTGTAGCGTGTTGAGCCCATCTAGCCATCAGGCTGCGACGTTGCTCGAGAAAATCCGTGCGCCGATAGGCACGCTCCACCGCGCCACCGACGACGTGACCGAGACATGTTTCCGCAACCTCGTGAGACGCGTCTGTTGCCTCGGCCAGCCAATCCCGAAGGCTGGATCGGAACCCGTGGGGGCGGGCTTCCATTCCGCGGCGCTCCATCAGGCCGGGACATGGTCGCGTCGGAAATGACACCCTTCCGAACGCTCGGGAACAGGAATTCATCGCGCGCATGGCGCCGCGCCTTATCAATAATTGCCATTGCCTCGGGCGCCAGCGGTACCCGGAAATCGGGCGTCGCATCTCGTCGCCCTTTCATCGTTTCACCGGGGATAACCCAGACGTCTCCATCGATCTGATCTTCTCGCATGAATCTCAGCGGTTTCGAACGGACGCCGGTCAGGATCAGAAGGCGCAGGGCGAGATGCGTCACCGTGCCGCCATCCAGGCTCTGATAGAATGCGGGGACCTCGCGCCATGGCAGGGCCGGGATGTTCGATGGCTTATGGCGCTGTTTTCCAAGGAGGGCGCGGGCATTGTCTGTTGCCTGAAGATCGACCTGCAATCCAAGTGCCGCCGCATGCCGCAGGCAGATGTTCAGCCGGTTGAGCGCCTTGCGGGCCGTATCCGCCTTTGTATGCCAAATCGGAGCGAGGCAGTCGCGAATGTCCTTCTGGTCGATCTCGGCCACCGGTAGATTACCGAGCTTGGGCAGGACGTGAAGCTCCAGCGGACTGAACCATCGGCCCGCAATGCCATCACCTTTCAGTTCAGCCTTGCGGCTTTCGAACGCATCTACCGCGATGTCTTTCAGCACATGCAGATTGCGCGCAGCTTCGCGTTTGCGACGATCGCGCTCCTTGATCGGATCCAGTCCGGCCCGGACCTGTGCCCGAGATTCCTCGGCGAGACGTCGTGCTTCCGCAAGCGACACTGCCGGGAACGGGCCCAGACCCATTTCACGCCGTCTTCCGTGAATTGTGACGCGCAGAACCCATTTGCCGCGGGTCGCATGATCCTTGACCAGCCACAGCCCGCCTCCATCCGCATGTTTGCCGGGCTCCAGCGTGCTCGCTCCCCTTGCGCTCATTCGATTGAGGGTCCGCACCATTCTGCTCCCAGCGCCTGCATCCGGTCCACCTTTGGGTCCACCGCAAAATCTGGTACTGGGTGAGACATAGCGATTCTGACTGAAAGCAGATGAAAGGGCAATAGTCTGCGTTGGCAGTTACTTAGAGCAGATCCGATATGGCCTGATGCCTATATATAGAGCATTTCAATGCCGGCCGCGGGCACCAATGCTTTGGACAATGCTCCGAAAGAGGATGGAACTCTCGACCTCTATCCGGGCGGTGTCCACCCGACGGTCCGCCTTGCGGAGCGGGACGGGCCTGGACATTCGGGCTGATCATGGGAGCTTGGGGTCAGGACTTCGCTTCCGATGCCGTCCCGGTCAGGCGGTTTTGCGCGTTCGAGGCCGGTATGAATGGCTCCTGGCTGCCATTCACGCGCCGGATGGTCTTGGCCCTGGCCTATCCAACCAGCATCGCCCGCATGGCGTTGCGGCGCGGCGCGATGGCATTCGCCAGTAGTGCGTCCGGCGCGATGACGCTGGTCGTCGCGATGGGTTCGGAGAGCAGGGAAACCGGCGCTCCGGCGGCGACGGCGGCAAGGCGCGCGGCGCCCCTTGGTCCGGCCATGTCGGCGCCGTCGATCAGGCCCACGGGACGGTCGAGGGCCGTCGCCAGCAGCCGCAGCCAAAGCCGGCTGCGCGTGCCACCGCCGACGACCGTGAAGCGTTCGGGCCGTGCGCCGACCTCTTCCTGGGCCGCGATGCAATCGGCGAACTGGAAGGCCACGCCCTCCATCGTGGCATAGGCCAGCATTGCCGGAGTGACGCCTGGATGCAGACCCGCGATGCGGCCCGTCATGTCGGGACGGTTGAGGGGGGTGCGGATGCCGGTCAGGCACGGCAGGAAGATCGGGGCGGCAGCGGGCCCCTCGGCGGCGACGAAGGCCGAGGCCCCGGCATCGAGGTCGTCCACCTTGCGGCCCGTCATCTGGCCGACCCAGTCGAGAGAGGCAGTCGCACTCATCACCACGCCCATCGACAGGAACACCCAAGGCAGGACATGGGCCGAGGTCAGGATGGCGCGTTGAGGGCCGGGGTGGAAGGTGGCATCGACGATGCAGGCCACGCCCGGATGTGCCGATGGTCAGCACCGCGTCGCCGGGCCGCACACCGCCCGCGCCAAGGGTGGAGCCCATGTTGTCGCCCGCGCCCGCGGCCACCGGGACCGGTCCCGGCCATGCCCCACCGGGCGAGAAGGTCGGGGCGCAGGCGACCGGCCTCGGCCCAGCTGTCCGTCACCGATGGCAGATGCGCGGGGTCCCATCCGACGGCGGCGCAAAGGGAGGGGTCCCAGCGGCCGGTGGCGATGTCCAGAAGCTGGGTGCCGCCTGCGTCGGAAGGCTCGGTCGCGACCTCGCCGGTCAGGGCGAGGCGAACGTAGTCCTTCGTCAGCATCAGCATCCGCGCGCGGTCCATCAGGCCGGGTTCATGCTTGCGCAGCCACATCAGCTTCGGCGCGGTGATGCCGGGGTCGGGCGTGCCGTTGGTGCGCTGCCCGATGTCGGGGACGGCGGCCAGCAGTTCGGCGCATTCGGCAAGCGCGCGCTGGTCGTTCCACAGCATTGCGGGCCGCAGGGGGCGCAGATCGGCATCGAGGACAAGGGCCGCGAGCATCTGGCCCGAAAGGCCGATGCCCTGCACGGCGGCCATCTCTCGCGGCGCCTCGGCCGCCAGCCGGTCGAGGCAGGCGAGAACCGTCGTGACCCACAGGTCGGCGTCCTGCTCGCTATGGCCGATTCGGGGGCGGCTGACGGCGACGGGTTCGGCCGCCACGGCGATGACGCGGGACAGATCCTCGATCAGCACCGCCTTGATGCCCGAGGTCCCAAGGTCGATGCCGATATGCAGAGCCATCAGGAGCGGCCCAGGAGGGCGCGGGCGGTCGCCTCGTCGGTTACCAGCGTCTTGACCACTCCACGCCTCAGGACCGCACGGACCACGGCGACCTTGTGAGGACCACCAGCCGCCAGGATCACGTTCGGGATATCGAGCCAGATCGTCCAGCCCGATGCCGATGACCCGCTCGTTGATCGGATGCGGGATCGGCCTGCCGTCGGCATCAACACCACGCCCAGCACATCGCCCACCGCGCCGAGCGTTCGCAGCTCGTCCATCGTCACGTCGCCGGGCAGGCCGTCGCGCATCAGCAGCGAATTGCGCGAGATGTCGCCCGCCGCCATGGCCATGGCGTCGACCCCGCGGAGCTTTTCCAGCACCTCTCGGAACACGTCGAGCTGCATGATCGTGTCGCGACTTTCGCGCGAGCCCGCGTAGAGCGGCGCGGTGAAGTAGCTGTGCTGCGCACCCAGGAGATCGGCAAGACGGGTGGTGATCTCGAAACTGTTGAGGTCAGACCCGCGCGTGAGGCCGCCCATCACGCTGATGACCTCGAGGTCCGGGCGTTCCATCGCGGCCACGAAGCGGGTGGCGATGTTGAGCGTGCCGCCCCAAGACATGCCGAAGAGCCGCACCTTCGGGTCGGCCAGAACCTCGGACAGAAGGTTCCCCAGGGCCGCGCCGACGATCATCTGGACATCGCGGGGTTCCATCGGGGCGGGGGCGACATAGGCCTGCCGCAGGCCGAAGCGGACGCGAAGCGCTGGCCTCCAGTTCCGCGCAGGCCGCGAAGGCGGTGTTGAAGGTGATCCGCACCAGCCCGCGCGCCCGCGCCTCGGCCAGCGCCTTGTTCACGCGCAGGCGCGTGGCGCCCGAGCTTCTCGGCCACCTTTTCCTGCGTCAGACCCTCGACGTGATAGGCCCATGCGACCTGCGCGAGGAAACGCTCTTCGGTGTCGATTTGCGGTAGTTTCGGTGCGCGCGCCATGCCAGCCCTATTTCACGGCCCCCATGGTGAGGCCCCGGACAAGGTGCTTCGACGCCAGGAGCGCAAAGATCAAGACCGGAACGACGATCAGCGTCGAGGTGGCCATGATCTTTCCGTAAGGAACGTCATAGCCTTCCATGAAGGTGACGGCCATCGCGGGCGCGGTCTTGGCGGCCTTGGGCGCGAGGATGTAGGCGAACAGGAGCTCGTTCCACGAGAAGATGAAGGACAGGATCGAGCTGACGGCCACGCCCGGCATCGCCAGCGGCAGGCAGATCGAGCGGAAGATGCGCCATTGGCTGGCCCCTTCCAGCATCGCGGCCTCGTCCAGTTCCTGCGGGATGGACCGGAACTGGTCGGTGCAGATCCAGATCACGATGGGCAGGGTGAAGGTCAGATACATCAGGATCAGCGCGAGGTGGGTGTCGCGCAGGCCAAGCTCGCGGCTGATCAGGAAGACCGGGAAAGCCAGCACGACGGGGCTGACAAAGCGGTTGGTGATGAACCAGAACCACAGGTCCTGCTTGCCGCGGAACTCGAAGCGGGCCAGCGCATAGGCGGCTGGTGTGCCGAGGCAGACGGCGAGCGTGGTGGTGCAGACCGCGACGATGATCGAGTTGATCAGCGCCGGGCCGACCTTGTCGACGAACAGCACCTCCCAGTAGTTCGCGAGCGTGGGGGTGAACATCCAGGCGGGCGGAGATTCCAGCGCGACGATCTGGGTCTTCAGGCTGGTCGTGACCATCCAGTAGAACGGGAAGACGCAGAAGAGGCCGATCAGCAGCAGGATAACCGCTTCGACCCCAGAGGCTTCGGCGTTGAATGGGGGCGGCCATGTCAGCGGACCTCGCGGTAGAAGAAGCGGATGTAGATGCGCGCCAGGAGGATGGTGATGGCCAGCATGATGATCGACTGCGCCGCCGCGAGGCCGATGTCGAACTGGCGGTTGCCGACCGCTCGATCAGCACGGCGATGAATTCGGTGGCGGATCCCGGCCCGCCGCGTGTCATCGTGAAGGGCATGTCGAAGAGCTTCAGCGTATCGGCCGTGCGAAGGATCAGCACGGCGACGAGGCTGGGCACCAGGAAGGGCAGCTGCACATGCCGCAGCACGGTCCAGTTGGACTTGGTTTCCAGCTTGGCGGCCTCTTCGATCTCGGGCGGGACGGTGGAAAGGCCCGCGAGCAGGACCAGCGCGACGAAGGGCGTCCATTGCCAGATGTCCCAGATGACGACCGCGATGAATGCATTTGTGGGATCGCCGATGAAATTGATCGAATCGACGCCGATCCAGCCCAGCATCTGATTGATGACGCCGTATTTCTGGTTGAGCATCACCTGCGCAAGAAGGCCAACGACCGCATAGGTGGTTGCCATCGGCAGCACCAGCGACAGGCGCGCCAGCGTCTTCCAGAAGGTCAGGCCGGGCCGGTGCAGCACGAGGGCGATGGTCAGGCCCAGCACGATCTCGATCGGAACCGCGATCGCGAACAGCAGGGCCGTGCGGCCCATCGCCTGCCAGAACACCGTATCGGTCAGGACGGCCGCATAGTTTTCCAGCCCCACGAAGCGTTGCTGGGCGAGCTTGGTCAGGTTGAAATAGTGCAGGCTTTTCCAGATCGCATAGAGCAGTGGGGCGATGCCCACGATGACCAGCGCCGCGACGGCTGGGCTGAGGAAGGCGGCAATGGTGCGCCGGGACACGCGGGTTGACATCTGGAGCCTCGTTTCGGTCTGGGGCGGTCCGGGCCCCCGTCATGGGTGACGGGGGCCCTGACGTGCCATGCAGCACAGTCTCCGAGAGGTCGAGCTATTGCGCCAGCGGCTTCTTGCCGTCGTAGTAGCCGGCCTCGGCCAGAACGGCTTCCATCTTGTCGCCGATCGTCTTGGCGCCCTCTTCGATGCTGACGTCGCCCAGCATCATCTTGGTGCCCCATTCCTGCACGATCTCGGTGATCGCGGGCCATTCGGCGAAGCGCGGACGGAACTCGGGCACGCCTTCCTGCCAGCTTTCCACCAGCGCAGGAATGAACTTGTAGGTCGCAGCCAAGCCCGGGTCGGCATAGGCCGACTGACGCGCAGGAACGCCGCCCATCTCAAGATACGTGCCGGCATTGGCCTTCGACGTCACCCACTGGATGAAGAGCCAGCCTGCGGCCTGCTCGGCCTCGTCCGCCTGCGCCGCGACCGCCAGAGAGAAGCCGCCCAGCGCAGGCTTGCGGCCTGCCGGGCCGGTCGGCTCCGGTGCGATTTCAACGCAATCGGCGACTTTCGAGGTCTCCGGGCTGACCACGGTGGAATAGAAGGCCGACCATTCGGTGATCATCGCCACATCGCCCTGGGCAAATGCGTTGACCGTCTCGGCATGGTCATAGGCGACGATGCCTTCGGGCATGAACTTCATCAGGTCCTGACGGAACTGCAGGCCGGCCTGGCTATTCGGGCGAGTTGAGGTTCGACTTGAACTCGGCGTTCAGGAAGCTGCCGCCGAAGGGCCACAGGAAGCGGGCAAAGCTGTCGGCCGACTGGGTTTCGTTGCGCTTGGACTGAAGGGCGTAGGCGAACTTGCCGTCCTTGGTCAGCGCCGGGCCGTAGGTGTCCATCACCTCCTGCCAGGTGGCGGGCGGGGCGGTGAAGCCGGCGGCTTCGAGCATGCACTTGTTGTAGAACAGAAGGCCCGAATAGTTGTCGAAGGGCAGGCCGTAGTTCACGCCGTTCCAGCTGCCGAACGCATCCAGCACCAGCGGGAAGAAGTCGGCCATGTCGAGGTCGGGGTCGGCCAGATCGGGATTGTTGATGAAGGTCTCGGACGGGATCGAGCCAGCCGTTCTCGGCGAAGTTGCCGATCCAGACAAGGTCGATCAGTGCCACGTCGAGGTCGCCGCCCGCCACGAAGTCGCGCACCTGTTCGCCAAGCGCGTTCTCGTAAGGCACGGTGGTGTAGTTCACCTTGATCCCGGTGGCCGCCTCGAATTCCGGCAGCATCTTGATCGCGGCGTTGTAGCCGGGGCGGTCAAGGAACAGCACTTCGATCTCGGTTCCGGCATAGGGCTTGGCGGCCTCTTCCAGCGTCCAGGCCTGCGCCGGCGCCGGACAAGCCCGCCAGCGTGGCGGCGGTCAGCGCAAGGGCGCTGACATGCGACTTCAGTTTCATATTGTCCTCCCACAGGGTTCAGCGTTGCAGAGTTGACTTCCATTTGTAACGCTGAACATATAAATGTATCGAAACTCCGGCGAGTCAACCGGAAAAGCGGCAGGCCGCGGCACCCCGATGGGCTGCGACGCAAAGGGGGAGGGTCGGGCATGGCCGAGGTCAGGCTGACCGGCGTGAACAAGTTCTACGGGGCGGCACAGGCGCTGCATTCCGTGTCGCTGACCATCGCGGACGGGGAGTTTGCGGTGTTCGTCGGGCCCTCGGGCTGCGGCAAGTCCACGCTCCTGCGGTCGATCGCGGGGCTGGAGGAGATCTCGGACGGCGTCGATCCATATCGGCGAGCGCGACGTGACGCGGGCCGCGCCGTCGCGATCGCGACGTGGCCATGGTATTTCAGTCCTACGCGCTCTACCCGCACATGACGGTGCGCGAGAACATGGATTTCGGGATGAAGGTCAACAACTTCCCCGAGGCGGACCGCAAGCGCCGCGATCGCCGAGGCCGCGCGCATCCTGCAGCTGGAACCCTACCTGGAGCGCAAGCCCGCGCATCTGTCGGGCGGCCAGCGCCAGCGCGTCGCCATCGGGCGGGCGATCGTGAAGGAACCGAAGGTGTTCCTGTTCGACGAACCGCTCTCCAATCTCGACGCCAAGCTGCGCGTGCAGATGCGGGTCGAGCTTGAGGCGCTGCACCGCGACCTCAAGGCGACGATGATCTATGTGACGCATGATCAGGTCGAGGCGATGACGATGGCCGACAAGATCGTGGTGCTGAACGCCGGACGGATCGAGCAGGTCGGCGCGCCGATGGATCTATACAACCGTCCGGCCACGGAATTCGTCGCGGGGTTCATCGGTGCGCCCGCGATGAACTTCCTGACGGTCGAGATGCGCGGGCGGGCAGGCGGTGGTCGAAGGCGTCGCGCTGGGCGCGGCGCCGGCGGACACGGTCAAGCTGGGCATCCGGCCCGAGCATGTGACCCTGCGGCCCGCCGGCGAGGGCCAGTTGGCGGCGACGGTCTCGATCTGCGAGACGCTCGGCGGCGACGCCTATCTCTATGTGCGCGTTGGCGGCGACCAGACCCTCGTGGTGCGGGCCGAGGGCGATACGACACTCGATCACGGCGCCGTGGTCGGGCTGGACCTTCCGGCCCCGCGCCAGCATCACTTCGGGGCGGACGGGCGGACCCTGGCCTCGGGCGGGGTCGCGGCATGACCGGGGATCAGCTGATCCGGCAGGCGGTGGCGCGGTCGGCCAACGTGGCCGAGGTCTGTATCGGACGCGGTGTTCTTGGCGACGCCGCGGCGCTCTATGCGCGCCATTTCAGCGGCCCGGCCTGCCTGATGGCCGATGAGCACGGCTGGGCCGCCGCCGGCCCGCGAGTCGAGGCGGCGCTGCAGGCCGCGGGCATCGCCTGCCGCCACCACGTCATCCCCGCCCGCCCGCGCCCCAAGCCGACCGTCGATCTGGCCGACAGCCTGCGCGCCGCTCTGCGTCCCGGCGAAACACCGGTCGCCGTCGGGTCGGGCGTGATGAACGATGTGGTCAAGTACGCGGCCTTCGGTCTTGGCATTCCCTATCTCTGTGTGGCGACCGCGGCCAGCATGGACGGCTACACCTCGGCGGGCGCCCCTCTGTCGGAAAACGGATTCAAGAAGACCATTCCCTGCCGCCCGGCCAAGGCCTTGCTGGCCGATCTGGACGTGATCGCGGCGGCTCCGCGCGAGATGACCGGCTGGGGCTACGGCGACCTTGCGGGCAAGGTGCCGGCGGGTGGCGACTGGATCATCGCCGATGCGTTGGGGATCGAGGCGATAGATGATGTCGCCTGGCCCATGGTGCAGGACGGGCTCGAGGGCTGGCTGTCGCGGCCCGAACGCATTGCGACGGGCGACCGGGATGCCATCGAGGGGCTTTTCCTCGGCCTGACCCTGGTGGGTCTGGCGATGGAGGCGCATGGCTCCTCGCGTCCGGCTTCCGGCGCGGACCACCAGATCGCGCATCTGTGGGAAATGGACGACCTGCACCACGGCGGCGAAAGGGTCAGTCACGGGGCCTGCGTCGCTGTGGGCGCGATGGCGGTCCTGCGCATGTTCGACTGGCTTCTGTCGCGGGACCTGCCGGCCCTTCTCCCGGCGCGGCCGTCGGGGCTGTCGCTTGCCGACAAGGAGGCCGAGATCCGGCGCCTGTTCGGACCCGGAGAGATTGCCGACCGCGCCGTGGCCGAAACCCGGTTGAAGCACGTCGAAGGCACGGCGCTCGCGGCACGGATGACGCGTCTCACAGCCATCTGGCCTGAGCTCTCAGCCCGCCTGCGCGCGCGGCTTTGGCGGGCGGACCGCATGGCCGCGCATCTCGCCCGCGCCGGGGCTCCGGTGACGGGTGCCGAGATCGGGGTAGATGACCGCTACCTCCATCGGTCGATCCTGAAGGCGCGTTTCTTGCGCAGCCGCTATACCGTGCTGGACCTTCTCGACGAATGTGGTCTTCTGGACCAGGCGGCCCTTGCCGCCATCGCCTCCAGGGATGCCAAGAAAGTTGCGACATGACGCTATCGGACCTTGCTGCCCGCGCTTCGGACGAAATCCGCGCTGCCGTGGCAGCGATGGATCCGGCGGTGATGCAGGCAATGGTCGAGGAACTCGCGCAAGCGTCTCGTGTCGTCTGCTATGGCGTCGGCCGCGAGGGGCTGATGATGCGGGCTCTGGCAATGCGGCTTTACCACATGGGGCTGAATGCGCATGTGGCGGGCGACATGTCCTGCCCGCCGGTGGGCCCCGGCGACCTGCTGGTGGTCAGCGCGGGTCCCGGCGGCTTTTCCACCGTGAACGGGCTGATCGGGGTTGCGCGCGAGGCGGGGGCACGGATCGTCTGTGTCACGGCGCAGCCACAAGGCGCCGCCCCGCAGGCCGCCGATCTGGTCTTTCACATCCCCGCGCAGACCATGGCGGACGATCAGGGCGCGGCGGTCACCTCGGTCCTGCCCATGGGGTCGCTCTTCGAAGGGGCGCAGTATCTGGCGTTCGAGCTTCTGATCCTGGCCTTGCGCGATCATCTGGGGGTGTCGCGTGATGCGATGCGCGCCCGCCATACCAATCTGGAGTAGGCGCATGTCCTGGGTTGACCGCTTTTCCCTTGCGGGCCGAAAAGCCCTGGTCACCGGGGCGTCGAAGGGCATCGGGGCCGAGATCTGTGTCGTTTTTGCCGAAGCGGGCGCCGATATCGTCGCCCTCGGCCGCGACGAGGCGGACCTCGCCGAGACGGCCAGACTCGTGCGCGCGCACGGCCGCAAGTGCCTGACGCTGATGGCTGAAATGGAAAGCCCGACTGAGCCCGTCACCGCCTGCGAGCGCGCGCAGGCCGAGTGGGGCACGATCGACATCCTGGTGAACTCGGCGGGGATGGCCAATGTCGGCCCGGCGCTGGAGTTCTCGACCGCGGACTGGGACCAGATGATGGCCGTTAACCTGCGCGCTCCTTTCCTGACCGCGCGGAGCCTCGCCCCTGCGATGATCGCGCAAGGCTGGGGCAAGATCATCAACATCTCCAGCCAGACCGGGGTGATCGCGCTGGACGACCACGCGGCCTATGCGACCTCGAAAGGCGGGCTGAACGCGCTGACCAAGTCGCTCTGCGCCGAATGGGCACGACACAATGTGCAGGTGAACGCGATCTGCCCGACGGTGGTGATGACGCCGATGGGCAGACAGGTCTGGGGCCGGCCGGAAAAGGGCGACCCGTTCCGCAACGCCACCCCCGCCCGCCGCTTTGCCGAGCCCGTCGAGGTGGCGGATGCCGCCCTTTACCTCGCCTCGGATGCCTCGGCCATGGTCAATGGCGCGCTCCTGATGGTGGAAGGCGGGTTCACCAGTGTCTGAGGTTTCGCTTGATGCCGAAGCCGGGGGAATGGTTTCGGACGCCGCGGCCGCCTTTGCCCGGTACGAGGCGATCCGCCCCCGTCTGCCGACGGCACGCTTCCCGGCGCGCTCGCTGGTTCTGCCCTCGCTCGAGGACGTGGCCGATCACGTCGATGGCTTCCTGCTGGACGCTTTCGGCGTGCTGAACGTGGGCGAAACCGCGATTCCCGGCGCGGTGGCCCGGATGGCGTCCCTGCGGGCGCGAGGCAAGCGCCTGGCGGTGCTGACCAATGCGGCGAGCTATGCCCGACCGCAGCTTCTGGCCAAGTATCACCGACTCGGGTTCGACTTCACCGCCGAAGAGGTCGTCGCGTCACGCGATGTGGCCGTGGCGCGGTTGGACGGCATCGCCCCGGGTGCCACCTGGGCTGCGATCGCGGCGGCGGGCGATACCTTCTCCGATATCCCCGCCAGACTGGTGGACGCGGTGGCCGACCCATCCGCCTTTGACACGGCGGATGGCATCCTGTTCCTGTCCACCGCGCGCTGGACGCCTGCGCTGCAACGCCGGCTCGTGGCCGCTCTGGAACGCCGCCCGCGTCCCTTCGTCATCGCCAACCCGGATCTGGTTGCCCCGCGCGAAGGCGGGCTGACGCTGGAGCCAGGGCTCTTCGGGCACGCGTTGCTCGACACGGTAGGGGCGCAGATCCACTGGTTCGGCAAGCCTTTCCCCGAGGCCTTTGCCGAAGGCATTGCCCGCACCGGCCTTGCGCCTGCGCGCCTCGCCATGGTGGGCGACACATTGCATACCGATGTGCTGGGCGGAGCGGCGGCCGGATGCCGCAGCGTCCTGGTGACGGATCACGGCCTCTTTGCCGGGCGCGATACAGCGCCCTTTATCCGCGCGTCCGGCATCGTGCCGGATTTCATTGTCTCCAGCCCCTAGGTTTCCCGGCCTTTTGCTCTGACGGCCTGGATCCGCAGAGCTGGGAATCCGTTCTGAGATTGGCGGAGGAAAAGGCCACGGCGCAGGGTGGTGGCGCGTTCGGCAAGTCCCGGCGAGTGGACGACCCTCGACCTAGGCCCTCACACCGGCAAATCGCTTCTGCCACTCCTCGCGCTCCTCGTCGGCGATCTTGGCGAAGAGGACCTCCGGCGTCTCGAAGGCGTGGCCGGGGTTCAGGACGGTCAGGGCCTCGGCCACCGGGCCGGGCCAGGTGCGGTCGCCGGTCCTCATCGCGGCGAGCATCTTGGCCGAGGCGTCGGGGATGAAGGGTTCCGAAAGGACCGCGTAGAGGCGGACGAGGTTGAGGCCGAGGCGCACCATTGCCGCCGCGGCCTCGGGGTCGGTCTTGTGTACGGTCCAGGGCGCGGCGGATTGCAGGTATTCGTTGCCTGCGGCCCAGATCGTGCGCAACTCGGTCGCAGCCTTGCGGACCTCCATCGCCTCCATATGCGCCTCATAGGCGCGGGTGCGGGCCTCCAGCTCCGCGACCAGGGCGTTGGCCCGGTCATCATATGTGCCGCCTTCCGGCACCGCCTCGCCGTATTTCGAGCGGCAGAACTTGGTGATCCGGCTGACGAAATTGCCGAGGACGTCGGCGAGGTCCTTGTTCACCGAAGTCTGGAAGTTTTCCCAGGTGAATTCGCTGTCTGCGCTTTCTGGCGCGTGGGACAGGAGCCACCAACGCCAGTAGTCGGCGGGCAGGATCGAGAGCGCCTGATCCATGAAGACGCCGCGCCCCTGGCTGGTGGAGAACTGGCCGCCGTCATAGTTGAGGTAATTGAACGACTTGATGTAGTCGACGAGCTTCCACGGCTCGCGGCTGCCCATGATCGTCGCGGGGAAGGAGAGCGTGTGGAAGGGCACGTTGTCCTTGCCCATGAATTCCACGTAGGTGACGTCCGCCGCGCCCTTGTCGGTGCGCCACCAGCGTTCCCATTCGGCGTCGGTCTTGCCATGAGCGTCCGCCCATTCCGCCGTGGCGGCGATGTATTCGATCGGCGCGTCGAACCAGACGTAGAAGACCTTGCCGTCCATGCCCGACCACGGTGCGCCGTCGAACTGCACCGGCACACCCCAGTTGAGGTCGCGGGTGATGCCGCGGTCTTGCAGCCCCTCGCCGTCGTTCAGCCATTTCTTGGCGATGGAGGTGGTCAGCACCGGCCAGTCGGTCTTGCCGTCGATCCAGTCGGAAATCTCGCCCTTCAAGGCCTTCTGCCTGAGGTAGAGGTGCTTGGTTTCGCGCACCTCGAGCTCGGTCGAGCCGGAGATGGCCGAGCGCGGGTTGATCAGGTCGGTCGGGTCGAGTTGCTTGGTGCAGTTCTCGCACTGGTCGCCCCGCGCCTTGTCGTAGCCGCAGTTGGGGCAGGTGCCCTCGATATAGCGGTCGGGCAGGAAGCGGTCGTCGGCGACGGAAAAGACCTGTTTCTCGGTCACTTCCTCGATGAAGCCGTTCTCCGCCAGCCGTTTGGCGAAATGCTGGGTCAAGGCGCGGTTTCGCGCCGAGGACGAGCGGCCGAAATGGTCGAAGGAGAGGCGAAAGCCCTTGGCGATGTCAGCCTGGACCTTGTGCATTTCGGCGCAATATTCGGCGACCGGCTTGCCGGCCCTGGCGGCGGCCAGCTCGGCCGGGGTGCCGTGTTCGTCGGTGGCGCAGATGAACATCACTTCGTGCCCGCGCATCCGCATGTAGCGCGCGTAGAGGTCGGCCGGGAGCTGCGAGCCCACGAGGTTGCCGAGGTGCTTGATGCCGTTGATGTAGGGGATCGCCGAGGTGATCAGAATCCGGGACATATGCGCGCCTTTTCGTGCCGTTGGCGCCGATTTAACGGCTTTGGCTCGGAAGGGCCAGAGGCTTGGGCCTTCCGCTCAGCCCTCGTCGCGCGACCTGCCGAAGAGCCGGCCGCCGAGGAAGGACGTCCGGGGCGTGTAGACATAGCGGGTGCGGGCCGAGGGCGCAGGCCGGCTCCGCATCCGCAAGAGGCCGAAGGCAATGAGCAGGAGATGGGCCAGCGCGATGAAGACGAACATCGCCGAGGCGCCGAAGGCTTCGATCAACGACGACGCGATGAGCGGCGAGGCGATGGCGCCGATAGCGTAGAGGAACATTAGCGCGGCCGAAAGCTCCACCCGCTCGGCGCTCTCGGCGAAATCGTGGGCATGGGCGGTCGAGATCGAGTAGACCGGCAGGGTAGCTGCGCCGAAGAGGGCGGCGGTGAGGAAGACCGGTACGGTGCCCATCCCGGACAGCCCCACGGTCAGCGCGCAGGAGATCATCCCGGCGCCGGAAATGCCGATGAGGACATGCCGCCGGTCGTACTTGTCGGCGAGCCAACCGATGGGGAACTGCACCAGCGCCCCGCCGAGGACATAGGCCGCGAGGAAGAGCGCGATCCTGTCGGCCGAGAGTCCGACCTCGATCCCGTAGATCGGCCCGACCATGCGGAAGGCCGCCGAGGTGATGCCCGAGACGACGACCCCCATCGAAGCGAGCGGCGAGCGTGCCCAGGCGAGGCCGGGACGGAGCCTGGGCGCCGGCGGCATGTCGGGCTGCTCGGCCCGGCTGACGGTGACGGGCAGGAGGGCGGCGCAGCAGAGGATGGCGAGGAGGTTGTAGGAAAAGTAGGCGGCCGGGCTCAGGATGCCGATGACGAGCTGGGCGCCGAGCGAGCCCGTCGTATCGACGATCCGGTAGACCCCCATCGCCCGGCCCCGCGTCTCGTTCGTGACCTTGGCCTGGAGCCAGGCCTCGATGATCGTGTAGCATCCGGCGACGCAGAGCCCCGACAGCATGCGCAAAAGCGCCCAGGCTTGAGGGTTGACGATCATCATGTGGGCGATGAGGCCGATCGTGCCGGCGGAGGTGAAGGCGGCGAAGGCGCGGGAATGGCCGACGGAGCCCATCAGCCGTGGCGCCCACCAGCAGCCGATGAAGAAGCCGAAGAAATGCGCCGAGCCGAGGATGCCGATCTCGGCCTTCGAGAAGTCGAGCGCCACACCCGACAGCGCGTCGAGCGGCGCCACGCCGCCGGTTCCGAGTTGCAGGAAGATCACCGAGAGGAAGAGGGCGGCGAAGGAAATCAGAAGGCGCATGGCATATCGGGCTTTTGGATCGCCGCAACCATGTCGCCTCGGGACGGGAATGCCCAGACGTAATCTCATGTTCGGCCCGATTTCCACCCTGACCCTGACGCATTGCCGCGTCAGGACTCGCCGGAAAGGATGCCGCGATGGTTTCGCCGTCAGGCGGGCTCGCCGCCTAGAACCTCCCAGAAGTCGGCGCGCAGGTTGTGATGGGGGAACGGTTCGTTGGGAACGCCGACATCGAGAAACGCGCAGAGCGGCTCCCAACCCTCGGCCACGTCAAAGACCAGGAGGCGTTCCGGCGGCAACGCCGCGCGCACCTCTTCCGTTCCTCGGCGGAACGCGGACAGTCCGGTTTCCTTGTCGTCGAGGACGCCACCGAACGTCCCCTTGCCGGCCAGGTCGTTCCACGAGGAGAGGATGTCGCGGATGTGTGGCGGAAGCGGCAGTTCCTCGTACCGGGCCATCAGCTTGCCGATGGTCTTGTCGAAGCTCGCCCACCACTTCTCTTCCGGACGGACCGTGTGGACGACCTTGGCGCCTGGAAACGCCTCGGCCAGTTCGCGCCAGACATATGCGCCCGGCCAGTCCACCTGAGAGGCGTAGCCGGCGAATACCGTCTCCCAGTTCACATCGCCGCCCGCCGCAAGTGTCTGCCAATGGACAACCTGGCCGGGGTTCTCCACAATCTCGTGCATGTGGTGGCAGGGGCCGAAGCCCAGCCTTTCAAGAGCCGCTTTCAGGGATTTCGTGCCAGTTCTGCCGAATCCCGAGCCGATCACTTGAAGTGCCATGTCGTTTCACCCTTCCCTTGTTCGGTTAAGTCTCCTTCCTCCGTCGTCGTTTGTATATGGATTTCTCGGATCCGGTCCGGCGTGCGCTTGGCGGTCGCGGGCGGCGCCGTCGCTTCGAGCCGATCCAGAGCAAGACAGAGCACGGGAAATCGGCCACGAAACTCCGCTTACCGGCGACCCGGCCTAGCCTGCGCGGCGGATATGGGCGAGGATCTTGAGCCGCACCACGTCGCCGACGAGGTCGGCGAAGCCCGTGGCGCCGAAGGCCGAACGGCTGACCGTTCCGGTGATCAGGATCTTCAGGTCGTCGCGCTCGTTCGGGTCGCTTCCCGGCGGGCGGTAGAGTACGGCGGCGAGCGTCGCGTCGTGGGTCACGCCACGGATCGTGAGCCGGCCAGTGATCTCCGCCCCGGTCTCGGTCGGCCGCACCGAAGTGCTTTCGAAGCGGATCCGGGGGTGGTCCTTCGTGGCGAGGACGTTGTCGCTCTTCATCGCCTGGGTCGCGAAGGGGATATTGGCGCGCGCCGCCGCGGCATCGAGCGTGACCTCGACATGGCTCGCCGCGACCCGGTCGAAATCGAGCGCAAGGGTGATGTCGGCGACCGGCATCTGGCCGCGGATCGGCGTGTTGCCGAATTCCGCCTCGAACCCGACGATGGAGCCTTCGGCGTCGTACCGGTAGGGGATCGGCGCGGCGACGGCGGGGGCGGCCACCGCGAGCGTCAGGGCGAGGAGAAGGGCGCGCATGGAGAGGCTCCGCCGGCGGGCGGGCCGGTTGGCGGCGAGATTATACCTCTCCGGCCGCCGCGCCTGTCATTTCCGCGTGATCGTCCGCCTCTGCCCCCCGGACCCGGGCGAGGGTGAAGCCCGGCCGGTCTTCGGAGGCGGCGAGCATCCAACTGTCCGGCGGATCGCTGCGGGCGCGAAGAAGGTCGAGCTGCCAGCGCGTCCTCCTCTCCCCGTGCCGGGGGGAGATGTGCCAGCGGCTCTCCACCCCCTGCGCCCCGCCGTCGCCCGGCGTGAGCATCAGCCCGGTCGGGATCACGCGCCCCTCCTCGGCGCCGGTCTCGGCCGCGAGTTGCAGCCGCCGCACCGGGGTGAAGCGTGGCGGTTCCGGCAGTTCGGCGACGACGAGCGCAGTGGCGCCGCCGCGCAGGGCCTCCTCGAAGCACCACAGAAGGTCCTCGGGCCGGCGCGGGGTGACGAAGATCAGCCGCCCAGGTTCGACGATCGAGACGACGCCTTCGGGAAAGAGCCGCTCCGGCAGCCAGCCGGGGCGCAGCCAGAGGACCGGCCCCTCCGTTCCCCGCGCCGCCATCAGCGCCAGCGTGCGCCGCGCCGGCCCGCAGAATTCGTGCACCCTGGCCCGCGCGAGCGAGAGCGCGCCGAGGAACCGCAGCCCGGCACGGGGCCGGCGCTGGTGGCGCGAGATGATCCGGGCGAGGTCGTGAGTCGGCATGGGGCAAGGATAGTATGTTCTTGTTATGTTCTCAATGCCGTGCGGATGGCCGCATCTCCGATCCGCCGCCGCCGACCCACAGCCGCCGCCTCGCCTTGCCCCCGCCGTCCGAAGCGTTAGGCTGCGGCCGGACAGCAAGGGATGGGATGGGATGAAGCGAGTGACACTCGGCGGCGGCGGCCCGTCGATATCGGTTCTGTGCCTCGGCACGATGACTTGGGGCAACCAGACGCCCGAGGCGGAGGCGCATGCCCAGATCGACATGGCGGCCGAGCGCGGGATCAATTTCATGGATACGGCCGAGATGTATCCGGTCAATCCGGTCCGCGCCGAAACGATCGGGCGCACCGAGGAGATCATCGGCAACTGGATCGCGGCGGGCGGCCGGCGCAAGGACTGGGTGATCGCCACCAAGATCGCCGGCGAGGGCAGCGTCGCGCGCGGCGGCGAGGAGATCACCGGCGCCTCGATCCGGCGCGAACTCGAGGCGGCGCTGAAGCGGCTCAGGACCGACTATGTCGACCTCTACCAGTTCCACTGGCCCAACCGGGGCAGCTATATGTTCCGCCAGAACTGGAGCTTCGATCCGAGAAAGCAGGACCGCGCGACGGTGCTGGCCAACATGGCCGAGTGTCTGGAGACGCTGGCCGCGCTGAAGGCCGAGGGCAAGATCCGCGACTGGGGCCTGTCGAACGAAAGCGCCTGGGGGCTGTCGCAATGGCTGCGTCTGGCCGGAGAGGGGCGCGGCCCCCGCCCGCTGTCGGTTCAGAATGAATATTCGCTCCTTTGCCGGCTCTACGATACCGATCTGGCCGAGTTCGGCCACAACGAGGAGGTCACGCTCCTGGCCTTCTCGCCGATGGCGGCGGGGCTTCTGACCGGGAAATATGCCGGCGACGTAATCCCCGCGGGATCACGGCGCGAAGGTAATGCCGCGCTCGGCGGGCGGATCACGCCGCTTGTCTGGGAGGCGGTCTCGGCCTATCTCGGCATCGCCAGCCGCCACGGCCTCGACCCCGTGCAGATGGCGGTGGCCTGGGTGATGGCCCGGCCCTTCCCGGTCGTTCCGATCTTCGGGGCGACAACGCTGCCGCAGCTCGAAAATGCGCTCGGGGCGGCCGATCTGGTGTTGTCGGACGAGGTGCTGGCCGAGATTGCGGCGGCGCACAAGGCGCATCCGATGCCGTACTGACCTCAGAAGACCGGTGAACCCGGTGCTGCGGGCAGGCGCCCGCCCGGCGGCTTCGCCTTGAGTCCGGGCGAAGGGAGGACTTCGATGTCCCCGAAGCGACCTTCCGTGGCGCCCGTCAGCCCCCGCGCCGAAGCGCCGAGGCGGTGGTGCCGAAGCGGGCGCGGAAGGCGCGGGCGAAGGCGACCTGGCTGGAGAACCCGGTCCTTAGCGCGATCTCCTGCACTGGCAACACCGTGTCGGTAACCATCCGCCGCGCCTCGTCGAGCCGGAGGTCGAGGAAGAAGCGGCCGGGGCTGGCGCCGAGCCGATCGGCGAACAGCATTTCCAGCCGGCGTTGAGAGAAGCCGATCCGTCGGGCGATCGCGGCGATGGCGGGCGGATCCTCGATCCCCGCCTCCATCAACGCGATGGCGCGGCCGAGGGCGGGATCGGTGCGGGCAAGGCGCGCGGCCGAGACCGCCTGCTGCGGTACAGTCGCGGCATGGACGGGTTCATAGAGAAAGGCACCGGCGACGCGCAGCGCCAGTTCCGCCCCGTGCCGGGCACGGATGAGGTCGAGCATCATGTCGAGGCTTGGCGCCGCGCCGCCGGTCGTGACCATCGGCCCCGAGATGACGTAGCGGTCGCGGCGCACGTCGACGGCGGGGAACCGGTCGGCGAAGGTCTCCAGATCCTCCCAGTGCACGGTCGCGGCGCGGTGGTCGAGAAGCCCGGCATAGGCGAGGAACCAGCTGCCGCCGTCGATCCCGACCATCGCCCGAAGCCTGGGCGCGAGCCGGCGGAGCCGGGCGAGGAGTGCCGGCGTCGCCTGTTCCGCGAGCCGGAAGCCCGCGACGATCATCAGCACCTCGACCTCGGGCCGGTCGCCGAGCGGATCGGTCGCGACCTCGAACCCGGCGGTGATTGGCACCGGCCCGCCGGCGGTCGAAAAATAACGCCAGGTGAAAAGTGCCCGGCCCGCGCGCCGGTTCGCCGCCCGCATCGGATCGACCGAAGCGGCGAGCGACAGCGCGTTGGTGTCGGCCATCACGAGGATGCCGACCGAGAGGGGGGCCGCGTCGGGCGCGAAGATCGTCCGTTCGCTTTTCATCAAGCCCTTCGTATTTCGCGAAGCCTTTGCCCGCAAGCCGGGGAAGGGCCCTTGCGCTTCGCCTGCCGCTCGCCGAGTGTGGCAGCGATTTCCCAGACGATTTCCGAGACGGAGCCGGCGATGCGCCAGACACACTCGATGCTCCTCTGCCTTCTCGTCCTCGCGGGCTGCGCCGGCGCGCCGGCGGCGACGGGCCTGCGCGACGGCGCGAAGCCGATCTCATCCGCCGCCGCCTTCGATCCCGGGCGTTTTGCCGATGTCTGGCATGTCGCCGCCGCCTACGGGGCCGAGGCGCGCTGCGGCCCCCTGGCCGAGACCTGGACGCTGACGGGGCCCGGCCGCTACCGCGTGACCGGCACCGCCTGCGGCCCGAACGGCGCCCGCGCCTTTCTCACCGAGGCCCGGGTCACGGGTCCGGGGCGGATCGCCCGGGACGGAGAGGAGCTCTGGGTGCTCTGGACCGATGCCGATTACCGGGTCGCAGTCGTCGGCACGCCGTCGGGCAAGTTCGCCCGGCTCCTGTCGCGCACGCCCGATGTGCGCCCAGACCTCATGACCGCAGCGCGGCGGGTGCTGGAGTTCAACGGCTACGATCCGGCGGGCCTCGCGCCGCTTTGAGGCGTAGACCGGCGCGGGCGGGCAGCGGTTACCCTCGGCGCGCTGCGGCGCAGTGACCGGCACGGGCTCGCCGGCCCCCGAAACCTCACATCGTCTTCGCCAGCGCCCTCAGCTCGAACTTCTGGATCTTGCCGGTCGAGGTCTTCGGCAGCTCGCAGAACACCACCTTCTTCGGCGTCTTGAACCCGGCGAGCCGGGCGCGGGCGAAGGCGATGAGCTCGGCCTCGGTCGACCTCGGCCCCCTCCTTCAGCTCGACGAAGGCGCAGGGCACCTCGCCCCATTTCTCGTCGGGCTTCGCCACGACGGCGCAGAGCGAGCACGGCGGGGTGGTGCATCAAGCGCGCCCTCGACCTCGACCGAGGAGACGTTCTCGCCGCCCGAGATGATGATGTCCTTGGCCCGGTCGGTGATCTTGATGTAGCCGTCGGGGTGCTGGAAGGCGATGTCGCCGGAGTGGAAGATAGCCGCCCTTGAAGGCCTCGGCCGTGGCCTCGGGGTTGTCGGTAGTAGCCCTTCATCACCGACGTTGCCGCGGAATGGCGATCTCGCCGACGGTCTCGCCGTCGCGCGGCACCGGGTCGGCCCTGATCGTCGAGCACGGTGATATCCTCCATCATCGGCATCGGCACGCCGGTCCGGGCCTTGATCGCGGCGCGCTCCTCTTCCGGCAGCGCGTCCCATTCGCTGCGCCAGAGGCATTCGGTGACATGGCCGTAGGTCTCGGTCAGCCCGTAGACCTGGGTGACGCGTGAAGCCCAGCGGTTCGATCGCGGCCAGGGTGGCGGCGGGCGGCGGGGCGCCGGCGGTGAAGACCTCGACGATATGGTCGAAGGCGCGCCGGTCGGCGGGCTTGGCGTTGATGATGATGTTCAGCACGATCGGCGCGCCGCCGAAATGGGTGACGCCCTCGTCGGCGATGGCGTCGTAGATCGCTCTTCGCGGTGATGTCGCGGCAGCAGACCAGCGTGCCGCCGACGAGCGGCATCATCCAGGTGTGGCACCAGCCGTTGCAGTGAAACAGCGGCACGATGGTCAGGTAGACCGGGTGCAGCACGAGGCGCCAGTCGACCGACCGTGCCCATCGTCATGCAGGTAGGCGCCGCGGTGGTGAGTAGACGACGCCCTTGGGCCGCCCGGTCGTGCCGGAGGTGTAGTTGAGCGCGAGGCTTTCCCATTCGTCCTCGGGCATCTTCCAGGCGCGCCTCGGGATCGCCCCCGGCGAGAAGCTCCTCGTATTCGGTGTAGCGGCCCGAGGCGCGGCGATGCCCGGCCTCGGCGTCGGCCACCTCGATGATCTCGGGCTGCGGCCCCTCCATCGCCGCCAGCGCCGCTTCGGCGAGCGGCGAGGAAGCGCGGTGTCGACCAGCGACGATCTTGGCCCCGCCATGGCCGAAGATGTAGGCGACGGTATCGACATCGAGCCGGGTGTTGATCGTGTTGAGCACCGCGCCCGCCGCCGGCACGCCGAAATGCGCCTCGGCCTGGGCGGGGATGTTGGGCAGGAGCGTCGCCACCACGTCGCCCGGCCGGATCCCGCGCAGGCTCAGGGCGGAGGCGAGCCGGCTCACCCGGTCGCGATACTCGGCATAGGTCCGGCGCGTCTTGCCGTAGACCACCGCCGTGTGCCCGGCAAAGATGTCCGCCGCCCGCGCGAGATGCGACAAGGGCGTCAGCGGCACGAAATTCGCTGCGTTCCGCTCCAGACCCGTCTCGTCCGCCATCCAGCCCATTCCGTCCTCCCCGACAGAGTCCCATGTCGCTAACGGGCGCGATTATTGCCCGGCGGCGGGCTTGAAGGGAACGGGGAAACCGACATACGGAGACGACATGGCGACTTTCACCCAGACGGATCCGATGCATCAGACGATCCGGGCGGCGTTTCTGATCCTTGGCTACGCGATGGCGATCGGCTTCACCGACAATTACGTCCAGGTGATCGCGCGCGACGCAGGGCTCTGGCAGTTCCACGCGACGCGGACGGCGATGGGCTTCGTCCTGCTCGGGGTGGCCGCCAAGGTGTTCGGCTTCCGGCTGCGGCCCGTGCGGGTCGGGGTCGTCGCGGTTCGCAGCGCGCTTCACGGCACTGCAATGGTGATCTATTTCGGCTGCCTCGCCTTCCTTCCCGTCGCCACTGTCGCTGCCGGGCTCTTCACCGCGCCGATTTTCACGCTTGTCATCTCGCGCGTCGCGTTCGGCATCCCGATCGGTCCGTTTCGCATCGTGGCGGTGCTTGTGGGCTTTGCCGGCGCAATCCTCGTCCTCGGGCCGGGACAGGGGGCGGCGGCCGGCGCGGCGACGATCCTGCCGATCGCGGCGGGCGTCCTTTACGCGCTCGGCAATATCGCGACGCGGCAATGGTGCGAGGGCGAAAGCGCCGGGACGCTGATGATGGGCTTTATTGCGGCGCTCGGATCTTTCGGCCTGATCGGAATGGCCGTGCTCGCGGCCTGGCAGCCTGGCGTACCCGACGGCGCCGACGGATTCATCCTTCGCGGCGCGGTCTGGCCCACTGGCAGCTTTCTGTTCTGGACATTCGTGCAGGCGGCGGGATCGCTCGTCGGGGTGGGAATGATGATCCGGGCCTACCAGATCGCAGAGGCGAGCCGGGTCGCGATCTTCGAGTACGTCATCCTGCCGGCAAGCGCGCTCTGGGCTTATCTCCTCTGGGGTGACGTCCTTGGCGGACAGGCGGCGCTCGGCATCGTGATGATCTTCGCGGCGGGGCTTATCATCGCGCTTCGCGGACGATAACCTCGCGCCCATGATCCTGTCGCGCGGGCGCCGCTACATCTTCATCCATATCCCGAAGACCGGCGGTACGGCGCTGGCGCTGGCGCTCGAAGCACGGGCGATGAAGGACGACATCCTCGTCGGCAACACGCCGAAGGCGAAGAACCGGCGCGGACGACTGCAAGGGGATCGTGACCGCCGGGCGGCTCTGGAAACACGCGACCCTCGCCGATATCCGCGGCCTCGCGAGCGAGGAGGAGACCCGCGCCTTCTTCACCTTCACCCTCGTCCGCAATCCCTGGGACCGGATGGTGAGCTACTATCACTGGTTGCGGGGGCAGGACTTCGCCCATCCCGCCGTCACGCTGGCGAAAACCCTCGATTTCAGCGCCTTCCTGAACGCGCCCGAGACCCAGGCCAGCATCGCCGCGCACCCCTATGGCAGCTACGTGACCACCGACGCCGGCACCGAATGCTGCGACCTCTTCATCCGGCTCGAACATTTCGACGCGGACGTGCGCCCGCTCGAGGCCCATCTCGGCTTCCGCCTCGCGCCGCTCGCCGTCGCCAACCAATCCGACCGTGCCCCTGACTGGCGCGGTTACTACAGCGACCGGGACGCCGACATCGTCCGCGCGATCTGTGCCGATGACATCGCGCGCTTCGGCTACCGCTTCGATCCGGCCTGATCCTTCTTCTTGGAGAAATACTCCACGGGGGTGTGGGGGTGTGAAACCCCCACATCCGCCGGTTCAGGCCGCCTTGGCGGTGGTTCCGAAGCGGCCGTAGAAGGTCTGGCCGTTCGCCGCCACCTCGCGCAGAAGCTTCGGCGCGGCGAAACGGGCACCGTGCGTTTTCTCCAGCCCCTCGCAGATCGCCACGGCCTTTTCCGCCCCGAGGATGTCGAGCCAGGAGAACGGCCCGCCCGACCAGGGCGCGAAGCCCCAGCCGAGGATCGCGCCGACATCGCCTTCGCGGATATCTTCCAGAACGCCCTCTTCCAGCGCGCGCACTGCCTCAAGCACCTGCGCCATCATCAGCCGGTGCTGCACCTCCGCGAGGTCCGGCTGGGTGTCGGCAACCGGCCAGGCCCCGGCGAGGCCGTCCCAGAGGCCGAGCCTTCCGCCCTTGTCGTCATAGGCATAGAACCCCGCCGCCGACTTGCGGCCGAGCCGGCCCTTGTCGGCCATCGCGAAGAGAACCTCGTCCACCGCGCCGTCCGGATAGGCGTCGCCCATCGCCGCCTTCGTGGCCTTGGCGATCTTCACGCCGAGGTCGATCGAGGTCTCGTCGACCAGTTGCAGCGGTCCGAGCGGGAAGCCGAGAAGCTTCGCGGCATTCTCGATCAGCGCCGGCTCCACCCCTTCGACGACCATGCGGATGCCTTCGTTGATGTAGGGGATGATGCAGCGGTTGGCGTAGAAGAATCGCGCGTCGTTGACGACGATCGGGGTCTTGCGGATCTGGCGCACGAAGTCGAGCGCCTTGGCCACCGCGATGTCACCGGTTTGCTTGCCCTTGATGATCTCGACCAGCATCATCTTGTCGACGGGCGAGAAGAAGTGGATGCCGATGAACTGCGCGGGCCGCTTTGACGCCTTGGCAAGCTCGGAGATCGGCAGGGTCGAGGTGTTGGTGGCAAAGATCGCGGTCTCCGGGATCGCCGCCTCGGCCTTTGCCGTCACCTCGGCCTTCACGCCCATGTCCTCGAAGACCGCCTCGACGATCAGGTCGCAGCCCGCAAGCGCGGCGTAGTCCGTCGTGGCATTGATCCGCCCGAGCACCTCGGCCTTTTTCTCCGCGCTGACCTTGCCGCGCTTCATGCCCTTGTCGAGGATCGCTTCCGCATGGGCCTTGCCCTTGTCGGCGGCCTCCTGCTTCGCGTCGATCAGCACGATCTCGATCCCGGCATTGGCCGAGACATAGGCGATGCCCGCGCCCATCATGCCGGCGCCGAGGATGCCGATCTTTTTCACGGTCTGATCTGCCACGGCGGGGCGGTTGGCGCCCTTCTCCAGCGCTTCCTTGTTGAGAAACAGGGACCGGATCATCGCGCTCGACGAGGGGTTCATCAGGACCGAGGTGAACCAGCGCGCCTCGATCTTCAGCGCGGTGTCGAAGGGCACGAGCGCGCCCTCGTAGACCGCCGACAAGAGCGCTTTTGCTGCCGGATAGACTCCTTGTGTCTTGCCATGCACCATCGCGTTGGCACCGACGAAGGTCATGAAACCGGCCGGGTGGTAGGGGGCTCCTCCCGGCATCTTCCAGCCCTTCTGGTCCCACGGCTTGACGATGTCGGCATCGGTCGCCGACAGCACCCATTCCTTGGCGCGGGTCAGGAGGTCGTCCGGGGCCACGACTTCGTCGATCAGCCCGGCCGCCTTGGCCTTTTTCGGCTCCAGCATCTTGCCTTCCAGCAGCACCGGTGCCGCCGCCATCGCGCCGACCATCCGCGAAAACCGCGTGGTGCCGCCGCCGCCGGGAAAGAGGCCGACGAGGATCTCCGGCAGACCGATCTTCGCCTTCGGATTGTCCGCCATGATCCGGCGGTGACAGGCCAGCGCGACCTCGGTGCCGATGCCGGCGCAGGTGCCGGGGAGGGCGCAGACAACGGGCTTGCCGCCCTTGTTGGTCTTCGGGTCCATCCCCGCGCGTTCGAGTTTGCGCAGGATGTGGTGCCCCGACATGATGAAGTCGAAGAGCGCCTCGGCCGGGTTGTCGCCAGCCTCCTCGCGGATCCGCGCCAGCACGTTCAGGTCCATGCCGCCGGCGAAACTGTCCTTGCCGGAGGTGACGATGATCCCCTTGACCTTGTCGTCGGCCAGGGCCTTGTCGACCAGGTCGCTCACGAGCGCGAAGGCCTCGCGCGTCATCACGTTCATCGACTTGCCCGGCACGTCCCAGGTGAGGGTCGCGACGCCGTCGGCGTCAACGGAATAGGTGAAATCGCTCATGTTCTGTCTCCCTGATAGGGTGTGCCGTTTCTGTGGGTGAAGCTGGCCTTGCCGTCTTTCAGCTCCACCTCCAGATCGACATCGGAATAGGTGGCTTTTTCGGGGTTCATGCGGGAGCCGACGACGAGGAAGCGCGCCTCTTTCCCGGTCCGGTTGATGAAATGATGCCCGTTCGGATCGCCCGCCGGGAAGGCGGCGCAATCGCCCGGCCGCATCACCGTCTCGCCCTCGTCCTGAACCAGCGTGCATTCGCCCCGAAGCACCATCACGAACTCGTCCTCGCGGTGGTGCCAGTGGCGCAGGCTGGAGACGGCGCCGGGCTGGAGGATGACCTCGTTGGCGCCGAACTGGGTCAGCCCGCCGGCATCGCCGAGGCGGAGCGATGAACGCCCCGCCATCTGGCCGGCATAAGGTTCGGGGTAGATGGAGCCGGTCTTCACCGGCACCTTCGACTTGTCGATGACGGGCATCACACCCTCTCGATGATCGTGGCCGCGCCCATGCCCGAGGCGATGCAGAGCGTGGCAAGGCCGGTGCCCTTGCCGGTGCGCTCCAGCTCGTCGAGCAGCGTGCCGATGATGATCGCGCCGGTGGCGCCAAGCGGGTGGCCCATGGCGATGGCGCCGCCGTTGACGTTGACCTTCGAAGCATCGACGTCGAAGGCCTGCATGAAGCGCAGGACGACGGTGGCGAAGGCCTCGTTGACCTCGAAAAGGTCGATGTCGTTGATCGACATGCCGCTGTCTTTCAGGATCTTCTCGGTCACCGGCACCGGGCCGGTCAGCATGATCGTCGGATCGGTGCCGATCTTCGCCGTCGCGCGGATCCGGGCGCGCGGCTTCAGCCCGTGCGCCTCGCCGAATTCCTTGTTGCCGATCAGGACCGCTGCGGCCCCGTCGACGATGCCCGAGGAGTTGCCGGCATGGTGGATGTGGTTGATCCGCTCCAGATGCGGATATTTCATCAGCGCGACCTTGTCGAAACCGGGCATCACCTCGCCCATGTCGCGGAACGCCGGCTTCAGCGCGCCCAGCGTCTGCATGTCGGTGCCGGGGCGCATGTATTCGTCATGATCGAGGATCGCCAGCCCGTTCTGGTCGCGGATCGTGACGACCGACTTGGCGAACCGCCTCTCGGCCCAGGCCGTCGCCGCGCGCTTCTGGCTTTCGACGCCGAGCGCATCGGCGTCGTCGCGCGAGAACCCGAATTCGGTGGCGATGATGTCGGCCGAGATACCCTGCGGCACGAAGTAGGTCTTCATCGCAAGGCTGGATCGACCGCGATCGCCGCCCCGTCGGAGCCCATCGCGACGCGGCCCATCATCTCGACCCCGCCGGCGATATAGGCCGCGCCGGCGCCGGCCTTCACCTGGTTCGCGGCAAGGTTCACCGCCTCCATGCCCGAGGCGCAGAAGCGGTTGATGGCGAGGCCGGGGATGCGCTCGTCGAGATCGGAGAGCAGCACCGCCGAGCGCGCAAGGCAGCCGCCCTGTTCGCCGACTTGCGTGACGTTGCCCCAGATCACGTCCTCGACCGCGTGGCCGGAGAGGTTGTTGCGCTCCTTCACCGCGTTCAGGACCTTGGCCGACAGCGCGACGGAGGTGACTTCGTGCAGGCTGCCGTCCTTGCGACCCTTGCCGCGAGGGGAGCGGAGGGCGTCGTAGATATAGGCTTCGGTCATGGCTTCTCCGGGTTATTCGCTGACCTGAACGCAGGTCGCCTTCACGGTGATCACGCGGGTCTTGAGTTGTTCTTCCATCTTGCCGCGCGCGGTTTCGCACAGGGCTTCGGTCGCGAAGGGTATTTCATGTACCCGCACTTCGTGCGGCACGTTCTCGGCGGTCACGGTGTAGGCGAGGGCGACGAGCATCCACTTCATGGCGGTTCCTCCGTTCAGGCCCGGTCCGAGGGGTTGCCGGGCATCAGGTCATAGGGATGTTTCCAGCCCGGCAGCACGGCGATGCCGTCGAGCCAGCGGTCGATGTTGGGCCAGGCCTTGCGGTCGAAGCCGAAGGGCTCGGGGTAGTAGAGATAGCCGCAGCAGGAGATATCGGCGACGGTGGGGCCGTCGCCGACGATCCAGTCGCGGCCGTCGAGATGGGCGTTCAGCGTCTGGTAGGCGTTCTTCAGCCGCGCCTGCATGAAGGCGATGACCTCCTGCGGGCGCTTGTCCTCGGGCAGGAAATTCATCAGGAAGCGGGTCGTGCCCGCCTGGCTCGAGAGTTTGTGGTTGTCCCAGAGGACCCAGCGCAGAACCTCCTTGTCCTCGCCGGGCGCCCCGCCGAGTTTGCCGGTCTTGCCGACAACGTGATACATGATCACGCCCGACTGGCTGAGAACCTCTCTCCCGTCCACCAGCACCGGCACCTCGCCCATGACGTTGAGTTCGCGGAACTCCGGCGTCCGGGTCGCGCCGTTGAAGAAGTCGACGAAGACCGGTTCCCAGTCGTAGCGAGACAATGCGAGCGTGAGCGCCGCCTTGTAGGCATTGCCGCTTTCGCCGAAGCAGTGGAGTTTCGCCGTCATGCCGCACCCCCTTGGTTGGCCGCCGCAGTGGGGGCTTCGCGCCCCCGCACCCCCGCGGAGTATTTCAGCCAAGAAGAACAAGGATTTGTTAACCCTCTTTGGCCATGATCGACTTCGCGGTACAGGCAGGAGTGCCGATGACCGCCCAAGGAGAAGTCGCTCCGGTCGTGACGAGAAGCACCCCAGGTTTGAGGGCCGGCGTCACGTCCGGGGCGCATCTGCAGTTTCTTCTTGGCACAAATACTCAATTTCGCCCTCTCCCCCCTCATGCCTTCCGGTCTTCGAGCTCGGCCTTGAACAGCCGGAGCCGGTGGCTGAGGTTGTCGTGATCGATGACGGAGCCGAAATGCTCGAATAGGAAGGACAGCGCCTCGTCGGCGATATCCCTGCCTCGGTGGCGAAGCGGTTGAGCGAACGATAGGCGTCGTTGGTCATGGCGACGGGGAAGCGGCGGGTCAGGCGCAGGCGTTTCGGCATCGGTCCTCCGGTGTCGCGGTCGGCCCCAGCGAACCGCGCGGGGGCCATCGCGTGAGTGTCTCCTCTCCGAGACCTTAGAACGCCTCGGCGGGCAGCGCCATCACCGAGGTCGGCACCGGACTGGATGCGCGCGAGATGCGTCGCGGTCATCGGCAGCTGGCGCGCCATGTAGTAGCGCCCGGTGGCGAGCTTCGTCTCGTAGAAGTCCCGCTCGACCGCACCGTTCGCGAGCGCCGCCGTCGCGGCCTTGGCCGATGCGCGCCCACATCAGGCCGAGGCAGACATGGCCGAAGAGGTGCATGAAGTCGTAGGAGCCGGCGAGGGCGGCGTTGGGGTTCTTCATGCCCTCGGCCATGAAGAACATGCCGGCCGCCTGCAGATCCTTGGACGCGGCCTTGAGCGGGTCGAGGAAGTCCTTCTTCAGCGCCTCGTCGCCCTCGTTCTCCTTGATGAAGCTTTTCACCATCTCGAAGAAGGCCATCACGTGCTTGCCGCCGTCGGCCGCCAGCTTGCGCCCGACGAGGTCGAGCGCCTGCACGCCGTTCGCGCCTTCGTAGATCATGGCGATCCGCGCGTCGCGGGCGAACTGCGACATGCCCGATTCCTCGATATAGCCGTGGCCGCCATAGACCTGCTGGGCGTTCACCGCGGTCTCGAAGCCCTTGTCGGTCAGGAAGCCCTTGATGACCGGCGTCATGAGCGAGATCAGCCCCTCCGCCGCGGCGTCGCCCGCCCGGTGCGCCCGGTCGATCAGCGAGGCGCCCCAGAAGGTGAAGGCGCGGGCGCCTTCGATGAAGCTCTTCTGGTCCATCAGGTTGCGGCGGACGTCGGGGTGGACGATGAGCGGATCGGCAGGGCCGTCGGGGTTCGTGGCGCCCGTCACGTCGCGGCCCTGCAGCCGGTCCTTCGCGTAGGCGACCGCGTTCTGGTAGGCGGCCTCGGCCTGGGCGTAGCCCTGCAGACCGACGCCGAGCCGCGCCTCGTTCATCATCGTGAACATCGCGCGCATGCCCTTGTGCAGCTCGCCGAGCAGATAGCCGGTCGCGCCGTCGTAGTTCATCACGCAGGTGGCGTTGCCGTGGATGCCCATCTTCTCTTCGATCTTGCCGACCGACACCGCGTTGCGCGCGCCCGAGGGCGCCGTCCTCGTCGACCAGGAACTTCGGCACGATGAAGAGCGAGATGCCCTTGGTGCCCTCGCCGCCGCCGGGCGCCTTGGCCAGCACGAGGTGGATCGATGTTCTCGGCCAGGTCGTGGTCGCCGGCCGAGATGAAGATCTTCTGGCCGGTGATCCTGTAGCTGCCGTCCGCCTGCGGCTCGGCCTTGGTGCGCATCAGCCCGAGATCGGTGCCGCAATGCGGCTCGGTCAGGTTCATCGTGCCGGTCCAGTCGCAGGCTGACCATCTTCGGCAGCATAGGTCTTCTTCTGCGCCTCCGTCCCATGGGCGAGGATCGCCGAGATAGGCGCCGTGGGTCAGGCCCTGGTACATGTTGAACGCCATGTTGGCCGAGACGAAGATCTCGCCGACGGCGGTGCCCAGGATGTAGGGCATGCCCTGCCCGCCATATTCTTCCGGACAGTCGAGACCGTTCCAGCCGCCTTCCTGCATCGCCGTCGAAGGCTTCCTTGAAGCCCTTCGGCGTGTAGACCACGCCGTTTTCCAGCCGGCAGCCCTCGCGGTCGCCCGACCGCGTTCAGCGGCGCCAGCACCTCGCGCGCGAACTTGCCCGCCTCTTCGAGGATCGCCGCGGTGAAGTCGCGGCTCAAGGTCGCCGTAGCCCGGGCACGTCGCTGGCCGTGACTTCCAGGACCTCGTGCAGGACGAACTGCATGTCGCGGATCGGAGCGGTGTAGCTCGGCATTCGGTCTGGTCTCCCTCGTGGTCTCAGGCTGCGGTCTCGTCTTGATCTCGGCGAGCTTCTGCTCGCCCAGCATGATCTGCTCGCGCAGGTCGGCGATGGCGTCGTCGAGTTCGTCGCGCTGGCGCTTCATTTCGGCAAGCCTTTCGCGCGCAAGCTCGATCGCCTTCTGCAATTGCGTCCTCTGCTGGTCGCCGAGATCGTAGAGGTCGAGAATCTGGCGGATGTCCTCGAGGCTGAAGCCGAAGCGCTTGCCGCGCAGGATCAGCTTGAGCCGCGCCCGGTCGCGGCGGGTGAAAAGCCGTTTCTGCCCCTCGCGGATCGGGAACAGCAGTTCCTTCGATTCGTAGAATCGAAGCGTACGCGGTGTCACGTCGAAGGCATCGCACATTTCGCGGATGGTCATAACCTGGTCACTCATGAATTGCCCCTTCATGGCTTGTCGTAACGTCATGGCTGGGCAAATTGGCGTTTCGTAGGAACCTTACAAGGGAAGTTGACGTTCACGTCACCGTAACGTGACGTCACGGCCGGGATGACGTAATGTCCGGCATTCTTGACCTGGAGTCAGCGACATTTTCTGACCCGGCGAAGAGGCTCGGTGGCGCGACTCCGGCGGTCAGAGCGACTCGGCCGTCCGGTCGCGCAGCGCCTTGAGGTCGCGGATCGTTTCGTCGAGGTCCGCGCGCTGCTTTTCCAGTTCCGCGAGCTGCCGGTTGGCGAGGTCGATCCAGACGAGGTATCTGCTCCTTAGTCCCCTTCTGGTTGTAGAGCAGCAGCCATTGGCGGATCTCTTCGAGCGCAGAAGCCGAAGCGGCGGCCGCGCATGATCAGCGTCATCCGCGCCAGTTCGCGCGGCCCGTAAATAGCGCGCGCGGCCTTCCTTGATCGGCGACAGAAGCTCGATGTATTCATAGTAGCGCAAGGTTCGCGGCGTCACGTCGAACGTCGCGCACATTTCCTTGAAGCTGAGCGGCTCGTCCGCCATGGCGATCCTCCTCCTGGAAACCTAGCGGCAGAGGCGGTCGGCGCACAACGTCGTGGCAAGCCGGCCTCAGTTCAGGAAACCCGGTGCGAAGAGATAGAAGCCGTAGGCGACGATCAGCGCCGGGATGGTCGAATAGACCGTCGCCATGATCGCGGCGCGCGGGGTGAGGGCGATCGCCGGGAACAGCGCGTCGCCGTCGTTGGAGATCGCGTTGCCGACCAGGGCGGCGAAGGGGATCACGCCGGTGACATACATCGTCGCCACCAGAACCTGCGGACCGCAGCCCGGGATAAGCCCGATCGCGACGCCGATCAGCGGCAGGAGCGGCGCGACGCTGGCGAACATCGCCTTGAGGTCGAGCCCGGCGAAGGCGGCGGCGTAGTCGTAGGCGAGGTAGGCGATCGACCCAGACCGAGATGAAGGAGGTTTCCTCGGCCATCCGGGTCACGCGGGCCGTCGGCCGGGTTGGTCATCGCCGTAGACCGGCGAGGCGGCCCAGATCGCAAGGCCGGTGAAGACGCCGGCGAGCGCGATCCAGGCGACCGGCAGACCGAGGATATGGTCGAGCGTCGACGCCGCCGATCTGGGCCGCGCCGACGGCAAGGCCGGGCAGGGCGGCGGCGAGATAGGCGAGTCGCGGGCCCGGACCCGGCCGATCCGCGGGCGATCTCGCAGGCCCGCCCGCGCGGCCGATAGTCCGTGGCGACGAAGCCGGTCGACGACCCAGCCGGCGAGGATGCCGACCGCGAAACGACATCGGCAGAACCACCAGCGCGGCGTCCGGCCGCGTCGCGATCAGAAGGAAGGCGGCGTCGCCCATCGTCGCGGTCAGCGTCGCCACGACCGCGCCGAAGCGGACCTTGCCCGAGCTATAGGCCGCCACCACGACGACCGCGCCGCCGCAGCCCGGCGTGGCGCCGAGCAGCGCCGCCAGCGGCACCTGCGCCCCGCGCGCGGCCCATCGCGCTGCCGATGTCGAAGCGGAACAGCGTCTCCAGCCCGTAGAAGAGCAACAGCGTCGCCGCGACGAAGGCCGAGACCTGCACGAATGCGTCGCTGCATCAGCTGCCGCGTCAGCACACCGAGGTCACCCGGCGCGAGGGCAAGGGCCGCCAGCACCGCGACCAGGACCAGCCGGCGCGGCCGGAACGGGCCGAGGCGGAGGTCGGCGAGCGGAGCGGGGATCGTTGGGTCGGTCTTGTGCGGTCATCACGCGTCAGTTGCGAATGATTCGTCAAGTGCAGAAGTTGCACTTGCGGCGGATTTGGCAAGGGCGAATAAATCGGCCGAATTCGGCGGCGGAACAGGGGCCGATGGACGCACAGGAAGACGCAAAGGCGGCGCGCCAGTTCATCGAGGCGATCCCGCATTCCGCAGGAGCTCGGCATGGGGCTCGACGAGATCGGAGGCGGGGTGGCGGTGATCTCGATGCCCTACGACCAGCGCTTCGTCGGCGATCCGGAGACCGGGGTGATCCACGGCGGCGCGGTCTCGGCGCTGATGGACACCTGCGGCGGGGCGGCGGTGATGAGCCATCCGACCGGCGCCGATCGGCACCGCGACGCATCGACCTGCGGATCGACTACATGCGCCCCGCCACGCCGGGCCAGCGGATCACCGCGCGCGCGGAACTGCTACCATGTCACCCGCTCAGTCGCCTTCGTGCGCGCCATCGCCTACGACGACGACACCGACCGGCCGGTGGCGAGCGGCGACCGGCGCCTTCACGCTCGAACGCGCGAAAGAGGGCCGGCCATGAGCCCGCGTCCGAACGCCCGAACCGGTGCAGGTGATCAAGGAGCGTCGCGACGCGGCGCTGAAGGCGCTGGTGCGACGGTGTGCCCTATATCCAGTTCCTCGGGATCGAATTCGACCGGCGCGGCGACGAGTTGACGGCGATGCTGCCCTTCGACGACAAGCTGATCGGCAATCCGATGCTGCCGGCGATCCACGGCGGGGTGACGGCGGCCTTTCTCGAGGTCGCGGCGATCATCGAGCTGAGCTGGTCGATGGTCTGGGACGAGATCGGAGAGCGGACGGCTCGATCCGCGCAAGCTCGACCCCGATCACCTGCCGCGCCTGCCGAAGACCATCGACTTCACCGTCGACTACCTGCGCACCGGCCTGCCGCGCGACGCCTATGCGCGGGCGCGGGTCAACCGCTCGGGCCGGCGCTATGCCAGCGTCCATGTCGAGGCCTGGCAGGACAACCGGTCGCGGCTGTTCGCGCAGGGCACCGGGCATTTCCTGATGCCGGAGCGGGACGCCACGGCCCGTGGCCGCGATCACCCACCGGCGGGTGCTGCAGATCGCGGTGCCGGTCGTGCTGTCAAACGCGACGGTGCCGATCCTCGGCGCGGTCGATACCGGCGGTGGTCGGCCAGATGGGCGCAGGCGGCGCCGATCGGCGCGGTCGGCATCGGCGCGATGATCCTCACCTCGATCTACTGGATCTTCGGCTTCCTGCGCATGGGCACCTCGGGCCTCGTCGCCCAGGCGCACGGCGCCGAGGACCGGCCGAGATCGCGGCGCTGCTGATGCGGGCGCTGATGATCGGGGTCGCGGCCGGGCTGGTCTTCGTCGCTGTCGCAGGCGCCGCTCTTCTAGGCGGCCTTCGCGCTCGCGCCGGCCTCGGCCGAGGTCGAGGCGCTGGCGCGGGGCTACATCGCGATCCGGATCTGGTCGGCGCCGGCGACCATCGCCTTCTACGGCGTCACCGGCTGGCTGATCGCGCAGTCGAGCGCACCCGCGGCGTCCTGGCGCTGCAGCTCTGCGATGAACGGGCTCAACATCGGGCTCGACTTCGTGTTCGTGCTCGGCTTCGGCTGGGGCGTCGAGGGGGTCGCGATCGCGACGGTGATCGCGGAATGGACCGGACTCGGCGCTTGGCCTGTGGTTCTGCCGGCCGGCCTTCGCGGGCCGGCCTGGCGCGACTGGGCGCGGGTCTTCGACCGGGCGCGGCTCGTGCGGATGATGAAGGTGAACGGCGACATCATGATCCGCTCGGCGCTGCTGCAGGCGATGTTCACGAGCTTCATGTTCCTCGGCGCGCGGTTCGGCGACGTGACGCTGGCGGCCAACCAGGTGCTGCTGCAGTTCCTCGAGATCACCGCCTACGCGCTGGACGGCTTCGCCTTCGGGGCGGAAGCGCTGGTCGGCCAGGCGCTGGGCGCGCGCTCGGCGTCGCGGCTGCGCCGCGCCGCGGTCGTGACGAGCCTGTGGGGTGCCGGCGGCGCCGTCGCGCTCGGCCTCGCCTTCTGGGTCGCGGGGCCCTCTCTCATCGACCTGATGACGACGGCGCCGGAGGTGCGGCAGGAGGCGCGCGATTACCTGCCCTGGATGGTGGCGGCGCCGGTGATCGGCATGGGCGAGCGTGGATGTTCGACGGCATCTTCATCGGGGCGACCCGTACGCGCGACATGCGCAATGCGATGCTGGCCTCGGTCGCGGTCTACGTCGTGGCGGTTTTCGTGCTGCCGGGCGTCTATGGCAATCACGGGCTCTGGGCGGCCCTGATGGTGCTGAATATGGCGCGGGGCGCGACCATGGCGTTGCTTTACCGGCGGGCGGAGACGGCGGCGGGGTAGGGGGCGCTGCCCCCGCGCCGCCTTCGCGGCGCTCCCCCGGGATATTTTCGGCAAGATGAAGCTCAGAAGAGGTCGAGCACGGCCTCGGGCGGGCGGCCGAGCCTGGCGCGGGTGCCGTGGACGACGAGCGGGCGTTCGATGAGCGCGGGGTGAGCCGCCATCGCGGCGATGAGGGCGGCCGCGTCCATCTCGGTTGTCAGGCCGAGTTCGTTGAAGAGCGCCTCGCCGGTCCGCAGCAGCCCGGTGGCGGGCAGGCCGAGGGCCGCGAGGGCGACGCGGATCTCGGCCTCGGAGGGCGGGTCCTCGAGGTAGAGCCGGATGGCGGGGTCGATGCCGCGCGCGGTGAGGAGCGCCAGCGTCTGGCGCGATTTCGAGCAGCGGGGATTGTGCCAGATCGTGGTCACAGCCAGTCGTTCCGGCCGGTGCCGACGGCGTCGGCGACAGTGGCGAAGCCGTCGCGGGCGAGAAGGGCATCGAGGCCCTTCGCGATCCCGGTGACGAGCGAGAGGCCCTGATAGACCATCGCCGAATAAACCTGCACCGCCGAGGCGCCCGGCGCGGATCTTCGCGTAGGCCTGTTCCGCCGACCCGACCCCGCCGACGCCGATCAGCGGCAGGCGGCCTTCGGTCAGGGCGGAGAGGCGGGCGAGGATGCGGGTCGAGCGGTCGAAGAGCGGCGCGCCGGAGAGGCCGCCGGCCTCGTCCCGGTGGCGGCTGGTCAGCCCGTCCGCGCGAGAGCGTCGTGTTTGTGGCGATCACCGCGTCGATGCCGGAGGCGAGCGCCACCTCGGCCACATCGGCGAGTTCGGCCTCGGACAGGTCGGGCGCGATCTTGAGGAAGATGGGGATCGGCCGCGCCAGCCCGTCGCGGGTGGCGAGCACCCCGGCAGAGAAGCGCGGCGAGCGCGGCCTTGCCCTGAAGCTCGCGCAGTTTCTCGGTGTTGGGCGAGGAGACGTTGACGGTGGCGAAATCGACATGCGGTCCGCAGACCGCGAGAACCGTGCGAAGTCGGCCGCGCGGTCGGCGGCGTCCTTGTTCGCGCCGAGATTGATGCCGACCGGGACGTTGCGGGGCAGGCCCGCAAGCCGGCGGGCGATGGCCTCGGCGCCGTCGTTGTTGAAGCCGAAGCGGTTGATGACGGCGCGGTCCTCGGTCAGGCGGAAGAGCCGGGGCTTCGGATTGCCGGGCTGCGGGCGCGGGGTAGCGGCGCCGAGCTCGATGAAGCCAAAGCCGGCCCGCATCAGCGCATCCGCCGCCTCGGCGTTCTTGTCATAGCCGGCGGCAAGGCCGACCGGATTGGGCAGGTGGAGCCCCGCGACCGTCGTCGCTAGGCGCGGCGACGTGACGGGCCCGGGCAGCGGCACGAGCCCGGCGCCGAGCGCCTTCAGCGACAGCCCGTGCGCGACCTCGGGATCAAGCCGGTGGAGCCCGCAGAGGCCCGCGCGTTCGATGAGGTTCACAGCACACCTTCGGGGAAGATGTGGCCGGTCGCGCCAAGCGGAAGCGACTTGTCCCAGACCACTTCGTCGAGGCTGAGGCGCCGGTAGAGATGCGGAAAGAGCGCGCCGCCGCGCGACGGTTCCCATTTCAGCGCCGGGCCGAGCGTATCGGCCTCGAACGCCACCAGGACGAGGTCGCTTTCGGTCGCGAAATGCTTCGCGGCGGTCTCGGCCAGTTGCGGCGCGGTCGAGAAATGGATGTAGCCGTCGGCCAGATCGACCGGCGCGCCGGCGGTTTCGCCCGCGGCGCGGAACGCATCCCATTCGGGGCGCCGGAGGATCTTGAAGACCAGCATCGCGTTCTCATGCCTCGCGCGTTGCGCTGGGTCAATGCCGCAGCGCGCGGCCGCCGCCTAATATCGCGGGCGGGGAGCGGTTCGAATGACTTTGACTCGGGCCCGCCGAGGTCGCAGTCTCTCGGCATGGTGATCCAGCAGGAGAATGAACGAATGACCTTCCGTATTCGCAGACTTGCCACAATGCTGCTGAGCGCAAGCGTCCTGAGCGTCGGGGCCATTGCCGCGGCCGAGGCCGAGACCGTCAAGCTGACGATTCTCGGGGTCGGCGACGCCTATGCCTTCGCCGACGCGGACGGGCGCGGTGGTTTCGCCCGCCTCAATGCCGTCGCGAAGGCCGAGCGCGCGGCCAATCCGAACACGCTTTACGTGTTCGACGGTGACATGCTGTCGCCCTCGCTGCTGTCGGGCTTCGACAAGGGGCAGAATACCATCGACCTCACCAATCTCGAACCGTTCGACATCGCCGTGCCGGGCAATCACGAGTTCGATTTCGGGCCGGAGAACTTCTTCGAGAAGATGAAGTCGTCGAAATATCCCTGGGCGGCGGTCAACATCACCAATGCCGACGGCTCGCCTGTCGAGGGGCTCGGCGGGGTGATGATGAAGGAGATCGCCGGCCTCAAGGTCGCGCTGGTCCCGGTGGCGCAGGATACGACGCCGGAGACGTCGAGCCCGGGCGACCTGAAGTTCCTGCCCACGGCCGAGACCGGGATCGCCGCGGCGCGGCAGGCGCGCGAGGACGGCGCCGACATCGTCGTCGGTGTGGTCCAGGCCGATGTCTCGAACGATCGCAAGCTGATCGCCAGCCACGCCTTCGACGTGATCATGTCGGGCGACGATCACTCCTTCGCCACCTCCTTTGACGGCGTGACCGTCTTCGTGGAGACCTCCGAGGATGCCGAGTTCCTCGCGCCCGCTCGACCTCGCGGTCGAGATCGGCGCCGACAAGGACGGCAATCGCACGATCCACTGGCGCCCCGCCTTCCGCTTCATCGACACCCTGAACGTGGAGCCCGACCCCGAGACCCAGGCAATGGTCGACCAGTTCACGACCAAGCTCGACGAGAGCCTGAACGTCGAGATCGGCACGACCGACGTGCCGCTCGATTCCCGCCGCAATGTCGTCCGGGCCGAGGAATCGGCGATCGGCAACCTGATCGCCGACGCGATGCGCGCCGCGACCGGGGCCGATATCGGCCTGACGAATGGCGGCGGCATCCGCGCCGACCGGACCTATGACGCGGGGACCGTGCTCACCCGTCGCGACATCCTGACCGAACTGCCCTTCGGCAACATCACGGTGGTGACCGAGCTTCCCGGCTCGCAGATCCTCGCCGCGCTCGAGAACGGCGTCAGCCAGGTCGAGACGGGCGCGGGCCGCTTCCCGCAGGTCTCGGGCATGAGCTTCGCCTTCGATCCCTCGGCCCCGGCCGGGTCGCGGGTGTCGGAGGTGATGGTCGGCGGTGCGCCGCTCGAGATGGACAAGGTCTACCGGGTCGCGACCAACGACTACATGCTCGGCGGCGGCGACGGCTATAGCGCGCTTGGCGGCGGCAAGGTGATCATCAATGCCGGCAACGGCAACCTGATGGCCAACGACGTGATGGAATACATCGCAGCGACCGGAAAGGTCACGACCGGTGTCGAAGGCCGGATCAAGAACCTCGGCGCGAACTGAACGCACCAGGCTTGAGAACGGCGCGGCCCCGGGCAAGGGGTCGCGCCGTTTGCACAGAAGGCCCGTTCCGACGATACTCCTTGCTTTTCCCCCGCCGGTAGGCCATATAGGGTCCGCGACGTTACCTCTATCGACCACTGTCTCCGTCTTCGGCCTCAGTTCATCGATTGTTAGACTGACTGCGCCGGACCGCCACGCTGTGTGGGCGGTATAAGACAGGAGAAATCACGATGGCTACTGGCTCCGTGAAATGGTTCAATTCTACCAAAGGCTTCGGCTTCATTGCTCCCGATGGGGGCAAGAAGGACGTGTTCGTGCATATCTCGGCGCTTGAGCGCGCTGGGATCCGCGAACTGGCCGACGGTCAGAAAGTGACCTTCGACATCGAAGCTGGCCGTGATGGCCGCGAGTCGGCGACGAACCTCGCTCTCGCCTGATTTCAGGCAGATCGGAATTCGGGAAGGGCGGGGCGAAAGCTCCGCCCTTTTCAATTGGTCTTGCAAGTGAAAACGCGCCCAGGCGTTTTTCGGAACGCACTAGTGATTTTCGCCCAGGCGATCGCAACCCGTGTCCCCGCCCGCAAGACCGGCCTCACCCGAGGCGCATTCAGTGCAGGCGGGCATGGACGAGGTAGCCCTCGACCGTTTCCTCACCGAGCGCGCGCAACGCCTCGAGCCGGTGCAGCCCCTCGATCAGCACGAAATTCTCGCCATCCGCCCGGACCCGGATCGGGGTAAGCTGGCCGTCGGTCAGGATGCTCTCTGCCAGTGCCTCGACCTTTGCCGGGTCGAGCGTCTTGGTGCGCTTCACGGGAACGCGAATGCGGTCAATGGGGAAGGCGGTTTTCTGGAGCATGGGGCGAGCGTAGCACGGATCGGGGGGATGGGAAGGGGGAGTGATGTGATGGGCTCTCCGCGCAGCGCAATTCAGTCCCAACTGAATGTCTCGCTCAGCCATATCCAGCCGCTCGGATTATTCGGGGTCGGAAGGTTTTTGAAGATTTCCTTCGTATCGTTCCTAACCGCTCCTGGGTTGGCTTTGGTCGTGGCCCAGATTTCTTCCTTGGTCGGGACGCGGGTTCCGCAGATCATCGGCGCCTCTGCCTCGTCAGCAGACCCTGGCGAGAGCGACACACTGAGTTCATGCATGTCTTTCATCGTCTCGCAGGCCGCCCTTGTCTGCGTATTTCATCGGAAGTAGAAAATGCCGTGACGCAAGGTGCCCAGATAAGCTGCAAGATGCATGCCGTGTGTCTCACCTGTGCGTCGCACCGAGAGAAAGCGGCTTCTAAGCTGTTGATCCTGGGGAGAATGGTGGGCGACCCTGGAATTGAACCAGGCATGGGTCTCCCCGGCGGAGTTACAGTCCGCTGCCGCACCTTGCAGCACGTCGCCCGACGCCGGGGCTGATTACTGTGCCTGCAGCGACGCGTCAACTGCGAATCTCCGATCCGAACCCGGGCCGACACGGGCCCTCCCGCTTGGCTTTCCGCGCCGCCGGGCTTCGTGGGATATCGTGCGGGTGCAGGCGCTTGGGCTAGGGGGCGGGGTGCCGCAAGGGCCGGCCGGCCGGGCGTTGCACTGGCGGCGGACGGGCGCCCGGAGCGGTGGAGCGGCTTGGCAATCCGTCGTGTTGGGCTTAGGTGGAACCGGGCATGCCGGCAACCGAAAGGCCAGTCAGTTGAAGAAACCCACCTGGGTGATCGACAAGGAACGCGCCAGACGCGCCGCTGCGGCGGAAACCGTCTGGCTCTTCGGGCTCCATGCGGTGCGCGACGCGCTGACCAATCCGCGCGCGAGAAGCTGCGGCTGGTCCTGACAAAGAACGCCGCCGACCGGCTGGGGCCGGAGGTGCTGGCGGCGGGCTGGAACCGGAGATCGCCGATCCGCGCAAGTTCGACGCCCATGTCCCGCTCGACGCCCGACAGCGTCCATCAGGGTGCGGCGCTGGAAGTGCGGCCGCTGGCCTGGGGCGGGCTCGAGGAGGTCTGCGCGGGTGGCGAGGGGCGCGGCGCTGGTGGTCGCTGCTCGACCGGGTGACGGACCCGCACAATGTCGGCGCGATCCTGCGCTCGGCCGAGGTCTTCGGCGCCCGCGCCGTCGTTGCGCCGGCGCGCCATTCGGCGCCGGAGACCGGGGCGCTGGCCAAGACCGCGAGCGGCGCGCTCGAACGCCAGCCCTATCTCCGGGTCGGCAATCTCGCGGACGCGATGGAGCGGCTGCGGGCGATGGGCTATGTCCTTCTCGGCCTTGACGGCGCGGCCGAGGTGACGCTGGCCGCGGCGCTGGCGGAGGTCGGGCCCGGCCCGTGGCGCTCGTTCTCGGGGCCGAGGGGCCGGGCCTGCGCGAGAAGACGCGCGAGACCTGCGACCGGCTGGTGCGGATCCCCTCCGGCGGGCGTTCGGGTCGCTCAACGTCTCCAACGCCGCGGCAGTGGCGCTTTACGCCGCCGCGACGCGCTGACGGGCATTCACCCTTTGCCCACGTCGGATCACGCTTGCGGGAGGTCCCTTTCAACACGGGAGGGGCGGTGGCATGTTGCTGGACGAGACCGGCAGCCGAACCGGCCCCCGGCCGGAATGGAGTTGCGATGAACCTGACCCGACGCGCCCTCTTTGTCGCCGCGTTCGCGATCCCCGTCGCGGGGACAATCCTGCGGCCCGCCTTCGCGAACGAGCCGGAGATCTTCGCGCCGGGTGGAGTGGCGATTTCCGGCTACGATCCGGTCGCCTATTTCACCGAAGGCAAACCGGTTCCGGGCGAGATGGGCCATGCCCTGATGTGGCGGGGCGTGACCTGGTATTTCGCGAACGCCGAGACGATGGAGGCGTTCGAGATGAACCCGGAAGCCTATGCGCCGCAATATGGCGGCTACTGCGCCTATGCGATGTCGAAAGGCGCCGTCGCCCCGACCGTGCCCGAGGCGTTCACGGTCGCCGGCGGCCGGCTTTACCTCAATTACTCGACCGAGGTCCGGGCGATCTGGCGCCAGGACATCGCCGGGAATATCGCGCTGGCCGACAGCCATTGGCCGGCCGCGCTGAACGCTAAGTGATCACAAACTCCGCGACGCGGTCTTTTTACGCCGTATTTACGTTCCTACATCACTCTGCGGGAGCACGGCTTCGGAACAGCCGCGCTTCAATTCACTGTCCCTCGTTCCGCACTGGCGCCCGGCCTCTTGGTTCGGGCGCCTTTTTCTGGCAAGGCTGGGCGGACATGACCGAGTATTCCGACGCTCTCCTGCGCGAAATTCTCACCACCACCCGCGTGATTGCGGTTGTGGGCGTATCGCCCAATCCGGTGCGGCCCGTCCTACTACGTCGCGCGCTATCTCGGATTGAAGGGGTTCACCGTCATCCCCGTGAATCCCGGCCATGCCGGGAAGGAGCATCCTCGGGCAGCGGGTCCATGCCGATCTCGCCTCGATCCCGAAGGCGGCGCAGGTCGACATGGTCGATATCTTCCGCCGCTCCGAGGCGGTGCCGGGGATCGTCGAGAAGGCACTGGCCGAGCTTCCCGACCTCAGGACGATCTGGATGCAGATCGGCGTCAGCCATGCCGAGCGCGGCGGCGATGGCCGAGGCGCGGGGTATCCGGGTGATCCAGAACCGCTGCCCGAAGATCGAATACCAGCGGCTCTTCGGCGAATTGCGCATGGGCGGCTTCGCGACCGGGGTGATCTCCTCGAAGCTCTGATCGCTCATCGATAAACGTCGGAACGCGGGAGGAGGTTCGAAGCACCGCATCCGCTGCCGCTCGCCATTTCGGTGATCTTCGCGCGGTCTCTCAAGCGTCGGAGACCGCCAGACCGATGCCCATCCACCTGACCGGACAATGCGCGAATTCCAAGATGGTGTGAGTGTCCATCATGGCGCTTTGCGGTTTCGTTCGCACGCTCGAACGATTCCACCGTCGTATTTGTCATATTCGTGACCGTGGATGTCATGGAAACCAACGGCCTTGCGTGCGTAACGGCCAAGATTGAGCCAGTCATATTTCGCGCCCATGTAGGAATGATCCGCGTCGATAAAGACCAGATCGAATTTCTGGCCGACCAGATCGGACGAAGTATTCGGACACATTTCTTTATATTGAGAAGCTTCGCAAAACGATCAAAAGCAACGATATGGTTGACGATGTCCACCATGGTAAATTCCAGATCGCGATTGGCCCGCTGAAGCACCGCTGCCGTGACATAGGAACTGGCCCCCAGAATACTCCAAGCTCGACGGCGGTACGAATATTGAGTTTCGAGACATAGTGCAGGTAGTCCGCAAATTCCGACGGATATTGGTGCAGACCGAACTTGCTCGAATTCATGTGCTTGGACCAACGAACCAGGTTCTTCCAAGGATTACGTCCGACGCCGAATTCAAGAACTTTGGACAGAATAAACTGCCTGGAGCCAAACTCCTCATCGGACGAGCTCAGGATGCTCTCAATGACTTTGATGCCTTTTTCGACGTCTTTCTCGATCAGTACTGCTTCACGCGGCCGATTGAGTCCTTCGGTGCCTTGGCCGGGTCGCTGTCGCCATGAATAAACATCATTTTCTCCGATAATATTGCGCCGTTTCATACCATTTGGAGACTGGTGTCAACTGCGGCGGTTTTCCCGGCAGGGTTGTGGCGGGTAGAGGTTGCAAACAATAGAAATCCGCGAATACGGGCATCGTTCGAGCATCGGATATGCGCTTAGATTTCGAACATGGCGCTACCGCTGGTCGGCGAAGAGCCAACGAGACGTTAAGTTGGCTAAGGCTGTGTGCGCGCGACTTTTCGGCGAGGCCGGAGGTGCCTTTGCGGCGGGCGAGTTCGGCCAGGACGTCGGCGAGGGTCACGTCGCGGGACGCGCAGCATGACGAGGAGGTGGTAGAGCACGTCGGCGGCCTCGGCGGTCAGCCGGTCGCGGTCGCCCTTGACCGCCTCGATGATCGCCTCGACCGCCTCCTCGCCGAATTTCTCGGCGCATTTCTCGGGGCCTTTGGCGAGGAGCTTCGCGGTCCAGGAGGTCTCGGGGTCGGCGCCCTTGCGGGCGGCGATGGTGGCGGCGAGTTTGTCGAGCGGGGTCATTCGAGCCTCATCGGGATGCCGGCGGCGGCCATGTGGTCCTTGGCCTCGCGGATGGTGAAGTCGCCGAAGTGGAAGATCGAGGCGGCGAGCACGGCGGCGGCGCCGCCGATCGGTCACGCCCTCGACGAGGTGGTCGAGGGTGCCGACGCCGCCCGATGCGATCACCGGGATGTCGACCGCGTCGGCGATCGCGCGGGTGAGCGGCAGGTTGAAGCCCGCGCGCGTGCCGTCGCGGTCCATCGAGGTCAGCAGGATCTCTCCCGCGCCCTTCGCGGCGACGGTCCGGGCGAACTCGACCGCGTCGATGCCGGTCGGCTTGCGGCCGCCGTGGGTGAAGATCTCCCATCTGCCGGGGCTGACGGTCTTGGCGTCGATGGCCACCACGATGCACTGGCTGCCGAAGCGGTCGGCGGCCTCGGCCACCACATCGGGATTCGGCCACGGCGGCGGAGTTGAAGCTGACCTTGTCGGCGCCGGCGAGCAGGAGGGCGCGCACGTCCTCCTGCGTCCGCACGCCGCCGCCGACGGTCAGCGGGATGTAGCATTGTTCGGCCGTGCGGGTGACGAGGTCGTACATCGTGCCGCGGTTCTCGTGCGTGGCGTGGATGTCGAGGAAGCAAAGCTCGTCCGCGCCGGCGGCGTCATAGGCCTTCGCCGCCTCGACCGGGTCGCCCGCGTCGATCAGGTCGACGAAGTTCACGCCCTTGACCACGCGGCCATCGGCCACGTCGAGGCAGGGGATGATGCGGGTCTTGAGCATTGCAGGCGGTCCGTTGCCGATCACGGCATCTTTTATTGCGGTGTGCGGTGGAAGACCAGAGCATTGCCCGGCATTGCAGATCTGAAAGGGAACCCAGCCATGAAACCTATAGCCATCGCCCTGACCTCCGTCCTCCTCGCAAGTCCGGCCCTTGCCGGCGACGTGACCCGCGTCGCCGCGACCGGCAGCGTGGCCGAGGTCATGGACCGGCTGGAGGCCGTCGTGACTGGCGCCGGGGCCACGGTCTTCGCCCGGGTCGATCACGGCGCGGGCGCGGCAAGTGCCGGCATGGATCTCGGCGCCCGCGCAGCTTCTGATCTTCGGCAACCCCGCGCTCGGCACGCCGGTGATGCAGGCGGACCCGCTGGCGGGGCTGTACCTGCCCTTGAAGGTGCTGGCCTACGAGGATGCCGAGGGCGCGGTCTGGCTGGCCTACGAGCCGCCGGCGGAAACCTTCGAGGATCTCGCGGTGCCGAAGGATGCCGAGGCGCTGGCGAAGATGGCAGGCGCGCTCGGCAAGCTGACCGCCGCAGCGGCGGGCGGCTAGGCGCGCAAGGCGTCGAGCGCCTCGGCGAGGTCGATCGCGCCGTCGTATAGGGCGCGGCCCGAGATCGCGCCGGAGATGACTCCGGTGTCGCGCAGCGCCACGAGGTCGGCGAGCGACGAGACGCCGCCGCGTTGCGATCACCGGGATCGACACGGCGCGGGCGAGCGCCTCGGTCGCCTCGATATTCGGGCCGTTCATCGCGCCGTCGCGCAGGATGTCGGTGTAGATGATCGCGGCGACACCGGCATCTTCGAACCGACGGGCGAGGTCGGTGACCGTGACGTCGGTCTCCTCGGCCCAGCCCTTGGTCGCGACGCGGCCTTCGCGGGCGTCGATGCCGACGGCGACCTGGCCGGGAAAGGCGAGGGCCGCCTCGCGCACCAGTGTCGGGTTTTCGACCGCGACGGTGCCGAGGATGACCCGGGCGAGGCCCTTGGTCGAGCCAGGTCTCGATCGTGGCCATGTCGCGGATGCCGCCGCCGAGCTGGGAGGGGACCGCTACGCGGGCGAGGATCGCCTCGACCGCCACCGCGTTCACCGGAGCACCGGCGAAGGCGCCGTTGAGGTCGACGAGGTGCAGCCATTCGCAGCCCGCGTCCTCGAACGCGGAGCGCCTGCGCGGCGGGGTCGTCGCCGAAGACCGTGGCCTTGTCCATCTCGCCGTGGAGAAGCCGAACGCACTGGCCGTCCTTGAGGTCGATGGCGGGGTAGAGGATCATCGGCAAGCTCCTGTGTCGTCGCGCGCCTCTTGCCACAGCGGCCGGGCGATTGCAAAGGCGGCTCAACGCCACGTCAGACTGGACGGAGAGGGGGAGATTCGCGGATGATGGGCCAAATGTCAGGGAGGACATCGGACATGAAGACCGCACTTGTCATCGCCGCCGCAGCCGTGCTCTTTGCCGGCGCGGCGTTCGCCGCCGATCCGGTCGAGGGGCTCTGGAAGACCAAGCCCGACGACAACGGTAATTTCGGCCATGTCCAGATCGCGCCCTGCGGGGCTAAGTTCTGCGGCGTTCTGGTCAAGTCCTTCGATCCGAGCGGTGCGGAAAAGCCTCCAAGAACGTCGGCAAGCAGATCGTCTGGGACATGGTGGCCAATGGCGACGGGTCCTATGGCAACGGCAAGGTCTGGGCGCCCGACCGCGACAAGACCTACAAGTCGAAGATGCAGCTTGCGGGTGACCGACTGTCGGTGTCGGGCTGCGTGCTCGGGGGCGTGATCTGCCGCGCCTCGGACTGGCAGCGGGTGAAGTGACCGGCTGGCGCGCCGGTCCCGCCGGGCCGGCCCGCTGTCGCGGCATAACGCGCTAACCGAAGACCGACCAGCCGGTGCGGCGGGCGAGAAGCTCGACCGCCTCGGTGCCGAGCTTCGAGTTGCCTTGCGCGTTCAGCCCCGGCGACCAGACCGCGATCGAGGCCCGGCCGGGGGCGATCGACCAGGATGCCGCCGCCGACGCCGCGACTTGCCGGGCAGGCCGACGCGGTAGGCGAAATCGCCCGAGCCGTCGTAGTGGCCGCAGGTCAGCATCAGCGCGTTGATCCGCCGGACGCGTTCGGGCGAGACGAGCCGCGGCATGCCCGGCGCGCCCACCAGGAACCGCCCCGCCCGGGCGAGCTGCTCGCAGGTCATCTCGACCGCGCACTGGTGGAAATAGGCGCCGAGCGTGAGGTCGGGCGGATTGGTGCAGGTTGCCGTAGGCGCGAATGAAATGCGCCAGCGCGAAGTTGCGGTGGCCAGTTTCGATTTCGGACCGCGCGACGGCCCGGTTGATATGGATGTCGTCGTCTCCGGCGGCGGTGCGGATGAAGCGCAGCAACTCGCCCAGGTATTCGCGCGGGGCGTGGTTCGAGAGGACCGCGTCGGTGACCACGATGGCGCCGGCATTGATGAAGGGATTTCGCGGGATGCCCTCCTCGTGTTCGAGCTGGAGGATCGAGTTGAAGGCGAGGCCGGAGGGTTCCCGCCCGACCCGGAGCCAGAGCCGGTCGCCGAGCCGGCCGAGGGCGAGGGCGAGCGCGAAGACCTTCGAGACGCTCTGGATCGAGAACGGCATGTCGGCGTCGCCGACGGAATGCTGGCTGCCATCGGCGAGCAGCACCGATATCGCGAAACGGCCGGGATCGACATCGGCAAGCTCGGGGATATAGTCCGCGACCGCCCCGCGATCCTCGCTCTGGCCGACGCTTTCGTGGACCTCGCGCAGGATCGCGGCAATATCCATCAGGGACGCCAGGACAGGAAGTTGGCGATGAGCCGCAGCCCCGTCGCCTGGCTCTTTTCCGGGTGGAACTGGGTGCCGACCATGTTGTCCCTGCCGACGATGGCGGTGATCGGACCGCCGTAATCGCAATGGGCGAGAAGATGCGCGGGGTCGGCCACGCGGAAATGGTAGGAATGGACGAAATAGGCGTGGTTGCCGGTCTCGATCCCTGCAAGGACCGGGTGCGGGTGATCGATGACAAGATCGTTCCAGCCCATATGCGGCACCTTGAGTGTCCGGTTCGCCGGCTCGATCCGCACGACGTCACCGCCGATCCAGCCGAAGCCCGGCGTTTCGCGGTATTCGAGGCCGCGCGTCGCCATCATCTGCATGCCGATGCAGATGCCGAGGAAGGGGCGGGCGCGGACCGTCACAGCCTCCTCGATCGCCTCGAAAAGCCCGGTGAAACGGTCGAGCGCGGCGCGGCAGGCCGGAAAGGCGCCGTCGCCCGGCAGCACGATCCGGTCGGCGCGGGCGACATCCTCTGGCCGCGAGGAGACGATGACGGAACCCGCTCCCGGTCTCGGCCGCCATGCGCTGGAACGCCTTTTCGGCCGAATGCAGGTTGCCGGAATCGTAATCGACGACGACCGTCAGGCTCACAGTGCCCCCTTGGTCGAGGGCAGCACGCCCGTCGGCGCGCGGATCGGGCTCCACCGCCATGCGCAGCGCCCTTGCGACCGACTTGAACGCGGCCTCGGCGATGTGGTGGCTGTTGATCCCGTGGATGCGATCGACATGCAGCGTGATCCCGCCATGGGTCGAGAGCGCCTGGAAGAATTCCCGCACCAGTTCGGTGTCGAAAGTGCCGATCTTCGCGGTCGGGAAGTCGACCGACCAGACGAGATAGGGCCTGCCGGAGAGATCGAGCGCAGTCGCGACCTGCGCGTCGTCCATCGCCAGCGTGAAATGACCGTAGCGGCGGATGCCTTTCTTGTCGCCGAGCGCCTGTGCCAGCGCCTGGCCGAGGGCGATGCCGGTATCCTCGACCGTGTGGTGGTCGTCGATATGCAGGTCGCCCTTGGCCCGGACCCTGATGTCGATCAGCGAATGTCGCGACAGCTGGTCGAGCATGTGGTCGAAGAAGCCGACGCCCGTCTCGTTGGAATAGGTCCCGGTGCCGTCGAGGGCGATCTCGACCGCGATCTCGGTCTCGGCGGTCTTCCGCGTGATCTGGGCCTTGCGCATGGGCGCTCCTTTCGCTTCGCGCGTCTTATAGGCGGCAGCGGAGGGCAGTTCCAGCGGCGGCGGGTGAAAATCCGCGGCCTGTCGCACCGGTGCCGCTGAAACGAAAGAGCCGCCCGAAGGCGGCACTGTCCGTTCGCGCGAAGCGAGAAATTGGAGCGGGCGATGAGATTCGAACTCACGACCCTAACCTTGGCAAGGTTATGCTCTACCCCTGAGCTACGCCCGCATCCTTGGGTGGGAGCGATGTATAAATTCTCCTGCCCGGCCGCAAGAGGAAAAGTGCGGGGGGCGGACAGAAAGTTCCCGATCGCAGCGCGGAGCCTGCCGGGGGACGTGTCTTGCGGGACTTGCGGGTCTTGCGGGGCGCCCCGGCGCGGTGGGTGCGGCCTGGCCGATCCTGTCGGAGGGCGGGGTTGATTTGTGGTGTGGTTGAGTTTTTGTCTGTAACGCAATGCTTTTCAACGATAAAATGGTTAGCCAACCCTTAACAAGGCGTAAAAGGAAGATCAAAGCGAGGCGTGGGGACGGGATTAACAATCGGGGCGAAATAGTGCCGCAAGTTCGTCGCAACTATGTCGAAATATGGGCGAATTCTGGGTGCGAACTGGGTTCATCGCCGCAATGGCACCGCATCGGCCCACGATGCCACCAGATCAACCGAAAGGACCCAAGCCATGTTCATGCAGAATGCCACGAACTTCCACGCCGCCGAGAAGATCTCCCTCGCGCTTCACGGGCTGAATATCCAGCCGGATTTCGGCGCCTCCGGCCTCTTGGCGGGCAGCCTCGTCGAGACCGAGCGCGGCTGGCGCCCGGTCGAGACCCTGGCCTGCGGCGCCCGCGTCGCCACCTATGACGGCGGCTTCTGCCCCGTCGCCCGGGTCGAGCGTCACCATGTCTGGCCTGCCGCCGAGGCCGAGGTGATCCATGTGCCGGGCGGCGCGCTCGACAATTGCTGCGATTTCAGCCTGCTTCCGGGGCAGCACGTCCTGGTGACCTCGGAAGTGGCCGAGGAGGTGCTCGATTGCGCCGGTGCACTGGTTCCGGCCTCGGCCCTGGTCGGCTATCGCGGCATCACCCGGCAAAGCCTTGTCCGCCGGGTCGAGGTGCTGAGCCTGCGCTTTGCCGGCGAAGAGGTCGTCTATGTCAATTCCGGCGCGCTGGTCCACTGTGCCGCCGAGGGTCCCGAAGCGGCCGAAGCGCGCTCGACCTTCTTCGAGGTGTTGGACGAGGCGCGGGCCAGCGCGATGCTGGCGCTGATGGCAGCCGGCGCGATGCGGAGCGACGGACTCCTCCACGCCGCCTGAGAGCGGGCATCCGGAGCGATGAAGAACGGGGGCCGGGCGCCCCCGTTTTTGTGTCTGCCGGTCACCCGCGCCGGCTGCGGAAGACCGGGCTGTCATCGTATCCCTCGCTGTCGCCGAGCGCGTCAAGGATTGCGGTCTCGATGGAGATGTCATCCGTCTCGGGACTGGTCGTCGCCGTCTGGGGCCCGGCGGGCGCCGGGTCGGTGGCGAAGAGGTTGTCGCTTTCGGCCTCCGCCCGCGCGTCTAGGCGGATACCGCGAAGCTCCCGGCAGACGGCGCGGGCGCGGTCCTCCAGATGGCCGAGCTGGCGCTCGAGCCGGTCGAGCCCGGCGCGGCTCTGCTCCGGTCCGGCGCCGAGCCATTCGAGCGAGCCGCGCAGATTGCCGAGCGTCAGGATCACATCCTCGACCAGAAAGGTCTCGAACGTCGTGTGAGTTGAATCAATCATCGGTCACCCCTCATATTTCCCCGGCCGAAGACTAGCGCCTGAAGTCCTAACAGGGCGCTAATCCCGGGTCGGGGCGGGGCTCATTCCAGTTCGACGAGGAGGTCTTTCGCCTCGATCTGGCTGCCGGGATGGACGAGGACGGCCTTCACCACCGTCGCGCGGTCGGCATGGATGCCGGTCTCCATCTTCATCGCCTCGATGGTCAGCAGAAGATCGCCGGCATTGACCCGCGCGCCGGCCGTGACCGCGACGGAGGCGACGGAACCCGGCATCGGCGCGCCGATATGGTTCGGGTTGCCGTCGACCGCCTTCGGTTTCGCCGCCGTCTGCGACTTCACCAGCCGGTTCGGCACCCGGATCACGCGCGGCTGGCCGTTGAGTTCGAAGAAGACCTTGACCTCGCCGTCGTCGGTGGTCTCGCCTACGGCCTGAAGCCGGATTTCCAGGGTCTTGCCGGGGTCGATCTCGGCGGTAATCTCCTCGCCGGGTTCCATGCCGTAGAAGAACGTGCGCGTCGGCAAGGTGCGAACCGGCCCGTAGACCCGGTGGCGGCCCATGTAGTCGAGGAAGACCTTGGGATACATCAGGTAGCCGTTGAGGTCCTCGTCGTCGACGGCGAAGCCCAGAAGCTCCTTCGAGACCGCGTCGCGGGTGGCGTCGAGATCGACCGGGCTTGAGGTGCTTTCCCGGCCGTTCGGTGTTGGGCTTTTCGTCCTTCAGGACCTTCCGGACGATGCCTTCCGGGAAGCCCCCCGGCGGCTGGCCGAGATTGCCGCGCAGCATGTCGACGACGCTGTCGGGGAAGGCCACGTCGACCTCCGGATCCTCGACCTGTGCCCGGGTCAGGTTCTGCGCGACCATCATCAGCGCCATGTCGCCCACGACCTTCGACGACGGCGTGACCTTGACGATGTCGCCGAACATCCGGTTGACGTCGGCATAGGCCTGCGCCACCTCGTGCCAGCGCTCTTCAAGGCCCAGCGAGCGCGCCTGCGCCTTGAGGTTGGTGAACTGGCCGCCCGGCATCTCGTGCAGGTAGACCTCGGAGGCAGGCGCCTCGAGTCCGCTTTCGAAGGCCGCGTATTGGTGGCGCACGCCCTCCCAGTAGTTGGAAATCTGGCGGATCGCGGCGATATCGAGCCCGGTGTCGCGGTCGGTATGGGCCAAAGCCTCGACGATGGAGCCGAGGCAGGGCTGCGAGGTGCCGCCCGAGAAGGCGTCCATCGCGGCATCGACGGCCGAGACCCCGGCATCGGCGGCGGCGAGGATCGTCGCCCCGGCGATGCCGGACGTGTCGTGGGTGTGGAAATGGATCGGCAGGCCGACCTCTTCCTTCAGCGCCTTGAAGAGGACGCGGGCTGCAGCGGGTTTCAGAAGCCCCGCCATGTCCTTGAGGCCGAGAACATGGGCGCCGGCGGATTTCAGCGCCTTGCCCATCGCGACGTAGTATTTCAGGTCGTATTTCGCGCGGTCGGGATTGAGGATGTCGCCGGTATAGCAGATCGCGCCTTCGCAGACCTTGCCCTGCTCGATCACGGCATCCATCGCGACGCGCATGTTCTCGACCCAGTTGAGGCTGTCGAAGACGCGGAAGACGTCGATGCCGGTCTTCGCCGCCTGCCGCACGAATTCCTGCACGACGTTGTCGGGATAATTGGTGTAGCCGACGCCGTTCGAGGCGCGGAGCAGCATCTGCGTCATGACGTTGGGCATTGCCGCGCGGAGGTCGCGGAGGCGCTGCCAGGGGCATTCCTGCAAGAAGCGGTAGGCCACGTCAAAGGTGGCACCGCCCCAGCATTCGACGCTGAAAAGCTGCGGCAGGTTCGCCGCATAGGCAGGCGCCACCTTGATCATGTCGATCGACCGCATCCGGGTAGCGAGCAGCGACTGGTGTCCGTCGCGCATCGTCGTGTCGGTCAGAAGGAGCTTCTTCTGGCTCGCCATCCAGTCGGCGACGGCCTGCGGACCTTTTTCTTCCAGAAGGTTGCGCGTGCCCGGGGCGGGGGCGGCGGCGCGGAGCTCCGGCGGCTTCGGGCTCGCGCGCCTCGGCGGGCGGTTTCGGGCGGCCGGCGGTCTCGGGGTGCCCGTTCACCGTGATGTCGGCGATGTAGGTCAGGATCTTCGTCGCCCGGTCGCGGCGCTTCTTGAAGTTGAAGAGGCCGGGCGTCGTGTCGATGAACTTCGTCGTGTAGGTGTTGTCGAGGAAGGTCGGGTGCTTCAGGAGGTTCTCGACGAAGGCGATGTTGGTGCTGACGCCCGCGGATGCGGAATTCGCGCAAGGCCCGGTCCATCCGGGCGATCGCCTGCGTCGGCGTCGGCGCCCAGGCGGTGACCTTCACCAGAAGCGAGTCGTAGTAGCGGGTGATCACGCCCCCGGCATAGGCGGTGCCGCCGTCGAGCCGGATGCCCATGCCGGTGGCGGAGCGGTAGGCGGTGATCCGGCCGTAATCGGGGATGAAGTTGTTCTGCGGATCCTCGGTCGTGACCCGGCACTGGAGCGCGTGGCCCCTGAGCACGATATCCTGCTGGCGGCCGACGCCCGTCGCCTCGGCCAGCGTCTTGCCCTCGGCGATGTTGATCTGCGCCTGGACGATGTCGATGCCGGTCACCTCCTCGGTGACAGTATGCTCGACCTGCACGCGGGGGTTGACCTCGATGAAGTAGAATTTCTCGTCGTCCATATCCATCAGGAATTCGACGGTGCCGGCGCATTCGTAGTTCACATGGGCGCAGATCCTGCGGCCAAGCTCGCAGACCTCGGCGCGCTGGGCGTCGGTAAGATAGGGTGCCGGCGCGCGTTCGACGACCTTCTGGTTGCGGCGCTGGACGGTGCAGTCGCGTTCGTAGAGGTGGTAGATGTTGCCGTGGCTGTCGCCGAGGATCTGCACCTCGACGTGCCGCGCGCGGAGGATCATCTTTTCGAGATAGCCCTCGCCGTTGCCAAAGGCGGCCTCGGCCTCGCGCCGGCCCTCGCGGACCTTCTCGACCAGTTCTTCGGGCTTGGTGATCGGCCGCATCCCGCGCCCGCCGCCGCCCCAGGAGGCCTTGAGCATCAGCGGATAGCCGATCGCGGCCGCCTCGGTCTTGATCGCGTCGAAATCGTCGCCCAGCACCTCGGTCGCCGGGATCACCGGCACGCCGGCGGCAACCGCGACGCGGCGGGCGGAGGCCTTGTCGCCAAGGGCCCGCATCGTCTCGGCCTTCGGGCCGATGAAGGTGATACCGGCGGCGGCGCAGGCCTCGACGAAATCCGGGTTTTCGCTCAGAAGCCCATAGCCCGGATGGATCGCGTCGGCGCCGCATTCGGTGGCCACCCGGATGATTTCGGGGATCGAGAGATAGGCGGCCACCGGGCCAAGGCCCTCGCCGATCCGGTAGGCCTCGTCCGCCTTGAAGCGGTGGAGCGAGAGCTTGTCCTCCTCGGCATAGACCGCGACGGTGCGCTTGCCGAGCTCGGTCGCCGCGCGCATGACGCGTATGGCGATCTCGCCCCGGTTGGCAATCAGGACTTTCTTGAACTCGGCCATCGGTGACTCCCCCGCTTGCGCGCCGCGAACAATAGGGGTGCTGCGGCGCGGCGCAAGACCCTGAACTCGCGATCTGTCAGGATCAGGTAACATTTCGTTTTGCATATGCCCTGCCGCCCGGCAAACTGCCGCGCAAGCGAAGCATTTCCGACGAAAACGACGTTCTGGCCAAGGTGCCGGCAAGCTGGGTGTCACCCCATCTTGCCTGAAAAGACCCAGTTGTGAGGTGAGTTTTAGTCCACTTACCTCGACGCCGCCGCGATCATCCGGCCCGGCAGGTCCGACAGGCGACGCGCCCCGAGCTGGCCCATATTGGCCGCCATGTCCCTGGTGAGGATATCGACCAGATGCGCCGGCCCCTCGGCACCGAGCGCGCCGAGCGCATAGTGCCAGGCCCGCCCCAGCATGACGAAAGTCGGCGCCGAGCGCGATGGCGCGCAGGATGTCGAGCCCGCCCTCGATGCCGCTGTCGAAGATCACCGGCAGGGTCGTCGCCGCCCGGATCGCCGGCAGCGCCTCGATCGTCGCCGGGGCCGCGTCGAACTGCCGCCCGGCATGGTTCGACACCCAGATCGCATCCGCGCCTTCGTCCTGCAGCCGCGCCGCATCGTCGGCGTTGAGCACGCCCTTGACGATCAGCGGGCCCTCCCAAGCGTCGCGTAGCGCCTTGAGGTAGTCCCAGTCGGGCGAGGTGCGCAGGAGATAGCCGATATGGGCGGTCGAGGAGAGGCTGACCTTGTTGTCGGCATAGCCGTCCATCAGCCGCATCCGCGGCATTCCCATCCTCAGCGGTGCCCAAGCGCCCAGGCCGGCCGCATCGCCACCTGGGCGAAGAGCCGGGGCGTGAGTTTCGGCGGCTGGGTCAGGCCCGAGCGGGTCTGACGCTCCCGCCGGCTGGCGACCGGCACGTCGACGGTCAGGATCAGGGCCGAGAAGCCCGGCGTCCTTCGCGCGCCTCAGCATGTCCTTTCGTATCTCGGGATCGCGCGGCGGATACATCTGAAACCAGCCGTGCTGCCCCAGCACGGGCGCCACGAATTCCGGCGTCTGGCTTGCGACCGTCGACATGGAATAGGGCAGGCCGGCCTTGCCCGCCGCCGCCGCGAGAAGCCGTTCCGCATCGGGCCAGATCAGCCCCGACATGCCGATCGGCGAAACGCCGAAGGGCAGCGGAAATCGCTGACCGAAAAGCTCCGTCGTCAGGTCCGGTGCGAACTCGCCATGCAGGATCGACGGGCGTAGCAGCACCTCGTCGAGCTTCGCGCGGTTGCGACGGAGCGTCGCCTCGGTCCCTGTGGCGCTGTCGAGATATTCCCAGACGAAATGCGGAATGCGCGCGCGGGCGCGGGCTTTGAGGTCGGCGATCGCCGGAAAGCGTTGGTTCAGGTCCATGCCGGATATCTCGCGGGGCGGGGCGCGAAAGTCCAGCGAAACGGATGGAACAGAGTGTGAACTTGTCTTTTATTCGTCCGCTGATGCGGCTAGATTGACCGCATGAGCAGCCATGACGAACACGACGCCTTCGAAGGCGCCTCGCTTTCCGCCCGCGCAATGGCGGCGCGGCCCGCACCCTATCTCGACGGGCTGAACCCCGCACAGCGGCAGGCGGTGGAGGTGCTGGACGGCCCGGTCCTGATGCTCGCCGGCGCCGGCACCGGCAAGACCCGGGCGCTGACGGCGCGGATCGCGCATCTGCTGGCGCGTGGACAGGCGCGGCCGAACGAGATCCTGGCGGTGACCTTCACCAACAAGGCCGCGCGCGAGATGAAGGAGCGTGTGGGGCGCCTCATGGGGCAGGCGGTCGAAGGGTTGCCCTGGATGGGCACCTTTCACTCGATCAGCGTCAAGATCCTGCGCCGGCATGCCGAGCTTGTCGGGCTGAAATCGAACTTCACGATCCTCGATACCGACGACCAGATCCGCCTGCTGAAACAGGTGATCGCCGCGGCCAATATCGACGAGAAGCGCTGGCCCGCGCGGCAGCTTGCCGGGTTGATCGACAACTGGAAGAACCGGGCCTGGGGGCCGGAACAGGTGCCGAGCGCGGAAGCGAGTGCCTTCAACCACATGGGGACCGAACTTTACGCGGCCTATCAACAGCGGCTCCTGACGCTGAATGCGACGGATTTCGGCGATCTCCTCCTCCATGTGGTGACGATATTCCAGAACCACGTTGACGTTCTGGAACAATATCAGCGCTGGTTCCGCTACATCCTGGTCGACGAATATCAGGATACGAACGTCGCCCAGTATCTCTGGCTGCGGCTCCTCGCGGCGAAGCACCGGAACATCTGCTGCGTCGGCGACGACGACCAGTCGATCTACGGCTGGCGCGGCGCCGAGGTCGGCAACATCCTGCGCTTCGAGAAGGATTTCCCGGGCGCCACGGTGATCCGGCTCGAACAGAACTACCGCTCGACCGAGCATATCCTTGCCGCCGCCTCGGGGCTCATCGCGGCCAATGCCGGGCGGCTCGGCAAGACGCTATGGACCGAGGCCGAGGGCGGCGAGAAGCTGCGCCTCATCGGCCATTGGGACGGCGAGGAGGAGGCGCGCTGGATCGGCGAGGAGGCTGAGGCGCTGCAACGGGGCACGCGCGGGCATGGAGCCGGTGAGCCTCAATGATCAGGCGATTCTCGTCCGCGCCTCGCACCAGATGCGGGCCTTCGAGGATCGCTTCCTGACCATCGGCCTTCCCTACCGGGTGATCGGCGGCCCGCGCTTTTACGAGCGGCTGGAGATACGGGACGCGATGGCCTATTTCCGCCTCGCGGTCTCGCCCGAGGACGATCTCGCCTTCGAGCGGGTGGTGAATACCCCCAAACGCGGGCTCGGCGACAAGGGCCAGCAGGTGATCCAACGGAGCGCCCGCGAGGCGGGCGCAAGCCTGTCTGTCGGCGCGCGCAGGGCGCTCGCCTCCGGTCAGCTGTCCGGCCGGGCGGCCGGCCAGCTTCTGCAATTCGTCGAGAATGTCGAGCGCTGGCATCGGCTGACGCTGCGCGAGGGCCAGAACCATATCGAACTGGCCGAGATGATCCTCGAGGAATCCGGCTACACCGAGATGTGGCAGAACGACAAGACGCCCGAGGCGCCGGGGCGGCTGGAGAACCTCAAGGAACTGATCAAGGCGCTGGAGCAGTTCGACAACCTGCAAGGGTTCCTCGAACATGTCTCGCTGATCATGGACAACGATACCGAGGATGCGGCCGAAAAGATCTCGGTCATGACGCTCCACGCCGCCAAGGGCCTGGAATTCCCGGTGGTGTTCCTGCCGGGATGGGAAGACGGCCTCTTCCCCTCGCAGCGCTCGATGGACGAAAGCGGTCTCAAGGGCCTCGAGGAAGAACGCCGCCTCGCCTATGTCGGGATCACGCGGGCCGAGCGGCTTTGCACCATCTCCTTTGCTGGCAACCGCAGGGTCTACGGGCAATGGCAAAGCCAGATGCCCTCGCGCTTCATCGACGAACTGCCGGCAAAACATGTCGAGGTGCTGACCCCGCCCGGCCTCTATGGTGGCGGCTACGGCGCTGCGGCGATGTCCTCGGGGATCGAGGACCGCGCGGCGCGGGCCGATGTTTACAACTCGCCCGGCTGGAAGCGGATGCAGGAGCGCGCCACTAGCCGTCCCGTGAGCCAGCCGCGCGAGGCGCGCCACGTGGTGATCGACCTCGATGCCGTCTCGGTTTTCAGCGAAGGCGACCGGGTCTTCCACCAGAAATTCGGTTATGGCCGTGTCGACGGGATCGAAGGCGACAAGCTCGAAGTGACCTTCGACAAGGCCGGCACCAAGCATGTCCTGGCGAGCTACGTCGTCTCGGCAGAGACGGCGGACGACATCCCCTTCTGACACCCCCCTGGCTTCCACTTGGTGCAAATATCCCCGCCGGAGGCCGCGGCGGGCAGCTTGCTGCCCGCCCACCGAGCCCGGAGCGCGCAAGCGCGGAGGCGAGGGAAGGACGATGGCCCGGGAACCGGGCCGCTTCGGAATCCCCGCAAGACAAAGAAAACGGCGCCCGGAGGCGCCGTGAGTGGTCTTGACGGATCCCGAGGGAGGAGGTGGGACCCGATCATTGGTGAAGATCGGCGGCACCCCAGGGAGGAGGAGGGGGGCACCGCCGGTCTTCACGACAGCGGCCCGGGAGGAGGTGGGCCACCGATCTGGGTGAAGATGCGGCGGTGACAGGGAGGAGGACGTCACCGCCGCATTTCACAACGTCAGACCCGAGGGAGGAGGAGACGGGTCCTTCGTATCGTCAGGAGCCTTTCGGCCCGATAGGATCGCGGCGGCATCAGGGAGGAGGAGGATGCCGCCGCGAATTTCCGGGACCCGAGGGAGGAGGAGTGGGTCCCAGGAAGGGAGTTCATTTGCCGTAGGCAGCCTCAATCGCGATCCCGGAGATCGACGAACGGGAGATGCCCAGATCGATCAGTTCGCGCTCGGTCAGCGCATTCAACTCGTGGACCGTCTGACGGTACACGCGGTAGCGGCGGCGTTTGTCGCTCAGCCCGCTCAGAAATGCCGCGGCGCGGTCGGCCAGGCCGAGTTCGATCCTGCGGATCCCACTTACATATGCCATTTCTCGAAGCCTCATCTTGTTTCGCTTTCGCCAGGTTCGGCGCTGTTAGGTTCAACATGACCACCATGCTGCACTTGCACAATACCTGTCATATTCAATGCTGCTATGCAGCAAATGCATGGCGGGCGTGGTGAATTTTGCATTACGTTACGGTAGCTTGCCCAATATTTCCGCAACGTGTGCCATTGCTGTTGCTCTCGCTGGCAAAGCGTCCTTTCTTTGGGCGGAAATGAAAGAGGACCCACCGATGACCGTCACCCGATCCGCCGTTCTCGATTCGCTCGGCCGTATCGCCTTGCCCGATGGCGGCGACCTCGTGTCGCGCGATCTGGTCCGCGCGCTCGTGGTCGAGGCGGGGGCGGTGCGCTTCGTGATCGAGGCGCCGGACCCCGAGACCGCCCAGCGGATGGCGCCGGTCCGCGCCGCGGCCGAGGCGGCGGTCGAAGGCGCTGCCGGGAGTGACAACCGTCTCGGCCGTCCTGACCGCGCATGGCCCGGCGTCGAAGGCGCCGAGCCTGCAAGGTCGGCGGCCACCCGAAAGCCACAGGCCGGGCCGCAACCGGTTCCGGGCGTGAAGCGCATCCTCGCCATCGGCTCCGGCAAGGGCGGGGTCGGCAAGTCGACCGTGTCCTCAAACCTCGCCGTGGCGCTGGCCCGGGCCGGTCGCCGAGTCGGACTTCTCGATGCCGATATATACGGCCCCTCGCAGCCGCGGATGATGGGCGTCACCGAGCGGCCGGTCGCGCCCGGCGGCAAGACCATCATCCCCCTGAAGGCGCACGGCGTCACGATGATGTCGATCGGGCTTCTTGCTGAAGGAGGGCGAGGCGGTGGTCTGGCGCGGGCCGATGCTGATGGGGGCAATCCAGCAGCTTCTGGGGCAGGTGGCCTGGGGCGAACTTGACGTTCTCATCGTCGATCTGCCGCCCGGCACCGGCGACGTGCAGCTTTCGCTCGCGCAGCGCGCGCCGCTGACCGGTGCGCTCATCGTCTCGACTCCGCAGGATGTGGCGCTCCTCGATGCCCGCCGCGCCATCGACATGTTCGGCAAGCTGAAAGTGCCGGTCCTCGGGCTGATCGAGAACATGTCCACCTATGTCTGCCCGAATTGCGGGCACGAGGCGCATATCTTCGGCCATGGCGGCGTCGCGGCCGAGGCCGAACGGCTGGGCGTTCCGTTCCTGGGCGAGCTTCCGCTCGACCTCGACGTCCGGCTCGCCGGCGACGCCGGCACGCCCATAGCCGCGGGCGAGGGGCCGATCGCCGGTGCCTATGCCCGGCTAGCGGACCGTCTCGTGGCCGGCGGCTTGGCCTGACCCGGGACCGTCCGGGATTTGATGGGATAGTGTGCGGTCCGGTGGGATTGCACGGGAAAGGCTCGCTGCCCTTCGCGAAAATTCGAATCACCGGCGCGTGAATCGGCGTGATTCCGGTGTGACTGACGGTGTTTTGCGCCGGATTCCCCCTCGGGCCAGTCGTTGCTTACGCACCAGCGAAAGAAATATGGGAAATTATGGGACGGCGACTTCATTCCTGATTTTGTCTACATATTGTGTTTATTTTCACAAGTATAACTAGAAGTGGCTATTCTTCGCAGCAATAATCCCCTAAATCCTGTGTTTCAACTATCTCTGGAACTTCATCTTGTATGCCTTCGGCCAAGATTTTTGTTGATTCCCATGAAATCCCATGCGATCCCTAATCCACCGATGAGGACGGGCTCAAACGGGCACTAAGACCCAAAAGGCGACAAGCAGGTTTCATACAGGCACCCGCTTTCATCGAACCAGAGAGATCCGGCGCGCGAGCGAGCAGACATCCCCCCAGGTGGCATGCGCAGTCGGACAAACCCAGCGATGGGACAGGGCGGCGGATCGGGCAGTGGCAGCAGCCCGATCCGCCGTTGTCCGTTCAGGGCCCCGTCGCGGTCTGGTCTGGCGGTATCGGTAAGGGGGGAGGGGACAGTGACAAGGAGCGCGCCGCGTGGCACGCAGGTTCAGAGGATCGGATACGTTCAAGGTGGACGCGAAGGGTCGCGTGTCCATCCCCGCGCCGTTCCGCCGCGTGATCGAAGCCTCCGACCCCGACTGGAAAGAAGGCCTTCGCCCCAACATCGTCATCGTCTACGGACCCGAGAACCAGGACTGGCTCGAGGTCTTCTCGATGGAAGCGATCCACGAGATGGACGAGCAGATTTCCCTCATGCAGCGCGGCTCGGCCGAACGGCTGATGATCGAGGAACGCATGTACGGCCAGTCGATCGAGAGCGTGATCGACGATGACGGCCGCCTGACGATTCCGCAGAAGCTGCGCGAGAAGATCGGGCTGAAGGGCGAGGCGTTCTTCATCTCGGCCGGCGACTATTTCCGCATCTGGAACCCCGAGACCTACGAGGCGAAGGCCGAGCGCCGGAGCCAGCGGCTGGCCGACCAGTATCCCGAGGACTTCGATCCCAGAAGCCTCCTGCCGCCCCTGCAGAGGGGTTGAGCGATGGCCGCTGCCGCAGCCCGCACGGACGATCCCGCCCCCCATATCCCGGTTCTGCTGCGGCCGCTTCTCGAAGCGGTCGCACCCGTCTCCGGCCTCTGGATCGACGGCACCTTCGGCGCGGGTGGCTATACCCGTGGGCTTCTCGAGGCCGGCGCCGGGACCGTTGTCGCCATCGACCGCGACCCGACCACCTTCCGCATGGCCGAACGCTGGGCCGGCGCCTATGGTGACCGGCTGCGACTGGTGGAAGGCACGTTTTCCGATCTCGACACTCTGGCGGGAGAGCCGGCGGACGGCGTCGTCCTCGACCTCGGCGTGTCCTCGATGCAGATCGACCAGGCCGAACGTGGGTTCTCCTTCCAGAAGGACGGCCCGCTCGACATGCGGATGGGCGACAACGGGCCCACTGCCGCTGATCTGGTGAACGAGGCCTCCGAGGCCGAGATCGCCGACATTCTCTATCACTACGGCGAGGAGCGCGCCTCGCGCCGCATCGCGCGCGCCATTGTCGCGGCGCGGCCCATCGAGACGACGCTGCACCTCGCCCATGTCATCGAACGCTGCCTGCCGCGGCAGAAGCCGGGGCAAAGCCACCCGGCGACACGCAGCTTCCAGGCGATCCGCATTGCGGTGAACGACGAATTCGGCCAACTCGCCGAGGGGCTGGAAGCGGCCGAGCGGGCTCTGAAGCCCGGCGGAAAGCTCGCCGTCGTGACCTTTCATTCGCTCGAGGACCGCGTGGTCAAACGCTTCTTCCAGCTCCGCTCCGGTGCCGAGGGGCAGGGCAGCCGTTACGCGCCCGCACGCGAGGCGGTGACGCCCGCCTTTACCCTCAAGACCCGCCGTGCCGTCGGTCCGGACGAGGCCGAACTGGCCGAGAACCCGCGCGCCCGCTCGGCCAAGCTTCGCGTCGGCATCCGCACCGATGCCCCCGCCGACCTTGCCGACCGCGCTGCGCTCGGCCTTCCGAAACCCGCGCTCAAAGGACAGAAGTGATGCGCAGCCTCTTTCTCCTTCTCTCTGCGCTCGGCGTCATGGGCCTCGCCTTCTGGGCTTACCGCGAGAACTACCGGACCCAGGCGGAACTGGGCGAAGTCAGCGAATTGCAAAATGAAATCGGGCAGTTGCGCGAAATCCTTGAGCGTTCTGAAGGCGGAATGGGCCTATCTCAACCGTCCGGACCGGCTGAGGGAGCTTGCCGACATCAATTTCGAACGTCTCGGCCTTCTGCCGTTCGAGCCGCGCCAATTCGGCGGCGTGTCGCAAGTGAACTACCCGGCCATAGCGCTGCCGCCGATCACCGAACCGATCGACACGATCGCGCTGAACGAGGGCAACCCATGATCCGTACGCCGCTCCGCCCGCTGGCCCGCATCCTCTCCGCCCGCGCCAAGGGCGAGAATCCGGACGCGATCGAGCGCGAAAACATCCGCCTGCGCCACGAGGCAATGCGCGATAAGGCGCGGCTTCGGGCCGAGGGGCGACTTTTGCTTCTCGGCGCGGCCTTCGTCATGGCGTTCCTCACTGTCGGTGCCCGGATGGGCCTACTGGCCGCGACCGAGCCGATGGAGCCGCAGGCTGCCGTCGCCGGCGCCTCCATCGTCGCGCAGCGCGCAGACATCGTCGACCGTCAGGGGCGGATCCTCGCGACGAATCTCGTCACCCACTCGCTCTACGCCCAGCCGCAGCAGATGGTGGATCCCGCCGGTGCGGCCGAGAAACTCGCCGCGATCTTCCCCGATCTCGACGCGGAGCGGCTGAAGGCCGACTTCACCGGCAAGCGCAAGTTCCTCTGGGTGAAGAAAAAGATTTCGCCCGAACAGATGCAGCTCGTCCACGAGATCGGCGATCCCGGCCTACTCTTCGGTCCGCGCGAGATGCGGCTCTATCCGAACGGCGCCATCGCCGCCCATGTCCTCGGGGGCGCGAGCTTCGGCCGCGAGGGCGTCAGTTCGGCCGAGGTCGTCGGCACCGCCGGGGTCGAGAAGACCTTCGACAGCTGGCTCCGCGATCCCGCCAATGGCGGCGCGCCGCTGCAACTCTCGCTCGACCTCACGATCCAGTCGACCGTCGAGGACGTGCTTTACGGCGGCATGAAGCTGATGAACGCAAAGGGCGCGACGGCGATCCTGATGGACGCGCATTCCGGCGAGGTGGTGGCAATGGCCTCGCTGCCGGACTTCGATCCGAATACCCGCCCAGCGTCGCTTCTGAAGGGCGATCCCTCCGACAGCCCGCTCTTCAACCGCGCGGTGCAAGGCGTCTACGAGCTTGGCTCCACGTTCAAGATATTCGCCGTGGCCCAGGCGCTCGACCTCGGCCTCGTGAACCCCGAGACGATGGTCGACACCAAGGGCCCGATGGTCTGGGGCAAGTTCCGCATCCGCGACTTCCACAATTACGGGCCGCAGCTTTCGGTGACCGACGTGATCGTGAAATCGTCGAACATCGGCACCGCCCATATCGCCCAGCAGATCGGCGGCGTGCGGCAGCAGGATTTCCTCGGCAAACTCGGCATGTTCGACGCGACGCCGATTGAACTCATGGAGGCGCCGACCGGCAAGCCGCTGCGGCCGGTGAAATGGCCCGAGATCACCACGCTCACCGTCTCCTATGGCCACGGTGTCGCGGCAAGCCCGCTTCACCTCGCGGCCGCCTATGCGGCGATGGTCAACGGCGGAACCAAGGTCGCGCCGACGATTTTGAAGCGCACCAAGGTCGAGACCGGACCCCGCATCATCTCCGCCGGCACCTCGGCCATCGTCCGCTCGATGCTGCGCCAGGTCGTGCAGCGCGGCACCGCGACCTTCGGCGATGTGGAGGGCTACGAGGTCGGCGGCAAGACAGGAACCGCCGACAAGCCGAAGCCGGGCGGCGGCTATTACAAGGAAAAGGTTGTCGCGACATTCGCCGCCGTCTTTCCGATGTCCGATCCGAAATACGTCCTCGTCGTCTCGCTCGACGAGCCTGTGGAGACCTCGGGCACCGAGCCGCGCCGCACCGCCGGCTGGACCGCAGTTCCGGTCGGCGCCGAGATCATCCGCCGCGCGGCGCCGCTTCTCGGACTCAGGCCAGAGCTTGAACCCGTGGCCGAGGCCAGCGTAATACGCGTGCGCAATTGAGGGTGATCATGTGTCGGGGGTTCAGCGCATGGCAGAGGCAACGAAATCGCTATCCGAACTGGGCCTGAGGGCGCAGGGCGGGCGCGAGGCGCGGATCACCGGCCTTTCGGTCGACAGCCGGCAAGTCAAGCCGGGCCATCTTTTCGCGGCGCTGCCCGGAACGAAGATCCACGGCGCCGAATTCATCCAGTATGCGCTTCGGATGGACGCGGCCGCGATCCTGACCGATCGCGCCGGTTCCGAGATCGCCAAGGCGGAGCTTGCAGGCTCTGACGCCGCCCTGATCGTCGCCGAGGATCCTCGCCAGACGCTGGCCTATACCGCCGCCCTCTGGTTCGGCCGCCAGCCCGAGGTGATGGTCGCCGTCACCGGCACCTCCGGCAAGACCTCGGTCGCGACCTTCACCCGGCAGATCTGGCAGGCGCTCGGCCTCAGCGCCGCCAATCTCGGCACGATGGGCGTGCTCGGCGATTTCACCGCGCCCCTGGCCCATACGACGCCGGAACCGATCACGCTGCATCGTATGCTCCGCGACATGGCCGGGGCCGGGATCACCCATGCGGCGATGGAGGCCTCGTCGCACGGGCTCGACCAGGGCCGGCTCGACGGGGTGCGGCTGAAGGCGGCGGCGTTCACGAATTTCAGCCAGGATCACCTCGATTATCACGCCAGTTTCGACGACTATTTCGCGGCGAAGGCCGGGCTTTTCGCCCGCGTCTTGCCCGAGGACGGAACCGCCGTGATCAATATCGACGAGGCGCGGGGCCGCGAGATGCTGGAGATCGCGCGCGGACGTGGCCAGACGCTCCTGACCGTCGGGCGCGATCCGGTAGCTGACCTGCGCATCACCTCGCAGCGTTTCGACGCGACCGGGCAGGACCTGCGCTTCACCCATGACGGCAAGCCCCATCTCGTGCGGTTGGCGCTGATCGGCGGCTTCCAGGCCGAAAACGTGCTGGCCGCCGCCGGTCTGGTGATGGCCGCGGGCGAGGATCCGCAGGCGGTGATCGACACGCTGCCCGACCTCGTCACGGTGCGCGGGCGGATGGAACTCGCGGCCAAGCGCGACAACGGCGCGACGGTCTTCGTCGATTATTCGCACAAGCCCGGCGCCTTGGCCTCGGCGCTGCAATCGCTGCGCCCTCATGTCATGGGCCGTGTCGTCGTCGTCTTCGGCGCCGGCGGCGACCGCGACCGGCTGAAGCGGCCCCTGATGGGCGAGGCGGCGGCGGCGCATGCCGACGTGGTCATCGTCACCGACGACAATCCCCGCTCCGAAGATCCCGCGGCGATCCGCGCCGAGGTGATGGCGGGCTGTCCCGAAGCGACCGAAGTCGCAGACCGCGCCGAGGCGATCCTGCGCGGCGTCGATGCGTTGCAGCCGGGCGATGCGCTCCTGATCGCGGGCAAGGGGCACGAGACGGGCCAGATCGTCGGTAGCGACGTCTATCCCTTCGACGATGCCGAACAGGCCAGTGTCGCCGTCGCCGCCCTCGAAGGCCGGATCTGATGGCGGCGCTCTGGACCTCGGCCGAGGCCGAAGCCGCCACCGGAGGGCGCGCCACGCAAGCCTTCGAGGCGACGGGGGTTTCCATTGACACACGCTCGCTCCGGCCCGGCGACATCTTCGTCGCGCTGAAGGATGTGCGCGACGGCCACGACTTCGTCCGCGCCGCGCTCGACAACGGTGCGTCGGCGGCGATAGTCTCGCGCATGCCCGAGGGCTGCTCGGAGTCCGATCCGCTCCTGCTCGTACCGGATGTCCTTGCCGCGCTGACCGCGCTTGGCGCGGCCGGGCGGGCGCGCACCAAGGCGCGGGTGATCGCGGTGACCGGATCGGTCGGCAAGACCTCGACAAAGGAGATGCTGCGCGCGGTTCTGGCGGGGCAGGGCCGCGTCCATACCGCCGAGGCGAGCTTCAACAACCACTGGGGGGTGCCGATCACGCTCGCCCGGTTGCCCGTGGACGTCGATTTCGCCGTGGTCGAGATCGGCATGAACCATCCCGGAGAGATCGCCCCCCTCGCGCGGTTGACCCGTCCGCACGTGGCGATGATCACCACGATTGCACCAGCCCATCTCGAGGCCTTCGACGGCCTCGACGGAATCGCCCGCGAGAAGGCCGCGATCTTCGAGGGGCTGGAGCCGGGGGGCATCGCGGTGATCCCGTCGGGTCTTGTCGTCACGCCGATCCTTGCCGAGGGCGCCGCGCGGGCCGGTCGCATCATCCGGTTCGGCGCCGAGGCGGGCGACGATTTCCGGCTGACCGAGGTCAAGCTCGCCCAGGACACGACTATCGTGAAGGCCACGCGGCAGGGTGCGCCGATCCTCTTCAAGATCCAGACCGCCGGCCGGCACTTCGCCGCCAACGCGCTCGGCGTCCTTGCCGTGGCCGAGGCGGTCGGTGCCGATCCGGCCGTCGCCGCCTGCGACATCGGTCAATGGCGCCCGCCGGCGGGGCGGGGGCGACGCGAACGTATCTTTCTCGACATCGTCGACGAAAACCTTTCCTTTGACGTCATCGACGACGCGTTCAACGCCAACCCGGCCTCGATGGACGCGGCCCTGGAAGTCCTGGCGGCTTCCGAGACACGCGACGGGATCGGCCGCATCCTCGAAGGCCGCCGGATCGCGGTTCTGGGCGACATGCTGGAGCTTGGGCCGGACGAAGCCGCAATGCACCGCGCCATCGCCGATCATCCCGCGATCGCCACCGTGCATCTCGTGCATTGCGTCGGCCCCCGGATGCGCGCGCTCTGGGAACGGCTGCCGCTGCAAAAACGCGGCGAGTGGCACGAAACGGCGCCGGACCTGGCGCTGCGTGCCCATCACCTGGCCGATGCCGGCGACGTTCTGCTGGTCAAGGGCTCCAAGGGATCGAAGGTCAGCCTTGTGGTTGACGCACTGCGCAAACTCGGGCAACCGGGCGCGGGCGAAGCGCGAGGAGCCGAGTAGATGCTGTATTGGCTGTCCGGCCTGGCCGAGGGCGGGGATGTCTTCAACCTCTTCCGCTACATCACCTTCCGGGCGGGGGCGGCGTTCTTCACCGCGCTCGTCTTCGGGTTTCTCTTCGGCCAGCCGCTGATCAACCTCTTGCGCCGCAAGCAGAAGAAGGGCCAGCCGATCCGCGACGACGGACCGCAGACCCATTTCGCCAAGGCCGGCACGCCGACGATGGGGGGGTTGCTGATCCTCTCGGCGATCCTCGTCTCGACGCTCCTCTGGGCGCGTCTCGACAACCCGTATATCTGGATCGTCCTCTTCGTGACCTACGGCTTCGGCCTCATCGGCTTTGCCGACGACTATTCGAAGGTGACGAAGCAGAACACCAAGGGCGTGTCGTCGCGTGTCCGTTTCCTTCTCGGACTGCTGATCGCGGCGCTCGCGGGCGGGATGGCGGCCTATGTCCATCCGGCGGACCTCACCAACCAACTGGCCTTCCCGATCTTCAAGAACGCGCTCTTCAACCTCGGCTGGTTCTTCGTGCCCTTCGCGATGATCGTCATCGTCGGCGCCGCCAACGCGGTGAACCTGACCGACGGGCTCGACGGGCTTGCCGTGATGCCGGTGATGATCGCGGCCGGCACGCTTGGCGTCATTGCCTATGCGGTTGGCCGGACCGACTTCACCGAATATCTCGGCGTCCACTACGTCCCCGGCACCGGCGAGATCCTGATCTTCACGGCCGCCCTGATCGGCGGGGGGTTGGGCTTTCTCTGGTACAACGCGCCACCGGCCGCGGTCTTCATGGGAGATACCGGCTCGCTCGCGCTCGGTGGCGCGCTCGGCGCCATTGCCGTGGTGACGAAGCACGAGATCGTGCTGGCCATTGTCGGCGGCCTTTTCGTGGTCGAGGCGCTGAGCGTGATCATCCAGGTGCTCTACTTCAAGCGCACCGGCAAACGGGTCTTCCTGATGGCGCCGATCCACCATCACTTCGAGAAGAAGGGCTGGGCTGAACCGCAGATCGTCATCCGCTTCTGGATCATCTCGCTGATCCTCGCGCTGATCGGACTCGCGACGCTCAAAGTGCGCTGATGCGCGAGGCTGACCTCTACGCGCCGGTCAAGGCGCATCTCGAAGCGCAGGGCTACGAGGTCAAGGCCGAGATCGGAGATTGCGACGTCCTCGCCCGGCGCGGGGAAGAGCCGCCGGTGGTGGTGGAGCTGAAGCTGACATTTTCCTTGGCGCTGGTGATGCAGGGCGTGGCGCGGCAGACGATGTTCGACCATGTCTACCTTGCCGTCCCGGTCTCGTCGGAACGCGGCTGGAAGCTGCGCTACCGCGATATTCTCCGTCTCTGCCGCCGTCTCGGCCTTGGGCTCCTCGCGGTGAATCCGGGCGAGCCGGGCAAGGTCGAGGCGCATCTCGATCCGGGCCCCTACGCGCCGCGCCGGAACGCGGCGAAGGCCGGACGGCTCCTGCGTGAGTTCGACCGGCGGGTTGGCGACCCGAATACCGGCGGCACGACCGGGACGAAACGTATGACCGCCTACCGGCAGGAGGCGCTGCGCTGCGCCGCCCATCTGGCCGCCGAGGGGCCCTCGAAGGCGGCCGAGGTCGCGGCGGCGACCGGGGTCGCACGGGCCGGGCGGATGCTTCGCGACGACCATTACGGCTGGTTCGACCGCGTGGACCGCGGTATCTACGCGCTCAGTCCGAAGGCCCAGTTGGACTGTGGCCCCGACAGGTCGATTGACACGACCTCGACCGCGGACGACGGTGCGACAGGCTATGGATAGCGAAGAGGCGACCCGTGACACGCCGCAAGATGCACCTGACGCCGGAAATCGTCGCGCGCGTGCCACCGTTTGACGGGAAATCGGGGCTGCTTGCGGGACGCGGTGACGGCCCAACCGACGCCGACTACAAGGCGGGAACCGAGCTTCTTCTGGGTCAGGCGCCGGAAGACGGTGACATCTGGATCTTCGCCTACGGATCGTTGATCTGGAACCCGGAGTTCGATTTTGTCGAGGAAAGAATCGGCTCCATTTACGGCTGGCGCCGGTCGTTCTGCCTGGGATGGGTGCGGATCTACCGGGGGACGCCTGAAAATCCCGGTATCATGCTTGCGCTGGACCGGGGCGGTTCATGCCGAGGAGTCGTGTTCCGTCTGCCGCCCGAGGCGCGGGCCGAGAATCTCGAAAAGATCCTGCGCCGCGAAATGCCCATCAAGCGCGACGGCTTGCCCACCCGTTGGGTGACCGTGCGGACCGATGCCGGGCCGGTGCGCGCCATCGCTTTCCCGATCAGCCGCAAGAGCGAAGCCTATCTACCGGGTCTGGCCGAAGATGTGGTCGTCGAGGCGCTCGCATCCGCGGTAGGGGAGCGGGGATCAATGGCCGAATACCTGCGCAGCACGGTCAGCCATCTGGAAGACCGCGGGATTCACGACGCCTATCTCTGGCGTATGCAGGCGCGGGTGGCAGAGCGCATCGCGGCGAAGTTCCCGCAGCCGGTCTGAAACCGGCTGAACGGGCAGACATTCTGTTCTGGCGCCACACCCGCGCGGTTCAGCCGATCTCGACGAGTTCGATCTCGAAGGTCAGGTCGTGCCCGGCGAGCGGATGGTTGGCGTCGAGCGTGACGGTGTCGTCCGTCACTTCAGCCACCGTCACGGCGATGGCGCCGCCGTCGGGCGAGCGCATCTGCAAGGCCGTGCCGACCTCGAGCGGGATCTCGTCGGGGATCTGGGCGCGGGGCACAGCGTGGCTCGCATCGGGATTGCGAGCCCCGTAGGCCTCGTCCACCGGGACCGCGACGGTCTTTGCCTCGCCCACCGCCATGCCCGGTAGTGCCTTGTCGAGGCCGGGAATGATCTGGCCCGAGCCGACTTCGAATTCCAGGGGATCGCGGCCCTTGGATGAATCGAACTCGGTGCCGTCCTGCAATGTGCCGCGATAATGGATGCGCACGGTGTCGCCCGTCTTTACCTGGGTCATGACGTCCTTTCGGAATATGGGGGGATGAATGGCAGAGGCCGCGCGGCGCGCGGGTTCTCACGAAGCCTCAGCCTAGCCGGGCCGGGGGCCGAGGTAAACCCGGCCGGCAGATCGCCACGGGCGAACTTGCGGGCGGCCCGGGCACGTTGCATTGTCCCGGAGGCATTGGAGGGCGGGGGACGAATGATTCCGGTTCAGGGATTCGAAGGGCGGAAGGTCGCGGTGCTTGGGCTCGGCCGGTCGGGTCTCGCCACCGCGCGGGCGCTTCTCGCGGGCGGGGCAGAGCTCTGCCTCTGGGACGACGCGCCCGAGGCGCGGGCGGCGGCCGAGGCGGCGGGCTTCGCGCTCACCGACCTCACCCGCGCCACTGCCTGGGACGGGGTCGCGGCGCTGATCGTCTCGCCCGGCATTCCGCATCTCTACCCCGAGCCCAACCTCCTCATCGTCCGTGCGGTGGCGGCCGGCGTGCCGGTCGACAACGATATCGGGCTTTTCTTCCGCTCCTGGGCCATGCCGGATTGGGACGCGATGGACCAGGTGCCGAAGGTGATCGCGGTGACCGGGTCGAACGGCAAGTCGACGGTGACCGCGCTCATCCACCATATCCTTCAGGTCGCCGGCCGCCCCAGCCAGATGGCCGGCAATATCGGCCGCGGCGTCCTCGACCTCGACCCGGCGCAGGACGGCGAGGTCGTGGTGCTGGAGCTCAGCTCCTACCAGACCGAACTTGCCCGCGCGCTGACCCCCGACGTCGCGGTCTTCACCAACCTCTCGCCCGACCATCTCGACCGCCACGGCGGCAAGGGCGGCTACTTCGCCGCCAAGCGCCGGCTCTTCGCCGAAGGGGGGCCGGACCGGGCGGTGATCGGCGTCGACGAGGTCGAGGGGCAGTTCCTTGCCAACCAGCTCGCCGAGGGGCCGGCGGACGACCGGGTGATCCGCATCTCCTCCGGCCAGAAGCTCGACGGCGAGGGCTGGACCGTCTTCGCCCGCAAGGGCTTCCTCGCCGAATGGCGCAAGGGACGGCAGGTCGCCGCGATCGACCTGCGCGAGGTCAAGGGCCTTCCCGGCGCCCATAATCACCAGAATGCCTGCGCCGCCTATGCCGCCGTCCGCTGCCTCGGCCTCGCGCCGAAACTCATCGAAGGGGCGCTGCATTCCTTCGCCGGCTTGCCGCATCGCAGCCAACTTGTCGGCGAGCGGGATGGGGTGCGGTACGTCAACGACTCGAAGGCGACGAACGTGGACAGCGCGGCAAAGGCGTTGCAGGCCTTCCCGAAAATCCGCTGGATCGCCGGTGGCCTTGGAAAGGAAGGCGGGATCGCGGCCTTGAAGCCGCATCTCGGGTCCGTCGTGAAGGCCTATCTCATCGGCCATTCGGCGCGGGATTTCGCGCTCGAACTCGGCGACACGCCGCACGAGATCTGCGAGACGATGGACCGCGCCGTCGCCCGCGCGGCAGAGGAGGCAGAGGCGGGCGATGTCGTCCTGCTGGCCCCGGCCGCCGCTTCGTTCGACCAGTATCCGAACTTCGAGAAACGCGGCGAGGATTTCGCGGCGCGGGTGAAGGCGCTGACCGACAGGGCGGCGTGCTCGTTGTGAGTTCTCATCAGGGTGTTCATCCCCGGATAGGGGTGACAGGCCGTTGGGTGCGGCGTGTGGTCTTGATCGGTTAACCGGCCAATCCAGCGCGGCAGATTTGCGTTGCGCGCTGTCGAGGAGGGGTGGGCAAGGGTCGCTCTGGGCGCAAAGCCGTTCGTTTGGCGTTTCCTTTGAAACCATGATGTCCCGACCTGCGCACCTGCGGCTGATAGTGCCCCGGCTTCGTTTTCTCCCTTGCGACAGAAAATCGCCATTTTGACGCCCGAATGGCCAGCAAAACCCCGAGCATGAGGGCTTTTGAACCACCCCAACAGCACCGCTCTTTCGACATGGACCGCGCTTTAGTCTCTGGCAGCGTTTTGGTTTTCCTTGCCCTATGCACCCTGTTCTGGGGATTTGTCGCTGACGACGCCTACATCGTTGGGCGATACGCGCAGAACGCGGCGGCTGGAAACGGACTTGTCTACAACGTCGGCGAGCGGGTTTCGGCGCTGACGTCGCCATTGCATGCGCTGCTGGAGGCGGCATTGGCGTATTGCGGGCTTGATCCGGTAAAGGCTTACCGCATCGTTGCGCCGATGCTGGTTCTCGTGGGCTGGTACGCAGCAATTCGCGAGACGGGTCTACGCGGGAACGCGCTTCTGCTTTTCACTTCTGTGTCGCTGTTTTCGCCGTTCCTGGCGCTTTGGACCGTCGGCGGATTGGAAACAGCGGTGTTGGCATGCATCGCCACCTTGTTCACGTCGCGACTCGTGGTGATGAAACGGGCCGGCGCTGCGGATCTGCGCGATTTTACCTGGCTTGGGCTTTTGTCCGCGCTGATGTTCCTGACGCGCTATGACAGCATTCTTGTGACTGCACCGGTCTTGTTGGCCATCGTGCTGGCCGAATACCGCCGCCCGGCCCTTTGGCTTGGCGCAACTCTTTGCGTGGCGCTGGCGTCAGGCTGGCTGCTGTTTTCGGCGCTCTATTACGGCGACATCTTCCCGACCTCCTATTACCTCAAATTCGCGCTTGCCAGGCGGGCGCCTATCGACAGCCTCTCGGCCCTTCTCAACTTCGGGCTGCTTTCGGGCCTGTTCCTGATCGTTCTTTATCTGCGGCCGGAGTCCGTGAAAACGCACGCGCCGCTGTCGAAGGCGATCCTGCGGGGCGCGGCCTTCAGTGCCGTTCTGTTTCTGGTCTATGCCAGCCGCGCCTCCGGCCAGCACATGATGTTTGGCTACCGGCTGTTCGTGCCTTTCCTGATTGGTACGAGTCTTGTACTATCGCTGTCTCTGACCAATCCACGCCCGGCATTGTCCGCGGTGTTTGTCGGATGGCAGGCGGTGATGGTGGCCGTGGTCACCCTTGTCGGCGTGAACCCCGCACCGCTGACGCGGCTGCCGGGGCTTGACCGGGCCTACGCCGAGTACGAATTCGTTACGCCCGCAATCTATGGCGGCCTCATGAATATGCTTCGCAACGATGCAGAAGCGATCGCCGCACACTGGCGAGAAACAGGTCGCAAAGAACAGCCGCGCATCTATCTGCGGACAGGCGGCACTGGCTACTGGCTGCCGGACTTTTACGTCTACGAGAACTCTGGTCTCCTATCGTCATGGCTGCGGCGAACCAATCACCGCCATGATCGACGCATCAAACTACATGCAGCAACTCGGCATCAGCCTCACCGGCAGCATGGTTGAAAACTTCGGCCGCGCGCGCGCCGACGTCGCGGATGATGCGGATCTTCTCTTTGCGACGACAATCGATTGGATGGGCCCGAAAGTGACAGGATATCTGTTCGGCCCGGCGCCGGCACATCTGGACCTTGGCACCCAGATCGGCTCAAGCTGCGTTATTGGACCTCAATTGGCTAGTAGCGGCGGCTGAACCATCCGCCCCGACCGGACCCGCGTCCAGCAGTCATGCAACCGCAGATCGAATTGGCGGATTCTCGACAGCTATCCCGCGTTTGGCCCTTCGTTTTTCTGGCGCTCATGTCCAAGATTGGTTAGAGTTGCAGCCAGACCCGGCAAACGGGCGATTTCGAGGCAGTGAAAGCAGTAATCCATGACGGAAATGGTCTACGGCACCGTGCCCGTGAGGGCAGGCGAGCCTGTACTTCCCCGCTGGTGGCGCACCATCGACAAATGGTCGCTGAGCGGGGTTCTGGTGCTCTTCGGCATCGGGCTGCTCCTTGGCCTCGCGGCCTCGGTGCCGCTGGCGGAAAAGAACGGGCTCGATCCTTTCTACTACGTCACGCGGCAGGCGGTTTTCGGCGGCATGGCGATCGTGGCGATGCTCGTCACCTCGATGATGTCGCCCGATCTGGTGCGCCGGCTCGGCGTGGTGGGCTTTCTCGCGGCGTTCGTCGCGCTCCTCTTCCTGCCGGCCTTCGGCACCGATTTCGGCAAGGGCGCGGTGCGCTGGTACTCGCTCGGCTTCGCAAGCTTCCAGCCGTCGGAATTCCTCAAGCCGGGCTTCGTGGTCATGACCGCCTGGCTGATGGCCGCCGCGCAGGAGATCAACGGCCCGCCGGGGCGGCTCTACAGTTTCGTCCTGACGCTGGTCATCGTGCTCTTCCTCGCCTTCCAGCCTGATTTCGGTCAGGCCTGCCTGATCCTCTTCGCCTGGGGCGTGATGTATTTCATCGCCGGCGCGCCGATCATGCTCCTGACGGCGGTGGGCGGCATCGTCGTTGCCGGCGGCATCTTCGCCTATGACATGTCCGAGCATTTCGCCCGCCGCATCGACGGGTTCCTCTCGGCCGAGGTCGACCCGAGGACCCAGATCGGCTTTGCGACCAACGCGATCCAGGAAGGCGGCTTCTTCGGCGTCGGCGTCGGCGAGGGGACGGTGAAATGGTCGCTTCCGGATGCCCACACCGACTTCATCATCGCGGTCGCGGCCGAGGAATTCGGGCTGATCCTCGTCCTTCTCATCATCGCGATCTACGCGACGATCACCGCCCGCTCGCTCTTCCGGCTGATGCGAGAGCGTGACCCGTTCAGCCGGCTCGCCGGCACCGGGCTCGCCTGCGTCTTCGGCGTGCAGGCAATGATCAATATGGGCGTCGCCGTCCGGCTCCTGCCGGCCAAGGGGATGACTTTGCCGTTCGTGAGTTACGGCGGCTCGTCGGTCATCGCGTCGGGCGTCGCGCTCGGTATGCTCCTGGCCTTCACCCGCGCCCGACCGCAGGGGCGGATCGAGGATTACCTGATCAAGCGGGGCCGCTGATGGTCGCGCCGCTCCTGCTCATCGCTGCCGGCGGGACCGGCGGGCACATGTTTCCTGCCCAGGCGCTGGCCGAGGCGATGGTGACGCGGGGCTGGCGGGTGAAGCTGTCGACAGACGCGCGCGGCGCGCGCTATGCCGGGGGCTATCCCAAGGAAGTCGCGGTCGATCAGGTCGCCTCGGCCACCTTCGCGCGGGGCGGGGTGCTGGCGAAGCTCTCCGCGCCGTTCCGCATTCTCGGCGGAGTAGTCGGCGCCTATGTCGCGATGCTGCGCGACCGGCCTGCCGTCGTGGTGGGCTTTGGCGGCTACCCCTCGATCCCGGCACTGGCGGCGGCGAAGATGCTGAAGCTGCCGCGCATGGTGCACGAACAGAACGGCGTTCTGGGCCGGGTCAACGCCTTTTTCGCCGCGCGCGGGCGTATCCATGCGGTTGCCTGCGGCACCTGGCCGACCGAGGTGCCGGGCGGTGTCGAGGTGATCCATACCGGCAACCCTGTCCGCGTCGCCGTGCTGGAGCGCGCCGGCGCCCCGTATATCCCGCCGGGCGACTACCCGATGAGCCTTCTTGTCATCGGCGGCAGCCAGGGCGCGCGGATCCTGTCGGACATCGTGCCCGACGCGCTCGCGGCCCTGCCGGAATCGCTCCGGGACCGCCTTCGCGTCGCCCATCAGGCGCGGCCCGAGGACCTCGACCGTGTCACCGCCGCCTATGCCGGCGCCGGCATTCGCGTCGAGGTGAAGCCATTCTTCGACGATGTCCCCGCCCGCCTCAGCGAGGCGCAGCTGGTGATCTCCCGCTCCGGTGCCTCCTCGGTGGCCGATATCTCGGTGATCGGCCGTCCGTCGATCCTGATCCCCTTCGCGGCGGCGGCGGGCGACCACCAGACCGCCAATGCCCGTGGCCTCGTTGACGCCGAGGCAGCGATCCTGATCCCGGAATCGCGTCTTGACGCCGCGACGCTCGCGGGGCATGTCGCCGCGATCCTTGAAAATCCCGACGCCGCGACGCGGATGTCCCATGCAGCCCTCGCCTACGGCATTCCCGATGCGACCGACCGTCTGGTCGAGATGGTCGAAGCCCTGAAAGTGAAAGAGTAGCCGATGAACGCCGCCACCAAACTGCCCGGAGAGCTGGGCCCCATCCATTTCGTCGGGATCGGCGGTATCGGCATGTCGGGCATCGCCGAGGTGTTGATGACGCTCGGCTACCGGGTGCAGGGCTCGGACGCCAAGGCCTCGAAGATCACCGATCGTCTGGTCAAGCTTGGCGCCACCTTCTTCGAAGGCCAGCGCGCCGAGAATATTGGCGAGGCGGCGGCTGTGGTGATCTCCTCGGCGATCAAGAAGGGCAATCCCGAACTGGAAGAAGCCCGCCGGCGCGGCCTGCCCGTCGTGCGCCGGGCCGAGATGCTGGCCGAACTGATGCGCATGCGCTCGAACGTCGCGGTGGCCGGGACGCATGGCAAGACCACCACGACAACGATGGTGGCGACGCTTCTCGACAAGGGCGGCTTCGATCCGACCGTGATCAACGGCGGCATCATCCATGCCTACGGTTCCAACGCGCGGGCAGGCGCCGGCGAGTGGATGGTCGTCGAGGCGGATGAAAGCGACGGTTCCTTCAACCGCCTGCCCGCGACCATCGCCATCGTTACCAATATCGACCCCGAGCATATGGAGCATTGGGGCTCCTTCGACGCGCTCCGGCAGGGGTTTTACGACTTCGTCTCGAACATCCCGTTCTATGGCGTCGCGGTCTGCTGCACCGACCATCCGGAGGTCCAGACCCTCGTCGGCCGTGTCACCGACCGGCGGGTCATTACCTTCGGCTTCAACACGCAAGCCGACGTGCGCGCGGTGAACCTGACCTATGAGGCCGGCGTGGCGCATTTCGACATCGCCCTGCAGGGCGAGGGCCCGGACGAGGATGGCAACGCTTCCGTGATCGAGGGCTGCACCTTGCCGATGCCGGGCGACCACAACGTCTCGAACGCCTTGGCGGCCGTCGCGGTCGCCCGTCATCTCGGCATGAAGAAGGATGAGATCCGCGAGGCGCTGGCGAATTTCGCCGGCGTCAACCGGCGCTTCACCAAGGTCGGGGAAGTCCTTGGCGGGGTCACGATCATCGACGATTACGGCCACCACCCGGTGGAAATCGCGGCGGTGCTGAAGGCCGCCCGGCAGGCGACGGAAGGCCGGGTGATCGCGGTCCACCAGCCGCACCGCTACACGAGACTCCACAGCCTCTTCGAGGATTTCTGCACCTGCTTCAACGAGGCCGACGTGGTCGCCATCGCCGAGGTCTATGCGGCCGGCGAGGACCCGATCCCCGGGGCCACCCGCGACGACCTCGTCGCCGGCCTCGTCGCCCACGGCCACCGCCATGCCCGGGCGATCCTCGACGAGGACGACCTCGTCCGGCTGGTGCGCGAACAGGCACGGCCCGGCGACATGGTGGTCTGCCTCGGCGCCGGCACGATCTCTGCCTGGGCCAACGCGCTGCCCCAGCGCCTGAAAGCCTAGCGGATGACCGTGGCGCTGAAACGCCGCCTCGGGCTCGGGCTTCTCACCGCCTATGGCGTCGGGGTCATGGTGGGCGCCGGGATCTACGTCCTCACCGGGGCGGCGGCCGGGACGGCCGGCCTATGGGCGCCTCTGGCCTTCCTCCTCGCAGGCTTCGTCGCGGTCCCCTCGGCGCTCTCCTTTTCCGAGCTTTCCTCGCGCATCCCCGATGCCGCCGGGGACAGTTCCTATGTCGAGGTCGGCCTCGGCCTGCACTGGCTCGCCATGCTCGTCGGCGCGATCAACGTCATCGCCGGAACGGTCGCGGCGGCTGCGGTGCTGCGCGGCGGGGTCGGCTATCTCACCGCGATCGTGCCGGTGCCGTTCGACTGGGCGGTGGTCGGCCTCGGTGTGGCGCTGACCGGCATCGCCATCATCGGCGTTCTCGAAAGCCTGACCTTCGCCGCGGTCCTGACGGTGATCGAGGTCGCGGGCCTCCTCCTCGTCATCGGCGCGGGCTTTCATGCCGAGCCGGTGGCCGAGTGGCACCTGCCGCTGCCGTCGCCCGACTGGGCCGGTGTCGCGGCAGCAACGACCTTCGCCTTCTTCGCCTTCGTCGGCTTCGACGATCTCGTCAACATGGCCGAAGAGGCGCACGCGCCGGAGCGCAACATGCCCCGCGCGATCCTCTGGTCGCTGGCGATCACCGCGGGGCTATACGCACTGGTCTCGCTTGCCGCCGTCCGCGCGGTGCCGCACGACGTGCTCGGCGCTTCCGAGCAGCCGTTGGTCCTCGTGTGGGAGGCCGGAACCGGCACCAGCGCCGCCTTCCTCGCCGCCATCGCCGTCGCGGCCGCCCTGAACGGCATCCTCGCGCAGATCGTCATGGCCTCGCGGGTGCTCTTTGGCCTGGGCAAATGGTCGCCGGCGCTGATGACCTTCCGCCGCGCGCATCCGACTTTCGGCACCCCGGCACGAGCGAGCCTTTTCGTCGGCACGGCGGTGATCCTCGCCGCCCTGCTGCTGCCGGTTGCGGTGCTGGCCGAGATCACGACACTGGCGCTGCTGGTGGTCTTCACCATCGTCAACGCCGCGCTGATCGGGGCCAAGCGCAAGCGGCCGGAGGCGCCGTTCGAGGTCGCGGCCTTCGTGCCCTGGCTCGGCATGGTCAGCTGCATCCTCACCTTCGGCGCGGCGATCTGGGGGCGGCTGGCATGACGCTGCCGATCGTCCTTGCCTGCCTCTGGGGCCTGGCCGCGACCATCGTCGCCTTCCTGCCGATGCGCCGCCAGTTTGCGCCGGGCCTCGCCCTGCTGATCGCCGCGCCGGTGCTGATCGTCTGGCTGGGGGTCGCTACCAATGTCTGGGTCGGCCTCGCCGCCTTCGCCGGATTCGTTTCGATGTTCCGCAACCCATTGCGCTACATCATGAAAAGGGCGATGGGAAAAGCGAAGCCTCAGCAGATGCGGAGGAAGGAATGAACCTGTCCATCACCCTTGCCTGCCTCTGGGCGATCACCGCGACCGTCACCGCGATGCTGCCCTCGCGCGACTACCACTGGCGCGCGGCCTATTTCCTCATCGCCGCCGGCATCCCGATCCTCGGTTGGGTCACCTATGAGAACGGCCCCTGGATCGGCCTCATCGTGCTCGCCGCCGGAGCCTCGATCCTGCGCTGGCCGCTGATCTACCTCTGGCGTTGGGTGAAGCGGAAGACCGTGCGCTGAGGGCGTTCGGAGGTGTATTCTCTCCGTCAGCTTTCCGTATGTTTTGTGTAGTTTTTTGGCAGCTACAGCGGCACGACACGCGAGGGCTCTTGCCCGTATTCGAGGCGCTGTTCGGTCCGCAAGCGAACAGGATGGACGAGGCGTCGGAAATTCGTGTCCGCACCCTGGACACTCGAAAAAGTCCAGCCCGTCCGCCGTCTCAGTCGTTCAGCATGGCGTGGAGGCGGTAGAGGAGTCCCGACTCTTTCGCGAGGTCGACGGCGCTCAGCAGGGGCGCGCGCTCCAGCGCCTCGCGCCGTGCCCGCTCTGCGATCACGAAGGAACTTGGGGTATAGGACCGGTTGCCTGCCGGCGGGTGCGGCGTGTGCTGGACAATTCTCATCACCATTCTCCCGATAGTGTGTTCTGGGATCATGCTCGTCCCGAATTCGGGCGGTCCGCAGGCAGGTTTGTGCCCCGGAGGGTGCCTTTTCGCGATCCTTTTGCGTCGGGGGCCGTTACCCGACCGGCGCCGGGGCTTGCGGGTTTCGGCTTCGGGCTCTAACTCCTCGGGTCATGAGCTTGAGCCTTCCTTCCGTGCGGGGCACGCTGACCCCGGACCGGCCGCTGGCCGATCTGACCTGGCTGCGTGTAGGCGGGCCGGCGGAGGTGCTGTTTCAGCCGGCCGATCTCGATGATCTCCGCGCGTTCCTCGCAGCACTCGATCCCGCCGTGCCGGTCTTTCCGATGGGGGTGGGGTCGAACCTCATCGTCCGGGACGGCGGCATAAGGGGTGTGGTGATCCGGCTGGGTCGCGGGTTCAACGGGATTTCGGTCGAGGGCAACCGGGTGACGGCGGGTGCGGCGGCGCTCGACGCGCATGTGGCGCGGAAGGCGGCGGAGGCGGGGGTGGACCTCACGTTCCTGCGCACCATTCCCGGCGCCATCGGGGGCGCGGTCCGGATGAATGCGGGCTGCTATGGCGCCTACACCGCAGATCGCGTCGTTCAGGCGACTGTGGTGCTGCGGGACGGCACCTCGCGGGTGCTGGAGCGGGACGAGATGGGCTTTGCCTACCGCTCCTCGGCCTTGCCCGAGGGCGCGGTGATCGTCGAGGCGGTGTTCGAGGGCCCTTCGGGCGATCCGGCGGCGCTGGAGGCCAGAATGGAGGGTCAACTCGCGAAGCGCAACGCGACGCAGCCGGTCAAGGACCGCTCGGCCGGCTCCACGTTCCGCAATCCGGCGGGGTTTTCCTCCACGGGCCAGGCGGACGACGTCCACGACCTCAAGGCCTGGAAGCTGATCGACCGGGCGGGCCTGAGGGGGTACCGACTCGGCGGTGCGCAGATGAGCGAGAAGCACCCGAACTTCCTCATCAATTCCGGCGGCGCGACGGCGGCCGATCTGGAGGATCTGGGTGAGCTGGTGCGCGACCGGGTGCGCGCCGCGAGCGGTCACGACCTGCAATGGGAAGTGATCCGCGTGGGGACGCGGGCAGGCAGTTTCAGTCCACCGCGGCGGAGCTGAGCGGGCCCTCCTCCGAGCCGGGAAGATCGATCAGCTCGAGCGCGGAGAGCCCGCCGATCACGGCATCGACCGCGACGGTGGCGAGGATGATGCCCATGACGCGGCTGATGACCGAGGCGCCGGTGCGCCCGATAAGCTGGTGGAGCCGGGTGGCGAGCAGCAATAGCCCGAGCGTGAGCGCGAGGACGAGGAACAGGAGCCCCGCCGTCGCCGTCTGATCGGCAACCGAATTGCGGTGGTTGTCGGTCAGGATCACCACGGCGAGCATGGCGCCGGGCGAGGCGATCGACGGCATGGCGAGCGGGAAGACGGCGCCGTCGAGATGGTCGCGTTCGGCCTGCTCGATCTCGGATTTCGGGCTTCGAATCCCCGAAGATCATGGTCAGCGCGAAGAGAAAGAGGATGATCCCGCCCGCGATCTGGAACGAGCCGAGCCTGAGGCCCACCGCCTCGATCAGGATCTGGCCGCCGGTGAGAAAGGCCAGGAGCACCACCGCGGCGACCGTCACGGCGCGGATCGCGAGCCGGGCATGCAGCCGGCGCGGCACATTCTGGGTAACGTAGAGGAAGACGGGCAGCGACCCCACCGGGTCGATGACCACGAAGAGAACGATGAAATCCTGGACGAGGGTCTGCCAGTCGAACATGGGGGCCTTTCGCGCAATCTTATCCTCACATACGCAACCCCCGACCGTCGTGCAATTTCCAAATGAAAAAGGGCTTTTGCGATTTGCGGGAAGCAGCTAAGGTGGCATGGCAAACCCGGGCAAACCGGGACGGAAAGGCAGAACGTGGCGGGCATGTCGAGCAGGGCAGCCCCCAAGGTGGCGGTACTGATGGGTGGCCCTTCCGCAGAGCGGGAGGTGTCGCTGTCGAGCGGGCGCGAATGCGTCATCGCCCTGCGGGAGGCGGGATATCAGGTGGTCGAGCTCGATGCCGGCCGCGACTTGGCCGTGCGCCTTGCCGAATTCAAGCCCGACGTCTGTTTCAACGCGCTTCACGGCCACTGGGGCGAGGATGGCTGCGTGCAGGGTATGCTCGAATGGCTGGGCCTCGCCTATACCCATTCCGGGGTGCTGGCCTCCGCCCTCGCGATGGACAAGACCCGCGCGAAGGACATCTTCCGCGCCGCCCGGCTGCCGGTGGTCGAGAGCCTGCTGGCGCCGAAGGCCGAGGTCATGGCGCGCCACGTGATGGCGCCGCCCTACGTCGTGAAGCCGAATGCCGAGGGCTCCTCGGTCGGGGTCTACATCGTCGCGAAGGACGCCAATTCGCCGCCGCAGCTCGGCCCCGAGATGCCGGATGTCGCGATGGTGGAGCAATACGTGCCCGGGCGCGAGCTGACCTGTTCGGTCCTCGGCGACCGGGCGACCTGCGTGACCGAGATCGTGACGTCGGGCTGGTACGACTACCACGCGAAATACGCGCCGGGCGGATCGTCGCATATCTGCCCGGCCGATCTGCCGGACGAGATCGCCGAAGCGGCCCGCGACTATGCGCTGCGCGCGCACCGGGCGCTCGGCTGCCGCGGCCTGAGCCGCAGCGATTTCCGCTGGGATGACGCGCGCGGGCTGGACGGGCTCTTCGTTCTCGAGATCAATACCCAGCCCGGTATGACGCCGACTTCGCTCAGCCCCGAACAGGCTGCGGTGGAAGGGATGAGCTTCGCCGATCTCTGCGCCTGGATCGTGGAGGATGCCTCATGCAACCGCTGAGAGCGCCCGAACGCCGATATGCCGGCCCGCAGCGCCGCGATCCGGCACCGTCGCGGCTTTCGTACCGGGTGGAGCGGCTGTGGCTGACGCCGGCTTTCCGCAAGGTGGTGCGGGTCGGGCTGCCGGCCTTCCTGATCGTCGCGACCGTCGCCGGCTACCTCGCCGATGCCGACCGGCGCGGGGCGTTGCAGACGATGCTGTCGGATCTCAGGGAAAGCGTCGAGAACCGGCCGGAATTCCAGGTCACGCTGATGGCGATCGACGGCGCGTCGGAGCCCGTCGCGAACGCGATCCGGGCGATGCTGCCGGTGACGCTGCCGGCCTCGTCCTTCCGGCTCGACCTCGCCGCCTTGCGGGCGACCATCGCGCAGATCGACGCGGTGGCCTCGGCGGACCTTCACATCCGCAAGGGCGGCATCCTGCAGGTAACGGTGACCGAACGCCAGCCGGCGATCCTCTGGCGCACAGGCTCGGGGCTCGAGATGCTCGATCCGACCGGGCATCGGGTGGCGACGCTTCTCGACCGCAGTGCACGGCCCGATCTGCCGGTGATCGCGGGCGAGGGGGCCGATGCCCGCGTGGCGGAGGCGCTGGAGATCCTCGATGCCGCGCGGCCGATCCACGCCCGCATCCGCGGCCTCGTCCGCGTCGGCGAACGGCGCTGGGACATCGTCCTCGACCGCGGTCAGCGCATCCTTCTGCCCGAGACCGGGCAGGTGGAGGCGGTGCTCCGGGTAATCGCGCTCGACCAGGCCGAGGACATGCTGGGGCGCGACCTCACGGTCGTGGATTTGCGCAATACCAACCGCCCGACGATCCGGCTCGCGGCTCAGGGCGGCCAAGATGAACTGGAAACCAAGGTGGCAGGGCAATGACCGATCTCTATCAGTCGCAACGGGCGATGCGGAACATGCGGCGCGCGGCACTGCAACGCGGCGTGGTGGCGGTGCTCGATGTGGGCACGTCGAAGATCGCCTGTCTCGTCCTCAGGTTCGAGAACGCCGACGAGATACGCGAGGACGGGCTCGGCTCGCTCGCCGGGCAGTCGCAGTTCCGGGTGATCGGCGCCGCGACGACCCGCTCGCGCGGGGTGCGCTTCGGCGAGGTCGACGCGATGCAGGAGACCGAGCGGGCGATCCGCACCGCCGTGCAGGCGGCGCAGAAGATGGCGCAGACGCGGGTGGATCACGTCATCGCCTGCTTCTCGGGGGCCCATCCGCGCAGCTACGGCCTTGCCGGGGAGATCGAGCTTCAGGACGGGCAGGTGAGCGAGCAAGACGTGGCGCGGGTGCTCGCCGCCTGCGACGTGCCCGATTTCGGGCAGGGGCGCGAGGTGCTGCATGCCCATCCGGTCAACTTCGCCATCGATCACCGCTCCGGCTTCGGCGATCCGCGCGGCCATGTCGGCAACCGGCTTGCGGCCGACATGCACCTGCTGACCATCGATACCGGCGCGTTGCAGAACTTGCTCTACTGTATCCGCCGCTGCGATCTGGAGATCGCGGGGCTGGCCTCGTCCTCCTATGTCTCGGGGCTCGCGAGCCTTGTCGAGGACGAGCAGGAGCTGGGCGCGGCCTGCATCGACATGGGCGGCGGTGCGACCGGGCTGTCGATCTTCATCAAGAAGCACATGATCTTCGCCGAAAGCGTGCGCCTTGGCGGCGACCACGTCACCTCGGACATCTCGAAGGGCCTGCAGGTGCCGCTCGCCACCGCGGAGCGGATCAAGACGATCCACGGCGGTGTCCACGCGACCGGCATGGACGACCGCGAGATGATCGAGATCGGCGCCGATTGCGGCGACTGGGAGAAGGACCGCCGCAAGGTCAGCCGCACCGAGCTGATCGGCATCATGCGGCCGCGGGTCGAGGAAATCCTCGAAGAGGTCCGCGCGATCCTCGACGCGGCCGGTTTCGACCAGTTGCCGAGCCAGCAGATCGTGCTGACCGGCGGGGCGAGCCAGATCCCCGGCCTCGACATGTTGGCGGCGCGAATCCTCGGCCAGAACGTGCGACTCGGACGCCCGCTTCGCGTCCAGGGATTGCCGCAGGCGGCGACGGGCGCGGCGTTTTCCTCAACCGTAGGGATGTGTCTGTTCGCGGCAAACCCGCAGGACGAGTGGTGGGATTTCGAGATTCCGGCCGAACGCTACCCGGCCCGCTCCCTGCGCAGAGCCGTTAAATGGTTTAAAGACAACTGGTAACCCCACGATCTTGAGAGGTCGGCGAAATGCCGCTTAACCGAAGGAGAAAGACCCCAGATTTTGTGGTTGAAGGGTGTTTTTTACGTGACCTCAGGGAAATCTCTCCCTAAAATCGCGCTAATGCGGAAAAGGCGGCCGAAACTGGGCCGGGGACATGACAGGCGGATAAAATGGCATTGAATTTGACGTTGAATGAGCAGGAGGACCTGAAGCCGCGGATCACGGTGTTCGGGGTGGGCGGTGCTGGCGGCAACGCTGTGAACAACATGATCGAGAAGCAGCTGGAAGGTGTCGAATTCGTGGTGGCGAATACCGATGCGCAGGCGCTGCAGCAAAGCCATTCGACGGCACGCATCCAGATGGGCGTGAAGGTCACGGAAGGTCTCGGCGCCGGTGCGCGCCCCTCGGTCGGCGCCGCCGCCGCCGAGGAGACGATCGAGGAGATCGTGGATCATCTGGCCGGCGCGCACATGTGCTTCATCACCGCCGGCATGGGCGGCGGCACCGGGACCGGCGCGGCCCCGATCATCGCCCAGGCGGCGCGCGAACTTGGCGTTCTGACCGTCGGCGTCGTGACCAAGCCCTTCCAGTTCGAAGGCGCCAAGCGGATGCGGCAGGCCGAGGACGGGCATCGAGGCGCTGCAGAAGGTCGTCGATACGCTGATCATCATTCCGAACCAGAACCTCTTCCGGCTCGCCAACGAAAAGACCACCTTCACCGAGGCCTTCGCCCTGGCCGACGACGTCCTTTACCAGGGCGTCAAGGGTGTCACCGACCTCATGGTCCGTCCGGGCCTCATCAACCTCGACTTCGCCGATGTCCGCGCAGTGATGGATGAGATGGGCAAGGCGATGATGGGCACCGGCGAGTTGAGTGGCGAGGATCGCGCGGTCCAGGCCGCCGAGAAGGCCATCGCCAACCCGCTTCTGGACGAGATCAGCCTCAAGGGCGCCAAGGGCGTCCTGATCAACATCACCGGCGGCTCCGACCTCACGCTCTTCGAGCTTGACGAGGCGGCCAACCGGATCCGCGAAGAGGTCGATCCCGACGCCAACATCATCGTCGGCTCGACGCTCGACGATGCGATGGAAGGCATGATGCGGGTGTCGGTCGTTGCCACCGGTATCGACGCGACGATCTCGCAGGCTGAAGTCCCGACGCCGCGCCGCCGTCTGTCCGAGCCGCTGCAACCGGCAATGGTTCTCGACCAGCGCGCCGATGACCGGGCACCGGCCACCGAACAGGCCGCCGCTCCCGCCGCCGGCAACCGCCGCGCGCGAGGAAACCCGCGAACTGGCCCGCGCCGAGCGCGAGGACGAGCGCTCGCTCTTCGACGCGCAGGGTGCCGGCGACGACCTGCCCCCGCCCGCCTACCGCCCGGCACCCGCGCCGCAGACCGCCGCGGTCCATGTCGAGGACGAGGCCCAGGCCTTCGTCGCCCCGCGTCCGCGCGCGCCCGGCACGCCCGACGCCCGAGGCGATGGCCCGGCTCCAGGCCGCAGTCAACCGCGCGCCGAGCCAGCAGCGCGCGGCCCAGCCCGCGGCGCGGGCGCAGGCCCCGGCGCCGCAGCCGCAATCGCGCATGGCCGAAAAGCCGCGCTTCGGCATCAACACGCTCCTCAACCGCATGGCGGGCCATCCCGCCGAGCCGGCGGAGCGGGTCGAGCGCACCGCCCCGCCGATGCGCCAGCAGCCGCAGGCCTCGACCGCCTATGACGACGAGCCGGAGATCGACCCTGACCAGGAGCGGATCGAAATCCCCGCCTTCCTGCGGCGCCAGGCAAACTGACGCACGGTCACAATTTACCACAAAGGGCCGGATATCTCCGGCCCTTTTCCTTTTGTAGTCAATGATTTGCGCCGCGCACTTTGTGCAGTTGGCTGACCTTCGCTCAACTTTGCATCGAATGTTACATTCCGTCGCAAAGAGTGAGTTGAGCTTCACCGGCCAGCCCATTACCTCAAGCCTACCGGAGGAATGACCTTCGTTTTCTTGAGGTTGAGACGTGCAGACGACGATCAGATCGGCGGTGACTTTCACGGGCAGGGGGCTGCATTCGGGCCTTCGCGCGCGCATGACCGTGCACCCTGCCTCCGCTGAATACGGCATCTGGTTCCGCCGCACTGACGTGATCGGCCGCGATGCAATGGTGCAGGCGCATTGGTTGTCGGTGTCGAACGCCCGGCTCTGCACCGCGATTTCCAACGCCGCCGGCACCAACGTCTCGACCATCGAGCATGTGATGGCGGCCCTTGCCGGCTGCGGCATCCACAATGCGCTGATCGAGATCGACGGGCCGGAAGTGCCGATCCTCGACGGCTCCTCTGCCCCCTTCGCCACGGCAATCCTCGCCCGCGGGGTGCGCGAGCTCGACGCGCCCTTGCGCTGCTTCGAGATCCTCGAACCGGTCGAGATCCGCGACGGCGACGCCTTTGCGCGGCTGGAACCGGCCGAAACGCTCGAGATCGACTTCGAGATCGACTTCGCCGATGCCGCGATCGGCCATCAGCGCAAACGCCTCACGATGTCGAACGGCGCCTTCCTGCGCGAACTCAGCGACTGCCGGACCTTCTGCCGCCAGGCGGATGTGGAGGCGATGCAGGCCAACGGTCTCGCCCTCGGCGGCACGCCCGGCGAAAACGCCGTTGTCTTCGATGGCGACCGCGTGCTGAGCCCCGGCGGCCTGCGCCGGCCGGACGAGCCGGTGCGCCACAAGATGCTCGACGCGCTCGGCGATCTGGCGCTCGCCGGGGCGCCGATCCTCGGTCGTTATAGCGGCTACCGGGCGGGCCATGCGATGACCAACCGGCTGCTTCGGGCGGTCTTCGCCAATCCGGCGGCCTTCCGGGTCGTCGAATGCGACGATGCGCAACGCCGCATGTTGCCCGGCACCGGGATCAACCGCGCCGATATTCCTGCCGTCGCCTGAACCCGGGCACGGGTGCGAAAGGCGTTTTGCGCCCCGGATTTTTCTGTGCTAGGACGAGGCGAACCGGGGCCCCGAGGGGTGCCTTCGGCAGCGGAAAAACGTGAAGCAGGAACGGGGTAGGCAGGCAATGGGTCGGGGCGGAAAAGCGGCGCATCTTGTCGGCAGCCTCGTGCTTGTCGCAGTGCTTGCGGCCTGTGGCGGCGGCAACAAGGAGCCCGCACTCGAAACGCTCGACGCGGAATCGATCTACAAGCTCGGCGAATACAAGCTTGAGACGAGCCGCAAGGGCGAGGATGCGGTCAAGTATTTCTCCGAGGTCGAGCGGCTCTATCCCTATTCCGAATGGGCCAAGCGCGCGCTGATCATGCAGGCCTTTGCCTATCACAAGGACCGCGACTATGAGAACAGCCGCGCCACCGCGCAGCGCTATATCGACACCTATCCGGCCGAGGAGGACGCGGCCTACGCGAAATACCTGCTCGCGCTCTCCTATTACGACCAGATCGACGAGGTCGGCCGCGACCAGGGCCTGACCTTCCAGGCACTGCAGGCCTTGCGCGCGGTGATCGAGGAATATCCCGACAGCGAATATGCCCGCTCGGCGATCCTGAAATTCGACCTCGCCTTCGATCATCTCGCGGCGAAGGAGATGGAGATCGGCCGCTACTACCTCAAGCGCAAGCACTACACCGCCGCGATCAACCGGTTCCGGGTGGTGGTCGAGAACTTCCAGACCACGACCCATGTGCCCGAGGCGCTGCACCGGCTGGTCGAAAGCTACCTCTCGCTCGGCCTCACCGACGAGGCGCAGACAGCGGGCGCAATCCTTGGCCACAACTTCCAGTCGACCGAATGGTATCAGGACAGCTACCGGCTCCTGACCAGCAAGGGGCTGAAGCCCGAGGCAAAGGGCGACAACTGGCTCGCCAAGGTCTACCGGCAGGTGATCCGGGGCGAATGGCTGTGACGGTGCGCTGACGCGCATCCATCGGGGGCGGGGATGCTTCGGTCGCTTGAAATCCGCGACATGCTGATCATCGACCGGCTGGACCTCGACTTCCGGCCCGGTCTCAATGTGCTGACCGGAGAGACCGGGGCGGGCAAGTCGATCCTTCTTGACTGTCTCGGCTTCGTCCTCGGCTGGCGTGGGCGTGCGGAACTCGTACGCGCCGGCGCCGAGCAGGGCGAGGTGACGGCGGTCTTCGACCTGCCGCAGGGCCACGCCGCCCGCGCGGTGCTGGCAGAGGCCGGCCTGCCCGACGCCGACGACCTGATCCTGCGTCGCGTCAATGCCGCCGACGGCCGCAAGACCGCCTTCATCAACGACCGCCGGGCTTCAGCAGAGGTGCTGAGGGCGCTGTCCGACACGCTGGTGGAACTGCACGGCCAGCAGGATGACCGCGGCCTTCTCAACCCGCGCGGCCACCGCCAGCTTCTCGACGCCTTCGCCGGCGCCGACCTTTCCCTGGTCCGCCGTGCCTGGGCCGCGCGCGCGGCCGCGGACAAGGCGCTCGCAGCCGCCGAGGCGGAGCTGGCGGCAATGCGCGCCGAAGAGGACTTCCTGCGCCACGCGGTGGCCGAACTCGACACGCTCGATCCCCAGCCGGGCGAGGAGGCGGAGCTCGATGCCCGGCGGCGGATGATGCAGGGCGCGGCCCGCATCCGCGAGGTTGTCGCGAAGGCGCTGCAGGCGCTCGGGCCCGACGGCGCCGAGGGGCTGATGGGCGACGCGGTGCGCTGGCTCGAAGGGGCGGCCGACCGCGCCGAGGGAATGATCGACGAACCCGTCGCGGCGCTCGGCCGGGCATTGACCGAGCTTGGCGAGGCCACGCAAGGGGTCGAGATCGCGCTCGACCGGCTCAGCTTCGATGCGCACGAGATGGAGCGGGTGGAGGAAAGGCTCTTCGCGATCCGGGCGCTGGCGCGCAAGCATGGCGTCCTCGCCGACGACCTTGGCGCCTTCGCCGACGATCTGCGGGCGCGCCTCGCCGCGCTCGACGGCGGCGCGGCGAACATCCGCGCACTCCGCGACCGGGTCGATGCGGCCGCCGCGGCCTACGACGCGGCGGCTGCGTCCCTTTCCGACCAGCGGCGGAAAGCGGCCCAACGGCTCGACAAGGCGATCGCCGGCGAACTCGCGCCCCTCAAGATGGAGCGCGCCCATTTCGCCACCGGGATCGCCCCGGGCGAGCCCGGCCCCGAAGGCCGCGACCAGGTCGCCTTCACGGTCGCCACCAATCCCGGCGCACCCGCAGGCCCCCTCAACCGCATCGCCTCGGGGGGCGAGCTCTCGCGCTTCCTCCTCGCGCTCAAGGTCTGCCTTGCGCGGGGCGGCGAGACGCTGACGATGATCTTCGACGAGATCGACCGCGGCGTCGGCGGCGCCACGGCGGATGCGGTCGGCCGGCGGCTCGAACGGCTCGCCGAGGGCGCCCAGATCCTCGTCGTCACCCATTCGCCCCAGGTCGCTGCGCGCGGCGCCCACCACTGGCGGGTGGAAAAGCGGGTGGCGAGAGGCGCCACCACCTCGACCGTCACGGCACTCGCCCCCGAGGAGCGGATCGGCGAACTCGCGCGCATGCTCTCGGGCGAGAACGTCACCGAAGCCGCCCGCGAGGCCGCCCGGGCGCTCCTCGGAGGCTGACCGATCGCGCCGGGGCCATCGCCGCCGCTTCATCTTGCCGGAAATATCCCCGCCGGAGGCACCTGAGCCGCCGTCAGGCGGCGAGGCAAGGGGAATGGCCCGGAACGGGCCTCCGCCGGATCGCGGCCCGTCCCGCCCGCTTGCCTGACGCCGGTCTTTCGCATAAGCGGGGACAACTCGAATTCCAAGGACCGAGACCCCGATGCGCCTGTCCCGCTACTTCCTGCCCGTCCTCAAGGAAAACCCCGCCGAGGCGCAGATCGTCAGCCACCGCTACATGCTGCGCGCCGGCATGATCAAGCAGCAGGCCGCCGGCATCTATTCCTGGCTGCCGCTCGGCTTCCGGGTGCTGCGGCGGATCGAGGAGATCGTCCACGAGGAACAGATCCGCGCCGGCCATATCCCGCTGCTGATGCCGACCCTGCAGCCCGCCGATCTGTGGCGCGAGATGCGGGCGCTACGACGATTACGGCGAGGAGATGCTGCGCATCAAGCGACCGCCACGGCCGCGACATGCTCTACGGGCCGACCAACGAGGAGATGATCACCGACATCTTCCGCGCCCATGTCGACAGCTACAAGGACCTGCCGCTGACGCTCTACCACATCCAGTGGAAGTTCCGCGACGAGATCCGCCCGCGCTTCGGCGTGATGCGCGGGCCGCGAGTTCCTGATGAAGGACGGCTACAACTTCGACCTCGACCGAAGGACGACGCGCTGCACGCCTACAACCGCCACATGGTCAGCTATCTGCGCACCTACGAGCGGATGGGGCTGACGGCGATCCCGATGCGCGCCGACTTCCGGCCCGATCGGCGGCGACGACACGCACGAGTTCCTCGTCCTCGCCCAGACCGGCGAGTCCGAGGTCTTCTACGACGACCGGGTGACCGACGCTGAAGCTCGGCGCCCGCGAGATCGACTATGACGACCGGACCAGGTTGCCGGCGTCTGCGCCGAGTTCACCACGCTTTACGCCCGCACCGACGAGACCCACGACGAAGCGCGTCTTCGACGCGATTCCCGAGGACGCGCCGCAAGGTCGGCGCGCGGCATCGAGGTCGGCCAGATCTTCTATTTCGGCACCAAGTATTCCGAGCCGATGGGCGCGACCGTGGTGACCGCCGAAGGGCAAGCGCGTGCCGGTGCACATGGGCTCGCACGGCATCGGCGTCAGCCGCCTTCTGGGCGCGATCATCGAGGCCAGCCACGACGACAAGGGCATCATCTGGCCCGAAGGCGTGACGCCGTTCCACGGTCGGCATCGTCAACCTCAAGCAGGGCGACGCCGCGACCGACGCCGCCTGCGAGGCGCTCTACGCCGCGCTTCGCGCCAGGCGGGCTCGAGCCGCTCTACGACGACCGCGACGAGCGGGCCGGGGCGAAGTTCGCCACGATGGACCTGATCGGCCTGCCCTGGCGGATCACCGTCGGCCCGCGCGGGCTGGCGGCCGGCAAGGTCGAGCTGACCTCGCGCCGCACCGGCGAGAGCGAGGAGATGTCGCCCGAGGCGGCCGTCGACCGCGTCGCCGCAGATCTACGCGGCGCTCGTCTGATGCTGCGGCTTCTGGCCTTCGTCGGCGGACTGGCGCGGGCGCGGGGACGCTGTCGCAGATTCCCGGAATTCTCGCAGCAGTACCTCCAGCGCCTCGGCGGTCAGGTCGATGCGCTGGCTGCCGTCACCGCCGATTTCGACGCCTCGGCGGCGAAGGCCGGCGATGACGCGCGAAGACGCGCTCGCCTCGATGACCGGGACCGAGTTTCTCGGGTTCCGCCAGGACGACATGCGCAATGCCTTCGCCCGGTTCGAGCGGCTCTCCGGCGACCATGCGCTCCTGCGCGCAGCGGGCGCCGGTGCGAGCGGGTCTTCATGCCGCAGCGGTTCGCTGACACGGCGCCTTTTCAAGGCGACACTGCGCCGAGTTCCAAGCCGGCGGTGCCGGTGCACGCTGACCGGGCTCGATCACGGCCGGGATCGGCTTTCTCGGCGGCTGGGCGAGCCGTGATGGGGTTTCTCACCCTGATCGCCGCGCCGCTTCCGGCGGCCGCGCCGCCGACGCTGAGCCGCAGTGAGCCAGCGCCGCGCTTGACCTTTCGCCCCCGCGCCGCCAGCGTTGCGCGCGCAATTCGACCGGAGCCACATGGCCAGCCGCACCGCCCCGTTTTCCCGTTTCGAATGGATGATCGCCTGGCGCTACCTGCGCGCCCGCCGCGCCGAGGGCGGGGTGTCAGCGTGATGACCTGGATCAGCCTCGTCGGCATCACGCTCGGCGTCGTGGCGCTGATCGCCACGCTGGCGGTGCGCGCCGGGTTTCGCGCCGAATTCGTCGATACGATCCTCGGCGCCAATGCCCATGTGACGGTCTATTCGCGCGACCTATGTCGACGAAACGGCGTCGCGGACCGGGCGCATCAGACTGATCCGCGACTACGACGCGCGGGCCGAGCGGATCCGCGCGATGCCCGGCGTGACCCGCGCCGCGCCGCTCGTGCGCGGGCAGGCGATGGTCACCGCCAACGGACCGCTCGAACGTGGCCGAGGTCTACGGCATCGCGCTGGCCGATCTGAAGACCATCCCGCGCGTCGCGGCTCCGACGAGGCGCTGGGCGATATCGACCGCTTCGACGAGGGCATCGCCATCGGCTCGGGCATGGCGCGCGATCTCGGCGTCAGCGTCGGCGACACGGTCAAGCTCATCTCGCCCAACGGGGTCAAGACCGCCTTCGGCACCAGCCCGCGCGTCAATGCCTACGAGGTCGTCTACATCTTCACCGCCGGGCGCTGGGACATCGACCGCACCCGCATCTACATGCCCTTCGCCGAGGCGCAGAGCTTCTTCAACCGCGAAGGCGGGCGCCGACGAGATCGAGGTTATGGTGGCCGATCCCGAGGCGGTCGACGACTATACCGTGCCGCTTCGTCGAGCGCGGCGGGCCGAGGGCACGCTGCTCTGGACCTGGCGCGACACCTCGGGCGCCTTCCTGCGCGCGCTGGAGATCGAGGACAACGTGATGTTCGTCATCCTGTCGATCCTGGTGCTGATCGCCGCGATGAACATCACCTCGGGGCTGGTCATGCTGGTCAAGAACAAGGGCCGCGATATCGGCATCCTGCGCACGATGGGCCTGACCGAAGGGTCGGTCCTGCGGGTCTTCTTCCTCTGCGGCGCGTTTACCGGGGTGATCGGCACGCGTTGCGGGCGTGATCGCTGGGCTGCCTCGTTCGCGCTCTAACATCGACCAGGATCATGTCGTTCGTGAACTGCCTTCGCGGCGGCGGGGTCTGGGATCCGTCGATCCGCGGCATCTACCGGCTGCCCGCCAAGCTGCAGCCTTGGGATGTCTGTCGGCGGTGGCGCTGTCGCTCGGCCTGTCCTTCGTCGTCACGATCTTCCCGGCCCGCCGGGCGGCGCGGATGAACCCGGTGGAGGCGTTGCGCTATGAGTGACGCCGTGCTGGCCCTCAAGGGCATCGAGAAGGTCTACTAACCGCGGCACACCCGGCGAGGTGCGGGTGCTGCGCGGCGCTCGATCTGGCGGTCGAGCGCGGGCGAGGTCGTGGCGCTGGTCGCGCCGTCGGGGGCGGGCAAGTCGACGCTTCTGCACATCGCCGGGCTGCTCGATACGCCCGATGCCGGGCGCGTGGCGATCTGCGGGCGCGGACATGACCGGGCGTCGGACCGCGCCCGCACCGAGGTGCGGCGCGAGCGAGGTCGGCTTCGTCTACCAGTTCCACCACCTGCTGCCGGAGTTCACGGCGCTCGAGAACATCGTGCTGCCGCAGCTGGCCAATGGCGTGTCGCAGGCCACGGCGCGAGGCGCGGGCGCGCGATGCTTCTGACCCGCGTCGGCATCGCCGCGCGCGCCGATCACCGGCCGGCGGAGCTGTCGGGCGGCGAGCAGCAGCGCGTGGCCTTCTGCCGGGCGCTGGCCAACGCGCCGACGCTGCTGCTGGCCGACGAGCCGACCGGCAACCTCGACCCCGCGACCGTCCGATCAGGTCTTCGCGACGCTGATGGAGCTGGTGCGCGACACCGGGCTTGTCGGCGCTGATCGCCACCCACAACCTCGAGCTGGCCGCGCGGATGGACCGGGTGCTTCCTGAAGCGGTTCGACTAGGGCGCGAGTTTCGTGCTGGGTAGTCGACCTCGACCGAATGCATACTTGCGGTTCACCAGACTGAAGTATGCGAAGACGCCCATGCCGCGCATCAGCATCGCCGAGATCGAAGACGTTCCGGGGCCGCGTTGATGCGCCACGGGGCGGCGGAGTGGATCGCGGCGGAGGTCGCCCGCGCGGTCGGCCGGGCCGAGGCCACCGGCAACGTGATCTGCGGGCTCTACTATCTCGAAAGCTATTGCCAGCAGCTTCGCGTCCGGCCGGGTGAAGGGCGACGTGGAGCCGGTCGTGAGCCGGCCGCGCCCCGGCGCGGTTCGGGTCGATGCGCGCTTCGGCTTCGCCCAGCCGGCCTTTGCCCGGGCGCGCTGCCGTGCGCGCTCGCGGCGGCCCGGGATTACGGCACCGCGACGCTGGCGGTGGGCCATGCCCATACCTGCACGTCGCTGGGCTATTTCACCGAACAGATCGCGCGCGAGGGGCTGATCGCCATCGGCTTCACCAATGCCACGCCCATCGTCGCGCCGCCGGGCGGCAAGGCGCGGGTGATCGGTACCAACCCGATCGCCTTTTCGGTGCCGGATGGGCCGGGCGGCATCGCGATGCAGTTCGATTTCTCCACCTCGGCCGTGGCGCTGGGCAAGATCACCATGGCCAAGGCGGCGGGCGAGACGATCCCGCTCGGCTGGGCGGTCGATGCGGCCGGCAATCCGACGACCGACCCCGAGGCGGCGCTGTCGGGGGCGCTTCTGTCCGCCGGCGGGCACAAGGGCTGGGGCTTCGGCCTGATGGCGGAACTGCTGGCGGCCGGCATGACCGGCGGCGTCAACTCGCTTGACGTGAAGCCCCTGAAGGCGCCCGAGGGGCCGCCGCACGACCTTGGCCAGTTCTACATGCTGATCGACCCGGCGACCTCGTCCGACTTCGCCGCCCGCTTCGCCCGCCTGGCCGAGGCCATCGCGGAAGACGAGGGCGCGCGGCTGCCGGGCGCGCGGGTGACGGGGCAAGACATGGCCGACGTGCCAGAGGCGCTCTGGCAGGGCGTTCTCGCGCTTGGCGGCGTGATCTGATCCGGATCAAGGCGCTGCATCTGCATTCCGGCGCAGAATGGCGCCACGCGAACCGGAGGTCCCCATGCTGAAACCCGTCCTTCTCCTGCATTCTCGCCGCCAGCCCGGCCCTTGCCGCCGACGACCAGGTCCTTGGCCGCGAGACATATCTCGGCGCCTGCGCCGCCTGCCACGGGCCGGAGGCGAGGGGCGACGGGCCGATGGTCGACCTCATCAGCGTGCCCGTGCCGGACCTGACCGGCATCGCCGCGCGCAACGGCGGGGAGTTTCCCTGGCTGAAGGTCGTCCACATCATCGACGGCCGCACCGGGCTGCGCGGTCACGGCGGGCCGATGCCGCTTTTCGGCGCGCTCTTTTCCGGCGACACGAAAGCCGCCGACGCGCCTGACGGCAGCCCGGTCATCACCTCGGCCCGGGTTCTCGCGGTCACCGACTACCTTGCCTCGATCCAGGTGGCGGAGTGAGCCGGTTGCAGTCGGACGCGGCCCGGGGCAAGTTGGGCAAAACGGGCAGGAGGCCGAGATGATCCGGATTTTCGCATCGAGTGTCGCGGTAGGGGCGGTGCTTGTGGCCTGCGCGCCGGAACGCCAGGTCTCGGGCCGGGCGCTGTTTGCCGACTACTGCGCCTCCTGCCACGGCGAAAGCGGCAAGGGCGACGGGCCGGCGGCGGAGGGGCTCGGCAAGGCGCCGGCCGACCTCACCACGATCTCGGCCCGCAACGGCGGCAGCTTCCCGATGGTGCAGGTCATGTCGACGATCGACGGCTACACGCGGCGCGGCGACCGCTCCTCGGTGATGCCGGAGCTTGGGGTGACGTTGCAGGAAGGCCCGCTGGTGATGTTCGACACGGGCGACGGGATCGCCACACCGACGCCGGCCAACCTCGTCGCGCTCGCGAATTACGTGAAGGGCCTGCAGCGCTAGGGGCACGCCTGCTCTCGACCATCGTCCAAACGCTTCGAACCGTGTAGGCTGCCCCCGGACAAGGGGGAGGGGAAAAGATGTCCGACAGGGTCAAGACACTTCACGACATGGCCGCGGCCTATGCCAAGGCCTGGAGTTCGGGCGATCCGCAGGCGGTAGCGGGCTTCTACGCCGCCGACGGTCGGATCGCCATCAACCGGGGCGAGCCCATCGTCGGACGCGCCGCCATTGCCGAGATGGCGGCCGGGTTCTACGCCGAATACCCCGACCTCGTCGTTCATTGCGACAGCTTCCGCCTGTCGGGCGATCACGCGCTTTTCGCCTGGACGCTCGAAGGCACCCACAGCCGGACCGGCAAGCGGGCCAAGCTGCCGGGATGGGAGGAATGGACGCTGACCGATGGCGGCGAGGTCGCTGCCTCGCTCGGATGGTACGATGCGGCGGAATACGACCGCCAGGTCGAGGAGGGCGTCTGAGCATTCGCATCAGGTCCACCACCGGCTTGCCGGGGTAGAGAGGTGCCTCGGCGGCGACGGGTCAGACCGCCGCGACGACCTCGGCCAGCATGTCGCGGACCTGATGGGCGACCTTCGTCAAGGCGGCGTTGTCGATCGCCGACATCGAGGCGACGGGGTCGATGGCGCTGACCTCGACCCCGTCCCCGACCGCACGCAGGATCACGTTGCAGGGCAACATCGCGCCGACGCGGGGCTCCATGCCGACCGCCTCCCACGCCATGCCGGGATTGCAGGCGCCGAGGATGCGGTAGGGGGTCATCTCGCGGTCGAGCTTCTTCTTCATCGTCTGGGCGACGTCGATCTCGGTCAGCACACCGAACCCCTTCGCGGCAAGCGCGGCACGGGTGCGGGTATCCGCCTCGTCGATGCCGATGCCGGGGATGAGACGGTCGATCGTGTAGGACATGGGAGCCTCCTTCTGCGTCGTCCCTGATATGGGGGGGCGCGGAGGCCGGTGCGAGAGGGTGAGGCGAAAGGGCGCGGGCCCGCGCCGGGGCGCGGACCCGTCCCGCGCGGTTACTTGATCTTCTTGCCCGCGATCACGGTATCGGCCTTGCCGGCGCCGGAATTCGCGGTGGCGAGGACCTTCGGCTTTTCCTTCTTCGGCTTCTTGGCTTCCTTGTTGCCGCGGCTCTTTTCCTTGGACATGATCTTCCCTTTGGCGTGAGTGCCGCCCGGCCCATGCCGGACGGATCGATGCTCAGGGGGGTGTCAGGGGAGCCTGTCCGCAAGGACAGGGCGATGATCCCGATGGGCAGCAGGGCGACGGATCCGGTTCCTCCGGCGCGTCGCCTCCGCATAGGTCAATTTAAGCCCCGGACGGGAGGCCGACAAGGGGCGGCGGATGACGGAGCCCACGGCGCCGCGGGACGTGGAGGATATCGGGCCACCCGCCGTGGGCGCAGCGCCTAGTCCTCGGAGCGGCCCGTTCCCTCGCGGTCGCGGGCGTAATGGTGGCGGAGCGGGAAGGGCGGCAGCCAGTGCTCGCGGCGGATCGTCCAGAGCTCGTAGGTCGGGGTGAAGCGGTCGGGCGCGTCGAGGGAGCCGAGATTGACCTCGACCTCGTCGCCCGAGCGGCCGAAGACCGGGGAGCCGCATTCGGGGCAGAAATGCCGGCCCCTGAAGCTCTGCGTGTCGCCGGTGACGGTCACGGCGGCCTCGGGGAAGATCGCCGAGGCGTGGAAGAGAGCGCCATGATGCTTGCGGCAGTCGAGACAGTGGCAGAGCCCGACCCGGTAGGGCTCGCCCGGTCGCGGTGAGCCGCACCGCGCCGCAAAGGCATCCGCCGGTGACGTGGGTCATGTCGGGCCTCCTCGAGTTCGTTCGGGCGCGAGTGTGGGGGAGGGGCGGAGGGGTTTCAACCGTTCTGGAGGACCGAGTGGGAAAGGTCCAGTGGACCTTTCCCCGGTCCGATTGGCCGCAGGCGCAAGCCGCAGGCCAAGGGGGGCTCCGTTATCGCCGTGCGTTCGAAATCGGGGCGCGACTGCCTGGGCGGGCGCGGATACGCGCCTGCCGGGGGCAGGCAGGCGCGGCCCGATTTGTCGCGGGACAAATTGGGCGGGATGAAGATATCATGACTAGGAAAACGCGCTCTTCGGCAAGAAATACCAACATTCAATCTCAAGTGCTTTGGGAAGCATAGAAATTTCGTTGGGATCTCATAAATTCTTCTAGAATGGCTTTGATAGATCAAAGAACATTCTGAATTGATCCAAGGCTGGTTTCATTCCTTTCAGATCGTCGCTCATCAAGTGGGAAACGCCGAGCGCTGATAACATCCAGCAGGATGTGGCGTTGGTGTAGATCTTGCAAGCTTCAGCAGTATCTTTATCTCTGCCTCTTTGACGGGACGAGTAGCTTGATCCAATTCAAGGTCAAGTGCAATTCCATCTGCGTGAAGCAGGTGACTGCTCATTCCATAGTCGTATAGAATTGAAGAGAAAGGAAAATCAATTCCGAGGGCGCAAAAGCGGTTTTGGGTCCACGATATAATCGTAGTAAAAGACCACTTTTGCTCAATAATCTTCCTCTCCGATCGAGTGAGGGTCGACGCGCAAATGTCGGGCGACTTCGCTATATGCTCGTAAATGATCGCAGAGTCATCATCTCTGTTTGTTTTTGCGAAATTCGCCGCGTGTCCGGCGCGCTCTTTGTTTCTTCTATGATATATTTCACTAAGTATTGTGATAAGTTCTTGCGCAGTTTCGGTTTGTGTCTCTTTTGGTTGAAGTGATATGAATAGTATCTTTCCTGCTGCCTCGAAAGAACTTCGCATTAGAATTTGAGCGCACTCCTGAAGCTCCACTCCGATTGTGCAGTCGACGCCGCGTGTGACATAATCTAGATGCAAAGAGAGGCGGCCGATCGTCTCACGAACCAATGAATTAACTTCGGTGTCATAGTGAAGCCTGCCGATGGATTCTTTGCATAACTCTATTGTCGACCATGCAGATGCTCTTACGGTTGAAAGCTGCTCTTCAATACCGAACAACTAATTTGTACCCCTCACACATCCAACTCCTCCACGAACCGCGCGTTCTCCTGATATACTGGAACCGCAATTCCGGCTTCTTGCCCATCAGCCGCTCCACGAGGTCGCCGGTCTCGCCCGGGACGTCGTCGTCGATGGTCACGCGGATCAGCTTGCGGGTCTCGGGGTTCATGGTGGTGTCCTTGAGGTCCTTGGCGTCCATCTCGCCCAGGCCCTTGAAGCGCTGGACGTCGATCTTGCCCTTGCCGCCGAGGCCCTTGGCCAGCATCCGCTCCTTCTCGGCATCGTCGGCGACGTAGAGCGCGTTTGGCGCCTTGCGTCAGCCGGTAGAGCGGCGGGCAGGCGAGGTAGAGGTGGCCCTTGTCGATCATCGGCCGCATCTGGGTGAAGAAGAAGGTCATCAGGAGCGAGGCGATATGGGCGCCGTCGACGTCGGCGTCGGTCATGATGATGATCTTGTCGTAGCGCAGGTCGTCGACGTTGAACCGCGTGCCCATGCCGCAGCCGAGCGCCTGGGAGAGGTCGGGGATTTCCGGGTTGGAGCCGAGCTTCGAGGAGGCCGCGCCGAGGACGTTGAGGATCTTGCCGCGGAGCGGCAGGAGCGCCTGGGTCTTGCGGTCGCGCGCCATCTTGGCGGAGCCGCCGGCGCTGTCGCCCTCGACGATGAACAGCTCGGTCCCCTCGCGGCTGGTGGCGGAGCAATCGACGAGCTTGCCGGGCAGGCGCAGCTTCTTGGTCGCGGTCTTGCGCGCGGTTTCCTTCTCCTGCCGGCGGCGCAGGCGTTCCTCGGCGCGCAGGACGAGGAAATCGAGGATCGCGCCGGCGGATTTGGGGTCGGCCGCCAGCCAGTTGTCGAAATGGTCGCGCACCGCGCCTTCGATCATGCGGGCGGCGGTCTCGGTGGCGAGGCGGTCCTTGGTCTGGCCGACGAATGCGGCTCGCGGATGAAGCACGAGACCAGCGCGCAGCCGCCGGTCATCAGGTCGTCGCGGGTGATCTGCTCGGCCTTGCGGTTCTTCGACGAGCTCGCCATAGGCGCGGATGCCCTTGAGGATCGCGGCCCAGAAGCCCGGCCTCGTGCGTGCCGCCCTCGGGCGTGGGCACGGTGTTGCAGTAGGACTGGATGAAGCCGTCGCGCGACGGCGTCCAGTTGATCGCCCATTCGACCTAGCCGGGCTCGCCGAACTTTTCCTGGAAGCTGACCTTGCCGGCGAAGGGGCGGTCGGCATAGGTCGTGGGCCTTCGAGCGTTTTCGGCGAGGTAGTCGGAGAGACCGCCGGGGAAGTGGAAGGTGGCCTCGAGCGGCGTCTCGCCGTCGTCGATGGCGGATTTCCAGCGGATCTCGACGCCGGAGAAGAGATAGGCCTTGGAGCGCACCATCTTCAGCAGCCGGGCGGGCTTGAAGCGGTGGTGGCCGAAGATCTCCTCGTCGGCATGGAAGGTGACGGTGGTGCCGCGCCGGTTCGGGGCGGCGCCGATCTTGCGGATCGGGCCCTGCGGGATGCCGCGGGAGAAGTGCTGTTCGTAGAGCTCCTTGTTGCGCGCGACCTCGACCACCATGCTGATCGGAGAGCGCGTTGACGACCGAGACGCCGACGCCGTGCAGGCCGCCGGAGGTCTCGTAGGCCTTGCCGGAGAACTTGCCGCCGGAGTGGAGGGTGCAGAGGATGACCTCGAGCGCGCGACTTGCCGGGGAATTTCGGGTGCGGGTCGACCGGGATGCCGCGGCCGTTGTCGCGGATGGTGACGGAGAAGTCGTCGTGCAGCTCCACCTCGATCCGGGTGGCGTGGCCGGCCACGGCCTCGTCCATCGAGTTGTCGAGGACCTCGGCGACGAGGTGATGGAGCGCGCGTTCGTCGGTGCCGCCGATATACATGCCGGGGCGCTTGCGGACAGGCTCCAGCCCTTCGAGCACCTCGATGGAGGAGGCGTCGTAGTCGTCCGGCTGGCCGGAAAAGAAGTCGTTCGCCATGCGCTCTGCTCGTCTTTTTGATTGAGGCGGGATTAGACCATGCGGGGGCCGGCGGGGCAAGCGGGTGTGCCCGGTGCACCGGGGCGGTTGCCCGCGAAATGTTGGGCCCTGCCGGGTCCGCGCCACAAGGGAGCGTCGCGATGTGGAACGAACGCTATGCCGAGAAGGAATACCTTTTCGGGACCGAGCCCGCGGATTTCCTGCACCGCGCGGCGCCTTTTGTCGGAGCCGGGCGCAAAGCGTGCTGTGCGTCGCCGACGGCGAGGGGCGGAATTCGGTCTGGCTCGCCGGGCAGGGGATGCGGGTCACTGCCTTCGACCCGGCGGCGAACGCGGTGGAGAAGGCGCGGACGCTCGCGGCGGAGCGGGGCGTGGAGGTCGAGTTCAACCTCTGCGACATCGACGGCTGGGACTGGTCACGCCACTTCGACGTGGTGGCGGGGATCTTCATCCAGTTCGTCGGTCCCGACGGCAGGGCGGAGCTGTTCGACCGGCTCGACCGGGCGCTGAGGCCTGGCGGCCTTTTACTCCTCCACGGCTACGCGCCGCGGCAGGTGGATTACGGGACGGGCGGGCCGCCCTTCCGCGAGAACATGTATACGCTCGACCTCCTGCGGGAGAGTTTCGCGGGCTACGAGGTGCTGCGGGCCGAGGATTTCGATGCCGAAGTGGACGAGGGGCGGGGCCATTCAGGGCGCTCTGCGCTGATCGACTTCGTCGCGCGGAAGCCGGGCTGAGGCGGGAGAATCCAGCGGTCGCTTTGCGGCCCGCTCCGACCGTTTGAACGAGCATGACAACGCCGCGGAGCAGCCGGTGAGGCCGGACTTTTGCTGCACGCGCGAAGATGGGCATCACTGGAACTCACACCATGCGGGTCAATGCCGCCAATCGAGTCACCCAGTCGCATGGCTGGAAGCGGCCTCAAACCGGACACCGCACACCATTCCCTCGGGTCGACCGATCAGCCGGCTCGAGCTCTCATCTTCTCGATGTCTTCCGCGAGTTCCCGAAACGGCTTCGATGAAAACTGGTGGCCGTATCCGTTCAGGACGGAGGCGACTGCGCCGGGGAGTTTCTCGCCGTATCGGTCGATGTGATCCACTGGCACGAACTCGTCATCGCGGCTGTGATAAAGCCTGATCGTCCCGCAATCGGGCAGCCTTCCGGCGAAGTCGAGGTCGATCGCGAATTCATCGGTCCCCCACTCTCCATCCGTGACCTTGTAGGGTGTTGCGACGAGGAAGAGCCCGCCGATCCTGGCGGCGTCGGGCTGTTCGGAAAGGAGTTTCAGGATAGCCGCACCACCAAGCGAATGGGCGACGACACATCCACCGTCCACCAGATCGGCCAACGCATCTGACAGTTCCTTGCGGGTCTTCGCCCAATCTATCATCTCAAGGCCTTCGATCTTCGGATATGCAAGGTCGCCGGGGTCGTCCTCCAGGCTACGCAGGAAGTCCGCGAGAGCGCTGTCTTCGTCATAGGCACCCTCACCAGCCCCTTGGATGAACAGAGTTCTCGTCTCCTTCATGTCGAATCTCCTTGCTATGCGCAGCTCTCTCTATTCCATACTAGAAATGCAACCAGTTGTATACTTGATACGGAATAGCTACGTTGCCGGCATGAGTTCGCGCCTGAGAAATACGCAGCGATCCGGCTGCCCGATCAATCTGTCGCTGGAGGTGCTCGGTGACAAATGGAGCCTATTGGTCATCCGGGACATCGTGTTCGGCAACAAGCGCCATTTCCGCGAGTTGCTGACGAAATCACAGGAGGGGGTCGCGTCGAACATCCTGTCGGACAGGCTGGATCGTTTGGTGCAATGCGGCGTCCTGAGCAAATCGCCTGACCCAGCGCACAAGCAACGCGTGATCTACAGCCTGACCGAGATGGGCATCTCTCTTGTGCCGGTCCTTGCGCAATTGTCCGTGTGGGGCCGTCACTTCTTGCCGGTGTCAGATGAACTCGGCGCGCGAGCCAAAGTATTGGAGGATGGTGGCCCGGAGCTCTGGACTGATTTCATGGATGAGCTCCGAGAAACCCACTTGAGAGGGGGAAAACTCCCCACAGACGGATCCGTTCGTCAGCGCTTGAAGAAAGCCTATGAAGACGCGGTCGCGCAATCAGGAAGGAGCTAGCATGACAATTTCCGGACGGTCGGCATTGCCATGCGATGCGCCCATTCGGTGATGACGCTGCACCCAGCTGTTCGGGCTCAAACCCGCCGCTGATCGAGTTGTCCCTGAAATCCGAACCTATGCCGGCTCTGCCAGCCGCTTTTCCCACATCGCCTTGAAGGCGGGGCGGGCGTGTCAAAGGGCCACATTGCGGGACGAAGCGAAACTTCGACGCCGGAGCGAGGATACGGGCTGCGAGATTCCGTATTGACCTTTATGTACACCTAATGTTACGCATTGGCGATATGTACGCACTGGGTTACATAAGTAGATGCAAACTGTATTGAACGCGATCAGCGACGGTCACCGCAGGGACCTGCTCGACCGGCTTCGCCACCACCCTGCAAGCGTCAACGAGCTTGCCGCATCGCTGCCTATCGCGCGCCCGGGTGTCTCCAGACACCTTCGTGTCCTGCGTGAGGCGGGCTTGGTCGAGGCGCGGCAGGTCGGGCAATCGCGGGTCTACAGTCTGTCCCCCCAGCCGCTCGCCGCTCTGGATGAATGGTTGGAGCCGTATCGCGCCCTGTGGCAGCACCGAATGGAAGCACTTCACACGGAAATTGCACGTGGCAAGAAAGCAAGGGGGGATACGACATGACCGAAGAGAACCGATCGCTCTCCGTGAGCGGCAGCTTGCGCAACCTCGGTGGGGGCAAAGGGGCCGTGCAGATGGACTCCCTTTACCCAACCCATCCAGAGGATCTTTGGTCCGCAATTGCCGACCCGGAGCGGCTGGCCAGATGGATCGCGACGATCGAGGGCGATTTGCAGCTTCACGGCGCTTTCACGGCCAGCTTTACCAGTGGATGGACCGGTGAGGGACGAGTGGAGGAATGCGAGCCGCCGCATCGGCTCTTGCTGAGCATGATGCCTGGCACAGCCGACGAGACCGTGATCGAAGCAAGGCTTACTGTCGAGGGCGACGCCACACGGCTGGTGATCGAGGAACGCGGCATCCCGCTGGCCGAAATTGGCGGTCATGGCGCCGGCTGGCAGGCTCACGCGGAAGACTTGCACAGGCTCGTGCGCTGGTCAGAACCGTCGAACTGGAAAGCGCGCTGGATCGAGTTGCGGCCGCACTACGAGAGTATCGCGTCGGCGCTTTGACACATGGACTATCTTGAACGCGATGTCAGCAGCGGGCTCAAACCCGCCGCTGATCGGTCTGTCCCTGAGGTTCGAACTTACGCCGGCTCCGCCAGTCGCTTTTCCCACATCGCCTTGAAGGCGGGGCGGGCGTGACAGGCGGAGAGCCAGGCCTCGATCTCGGGATAGGCGGACAGGAGCCGAGGCTCGGCTTGGGCGTAGCGTACGACCTCGGCCATGTTGATGTCGGCCACGGTGAAGCGGCCGCCGACCATGTGGCGGTGCTCGCGCAGATGCGAGTTGAGGACGCCGAGCGGGCGGCGCAGGCGTGCCTCCTCCGAGGCGATCTCGGCCTGGCCTTCGGGGCTTTTCGCGCGGCCCTCGGCATGGGCGTACATGATGGCGAGCGCGTGGGCCTCGATCGCGGTCACGCCGTAAAGCGCCCATTGCTCCATCAGCGCGTTTTCCTTCTCGTCGGCGGGGGCCAGCGGGCCGCCGGCCTTGCGGGCGATGTAGAGGTTCATCGCGAGTGATTCCGACAGGACAAAATCGCCGTCCTTCAGGACCGGCACCGCGCCGGCCGGGCTGATCGACAGGAAACCGGGCGAGAGCGTGTTGAACGGCGCATCCTCGGCCTCGGGATCGGGCAGCCGGTAGCCCTGGATCACCGGGACATGCTCGTGCGTCATGTCGAGCTCGTTCAGGAGCCAGAAGTTGCGCGAGGCGCGGCTGCGGTAGACGCCGTAGATGGTCAGCATGGTCTTCTCCCGGGGCTTGGTCGCCTCATCGGTAGCGCGAAGGCGCGCGGAACGGTAGTCCCCGCGCGGCGCGGAGGCGATCACGGGAGGACGCATCCTGGCCATCGCCCACCACCTCGAGACGATTCAGATGGATTAACCGCAACAGACATGGCCGTTATTGCTGCTACTTGACCCCAATCAAGGTCGTCCTCACAAAAAAGTGCCAGCATTCTCCGGTTCGCAAAGGAACGGAGGAGCGAGATGACGGATGAGGTGACTCAAGCGGCCGGTGAAGCGGTGGAGACGGTGAGGGGTGCGGAAGCGCCGGCAGGACCGGCAGTGCAGCCTGACCGCGCAGCGACGTCGGCCAAGGGCCGCAAGTCGCCCAACGGCGCGGCCGCGAAGGGACCGAAGGCCTTTCCCGTCGTGAATGCCGACGCCATCCGCCACGCCTTCGAAAGCGGCACCTATCCTTACGGGCGCAAGATGGCGCGCGGCGCCTACGAGGCCGAGAAGGCGCGCCTGCAGGCCGAGCTTCTGAAGGTCCAGCTCTGGGCGCAGGAGACCGGGCAGAAGTTCGTCATCCTCTTCGAGGGCCGCGACGCCGCCGGCAAGGGCGGCACCATCAAACGCTACATGGAGCATCTGAACCCGCGCTTCGCCCGGGTCGTGGCGCTCAACAAGCCGTCGGACCCGGAGAAGGGCCAATGGTTCTTCCAGCGCTACATCGAGCATCTGCCGACCGCCGGCGAAATGGTGTTCTACGACCGTTCCTGGTACAACCGCGCCGGGGTCGAGCGGGTCATGGGCTTCTGCTCGCCGACCGACTACCTCGAATTCATGCGCCAGGTGCCGGAGTTGGAGCGGATGCTCGTCCGGTCGGGCATCCGGCTTTACAAGTACTGGTTCTCGGTGACGCCGGAGGAACAGCGCCGCCGCTTCGAGAGTCGCGAAACCGATCCGCTGAAGCGCTGGAAGCTCAGCCCGATCGACAAGGCGTCGCTCGACAAGTGGGACGACTATACCGAGGCGAAGGAGGCGATGTTCTTCTACACCGACACCGCCGACGCGCCCTGGACCATCGTCAAGTCGAACGACAAGAAGCGGGCGCGGCTGAATTGCATGCGCCACTTCCTCGCCTCGCTCGATTATCCCGGCAAGGACCCCGATGTCGCGCAGGCGCCCGATCCGCTGATCGTCGGCCGGGCGAGCCATGTGGTGCAAAGCTCCGACCATATCCTCGGCGCCTCGCTGCATCCCGACATGCGCCGGGTGCGCGCCGAGGGCGAGGAGGCGGCCGAAGCGGCGCCCCCGGCGCGGGCGCGACGGAAAAAGCCGCGCGCGAAGCCGGCCGGCAGCGGGGGCGACTCGCCGCACGACGCCGGCTAAGCCCGCCGACCCCCGGGCTTTCCGCCTGAAAATGCATCTCCGGCCTGCCAGAAAACCAGGCAGGGCGGGGCGACACCGTGCCCTGCAGGGCGGGACTTCGCCGCCTGCGGGTGTTGGGTATTTCATTCCGCCCGCTTTGCCCCCATCTTTATTCTGCGCTGCAGCATTGCGCGCGCAGAAACGAGTGACCCCGATGCAGGCTGAGATTGTTCCAGGCCTCACGCTTTCCACGATTCCACCCCTGGCCCTGCCGGTTCGCCGGGGCTGGCGCGACCGCCTCCGCGACCACCTCCTCCGGCTCGGGCCCGAAACCCGGATGAACCGGTTCCTCGGCTGGACGTCGGACGCGGCGATCGAGAAATATGCCGCGCGGACCTCGCCGGCCACTCTGATCGAGGCGCGGTCGGGCGCGCATCTTTGCGGCATGGCGGAGCTTCACATTCGCCCCGGCCCCCGGCCGGTGGCCGAGATCGCGCTGTCGGTCGAGGATGCCTGGCAGCGTCGCGGCATCGGTGCGGCGCTTTTCGACGCGGCGGTCGCCGAGGCGCGCCGGCGCGGGGTTTGGGAGACCTGGATCTACTACCTCACCTCCAACCTCGCGATCCGCAAGATTTCCGAACGCGCGGGGTTCACCCGGATCGAGGACGCCGACCCGGCGATGGTCAGCGCCCATCTCGGCCGGCCCCCCGCCGGGGTGGCCGAAGCCGCCTGGCAGGGCGCGCCGGGCCTGCCCAACTGACCCGACTGTCGCGCGCTCTGGACCTTGGCCGGCTCCGGGCGTAAGCGTCGGGAATGAGGGAGAGAATGACATATACCGCCCATGCGCGGGCGCTTCTGGCGCTGGGATTGCCGCTCATCGGCTCGAATCTCGCGCAGATGGCGCTGCATGTCACCGACACGGTGATGGTGGGCTGGTACGGGGTCACCGAACTGGCCGCCGTCGTCCTTGGCGCATCGACCTTCTTCATCCTTTTCATCCTCGGCTCGGGCTTCGCCCAGGCGGTGATGCCGATGGTCGCCTCGGCGCTGGGGCGGGGCGACGAGACGCAGGTCCGCCGCGACACGCGGATGGGGCTTTGGCTCTCGATCCTCTACGGATTCGCGATCTATCCGGTCATGTTCTGGTCGGGGCCGATCCTGCTGGCACTCGGGCAGGACGAGCGCGTCGCCGCCCTCGCGCAGGACTACCTCCGCATTGCGGGTGCGGGCATGGTGCCGGCGCTGCTGATCATGGCGCTCAAGAGCTACCTTTCGGCGCTGGAACGGGCAGGTGTGGTGCTCTGGGCGACGCTTGCCGGGGTGGTGCTCAATATCGGGCTGAACTGGGCGCTGATCTTCGGCAACTGGGGCGCGCCGGAGCTGGGCGTGAAGGGCGCCGCGATCGCCTCGGTCGGCACCCAGATCCTGACCGTCGCGGTAATGGCCCTCTATGCCGAGTTCCAGCCGGCGCTGCGCCGCTTCCACCTCTTCCAGCGCTTCTGGCGGCCGGACTGGCCGGCCTTCCACCAGGTCTACCGGCTCGGCTGGCCGATCGGATTGACCGGCCTCTTCGAAGGCGGGCTTTTCGAGGCGGCGGCGCTGATGATGGGCTGGATCGGCACGATGGAGCTTGCCGCCCACGGGATCGCGCTCGAAATCGCCGCGGTCACCTTCATGGCGCATCTCGGCCTCTCGAACGCGGCGACGGTGCGGACCGGGCGGGCGCGGGGCGAAGGCGATGGTGCGGGCCTGAGGGACGGGGCGCTGACGGCAATCGGAATGTCGCTCGGCCTCGCGGGGCTGGTTGTCGTGGTCTTCCTCACTGTGCCCGAACCGATCATCCGGCTCTTTCTCGACCCCGCGAACCCCCAGGCGCCGGCGATCACCGCCTATGCGGCAACGCTCCTCGCGGTGGCGGCGCTGTTCCAGCTTGCCGACAGCGCCCAGGTGATGGCGCTCGGCCTCCTGCGTGGGGTCCAGGACACGCGGGTGCCGATGGTCATCGCCTCGGTCAGCTACTGGCTGATCGGCATCCCGGCGAGCTATGCGCTCGCCTTCCCGCTCGGACTCGGCGGCACCGGGCTCTGGCTCGGCCTCGTCGTTGGCCTCGCGGTGGCCGCGGCGCTCTTGATGATCCGCTTCTGGGGCCGCTGGGGCCGGGAATCGGTCCTGGCCGCCTGACCTCCGCGGGCGAGCCGTCAGAGACCGGATTGAGACGCCTTGCGGCGTCACGCGTTTTTCCGCCGCCGCGCGCCGCGCAGCGGATGCCTCCGGCGGGGATATTTCCGGCAAGGTGAATGGAAAATGCGCGCCACGGCTTCCACTTGGGTCAAATATCCCCGCCGGAGGCCGCCCGAGCCCCCGGCCGAAGGCGGGGGTGAGATATCTCTTGGCGCCCGCGAGGGCGCCGCAATCGGATGACATCGCCGCAGCAGGCGCTGCCGTCAGGTCTCGCTCGCCCCGGTCTCGCCCGCCCCGGTCTCGTCTGCGGCCTTCATCAGCCGCTCGGACTTCTTCCGCACCGAGGACCGAGCGCAGGTCGTGCATCGCCAGCAAGAGCGCGTCCGTCACCTCTTCGAGCTGGGCGTCCGCCGCCTTCGACTGCGCCCATTGCGTGGTCAGGTTGAGGTAGTCGACCGCGCGGTGGATGTCGTCGATGTCGCGCCGGGCGAGCAGCGCCTGCCGCGCGGCCATCCAGTCGCGGATCGTCCGCATGTCGGTCTCCGACAGCACCCGGTCGCCATGGGACCGGATCTCGCCGTTCTTGACGTTGACGAGGGCGATCTGGTCCATCTCGATCCGCCGCTGGCGGTTCTCCGTGTCTATCCGGAAGACCGCGGCACCGTTCTCGCGGATGCGGAAATAATAGTCCGGCAGATCGCCCGCCATGCCTCTCCCCTCAGCGCAGACCGGCGCAGAACGCCTGGATCCGTCCGCACGCTTCTTCGAGCGCCGCTTCCGAGGTAGCGTAGCTGACGCGGAAGTTCGGCGAAAGCCCGAAGGCCGCCCCGAAGACGACGGCCACCCCGGTTTCCTCCAGGAGCGCCGTGGCGAAGGCCTCGTCGTCCGAAATCGTCGCGCCGCCGGCCGAGGTCTTGCCGATGCAGCCCGAGATGTCCGGGTAGACGTAGAAGGCACCCTCGGGCCGCGGGCACTTGATCCCCTTGGCCTGGTTCAGCATCGACACGACGAGGTCGCGGCGGCGCTGGAAGATCTTCCTGTTCTCGGCAAGGAAGTCCTGCGGCCCGTTCAGCGCCTCGACCGCCGCGTATTGCGCGATCGAGCAGGGGTTCGAGGTCGATTGCGACTGCACCGTCCCCATCGCCTTGATCAGTTCGACCGGTCCGGCCGCATAGCCGATCCGCCAGCCGGTCATCGCATAGGCCTTGGAGACGCCGTTGCAGGTCAGCGTGCGGTCGTAGAGGCCGGGTTCCACCTGCGCCGGCGTGACGAATTCGAAATCGTCGAAGACGAGGTGTTCGTACATGTCGTCCGACATCACCCAGACATGGGGATGGCTCATCAGCACGTCGGTCAGCGCCTTCAGCTCGGCCCGGGTATAGCCCGCGCCGGTCGGGTTCGAGGGCGAGTTGAAGATGAACCACTTGGTCTTCGGCGTGATCGCCGCGTCGAGCTGCGCCGGCGTCAGCTTGAAATCCGTCTCGATCCCGGCCACGACCGGCACCGGCGTGCCGCCGGCCAGCAGCACCATGTCGGGATAGCTGACCCAGTAGGGCGCGGGGATGATCGACCTCGTCGCCGGGGTTCAGCGTCGCCACCAGCGCGTTGTAAAGCGTCTGCTTGCCGCCGGTGCCGACCGTGATCTGGTTCGGCGTGTAGCTCAGGCCGTTCTCCCGCGCGAATTTGCCGGCAGATCGCGTCCTTCAGCTCGGGGATGCCGTCGACGGCGGTGTATTTCGTCTTGCCTTCGTCGATGGCGCGCTTCGCGGCGGCCTTGATGTTGTCGGGCGTGTCGAAATCCGGTTCCCCGGCGCCGAGGCCGATCACATCCTTTCCGGCCGCCTTCAGCTCGCGCGCCTTGTTGGTCACCGCGATGGTGGGCGACGGTTTGACGCGGGCCAGCGTGTCGGAAATGAACGGCATTGGTCGGAACTCCGGTTTGTATTCGCCGGGCCCATGTCTTAGTTTGCGGGCGCATCCCGTTCAAGCGACTTCGGGCCACCGCGCCCAAGCCTAGACTACAGGAAGGATTACCCCGATGACCACCAAGGTGAAGCAAGACACTGACCGGCAGACCGACAACTGGTACAGCGAGGAAGCCGCGACCTTCGGAGACCGTCTTGCCGGCGCCCGCGAGGCGATGGGCCTCAGCCAGAAGGATCTCGCCCAGCGGCTCGGCGTCCGCACCAAGGTCATCGAAGGTTGGGAGGGCGACCTGAAGGAGCCGCGCGCAAACCGCCTGCAGATGCTCGCCGGCATGCTAAACGTCTCGCTCATGTGGCTCCTGACCGGCGTGGGCGACGGCATCGAAGGCCCGGACATACGCCCGGCCATGTCGGCCGAGAGCGCCGCGCTCCTGCCGGAGATCCGCCAGATCCGGACCGAGATGAGCGATCTTGCCGACCGGCTCGGCCGGCTCGAATCCCGGCTCCGCCTCGCGCTGACGAGCGAGGCCGCATGACCGAGGCGGCGGCGAACCGGCTCAAGCGCATGACCATGCGGTCGTGGCGGCGGGGCACGAAAGAGATGGACCTGATCCTCGGCCCCTTCGCCGAGTTGCGTCTGGCGGCGATGGCGCCCTCGGCCCTCGACCTCTTCGACGCGCTCCTGGGAGAGAACGATCAGGATCTCTATCCCTGGATCACCGGCGCTGCCCGCGCGCCCGAGCGCTTCGCCGGTCTCATCGACGAGATCGGCGTCTTCGCGCGCGCCGAGCGCAATTTCGCGCCCTGAATTGGCGCATTCGGAGCTTTTAACCGAAATTTTGTCCTTTCCGCCCAACCTGCGTCCCGGGCAGCAGAAAAGGCGGAGAGAGTGATGACCCTTCATGCAACGGTCGAGGAACGGCCCCGCGACGGGGTGATGGAACACTACCTGGAGACGCTCGGTCTGGTGGAACGGCTGCACCGGCTCCTGCTCGACGTGATCAAGGACGAATTCGAGCGACTTGGCCAGATCGAGATCAACGCGGTGCAGGCGCTTTTGCTGTTCAATATCGGCGAACACGAGGTGACGGCGGGCGAGCTGAAAAGCCGCGGCTACTACCAGGGCTCCAACGTGAGCTACAACCTCAAGAAGCTGGTGGAAGCGGGCTACATGCACCACGAACGCTGCGAGGTCGACCGGCGCTCGGTCCGGGTGCGGCTGACGGCGAAGGGCAGGGCGGTGCGCGACTCGGTCTCGGCCCTCTTCCGCCGCCATGCCGAGGTGCTGGAGACGCGCGGTGTCATCGGATTTTCCGGCGGCGACGACGTCAACACGCTCCTCAAGCGCATGGAGCGGTTCTGGACCGACCAGATCCGGTATATCTACTGAGCGCGCGCCGGTGCCGGAATATGGCGTGGTTGACCTGATCGCACGGCGCCGAGGGTGTGCGGATGCGCGTCCGCGACCGGTCCCGCTACCTGTGCCCGGATCCTGTGCAGGCATCGCGCGTCGCCGCTCGACTGGAGGGATGAATGGGGCCAGCTTCGATTGAGTTTCTTGAACCTGGTCTCTGTCCAACTGGTGATCGGTGCCTTGCCGTTGCAGCCTAAATTCCGGCGCGCTGCATTCCACTTACCCTGGGGCTCTGCCGTCCAGCATCTGGCCGATGAGCTGTTCGGTCAGTTCGCGCTCCAGCTTGCGGCGGATCGCGCGGGGAAAGTCGTCCTCGGTCCGCGCGATCTCGATGAAGGCGCCGGGGCCGCGGATCACCCGGGCGCGGTAGTAGAAGGCGATGTCGGCTTCGTGCCCGCCGATGGGCAGGCCGTTGATCAGGAGATCGCCGAAATCCTCTCGGGCAAAGACCTCCTCCGGACCGCGCCCGTCGTTCGAGCGCCCGTCGCCCGACATGTCAAGCGTGCGGGCCGCGCAGACCGGCGCGCGTTCGATCAGCTCGCGTCCGAAATCGAGCGCGGCGCCGAGGCCCGTGGGCAGATGGTCCGCCCCGCGCGCGTGCCACTCGATCCGGTCGAGGATGCCGGAGAGGTCGGCCACGCTCTCGACCACGGTCCAGTCAACGATCACCTCCTGGTAGGCCTGGCCCGACCATTCGTAGACCGCGAAGGCGACGTGATCGTCGGGCTTGAGGAAGGCGTCCACGATCACCGGATCGGCGAGCGCCGCAAGGAGCCCGTCGCGCTGGATCGCGAAATCCCGCGCATCGACGGACCGCGACACGTCGATGCCGAGGGCAAGGGCCAGCCGGCAGGCCGCCCCCGCCGGCGCGGCCAGAAGCGCGAGGAGGAGCGCCAGCCGGATCATTCGTGCGCGCCCGGCGCCAGCATTCCGATCACCGGCCCCTGCAATTCGCGCAGGAGCTTCATCCGCATCGCCCGCTCATAGTCGCGAAAGCCGTCCGCCTCGACCACGAATGCCCCCGCCCCTCGGATCATCTCGGTCCGGTAGTAGTCAGCCACCCCCGCCTCGCCCCCGGCGACGGCGAGGCCGTTCACCGTCACCCCCGCCAGCGGAAAGGCGCGATAGGCCGTGTTCGGCGGAAAGCCATCGTTGTTGCGCCCGTCGCCCGAGACGTCGATGGTGCGCGCCGCGCAGTCCGGCCCGGCGCGAAAGAGCCCCGCCGCATGTCCGAGCGCGTAGCCGATCGCCGTCGGCTGGTCGTCGTGGCTCCGCTCGCTTCCCGCCAGCACCGCGGCCACCAGCGCCAGATCCGCCTCCGAGGCGATCTCCAGCCAGTCGATCAGCCCCGCCTGCGCGTAGGGCCCGCTCCATTCGTAGACCGAAAGCCAGACCCGCCGCTCCGGATCGGCGAGAAACGCGTCCACCACCGCCGGCGCGATCAGCGCCCGTGCCAACCCGCCGCGCTGCAACCCATCCTCGCGCTCGTCCACCGAGGCCGACACGTCGAGCGCGAGCAACAGCGCCAGCCGGCAATCCGCCGCTGCCGGCGCTGCCGTCAGGATCAGCGCGACGAGAAGCCTCACCAATGCCCGGTATTCCCCATGCTTGCCCAGGGCTCGGCCGGCGCCAGGGCCGCGCCCTTCTGCAAGAGCTCCACCGAAATGTTGTCGGGCGAGCGCACGAAGGCCATGTGCCCGTCGCGCGGCGGCCGGTTGATCACCACACCATTGGCCTGCAGATGCGCGCAGGTCGCGTAGATGTCGTCGACCTCGTAGGCGAGATGTCCGAAATGCCGGCTGTCCGACGGCAACGCCTCGTCGCCGTCCCAGTTCCAAGTCAGCTCCACCGGGCATTCGGGCTGCCCCGGCGGCGCCATGAAGACGAGCGAGAACCGCCCCCCCTCGTTGTCATAGCGCCGCGTCTCCTCCAGCCCGAGAAGCCGGTAGAACGCCATCGACGTCTCCAGATCCTTCACGCGCACCATCGTATGCAGATATTTCAGCGCCATCTCACCCTCCTGTCGGCCATGGCCACGAAGCCTATCAGCCCGCCGCCCCCGCCGCCAAGCGCCGGCTTCGCAGATTTCCGTGTGCCCCGGGGAAATTTCCGGAGGAACACCGTCTATCGTAGTGTCCCGCCCTGCCGCCCATAGATATAGTAGGCCCGATTCGCGACCGAGGAGGAGAGCGCCATGACCCTGACCCCCGAGCAACAGGCCGAGATCGACGAGGCCCGCAGCCAGACCCGGCCGACCCTCCGCGCCACGTCCGACGGCATGGAAAACCACCTCTACGTCGCGCACGAGGTGCTCGACCACGGGCTGGTGCGCGTCATCGACTACATGGGCGACGACGCCGCCATCACGCAGGCCGCGCGCGTCAGCTACGGCCGCGGCACCAAGGCGGTGTCGAACGACGAAGGCCTGATCCGCTACCTCATGCGGCACTGGCACTCGACCCCGTTCGAGATGTGCGAGGTCAAGTTCCACGTCAAGCTGCCGGTCTTCGTCGCCCGACAGTGGATCCGCCACCGCACCGCGAACGTGAACGAATACTCCGCCCGCTACTCGATCCTCGACCGCGAGTTCTACATCCCCGCGCCGGAACATCTGGCGGCGCAATCCACGGTGAACAACCAGGGGCGGGGCGAGCTTTTGCAGGGCGAGGAGGCGGCGCGGGTGCTCGACATCCTCCGCGACGACGCGATGCGGAGCTACGACCACTACGAGGATATGCTCAGCGACGACGGCCAGAAGGGCCTTGCCCGGGAGCTTGCCCGCATGAACCTGCCCGCGAACGTCTATACGCAGTGGTACTGGAAGATCGACCTCCACAACCTCTTCCACTTCCTCCGCCTGCGCGCCGATGCCCACGCCCAGTACGAAATCCGCGCCTATGCCGAGGCGATGTGCGGCATCGTGAAGGACTGGGTGCCCTTGGCCTACGGCGCGTTCGAGGACTACCGGATGGGCGGCGCGCAGCTGTCGCAGAAGGGGATTGAAGTTTTGAAGCGTCGCCTTAAAGGTGAAGTTGTGACGCAGGAGAATTCCGGCATGTCTAAGGGCGAGTGGCGGGAATTCGAAGTAGTTTGGAGCTAGAATAGTTGGCAAGGAAACACATTACGGTTGCGATTTGCTACGATTTTGACGGCACCCTTTCGCCTGGGTATATGCAGAACTATGACTTCATACCTAAACTTGGAATGAAACCGAGTGATTTTTGGGGCGAAGTTAAGGATCTTGCTCGCGAGCAGGATGGCGATGAGATCTTAATTTACATGGGCCAAATGCTGCGTCAGGCTGATCATGCGGGCGTCAGCGTGAAACGAGAGGCCTTTTCGGAGTTCGGAAAAACCATTGAGCTTTTTGAGGGGGTTGAGGATTGGTTCGCCCGCATTGATGCCTTTGGCCGAGAGCATGAAATCGCAATTGAGCATTATATCGTTTCGTCCGGTCTTCGAGAAATGATAGCGGGAACGAAGATTGCCGCGCATTTTAAGAAAATTTACGCTTCTGGTTTTTGGTATGATCATGAGGGTGTAGCCAAGTATCCGGCGCTAGGTGTGAACTATACGACTAAAACACAATTTCTGTTCCGGATAAACAAGGGGTCTCTGGATGTTTGGGATAAGGACAAAGTAAATAAGTACGTGGAACCCAGCGATAGAGCTGTGCCATTCTCTAATATGTTGTTTCTTGGGGATGGAGACACCGATATTCCGTGCTTTCGACTTGTTAGGGATCTGGGCGGGCATTCAATAGCGGTGTATAAACCTGGGGTAAGAAAACACGGGGGGAAGGCTGTCGCTGAGCGACTAAAGGAAGAAGGTCGCGTAAACTTTTCATCTCCAGCGATTTATTCAGTCGATAGCGACCTCGATAAAATAGTTAAGGGAATCATTAAGAGAATTGCTGCCGAAACCGATCTTTGGCGAATGGGGAAGAACTATTAGCAGGAGCAAGCTTCGATCTCACACGCTCCTACGCTCTCGCCCCGTTCCGCCCGACGCGTGTAATCCCGTTCCTTGCGGAACCACCTTCCCGCCCAATCCTCCAGAGCTGGGAGCGCCCGCCCCGCCTCACTCCGCGGGACAAGCACTTCACGTCTCTCGGCCCGGTCCTCGCAGTCCGAATAGCCCTCACGCCACCTTGCGACGCCGGACGAAGGCCAAGAGGACCAGCCCGCTCGCCATAAGGGGCAGGCCGGCGGGCAGGGGAACCGGCGTGGCGACGGAGCCAAGCTGGATCACGCCCGTCGAGCTTCCAAGCGAGGCCACCGAGCCTTGCGAGATGATGCCGATGCCGCCTTCGCATGGGTAGAACCCCGGAAAGCCGCTCAGCGAATTCGCTCCGACGCCGCCGATGCAGAACCCCATCGGGCTGCCGCTGATGCCGAGGTCACCGACGATCGCGAAGAAGGGTCCGGCATCCATGTCGAAGGTCAGCCCGGTCGCCCGCGCGTTCATCCCGTCAAGCCCGATATAGGTCGCCTGGGCGTTGCTCTGCGTCAGCGTCTGCGGCATGGGCGTGTCGAACGGCTGATAGGCAGGCGACGAGATGGTCAGGCTGAAACTGTCCGGCGCGCCGATGGCGTCGAGCGCATTGTAGGTCATCGTTCCGGTGATCGTGGACCCTATCGCGTCGAAGTTCGACAGGTTGATGTTGTAGGTCGCAGCCGATGCCGGACCGGCGATCAGCGCGCAGAAAGCGGCCATGGCCATGCTGAGTTTCATTCGTCCCCCTCCCGTTTTCATTGATTGGTCAGAATGTTGGCACGGCCCGCCCGGTGTGACAAGAAATTCTGGCGCAGAGGGGTGGGGCCCCGATACCGGGCCGCCGTCCTTTGGCGCGATCCAACCGTAGCGGACTCTCGAACGCACAGCGCGCCTTGTCGGGACGGATGCCATACGCGTGTCAGACGCAGTCCCGACGCCCGGAACCGCGTGATTCCGACCCCGGACTCCCGCACACTTTCCCTATGGCCGACCTCTCGCGCTTCCACGACGCTCAGGCGGAAACCTGGCCCACGGCCCTTGCGGAACTGACCGCGGGGCGGAAGCTAAGTCATTGGATGTGGTACATTTTCCCGCAACTGGCATCGCTTGGGCACTCGCCCACGGCCAAACATTTCGGGATATCCGGTCTGGAAGAGGCGCGGGCCGACCTTGCGGACCCGACCCTGGGCCCCCGGCTCCACGAGGCTGCCCGCGCCCTCCTGCTCCACCGCCCCCCGAAGCGATCCTCGGCCCCACCGACGCGATGAAGCTCCGCTCGTCCGCCGGGGATGCTCACGGGTGGCGATGTCATGCCGGCGGGCGCCGGCCGGTGCATCGGGGAGTGGAGAGAATTCCGTTCGGTTCCGGCGTCACTCGGCCGCGAGGCGGTCCTCGTCCCGGTGCTGGATCACGTCGAGCGAGATCACGTAGGCCTCGGTTCCCGTCCGCGCGGCGATGGCGCCGATCGTGGGGGCGGTGTCGAAGAGGAGATCCTCGACCGTCTTGCCGTCGCGGGTGATGTGGACGACGAAAGTGCGGCGGACCGCCGGTTCCCGTGCGGCCGATGCCGGCGCCTGATGACGTTGACGTATCCGACCGATGAAATCGTTGCTTCCGCTCTCGACAGACATCACATGCACTCCGACCCTTACCCCGTTTACCTGACGTTAACTCTGCGCCGGCGCGGGGAATGTGGCAAGTTTGTGGCCGATTTCGCACCGAATTCCGGCATTAGGCCGGCATGATCGGAGACAGAGGCTCTTTCGAGCTGCGATCGTTGCCGATCCGTGCCGAAATCCGCCCGAATCGCGTGCGGCCCGGAGCCGTCTGCCGATGCGGGCGGCCCGGGCCGTCGTCGGTCACTCCGCCGCGAGCGCCAGCCGGATCCGTTCCCTGAGTGGCCGGTGCTTCATGCCGATCGAGACGATGAACACCCCAGGCCCCACCCGGTCGAAGATCTGCGCGATCGTCGGCGTGTGCTCGAAAAGCACCTCGCGCGTCGTCTGCCCATCCAGCGTGACGGTGACGCAGCATCGCGAGATACTCGCCACCGCCCGCCGCCGCCCGGTCCGCGCGTGTTCGATCAACCGCCGGCCCGTCTCCCTCGACAGCCGGTCGATCCGTTTGTCTGTTACCGTCATGTGCCCCCCTTGTACGGTCTCGTGAGGGCAGGACCGCGCGGCTTGGTCTTTGGTCGGAAAAATCCGTGAATCGGATAGCGAATGCCGGCGCCTGATGCCGCTGGCACATCCGTCCGATGAAATCACTGGTTCCGACTTCGACCGAAATCGCGATCATTCCGATCCTCACCCCATTCACCCGGCGCCAACTCTGCGTCGGCGCGGGGAATGTGGCAAGTTTGTGGCCGATTTCGCGCCGAATTCGGGCACTCGGCCGGCCTGATCGGAGACAGAGGTACTTCCGAGCGGCGATCGTTGCCGTTCCGGGCCGATATCCGCCCGAATTCGTGCGGCCCGGAGCCGGCCGCCGATGCGTGCGGCCCGGGCCGCGTCGGTCACTCCGCCGCGAGCGCCAGCCGGATCCGTTCGCGAAGCGGCCGGCGCTTCATGCCGACCGAGACGATGAACGCCTCCGGCCCCACCTGGTCGAGAATCTGCGCGATGGTCGGCGTGCGGTCGAAAAGCACTTCCCGCGTCGTCTGCCCGTCCAGCGTGATGGTGACGCAGCAGCGCGAGATCTTCGACAGCGCCCGCCGCCGTCCGGTCCGCGCGCGTTCCATCAACCGCCGGCCAGTCTCGCTCGACAGCCGGTCGATCAGTTCGTCTGTAACAGTCATATGCCCCCCTTGCACGGCCCCGTGAGGGCAGGACCGCGCGGCTTCGTCTTTGGTCGGGAAAATTCCGTGAAACGGATACTCGCAAGCAGCTTTGATCTTGCTAGAACGCGTGCGGGATAGGGTCAAGCGGACCCCCCGGTCCGGCCCCTGCCGGGGTCGGATTCCTGCCGATTACGACAGATTTCCGCCGACGGACCCGCGCCGGCGCGGCGGGCCGGCGGTTTCCCGCTGACCGGTTGCGTCCCGCGCGGTGTTGTGGTGTATGGGCCGCACTCTTCGCCTGCCATCGGAAACGGAGTTCTGATGATCCTCTATAGCCTTCCCGGCTGTGACACCTGCCGCAAGGCCCTGAAGGCGATTCGCGACGCTGGGCGGGACGTCACGTTCCGCGATGTCCGGGCCGAGCCGCTCAGCACCGAGGAGCGCCGCGAACTGCTCTATGTCTTCGGCGATCGCCTGATCAACCGGGCCTCGACCACATGGCGGGGACTGTCGGAGGAGGCGCGTCGCGCTGATGCGGATGAACAGCTTCGCCAGTATCCCGCGCTGATGAAGCGGCCTGTGATCCGCGACGGCGCCTCGTTCCATCTTGGTTGGAAGACAGACACCCAGGCCCTTGTTCTAAAATAGGAAACGGCCCGCGCGGGGGCGGGCCGTCCGGTGCCGGAAGGCGTTTCAGAGCAGTTTCAGATCGCCCGCGGAAGAGCGGCCATCGCGGCCGGACTGCATCTCGTAGGACACTTTCTGATTGTCGGCGAGGGTCTTGAGACCCGCACGCTCGACCGCGGAGATATGCACGAACACATCGTTGCCGCCGTCGTCGGGGGCGATGAAGCCGAAGCCCTTCGTCGTATTGAACCATTTCACGGTGCCGGTGGCCATCCCGTCTTACTCCCTTTTTGGTCTCCCCAAGCTCGATTGCCCGGGGCCGTGCAGCCAGGTCTTTCATGTCTTCCGGCTGCCCCATGAGGAGGGAGCGGTAGGAAAGTGGCGTTCACGCCAGAGAAATGATGAGCGATTTCCGCCAAAAATCAAGGTTTTTGCGGAAACGACGGTTCAGCCCCGGCCGCGTCCAAGAAGCCGATCAAGTGACAGCGGGCCGGCGCCGGTCAGGACCAGCGTCGCCAGCAAAAACACCCAGAGCATCCGCTGGTCGAGGATGAGCGAGCCCGAAGCCGCGTCGAACCAGCGGCCGAGATCCTCGCCCGCGACGCCGTGGCCGAGGATGTCTGTGGCGCTCTGGACGAGAACGAAGCCGATCATGCCGAGGGCGGCGAACCTGGTGAGCAGGCCGATCACGATCAGGAGTGGCAAGAGGAGTTCGGCCCAGGTCCCGGCGAGCGCGACGGCCCAGTGGAAGAGCCCGAGTTGCGAGAAGTCGTAGCCGGCCGCCTCAACAGCCTTGGGGAAGATCTGGATATAGGCGCCATCGGAGGGGCGGAAGAGGCCGAGGATCCCGTCGCCGATCTTGGTGCGGGCAGAGTTCCAGAAATAGACGAGCAGCACCGCCGCGAAGGCAAATCGCGCGAGCGTCGGCAGCACGGCAGGGGCAATCCGGGTGAGTCCGCCCGCGAGGCGGTCGTAGTGGGCGAGCATGGCGGTCAATCTCCGGTCTGGACGGCGGCGATGGCGCGGGCGCCGATCAGAAGGCCGAGGGTGGCGACAAGGTCGAATTCGCCGGCCGAGTTCGAGCGCCGTCCCGACCGTCTCGCCCGCCATCAGTGCGGCGACGAAGGGGGCCGCACCCGGCGGCAACCGCATCGGTTCGGGATCGTAGTCCGGGCGGGTGACGAGGACGTCCTCGGCCTCGGCCACTGTCGGGGCGGGCGTGCCGCGCATGTTGGCCGACCAGATCGCGTGGATCGGCCAGCGCGAGCGGATCAGGCGGACGGAGGGCGTCAGGATCAGCCGCGCGGCGACGAGCGCGTCGGGGGACAGCGCCTGCAGCTTTTCCGGCGCGACGGGGTCGGCGTCGGCGGCATGGTAGGAATGGCGGAACGCGAGTTCCAGCCGGGCGATGTCGGGCAGGTAGCCGAGATGGGCGACCGGCGGGAAGGCTTCGAGGAAACCGGGCATCGCGTCGCCGTAAAACATCAGGAGCGGCGAGGTCGGCGGATGGGCTCGGAGGAAATCGCGCGCCATCGCGGCGAAGAATTCGTCTCCCACCAGCTTGCGGACCGCCGGGAAGGCCTGCCGGAGCGCTTCGGTCAACGAGACGGTGACGTTGTTGCGGTAGACGTCGAAGCGGCGCCCCGCGGGCCGGCCTTGCGGGTCCGTGAGGCCCGGCGGCGCGGGCCGTTCTGGGTCGAGCAGGGCGGCGCGGAAGTCGGACTGGCTCATGCCGGCACCTTGCCGAGAATACGCTCAGCGCGCGCGGCCTCTTCGGCGAGGACCGGCCAGTCGGGCACGTCGTTGTCCCATTCGATCAGGGTGGGCTGCGGCCCGCCCTTGCGTATCGTGTGGTCGTAGAGCTGCCAGACCGGATCGACGACTTCGGAGCCATGCGCGTCGATGAGAAGCGGCGCGCCGGCGTCGTCCGTATCCTCGTCATGGCCGCCGAGATGGATCTCACCCACCAAGTGATGCGGGAAGCGGCCGATGTAGTCATAAGGATCGGTCTGCCGGTTGGTGCAGGACACAAAGACGTTGTTCACGTCGAGGAGGAGCCCGCAGCCGGTGCGTTTGGCGATCTCGCTCAGGAACTCGATCTCGCCCATGTTGGTCTCGGTGAAGTTCACGTAGACGGACGGGTTTTCGAGGAGCATCCGCCGCCCGACATGGTCCTGCACCTCGTCGATATGGTCGGTAACAAGGGCAAGGGTTTCGGCCGTGTAGGGCAGGGGCAGGAGGTCGTTGAGGAATTCGCTGTCATGGGTGGACCAAGCGAGGTGTTCGGAGAAGCTCGCCGGGTCGAGCCAGCCGCACAACGTCTTCAGCCGGGCGAGGTGGTCGCGGTCGAGCCGCCCTTCGCCGCCGATGGAGAGGCCGACGCCGTGGACCGAGATCGGGAAGCGTTCGGCCAGGTGGCGCAGCTGCGCCAGCGGCCGTCCGCCGTCGCCCATGTAATTTTCTGCATGGATTTCGAGCCATTTCACCGGCCCGGCATCCTCAACGATGTTCGAAAAGTGCTGCGGCTTGTAGCCGATGCCGGGGCGGGCCGGCAGGTGCTTCCGAGCGGTCTGGTCGAGCATCGTGTCCCCCGGTTCGTCGGTGGACCCTCCCGGCGGCGGCGCGCCGGGAGGGTCGGTATCGAATCAGCCCTGCGGCAGGTCGCGATCGAGCGCCTCGAGCGAGCCCATGCGGCCATCCGGGAGTTCCATCGTGGCACAGGTGCCGGCCGGGACGAGCTTCCAGGAGTTGCCCTGGTAGTCCACTTTCGCGGTACCCGCGCAGGTCGTGCCCGGGCCGGCGGCGCAGTCGTTCTGACCGGCGAGGGCGACGCCGAAGCACTTTTCCTTGGCTTCCTGGGCCGAGGCCGGAGCGGCGAAATGCGCGGAGAGGGCGGCGGCGAGCGAGCCGGCGACGGCGAGGGTCTTCATGGAGTGAGACATCGGTTAATCCCTTGTTAAAGTTCGAGCGTCAGTTGGTTCGACATCGAGACGGTAGCCAATCGGAAGGTTCACTGGCCACTCACGAAGCCGTGGCCCACGGGTCCGTGAACTTTTGTAACCGGAGTGGCCCCGGGTCGGTGGCAGAACGAGAAAGGCGCCGAATGTTTGGCGGCGCCTTCAACATATTGGAATAGCGATCTATTTCAAGTCCGGAGGTGCCGCCTCGGCGCGGAAAGCCGCGATGGCGTCGTCGAGCGCCATCGTTTCGGTCCGGGTCTCGCCCAGCCGGCGAACTGAAACAGTCCGCTCCGCGACCTCCTTCATCCCAATGGCGAGGATCACCGGCACTTTGCCGACGGAATGTTCACGGACCTTGTAATTGATCTTCTCGTTGCGGGTGTCGGCTTCGGCCCGGAGCCCGGCATCGCGGAGCTTCGCCACGACTTCGGGCCACGTAGTCGTCGGCATCCGAGACGATGGAGGCGACGACGATCTGCCGCGGGGCCAGCCAGAACGGTAGCTTGCCCGCGTAGTTCTCGATCAGGATGCCGAGGAAGCGTTCGAAACTGCCCAGGATCGCGCGGTGCAGCATGACCGGCCGGTGCTTCGCGCCGTCCTCGCCCACATATTCGGCACCGAGCCGCATCGGCAGGTTGAAGTCGGCCTGGAAGGTGCCGCACTGCCATTCCCGCCCGATCGCGTCGGTGAGCTTGAAATCGAGCTTCGGCCCGTAGAAGGCGCCTTCGCCGGGATCGATCTCGTAATCGTTGCGGACCTTCTTGATCGCGTTCTCGAGCGCGGTTTCGGCCTTGTCCCAGATCGCGTCGGAGCCGACGCGCACGTCCGGCCGGGTCGAAAGCTTGATGTCGAACTTGGCAAAGCCGAGATCGGCGTAGATCGAGGAGAGAAGCTCGAGGAACCCGGCGCATTCGGACTCGATCTGGTCCTCGGTGCAGAAGATGTGCGCGTCGTCCTGGGTGAAGCCGCGCACACGCATGAGGCCGTGCATCGAGCCGGAGGATTCATAGCGGTGGCAGGAGCCGAATTCGGCGAGGCGCAACGGCAGGTCACGGTAGGACTTCAACCCTTGATTGTAGACCTGCACGTGGCAGGGGCAGTTCATCGGCTTCAGCGCGTTGATGCGCTTTTCCTTGGCATGTTCCTCGTCGACCTCGACGATGAACATGTTCTCGCGGTAAGCCTCCCAATGGCCCGAGCGTTCCCAGAGCACACGGTCCACGACCTGCGGGGTCTTGATCTCCCGGTAGCCGGCGCGGCCGAGGCGGCGGCGCATGTAGTCCTCGAGCGCGCGGTAGATGGTCCAGCCGTTCGGGTGCCAGAAGACCATGCCGGGGGCCTCTTCCTGAAGGTGGAAAAGCTCCATCTCGCGCCCGAGCTTGCGGTGGTCGCGCTTCGCGGCCTCTTCCAGCATCGTCAGGTGCGCCTTCAGATCGTCGCGGTTCTTGAAGGCGACGCCGTAGATGCGCTGAAGCTGCTTGTTGCGTGTGATCGCCGCGCCAGTAGGCGCCCGCGACCGACATGAGCTTGAAGGCATCGGCGGGAAGCTGGCCGGTATGCTGGAGGTGCGGACCTCGGCAGAGGTCCTGCCAGTGGCCGTGCCAGTACATCCGGAGCGGCTCATCGCCGGGAATGGCCTCGATCAATTCGACCTTGAAGGGTTCGTTCTTGGCGACGTAATGGGCGATGGCGCGCGAACGGTCCCAGACCTCGGTCCTGACCGGGTCGCGTTCGTTGATGATCGCCTTCATTTCCTTCTCGATCGCGCCGAGATCTTCAGGCGTGAAGGGCTCGTCCCGGTCGAAATCGTAGTACCAGCCGTTCTCGACCACCGGACCGATGGTGACCTTCACCTCGGGCCAGAGCTTCTGCACGGCGCGGGCCATGACATGGGCGAAGTCGTGGCGGATAAGCTCGAGCGCCTGAGCGTCGTCCTTCATCGTGTGGATGGCGATCTTCGCATCCGCCTCGATCGGCCATTGCAGGTCCCAGTGCTTGCCATCGACCGAGGCCGAGATCGCGGCCTTGCCGAGCGAGGGCGCGATGGCGGCGGCCACTTCGGCGGCGGTCACGCCCTTGGCGAAATCGCGGCTGTTGCCATCGGGGAATGTCAGGGAAATCCGGGCCATCGGCCATCCTCCTCGTCGGTTTGGCGCCTACGGTGCGCCCGGTTGCGGGTATGTCGTGCTTTCTATCCGCAATCGTTGTGGGGAAGTCAACGGCCGGGGGTTCCACCCCCGGACCCCCGGAGGTATTTGAGAACAGAAGAAGGAGAGGGCGCGCATGAGTGAGTATCTGGAGACCCCGGCCGGGCGGCGGATCGCCTATGACCGGACCGAAGGCGCGGGGCCGGGTGTCGTGTTCCTTGGCGGGTTCCGCTCGGACAAGGAGGGGACGAAGGCGCTGGCGCTCGAGGCCTGGGCGCGGGCGCAGGGCCGGGCGTTCCTGCGCTTCGACTATTCGGGGCATGGCGCCTCGTCGGGGGATTTCCTCGACGGGTGCATCGGCGACTGGTTCGAGGATGCGCGCGAGGCGATCCTGAGCCTGACCCGCGGGCCGCAGGTCCTGGTCGGGTTCGTCCATGGGGGGCTGGCTATCGCTTCTCATGGCGCGGGAGCATCCGGAGACGGTGGCGGGGCTCGTCACGATCGCGGCGGCGCCGGATTTCACCGAGGACGGGATGTGGGCGGAATTTTCCGAGGACCAGCGGCGCGCGCTGATGGAGGCGGGGCAGGTGGCCTTGCCGTCGGACTATTCGGACGAGCCCTATATCATCACCCGCCGGCTGATCGAGGAGGGGCGAGAGCGGTTGGTGTTGCGGGCGCCGCTCTCGCTGCCGATGCCGGTGCGGATGTTGCAGGGGACGGCGGATACCGATGTGCCGCTTACGGTCGCGGTGCGGCTGATAGAGCATGCGGAGGGGCCGGACATACGGCTGACCGTGGTCAAGGGCGCCGATCACCGGTTCTCGACGCCGGACTGCCTGAAGCTGATCGAGTTGTCGGTTCTGAAGGTTTCGCAACGGATCGGAAGGGGCGATGCGTAGGGCGGGGTGGCGTCTCGGGATCGCGGCTCTGGTCGCTGCGGTGGTGGTGGCGGGCCTCTTCGCCCTCGCGCCACGCGAGCCGCTGGACCTCGTGCCGGGTTTCGATGCGGCGCGGCTGCCGGAGGATCTCGATTCCTATCTTCGCGACCGCGAGGCGGTGGTGGGCGGAATCACGCCGGGGGCGGAGAAGCGCATCCTCTGGGCCGGGGCGGCGGGGGCAAACCGAGTGGGCCGTCGTCTATCTGCACGGGTTCTCGGCAACCTCGGAGGAAATCCGGCCGGTGCCGGACCGGGTGGCCGCGGGGATTGGGGCGAACCTCTATTTCGCGCGTCTCGCGGGGCACGGGGTTCCGGGCGAGCGATTCGCCGGGCCGAGCGTCAACGACTGGATGATCGACGTGGCCGAGGCGCTGGCGATCGGCGGGCGAATCGGCCGGCGTGTGTTGGTGATCGCTACCTCGACCGGCGGGACGCTGGCGGCGGAGGCGACCTTGCAGCCAGATCTGGCGCGGGAGATGGAGGGGATCGTCTTCGTCTCGCCGAATTTCGGCATCCGCTCGCCGGCGGCGGCGATCCTGAACTGGCCCTATGCGCGGGCCTGGCTGCCCCTCGTCGCGGGGCGGGAGCGGTGTTTCGAGGCGGTGAACGAAGCTCATGCGCGGTTCTGGACGACCTGCTATCCGACCGAAGCGCTCTATCCGATGGCGGCGCTGGCTCGTCATGCGGCAGGGGCGGACTATTCAGAGGTGCGGGTTCCCGCGCTTTTTCTCTTCGCGGAGGCCGATCAGGTCGTCTCGCCCGAAGCCACGAAGCGCGTGGCGGCGGGTTGGGGCGGGCCGGTGACGCTGCTGCCGCAGGTCGCCGGCGCGGGCGACGATTCCTATTCGCATGTGATCGCCGGCGACATCCTCAGCCCGTCGATGACCGGGCCGGTGACGGCGGCGATCCTCGACTGGGCGCGCGGCCTCTGACGGAGGTCAGACCGCGCGGATCTGGGCCTTGGTGCCCGAGCGCTTCGGCCGGACGGTGCCAGCGTTCTGGTCAATGAAGTCGAGCACAAGCGGCCGGATGTTCTTGCGCCAGGACTTGCCGGCAAAGATGCCGTAGTGGCCGGCCCCGGGCTCGAGATGGCTCGCCTTCTTCTCCTCCGGCAGGCCGGTGCAGAGGGCGAGGGCGGCGAGGCACTGGCCGGGGGCAGAGATGTCGTCCTCGGTCCCCTCGACGGTCTTGACCGCGACCTCGGTAATCTTGCCGATATCGACTTGCTTGCCGGCGACCTCGAAGGTGTTGGTGGCGATCTCGCGGTTCTTGAAGACGCGCTCGACCGTGGAGAGGTAGAATTCCGCCGTCATGTCCATGACCGAGAGGTATTCGTCGTAGAACCGGTTATGGGCGTCGCGCTCTCCGTCCTCGCCCTTCGCGGCGGCGAGGATTTTATCGCTGAAGGCCTGGGAATGGCGGTCGAGGTTCATCGAGATGAAGGAGGCGAGCTGCAAAAGTCCCGGATAGACGAGCCGCCCGGCGCCGGCATATTTGAAGCCCACCCGCTGGATCGCGAGGTGTTCGAGCTGGCCCATCGTCAGGCGGCGACCGAAATCGGTAACTTCGGTCGGCGCCGCGTCGGGGTCGATCGGACCGCCGATGAGCGTCAGCGTGCGGGGTTGCGCGTCGGGGTCTTCCTCCGCCAGATAGGCGGTGGCGGCAAGCGTCAGCGGGGCAGGCTGGCAGACCGCGACCACGTTGGTCTCGGGCCCGAGATGGCGCATGAAGTCGACGAGGTAGAGCGTGTAATCCTCCACGTCGAACTTGCCGACGCTGACCGGGATGTCGCGGGCATTGTGCCAATCGGTTACGTAGACGTCGCAGTCGGGCAGCAGGCTGATCACGGTCGAGCGGACGAGGGTGGAATAGTGCCCCGACATCGGCGCCACTAGAAGCACACGGCGGGCCATCGGCTCTCGCCCTATGACGTTGAAGTGGATGAGATCGCCGAAGGGGCGGGCGACCACGGTTTCCACGTTGACGATGTGATCGCGGTCGTCGGAGCCGACGATGGTGCGGATGCCCCAGTCGGGCTTTATCACCATCCGGGCGAAGCTGCGTTCGGTGATCCGGCCCCAGGCCGACATGACCTTGAACATCGGATGCGGCACCAGGCCGAAGACCGGGTAGGAGGCGAACGCGCGAGCCGACGCGCCCAGCCACTCATTCGTGTTGCGCATGCTTTCCATGAAGTCGTATGTGGTCATGCCCTTCATCGCGTCTCCTAACCCCTTATATGTCGGCCACAAAATCGAGCCTTTGCACAGGATGCCGGCGACGGTATGCTGTCAATGCTGCACTGCAGTAAGATAGGGGGGAATGTTTAAGATGACAACAAGACTTACGGATGACCCCGAAAATTCCGCCGAGACTGCGGCAAATCTGGCGAAACTCAATGCGAACATTGAGAAGATTGAAACACTGACGCAACGCCTCGTGCAGGCGATGGCACAGAAGCGCGCGCCGAATCCGGCGGTCGAGGCGCCGGGGCACAGCCTCTTCGCCCATGCCGTGTCCGCCTACTGGAAGGAGGCGATGGAAAACCCCGGCAAGCTGATCGAGCAGCAGGCCGCGCTCTGGGGCAAGACGCTCAAGCACTATATCGACGCACAGCAGGCGCTGGCCGCGGGCAAGTTCACCGCGCCCGAGGATGACACGCCGACCGACCGCCGGTTTTCCAATCCGCTGTGGAAGAGCCACCCCTATTTCAACTTCGTGAAGCAGCAGTATTTCCGCAATGTCGCGGCGATGGAGCAGGCGCTGGCGCATATCGACGATCTGGAGCCGCACGAGCGCAAGCGCGTGGAGCATTTCGCCCGCCAGATCCTCGACATGATGGCGCCGACGAACTTCTTCGGCACCAATCCGGACGCGCTCGAACGCGCGGTCGCGACCGAGGGCGAGAGCCTCGTGAAGGGGCTGGAGAACCTTGTGCGCGACATCGAGGGAAACAGGGGCGATCTTCTGGTCACGCTGGCCGATCCGAATGCGTTCCAGCTCGGCGAGAATATCGGCGCTACCGAAGGCGCGGTCGTCTACCGCAACCGGCTGATCGAGATGATCCAGTACGCGCCCACGACCGAGAAGGTCCACGCGACGCCGATCGTCATCTTCCCGCCCTGGATCAACAAGTTCTACATCCTCGACCTCAAGCCCGCGAACAGCCTGATCAAGTGGATCGTCGATCAGGGCTATACGCTCTTCGTGGTGAGCTGGAAGAACCCCGACCCGAGCTATGCCGATGTCGGGCTCGACCAGTATGTCGAGGAAGGCTTCATCACCGCGATCAATGAAGTCAAGGCGATCACCGGCGAGAACAAGGTCAACGCGGTCGGTTACTGCATCGCCGGAACGACGCTGACGATGGCGCAGGCGGTCCTGAAGAAGCGCGGCGACAAGTCCGTGAACTCGGCCACGTTCTTCACCACGCTGACCGACTTCTCCGATCCGGGCGAGGTCTCGGTCTTCCTCGACAACGATTTCATCGACGGGATCGAGGCTCAGGTGAAGAAGGACGGCTATCTCGACAAGTATTTCATGGCGCGGACCTTCTCGTTCCTGCGCTCGAACGACCTCGTCTATCAGCCGGCGATCCGCAACTACATGCTGGGCGAGAAGCCGCCCGCCTTCGACCTGCTGTTCTGGAATGGCGACGGCACCAACCTGCCGGCACGGATGGCGGTCGAATACCTGCGCTGGATCTGCCAGGACAACCAGCTCGCCGAGGGCAAGATCAGGATCTGCGGCGAGACGATCGGGCTGAAGGACGTGAAGATCCCGGTCTTCGCCGTCGCCTGCGAGGCCGATCACATCGCGCCCTGGAAGGGGGCGTTCAACGGGTTCCGCCACTACGGGTCCAAGGACAAGACCTTCATCGTCTCGCAATCGGGCCATATCGCCGGGATCGTCAACCCGCCCGGCAGGGACAAGTACGGCCACTACAGCAACGACGCCGAGATGCGCGAATCGGACGACTGGCTCGCGTCGGCAGCGTTCCAGAAGGGAAGCTGGTGGCCGCGCTGGGAGACGTGGCTGCGCCCGCGCTCGGGAAAGATGGTCGCGGCCCGGCCGCTCGGCAATGCCACGCACCCGGTGCTCGCCCCGGCGCCCGGGACCTATGTGGCTGAGATTCCTGCGATCTGAGCGGACAGGGTTCCGCTACGGAATTTTTTTGCTGCGCCGCAGCATTCGGACTTGAAATGCTGCGGCGCAGCATGTATGTATTGCCTCAGTTGAACACCGGGGCGGGCTACCGCCCAAACTAGGAGAGACAGACATGCAAAAGGCTCAGGACTTCACCAAAGTCATGCAGGACATGACCACCAACCTTCCCTTCGACGCGAAAGCGTTCCAGGACACCTTCAAGAGCTCGGCCGCGTTCGGCGAGAAAATGACGAAGGTCGCCCTCGAGGCCGCCGAGAAATCGAACGAGATTTCTTCGAAGTGGACCAAGGACACGATCGCCAAAGTGGGCTCGCTCACCAAGGTCAAGGACGAACCGACCGACTACTCCAAAGCGATGAGCGACTTCGCTTCTGCCGCTGCCGAGATGGCCGCCGAGAATCTCGCCGCCTTCGCCGAAGTCGCGAAGAAGGCCCAGATGGAAACGGTCGAGCTGATGCTCGCCGCCGGCAAGGACATGTCCGAAGACGCGACCGCTGCCGTCAAGAAGGCCCAGGCCGACGTGACGACGGCTGCGAAAAAAGCCGCAGCCTCGGTCAAGTGATCTAAGCCAGCCTTACTCCTCCCTGTAGGCTAGGCCAATCTGGCGGGCACCTTGTGCCCGCCTTTCTTTTTGTTGTGTTTTCCGGCCCGTCGCTTAATCTCGCCGCAATGCCGAAAGTCCGCCCGGGGAGAAAGTCATGGCCGAAGAGTCCAAGCCGCTTCTGATCAAGCGTTATGCGAGCCGCCGCCTCTACAATACCGAGACGAGCGACTACGTGACGCTGGAAGACATCGCGGCCTTCATCCGGGACGACCGCGAGGTGCAGATCGTCGATCTGAAATCGGGCGACGACCTGACCAGGCAATACCTTCTGCAAATCATCGCTGAACATGAAAGCCGGGGCGAGAACGTGCTGCCGGTCGATGTGCTGACCGATCTCGTGCGCAGCTACACGACGAGCGCGCAGAGCGTGGTGCCGCAATTCCTCGCCGCGTCGTTCGAGATGCTGCGCGAGGGCCAGTCGAAGCTGATGGAAAACCTCACCACCATCCCGAACCCGATGGCCTCGATGCCCGGCTTCGAGGCGATGCAGCGCCAGCAGCAGGCTTTCCTGAAGTCGATCATGGGCGGGTTCGCCGGATCGTCCGGGCCGGCGCTTGACGACGACGAGGACGCGGCGAAGCCGAAGTCGAAAGCCAAGGCCGATGACGACCTGGCGACGATCAAGAAGCAGCTCGCCGATCTTCAGTCGAAGCTTTCCAAGCTCTGACGCCGGGCGGGCCTAGGCGGCCTTGATCTCGGACACCGCGTCGGTGAGCGCGGTGGCGATCACGTCCAGCTCGTCCCGGACGAGCCGGGCAGGAAGGCGCAGGTCGCAGGCACGCATCAGCATGGCGCGGGTCTTCGGCAGGTCAGGCTGGTCCCCGAGGAACTGCCAGTTCCAGAAGGCGCGGGCATTGTCGCGGGAAAGGCCGAAGACCTGGACCGAGACGCCGCGCAGGGCGGCGGCGGTCTGGAAGGCCCGCGCCTCGTCGTCGCTGTCAAATCCCCTGAGATTGAACTGTAGCGAGTCCGGCGCGCGGGTTTCCTGCTTAAGGGACGGCGGCACTTCCAGCCAGGGCGAGGCGTTCAGCAAGCCGGCCACGTAGTCGTGATTCGTGCGCCCGGCGAGGACGCGCTGGTCGATCAGCGGGATTTGCGGACGGATCACCGCGGCCGAGAGGTTCTGCATCCTCATGTTGTAGAGCGGCAGCTTGTTCTGCCAGTGGTGAAAGCTGTTCTGCAGGCCCGGATGCTTCTTCCAGTTATGCTCGTAGGCGCCCGACATGATCACCGCGCGGGCGGCGATCTCGGGATCGTCGGTGACGAACATGCCGCCTTCGCCGGCATTGACGAGCTTGTAGGACTGGAACGAGAAGCAGCCGATCCTGCCGAGCGTGCCGATCTTGCGGCCCGACCAGAGCGTGCCGAGCGAATGGGCGGCGTCCTCGACGAGCGGAAGGCCGCGGGCATCGCACTCGGCCATGATCGCGTCCATGTCCGAGGTGTGGCCGCGCATGTGACTGATGAGAACCGCTGCCGCGCCGTCGAGCTTGGCGCGAAAATCGTCGAGGTCGATGCGGAAATCGGCGCCGACCTCGACGAGGACAGGCTCGCAATCGGCGTGGACGACGGCGGAGGGAACCGCCGCGAAGGTGAAGGCCGGGATCAGCACTTTCGCCCCGCGCGGCAGGTCGAGCGCCTTCAGCGCCAGGAAGAGCGCCGCCGAGCAGGACGAGACGGCGAGCGCGTAGCGCGCGCCCATATAGTCGGCGAATTCCGCCTCGAGCCGAGCCACCGGCGCGCCTTCGGGCGCGGTGTAGCGGAAGAGATCGCCCGATGCGAGCAGGCGTTCGATCTCGGCCCGCGCGGCTTCTGGAATCGGCTCGGCGTCGTAGACATTGGGCGCCGTCCGCGGCATCGCCCGCTTCGGAAGAGCGTCGCTAGACATCCGGTTCATCCCCATTGATCCGCCTCGCCCCAGACCTAATTGACCTGTCGGGCGGTTTCTACCCAAGATATCGTGTCAGTCCGATGACAGGCCGGAGAGCGCCGAGGCCGGCGGGTCAGACGTTCAGAAGCAAATGCTCGCGCTCCCACGGGCTGATGACCTGGAGGAATTCCTTGTATTCGTTGCGCTTCACCGCCTCGTAGATGTCGCAGAATTCCGGAGTCAGCGCCTCGCGCACCGGGGCGCAGTCGGAAAAGAGGTCGAGCGCGTCGCCCAGCGTCGTCGGCAGTTCGTCGGCGTTGATATAGGCGTTGCCCTTGGCCTCCGGGCGCGGCAGCTTCTTTTCCATCAGGCCGATATAGCCGCAGACCATCGTGGCCGCGATGCCGAGATAGGGGTTGCAGTCCATCCCCGGCAGGCGGTTTTCGAGGCGCCGCGCCTCCGGTTCGGATATCGGGATGCGAAGGCCGGTGGTGCGGTTGTCGCGGCCCCATTCGAGGTTGATCGGGGCGGCGAAATCCGGAACGTAGCGACGGTAGCTGTTCACGTAGGGCGCCATCAGCGCCACGACGGCGGGCAGGTAGTTCTGCATGCCCGCGATGAAATGCAGGAACGCCTCCGTCTCGCCGCCCTTGGCGTCGGAGAAGATGTTCTTGCCGGATTTGATGTCCACGACCGACTGGTGGATGTGCATGGCGCTTCCCGGCTCGCCCTCGATCGGCTTGGCCATGAAGGTGCCGAAGCAGTCGTGGCGGAGCGCCGCCTCGCGGATCAGCCGCTTGAAGTAGAAGACCTCGTCGGCGAGGCTGACCGGATTGCCGTGGTTGAGATTGATCTCGACCTGGCCGGCGCCGCCTTCCTGGACGATGCCGTCGATCTCGAAGCCCTGCGCCTCGGCGAAGTCGTAGATGTCGTCGATGACCTTGCCGTATTCGTCGACGGCCGACATCGAATAGGCCTGATTGGCCATCACCCGGCGGCCCGAGCGGCCCATCGGCGGGATGATCGGCTGGTTTGGGTCGACATTGCGGGCGACGAGGAAGAATTCCATCTCGGGCGCGACGATGGCTTTCAAGCCCTGGTCTTCGTAAAGCTGGACCATCCGCTTGAGCACGTTGCGCGGCGCCATGGCCACCGGGTTGCCCTGCTGGTCATAGGCGTCGTGGATCACCTGGAGCGTTATGTCGGCCGTCCACGGCACCGCCGTCGCGGTGGCGAAGTCGGGGGTCAGGATCATGTCGGGCTCGGTAAACTCGTCGCCGCCCGGCATGTCGGCATAGTCGCCGGTGATGGTCTGGGCGTAGATCGAATTCGGCAGATGAAAGTGTTTCTGCTTGCCGAATTTCGAGGCCGGCATCGCCTTGCCCTTGGCGACGCCCGCGAGGTCGGAGACGAGGCATTCGACCTCGTCCAGTCGACGTCCGTCGATGTAGTCCTGGGCGGCCTGGGGCAGTTTCTGGGTCCAGTCGGACATGAGATCACACTGTTTTTTCAGTTACGGGTTTGCTTGAAGAAATCCGCGATCCGGTCGGCGATCGCGGCAGAGGAATTGTCCGGCGCGAAGCGGGTCCGGGCGGCGGCCATGGTCTCGTCCGGGACGAGTCCCTTGCCGCGCGTGGTCATCAGGCCCTCGATGAAGTCGTTGCCGTATTCGGGATGGGCCTGAACCGTGAAGGCGCGGTCGTCGTAGAGAAGCGCAGCTTGTTCGCAGAAGGCATTGGTGCCGACGGTCTCGGCCTGTTCCGGCTTTTCGACGACCTGGTCCTGATGCCAGGCATTCAGGGTCACCGGCTTGCCGTCGAAATCGTAGTCCTGCGGCCCGACCGCCCAACCGCCCTTGAACTTCTCGACCTTGCCGCCGAGAGCCTGGGCGATGATCTGATGGCCGAAACAGATGCCGACCAGCGGCACCTTCTCGGCATAGGCCGTGCGGATGAACTCTTCGAGCGGCTTGATGAAGGGATGATCCTCGTAGGCGCCGTGGCGCGAGCCGGTGATCAGCCAGCCGTCGCAGTCATGAACGCTTGCGGGAAACTCCATCCCCTCGACGTGGAAGGTCTTGAAGTCCAGACCGCGCCCGGCAAGAAGCCGGATGAACATGTCGGGATAGTCGCCCATCTCGTCCCTGAGGACGTCGGGCGCCTGGCCGGTCTGAAGGATGCCGATGAGCATGGATGTCTCGTGGTCCCGTTGGTTCAAGAGTAACGCCCGGCCATTCCCCCGTGCAAGGCAAATGGCAGGCCGCAGTCAGACGGTGTCGAGGTAGACCTCGGTCTTTTCCTCGGGCGACAACTCCTCCATGTACTGCAGTTCCTGCCGCTTGGTCATGACGAAGTTGCGGATCAGCTCCTTCGGGAAGATCTGCGCGACGATCTCGCTTTTCTCGAAGACGTCGATCGCCTCCTTCCAGCTGTCGGGCAGGAGGGGCAGGTCGAGCGCGTAGGCGTTGCCGGTGATCGGCGCCGGCGGGGTCATCTTGCCCTCGATCCCGATCAGCGCCGCGCCGAGGATCGCCGCGAGCATCAGGTAGGGGTTCACGTCACCGCCCGCGACCCGGTGCTCGATCCGCCGTGCCGCCGGGTTGCCGGAGGGAATGCGGATCGCCGAGGTGCGGTTCTCGTAGGCCCAGCAGATCTGGTTCGGGGCATGGGCCTCGGGGATCAGACGCTCGAAACTGTTGTCGTGCGGCGCGAAGAGAAGGGTGCAGTCGTGCATCGCCGCGAGGCAGCCCGCGACAGCATGTTTCAGCATGTCGGACCCTTCCGGGCCGCCATTGTCGAAGACATTCTCGCCGTCCTTGTCGATCACCGAGAAATGGGTGTGCAGACCGTTGCCGGAATATTCCGGATAGGGCTTGGCCATGAAGCTCGCCGCGAAGCCGTGCCGCCGGGCCATGCCCTTGAGAAGCATCTTGAAGAGCCAGGCATCGTCGGCGGCGCGCAGCGCGTCGTCGCAATGCATCAGGTTGATCTCGAACTGGCCGAGGCCCGATTCCGAGATCGCGGTGTCGGCCGGAATGTCCATCTCCTCGCAGGCGTCGTAGAGATCGGTGAAGAAAGTGTCGAAGGCGTCGAGCGCCCGGATCGACATGATCTCGGCGGCCTTGCGGCGCTTGCCGGAGCGCGGGGAGGGCGGAACCTGCAGGGTCTTGCCGCTGTCGTCGATGAGGAAGAATTCAAGCTCCATCGCGCAGACCGGGGTCAGGCCCAGTTCCTTGTAGCGCTTGACGATCCGCGACAGCGCGTGGCGCGGGTCGCCCTCGTAGGGCTGGCCGCTTTCGCGAAACATCCAAAGCGGCAGAATGGCGGAGGGGCTGTCGAGCCAGGGCATCGGCAGGAAGCCGCGTTCGGTCGGCCGCAGCACCCCGTCGACGTCGCCGCTGTCGAAGACCAGCGGGCTGTCCTCGATATCCTCGCCCCAGATATCGAGGTTCAGGACCGACATCGGGTAGCGGGTTCCGTTCTCCACGACCGCATCGGCAAAGCGCGTGGGCACACGTTTGCCGCGCGGCTGACCGTTGAGGTCGGCGGCGGCCACACGGATCGTGCGCACCTCGGGGTGTTTTCTCAGCCAGTTCTTCATCATCTCACCTGGATGGCCGGAGCGCGAATTCCGAAACCGCCATGGCCCGGGACCGCAAAGTCCGCCTGGCAGCATCGGCCCATGCCCTTGGGCCTTAGCTGTTTATGATCAAATTGCACGAACGCTTCGACCTGCCTGGCCAAGTACCCGGAATCAGGCCCTCATTCCGTCCGAAAAATTTGATCAAATAATGAATACTATCGGATGATCTGTGGACGCAAGCGAATTCTGCTGCGCCGCTCTTGCGGCAGGTGGCGATTGAGGTACCGGTTCACCGCGCCGAAGAGGCCGATGATGGCGAGGGTGAGCAGGATGAAATAGGCCGCGATCACCGGATAGGCGACGAAGGGGTTGAAGGTCTTGGCGGCGAAATAGGTCGCGTAGTAGAGCGCGTCGCCCTTCTGCTGGAAGGCCGGAAAGCCCGAGAAATAGACCAGCGTCGTCGCATGGAAGAGGAAGATCGCCTCGTTGGTGTAGGCGGGCCAGGCAAGGCGCATCATCGTCGGCCAGATCACCCGCCGGAACCGCGACCAGCCCGACATGCCGTAGGCGTCCGCTGCCTCGATGTCGCCCTTGGGGACGGAACGGAGCGCGCCGTAGAAGATCTCGCCGGAATAGGCGGCGGTGTTGAGGAAGAGCACGATCAGTGCCCCGGCCCAGGCCTTCGAGAGCCAGGAGGTCGCGACCGTGATCGTCATGAAGCCCAAGGGAATGTCGATGCCGGCGCGCGGCAGCAGCACGAAGGTCTCGTAGGCCAGGAAGAACTGGATGAAGAGCGGCGAACCGCGGAAGATGTAGATGAACCATTCGGCGGGCTTGCGCAGCCAGGCGTTGTGGCTTGCCTTCGCTACCGCAACGGCATTCGCCAGGAAGAACCCGAAGAAAAGGGCCAGAACGCCGTAGTAGAGGTTCCAGATCAACCCCGACCCGATCAGGGTGACATGTTCGCAGAGCGACATGTCGCCCTTCGGCAATAGCCTTTCGCCAATGCCGATCGAACGCAGCGCGTAGTCATGGATTGTCTGGATGCAATTCATCGCGCCGCCTTTCGCTGCATCTCGCCGGCAAGCGTGGCCTGTCCGTGACTGAGCCGCGCTGTCACCCGCCGCAGCACGCGGTCCGAGATGCTGGTCATCAGCAGATAGAACATCAGAAGCGCGATGAAATACCAGAGCCGCCAGTCCGGGTGCGGATAGTCGAACTGCGAGGTCTTCGACCCGCCAAGCTCGCGCGCCCAATAGACGACGTCCTCGACCCCGAGCAGGAAGAGCAGTGGTGTCGCCTTGATCAGGATCATCCAGAGGTTCGACAGGCCCGGCAGGGCATAGATCCACATCTGCGGCACGAGGATGCGCCAGAACGCCTGGCGGCGGGACATGCCATAGGCTTCGGCCGTTTCCATCTGCGCCCGCGGCACCGCCCGCATCGCCCCGAGGATCACGTTCGCCGCGAAGGCCCCGAAGACGATGGAGAAGGCGAGCACGGCAAGCATGAACCCGTAGATCTCGTGCACTGATTGCGGGCTGGATGACAACGGCAGTTTCGCTGCCGCGCAGACGACGAAATCATTGCCCTGCCAGACCGGCTGACCCCAGTCGGGGCACTTCACGCGGTGTCGCAGATACTCGAACCCCTGGTCTAGCGCGATCGGCACGAAGAGAAAGAAGATGATGTCGGGCACACCGCGCACCATCGCGGTATAGGTCTTGCCCAGAAGGCTCAGCGGCAGGAAATGCGACCGGGCCGCCATCGCGCCGCCGAAGCCGAATGCCAGCGCCACCGGAGCGGTGATCGCCAGCAGCAGAAGCACGGTGCCGAAGGAGGCGTAGAACAGCATGTGCTTGCCCGAGGTCAGGTAACACAGGAGCCAGGTCAGGCCCTCGATCGACTTCGGGTCGGAGCAGGATGCGAACATTGTCCGGATTCTTGGGATGCTTGGGGAAGGGCGGGCCGGATCGGCCCGCCCCCGGTTCCGCTCAGAACACGAGCGCGTCTTCGCCGAACCACTTCTTGATCATCGCATTCAGCGTGCCGTCGGCCTTCATCGAGCTGATCCCTGCATCGAACTTGCCCTTCAGCTCGGCGTCGCTTTCGCGCAGCCCCATGCCGACGCCGCCACCGATCTGCACCTGATCGACGACGACAAGCTCGCCGTTGGATTCGTTGACGATCGGCATCAGGAAGTCCTTGTCGGCCAGCACCACGTCGGCCTCGCCGTTGCGGACCGCGGCGATGGTCTCGTCCGGAGTTGGGTATTCGAGCAGCGTCGCGCCGGACTCGGCGACGTAGGCGGCCTGGATCGTCGCGGTCTGCGCCGCGACCACGCCATTGGTGTTGGCATCGGCCGAAAGCCCGACATAGAGCGTCGCCGCCGGCGGAATGTATTCCTGGGTGAAGTCGATGACCTGGTCGCGTTCGTCGGTGATCGACATGCCGGCGATGATCGCGTCATAGTTGCCCGACACGAGGTTCGGGATGATCGAATCCCAGTCGTTCGTGACCCATTCGCAGGTCAGTTCGGCGCGCTTGCAAAGCTCGTCGCCAAGCTCGCGCTCGAAGCCGTCGACTTCGCCGGAGTCGTTGATGAAATTGTACGGAGGGTAGGCGCCCTCGGTTCCCAGGCGCACGGTCTGGGCCGAGGCGAGGCCAGCGGTCAGGGCCAGCGCGGCGGCGGTGAGAATCAGTTTCTTCATAGGTTACTCCCGGTCGTTGAGCTGCTTTGATGGTCAGGCCGCAACGGTCGCGCTCAGAAACCCTTGCAGGCGTTCGGTTTTCGGGCTGCCGAATAGCTGGTCCGGCGAACCCTCTTCCTCGATCTTGCCGAGATGCAGGAAGATAACATGATCGGACACGTCGGCGGCAAGCCGCATGTCGTGGGTGACGAGAAGCATCGTCCGCCCCTCGTCGGCGAGGGCCTTGATGACCCGGACGACTTCCTGCTCGAGCTCGGGATCGAGGGCGGAGGTCGGTTCGTCGAAGAGAAGCGCCGTCGGCTCCATGCAAAGCGCGCGGGCGATGGCAGCGCGCTGCTGCTGGCCGCCGGACAACTGTGCCGGGAAGGCGTCGCACTTGTCGCCGATGCCAACCTTGTCGAGATATTTGCGCGCTGCCGCCTCGACCTCGGCACGGTCGCGCTTCAGCACCGTCAGCGGCGCCTCCATGACATTCTGCAGGATCGTCATGTGGGACCAGAGGTTGAACTGCTGGAACACCATGCTGAGATTGGTACGAATGCGGATCACCTGCGCCTTGTCGGCGGGGTGACGGTTCAGCCCTTCGCCGCGCCAGTGCACCTTGTCGCCCTTGAAGATCAACTCGCCCTGCTGGCTGTCCTCGAGGAGATTGCAGCAGCGAAGGAGCGTCGACTTGCCCGAGCCGGACGACCCGATGAGCGACACGACCTCGCCCCGGCGCGCCGCGAGCGAGACGCCCTTCAGCACCTCGAGCTGACCGTAAGCCTTGTGCAGATCGCGGATTTCGATAACTGGCGTGTCAGTGTCTGACATGTGAAAGCATCCCCCGAACCCCGAATAGGGCGGATATTTCGCAGATTTACAATGCGCTTTTTGTCAGGAAGGTCGCCGTTTACCCGGCGATATGGTCAATTCACCGGCACATCTTGCGAAGGCGGCGGCGGAATGGGCACCGCGAGATAGGCGGCCGCCGGTATGGCCACGAGGCCGGCAAGCCCGAGTGCCGCCCGGTCCGCAGCCGAGAGCGCCGCGATGGCGGTGGCGACGGCACGGGCGAGGGGGGCGGTGTCACGCCCCTTCGCGGTGATCAGCGGCAGGCCGGGCGTCGGGTCTGTATGGCCGACGACGCGGAGCCGCGCCGCAAGCTCGGGCATGTGGGCCACGATCAGCCGCCAGCTCACCGCGTCGATGGCGGCGATGTCGGCGCGGCCTCCGGCCACGGCGCGGGCGCTGTCGCGGTGGGCGCCGGTGTGGCGGGTATGGGTGAAGCGCAGGCCGAGGCGGGCCATGTCGTTCTGTGGCGCGGCCCAGCCCGACTGGCTGTCCTGCCCATTGAAGGCGAGCGTGCGGTCGATGAAATCGACGGCGTCGCCCGGTTCGTCGGCGCGGGTGACCAGCTCGGAATAGTAATAACCCGGCGCGGCGTCGGGGAGCGCGTAGTCCGGCGTCCCGACCAATTCCACCCGCCCGTGAAGCCGCGTCCGGTAAGGCATGCCGCAGGTCTGGCCGAGGATCAGGCCGGGGCTTTCCCAGACCTCCCAGAGGCTGCCGTCGCGGGTCAGCCTTTCGGGTGCGGTGATGCCGTCGTCGGCCAGCGCCTCGCGGATCAGCGCCCACAGGCGATCATGCTCTACCCTGACCTGCGGCCAGTCATACATCGCGAGGCTGGCGATCATTTATGCTTGTTCTCAACACTTTGGCGGGCAATGGCGCTGTCGCGGTCGGTGATGCCGAGAAGATCGGCGACGAGCCGGATAACGGCATCCTCCTCGGGGTCGCGGGCATCGTCGGCGAGCGCCACGGACCAGAGCGCCTGCATCAGGCTCATCCGGTCCTCATGCGGGACCGCGTCCTTCAGGGCGCGGGTGAAGCGCACGGTGTCCGGGGCTTCGGCCTCGAGCACTTCGGCCTCGGTGCGGAGCTTCACGGCCTCGAAGGGCGAGAGGCCGTATCGGGTTGCGAGGACACGGTCGATGCGGGCGCGCTCGGGTTCGGAATAGTCCGCGTCGGCACGGGCGAGACGGACGAGAAGCGCCGCGAGCGCCAATTGCGCGTCGGGCTCGGGCAACCGGTCGGGCTGCGGCGCGAGGAGCGAAGAGAGGAGACGGCCGAACATGTGACCCATATAGGCGGTAATTCCGGCCTCTGCAAAGCGTATGCTCCACGTCCCGTTTCCGTGCGCCGCAGTGGCGACGCGCGCGGCTGCAGATCAGGCGGTAGCGGGGTCCTCGGGCAGGTCCTCGTCCCCGCCCGCCCGCGCGACCGCGACGAGCGGAAGGAGGGTCAGGACTGTGCCGCTGGCCCACCACGCGAGATGCGCGAAGAGAAGCGATTGCCCGAGCGCGAGCGCGACGGCGAATGCGGCGATGCCCGCCACGGTGCCGATCAGGAGTGCCGCAAGAGCCATGGTCTCCTCCCATGACGTCCCCGCCCGGGTTTCATTAACCTTGATTAACATGGCTGAAACGGGGTGGGGATGCGGCAGGGATGGGGAAAGTCCGTGCGGTCGGGACGCCGTGTGGCGCCACCCGGCCCGGCCTCTCCGCGCATTTCGGCAAAGCGCTCGACCATCATCCGGTATTCCGCCGGGATGTCGCGGACCGACAGAAGGACGATGCATGCGGCGCCCCGCGCCACCGGCAGGTGGCGGAAAAAGGGCTGGATCGAGGACCGGACAGCAAAGGTCCGGTGGACCTTTGCCCGGTCCGATTGGCCGAAGCCGCAAGGCGGAGGCCAAGGGGTTATCCGTTTGCTCTGTCGGTTGGGAAATCGGGGCGCGGCTGCCTTGGCGGGCGCGGGAACGCGCCTGCCAGGGGCAGGCAGGCGCGGCCCGATTTGTCGCGGGACAAATCGGGCGGGGTGGCGAACCATTCAGTTCGGCTCATGTCACGCATGTCGGTTAGTGACACTTGTAGGTCGGGGTTCACCCCGCCATTCGGAAGTACATGTGCCGTGGACGATAGGCAGAGCCGGGGTGAACCCCGACCTACTGCTTGCTTATGTGTTCATTGCTTCCTAGCCTTGGCTTGCTCGGAATGAGGTCGGCTTTTGTCGGGGTATCAAATGTCAGCAAGACGCAGATGGGTTGTGACGATTGCGCTAGGGTCAGGAGTCGTTCTCGGGTCATAGCCAGAACATGACGGTTGCGGCGAGAGCGACGGCGGAGAGGAAGACCTTCGGGCACCTGTCGTAGCGCGTGGCGACGCGTCGCCAGTCTTTCAGACGCCCGAACATGATCTCGATCCTGTTGCGTCGTTTGTAGCGGCGCTTGTCATGTTTGATGGGCTTGCCGCGCGACTTCCGGCCAGGGATGCATGGCTTTATCCCTTTGTCTTTCAACGCGTCTCTGAACCAATCGGCATCGTAACCCCTGTCAGCGAGCAACCATTCTGCCGACGGAAGGCTGCGCAGAAGGGCCGCAGCACCGGTGTAATCGCTGACCTGGCCTGCCGTCATGAAGAAGCGGATCGGGCGTCCCTCGGCATCCGTCACCGCGTGCAGTTTGGTGTTCATGCCACCCTTCGTGCGCCCGATCAGGCGTCCCCTTTGGTCGTCAGGCCCCCCTTTTCGACCGCAGGCTGGTGGCCGTGCGGTGTGCCTTCAGATAGGTGGCATCGATCATGACAGTCTTCGGAACGGCCGCACCGGACGCCAGGCCCTCCATCATCCGGGCGAAGATGCCCTTGTCGCTCCATCGCTTCCAGCGGTTGTAGAGGGTCTTTGGCGGACCATATTCCTTGGGCGCATCGCACCACCGCAAGCCATTGCGATTGATGAAGATAATGCCGCTCAACACACGCAGATCATCGACCCGTGGTTTGCCGTGGCTCTTCGGAAAGAAGGGCTTCAGCCGCGTCATCTGCGCGTCCGTCAGCCAGAAAAGGTTGCTCATCATTCAGTCTCCTTGCAGAGGCTGAATCACGCCGTAACTGCAAGATCAATGGGTCCTGACCCTAGGCGTTCTTTTCGTCGGCAGCCTGATCAGTGTATACGGTGTGACCGCGAAAGCAGAGCTATGGTCTCCGAGCCAAGAATCGAAATGCGGAAGCGCCAGTCCGATCGCAGTAGCTGTCCGAAATTGGACGCCGCGGGAAATCAAATACATACGCGCAAATGTTGAGATTTGGCGAGCAGATAAAGCTATTAATATCCTTCAGGATTCACCGTATCAGGGATATGAGTTTCCTTACCTCATCAAGCCTCTAAAATCTGTTACCTATTGTATATCTGACAGTATCTTTGAAAGTTTGAGACGCAAGGGTTCTTCCGATCGAGGTAAGTTTTCAGGAGTTGAAATGATAAAGGACGCCAATTTTTTCATGCGAGGTTACGTCGATTTTACGCAGGGTCTAGTAGCAGATGTTGGCTTGCTTGAGGTGAGATTCAGATAGCTTCTCCCCCCCTCACACCATCCGCTCCACCTCTTTCGCCGCCCGCACGAAATCGGCGAACAGGGGATGCGGCGCGAAGGGTTTGGACTTCAGTTCGGGGTGAAACTGGACGCCGATGAACCAGGGGTGGTCCTTCCACTCGACGATCTCGGGCAGCCGGCCATCGGGGCTCATCCCGGAAAAGACCAGCCCGCATTTTTCGAGCTTGTCGCGATACTTCACGTCGACCTCGTAGCGGTGGCGGTGGCGCTCCTCGATCTCGGTCGTGCCGTAGATCTCGGCGACCCTGGAGCCCGCTTTCAGATGCGCGGTATAGGCGCCAAGGCGCATCGTGCCGCCCTTGTCGTCCGAGGCCTTGCGGGAGACCATGTGGTTGCCCTGCACCCATTCCTTGAGGTGGTAGACCACCGGCTCGAACCGCTTCTCGCCCTTCTCGTGGTCGAATTCCTCGGACCCTGCGCGGGTGACGCCGGCGAGGTTGCGCGCCGCCTCGATCACCGCCATCTGCATGCCGAGGCAGATGCCGAGATAGGGGATCTGCTTTTCGCGGGCGAACTGGGCGGCCTTGATCTTGCCCTCGGTCCCCCGCTCGCCGAAGCCGCCGGGCACCAGGATGGCGTGGAAGCGCTGGAGATAGGGGGCGGGGTCCTCGCGCTCGAAGATCTCGGCGTCGATCCATTCGGCTTTCACCCGCACCCGGTTGGCCATGCCGCCGTGGGTCAGCGCCTCGGCGATCGACTTGTAGGCATCTTCGAGCTGGGTGTACTTGCCGACGATGGCGACACGAACCTCGCCCTCGGCATTGGTCAGCCGGTCCATCACATCTTCCCAGCGGTCGAGAACGGGCTTCGGCGCGGGGGAGATTCCGAAGGCGTCGAGTACCGCCTGATCCAGCCCTTCCCGGTGATAGGCGAGCGGCGCCTCGTAGATCGTCTTCAGGTCATAGGCGGGGATCACCGCTTCGGACCGGACGTTGCAGAACAGCGCGATCTTGGCGCGCTCCTTTTCCGGGATCGGGTGTTCGGAGCGGCAGACGAGAACGTCGGGGGCGAGGCCGATGGATTGCAGTTCCTTGACCGAGTGCTGAGTGGGTTTGGTCTTGAGCTCCCCCGAGGCGGACAGATAGGGCAGCAGCGTCAGATGCATCAGGATCGACTGGCCGCGCGGACGTTCGTGGATGAACTGGCGGATGGCCTCGAAGAAGGGCAGCCCCTCGATGTCGCCCACCGTGCCGCCGATCTCGCACAGCATGAAATCGACCTCGTCCTCGCCGATGCGGAGGAAGTCCTTGATCTCGTTGGTGACGTGCGGGATCACCTGGATGGTCTTGCCGAGGTAGTCGCCGCGGCGTTCCTTCTCCAGCACGTTGGAATAGATCCGGCCCGAGGAGATCGAGTCGGTCTTGCGGGCGTGGACTCCGGTGAATCGTTCGTAATGGCCGAGATCGAGGTCGGTCTCCGCCCCGTCATCGGTGACGAAGACCTCGCCATGCTCGAAGGGCGACATCGTGCCGGGATCGACGTTGAGATAGGGATCGAGCTTGCGGAGCCGGACCGAGAAGCCGCGCGCCTGGAGGAGCGCGCCGAGCGCCGCCGAGGCCAGCCCCTTGCCAAGCGAGGAGACCACGCCGCCGGTGATGAAAACGTAACGCGCCATGGTCAGGATGCCCCCGTGATTGCCTCAAGTTTCTTGGGTTTGCCGCATCCGTTCCGGGCACAGCATCACGGGAGTCAAGCAGTAACAGATTCGCGGGCCGCCCGCAACCGGACCGCAAGGTGTTGTGGTCGGCTTTGGCCGACAGATCAAATCGTTGTGGTCGGTCCTAGTCCGCCGGGGGTGGCGCAACGGGGGCGTCGCCGGTCGTCGGCGGCAAGAGGTCGCCTTCCGGAAGGGCCGGGGTCGCCGGCGCGACCGGGGTGTCGGCGGGGGCCGTCGCGGTGTTGTCGAGGACCGAGGTCCCCTTTGATTTCTGCGCGGAGATGACGGTCAGGGTGATCGAGGTCGCGATGAAGGCCGCGGCGAGGAACCAGGTCAGCTTGGTCATCGCGTTCGCGGCGCCGCGCGCCGACATCGCACCGCCGCCGGAGAGAAGACCGCCCCCTTCGGAGCGCTGCAGAAGCACGACCCCGATCATCAGGAGCGCGAGGATCAGATGGACGGTGAGGACGACGTTTTCCATGGACCGTTTGGCCTTCTCAGTTCGCTGACGCGCCTATCTAGGCGGATGGCGCCCGCGCCGCAACCCCTTCTCGCCGCCAAGATGCCCCGGGGCGTCTTCTCAACGCGCGGCGTCGTTAACCAGGTGGCCGATGTCGAATTCGCGGTCTTCGGTGATGCTCTTCTTCAGATCGCCGATAGAGATGATGCCGACGAGCTTGTCGTCCTGCATCACCGGAAGATGGCGGATGCGGTGGTGGTTCATCAACGCCATGCAGGCCTCGGCCGTCTCGTCCGGCATGACCTTGACCATCTCGCGCTCCATCACCTCGCTTGTCGGCGTGTCGGGCGATGCACGCCCCTTGAGAAAGACCTCGCGCGCATCGCGCCGCTCGGTAAAGATCCCGGCCAGCCGGTCGCCTCTTGACCCGCGTCAACGGCGCCGGGAGCGTCGGAACCGGCCGGCGCGCGACGCGCTATACCTCTGCTGTGCCAAGTTTCCGGTTCCGTCCGGCTTCGTGCCCCGCTATACGGTGCCGGGTTTGCCTTCGAAGGAGATTGACGGATGGCCAATGTCGTGGTGGTGGGCGCCCAGTGGGGCGACGAGGGCAAGGGCAAGATCGTCGACTGGCTTTCGGAACGCGCCGATGTGATCGCGCGGTTTCAGGGTGGGCACAATGCCGGCCATACGCTGGTGATCGGCGACAAGGTCTTCAAGCTGTCACTGCTGCCCTCCGGGATCGTCCGTCCCGGCAAGCTCGCCGTCATCGGCAACGGCGTGGTTCTCGACCCCTGGGCGCTTTTCGCCGAAATCGACAAGCTTGCGGGCCAGGGGGTGGAGATCTCCACCGCCAACCTGATGATCGCCGAGAACACGCCGCTGATCCTGCCGCTCCACCAGGACCTCGACCAGCTGCGCGAGGAGGCCGCCGGCAAGGAGAAGATCGGTACGACCGGGCGCGGCATCGGCCCGGCCTACGAGGACAAGGTCGGCCGCCGCACCATCCGGGTCGCCGATCTCGGCGACGAAGAGACGCTCGATGCGCGGCTCGACCGGCTCCTGGCCCATCACGACGCCTTGCGCACCGGGCTCGGCGCCGCGCCGATCGACCGGGCCGAGCTCAAGGCGAAGCTGATGGAGGTGGCGCCGAAGCTTCTGGCCTATGCGCAGCCGGTCTGGAAGGTTCTGGGCGAGATGCGTCGCGCCGGAAAGCGCATTCTTTTCGAGGGCGCGCAGGGCTCGCTTCTCGATATCGACTTCGGCACCTATCCCTATGTCACGTCCTCGACCACGATGTCGGGGATGGCGGCGACGGGAACTGGGCTCGGCCCATCGGCGATCGGCTTCGTCCTCGGTATCGTGAAGGCCTACACGACGTCGGGTCGGTGAAGGCCCGTTCCCGACCGAGCTCGATGATGCCGACGGGCAGCGGCTGGGCGAGCGTGGCCATGAATTCGGCACCGTCACCGGGCGCAAACGCCGCTGCGGCTGGTTCGACGCGGTGCTGGTGCGCCAGACCTGCGCTATCTCCGGCGTCAACGGCATCGCGCTGACCAAGCTCGACGTGCTCGACGGGTTCGAGGTGCTGAAGATCTGCATCGGCTACGAGATCGACGGCAAGAAATACGACTACCTGCCGACGGCCGCGGCGCTTCAGGCCAAGGTGACGCCAGTCTACGAGACAATGGAGGGCTGGTCCGAGAGCACGGCCGGGGCGCGGAGCTGGGCAGAGCTGCCGGCCGCCGCGATAAAGTTTGTGCGCCGGATCGAGGAATTGATCCAGTGCCCGGTGGCCCTGCTTTCCACCAGCCCCGAGCGGGACGACACGATCCTCGTCACCGATCCGTTCGCCGACTGATGGCGCTGACTTATCGCACCCGCCGCCGGCTGTCGCTCCTGATCCTTCTGGTCGGGCTGCCGCTCTACATCGTCGTGGCGGTCAGCCTTGCGGACTGGCTGTCCGCGCGGTTCGGCCGGCTGCCGATCCTTGCCGAGGTTGCGGTCTATCTGGGGCTCGGTGTTCTCTGGGCGCTGCCGTTCCGCTTCGTTTTCCGGGGCGTCGGCAAGGCCGATCCGGACGACCGGCCGGACTAGGGCCGCAGGTTTCGGGCTCCGAACGGAAATGCGGAGCGATCCGGGGACCGCTCCGCATGATACTCGTCATCCTTCGGGCGAAGGTCAGCGCGCCGCGCGGCGCGCTTCCGACATGAACTTCGATGTTTCGGTGATCGTGAACTGGCCGCGGCGGATCTTCTGGATCTTGCCCTGGCGGAGCAGCATCCCGAACGACCGGAGCCCGTCTTCGCGGCTGTATTCCTCGTCCTCGGCGACATTGGCGACCTTGCGGAGGATCTGCGGCCGCGAGAAATGCGGCAGCCCCTCGACCGTCGCGGTATAGGCTGCGGCGGCTTCGAGCATGTCCGAGAGGTTCACCGCACCGAGGCGGTCGGCGAATTCGGCGAAGCTCTTCGCCTCTTCCGGCGACAGCGCGGCCTCGAGTTCGTTGTCCTGCTCGATGTCGTCGTTGAGCACGAGATTGCCGGCGCTGATCCGGCGCGGGCGCACCACGGCGGCGTCGGTGCGCGGGCTTTCGGGCGCATCGATCCGCTGTTCGGAGATGAGCACGAGCGGTGCCTGACGGGTCTCGATCGTCGGGCGGCGCGTCGTCGGCGCGGATTCGGCGGAAGGCCGGCGCGGTCGCACGGCTTTTGAAAGGTCGTCGCGGTAGCGCTCGATCTCTTCGCCGGCATCGGCTTCGCCGCTGACGGGTGCGTCGCGCAGCTTCAGCTTGCGGTCGGCCACGGTGGCGACGACGGCGGCCTTCAGATGCGAAATCGCGGAGAAGCGACGGCGGCTTTCGTCGCCTTCGAGCTTCGACTTGGCTTCCTCCATCAGGCGTTCGACCGACGCCTCGCCATCGCTGGCATTGCTTTCGAGGATCGCCCGGCCTTCATGGCTGTCGCGTCGCGCGTCGCGGGCGACGTCTGCCAGTTCGCGCAAGAGGTCGTCCTCGGCTTCCGGGTCGAGCCCGGTCTCGCCGATCGCCGCGCCGATCCCGGCAAGAAGCGCGGCATCGGTATCCTCGGCGGTCACGTCCTCGGCCTCGGCCTCATCGAACTCCTCGTCGATGGCGGCTTCTTCGTTGAGCGCGGCGAAGATTGCGGCGCTGCGGTCTTCGCTGTCGTCGCGCTCGGGCGCGTCGGCGGTGCCGGTTTCATCGGCGGCAAATTCGTCGGCCTCATCGGCGGCCGTGTCATGCGCCGGAGCTTCGTCCCGGACCGGGGATAGGGTCTTGCGGATCTTGATCACCCGGGCGGCAGCTTGGCCGAAGAAGCCGCGCTTGGCCGTGGCGGGCTCGGGAGCGGTTTCCTCGGCGGCCTCGACTTCATCCGTCCCGGTCGTGGCTTCGGCTTCCGCTTCGAATTCGGCCTCGTCCTTGATTTCGAGCTCGTCCTCATCTTCGACCTCGGCCTCGTCCGCCAGTTCGATCTCGTCCTGAGCGTCGGACGAAGCCTCGTCCTCCAGCTCGGCTTCGACCTCGGTCTCAAGCTCACGCTCTGCGGCGACGTCGATGTCCTCCTCGGCGGTGTCCTCCGACGCGGAGACCTGGTCGTCTTCCGCATCGAGCCGCCAGGCGCCGAGATCGAGCGCGGCGGCCGCGATCTCTTCTTTTTCGGCCACGTCATCTTCGGCCACGTCTTCCTCGACGGCGTCTTCCTCGAAGGCGTCTTCCTGGGTGGCAATTTCCTCGGACACGCCCTCGTCGGCCATATCGTTGTCGGCCATGTCGTCTTCGGCGGCGGCCTCTTCGGCCTCCGGCGCTTCGGCTTCGGCGAGGGCGGCGGCTTCCACCTCCTCCTCGGCGGATTCTTCGAAGAGTTCCTCGATGCCGGCGAGAATGGTGTCGTCGTCGCTTTCTTCCTCGAAGGCGTCTTCCTCTGCAACGGCCTCGGCGTCGACCACTTCGGCCACTTCGGCCTCTGCGGACTCCGCTTCCGGAGCGTCTACCGCAGCGATCACTTCGGCGGTCGTCTCGATCTCGTCTGCGCGCGCCTCTGCCGCGGCGATCTCGTCGGCCTCGGCGTCAACTTCAATATCGGCGTCCGATTCAATTTCTACGACTGGCGCCTCAAGCTCGGCCTCGGCGGCCGGGGCGATCTCTTCGATCTCCTCGAAAGAATCGTCCTCTTCCATGTCGACGAGCGTTTCGTCGTCGTGGGCCGGTTCGGCGGCCGGGCGGGCCGGCATGTCGTCGAGGTCAAGCTCGAATCCGAAATCGCCGGCCGGAACGGTGGCCGAGGGTGCGAAGTCGGCGGCGGTTTCCTCGTCCTCCACGGCGGCGGCCGGCGCGGCCTGGGCGGCAGCGACGACGGCACGGATACGGGAGAGCTTGGCGGCGACGCTGTCGGTGTCGGCCTCCTCGGGTTCGAAAGCGACGGCGGGGGCCTCTTCCTGCAGATAGTCCGCGAAGACGTCCGCAGCGGCATCGGCCTCGGTCTCGGCCTCGAAGGTGTCGGGCGCGGTTTCGGCCGGCGGCATCGGCGCGGGGGCGGCTTCGGCAACGGCCGGAGCGGCGGCGGCGGTTGTCAGCGCAGCGGCCTCGGCGGCAGGCGGGACGACCGGTTGCGCGGCCGGTGCGGTTTCGGCCCGCAGCACGACGCCGTGTTCGCTGATCTTCGCCTCGACCCGGCGCTGGATCTCGCGTTCGGCGATGCGGTGGAGCATTTCGGCGTCAGGGGTCGGCGGCTCAGCACCGAAATACCGGTCGTCGGCGGCCAGGTCGCGGAAGTATTCCGCGATCGCCTTCATCGTCGAGAACGGTTCCTCGAACCCTTCCAGGGTGCACGAGAACGTGCCGTAGGAAACCGTAAGGATCTTACTTGCACCGACCATGAAACGCTCGCTTTCTGCTTTTGCCTGTCCATGCAGACTGGAAGTGAACTATTGCGCTAGCGTGGACAAAAACAGGTAAATTGAAGGATTTTTTCTGGCCGAGATTGTGTTCTTTTGCCTTAATCGTCATCAATATTGCCATGTCAGAAGGGATTATCCAAACTCTGTCGCCAATAACCCTGCTGGGCGCGGGAAGCGTAGAGCATGGAAGTCTTTACAACGCGTTGCGCATCGCTCCCTTCCTCGTAGCGGCCGATGGTGGCGCCAATGTGGCCGTCGCGGCGGGGCATATTCCCGATGCCGTGATCGGCGATCTCGATTCGGTGAGCGATGCGGCGCTGTCCGCGATCCCGGCCGAACGCTTCCATCGCGTGGCCGAGCAGGAGACCACGGATTTCGAGAAATGCCTGATCCGGATCGAGGCGCCCTATATTCTCGGCCTCGGTTTCGCCGGCCCGCGCGCCGACCACACGCTCGCGGTCTGGAACACTCTGGCGCGGCACGGGGACCGGCGCTGCCTGATCCTCGGGCGCGAGGATGTGGCCTTCCTCGCCCCGCGCCGGCTGAGCCTCGCACTCGCGCCGGGCACGCGGGTCTCACTCTTTCCGATGGCGCCGGTCACGGGAACGAGCCGCGGGCTGCGCTGGCCGATCGCCGGGCTCGACTTCGCGCCGGACGGACGAGTCGGCACCTCGAACGAGGCGACGGGACCGGTCGAGATGGAGTTCGATGCGGCGCGGATGCTGGTGATCTTGCCGAAGGCGGCGCTCAGAGCGGCGATTGCGGGGCTGCAAGCGTCCGCGTGGTGAGCCGTTCGGCCCGCGCCAGCCGGCGTTCGCGGTGGATCACATAGAGGCCCGACGCGACGATGATCGTGATGCCGGTGAGGGTGAGCGCGTTCGGGAAATCGCTGAAGAAGATGTAGCCCAGAAGCGTCGCGGTGACGATCTCGAGATAGTGGAGCGGCGCCAGCGTCGAGGACGGCGCGAATTTCAGCGCATAGGTGATTGCCATGTGGCTGACAGTGGAGGCAAGTCCGACGCAGAACACCCAGAGCCAGAAGATGCCTTGCGGCAGGACGAAGCTCACCGGTGCCCAGCCGAACTCGGTGCCGACACCGAGGAGAGGCAGGCAGAGCAGCGCCGCGATCGCCGCGGTGTGGAACTGCATCGCGACCGGGTGCACATCGCGCGACAGGTGCCGCGTCACCAGCATGTAGAGCGCGAAACTCACTGCCGTGCCGAGCGGGAAGAGTGCCACCGCGCCGAACGCGGCGAAAGAAGGCTGGATCACGAAGAGCGATCCGACAAAGCCGAGGATACAGGCCGCGAGCCGCCGCGGCCCGACCTGTTCGCCAAGCGCCAGCCGGCCGATGAGCAGGATCACGAAGGGTTCGACGAAGACGATGGCCAGCGCGTCGGCGATCGGCATGACCCGCACCGCCGCGACGAAGCAATAGGTCGAGACCACCAGCAACAACGACCGGAGCGTGGCGAGACGGAAGGCTCTCCGGGTGAGACCGAGCGGCAGGCGCATGAGGATGACGACCGGCAGCATCAGTGCGGCTTGCACGATGCCGCGCCCGAGCACGATCACCCCCACCGGCACGCCCTGCGCGGCGAGCTTCGAGGCGACATCGATCAGGGGCGCGATGACGCAGAAGGCGATCATCAGCGCCACGCCGGGCAATATGCGGTCGGTCGGGTTCATGGCCTTCCGCTATCGCGGGTGAAGGGCTCCGTCCATCCCGAAAGCGACCAATGGGATCGCTGCCGTCGGATGGTCGGGGAATGCCGAAGTGTGGGCCGCTTGACGCGACGTACCCTTGGGCTGCCGGGCCAATCGTCCTTCGGCCGCGGCGCAGCCTTTCCTGACGCACTGATCGAGAGAAGACTGTGTGGCACTGCAAGCTTGTTGCACATCGACAACGGCCGGCATCACCTACGATCTTGCGACGGAGGGCGGCATTGTCGTCCTGACCACCTCGAACGTCGTTTCGACCGGGGTTACAGTGATCAACGGCGCCAGCTCTTTCTACACCGCGACGATCTTCGGATCGGTCTTCGGCCAGAGTTCGGGCATCGACCTCGGCTCAAGCGAGGCGGGGCAATCGAACAATGATGTGGTCATCGCCGCGGGCGTCTTACGCGACAACGACTTCCGCGGACCGGAGTCGCATGTCGAGGCTCGCAGGGCAGCGGTAATCGTTGTCGGCGTCGGGCCCTGGCGCGATCGGATCGCCAGCGCTTCCTTCCGTCTCTGCACGTCACGGGACGCACGAGGCCACTGGCCGGATGCCACGTTCCCGATAGGAGAACGAAACACCCGGCAAATTCCAGCAGTCCGCACAATCGTCGCGAGCGGCAGGATCAGACCGTCCCGCCCAGGCTACCTTCCAGCTCGGCCAGCTCTTGTCCGCCCGCCATCAAGTCCTGCAACTCCTCGGGGGTGATCTCCCCACGCTTGGCGGTGCCCAACGTCTTGCCCCGGTTCAGCACCGTGAACCAGTCTCCGACGGCGAGTGCATGGCGAACGTTGTGGGTGATCAGCACCACTGCGATGCCCTCCTTGCGCACCTTGTCGACCGTGGCGAGCACGTTCGCCGTCTGACGCACACCGAGCGCCGAGGTGGGCTCGTCGAGGACCAGGACCTTGGCCCCGAAATAGACAGCGCGGGCAATCGCGACGGTCTGGCGTTCGCCTCCGGAGAGGGTTCCGACGGCCTGGTCCGGGCCGCGCAGGGCGATGCCCATCTTGTCCATTTCTGCCATCGTCACCCGATTGGCGAATTCATGGTCGAACACTCCGAAGGGACCGACCTTCTTGATCGGCTCGTTGCCCATGAAGAAATTGCGCGCCACCGACATCAGCGGGATCATCGCCAAATCCTGGTAGACCGTCGCGATCCCGGCCGCGATCGCGTCCCTGGGATTGTCGAACTTCATCGGCTTGCCTTCATAAAGGATCTCGCCCGCGGTCGGGGTATGGACCCCGGCCAGCGCCTTGATGAAGGTCGACTTGCCCGCCCCGTTGTCGCCCAGAAGGCAATGGCACTCACCGGGGTAGATATCGACCGACACGCCGGCGAGCGCGATAACCGAGCCGAAATGCTTCTCGATATTCATCATCTTAATAATGGGAGACTGGTCAGTCATCTTATCTCTCCCCGGTTATCATGCGGCGGATATAGGTGTTGAGGATCACGGCGAAGAGAAGGATCACCCCAAGGAAAACCCGGAACAGCGAGCTTTCGACCCCAGCGAAAAACAGGCCCTGCTGGACCACGCCGAAGATCAGTGCGCCCAGCGCCGCCCCGATTACCGATCCGTAGCCGCCCGTCAGCAACGCGCCGCCGATCACCACCGCGATGATCGCCTCGAATTCCTTGAGCAACCCGCGGTCGGCCCCGGCCGAGCCGAATTCCATCACCTGACAGGTGGCGAAGACCGTTGCCACGAAGGCCGTGAACATGAACATCAGAATCTTGACCCGGCTCACCGGCACCCCTGCATAACGCGCGGCCTGTGCGTCGCCGCCCGAAGCGTAGATCCAGTTGCCGAACCGGGTTCTGGTCAAAAGCACATGGCCAAAGACCACCAGCGCCAAAGCCCAGACGATGAGCATCGGCACCCCGTCCACGACCGGCTTGCCGGCATTGGTCCCGCGATCGAAAGTGGCGATGATCCCGACCTCACCCATCCATGTGAACAGCCCGGTGAGGATCTTCCCGCCAAAAAGCGGCGCCAGCCAATCGCCTTCGGCCGCATCCCGGATGCCGCCAATGATGGTTTTGCGCTCGATGGTTTGCGGAAGGAATATCGTGAAGCCACGCAGAATGAACAGGAACGCCAGCGTGACGATGAAGCTGGGCAGCCCTGTGCGCACCACGATGAACCCGTTCGAGCGCACCGATGGCAATGGCGGCGACGAAGGTCACGATGATCGCCAGCCAGGTCGGCCAGCCAAGTGTGACGCTGAAAATCGCAATCAACATCCCGGCAAAGCCGATCATCGAGCCTACCGACAGGTCGAATTCGCCCGCCACCATGAGCAGGCATGCACCTACGGCAATGATCATGAACTGGGCCGAAACCTGGCTCCAGTTCATCACGCCCTGACTGTTGAACATGCCGCTGTCGTGGGCGAAGGCGAAGAAGAGCGTGAAAACGATGATGGTGCCGACCATTCCGCCCAGTTCCGGGCGGATCAGGGCTTCGCGGAAGCGGGAGCGGCGCTTGATGCGCTCGTCACCGCTCGCCGCCTGCATGGGAGCGTCAGCCATGGGGATTGCCTCGATTGGTCCCGTTGCAAGGTATAGGGCGGCAGTTTGCCCCGGCCGCCCCGGTGGGGAGGAGTTTTAGCGGTATTCGCCCGCGAACTTCTCGACCATTTCGAGCCCGTCTGCGGTCACGAAACCGGGGCCCGAGTTGATGTTGTTGCCGGGAAGCACGCCGTAGCGGTGGTAGTTGGTCAGCACAACGACCGGCAGATAGGCCTGCAGGAACGGCTGCTGGTCGATCCCCCAGTTGATCACGCCGGCCTTGATGCCCTTCACGATGTCCTCACCGAGGTCGAACGTGCCGAAGTAGATGTCGCCTGCCATGCCATTCTCTTCGAGCGCCAGCAGCGTCGGGTCGGCCGAGGTCGGGCCCAGCGTCAGCACCGCGTCGGTGTCGGGGTTGGTGTTGAGATAGGCCATCACACGGTTCTTGACTTCGGACGGATCCTGCCCGCTGTCGATCATCTGGTTGCCAAGATCGATGCCGAGACCGTCGGCGAAGCCCCGGCACCGCTCGGTCGAGGACGGCGACGAGATGTAGTGATTGACGCAGAGGAAGCTGCCGACGCCGTCACCCTTGGCGCGCAGACCGGCGGCATAGCCGGCGTCGTATTCGGGTTGGCCGACATACATCAGCGCCCCGACTTCACGCGCCTGTTCAGGCGTGCCGGAGTTGATGATGATCACGTCGATACCGGAATCGACCGCCGCAGTGATCGGGCCTTTCAGGACGTCGAAGTCCGAGAGCGTGGTAATGATCCCATCCGGTCCCGAGGCGGCCACCTGCTCGATGATGCGCGCCATGTCGGCAAGGTCACCGGTGGGCGGGTTGCGATATTCGACCTCGACGTCCATTTGCTCGCCGGCAAGGGCGAGGCCGTTCTTGATGGTGTTCCACCAGCTGTCGCTGTCGGGGGCATGGCTCACGAGCACATAGCGCTCGCCCTCCGCCTGGGCCGCGGTTGCAGCCATGAGCGGCGCTGTCACGAGTGCGGTCGTGAGCAGGATCTTCCTAACAAGTGACGTCATGATGTCCTCCCGGTTGTCACCGTTAATTGGTGTGGGAGCAGCATTCGCCGTCCTCCCGACTCGGAGGAAACCACATCCCGGTATTTTTTGCAACCGGTTGCAAAATGGCGCGCGATCATTTGTACTGCCATCAGATCGGAATGGAGTTAGAAGGCACCCGAAACGCAGGACAGGATCATGGCCGTTACACTGAAGGATGTCGCTGAACGCGCCGGGGTTTCCCGGTCGGCCGTGTCGCGCGTCTTTACGGAAGGTGCATCCGTTTCGTCGAAAATGCGACGCAAGGTCGAAAAGGCGGCGCATGATCTTGGGTACCAGCCCAATGCGCTGGCCAGTTCGCTCACCACCGGGCGCACAAAGCTCATCGGTCTGGTCGCCAACAACTTTCGCAACCCGCTGTTTCTGGAGGTGTTCAATCGCTTCACCCGGGGATTGCAGGACCGCGGGTTGCGCCCGCTCCTGGTCAACCTCACAGACGAGACCGATCCAGGACAATGGGTGCGGATGCTCCGGCAATATTCGGTCGACGGGGTGATCGTGGCCTCCTCGACGCTGCCACCTGGCTTCACCCGTGCCTTCCGCGATGCGGGCGTGCCGGCGGTCCACACCTTTGGCCGCTACACCAGCTCGCCGCGGGTTCATATCGTCGGGATCGACAACGTCGAATGTGGGCGATTGGCGGCACAAGCCCTTCTCGAACGCGGCTACAGGCGCGTCGGCTTCCTTGGCGGGCCGGAAAACGCGACAACCACCCAGGACCGCCTGGAAGGGTTTCGCCAGGCGCTCGCCGCGCACCCGGAGGTTACCCTGAGTTACAGCTTTGCCGAATCCTATACCTTTCAGGCCGGGCGGCGCGAGATGCAAAGGCTCCTCGAGAGCCCGCTCCCCGAGGCGTTTTTCGGCGGCGACGATGTGCTTTCGCTCGGGGCGCTCAGCGCGCTGGCCGATGCCGGTCTGCGCGCGCCCGAGGATATCGGCATCATTGGCTTCAACGACATGGAAATGGCGGGGTGGGAAAGCGTGAACCTGACCACCATCCACCAGCCGATTGCCGAGATCATCGAACTCGTCGATCGACCTCGTCGTCTCACTTTTGGACGCGCCCGACCGCACGCCCGAAGTGCGGCTGTTTCCCTGCGAACTGGTCGAACGCGGCACGTTGCGGTCGCTGCCCTGAGGGGATGGCCCTCAGCCCTGGAACATCGGCGGCCGAGCGTCCATCCAGGTGCCGCCCTGCTTGGCCGAGGCCACCGCGGTGTAGACAGCGGCCATGGATCGCACGCCGTCCGACGCGGTCGGCAGACCGTCGCGCGCCTCGCCCCGGATCGCGTCGGCGAGATCGCAGTAGATGTTGGCTACTGCCAGCGGAAAGCCCTCCGGGTGGGCGATTGCCACGCGCGAAAGGCGTTGGGCATCTTCGTGCAGGCCGCGCTCGCCTTTTTCGATGATCTGGGTGCGCCCGCCAACGGGGGTATAGATCAGCTGGTTGGGCTGTTCCGAGGCCCAGCGAAGACCGCCTGTTTCACCAAAGACCTGGATATCGAAGCCATGCTGGCGCCCAATGGCGACCGACGAGGTCCACAGTCGCCCCACCGTGCCGCCGCTCATTCGGAAATTGACCATCGCATCGTCTTCCAGCTCGCGGCTCGGGATCGTCGAGGCGAAATCGGCCGACAGCCGCGCGACCTCGTCATCGCAGATGAAGCTGGCCATGTGCAGCGCATGAATTCCGCAATCGGCGAATTGGCCGGAAACCCCAGCCATTTCAGGATCATAGCGCCAACGGACACGTGGGTTGTCGGCATCGGCGGCATCACCGTGGTGGCCGTGGCTGAAATTGGTCACCACAAGCCGCACCTTGCCGATCTCACCGGTGCGCACCATCGCGCGGGCCTGACGCACCATCGGGTAGGCCGAATAGGCGTAGTTCACCGCGAGGATCCGGCCCGAGGTTTCGGCCAGGCGCACAAGCGCCTCTCCTTCCTCCACCGACATCGTCATGGGCTTTTCGCACAGCACGTGGAAGCCGGCTTCGAGGTAGGCCTTGGTAATCTCGAAATGGGTCGAGTTGGGGGTCGCGACGGTCACGAGATCGATGCGGTCTTTCCGGTTCCGCTCTCCCTTGAGCATTTCATTCCAGTCGCCATAGGCGCGATCGTCTGCGATCCCCAGCCGCCTTGCATAGTCCCGCCCAGGTTCGGGGCGGTGATCAAGTGCACCGGCCACGAAGTCGAACAGCCCGTCCGCCTGCGCGCCCAAACGGTGCGCCGGTCCGATCTGGCTGCCTTCGCCGCCACCGATCATGCCCCATTTCAATTTCGTCAAGACTGCGGCTCCCTCAGTTGAACCCGATGCTTTCGAGGTATTCGCGGTTGGCCCGCGCGTCGTCCATGGGCGACACGTCGAGCGTCGGATCGCAGTCCTGCTCGACGGTGCACCAGCCCTCGAACCCGGCGTCGAGCAGCACCTGGCGGACCGCCGGGAAATCGACATCGCCGTCACCGAGATTGCAGAATATGCCCTGCCCGCAGGCGTCGTAGAAGCCGGTGCGGTTGGCGATCGCTTCGGCTTTCACCGTCGGGCTGATATCTTTGAAATGCATGTAGGAGATCCGGTCCACATGCCGCTTCATGAACGCCACCGGATCGAAACCCGCGTAGGAATGATGCCCGGTGTCGAAGCAGATTTTCAGGATGTTCTCGTCCACCTCGTCGAGCAGCCGCTCAAGCTCAGGCTCGAAATCCATGAAACCGCCGGCATGGGCGTGAATACCGACGGTCAGACCGTATTCCTCGGTTCCCATCTTCGCCGCCGTCGCCAGCCGGTCGCGGAAGGCCGTCCATTCGGCCAGGTCCATCTGCTCGGCCTCATCGGCGCGCCCCGCCGTGGGCGCGCGGCGCGGCGAGATCGAATCGATCAGCACGAGATGTTTCGCACCATGAGCCTTCAGCGCCTTGCAGGTGCGCACCGCGCCATCCATTACATCGTCCCAGGCGTCCGGATCGTGGAAGGCACGAAACACCACGCCGCCGATCAGATCCAGCCCGTGCTCGGCCAAGGCATCGGCCAGCACCGCCGGATCCTCGGGCATGAAGCCCACCGGGCCCAGCTCGATGCCCCTGTAACCGGCCTCGGCGCATTCCTTGAGAACGTTGCGCCAGGCCGGGTTGCGTGGATCTTCCGCAAACTCGACACCCCAGGAACACGGCGCGTTGCCGATTCTGATCGTCATTGTGCCTTCCTCTTCGCCAGCCCGCGGCGGAAAGGGTTTTCGCGCGGACAATTCTGAATTACGGTTTGCAACCGGTTGCAAAATTTGTATCGTCAGATTCGAAAACGTGCAAGCGGCAATCGCTGAATTCACTGACCGAAGTCGGGCAGAAACGGAGCGGAAGAATGAGCGAAAAGACCATCACCCTGACGACGGCACAGGCCATCGTGCGCTACCTTGCAAACCAGTTCATCGAGATCGATGGCGAGGAAGTGCGGCTGTGCGGCGGCGGGTTCGGCATCTTCGGTCATGGCAACGTCACCTGCCTTGGCGAGGCGCTGAATGCCCACCGCGAGGAATTGCCGCTCTATCGCGGCCAGAACGAGCAGAGCATGGGTTTTGCCGCGGCGGCTTATGCGAAGACCTGGCTGCGCCAGCGCTTCATGTTCTGCCACCGCCAGTGCCGGGCCCGGCACGTCGAACCTGCTGACCTCGGCCGCGCTCGCCCATGCCAACCGGCTGCCGCTGCTGCTGCTCTGTGGCGATGCCTTCGTCACCCGGCTGCCGGACCCGGTCCTGCAGCAGATGGAACATTTCGACGATCCGACGCTCGGCGTGAACGACGCATTCAAGGCGGTCACCCGCTACTGGGATCGCATCACCCATCCGGCGCAGGTGATCCAGTCGCTGCCCGCCGCGATTGCCACCATGCTCGACCCGGCCGATTGCGGTCCGGCCTTCCTCGCGCTGCCGCAGGACGTGCAGGGCTGGAGCTACGACTACCCGGAGAGCGTTCTTCGAAAAAAAGGTGCACCGCATCCGCCGCCAGACGCCCGATGCGGCCGAGATCGCCGATGCCGCGGCGCTGCTGAAGGCCGCCAAGCGGCCGATGATCATCGCCGGCGGCGGGGTGCAGTATTCCCGCGCGGTGGCCGAACTCACGGCCTTTGCCGAGGCGCACCGGATCCCGGTGGTCGAAACCATCGCCGGGCGAGCCAACTTGGTGGCCACCCATCCGCTCAATATCGGCCCGGTCGGCGTGACCGGTTCGGACAGCGCCAATGCCATCGCCGAAAAGGCCGACGTGATCCTCGCCGTCGGCACACGGTTGCAGGATTTCACCACCGGGTCCTGGACGGCTTTCGCCAAGGACGCGCGCTTTGTCTCGATCAACGCCGGACGTCACGATGCGGGCAAGCATATGTCGGTCCCGGTGGTGGGCGACGCAAAGCTCGCGCTCACCGCCCTGGGCGCGGCCGCCGAGGCTATCGCGCGCCGGACGAGTGGGTGGCGAACGCGCAGGACGCGCAAGGCGTGGGACGACTATGTCGCGCGCACTGTCGCCCCGGGCAACCGGCCCCAATTCCTATGCCCAGGCCATCGGCGTGGTGAACGATCTGTGCGACCCGCGCGACCGGATCGTCGGCCGCTTCGGGTGGGCTGCCGGCCGAGGTCACCGCCAACTGGCGCACGCTCGATATCGGCACCGTCGATGTCGAGTTCGGCTATTCCTGCATGGGCTACGAGATCGCCGGCGGCTGGGGCGCGCGCATCGCCCAGATGCAGCGCGAGCCGGAGCAGGACACCATCGTTTTCGTCGGCGACGGCTCCTACCTGATGCTGAATTCCGACATCTATTCGTCGGTGCTCACGCGGAAGAAGCTGATCGTCCTGGTGCTCGACAACGGCGGTTTCGCGGTCATCAACAAGCTGCAGAACAACACCGGCAACGAGAGCTTCAACAACCTGTTGGTCGACGCCCGACGATTCCGGAACCCTTCGCCGTCGATTTCGCGGCCCATGCCGCCGCGATGGGGGCGCTTACCGAGGTCGTGGCGAACCCGGCCGAGCTGGGCGAGGCCTTCAAGCGAGCCAAAGAGGCTGACCGGACTTACGTGATCGTCATGAATGTCGATCCCTACGAGGGCTGGACCACCGGCGGCCATGCCTGGTGGGAAGTTGGCACGCCGCATGTGACCGGGAGTGACCGTGTGCGCCAGGCGCATGTCGAGCAGGAAGCGACGCGCGCGCGCCAGCGGAAAGGGGTGTGATGGACACCCTTCTGGACGGGATCAAGAAGAACCGTTTCGTCGTCTTCGGCCGCGCCGGGATGGACATGTATGCCGACCCGATCGGCACCAGGAGCGAACATGCCGAGACGTTTCACGCCGATCTTGGCGGGTCGTCGGCCAATATCTGCGCGGGGCTGGTGAAGCTCGGGTCCGAGGCCGCACTGGTGACGTGCGTGTCGGACGATGCGGTGGGACGGTTCTGCGTGAACCGCTTGCGGCACTACGGAGTCGACACGGCCTATGTGCGCGCGGTGGGCGGAGAGGCGCGAACCTCGCTCGCGGTCTACGAATCGACGACTGGAAGATTTCCAGAACGTCATCTACCGCAACGGAGCCGCCGATTTCCAGGTAACGCCGGAAGATATGGACCGGGTCGACTACCCGGCCTATGGCGCGCTGATCACCGCCGGCACGGTGTTTGCCGCCGAGCCCTCGCGCAGCGCCACCTTTCGGGCCTTCGAGAACGCCCGCGCGGCGGGTCTGCCGGTGATCTTCGATATCGACTACCGCCCCTATTCCTGGCCCTCGCCTGCGGTCGCCGCCGAGGTGTTGAGCCGCGCGGGCGAAGAGAGCGATCTCATCGTCGGCAATGACGAAGAGTTCGGCTTCATGGCCGGTGGGATCGACAAGGGCCTCGACAAGGCCCGCGCGCTGGCCGCCGCCGGGCGGATGGTGATCTACAAGATGGGCTCGGACGGTGCGGTCACCTTCGCCGGTGGCGAAGAGATCCGCACCGGCATCTACCCGGTCGCCGCCATCAAGCCCAATGGCGCGGGCGACAGCTTCATGGCCGGATTCCTGGCCGGTCTCGCCGAGGGCCGTCCGGTGCGCGAGGCGGTGCTGCGCGGCTCGGCCTGCGCGGCGATGGTCGTCGCCAGGCCCGGCTGCGCGCCAGCCATGCCCACGACCGACGCGCTCGACGCTTTTCTCGCCGACCATCCTGGCCCGACCGAGCCGTAAGGAGGCCCAATGCATATCGCCCCCTATGACAACCGGAACACGCCGATCGTCGACGTCGACGACGCTCATGTGCCGCTGAACTATTTCAACATCGTCAAGCTGAAGAAAGGCGAGGCCTTCGAATACCAGGTGCCGGGCTATGAAACCTGCATCGTGCCCGCCACCGGCACGGTCGATGTCGATGTCGAGGGTGTCGCCTTCGCCGCGCTCGGCGGGCGCGGCGTCGATGTCTGGGATGGCGAACCGCAGGGCGTCTACGTGCCGGTCGGGGCGACGACGACGATGGTTTGCACGTCGGATGCGGCAGAGGTCTTCGTCGCCGGCGCCAAGTATGACAAGGTGCTTGAGCCCTTCGACGTGCGCACGCCCGACCTCGTGCAATATGGCTCGGACGACACCAAGACGCATCGCAAGATCAAGCACATCCTCGGCCAGAAGCACCACGGCAAGGTCGGGCGCCTCTTGGTCAGCGAGCTCTATACCGTGGGCGCCGGCGGTTGGTCGGGCTTTCCCAGCCACAAGCACGACACCGATCGCAGGGTTGGCGGGGCCATGGACGAGACCCGGCACGACGAAAGCTACAACTTCCGCTTCCGGCCCAATTACGGTTCGGGTCTGCAGATGCTCCAGCGCGTCGACAACGAGCCCGGCGATGCCTATCACGTCGTCAACGGCTCGACCGTGCTGATCGACAAAGGCTATCACCCCTGCTGCGTGTTGCCGGGCTACGAGATGTATTATTTCACGATCCTTGGCGGGCTCTCGCAGCGTTCGCTGGTGCAGTATTTCCAGCCGACCCATGCGGACCAGATCGAAACCATCCCCGGGATCAAGGACATGATTGCGAAGTTCAAATGACACTCGCCACCCTGACGGACGTGCTTGCGCCCGCCCTGGCCGGGGGCCACGCGGTGGCCGGGCTGGTCACGCTCGGCTGGGAAGACATGCGCGCCTATGTCGCCGCGGCCGAGGCCGAAGGCGTTCCGGTGATCCTGCAGGCCGGGCCGTCGTGCCGCGAACATACGCCGCTGCCGGTGCTGGGCAAGATGTTCCGCCATCTTGCCGAAAACGCGAGCGTGCCGGTGGTGGCGCATCTCGACCACGGCTACACCTTCGACGAATGCCGCGAGGCGTTCGACTGCGGCTTTACCTCGCTGATGTTCGACGGTTCGCGCAAACCGCTGGCCGAGAACATCGCCGAGACCGCGCGGGTTGCGGCACTGGCCCATGCCGCGGGGATCTCCTGCGAGGGCGAGATCGGCTTCGTCGGCTATGCGAGCGGCGAAGGATCAAACGGGACCGACCCCGAGGAGGCCGCGCGTTTTGCCCGCGAGAGCGGCGTTGATGCCATGGCGATCTCGGTCGGCAATGTGCATTTGCAGCAGAACCGCGAAGGCGGACTCGACGAGGCGCGCATCCGCGCGATCGAGGCCGTCACCGATCTGCCGCTGGTGATCCACGGCGGCTCCGGCGTGCCGGTGGCGCAGCGCACGGCGCTGGCGCGCGGCTCGAAGATCTGCAAGTTCAACATCGGCACCGAATTGCGCATGGCTTTCGGGCAGGCGCTGCGCGACGCCGTCAACCGCGACCCGGCGCGCTTCGACCGGGTTCAGATCCTGAAAGAAACACACGACCCGCTGGTGGCAGCCACGCGCGAGGTGCTTCGCGGATTGAAAGGAGCATGACATGTTGAGACTTGGGCTTCTGGGCTGCGGCCGGATCGGGCAGGTGCACGCCCGCTCTGTGGCCCAGATCGAGGGCGCGCGCATCGTTGCCGTGGCCGATGCCTTTGCCGCGCCCGCCCGGGTGCTGGCGGCGAAAACCGGTGCCGAGGTGCGCGACACGCTGGCCGTGATCGAGAGCGATGATGTCGATGCCGTGGTGATCGGCACGCCGACCGACACGCATTACGACCTGATCCTTGCTGCCGCTGCCGCCGGCAAGGCGATCTTCTGCGAAAAGCCGGTCGACATGTCGGCCGATCGCATCCGCGATTGCATCACGGCGGTCGAGGCGGCGAATGTGCCGTTCCTCACCGCCTTCAACCGACGGTTTGATCCGAACTTCGCCAATGTTCAGGCCCGGCTCGCGGCCGGTGAAATTGGCGCGGTCGAGATCGTCACGATCCTGTCGCGCGATCCCGCACCGCCCCCGGTGTCCTATATCAAGAGTTCGGGCGGCATCTTCCGTGACATGATGATTCACGATTTCGACATGGCGCGTTTCCTGCTGGGCGAAGAGCCGGTGCAGGTATTCGCCGTCGGGTCCGCGCTGGTCGACCCCGAGATCGGCGTGGCGGGTGATGTCGATACCGCCGCCGTGACCCTCACCACCGTGAGCGGCAGGATCTGCCAGATTTCCAACTCCCGCCGCGCGACCTATGGCTATGACCAGCGCGTCGAGGTGCATGGATCAGTCGGTATGCTGCGTGCAGGCAACGTTCTGGAGAACACCGTTGAAATCGCGGGACAGGCCGGGTTCCGCCGTGCGCCGGCGCAGCACTTCTTCCTTGAGCGCTACGAGGCGGCCTACCGTGCCGAAATGCGGCATTTCATCGACTGCGTGCAGACCGGCAAGCCCCCCTCTCCGGGGATCCACGACGGGCTGCGCGCGCAAATGCTGGCCGATGCCGCCGCGGTGTCGCTCGAGACCGGCGCACCCGTGAGACTGGAGGCCTGAGCGATGAGCGATCTGCACCGGCGACCCACCGGCACAAAGGGCAGGGTTCACGACATATCGCCCGAAGCCGCGGGCTGGAGCTATGTCGGCTTCACCCTTTACCGCCTCGGGCCCGGCGACAACGCCGAGGACGTCACGGGCGATCGCGAGGCGATCCTTGTGCTGGTCGAGGGCAAGGCGCGGATCGCCGCGGCCGGGCAGGACTTCGGCGAGATGGGCGAACGTTTGGACGTGTTCGAGAAAACGCCGCCGCACGCGCTCTTCGTGCCGGGCGGTTCGGCGTGGAGCGCGGTTGCCACCACCGATTGCACCCTTGCGGTGTGTTCCGCCCCGGCCCGTGGCGACTACCCGGTGCAGCGACTTGGCCCGGACGGGATCCAGATGGTCGGGCGCGGCAAGGGGGCCAACACGCGCCATATCCACAATATCGCGATGGAAGATCGCGACGTCGCGGGCAGCCTTCTGGTCACGGAGGTCTTTACCCCGCAGGGAAACTGGTCGTCCTATCCGCCGCACCGCCACGACGTGGATGATTTCCCCAACATTACCCACCTCGAAGAGACCTACTATCATCGGCTCAACCCGTCCCAGGGCTTCGGCTTTCAGAGGGTCTATACCGAGGACGGCAGCCTGGACGAGGCGATCGCGGTGCAATCGGGCGACGTGGTACTGGTGCCACGCGGCCATCACCCGGCCGGCGCGCCCTATGGATACGAGATGTATTATCTCAACGTGATGGCGGGGCCGCTGCGCAAGTGGCGATTCAGGAACGATCCGGCCCATGACTGGATATATCAGCGCGACCTGAAAGGCTGAGCGAATGGCACACCCGGATCTTCCCCGCGCCGAGCGCCGTCTGCGGTTGGGCATGGTCGGCGGCGGGCGCGGACTGATCGGTGAGGTCCACGCCAACGGCGCGCGGCTGTCGGGGCGTTGGGAACTTGTCGCCGGGGCGCTGTCATCGCGACCCGAACGGGCTGCCGATCTGGCCCGCGACTGGCTGATCGACCCCGCCCGCAGCTATGGCGACTACCGTGAGATGGCACGTGCCGAGGCCGCCCGCGAGGATGGGATCGACGCGGTCGCCATCGTCACGCCCAATGCCCTGCATGTCCCTGCGGCGCTGGCCTTTGTCGAGGCGGGCGTTCACGTGATCTGCGAAAAGCCTTTGACCACCGGCCTGCAAGAGGCGGCGGCCCTGGCCCGCGCGCAGGCTCGCGCCGGCGTGCTCTTTGCGGTGAGCTATCCCTATGCCTGCCACGCCATGGTGCGCCAGGCCCGTGCCATGGTCGCGCGCGGCGATCTGGGCAAGGTGCGGCAGGTCCATGTCGAGTACATGCAGGATTGGGCCAGCGAGATCACCGACGAGGTTGATGGTGCTCCCTGGCGGCTGAACCCGGCGCAGAACGGCCCGAGCTTTACGGTGGCCGATATCGGCACCCATGCCGAGCACCTCCTGCGTTTCGTGACCGGACTGGAGATCGAGAAACTCCGGGCCGATTTCCACGTGACCGGTGCGGCGAAGTCGATGGAAGACACGGCCTTCATGCACCTGCGACTGACCGACGGCGTGCCAGGCACGCTCATGGTCAGCCAGGCCTTCGCGGGCACGCAATGCGGGCTGCGCATCCGGGTGGCGGGCCGGAAAGCCTCGCTCGACTGGACTGCAGAGGAGCCTGACAAACTGTTGTTCTGCCCCATCGGCGCACCTGTTCAGACGCTCACGCGCGGCCACGGCGCGGGGATCTGTCTCGAGGCGGAGCGGCTTGTCCGCATGCCTCGCGGCCACCCGGAGGCCCTTACTGACGCCTGGGCCAATTTCTACCTCGAAACGGCGATCGCGGTGGAGGCGCGACAGCGCGGCCTCACGCTTCCCGATGGGCTTATCGGCTATCCGAATATCGAGGACGGGCTTCTCGGTATGGCCTTTGTGGATGCCGCGATCCGCTCCGCCCAAACCGAAAGCTGGATATCGCTCGAGACGCCCGAGGCCGCCGGTTGATGGACCATGATCGCCGTTTTCCCCGGGCCTGACACTGACCGGGCCTGACCGTGCCCCGGCAAGATCCTGATAGCGCGTTGTAAGGGTCGGCACCCGGCGGGTCGCCGCCGAGCGCGGCGAAATCCCCATTCCGATCAGCAGTTCGGGATATTGACCGCCAGGCCGCCGAGCGAGGTTTCCTTGTATTTCTCGTGCATGTCGTGGCCGGTCTGGCGCATCGTCTCGATGGCCGCGTCGAGCGGCACGAAATGCTGCCCGTCGCCCCGGAGAGCGAGCGAAGCGGCCGAGACCGCCTTGATCGCGCCGAGGCCGTTGCGTTCGATGCAGGGGATCTGCACCAGCCCCTTCACCGGGTCGCAGGTCATGCCAAGATGGTGTTCGAGCGCGATTTCGGCGGCGTTCTCCACCTGCTCCGGCGTGCCCCCCAACACGGCGGCGAACCCGGCGGCGGCCATCGCGGCGGCGGAGCCGACCTCGGCCTGACAGCCGCATTCGGCGCCCGAGATCGAGGCATTGGTCTTGACGATGCCGCCGATCGCCGCCGCCGTCAGGAGGAAATCGCCGATCTTCGCGGTCGACGCCCCCGGCACGTGGTCGAGCCAGTAACGGATGACCGCCGGCAGCACCCCGGCGGCGCCGTTCGTCGGCGCGGTCACCACCTGGCCGCCGGCGGCATTCTCCTCGTTCACCGCCATCGCATAGGTCGACATCCAGTCGTTGATCACGTGCGGCGCGGTGAGGTTCAGTCCGCGTTCGGCCAGCAGCGCCTCGTGGATCGCCTTCGCGCGGCGCCGCACCTTCAGCCCGCCGGGCAGAATCCCGTCAGTGGCGAGCCCGCGGTCGATGCAGTCGTTCATCACCTGCCAGATTCGCGCCATGCCGGCGTCGAGATCGGCGGCGGAGCGGAAATGCAGCTCGTTCGCACGTTTCATCGCCGCGATGCTCTTGCCCGACTGCGCGGACATCGAGAGCATTTCGGTGGCGTTCTGGAAGGGATAGGGGCAACCCGAGGGCTTTGCCGCGAGGCCGGAGACGGCGGACTGCTCCGCCTCGGTCAGCACGAAGCCGCCGCCGATGGAATAATAGGTCTCCTGCAGGATCACGTCGCCCTGGTCGTCGGTCGCCATCAGGATCATGCCGTTGGCGTGGCCGGGAAGCGGATGGTCGTAGTCGAAGACGAGATCGGTCGCGGGGGCGAAGCGGAGCGTCGGCAGGCCCGGCGGTGTCACGGTGCCGGTCTCGGCGATGGTGGCGAGCACCGCCTCGGCCTTCTCCGCGTCGTAGGTATCGGGCGCGAATCCCGCGAGGCCGAGTACCGTCGCCCGGTCGGTCGCGTGGCCCTTGCCGGTGAAGGCGAGCGAGCCGTGGAGCGACGCGCGCAGCCCCTTCGGATGGAAGGGCGAGGCGCGCAACGTGTCGAGGAACCGCGCCCCGGCGACCATCGGCCCCATCGTGTGCGACGAGGAGGGGCCGACGCCGACCTTGAACATGTCGAAGACGGAGAGAAACATCGGCGTCCTTTCAGGTGGCGCTGCCCTCGGGCGGGCAGGCATAGGAGGGTCGGGTGAAGATCGCGTCGCCGAGGCCCTCGGCCTTTGCGGCGGCGAGGGCGGAGGGCCGCGCCTCCATCGCCGCCGCGACCGCATGGAGGGAAGCGAAGGCGGCAAGGTCGAACCAGCCGGCCGTCTCCTCGGGGTAGAGCGCCAGCCAGCGCAGGAGCGGCGGCACGTAGCAGGTCAGGACCGACACTGTCTCGGGCCGGAACCAGGCGGGGCGCGTCGCGGCCATGCCCTCGAGACGCGCCAGATGGCCGGCGACGCGCACGCGGGTCGCGTCGACGAAGGCAGGCACGGCCCCCGGCGCGCCGGCATGACGCTCGGGGTAGAAGAGGAGCCTGAGGTCGGCATGGAGCGTGTTCGACGTGAAGAAGAGCCATTTGAGGAAGGCCGCGCGGTCGGCCGACCCCGGCGCGGGCGCCAGCGCGCCGTGGCGTTCGGAAAGCCAGAGCAGGATCGCCGCCGTCTCGAAGATCGGGCCGTCGGGGGTCTCCAGCGTCGGGATCAGGCCGGCGGGGTTCAGCGCCCGGTAGGCGGCGCTGTCCTGCTGGCGGGCGGCGCGGTCCACGAGCGCCGTGCGATAGGGCACGTGCAATTCCTCCAGCATCAGCCGCACGACGAGCGAGGCGTTGTCGGGGGCGTAGTGGAGGACATAAGGGCGCGCGGGTCCGGTCATCCTGTCCTTATCCTCCGGCCGGGGCTCCTGGGCGAGGCGGAAAGCGACGCTTTGCCGCGAAATCCGCGCTGGACGCGCGGTCAGGTCATGCGGTGGTCGAGAGCATGGAGTTCCGGCGGTCTCCACGCGCTAGAGGGCGGCCATCCCGGCGGCTGTCTTACTCTTGCCCCAATCGCGCGAGAAAAACGGCGAAAGGCAACCTCTTGGCAAGTCAACCATGTCCCGATACCGCCCCGCGCGCCTCGTGGCGCTGATCCTTTCCATGCTCGCCCCATCGCTGTCGGCCCGTGCCGAGGAGCCGGTGGACGCGATGGCGCTCGGCCTTTCCGAGCAGGTGCTGCGACAGGCAGAGCAAGGGCGCGTGATGCAGCAACTCCTGCCGCAGATGCTCGGCCAGCTCTATACCGCGGCGCCCGACGGGCGGCTGACGGCCGAGGCGATGGAGACCTGGACGGCGGTCGAGACAGCGCGCCGCGCGGCGCAGATGTCGGTCGTCTATCTCGCGCTCGACCTCGACGGCGACGGCGCGATCACGCACGAGGAGATCGACCGCGCCTCGACGGTCGTCGATTTCCGTCAGCGTGCAGAGATCGCGGTCCTGCGTGCCGTCGGCGATGGCAATGGCGACGGCCGGATCGATCAGGCCGAGTTGCGGGCCTTCGTTCTCGGCCGGATGCCGGGAGTGTCGGAAGCCCGGTTCCCGCTGATGGACGACCTTCTCGTCATGGATCTCGACGGCGACGGGGCGACCACAGCGGCTGAAGTCATCCGGGTGCTTCAGGCGCTGGAGGCCGATCCGCCGGTGCGGCCGAAGGCCTCGGCCGGCGTGACCGGTGCGGCACCCCGGCGCGACTGCCGCCCGCCCGCGCCGGGAGCGGCGGCCGAGGTGCTGATCGTCTCGGGCTACGAGGGCGCGGCGCTGTCGAATATCGCGGTCGCGGGGCCGGATCAGGAAACCACCGCCGCGCGGCTGGTGATCGAGCCGGGCGAGCGGCCGCTCTATATCGTCGTTTCGGCCTACGAGGCGATGCTGTGGCAGGTGGAGGGCGCGACCGAGCGGGTGGAGCGGGTCGTCGTCCAGCCGCGCGGCGCCGCCACCGGACCCGGCGCGGGCGTTACCGGCCTGGCGCCCGAAAAGGTCAGCTTCGTGCCCGCCGGCGCCTGTTTCCAGCCCTTCCACGAGGCGGCGAACGGGATCAAGGCCGGTTGGGTGCGGCAGGCGATGGCGTCGGCGCTCGGTCGGCCGGCCGACACGGTCGTGGCAAGATACACGCTCGGTTTTGTCGCGTTGCCCTCGGGCCGTGACGTAACGCCGCCGCCGGCACCGAAACCCGCGCAGAAGGATGCCCAGGGACGGCCGGTGTTCACCGCCGATATGCTGGCGCCGGAAACGCTGATGCAGCGCTTCCACCCGGCGGGCCTGTCGCGGGTCGATCCCGCGACGGTCGTGGCGCCCGGCAAGATCGCGGCCTACGACGTGCTGCCGCAGGAAGCCGGGCTCGGCCAGTTGCTGGAGAGCGGTGCGCTCGTCCCCGCGGGCGAAGACCTCGGCCGCGGCATCGGTTCGGCCTTCGTCATCCGCAAACCCGTCGCGCGGTTCCCGGCCGGGCTCACCGGCGCCCATGGGGTGACCTTCATCCTCGGCAAGGGCGTTCCGATGCCGGCGGGCGATCCCGGCCATTCGGCAGTGCTCGACGAGGAGACGGGCGCCTGTCTGTCGCGGAACGCCGCCATCTGCCGGCGGTTCGAATAGGGCGAAGGCGGGCGGAAGCGACGGAGCGGGGCGATTCCCGCTCGCCCTCGGTCCACATCCTGCGTATAACCGGGGCCGAGACCGCAACGGAGTGAGTCATGGCCGCCGATCTGTCCCCCGTCGAAAAGGCGAAATTCGTGGCCGCGAAGCGCGCCGTGGGGTTCGTCGAGGGGGGCATGCGTGTCGGCCTCGGCACCGGATCGACGGCGGCCTGGATGGTGCGCTGCCTTGGCGAGCGGGTCCGCAGCGAGGGGCTGAAGATCACCGGCGTGCCGACCTCGTCGCGCACCGCCGCCCTTGCGCGCGAGGAGGGGATCGAAGTCGTGACCCTCGACGAGGCGCGCTGGCTCGATCTCACCATCGACGGCACGGATGAGCTCGACGCCGAACTCAACCTCATCAAGGGCGGCGGCGGGGCGCTTTTGCAGGAGAAGATCGTCGCGACCGCCTCCGACCAGATGATCGTGATCGCCGACGCCGCGAAGGAGGTCGCCCATCTTGGCGCATTCCCGCTGCCGATCGAGGTGATCGGCTTCGGCTGGCAGACCTCCAAGGCGCTGGTCGAGGAAATGCTGGTGTCGCTCGACGTTCTCGGCCGCGAGGTCACGCTCCGGATGAACGGCGACCGGCCCTATGTGACGGACGAGGGCAACCGCATCCTCGACCTCCATCTCGGCCGGATCGGCAACGCGCGGCAGCTGGCGCTGGTGCTCAACCAGGTGCCGGGAGTGGTTGAGAACGGGCTTTTCATAGATATCTGTGACCGCGTCATCATCGGCCACGGCGACGGCCGGGTGGAGACGCGCGACATCAATACCGGCGCGATCGAACGCGAGCGGATCGAATTCGCGGAAACCGACAACCTCTTCGCCGATCTCGGGGAGTGAGGCCAGAAAACGGGGGGGCCGGATGGCGTTCGACTACGATCTATTTGTCATCGGTGGCGGTTCGGGCGGTGTGCGTGCGGCGCGGATCGCGGCCGGGGAGCATGGCGCGAAGGTGGCGCTGGCCGAGGAATACCGGATGGGCGGCACCTGCGTCATAAGGGGCTGCGTTCCGAAGAAGCTGATGGTCTTCGCCTCGTCCTATTCGCCCGCGATGGAGGATGCCCGCGCCTATGGCTGGGACGTGACCGCCGGTCCGTTCGACTGGACGGCGTTCCGCGCCAAGCTCGACGTCGAGCTCGACCGGCTGGAGCAGGCTTATCGCAGCGGGCTCGACACGGCCGGGGTGACGGTCCACGACTGCCGCGCCACGGTCGAGGATCCCCATACCGTGCGGCTCGCGGATGGCGGAACGGTCACCGCCAAGCACATCCTGATCGCGACCGGCGGACGACCCTTCGTGCCCGAGACGGCCGCAGCGGTCGGGGCGATGACCTCGAACGACATCTTCAAGATGGACAGCTTGCCGCGATCCGTGCTGATCGTCGGCGGCGGCTTCATCGCCTGCGAGTTCGCCTGCATTCTGAACGGGATGGGCGTCCACGTGACGCAATACTATCGCGGCGAGCAGATCCTGCGCGGCTTCGACGGCGAGGCGCGGGGGCATATCGCCGAGCAGATGCGCGAGAGCGGCGTCAACCTGCATGTCGGCACCGACGTTCTGGAGATGAAGCGGGCGGACGGCGGCACCTGGGTCAAGGCCGCCGACGGGCGCGAGGCGGTCTACGACGCGGTCATCTATGCGACGGGCCGGGTGCCGAACACCGAGGGCCTCGGCCTCGACAAGGCGGGCGTGAAGCTTGGCCGCAAGGGTGAGGTCGTCGTCGACGAGTGGTCGCAGACCGCTGTGCCGTCGATCTTCGCCGTGGGCGACGTGACCGATCGCATCAACCTCACACCGGTCGCGATCCGCGAGGGCCATGCCTTCGCCGACACGGTCTTCGGCGCGACGCCGGTGAAGGCCGACCACGAGCTGGTGGCGAGTGCGGTCTTCACCCAGCCCGAATTCGGCACCGTCGGCATGACCGAGGAGGCGGCGCGGGACGACCGCCCGGTCGAGGTCTACGCGACCTCGTTCCGCCCCATGCAGTCGGCCTTCGCCGGGCGGCCCGACCGGGTGATGATGAAGCTCATCGTTTGCACCGAGACGCGCAAGGTGCTTGGCTGCCATATCGTCGCCCCCGGCGCGGGCGAGATGATCCAGCTTGCGGCCGTGGCGATCAAGATGGGCGCCACGAAAGAGGATTTCGACCGCACCGTCGCCGTTCACCCGGTCATGGCCGAGGAACTGGTGACGATGCGAAAGCCGGTCCGGACGGCTTGATTTTCGCCAGATAACGACCAGTTGGGGTATGACATGTATAACCGAATGACGGGGAGAGCGAACTGATGGCTGGAAGCGGAGGCCCCTGGGGCGGTGGCGGTTCCGACGGCGACGACGACAAGGACCGGCCGGGCGGCCGGGGCGGTCGGCGGCCGGGCGAGGGGCCGCAGATCCCCGAGATCGAGGAGATCGTCAAGAAGGGCACCGAACAGCTGCGCGTCCTGATGGGCGGCCGCGGCGGTCCGCGCGGGCCCGCGAATGGCGGTGGCGGCCGGCCCACGGGGCCGGTTTTCACCCGTGGCACATTCGGGCTTGCAGCCCTTGCGGCCGCCGGCCTCTGGGCCTTCGCCTCGTTCTATACGGTGAAGCCGGAAGAACAGTCGGTGGAGCTTTTCCTCGGCAAATTCTCTTCCATCGGTCAGCCGGGCCTGAACTTCGCGCCATGGCCCTTCGTCACCGCGAACGTGATCCCGGTGACGCCGGAACGGACCGAGGATATCGGTGTCGGCAGGGGCGGGGCCGGGGATAGCGGGCTCATGTTGACCGGCGACGAGAACATCGTCGATATCGACTTTCAGGTCGTGTGGAACATCAACGATCCGGAGAAATACCTCTTCAATCTCCGCGACCCGGAACTGACGATCAACGCCGTCGCCGAATCGTCCATGCGCGAGATCATCGCGCAATCGCAGCTGGCGCCGATCCTCAACCGCGACCGCGGCATCATCGCCGAGCGGCTGAAGGAACTGATCCAGTCCACTCTCGACAGCTACGAAGCTGGACTGAACGTGGTGCGGGTGAACTTCGACCGCGCCGACCCGCCGCGCGAGGTCATCGACGCCTTCAAGAACGTCCAGTCGGCCGAGCAGCAGCGCGACCGGTTGCAGAAGGAAGCCGACGCCTATGCCAACACCGTTCTGGCCGCCGCGCGCGGTCAGGCCGCCCAGCTTCTGGAGGAGGCCGAGGGCTACCGCGCCCAGGTCGTCAACCAGGCCGAGGGCGAGGCGAGCCGGTTCTCGGCCGTGTTGACCGAGTACAGGAAGGCGCCGGAGGTGACGCGCAAGCGGCTCTACCTCGAGACGATGGAACAGGTCATGGGCCGTGTCGACAAGGTGATCATCGATGAGAACCAGGGCGGGCAGGGCGTCGTGCCCTATCTGCCGCTGAACGAACTGGGCCGCAAGGCGACAGAGGGGACGAACTGATGAACCGCGCAACGCTTCTTCTTCCCGTTCTCGTCCTCGCCATCGCGGCGGCGCTGTCGTCGATCTTCATCGTCGATGAGCGGCAAAAGGCGCTGGTCCTCCAGTTCGGCCAGATCACGTCGGTTCACGAAACGCCGGGGCTTTACTTCAAGGTGCCGCTGATCCAGCAGGTCGTCTTCTATGACGACCGGATCCTCGGGCTTGACGTCGATCCCCTGGAGATCACGCCGCTCGACGACCGCCGCCTTGTGGTCGACGCCTTCGCCCGCTACCGCATCGTCGACGTCAAGAAGTTCCGCCAGGCGGTGGGCGCTTCGGGCGAGGCGCTGGCGGAGAACCGCATCGACACGATCCTGCGCGCCCAGACGCGCGAGGTCCTGGGCTCGGTCACCTCGTCCGAGATCCTCTCGGCCGACCGGGCGGCGCTGGCCGGCAAGATCCGCGACGCCTCGCGGAACGAAGCCAATTCGCTCGGGGTCGAGATCATCGACGTGCGGCTGAAGCGCACCGACCTGCCGGAACAGAACCTCGACGCGACCTTCGCCCGGATGCGGGCGGAACGCGAACGCGAGGCCGCTGACGAGGTGGCGCGCGGCAACGAGGCTGCGCAGCGCGTCCGCGCCCAGGCCGACCGCACCAAGGTCGAACTCGTCTCGGACGCCCAGCGTCAGGCCGAGATCGCCCGCGGCGAGGCCGATGCCAAACGCAACGCCATCTTCGCCGACGCCTATGGTGCCGATCCGGAATTCTTCGACTTCTACCGCTCTCTCGCCGCCTATCGGGCGGGTTTGCTGGCGGGGAATTCGACGATGGTCATGGCGCCTGACAGCGAGTTCTTCGACTATCTGAAATCGGCCAATCCGCGGCCGTGAGGGATGGGGGGCTTCGCGCTCATCCTTCTGGCCATCGGGCTGGTTCTGTCGCTGGAGGGGCTGGTGCTTGCACTGGCCCCTTCGCGTATCGACGAGATTCTGGATCTGATCCGGCGGATGCCGGTGGAAACCCGCCGGAACCTGGGGCTTGCCGCCGTCGCGCTGGGCGTGGCGCTCATTTGGCTTGCGACCGGGCTTGCGGGCTGAGACAATCGTCCGGCGACCGCAAAGGTCGATCACATCGAGTTGACGAGACGCGACAGGCTTTGAATTGCGTTGCGGCGACCCTACCTCGAAGGTGAAGACGGATTTCGGCGGGCGGGCGGTCCGGCGCCGAAACGGGAAGAACAGGGAGTTTTGTGTGAAACCTCAGGCGATCACTCTGCAGGCATCCTCTGACCGGCCGAAGGCCGCGATGGCGATGATTTGGGCGCTGATGCTGGCCGTGGCGCTGGCGATGGGTCAGGTCGTGCGGGCCGAGGCGCGCGCCGCGCCCGACAGTTTCGCCGATCTGGCCGAGCAGGTCAGCCCCTCGGTCGTGAACATCACCACGACGACGACGGTGGCGGCGGCGACGGATGGCGGCCCGATCGTGCCCGAAGGCTCCCCTTTCGAGGATTTCTTCCGCGATTTCGGCGGTCCGCGCGGACCGCAGCGGTCGAATGCGCTCGGCTCGGGCTTCGTGATCTCCGAGGATGGCTACATCGTCACCAACAATCACGTCATCGAGGGCGCTGACGAGATCTCGATCGAGTTCTATTCCGGCAAGACGCTGGATGCCGAGTTGATCGGGACCGACCCCAAGACCGACATCGCGCTTTTGAAGGTGAAAAGCGACGAGCCTTTGCCCTTCGTCGACTTCGGCAATTCGGACGTGATGCGCGTGGGCGATTGGGTGATGGCGGTGGGCAATCCATTGGGGCAGGGCTTTTCGGTCTCCGCCGGCATTGTTTCGGCTCGCAACCGCGAGCTTTCGGGCACCTATGACGATTTCATTCAGACAGACGCCGCGATTAACCGCGGCAATTCGGGCGGTCCGCTCTTCAACATGGACGGCGAGGTGATCGGGGTGAACACCGCGATCCTCAGCCCCAATGGCGGTTCTATCGGCATCGGCTTCTCGATGGCGTCGAACGTCGTCTCGAAGGTCGTTGGCCAGCTCAGGGATTTCGGCGAGACCCGGCGCGGCTGGCTCGGCGTGCGGATCCAGGACGTGACGCCGGACGTGGCCGAGGCGATGGGTCTCGCCGTCGCGCGCGGTGCCCTCATCACCGATGTGCCGGAAGGCCCGGCCAAGGACGGCGGCATGATGGCGGGTGACGTCATCACCTCGTTCGATGGGGTCGAGGTCGCGGATACGCGCGAGCTTGTGCGCCGCGTCGCCGATGCCGAGGTCGGCAAGGCGGTGCGCGTCTTGGTGCTGCGCGACGGCAAGAGCCAGACGCTGCTGATCACGCTCGGCCGGCGCGAGGCGGCGGAAGGCGAAGCGGTGCCGGCGGTGGCGGCCGAGCCGGCCGAACCGGTGGCCAAGGACATCCTGGGCATGACGCTGGGCGTCCTGACCGACGAGCAGCGCGGCGAGCTTGGGCTGGGCGAGGAGACGAGCGGCCTGGTGATCACCGATATCGACCAGACCAGCGAGGCTTTCGAGAAGGGTCTGCGCGCGGGCGACGTGGTCACCGAGGCGGGCCAGCAGAAGATCGCGAGCCTCGCCGATTTCGAGGACCGCATCGCCGAGGCGAAGCAGGCCGGGCGCAAGTCTCTCCTCCTTCTCATCCGGCGCGGCGGCGACCCGCGCTTCGTGGCTTTGTCGGTCGAATAGCCCGCGATCCCTCGACGACGGGAAAGCGCCCTTTCGGGGGCGCTTTTCGTTTCGGGCCGGCCCCGGGGTCAGGGATGGATCTCGCGCCGGCAGGACGACAGGATATAAATCCGGAACCAGTCGAAGCCGGGATCGATCCCCCGCTTGGCGCGGGTCAATCCGGTGGTGTTGGCGCGCTTGCGGCGCCGGGCCGGCGCGCGCCGAGCGTGAGGTAGAGCGCGAGGCTTCCCACCACGACGGCGCCACCGAGGATCATCGGCGCGGTCAGCGGCTCGTCCGCGAAGGCATGGACCCAGACCGGGCCGAGCACGGTTTCGAGAAGGAGCAGAAGGCTCACATTCGCCGCCGCCGTATGCCGCGAGGCCTGGGTGAGGGCGAGGAAGGAGAGGGGCAGGATCACGAGGCCGGTGACCGCGATGGCCGCGACATTGCCCCCCGCCGCCGTTGCAGCCGCCGGCCCGCCGGCGAGGCCCAGTCCAGCCAGCCCCGCCAGCCCCGCCAGCATCGCGCCGGAACCGATCGCCGGCAGGATCGGCACCGTCCGGGCATGGCGGATGATCACGAAGCTGAGCGCCAGCGTCGCCGCGACCCCGAGCCCCGCCAGCGCCCCGAAGACCGAGGCGCGGTTGAGCCCGACGCCGTCCGCCTCGCGCCCGAAGACCGCGATGGCAATCCCGGTCAGGACCGCCGCCGTCGCGATCGCGGTCGCCCGGTCCGTCGCCTCTCCGGCCACGAGCCGGGCGAAGAGGGCGGCAAAGACCGGCACGGTGGCGACCCCGAAGAGGACGACCGGCACCGGCGCCGCCGCGATGCCGAGCGAAAACAGCGTGGCGTTCACGCCGTGGCAGAGGATGATCGCCATCCCCGCCCGCGACAGAAGGGCCCCGCGCCCCGGCGCCCCGCCAAAGAGCCAGAGCGCGATCAGCACCGATCCCATCAGGATCCCGCGCCAGGCCAGCATCTGGAACCCGCCCATCCCCGACCAACGCATGAAGAGCGTGTCGGGCGTCAGGATCAGCGCGCCGAAGCCGGCAAGCGCGAGGCCGAAAAGCGGATGGCGGGTCATGGCAGCTCCGGCAGGGACAGTTCTTCCTATCGCGGTTCGGAGCCGCATGGCACCGGAATTCGGATATTGCCGGTCGAGTTCCGATATCGGGTCTTTCAACGGGACCGCGAGGAGCCTGCATTCCCGGCGATGCGATCAGCTTCGCCCGTCGGTCTCCGCGCCACCGGGCAGGCTGGGGCTGCCCGGCGCGAGCAGGTCGTCGAGCATGTCGGTGATATCCTCGACCAGTTCGGCCACGACATGAACGACCTCGCTGTCGCGCTGGAGCCGTCCGGTCACCCTGAGCAGCCGTCCGGCGACGACGGCGCGGCGGAAACGCTGGAAGACCTGTCGCCAAATGACGACATTGGCCACCCCCGTCTCATCTTCGAGGGTGAGGAAGGTCACCCCCTTCGCGGTGCCCGGCCGCTGGCGCACCAGCACCAGCCCCGCCACAGTCACCCGCGCCCCACCCGGCGGTTCACCGAGCCGCGCATGCGGGATCGCCGCGGGCGGGCGCGGCCAGTCGGAGAGCGGGGCGTAATCGGTCAACATGAGAACAATAATAGAACATTCACCTCTTCGCGCAAGAGCGGGGCCTGCTCTGGCAAAAGCCGAAAAATTCGCCTATGTCGGCCGAACAGACGACCGAAGGCGAAGGCAGGCTCATGGCGAAGATCACTTACGTGGAATTTGGCGGCACCGAACATGTTGTGGAGGTTCCGAACGGGCTGACCGTGATGGAAGGCGCGCGCGATAACGGCATTCCCGGGATCGAGGCCGATTGCGGCGGCGCCTGCGCCTGTTCGACCTGCCATGTCTATGTCGATCCGGACTGGGTCGAGAGGCTTCCCGCGAAGGATTCGATGGAAGAGGACATGCTCGACTTCGCCTACGAGCCCGATTCTCTCCGCTCGCGCCTGACCTGCCAGATCAAGGTCACCGATGCGCTCGACGGGCTGAAGGTCTACATGCCCGAAAAGCAGATCTGATGCGGGCGGGGGCGCGGCGACCGCTGTCGCGCTGGTGGCGGCGGCCGGCCCGCCGCGCGCTCCTCCCGATCGCCCTGTTTCTGGCCGCGACCGGCCTGGCCTTCGCTTCCGTGGCGGGCGGCATCGTCGCGGCCGAATACGGCGACCCCACCACGCGATATCCGCATGGCGCGCTTGGCGACACGGAGGAGCATGCGAGCCTCGCCGTCCGGCTCGCCGACGGGCGCCGCCTCGCCGCCCGCTTTCCCGACACGCTGGTCTTCGAGGATACCGCGCCGCGGCTCGCCGATCTCGACGGCGACGGCGGAAACGAGGTCATCGTGGTCGAGAGCCACGAGCGGCAAGGCGCCCGCCTCGCGGTCTGGGGCCTCGTCGACGGGCGGTTCACCCGTCGCGCCGCGACCCCCTTCATCGGCCGCCGCTTCCGCTGGCTGGCCCCGATCGGGGCGGCCGATCTCGACGGTGACGGTCGGATGGAGATCGCCTATGTCGAAACCCCGCATCTCGGAAAAACCTTGAAGATCGTGCGCCTCGAAGGCGACCGCCTCGTCCCCGTCGCCGAAGCCAAGGGCTTCACCAACCACCGCTTTGGCGATCCCTTCATCCAGGGCCGCATTGCCCGTTGCGACGGCCGCCCGACGATCCTGACCGCCAGCGCCGACTGGACCCGCATCCGCGGCGCCACCCTCGCCGACGACCGGCTGTCGGTCCGCGATGTCGGCCCCTATCGCACCCCTGGGAGCTTCGACCGCCCCCCGGGCTGCGACTGACCGCTCTCTTTTCTTCTGTTGGAAAATACCTCGGGGGGTCCGGGGGGCAGCGCCCCCCGGCGGATCGGATCGCGTCAGCGATCCGAATTCGTCAGAGCGCCCGCCAGCCGATGTCGCGCCGGCAAAACCCGCCGGGCCAGTCGATCCGGTCCACCATCGCATAGGCCCGTTCCCGCGCCTCGGCCAGCGTCGCCCCCCGCGCCGTGACGTTGAGCACTCGCCCGCCGGCGGCAACGACCCCCCCGTCGCGCTCGGCGGTTCCGGCATGAAAGACCATGTGCGCCGAATCCTCCGGCAGTTCCTCGAGCCCGCGGATCTGCGACCCCTTCGCATAGGCGCCGGGATAGCCCGCCGCCGCCATCACCACCGTCAGCGCGTGATCCTCGGCCCAGTTCACCCGCATCTCCGAGAGCCGCCCCTCGGCACAGGCGTGGATCAGGTCAAAGGCCTGAGCGCCCAGCCGCAGCATCAGCACCTGGCATTCCGGATCGCCGAAACGGACGTTGTATTCGACAAGCCGCGCCCGGCCCGCCTCGATCATCAACCCGACATAGAGCACGCCCTGGAACGGCGTCCCGCGCCGCGCCATCTCGGCCACCGTAGGCCGGACGATCTCCGCCATCGTCCGGGCGAGGACGGCGTCGGACAGGACCGGCGCCGGCGAATAGGCCCCCATTCCGCCGGTATTCGGCCCGGTGTCGCCGTCGCCGACGCGCTTGTGATCCTGCGCTGTGCCGACCGGCAGCACGTCAGTTCCGTCGCAGAGGACGAAGAGCGACGCCTCCTCGCCGGTCATGAATTCCTCGATCACCACCTCGGCACCCGCCGCGCCGAAGTCGCCACCGAACATGTCGGCCAGGGCGTCCAGTGCCTCCTCGACCGTCATCGCGACGACGACGCCCTTGCCGGCAGCCAGCCCGTCGGCCTTCACCACGATCGGCGCGCCCGTGCGCGCGGACATGGTCGGTGGCCGAGGCGGCATCGGTGAAGCGGGCATAACCGGCGGTCGGCGCGCCGCAGGCGTCGCAGATCTCCTTGGTGAACGCCTTCGACGCCTCGAGCCGCGCCGCCGCCGCCGAGGGGCCGAAGGTCAGGATCCCCGCCGCCCGAAGCGCGTCCGCCACCCCGGCCGCCAGCGGCGCCTCGGGCCCGACGATGACGAAATCGACGGCATTCTCCTCGGCGAAACCGGCCACCGCCACCCCGTCCATGATGTCGAGATCTGCGCATTCGGCCAGCATCGCGATCCCGGCATTGCCGGGCGCCACGATCAGACGGTCGCATTTGGGGTTCTGCTTGACGGCCCAGGCCAGTGCATGTTCGCGGCCGCCGCCGCCCAGGATGAGGATATTCATTGCCGCCCCGCTTGGCCTCGTGTCCCCCGCGTTCTAAGGTCGGTGGCGAACGGACACAAGGCGAGCCATGGACATCTTCGAAGACGCGGGCCCCGGCGCAAATGCCCACGAATTCACCGTCTCGGAAATTTCCGGCGCGGTGAAACGGGTGATCGAGGGCGAGTTCGGCCATGTCCGGGTCCGCGGCGAGATCGGCCGCGTCTCGCGCCCCGCCTCGGGCACATCTATTTCGACCTCAAGGACGACCGCGCCGTCATCGCCGCCGTTTCCTGGAAAGGCCAGGCCGCGAAGCTCTCGGTCAAGCCCGAGGAGGGGATGGAGGTGATCGCCACCGGCCGGCTCACCACCTTCCCCGGTCAGTCGAAATACCAGCTCATCGTCGAGGACATCGCCCCCGCCGGCATGGGCGCGCTGATGGCTGATGCTGGAAAAGCGCCGCGCGGCGCTCGCCGCCGAAGGCCTCTTCGCCGAGGCGCGCAAGCAGGCGATCCCCTACCTGCCCGAGGTGATCGGCGTCGTCACCTCGCCCTCGGGCGCGGTGATCCGCGATATCCTGCACCGGCTGCGCGACCGCTTCCCGCGCCGGGTGCTGATCTGGCCGGTGGCGGTGCAGGGCGAGAAATGCGCGCCCGAGGTCGCCGCCGCCATCCGCGGCTTCAACGCGCTTGCCCACGGGCGGCCCGATTCCGCGCCCCGACCTCCTGATCGTCGCGCGCGGCGGCGGCTCTCTCGAGGATCTCTGGGGCTTCAACGAGGAAATCGTCGTCCGCGCCGCCGCCGAAAGCACCATTCCGCTGATCTCGGCGGTCGGCCACGAGACCGACACGACGCTGATCGACCACGCCGCCGACCGCCGCGCGCCGACGCCGACGGCGGCGGCCGAGATGGCAGTGCCGGTCCGGATCGACCTTCTCGCCTGGACCGGCGAGCAGGGCGCCCGGCTCTCCCGCGCCATCGCGCAGCGGACCGACACGCGGCGCCAGCGCCTGACCGATCTCGCCCGCGCGCTCGGCCGGCCCGAGACCCTGCTCGACCCCGCCCGCCAGCGCTACGACCTCTGGTCCGACCGGCTCGGCCCCGCGCTCCACGCCGCCGCGACCCGCAAGCGCGCTGGCTTCAATACCGTGGCGGGGCGGCTACATCCCGGGCTTCTCACCGGCTTCATCGCCCGTGAACGGCGGTTCCTGACCGACCGCGCCGCCCGCCTCGCGCCCGCTGTCGCGCGCCTCGCCCGCGATGCCGCGCGCGACAATGCCCGCCGCCGCACCGATCTCGACCGGATCGCCGCGCGGCTCGCTTCCGCCCAGGCGGCGCGCCTCGCCACGCTCGCCGACCGCCTCGCGGGCCTCGACCGGACCCGCCAGACGCTCGGCTATACCGAGACCCTTCGGCGCGGCTACGCTGTGATCCGGGCCGAAGGCGCTGTCGTTACCACGAAGGCCGCGGCCGAAACCGCCGCCGCGCTCGAAATCGAGTTCCACGACGGCCGCCTGCCGGTTCTGACCGGCACTGCCCCGAAACCGAAGCGCCCGAAATCCGATCCGCCGGACCAGGGCAACCTGTTCTGAAAACGTCCCGCTTTCTTCTGTTCGCAAATACCTTCGAGGTCGTCATTGGTTCGTGAACCAGTGGACGACGGGGCAACGCTCCCGGCGGGTCGGATCGCGCCAGCGATCCGAAACGGTCAGACGCCGACGTTCGGACCGAGGCAGGCCATCGGCTCCGGACTTTCCTCGACCGCGATCAGCGGCAGGCCGAACGGATCGCCGCGAAACCGGGCGAGGAGCCCGTCGTCGGTGTCGTAGAAGGTCCAGCATTGCGGATCGGGATTGTCCTCGTAGACGAAGCAGATGAAGCCCTGATCCTCGTACCATTCGCCCTTGCGGCAATCGTCGCCGAGAAAGGCCCAGATCACCTTGCGGCCGGGCAGATACTGCTCCACCCCGTAGGAAAGCCCGCCGGAATTGTAAAAAAGAGTCCGCCCTACCGTCGCCGCGTCGAACTCCGACGCCGTCATCGGCAGGCCCGGTTCAGCGGCAACGGCCGGCAACGACAGAAATAGGCTGAGGACGAGGGCGGGACTGCGCATCGAGGCTCCTGCATCGGGGGGCTCCGCACCAGCATGCCAGAGCCGGGACCGGCCGGCCAGCCCCAGCGGAGATTTCCGCTTGGCGCCCCGCCTCAGGCTCCGTCTCAGACCCTGCCTCGGACCTTGGCAAGGCGCCGGTCCATCACCCGGTGCCAGAGATTCGGGATGAGCGCGATCGTCGCCATTGCCGGCAGCGAATAGGGCAGGATCGGCGCGCGGCCGCCGGGCGACAGGCGCAGCTCCGTATAGGGCCGCGATGGATGGGCATGGTGATCGGCATGGCGCGGCGCGTTCAGCATCATCAGCCCCGACAGCGGATGCGGCGCATCCCAGCTGTGCTGCATGCTCGCGGGTTCGAGCGTCCCCGACGGCAGCTTCCGCCGCAAAAGCCCGTAATGCTGGACATAGTCCGACAGGAGAAGCTGCAACTGCGCATGGACGCAGAGCAGCAGGTAGGCCAGCAGCCCGTCGAACCCGAAGAGCGTCAGCATCAGCCCGACGAAGCCCAGCGCCCCGGCGATGTAGATCGTATAGGGGTTGAGGTCGCGCAACCCGCCCGCCTCGCGCTTCTCGCGCAGATGCTCCTCCATCTCGTAGCCCGCGACGAAGGCGCCCGGCCAGGCGCGGGCGGCGAAGAGGTAGAAATTCTCGCCCTCGGCCGCGGTGTTCGGATCGTCCGTCGTCGCCACGAAGCGGTGGTGCACCAGCCGGTGGGCCGAGGTGTGATGGCCGAAGAGGAGCGAGATATAGACCCACATGCCAAGCCGGAAGAGCCGCTTGTCGGAGCGGTGGATGAGCTCGTGCGCGTTCGAATTCGACACCTGCCCGAACCAGAGCCCGAAGGCGAGAAAGGTCGCGACCCAGCCGAAGAAGCCAAGCCCCGCAGCCCCGGACAGCGCCCAGACCGCGAAGCCGAGCAACCCGAAATGCAGGACCGCCAGCACCACCGACAGCCGGTCGGCCATGTCGGTCACGAGCGGCGCCGGCCCCTCGACCCCGCGCCGCTTGCCGATCTCGTCGATGGCGAAGAGGACGCCGGTCATCCAGAGAAGCGCGAGAAGGCTGAAAAGGCCGCCGAACCCGCCGGCGAGCAGAAGGAGCGGCACCGGCAGGAGCGTCGCCAGAAGGAAAGGCCGTAGCGGACGCCAGCGCGCCCAGCTTTCGGCAAGCCGATCCTTCAGGCTGGGCCCGGGGCGCCGCATCGGCCACCAGCGTGGCGACGGTCTCGGCCTCGTCGGCCGCGTCAGCCGTCGTTTCGGCCGCCTCGACAATTGCCGCGATGTCGGGGTCGCGCGCCGTGGCCGCCGCGTCCGTCGGGGCGGACGGACGGCGGGGGCGAACAGTGCGATCCGCATCGGCGCCGGGGGGGACTTCCGGGACCACGTGCAGATGCGGCGGCTGCCTGACCGGAGCGTCGGGCGACGGCTCGGCGGGGTCCGGCGTCTGGCCGCCGCCCTCGAGGGCCGAGATCACCGCGCGAAGGGCCGCCACGTCGTCCGATTGCTCGCTCTTGCTCACCGCATACAACTCCCGCTTCGTCCCGTCAGGTGGGCTGGAGGGCAGATTAGGGGATATTCAAGGCAAAATCTTGGCAAAGGCGCATCCGGGGTGCGGGATCTCTGCCGCGACGTCACAAGGCGCACGGATTGACCGTGCGCGCGGGCCTGTGGCCATCTATTATTGAATGGCGAGGAGCGCATGGCGGAGATCTCGGCAATGGCGGCAGGTCCGGGCGCATTGTCGGCATTCCTCGCCGTCCTTTACGGCGCCGTCTTCGCCGGTCGTGATCCCTCATGGCCGAAGACGCTGGTCAAGACCGGTTCGGTCGCGGCCCTGGCGCTTGCGGCGCTCCCCCTCGGTGCGCCTGGCCTGATCGTCGCCGGCCTTGCGCTTGGCGCCCTCGGCGATTTCTGCCTTTCGCGGCCGGGAACGCGGGCCTTCCTGGCCGGAATGGGTGCCTTCGCCGCCGGACACCTCGCCTATGCGGCGGAGTTCCTCACGCCCGGGACCCTGCCGCCGGTTGCGGCGATGCTGGCGCTCCTCCTCCTCGCGCTCTCGACCGAACTCTGGCTCGCGCCGCGCACCGGACGCCTGCGGTGGCCGGTGCGGGCCTATGTCGTCGTGATCGTGCTGATGGCGCTCGCGGCGCTGACGCTGCCAGAGGGGGGGCGGCTCGCGCTTGCCGGTGCGCTGCTCTTCCTCCTCTCCGATCTCCTCCTCGCGCTCGACCTCTTCGTGGTGACCGGGAGGGGCGTGAAGCGCTTCCTCGCCCCGGCCCTCTGGGCCGCCTATTGGGGCGGGCAGGCGCTGATCCTTGCGGGGATGGTGCCGGGGCGGGGCCCCTGACCCTTCCATCGCCGTCGCGAAAGGACTAGGTGAGGGAAAAGGTCAATCAGCCGGGACCGCCGATGTCGTTCTTCAAGAAACTCAAGGACAAGCTCTTCAAATCCTCCTCGAAACTCGAGGAGGGGCTGGAAGCGATTGTCGCCGAGGGCGCGGCGGAGGAGGGCCTGACCGAAGCGGTGCCCGCCGAGGCCGAACCCGAACCGATTCCCGACCTGGTGCCCGAGCCCCGGCCCGAACCCGCGCCCGAACCGCAGCCCGAGCCCGAACCACAGCCGGAACCCGAGCCCGAACCGCAGCCCGAGATCGTGCCCGAACCCGAGCCCGAACCCGAGCCGCAGCCCGAGATCGTGCCGGAGCCCGAACCCGAGCCAACCCCGCCGCCCGCGCCGCGCGAGATTCCGCGCCGGGCGCCCGAGGTCCCGCCGGCAGCGCCGGCCGAAGCCCCGCCCGCGCCGGTCGAGATGCCGGAACCCGCCCCGGTCGAGATGCCCGAGCCCGGCCCCCTGGAAATCCCCGGCGAGACGATGTCGGTCTCCGATGCCCCCCTCGCCGAACGCCCCGGCTTCCTCGGCCGCCTATTCAAACGCCCCGGCGCGCCCGCCGCGCCGCGCCGGGTGCTCGACGACGCGATGCTCGAAAGCCTCGAGGAACTGCTGATCCAGTCCGACATGGGCGTCGACACCGCGCTGCGCGTCACCGCCAACCTCGCCGAGGGGCGGATGGGCCGGAAGCTTTCGGTCGACGAGATCAAGGGGCTTCTCGCCGCCGAGATCGCCCGGATCATGGAGCCGGTGGCCAGACCGATGCCGCTTTACCGGACGAAACCGCAGGTGGTGCTCGTCGTCGGCGTCAACGGCTCGGGCAAGACCACGACGATCGGCAAGCTCGCCAGCCAGTTCCGCGCCGCCGGCAAGCAGGTGGTGATCGCGGCCGGCGACACGTTCCGCGCCGCGGCCGTCGAACAGCTGCAGGTCTGGGGCGAGCGCGCCGGGGTGCCGGTGATGACCGCGCCCGAAGGCTCCGACCCCGCGAGCCTTGCCTTCGACGCGATGACGAAGGCGCAGGCAGATGGCGCCGACCTCCTGATGATCGACACGGCGGGCCGCCTGCAGAACCGGCAGGACCTGATGGAGGAACTCGCCAAGATCGTTCGCGTCATCCGCAAGAAGGACCCCGACGCGCCGCACAACACGCTCCTGGTCCTCGACGCGACGACAGGCCAGAACGCGCTGAGCCAGGTCGAGATCTTCCGCAAGATCGCCGATGTCTCCGGCCTCGTGATGACCAAGCTCGACGGCACCGCCAAGGGCGGCGTCCTCGTGGCGCTGGCCGACAAGTTCGGCCTGCCGATCCACGCCATCGGGGTCGGCGAGACAGATCGACGACCTCGCCCCGTTCGACCCCGAGGACTTCGCCCGCGCCCTCGTCGGGCTCGACGGCTGAACCCCGGGACGGTCATGCGCGTTTCCACTTGGGTCAAATATCCCGGGGGTCCGGGGGCAGCGCCCCCGGCCCGTGCCCTCGACATGAGCGCGCTGGCTCGTCTCTCTCGAAGGCACCCCCGCCGGCGGCCATCTCGCCATGGCGCTGGCGCTTCTCGCGGCCTTTCTCCACGCGCTTTTCGGGGCGCTGCAGAAAGGCCGGCACGATCCCTGGCTGAGCCGCGCGGCCATCGACGCGAGCTATGGGGCCGATCGCCGCGCCCTTGGCGCTTTTCGCCGTGCCCTGGCCCGAGCCGCATATGTGGCCGATCTTCGCCGGCGCCTTCGTGATCCATGCCGGCTACAAGTTCTCGCAGGCCATGACCTACAGCCGGGGCGCCTATACGGTCGTCTATCCGGTGGTGCGCGGCACCGGGCCGTTCTTCGCGGTCATCGGCGCCGGGCTTCTCTTCGGCGAGCATTTCACCGTGGGCCAGTGGATGGGCGTCACGGTGCTGATGACGGGAATCTTCGGCCTCGCGGTCTACAACCTGCGCACCGTCACCGTCGACCGCGACACGATGATCCCGGCGCTGGCCTGGGCGGTGCTGACCGGGGCCTTCGTGGCGCTCTATACCACCTACGACGCCTACGGCATCCGCGCCACGGCCGATCCCTTCACCTTCCTCGCCTGGTTCTTCCTCATCGACGGGCTCTTCATGCCGGTCTATACGTGGCGGCGCTGGCGGTATCTGCCGTCTTCGGAGATCGGGCCGCTGATGCGCCGCGGCGTCGTCGGTGCCTTCGTCGCCTATTTCAGCTTCGGGTCGATCATGCTGGCGACCCGGCTCGACAAGGTGGGCGAGGCGGCGGTGCTGCGGGAGACCTCGACCGTCTTCGCCGCCGGAATCGCCTGGGTGATGCTCGGCGACCGGGTGGGGCCGAGGCGGCTGACATTGATGGCGCTGATCGCGGCGGGCGCGGTCATCGTGAAACTGACAGGATAGGACGGATGGCGGGCAGAAAGATCAATCCTTGGCTGAAACTCGGGCTGGAGCTGGGCCCGGTCATCGCCTTCTTCGTCGCCTTCACCCGGCTGAAGGACCAGACGTTCACCATCGGCGGCACCGAGTATGGCGGCTTCATCCTCGCCACGGCGGGATTCGTGCCGCTGATGGTCCTCTCGACGCTGATCCTCTGGCGGCTGACTGGAAAGCTCTCGACGATGCAGATCGCGACGCTGGTGCTGGTCATCGTCTTCGGCGGCCTCTCGGTCTGGTTCAACGACGAGCGGTTCTTCAAGATGAAGCCGACGCTCATCTACCTGCTCTTCGCCGGCATTCTCGGCTTCGGCCTTCTGCGCGGCAAATCCTACCTCGCCGTGGTGATGGAGGAGATGATGCCGCTCGAACACGAAGGCTGGATGATCCTGACCCGCCGGCTCGCGGCGTTCTTCGCCGGACTCGCGGTTCTCAACGAGGTGATCTGGCGGACGATGTCCGATCAGGCCTGGGTCAATTTCAAGACCTTCGGCCTGACGGCGGCGATCTTTGTCTTCTTCCTCGCGCAGGGAGGAGTATTCAAGAAATACGAAGCCGAGGACAAGGACGGCTGAACCTCGCGCAATGCAGGCTTCACGCCCCCGGATGAAGGATTCCCTGCCTCAGCGCGGGGCCGGGACCAGCCAGACGAGGTAGCGGGCGTCGCGGTAGATCGCGCGGCCGGTGCCGGCGCGCACCAGCCAGTCGGCAAGCCTTGGGTTGTGCCCCGGCGCCAGCAGCAGCACGACGGCGCGGCCGAGCCGGGCGACATCGGCGAGCGCCCGGGCCCGCGCCGCGTCGCTGGTTCCGTCGTAGAGCGCCACGACATCCTTGCGCCGCGCCGCGATCAGGCCCCGATCGTAGCCCTTCACGTTGACCAGAAGGAAGTCGTTGCGGAAGGTCATCCCGGGATGCTTGCGGGCCGGATCGTAGGGCACGTATTGCGAACGCAGCGTGAGCACCGGCAATGCCAGCGTCGTGTCTGGCGCGACCAGCACGGCGTCCTTCGGCGTATCGCGCCGGATCGCGGAGAGCGCCCCGGCCAGGGGCTCGGCGGGTCCGAGATCCTGATAGAGACCCTGATAGGCCAGGGTGCCCAGTCCTGCCGTCTGTTCGAGGGAACGGCGCTCGACCGAATCGAGGGCGCCGAAGAGGCAAAAGCCCGCGAGCGCGGCAGTGAGGAACCAGCCAGCCGCGCGAGGCGCCGTCCCGTCAAAGAGCCGGTCGAGCGCGAGGCAGAGGAATGGCATCAGCAGCATGCCGGCGGCGAGGACGAACTTGTATTCGTTGTCCTTGTTCGGGATGTGCAGCCCGACCGCGAGAATCGCGCAGCCGAGAGCGGAGAGCAGGAGAACCGTGGTCGCGAGCGGCCGCGCTGCACCTTGCCGCCGGCAGAGCCAGAGCGCAGCGATCCCCGGCAGCGAAATGGCCGTCGCGGTCGCCACTGCGTGCTGCCAGGCCGCACCCGGCGCCGAAAGGCTCATCCCCACGCCGGTGGCTCGCGGCCCGAGGGGGAGCACGACGACGAGCGCGGCGACAAAGGCTCCGAAGGCTGCGTAGGCCGCAAGGTGCAGCGCCGCCCCCCGGCCGGGCTGATCCGGCGCGGGGCGGACGATGAGCAGCGCCACCACGCGGGCCAGCGCGATCCCCAGCGCGACCGGAAGGTAGAGCGGATAGACGAGGCTGATGGCCAGCACCATGAGGGCAAGGCTCGAGGCCTGAAGCTGTGCGTCGTGCCCTGTCCGCCGCGGCTCGATCGCCAGAAAGATCAGCCCGGCCAGAAGCGTGATACCGACCTGGTTGAGGTTGAGCCGCATGTGCTTGATCAAGAGGAAATCGTAGCGCGGATCGCCGAGAAGGTAGACCCAGCGCGCGAAGGTCGGGCCGAGCGCCGCAAGGAGCCTGCCGCCCGCCACCCCGACCGGGTTGAGCGCGAAGGCGAAGAGGAAGGGCGCCGCGAGCATCGCGGCCAGGCCTCCGCCGAAGTTCCGCACGCAGAGCATCGCGAAGCCGCCGTAAAGGCCGGCCAGCGCCAGATTGATCCAGACGAAGGATTCGAGCGGCGACTGGTCGAGCGCCGTCGACTGGATCAGGAAATAGAGATGCCCGAACCACGGATAGGTTGCGGTCACCCCGGCCAGCTGGCGTTCCTCGGGCGCGAAGGGGTGGTCGCGGAGCGCATAGATCAGGTCCGTATGCATCCAGGCATGGCCCCAGAACGCTTTTTCCGGCGATCCGGCAAGAACGAGGAAGAGGACGACGACCGGCACGGCCAAGGCGGCAAGGATCGCTGCGGCCCGCGCAGCTCCCGGGCCAGTCGAACCCCGCCCGCACCCGCCAGATCAGGAAAAGCGCGGGAAGGTTGAGAACCGCCAGCGCCCGCACCGCCACGTCCGAGCCGGCCCCGACGGCGCGCAGAAGTTCGTATTCCGCGCTGGCAACGACAATGGAAAGCCCGGCCGAGAAAAGCAGCCGGGTCCAGCCGCCGAAGCGGCCGAAGAGGGATGAAAAGGCGATCCAGGCACCGGGCAGTAGAAAGTTCGACGCGAAGAAAAGGCTCGAAAGAAACACGATATGAAACTCCCCGTCGAATACCGTGGGGATAACAAGAACATCGCATTAGGCGGCCAAAGCGACCAGCCTGTCAATCGCCGGGGCGTCGGTCAGCGCTGGAAGAGGAGGTTCTGCGCCTTGCGGTCGCTTTGCAGGTTCGACCGTTGATCGGCGGCGACCGCGCGGCCGCGCTGGACCGCCGGGCGGGCGCCCACGTCGTCGAGCCAGCGGGTGAGGTTCGGCTTGTCGTCCAGCGTCTGCTGCTGGCCTTCCCAGAGCGAGGCCCAGCCGTAGATCGCCATGTCGGCGATGGAGTAGAAATCGCCCGCGAGTAGCGGTGCTTTGCCAAGCTGCCGGTCGAGCACCCCGTAAAGCCGCGCCACTTCGGCGCGGTAGCGGTCCTTGGCGTAGGGCAGGTCCTGCGGCGGCTCCATCGCGGGCGCGTATTTCAGGAAATGATGCGCCTGTCCGGCCATCGGCCCGAGCCCGCCCATCTGCCACATCAGCCACTGCTCGACGGCGATCCGGTCGCGCTCGGTCTCGCCGTAGAACGTGCCGGTCTTGCGGGCGAGGTATTGCAGGATCGCGCCGCTTTCGAAGATCGAGATCGGCTTGCCGTCCGGCCCGTCGGGATCGACGATGGCCGGCATCCGGTTGTTGGGCGCGATCTTCAGGAACTCCGGGTCGAACTGGTCGCCGGCGCCGATGTTGACGAGGTGGAGCGTCGTAGGGCAGGCCCATCTCCTCGAGCGCGATGGTGATCTTCCAGCCGTTCGGCGTCGGCCAGTAGTAGAGCTCGATGGGTCTGGTCATGTCCTGTCCTTTTCGGGCGTCTTGTTCGCTACCAATCTTGGCACTGACCGGGCGGCCCGCAATGTGCAGCCGCGCACAGGGGGTCTCAGCCGAGATCGTCGAGCTGCTCCTGCGCGGTCAGGTGGTGCCGGACCGACCAATAGCAGGCCTCCTGGACCGGTTTTGAGCAGGTCACCGGATGGCCGTCGACCTTCACCCGCCAGATGCCGTCGGCGGTTGCCTCGATCGGGTAGATGTCTGTGCCGATCTGCACGTCGCCGAGGGGCGAGGGGGCGGGCACGGTGACCGGCGCCGCGCAGGCGGCGAGGGCGAGTAGCGCGACGAGTGCGACGGGGTGGTGCATGGCGGGAACCTCTGGGATCGGGGAGGGGTCAGTTGACCGCAATTTCCGCGGCATCGCAAGGGGCGGCCCAGTCGTCCTGCGTGATCCGAAAACCCGCCCCCGACCGGTCGCCGCAGCGCCCGCACCGAAGCCGCGCAGCCCTTAAAGGACCAAGAAATCAAATTGAGATGCCACCCGGTTTCCCGACGCGGTTGACCCCGCCCGCGCTTCGCGCTATCGCAGGAGAGTGGCGATTTGTTACCGGATTGCGGGCCACGTTAAACATGCCGCTAAAGAGGTCGGAGGCGTCGGCCCCCGCCTGTTCCGGTGGGGGTTTTTTTGATGCCGGAGGAACGGCCATGACAGATTGGAAAACACGCACGAAACTGGTGCATTCCGGCACCCGCCGCAGCCAGTATGGCGAGATGTCCGAGGCGATCTTCCTCACCCAGGGTTTCGTCTACGAAAGCGCCGAGGAGGCCGAGGCGCGGTTCATCGAACGCGGGCCCGACGAGTTCATCTATGCCCGATACGGCAACCCGACGGTGCGGATGTTCGAGGAACGCGTCGCCGCGATCGAGGGCACCGAGGACGCCTTCGCCACCGCCTCCGGCATGGCGGCGGTGAACGGCGCGCTGACCGCGCTGCTGAAGGCCGGCGACCATGTCGTCGCGGCGCGGGCGCTGTTCGGCTCCTGCCTCTATGTCCTCGAGAATTCTGGGCCGCTTCGGCGTCGAGGTGACGCTGGTCGACGGCACCGACCTCGACCAGTGGCGGGCCGCGGTTCGCGACGGCACGAAGGCAGTTTTCCTCGAATCGGTGTCGAACCCGACGCTGGAGGTCATCGACGTGAAGTCGGTGGCCGAGATCGCCCATGCGCAAGGGCGCGACCGGTCATCGTCGACAACGTCTTCGCGACGCCGACCTTCTCGAAGGCCGTGGCGCTCGGCGCCGATGTCGTCGTCTATTCGGCGACCAAGCACATCGACGGCGGCGGCCGCTGTCTCGGCGGTGTCGTCTGCGGGACCAGGCACTTTATCCGCAAGGTGCTCGAGCCCTATCTCAAGCATACCGGCGCGGCGCTCAGCCCGTTCAACGCCTGGGTAATGCTCAAGGGGATGGAGACGCTCGACCTGCGGGTGCGGGCGCAGGCGGCGACCGCGCTGGAGATCGCCGAGGCGCTGGAGGGCCATCCGAAACTTGCCCGGGTGATTTATCCGGGGCTTCCGGGCCACGCCCAGCACCGGATCGCGATGGAGCAGATGGGGGCGGGCGGCACGGTGGTGACGCTCGAGGTCGCGGGCGGGCAGGAGGGGGCGTTCCGTTTCCTCAACGCGCTTGGAAATCGTGAAGATATCCAACAACCTCGGCGACGCCAAATCGATCGTCACCCATCCGGCGACGACCACCCATCAGCGGCTGCCGGCAGAGCAGAAGCGCGAGAGCTCGGCATCACGCCCGGCCTCGTCCGGTTCTCGGTCGGGATTGAGGATGCCGGGGACCTGCTCGCCGACCTGCGCGCGGCACTCGACGCGGTCTGAGGTCGCGAAACCGTCACGGGATATCGCGTAAGGTTGGACAAGGGGCCGGTGCGATCCCACATAATGGGCCATCCGGGACAGGTCCGGAGCTTCGAGGAGCGTGCCATGAATTTCGTGGGCGAGATCGACCGGGAACCGAACCGGGACGAGGCAGAAGAGGCGCTGGCCTTGCTGCGGCGCTGGGCAGAGCACGCCGATCCGACCGAGGTGGCGCGGCTTGACCCTGCCATCGCGCGGCTTCTGCCGGGGCGCGAAGTTGGCAACTATCCAGATTTGTCAAGGAATTATCCTGACGACTTCGAGCCGAATGCGAGCTATCTCGCCACGATGCCCGACCTGCAGAACGGCCCGTCGAGCCTGATCGTCGGCGCGCAGGCGCCGATCCAGCATGTCGGCATCTCGAACTTCCGCCTGCCGATCCGCTTCCACACCCGCGATGGCGGCGACGTGACGCTTGAGACCAGCGTCACCGGCACGGTCAGCCTCATCGGCGAGAAGAAGGGCATCAACATGAGCCGCATCATGCGGTCCTTCTACGCCCATGCCGAACAGACATTTTCGCTTCGCGGTGCTCGAGGCGGTGCTCGACGACTACAAGAAGGACCACGACAGCGTCGATGCGCGCCTGATGATGCGGTTTTCGTTTCCCGGCCGGGTCGCCTCGCTGCGCTCCGGCCTCGAGCGGCTGGCAGTATTACGACATCGCGCTGGAACTGATGGAGCGGGACGGGGGCGCAGAAGCGGATCACCCATCTCGACTACGTCTATTCCTCGACCTGCCCCTGTTCGCTGGAACTCAGCGAACATGCCCGCCAGTCGCGCGGCCAGCTCGCCACGCCGCATTCGCAGCGCTCCGTGGCGCGGATCTCGGTCGTGGAGGAGGGGCCGAAATGCCTCTGGTACGAGGATCTGATCGACATCGCCCGCGCCGCGGTGCCGACCGAGACGCAGGTGATGGTCAAGCGCGAGGACGAGCAGGCCTTCGCCGAACTCAATGCCGCCAACCCGATCTTTGTCGAGGATGCCGCGCGGCAGCTTCGCCGAGCGCCTATTGGCCGAGCCGCGGGTCGGCGATTTCCGCGTCGTGGCGAGCCATCAGGAAAGCCTGCACAGCCATGATGCGGTGTCGATCCTGACCGAGGGCTCGACCTTTGCCGACGAAAGCATCGACCCGAGACTCTTCGCCTCGCTCCACAAGCCCGGCTGAGCGCCCGACAGGCGGCTTCGCGGACTTCGCCGCGCCGATCGCGCTTGACAGTGTGCGGGCGCGACCGTGATCATGGCTGCGCGCGCATCATGATCGATCTGTTCGCCCCGTCGGATATGTGATCGGTCTCTTGTCGCCGGACTAGGGGTGACGATGCTGTTCCCGATGATGATCGACTTGCCGCTCGCCGACGACAACGGCCCGGCTTTCCTCGAAGCGGCCGATCCTCAGCGTCACCGTCGGCAGTGCTCGCCGCCATCGCCTGCCGGAACCGCGCCGGGCGAGCCTGTCGTCCGCCAGGCCTTTCTTCTGACCTTCCTGCATCTGGGTGTTCTGCCGTTCTTCGGGGCCCTGCCGTTTATCATCGGCGCGCCGGACGTGTCGCTGATCGATGCGTATTTCGAGGCGGCGTCGGGCATCACCACGACCGGCGCGTCGGTCTTCGTCGGGCTCGACGAGCTGCCGCCGGGGTCAACTCTCTGGCGCGGCATGCTGAACTGGCTCGGCGGGCTCGGCATCGCCTTCATCGCGATGATCTTCCTGCCGGTCATGCGGGTCGGTGGCATGCAGTTCTTCCGCACCGAAGGCTTCGACACGCTTCGGCAAGGCGCTGCCTCGCGCGATCGACATCGCGCGCGAGCTCCTCATCGTCTATGTCGCGCTGACGGTGCTTGCATGGCGGTCTACCAGCTCCTCGGCATGCCGCCCTTCGAGGCGGTGGTCCATGGCCTGGCGACGATCGCCACTGGCGGTTTCTCGCCCGGCGACGCGTCGTTTTCGGACTATTCCGGGGCCGATCCACTATGCCGGCCGCGGTCTTCATGCTGCTCGGCAGCTTGCCCTATATCCGCTACGTGCAGCTCGTCAGCGGCAGCGTCGGGCCCGCTCTGGCGCGATGCGCAGGTGCGGGCCTATCTGAGCTGGGTCTGCGCTCGCGGTTGCTGGCGGTGACGATCTGGCGGGTGCTGACCAGCGACGACGGCGCTGGAGCCGGCCTTCCGGCGAATCGCTGTTCAACCTCGTCTCGATCATGTCGTCGACCGGCTTCGGCGCCGGCGATTTCGCCGCCTGGGGGTCGTTCTGCGATCATTGTCGCGATGTGGATCGGTGTGATCGGCGCCTGTTCGGGGTCGAGCGCGGCCGGGCTCTCGGTCTTCCGGGTGCAGATCATGTTCGCGGCGCTGGCCCAACAGGTCCGCCGCATCCACGCGCCGCACCGGATCGCGCCGGTGCGCTATGCGGGGCGCCCCGTCGATGACCGACACGATGGACGCCGATCATGCTCTATCTCGGCGCCTATATCGTCACCTTCGGGGTCATCGCGCTCCTGATCGTCGAGACCGGGGTCGATATCGAAATCGGCGCTCTTCGCCGCTTGGACCTCGATTGGCAATATCGGCTACAGCTACGGCCCGCTCGTCGCCGGGACAGGGACGTTCATCGACTATCCCGACCCGGCGAAGCTTCTGATGATCCTCGCGATGATCATGGGGCGGCTGTCGCTTCTGTCGGTGCTCGTCATCCTCTTGCCACGCTTCTGGCAGGACTGAGCGATGCCGGGCGATCCGCTTGACAGCGCGGCACGGCGCCGCCAAGGCTCGGCCATGCTGGATCTGCGCCCAGTCGGATATGTGATCGGTCTCCTGACCGCCGTGCTCGGCGCGACGATGGCCGTGCCGATGGCGATCGACGTCGCCTCGCAGAACGGCCACTGGCCCGCCTTCCTGCAAAGCGCCATTCTCACCTGCCTGATGGGCGGCCTCATGGCCATCGCCTGCGCCAACGGGGTGGGAGAGCGGCTGACACTGCAACAGACCTTCCTTCTCGCCACCGGCGTCTGGGTGGCGCTGCCCCTCTTCGGTGCACTGCCGTTCCTCTTCGGCGCGACCGGGGCGCGGACGGTCGACGCGGTCTTCGAGGCGATGTCGGGGCTGACGACGACCGGGGCCACGGTCTTCACCGGGCTCGAGGACCTGCCGGCAGGGCTCCTGCTCTGGCGCTCGATGCTGCAATGGTTCGGCGGCATCGGGATCATCGTCGTGGCGATGGTCTTCCTGCCCGAGCTGCGCGTCGGCGGCATGCAGATCTTCCGCTCCGAAGCGTTCGATACCGGCGGCAAGGTCCTGCCCCGCGCGGCCCAGATCGCGTCGCGGATCATCGGGGATCTATGTCGGGCTGACGATCCTCTGCGCACTCGGCTACATGAGCGTCGGCATGTCCGGCTTCGACGCGATCAACCATGCGCTGACGACGATGTCGACGGGCGGATTCTCGACCTCGGACGCGTCTTTCGGGGTCTATCAGGGCGTGCCGGAATACGTCGCCTCGGTCTTCATGGTCCTGGCGAGCCTGCCCTTCGTACGCTATGTGCAGATTCTGGCCGGCGCGTCGGGGCCGATGCTGACGCGATCCCCAGGTGCGAGGCGTTCCTGTGGACGATCGCGGTACTCGTCGCGGTCATCACCGCCTACCGGATCCTGGCCAACGGCGATCATCCCGAACACGCCTTCCGGGAGGCCGTGTTCAACGTGACCTCGATCATCACCGGGACGGGATATGCGAGCGTCGACTACCAGCTCTGGGGGCCGTTCCCGATCGTGCTGTTCTTCTTCATCGGCCTCATCGGCGGCTGCGCCGGATCGACCTGCTGCTCGGTGAAGATCTTCCGCTATCAGCTTCTGATCGCCTCGGTCGGCGCCCAGATCCGCCGCATCCACTCGCCGAACGGCCTGTTCACGCCGCGCTACCAGGGGCAACCGGTCACGGAGGAGGTCATGTCCTCGGTCATGGCGTTTCTCGGCATCTTCGTCGTCAGCCTTGGCGCTGATCGCGGTGGCGCTGTCTCTGACCGGGCTCGACTTCGTCACCTCGATTTCAGGGTGCGGCCACGGCGATCGCCAATATCGGACCGGGTCTCGGCGAGATCATCGGCCCCGCGGGCAATTTCGCGGCAATCAATGACACCGCGAAATGGATCCTGTCAGGCGGCGATGCTTCTCGGGCGGTTGGAGCTTCTGGTCGTCCTGGTGATCTTCCTGCCGCGGTTCTGGCGGAACTGATGGCAAAGACGGGTTCAAACCCGCCTTGCCCCCGCCTTCAGCGCCAGCAGGAAACCAGCACCGTCATGTCGCGCCCGAGGCCAGTCAGGTCTTCGGGGGCGAGCGTCCCCGACACCATGGCGGCGGATGCCGGTTCGGCCGTCGCGAGACCCGCCGCTCCGAGCGCGCCCGAGATGACCTCGGCCGGCAGGACGAAGCCGACATCGGGGGGCAGGACCCGGTCTCCTTTCGTGTCGCCGGGAAGGAGCATGCCGATCACCGTGCCGCTGGTGTCGAGGACGGGGCCGCCCGCGTCGCCGGCACGCGTCGTCACCGCGAGCCGCATCCGGTCGGGCTCGCCGTCGAGGCCTTTGGTGTCGGCGAGCGTGCCGAAGCTCAGGACCGCGCTGTCGAGCGCGTCCTCATAAGAAAACCCCGCCACCGCGATCTCGGAATTGATCCGGGCCTGACCTGTACCGAGTCTCGCATGAGCGCGCGGCGCAAGCGCCTCGCGTCGGTTTCAGGATCGCGAGGCCACGCGCCGCATCGCGCAAGGTCACGTCCGCCTCGTGGCCGCCGTCGAGCGTCACCCGGGCGCAATCGTCGAGCACGGCTTCCGTCGTCGCCACGAGCCCGGTTTCGTCGAGCCAGAAGCCCGACCGCGACAGGACCGGCCGCCGCACTTCGAGCCCTGAGACGAGATCGGCCTGATCGACCGACAGGGGTTGCCCGAGCCCTTCGTCGAGGACTGCGTCGCCCAAAGGCCGGAACCCCGCCTTCATCGCGGCGAGCACCTTCAGCGCCCGCGCCCCGTCCTCGGGCTTCCAGACGAGGGTAAAGCCCTTGATCAGCCCGCCCGAGAGTTGCACCTCGGTCTGCGATTGCAGCCGGTCGTTCTTGCCACTCAGGACAAAACCCGTCCGGTTCAGCTGACGCTCGCCCGCGACCGGCACGATCTCCAGCGTCTGCATGATGTCGTAAAGCCCCGCGAGCGTCGTCTGGTCGCCGTTCTGCGAGATCAGGAGCATACGGAAGCCGGACCCGTCCTTTTCGCGGAAATGCACGAAAGGCGGCGTGTAGCGGTCGAATTCGACCAGCGCTGCGGGATAAGTGATCTCGATTCCGGCCTCGGTCTCGGTCAGGGTCTCGAGCCCGAGCGCTGCGCGTTCGCTCGCGTAGCGGCCGACAAGCTCGGCGCGCTGGGCGGTGGTCAGGATACCGGTCTGCTCGTAGCCCTGCGCGGCCTGCCAGGCCGCCATCGAGCGTCGCGTGCCGGGGCCGAAGGCACCGTCGATGGCGCCGACATAGAAGTCGTCCCATTGCAGGGCGCGCTGCAGCATCTGCCGCTCCTCCGCCGGCAGGAGCGCCTCTGACCGGCGCGCCTCGGCGGGGGTTTCGGTCGTGGGGACCGGGTCGGGGGCGGGCAAGGCGGTTGCCACCTCGGCCGAGTTTCGGGCGAGGGTGCCGTTGGGCTCGGCACGGCCGCAGCGCCGACGGGCCAGAACTGCCGCACGAACCGGTTGCCGAAGGCGATGTAGCTGTCCGCCGGGATCAGCCGCTCGCCCTTCAGCACCTGCAATTGCCGGTCGGCCTCTTCGAGCGTGTAGGGCCCGAGCGCGATCGCGTACCAGCCGGTGCTCATCACGAAGCCGACGACATTGGGGAAGACGCCGGCATAGGCCCGCGCCCGTTCCTCGCCGTCGCGCAAGGAGGGCTGCGCCTCGATCTGGACCCAGACCTGTTGCTGGGCCTGGACCGCCCCCGAGATACCGAGCCAGACCGCCAGTCCGAACAGGAATGCCGCCAATCGCATGCTGAAAACCCTTCCGCCGTTTCTTATTGTCGCGAATCCGTCGCCGAACCTAGCAGGATGGTGCGCGGCGTCACGCCACAATCGGTCGGGGCCGATTGACCGCCCCGCGGCTGTTGCCTATTGAGAACGCGCTTTTCCCCTTTGAAGGCTGACCATGTCCCCGACCGCCCCCCGTTCGTTCCAGGAGATCATCCTGCGGCTGCAGGCCTACTGGGCGGCGCAGGGCTGCGCGATCCTGCAGCCCTACGACATGGAGGTCGGCGCCGGCACCTTCCACCCGGCCACGACGCTGCGCTCGCTCGGCTCCCGGCCCTGGGCCGCGGCCTATGTCCAGCCCTCGCGCCGGCCGACCGACGGGCGCTACGGCGAGAACCCGAACCGGCTGCAGCACTACTACCAGTACCAGGTGCTCATCAAACCCTCGCCGCCCGACCTGCAGGAGCTCTATCTCGGCTCGCTCGCAGCCATCGGCATCGACATGGCGCTGCACGACATCCGCTTCGTCGAGGACGACTGGGAAAGCCCGACGCTCGGCGCCTGGGGGCTTGGCTGGGAGGTCTGGTGCGACGGCATGGAGGTCAGCCAGTTCACCTATTTCCAGCAGGTCGGCGGCCATGACTGCCAGCCGGTCTCGGGCGAGCTGACCTACGGGCTCGAACGGCTGGCGATGTACGTGCTCGGCATCGACCACGTGATGGACATGCCGTTCAACGACCCCGACGCGCCGATCCCGCTCACCTACGGCGACATCTTCCGCCAGACCGAAGAGGAATATTCGCGCTGGAACTTCGACGCGGCCGACACCGACGATGCTGCTGCGCCATTTCGAGGACGCCGAGGCCGAGTGCGAGCGCGATCCTGGCCGCCGCGCCCGAGGACCCCAAGACCGGCCGCCGCATCGTCATGGCGCATCCCGGCCTATGACCAGTGCATCAAGGCCAGCCACCTCTTCAACCTGCTCGACGCCCGCGGCGTGATCTCGGTGACCGAGCGGCAGGCCTATATCGGCCGGGTCCGGGCGCTCGCCAAGAAATGCGCCGACGCCTTCGTGACCGACCGAAGCGGGCGGGGCAGCAGCGTGAATGGCAAGCTCATCGTGGGGTTTCTCGTGGTAACCGCGCTTCTGGCCGGCGCGGCGATCTACTACCTGCAGGTCTACGCCTTCTACGAGCGGGTGGAGCCGGCCTCGGCCGCCGCCGTGATCCGGCTGACGCCGATCGCGACGGGGCGCCGGAGCCGATGCTGATCGAGAGATTTCGAGGGGATCGACGCCGATCGCTCGCCGATCCGCTTCCGCGCCTGCTTCACCACGCCGATGACGCTCGCGACGCTGACCGAGACCTACGCGGTCTACGAAGACGCCGACCCCGCTCATCGCGCCCGGCTGGTTTTCGCTGTTTCGACGCCGCCGCGATCGGCGCGGCTCTGGAGACCGGCGCGGCGCTCGCCTTCCTGTCGGAAAAGGACATCCATCCCGGGGTCGACCGCGTCGTCGCGGTCTTCCCGACGGCCGGGCCTTCGCCTGGCACCAGCTCAACGAAAGCGCGGATCAATAGATGCCCGATCTTCTGATCGAACTCTTCTCCGAGGAAATCCCCGCGCGGATGCAGGCCAGCGCCCGCGACGACCTGAAAAAGCTCGTGACCGACGGGCTGGTCGAGGCGGGGCTGACCTATGCCGGCGCCCCTGCGCTTCTCCACGCCGCGCCGGCTGGCGCTGACGGTCGAGGGGCTGACGGGCGAGAGCCCGGCCGTGCGCGAGGAGCGCAAGGGGCCGCGCGTCGACGCGCCGGACAAGGCGGTCGAGGGCTTCCTGCGCGTCGACCGGGCTGACGATGGACCAGCTCGAGGTGCGCGACGGCCGGCAAGGGCCAGGTCTGGTTCGCGGTGATCGAGAAGCCGGGCCGGCCGGCGGCCGGGATCGTGGCCGAGGTGCTGGAGGCGACCGTCCGCAATTTCCCCTGGCCGAAGTCGATGCGCTGGGGCGCGGGCACCTTGCGCTGGGTGCGGCCGCTGCACTCGATCCTCTGCATCCTGACCGACGAGCACGGGGCCGAGGTCGTGCCGCTTGACGTCGACGGCATCGCCTCGGGCAACACGACGCGCGGCCACCGCTTCATGGCGCCGACACATTTTCCGTAACGTCTTTCGAGGATTACGCGGCGAAGCTGAAGCGCGCCAACGTGATGCTCGACCCCGCCGAGCGGGCAGACGCGATCTGGCACGACGCCACCAAGACGGCCTTCGCGCCGGGGTTCGAGGTGGTGGACGACAAGGGCCTTCTGGCCGAAGTCGCGGGGCTGGTGGAATGGCCGGTGGTGCTGATGGGCAAGATCGGCGACGACTTTCTGGGCCTGCCGCCCGAGGTCTTGCAGACCTCGATGCGCGAGCACCAGAAGTTCTTCTCTGTTGGAATCCGAAAACTGGGCGGATCGAGGGCTTCGTCACCGTCGCCAATACCGAGACAGCGGATCACGGCGCGACGATCCTTGCGGGCAACCAGAAGGTTCTGTCGGCCCGTCTCGCGGACGCCAAGTTCTTCTGGGAGAACGACTTGCGGACCGTTCGCGAAGGGCCTCGAAGGCATGGCCGAGGGGCTGGCGAACGTCACCTTCCACAACAAGCTCGGCAGCCAGAAGGACCGGATCGACCGGATCGAGGCGCTGGCGCGCGAGATCGCGCCGCTGGTCGGCGCCAAGCCCGATCTGGCGGCAGAGGCCGCGCGGGTTGCCAAGGCCGACCTGCAATCGGCGATGGTCTGCGAGTTCCCCGAGCTTCAGGGCATGATGGGGCGTATTACGCGCGGGCAGCGGGGCTGCCGGAGGCGGTGGCCGGACGCCTGCCGCGCACACTATCCGCCGCTCGGCCCCTCCGACGCCGTGCCGACCGCGCCGGTGTCAGTGGCGGTGGCGCTCGCCGACAAGATCGACACGCTGACCGGGTTCTGGGCGATCGACGAGAAGCCGACGGGATCGAAGGACCCCTTACGCGCTGCGGCGGGCGGCGCTGGGGGTGATCCGGTTGGTGCTGGGAGAACGGGTTGCGGATTGGCCTGATAGAACTCATGAGCAATGCTCTCGAGCACCATTACAACCGTGGCAAGACACTCGCTGAAATCTATCTATTTGGGAATATAGAGGAAAAAGAGGGACTGAAATCCCTTGTTTCCCAGCTTGGTGGCACGAGTTGGACAGAGCATCCTTCCGAGATGGACTATGTCTACGGAATCGAATGGAAAGATGATGCTCAAAGCGCGTTGCAGGCATGGAAACAAAAAGAAGCTGACCTAAAGCATGATATCAATGACTTGGTTGTGTATATGCGATTGCCGCGTATTGTACTCCCCGACCTCCTCGCCTTCTTCCACGACCGCCTCAAGGTCCATCTCCGCGACGAGGGCATCCGGCATGACGTCATCGACGCCTGCCTCGCCATGCCCGGCAACGACGACCTGACGCTTCTCGGTCAAGCGGGCCGAGGCGCTGAGCGCGTTCCTCAAGACCGACGACGGCGAGAACCTGATCCAGGGCTTCAAGCGCGCCAACAACATCCTGACGCAGGCCGAGGAGAAGGACGGGGTCGAATACTCCTTCGGCGCCGATCCGAAATTCGCCGAGGACGCCGTCCGAACGCACCCTCTTCGCCGCGCTCGACACCGCCGAGGCGGCGATCAAGCCGGCGATGGAGGCCGAGGATTTCGGCGCGGCGATGGCGGCGATGGCGACGCTCCGCGCGCCCATCGACGCCTTCTTCGAGGCGGTGCAGGTCAATACCGACAACGAGATCGTGCGGCGGAACCGGCTCAACCTTCTGCAGCCGCATCCGCACGATCTGTCTGTCGGTGGCCGATCTGAACCGGCTGGAAGGCTAGGCTCCGCCCGCGCCCACCACAGGCGGCCGCGGCCCGGCGTTGCGCTACCCCTCGGCGGTGAACTGCGCCGCCGCGACGCTCCACCCGTCCGGCCCCGCGACCAGGACCGCCGAGAGGATCGCGCCCACGCGCCCGGCATCGCTGCCGTCGGGATGGACGATGCCGGAGAGGACGTAGCGCTGCATCACCTGCGCGACGCCGGTGGCGAGGGGCCGGGTCTTGGTCCGCCCGGTCACCAGCTTCGCCCGCGAGAAGGCGCCCGCAAGCTCGCTCGCCAGTGTCGCGGTGATGGCCTTGCGGCCCTCGGCCCAGTGGCCGGTCAGGGTCAGGAAATCCGCATCCTCGGCGAAGATCGCGGCCAGCGCCTTCGCGTCGCGCGCGGCCCAGCCATTGGCGAAGGCGCGGGGGAAGTCGGCGGGATCGGCGAGGCTCATGCGATCACCTCGCCCTGAAGGTCGGGGACGACCTTGCCGGGGTTGAGGATGCCCTCGGGGTCGAGCGCGCGCTTGATCCGCGCCATCACCTCCCAGGCCTCCCCGTGTTCCAGCGCCATCAGATCGGTCTTGCCCATGCCCACCCCGTGTTCGCCCGTGATCGTTCCGCCGAGCCGGAGGGCCCGTTCCGCCATGCGCCGGGCGAGCGACTTGGCGGTTTTGAGTTCGTGCTGGTTGCCGCGCTCGATCAAGAGGATCGCGTGGAAATTGCCGTCGCCGACATGGCCGAGGATCGGGCCGGGAAGGCCGCTCTCGGCGATGTCGGCGCGGGTCTCCGCGACCGCCTCGGCCAGCCGCGAGATCGGCACGCAGATGTCGGTGACGAGCCCATCGAACCGGGACGCGAGGCGATGCAGGCCGAATAGGCGCCATGGCGCATCTTCCACAGGCGGTTCCGGTCTTCTGTCGTCGTGGCCCAGTCGAAATGCGCGCCGCCCATCTCGGCCACGACCTCGCCGAAACGCTGGGCGTCCTCGGCGGCCGAGGTCTCCGAGCCGTGGAACTCGACCATCAGGTGCGGTCTTTCGGGCAGCGACGTGCCGTTCTGGGCGTTGAAGATCGCCGCCGTCGTCTCGTCCACGAATTCGATCCGGGCCATCGGGATGCCGATCTGGATCGTCGCGATGACAGTGCCCACCGCCGCCTCGAAGTCATCGAAGGCGCAGACGGCGGCGGTGATCGCCTCGGGCTGGCCATGGAGCTTGAGCGTCAATTCGGTGATGAGGCCGAGCGTGCCTTCGGAGCCGACGAAAAGGCCGGTCAGGTCATAGCCGGCCGAGGACTTTCGCGCACCCGAGCCGGTGCGGATGACGCGGCCGTCGGCCAGCACCACCTCCAAGGCCATGACGTTGTCGCGCATCGTGCCGTAGCGGACGGCGGTGGTGCCCGAGGCCCGTGTCGCCGCCATGCCGCCGAGCGCGGCATTGGCGCCGGGGTCGATCGGGAACATGAGGCCGGTGGCGCGCAGCTCGGCGTTCAGCGCCTCGCGCGTGAGGCCGGGCTGGACCACGGCCTGAAGATCGCCGGGCCGGACCTCCAGAACGCGGTTCATGCGGCTGAAATCGACGCTGACGCCGCCCCGCAGGGCAAGGGCGTGCCCTTCGAGCGATGTGCCGGTGCCCCAGGCGATCACCGGCAAGCTGTGCCGGGCGCAGATCGCGACCAGCGCCGAAACTTCCGCCGTCGTCTCGGGGTAGGCCACGGCATCGGGCGGCATCGGGGCGAAGTAGGTCTCGTTCCGGCCATGCTCGGCCAGGTCCCCCGCCACGCGGCTGAGGCGCGGGCCGAGAAGCGTCTGAAGCTCTGCGAGCGCCTGGTCGCGCGACATGATCAGCGGCCGCAGAGATAGGCATAGACCGGCGCCGTGTGGCCGGGCGGGGTGAATTCGATGTGATCGAGCTGGGCGCCGTAGCTGACGAGCTGGATCGGAAATACCGCGTCGTTGCGGGCCCGCATCTCCACAGCCTCGCCGTCCAGCCGGTACTGGACGGGCAGGGCGACGCCGCCTGATTCGACGGTCAGGAACAGGCCGAAGTCGAAAGTGACCGGATCGGTGCAGGCCTCGGGACCCTGTCCCGGGGTCAGGCGCAGCGGTTCCTCGCGCATGGTCCAGCGACCGACGATGAAGACCGGCGGCTGCGGGCGGTACTGATCGTAGCCGTTCAACTCGCCATAGACCGGCAGGTAGGCGGAAAAGCCCTTCGACTCGCGCAACTGGTTCAGATAGGTCGCGGGGTCGCTTTCGCGCAGATCCTCGAAATAGCGCTCGGCCCGGCGGTCGAGCATCCCGAGCACGAGGAAATAGATCAGCGTGGCGGCCAGCGTCGCGCCGGCGGCGATCCATTCGCGGCGGCTGGGGCGGCTAAAGCCCTTGAGGCTGATCTGGGCCATGACGCGTCCTTTCCACTTGAACCGAAACAGGGGCCTGTTGCCGGGCGTTGGGTTTGCATCCGCACAGGCAAAGGCGTAGCACGGGGTTCAGCGCACCGGTATCCGGCCGGACTTCGCGCAGTCTTACAGGTCACGTCCCGCCGTCACAACCATCCCTCGGGTGCCATGAACAAATCTTCGCCGACCGACCCCGCCGACACCGGAACCGAACATCGGCTTGCCTCGGTCATCACGCTTTCCTTCATCGCCATCGCCATCGGCGTCGTCACCGGGCTGGGGGCGATCGCGCTGAGATACCTGATCTCGATCATCCACAACCTCTTCTTCCTGGGGGAGCTGTCGGCCAACTACGACGCCAACATCCCGACGCCGCCCGCGCCGTTCGGACCGCTGGTCATCCTGGCGCCGGTAGTCGGCGGCGCGATGGTGCTCTGGATGGTGCGTCGCTTCGCGCCTGAGGCCAAGGGCCATGGCGTTCCCGAGGTGATGGACGCGATCTACTACAAGAATGGCGCGATCAGGCCGCGGGTGGTGATCGTGAAATCGCTCGCGTCGGCCCTGTCCATCGGCTCCGGCGCCTCGGTCGGGCGGGAAGGGCCGATCATCCAGATTGGTTCGGGCATCGGCTCGGTCCTCGGGCAGTTCTTCAACCTGCGCACATGGCAGGTCATCACCATGGTCGCGGCGGGCGCGGGGGCGGGGATCGCCGCCACGTTCAACACGCCGCTGGGCGCGGTGCTTTTCGCGGTGGAGCTGATGTTGCCCGAATTCAGCGCGCGGACGCTGATTCCGGTGGTTCTGGCGACCGGAACGGCGACCTATGTCGGGCGGCTGGCTTTCGGCATGGCCCCCGCCTTCCTCGTCGCCGCGCATGAGCGGCCGGATGTTTTCGTGCCCCTGTCGGTCGACATGCTGCCGCTCTATGTGATCTTCGGCCTTGTGACCGGCGTTGCGGCGACGATCTTCGTGCGCGGTCTCTACCGGATCGAAGATTTCTTCGACGACTGGAAGACCAACCCCTACGTCAAGAATGCTATCGGCATGCTGGCGCTGGGCATCCTGATGTACGTACTCCTGCAGACCACCGGCATGTATCACACCGCCGGCGTCGGCTATGCGACCATCGAGGCGATCCTGACCGGGCAACTGGCCGCGCCGGGCTTCCTGCTTCTACTCTTTGTCCTGAAGATGATCGCCACCTCGGTCAGCCTCGGGGCTGGGGCCTCGGGCGGGGTCTTTTCGCCCTCACTCTTCCTCGGGGCGGCGCTGGGCGGGGCTTTTGGGGCGACGCTTGACCTGATGTTCCCGCATCTGGGCTTCCATTCCGTCACCTTCGCGCTGATCGGGATGGCGGGGATCGTCGGGGCCTCGACGGGGGCGGCGCTGACCTCGATCATGATGCTGTTCGAGATGACGGGGGACTACACAATCACCGTCGCCGCTATTGTCGCGGTTGTCGTGGCGCTGGGCGTGCGCAGGCGCTTTTCCCCGGATGACATCTACACGATGAAGCTGACCCGCCGCGGGCACCACATCCCGCGCGAAAGCCGGTCGCACATGTTCGCGATTCGCCAGATCAGGGAGATGATGGAGCCGGCCATCGCGGTGATCGAGAAAGCCGATCTCGGCGAGCGCGGCACGGTCGACACCCAACTGGGCGCGGAGCGGCACTATGCCGTGATCGTCGAGGGCCGGAATGTCGTCGGTATCGTCCGCGTTCATCCGGAAGATCCGACGAAGCGTCACGGGCCGCTGATCCATCCGGTGGGATACGTCCAGGAATCGAGTTTCCTGCAAAACGCCATGACCAACATGGCCGACCGGGGCCATGCCGCGCTTCTGGTGCTGCCGGACCAGACCATCCCGCGGCCCGAAAACGTGATCGGCGTGCTGACACGCGATTCCATCGCCGCCGCCGTCCTGCGAGATTACCGGAGCTGAGCCGCGGCCGGACGGGTCTCAGATCCGCTCGATCGTGGCCTTGTCGGGATAGAAGGCGATGTGACCGGCGATCCTGGCCACACCTTGCTTTGGCGCGGGATAGCTCCAGGCAGCGTCCTTGATCGGCCCGCTTTTCGCCGCGATGTTGAAATACTCCGCCACGCCCATGTGCGGGCAGGTCGTCGCCGTGTCGCACGGGTCGAGGAAGGCCATCGCGATGTCCTCGCGCGGGAAGTAGATCACTGGCGAGAGGCTCCCCTCGCTGAGTTCGAGTGCCTTCTTGGTTTCGCCGATCACGGCACCGGCAGCGCGCACCACCCAGGTGCCTTCGGCCTCCCGTATGCGGATGGGGTTTGTCATGTCATAGCCTTCCAAAGGGCGCCGTCGAGGGCGCGGTGTCGCCGCATCATCTGCCGGAATGGTGTCAGACAGGTGCCGTCGCCGCCGCGAGCCAGTCGCGCGCGGGTGCCGAGACGCGCGGTCCGATGCGAGCGGCCGTCTCGGCGTGATAGGCATTGAGCCATGTCCGCTCCGCCTCGGTCAAGACCGCTCCGTCGATCAGCCGCCGGTCGATGGGGACCCAGGTGAGGGTGCGGAAGCCGAGCATCCGGCGCTCCGCGTCGCCGCCGGGCAGGGGCGGGGCCTCTTCGACCAGAACGAGGTTCTCGATCCTGATGCCGAAGGCGCCTTCGCGGTAGTAACCGGGTTCGTTCGACAGGATCATCCCGGCCTCGAGCGGCACTTCGCCGGTCCGCGAGAGCCGCTGGGGGCCTTCATGGACCGAGAGGTAGCAGCCGACGCCATGGCCAGTGCCGTGATCGAAATCCTGCCCGGCGAGCCAGAGATTGTAGCGCGCGATGCTGTCGAGATGCGCGCCGGCGACCCCTTTCGGCCAGCGCAGCCGCGAAATCGCGATCATGCCCTGCAACACGCGGGTGAAGGCGGCCCTGGCCTCGGGATCGACGGGGCCGATGGCCACGGTGCGGGTGATGTCCGTGGTGCCATCGACATACTGTCCACCCGAATCCACCACCACGATCTCGCCCTGGCGAAGCGGGCGGTTGGTTTCCTCCGTCACCCGGTAATGCATGATCGCGCCGTTGGGGCCCGCGCCGCAGATCGTCTCGAAACTGATCTCTTTCAGCACATTCGTCGCCCGCCGGAACCCTTCGAGCGCGCGCACCACGTCGATCTCAGTCAACCCGCCTTTCGGCGCCTCGGCATCGAGCCAGGCGAGGAATTCGACCATCGCGGCGCCGTCCCTGAGATGCGCCTCGACCATCCCGGCAATCTCGGCCGGGTTCTTGCGCGCCTTCGGCAGAAGGCAGGGATCGGCGCCCCAGGCGACGGCTATGCCGGCCTCCTCGAGTTCCATCGAGATCTGGAGGGGTGCGGTGGCACGGTCCACCCGGACCGGACCGGCAAGGGTGCGCAGGGCGGGCGCGAAAGCCGCCGGCGGACGCAGCGTCACGTCGGGGCCAAGATGGGCGCGCACCGCGTCCGACAGCTTTTCGGGCGCGATGAACAGCGTCATCCGGCCCGTCGCGTGGAGCACGCCGAAGGCCTGCACCACCGGATTCCGCTCGATATCCGAGCCGCGGATGTTGAGGAGCCACGAGATCGAATCGGGCAGCGTCAGCACCGCCGCATCCTGCCCTGCCGCCGCCAGTTCGGCGCCGAGGCGGATGCGCTTGGCCTCGGCACTCTCCCCGGCCAGATCGAGCGGCTGGATTACAACCGGGCCGAGCGGCGGCTGCGGTCGGTCCGCCCAGATCGTATCGACGAAATTCTCGCCGGCACAAAGAGTTATGTCTGATCCTTCGAGTGACGCCTCAAGCTCGGAAATGTCCTTCCTGGTGTGCAGCCAGGGATCGAATCCGACGCGGCCGCCGGAGGGAAGCTGTTCCTTCAACCAGGCGCCGGCTTTTACCTCGGGCCAAGGCACCGGGGTGAAATGTGCCAGGTCCACCTGTGCCTTGACCTGCGTCCGGTAGCGGCCGTCGATGAAGACCCCGGCAATGGCGGGCAGCGCGATGCAGAATCCGGCCGAGCCGGTAAAGCCGGTGAGCCAGCCGAGCCGCGCATCGGCGGGTGCCACGTACTCCCCCTGGTGCGCGTCGGCGCGCGGCACGATGAAGCCATCGAGACCAGCCGCCGCCAGCGCCCTGCGCAGGGCGGCGAGGCGCGGCGGCCCCTGTTCGGGGCGGGCGGTCGTCTCGAAGGTCTGGAACATGCGCGCCCTACCGGCTCCCTTGGTCTAAGCAGCTGCGATTCGGCGCAGGACGCCGATACCGGTCAACTCGCCCGTTTCATCCCCATTACCCGCGCCCGGGCGCGGGGATCGCTGTCGAAGAGGCTCGCGAGCTGTTCGGTCATCGCGCCGGCGAGCTGTTCGACATCGGTGATGGTCACCGCGCGCTCGTAATAGCGCGTCACGTCATGGCCGATGCCGATGGCGATGAGTTCGACGGCCTTGCGACGCTCCACCATTGCGATCACGTCGCGCAGGTGTTTTTCAAGATAATTCGCGGGGTTGACGGACAGAGTTGAGTCATCGACCGGTGCCCCGTCAGAGATCGCCATCAAAATTTTCCGCGCCTCGGGGCGGGCGCACATGCGCCGGTGCGCCCATTCCAGCGCCTCGCCGTCGATGTTCTCCTTCAGGAGCCCTTCCTTCATCATCAGCCCGAGATTGGAGCGCACCCGTCGCCAGGGCGCGTCCGCACCCTTGTAGATGATGTGCCGCAAGTCGTTGAGGCGGCCAGGCTGTTGCGGCCGCCCCTCGGCGAGCCAGCGCTCGCGGCTCTGGCCGCCTTTCCAGGCGCGGGTGGTGAAGCCGAGAATCTCGACCTTGACCTGGCAGCGTTCAAGCGTGCGCGCGAGGACATCGGCACAGATCGCGGCGATGGAGATCGGCCGGCCGCGCATGGAGCCGGAATTGTCGAGCAGCAGCGTCACGCAGGTGTCGCGGAACTCGGTGTCCTTCTCGACCTTGAAGCTGAGGGGCGTCGTCGGGTTGGCGACCACGCGGGCGAGGCGGCCGGCATCGAGGATGCCTTCCTCGCGGTCGAATTCCCACGACCGGTTCTGCTGCGCCTGCAAGCGACGCTGGAGCTTGTTGGCCAACCGCGACACCGCGCCCTTCAGGGGTTCGAGCTGCTGGTCGAGATAGGCGCGCAGACGCTCCAGCTCGGCCGGCTCCGCGAGATCCTCGGCTTTTATTTCCTCATCGAAATCAGTTGTATAGACCGCGTAGTTGGGATCCGCGTCGGAATGCGGGGCCGTTGGTGGCGGCTCCAGTGGTGCTTCGCCCTCGGGAAGCTCCGCCTCCTCGCCGTCCTCCATGTCGGCCATCTCGTCCATCGAGACCTGGGCCTGCGAGGCGTCGTCCTGTTCGTCCTGCGAGCGTTCGGGCGAGGTGTCGGCCTCGTCGGACTGATCCTGGCCCTCCTCGCTGTCGGGGCTTTCCTGATCCTCTTCGCTCTCGGCGTCGTCGCCCTCGCTCTCGTCCTCCATGTCCGGATCGTCGCCGAGCTGGTCGCCGTAGCCGAGATCCTTGATCACCTGCCGGGCGAGGCGGGCGAAGGCGGCCTGGTCGGCAAGCGCGTCCTTCACGTGGTCGAGCGTGCCGCCCGCCTGCTCCTCCATGAAGGGCCGCCAGAGATCCATGACGTTCTGCGCCGCGCCCGGCATCTTGCGGCCCGTGGCGAGATGGCGGACGAGGTAACCTGCGGCCTGCGCCAGGGGCGCGTCCTGAGCCTGGCGGATGGAGCCATAGCCCCTGCGCTCCGCCTCCGCGCCGATCTTGGCGTCGATATTGCCGAGCGTGCCGGGCATGTCGCGGGCGCCCACGGCCTCGCACCGCGCGGTCTCCATCGCCTCGTAGAGGTCCCGCGCCATCTGGCCGGCAGGCGCATATTTCTGCGCGACCTTGGCGTCGTGGAAGCGGTGGCGGAGCGCGAAGGCGTCGGCCGTTCCGCGCGCGATCAGCACCTCGTCGCGCGTCAGGCGGCGCGAGACCTGCGGCAGGCGCATCGTCTCGGCGGTCTGGCCCGGCGGGTCGACGGAATAGGAGACCGTCAGTTCGGGGTCGTCCGCCATCGTCTTCGTGGCCTCGGCGAGCGCCTTCTTGAAGGGGTCAGCGGGGTTGTCGGAGCGTTGGGTCATCGTTCGAGTGTCCGCCAAAATTTCCGATCGGCTTTCATTTTCTCGACTTCTTCTTCAACAGGCTGAAATAGGTCTGGCCTTTCTCGAAAGATCATCGCCCTCTCTGAGCGCCGAAGATACTGAAGAATTGTGTGGCGAGTTTCCAGCAAAAGACCGACTATCGCCCCAGTTGCGAAGCTAGCCGCTGCGCCGCCCGATAGTGAGTAGACTACGCCCACCATGGCAACTCCCCCAATGATGTGTCGTGTAGCCGCAAGCTCTGCGTTTTTTCTATCGCAACGCTCAGATCGACCGCAGCGGAGAATTTGATATCGTCATTCACCTTATACTCTGACTCGCCGCGCTTTCCGGCAGTTCCTCGTCGAAGCAGCGCTGGTAGAATTCGGCGACGGTCTGCCGCTCCAGCTCGTCGCATTTGTTGAGGAATGTGAGCCGGAAGGCATAACCGAGATTGCGGAAGATCTCGGCGTTTTGCGCCCAGTTGATCACCGTCCGCGGGCTCATCACGGTCGACAGATCGCCGTTCATGAAGGCGGTGCGCGTGAGGTCGGCGACCGTTACCATCTGGGAAATCTGCTTGCGGCCCTTTTCACTGTTGTAATGCGGGTTCTTGGCCAGAACGATCGCGCTTTCGGCGTCGTGGGACAGGTAGTTCAGCGTCGCTACCAGCGACCAGCGGTCCATCTGTGCCTGGTTGATCTGCTGGACCCCGTGGTAAAGCCCGGTCGTGTCGCCGAGGCCCACGGTGTTCGAGGTCGCGAAGAGCCGGAACGAGGGGTTCGGCGTGATGATCTCGTTCTGGTCCAAGAGCGTCAGCTTGCCGTCATGCTCGAGGATCCGCTGGATCACGAACATCACGTCGGCCCGGCCCGCATCGTATTCGTCGAAGACGATGGCGACGGGATTGCGCAAGGCCCAGGGCAGGATGCCCTCGTGGAACTCCGTCACCTGCTTGCCGTCGCGCAGCTTGATCGCGTCCTTGCCGATCAGGTCGATCCGGCTGATATGGCTGTCGAGGTTGACCCGCACGCAGGGCCAGCTCAGATGTGCCGCGACCTGTTCGATATGCGTCGATTTTCCCGTGCCGTGATAGCCTTGGATCATGACCCGCCGATTGTAGGCGAACCCGGCAAGGATCGCGAGCGTCGTGTCGGGATCGAACTTGTAGGTCGGATCGATGTCGGGAACCCGGTCGGTGCGGTCGGCAAAGCCCTTGACCTTCATTTCGGTGTCGATACCGAAGACCTCCCGGACGGAGATATCCTCGGTGGGTTTTGCGTGAGAGTTGAGCATTGCGTCCGCCATATCCTGATTGCGCAGGGTCGACCCCACGCGCCACGAAGGCTTTGATGGAACATATCGCGGGGGCGTGCAAGGGGCGGGGGCAATGGGTCGCGGCCCGAATCCGCGCGCGGGTCCGTTCACGGAGCCGTGCGGCGTTATCGCAATCGCGTGAGATGTGAAACTTTGCGACGACCGCGAACGTCCCTTACGTGTAGGGTCCGCCAAAAGAGGGATCCCCCGGATCGGCCTTTCCAAGGAGGAGTTGATGAACCGCAGACAGATCCTGGGCGCGGGCGCCGCCACGATGGCGCTCATGCTGACGGCGCGCGGCGGGACCGCCGCCGAGCGTTTCGAGGTCATGAAGACCGAGGAGGAGTGGCGGGCAATCCTCAGCCCGGCACAATACCGCGTCCTGCGCGAGGAGGATACCGAGCGGCCGTTCACGAGCCCGCTCGACGACGAAAAGCGCGCGGGCACCTTCCATTGCGCCGGCTGCGACCTGCCGCTCTATGCGTCCGAAGCGAAATACGACAGCGGCACCGGCTGGCCAAGCTTCTGGGAGCCGTTGCCGAACGCCGTCGCGACACGGGCCGACTGGGGTCTTTTCGGTCGTCGGACCGAGGTCCATTGTCGCCGCTGCGGCGGGCATCTCGGCCATGTCTTCGACGACGGGCCGAAGCCGACCGGCAAGCGCTACTGCATGAACGGGGCCGCCCTCGTCTTCAAGCCTGCCTGACTCCGGTCGCGGGCCGCCGCTCGGGGATCTATTCCACGACATCGAGAGGCGGCGCCCTGCTTGACAGGGCGGCTTTGCCATGTTCCTTTTTATAAACAGTGGCTTGCGAAGCTAATTTCTGTCTCGGCACAGGCCGCATATCCATCTGCAACTCTAGTTTATTTTTGCGCTATGCAACCGTGGTTGTATGCCTGCGACCCGCGCGGCCCATCGCGGGTGGCGGTCTCATTCATCAGCGGACTTTTCTTGACTAAAATAGTCGTGAATTGTACCGGAGGGACAGGAACTATTGGCAGAGGAAGCATAACGTGAACCGGATCACCCTTATCTGCACTGCAGCAATTCTCTCGTCTGGCCCCGTTTTTGCGGTTGATTTGACGCCAACGGAGACGCTTGGAAAGTCGATCTTCTTCGACGCCAACCTTTCGGTCGGGGGCGGCGAGCCTTGTGCGTTCTGCCATGACCCGGGCATGGGCTTCACCAGCCCTCATGCGGTCTTCAACGGCGCGGGCGCCGTGGTCGAAGGCTCGGTTCCCGGTCGCTTTGGCAACCGCAAGCCGCCCTCGGCGGCCTACGCTTCGGAGACGCCGGTCTTTCACCATATCCTCGACGATGGCGACGTGACCTTCGTCGGCGGCGCCTTCCTTGACGGGCGCGCCACCGGCAAGGTGTTGGGCAATGCCACCGCCGATCAGGCGCAGGGGCCGTTCCTCAACCCGCTGGAAATGGGGCTGCCACATGCTGCCTGCGTCGTCGAGCGGGTGCTGAATCCCGCCGATCCCGCGGCCTATCCGGTGACGCTGAAGGACGTCTGGGGCCACGACCTGCCCGAGATCGTCTTCCCCGCCGATCTGGCCGAGAAATGCGCCAACCCCGGCGCCAAGATCGAGATCACCGACGAAGCCCTCGCGGGCGATATCGACGATGCCTTCGGCAAGATCGCGCAGGCGATCTCGGCCTTCGAGCATTCGGCGGAGGTGATCCCGTTCAACTCGCGCTATGACCGCTGGCTGAAGGGCGAGGACACGCTGAGCGCGGCCGAACTGGCCGGGCTCGAGGTCTTCCGCGACGAGAAGAAGGGCAATTGCGCCGCCTGTCACGTGCTTAGCCCCAGCACCAGTGGCAAGCCGGCGGTGATGACCGACTGGACGTTCGACAATCTCGGCGTGCCGAGGAACCGCGACAATCCCTTCTATGCCGAGACGGATGTGAACCCCGAGGGCAAGGCCTATGTCGATCCCGGCCTTGGCGGGTTTCTCAAGACCGATCCGGTCTATGCGTCCTATGCCGAAGAGAACATGGGTCGCCAGCAGGTGCCGACCCTGCGCAACCTGACCAAGGGTGCCGCGGCCGACGCGCCGAAAGCCTATATGCACAACGGCTATTTCAAGACCCTGGAAGGGGTCGTGCATTTCTACAATACCCGCGACGTGCTGCCTGCCTGCGCTGATGACTGGGCGAGCGAGGCGGAGGCGATGGCCGCGAAATGCTGGCCCGCGCCGGAATATGCGGCGACCGTCAACCATGATGAATTGGGCGATCTGAAGCTGACGGATAAGGAAGAGGCCGAACTGGTGGCCTTCCTGAAGACCTTCGACGACGAATAGGCGGGTCCGGGGCGGCCTGCCCGGACGAACCAAGGACGAACCAGGAAAGCCGGGGCAAAGCTCCCGGCTTTTTTCGTCTCAGTCGCGGAAGTAGCGGCTGTCCTTGATCTGGTCCCAGGCCCAGACCACCTCCAGCAACCGCTCCTCATCCGACCGGTCGCCGCCGTTCATGTCGGGATGCAGGTCCTTCACCAGGCTCTTGTACTGCTTGCGGATCTCGATCTTTGTCCAGTTGTCGCGGGCCTCGAGGATATCGAGCGCCTTGCGTTCCGTCGGCGGCAGCTTCCGGCCCGCCGAACGGCCGGGATTCTGCGTGGCATTGGCGCCGAGGATCTCCATCGGATCCTCGATCCCGAGCCGCGCCCAGGCGCGGTCCTCCTGGCCGTTCTTGCCGAAGGGCCTGGTCTGGCGTCCCCAGACCCGGTCCTTGTCGAGGAACTTCTGGAACTCGTCGTCGGTCTGACCCTGGAAGAAGTTCCATTTCAGATTGTATTCGCGGATGTGGTCGCGGCAGAACCAGAAATAATCCTCGAGCTGGTCGGGGGATTTCGGCGCGCGGTACTGGCCCGCCTCGGCGCAGCCGACATGGTCGCAAGGGCGCGTGGAGGTTTCGAAGGCGCCGGACATGCCGCGACGGCCCTTGGTGCGCTTCTTCTTGTCGGAAGCGGCGGAAATGTCGAAACCGAAAGGATCGGATCTTGTCATGCTCTGGCCTCGGACTTTGCCGTTTGCGAGTCGGGGGTCAGAGTTTAGGGTATTTTGAGGCGCTTTGAAGGGGCTCGGGTGAAAAAATGGCGATAGCGACGGAAATAGAGACGCGGCTTTCGGCGAGGTTCGCTCCCGACCGGCTCGAAGTGGTGGACGAAAGCGAGGCGCATCGCGGCCATGCCGGCTATCGCGACGGGGGGGAGAGCCATTTCCGTGTGATCCTGAGGGCACCGGCCTTCGCCGGGATGAGCCGGATCGAGCGGCACAGGGCCGTTCATGCGGCGCTCGGGGCCGATCTCGTGGGGAAGATCCACGCGCTGGCCCTGGATCTCGACGCCTAGGACGTTCCGGATCAGCTGTCGGTAGTTTCGGTCGCCGGCTTCTTCTTCTCCGGCTCGACCGCGCCGAGCTTCGGTGCGGCGCTTTCGGTTTCTATGCGGACCGGCGGGGCCTTGCCGGCGGGCATTCCGGCGGTGAGAAGCTTGCGCGGCGCCTCCTCTCCGGCATCGTCCTGCAGGGCGCGGCGGAAGACGAGGACGGCATGATAGACGGTCGTCCGCTTGGTAAAGCCGCTGCGCTCCTCGGATGGCAGCGTGTCGGCGCGGAGATATTCCCAGCCGTCACGGGCCATCTCGTTCATCAGCGAGGCGAGCGCGTTGGCGAAGCGGTCGGCGGGAGTTTTCAGCCCGCGAGCCTTCTCGCCGCGATTGGGGGCGGGGACGACCTTGTACTCGTGAAGCTGCATGAACGCCTTCTTTGCCGAAGTGAGGGACCCGCGCCCCATAGCCGATGAGCGGCGATTGAGCAAGCCGGGCGGGGACCCGGCGGACGTCAGGATCCGGTGTCACCGTCTGGAAGATTGGCAAGCCCTTGAAATCGCGAGCGCCGGTGATTCCGGAAACCGTTCCCGCGGGGTTTTCGCCCCCCGCTCGTCAGAGTCCGGTCTCAGAGTCCGAGCTTTTGCGCCACGATCTGGTTGACGGTGGCCGGGTTGGCCTTGCCGCCGGTGGCTTTCAGTACCTGGCCGACGAACCAGCCGGCGAGCTTGGGGTTGGCCTTCGCCTTTTCGACCTGATCGGGGTTGGCCGCGATGACCTCGTCCACGGCCGCCTCGATGGCGCCGGTATCGGTGACCTGCTTCATCCCGTGCTTCGCGGCCACCTCGGCCGGATCGCCGCCCTCGGTCCAGAGAATCTCGAAGAGGTCCTTGGCCATCTTGCCGGAAATCTCGCCCTTGGCGATCAGATCGAGCACCCCGCCGAGCTGGTCGGCCGAGATCGGGCTGTCGCCGATGGCATGGCCTTCCTTGTTGAGCCGGCCGAAAAGCTCGTTGATCACCCAGTTCGCGGCCTGCTTGCCGTCGCGGCCCTTCGCCACCGCTTCGAAGAAGGCGGCGTTCTCGACCTCGGCGGTCAGGACGGAAGCATCATAGTCGGTCATGCCGTAGTCGGTGACGAAGCGCGCCTTCTTGGCGTCCGGGAAGCTCCGGCATCGTGGCGGCGATGTCGTCGACCCAGGCTTGCTCGATCTCCAAGCGGCAGGAGGTCGGGGCAGGGGAAGTAGCGGTAGTCGTGCGCCTCTTCCTTCGAGCGCATCGAGCGCGTCTCGCCCTTGTCGGGGTCGTAAAGGCGGGTTTCCTGCACGACCTTTCCGCCATCCTCGACGATGGCGATCTGGCGGCGGGCCTCATATTCGATCGCTTGCTGAATGAAGCGCATCGAGTTCATGTTCTTGATCTCGCAGCGCGTGCCCAAGAGCGAATGATCGTCCATCGCCTGGTATTTCTCGTAGTCGCCGGGCTTGCAGATGGAGACGTTGACGTCGGCGCGCAGGTTGCCGTTCTGCATGTTGCCGTCGCAGGTGCCGAGGTAGCGCAGGATCTGGCGCAGCTTGCCGACATAGGCCGCCGCCTCCTCCGGGCCCCGGATATCGGGGCGCGAGACGATCTCCATCAACGCCACGCCGGTGCGGTTGAGATCGACGAAGGACATGGTCGGGTCGAGGTCGTGGATCGACTTGCCGGCGTCCTGCTCGAGGTGGATGCGTTCGATCCGCACCCGGCGGCCGATGCCCGGTGCCATTTCGACCAGCACCTCGCCCTTCGCCCACGATCGGGTGGTAGAGCTGGGAGATCTGGTAGCCCTGCGGCAGGTCGGGGTAGAAGTAGTTCTTGCGGTCGAAGGCGCTGACGAGGTTGATCGCGGCCTTGAGGCCGAGGCCGGTGCGCACCGCCTGGGCTACGCAGAATTCGTTGATCACCGGCAGCATCCCGGGCATCGCGGCATCGACGAAGGAGACGTTCGAATTCGGCTCCATCCCGAATTCGGTCGAGGCACCGGAAAAGAGCTTGGCCTTCGAGGCGACCTGGGCATGGACTTCGAGGCCGATCACCAGTTCCCAGTCGGCTTTTGCGCCGGAAATCACCTTGGGTTTCGGGGTCTCAAAGGTCAGGTCGAGCATGGGGGGCGTCCTTCCGGCTGTCCGGCCCGCTTTCTAAGCGAGCGGACCGGGACCGGCAAGTGGCAGAGTGGCGGGGTCAGGCGAGGGCGGGCCGGGGCCGTGTCGACAATGCGCGCCCGGGGCGCTTCAGCGCAGGTCGCGCGCGGCCGCCTCGGCTTCGAAATCGGCGGCGGCGGCGGCGAAGGGGCCGAGGTCCCAGGACAGGTCCTGCAAGTGTCCGTGGCGGTCGGAAAAGACGAACCGCCACTCCTCGCCCGCCTTCAGCGTGGCATAGAGATCGTCCGCTTCCGCACCGCTGAAGGCGCAGGGGCCGCCGGTCAGGCAGGCCAGGCGGTCGGCAACCCAGGCCCGGGTTCCGGTCCGTTCGATCCATTGCCCGCCGCGTGTGAACCGGGTGCCGGGCTCGGATCCGTATTCGATCCGCACTCCGGCGCCGTCTGGGGTCACGAACAGGAAATGCGCGGCGAAGTCGGGGCGGGGCGAGAAGACGTCAACATAGCGGATGTAGCAGCGCTGCATCGCGCCGTCCCCGGGCCGTTCGTCGCAGACCGAATCCCAAAGTCCGAAATGCGTCTGATGCGTGACCACCCAGTCGCCCGGCGTGTCGTTGCCGGCGCGGTCCTGCGCCGCGGCCGGAAGGACGGCGAGGCCGAGGGCGAAGGCGAGGCCGGTTGCGAGGCGGGACGCAGCTGTGGGCATGGGATGTCCTTTGTTTGCGCCAGCCTAGCCCAGCGACGGCGCGAACGGCGGTCACGTTGCAGCGAGCGGCGCCGGCGACCTTCCGCCGATGCGTATTGGCCGAGGTTGCGGTAAACCCGGAAGTCGCCGATTTTGCCGGCGCCGGCACGCAAGCCCGGTGTTGCCCGGCAGCCCCTTCCAATGCTCTCCCGTCTGTCCCGCCCGATCGCCTTCGTCGTGATGCTCCTTCCGGTTGCCTGCGTGCAGCCGGACGAACCCGAAATGGGGCGCGCGGCTTTCCTGCCGGCGATGCGCTGGGACAGCCGGCCCGAGGCCGAGGAATGGACGGCGGCGACGCTCGCGGCTTTGCGGGTCGAGGGCGCGGTCCTCGCCTCCACCGTTCCCGCCGATGTCGAGGGCTTCTGCCCGAACTACGCCTCGGCCTCCGAGCCGGAACGGCGGGCCTTCTGGGCCGGACTCTTCTCGGCGCTCGCCAAGCATGAGAGCACCTGGAACCCGGATGCCAAGGGCGGCGGCGGGCGCTGGATCGGGCTGATGCAGATCGCGCCGACGACCGCGCAGGCCTATGACTGCGAGCTTCCGGCGGGCGAGGGCCTGACCGATGGCGGGGCAAACCTTGCCTGCGCGGTGAAGATCGCGGCGGCGCAGGTCGGCCGGGACGGGGCGATCGTCTCGGACGGATCGGGCGGCTGGCGCGGTATCGCCCGCGATTGGGCGCCGATGCGGATCGAGGCGAAGCGCCAGGACATGGCCAAGTGGACCAGAGCGCAGGACTATTGCCGGAGCTGACGTCCCGTCCAATCGAACTGCAGCGCGTGTCCGCGCCTGGCATCCGGTTTCACCGGCCCGGGGCAGAGCCGCCCGCCCCCTGAGGCGCGTTGAAACCCACCTTGCGATCTGGGCGGCGTAACCGCCCAGGCACCCGGCGGCTTCCTATCCCATGATGCGGATGCCGCGGCGTCCGAATTCACGCATCAACGTCCCCGGGTCGAGTGTTTCCACTCCCGACAGCGGCACCGTCCGCCCGTCGGCGAGGCGCAGCACGCAGACGGTCTGGCCGGTCTCGCTGTTGCCGATGGCGACGCTCTGCAACTCGTCGAGCGACGCGCTCTGCCGCCCCCTGCGCGTGAACCAGTCGATCCCGTTCGGACCGAGCCGGAAGCCGCTTCCGGGGTTGCGGATCAGCCGCGCGAGCACCAGAGCGAGGTAGAGGACCGCAAGGACCGGAACCAGCGCGTTGAGCGTGAGAGTGAAGCTCAGATACACCGCCACCATCGCGATGCCGAGCGCAAGATACATGCCAGGCCGACGCGCCTGACGCAGATAGCCGAACGTGTCCATTTTCATGGTTCAACGCCCCCCCAGATTTACCCAGGATCAGGATAAACCCGTCAGGCCGGAAGCTGAAATCGGCGGGGTCATGCCGCCAGAACTTGAGGGGCGGATCGAAACGATCCCGCCGCGGCGGAACGATTGGGTGGATTTGTCCGGCAATCCGGCCGGATCGCCCGTCCGGGCGCGATTCGCGGCGGTCGGGCGCGCGCTACCGCCCGCCCGACACGTCAAGGACCGTTCCGGTGACGTAGGACGCGTCCTCGGAGGCGAGCCAGAGGATGGCGCGGGCTACCTCGTGCACGGTGCCGGGCCGGCCCATCGGGATGCGGTCGGCAAGCCGGTTGGCGCGGTCGGGTTCGCCGCCCTTGCCATGTATCCCGGTCTCGATGATCCCCGGCCGGATCGAGACGACGCGGATGCCTTCGGCCGCGACCTCGTCCGCCAGCCCCTTGGTCAGCGCGTCGAGCCCGGCCTTGGCCGAGGCGTAATCGACATATTGCCCGGCCGAGCCGAGCCTTGCCGCGACCGAGGAGACGTTGACGATCACCCCGCCGTCGCCGCCGTGCCGGGTCGACATCCGCCGCGCGGCATGGCCCGCGAGCAGGAAGGGCGCGGTGAGGTTGACGGCGAACATCCGCGTCAGGCGCTCGGGCGTCATCTCCTCCACCCGTCGCGCGATATCGACGATGCCGGCATTGTTGATCAGCGCGTCGAGCCGGGGGAAGGCGGCGTCGAGAGCTTCCATCAGCCGGCCGGCATTCATCGGATCGGAGAGATCGGCCTGCAGGATCGCGGCCCGCCCGCCGGCCTCGGCCACCCCTTGCGCGGTCAGCTCGGCCCCGGCGCGGTTGGTGTGGTAGTGGACGGCTATGTCCCAGCCCGCCCGTGCCATCTGCCGCGCGGTTTCCTGACCGATCCCGTCCGAGGCGCCGGTGATGAGCGCCGTCTTACGCATCGGCGTCCCCCCTGATGCGGCTGACCATCTCGGTCAGGTCGCGGCTGAGGTCGGGCGTGGCGAGGATGCGGTCGAGCTCGGCCCGGATCAGTGCCTTGCGGTCCTCTTCGTAGCGCGCCCAGGTTTCGAACGCTGTCGACATGCGGGCGGTTGTCTGCGGGTTCACCGGATCGAGCTTGAGGAGCCAGTCGGCATAGAAGCGGTAGGCGGCGCCGGACTCGTAGTGGAAGCCCGCGTGGTTGGCGGCGAGCGCGCCCAGCAGCGACCGGAAGCGGTTGGGGTTCTGCCAGTCGAAATCGGGGTGTTGCGACAGCCGCTCGGCGGTGGCCGCCGCCTCGTCCGGCAGGGCGAAGGCGACCTGGACCGCAAACCACTTGTCGATCACCAGCCGGTTGGACTTCCAGCGCTCGTAAAAGGCCCCGATCTCGCGTGTGCCACGGCCGCCCTCGATCAGGCAGGTCAGCGCGCCGTGGCTTTCGGTCATGTTGCCGGCGCTGGCGAAGAGAGAGGCGGCGCGGGTGCCGTTGTCGATGTGGTTCAGGAGCCCGAGGCAACCAAGCCGCAAGGCCCGCTTGCCGGCGGAGGCGGCGTCGGGAGAGAACTCCCCCTCGGTCGCCATCGCGTCATAGGTCGCGGTCAGCGGCTTTTGCAGGTGCCGGGCAATGGCCTTGGCGAGCGCGTCGCGGCTTGTGCGAATCGCGGCCGGGTCGGGGACGCGGCCGGCGTCGTGGAGCGTCTGGGCCATGTCGTCCTCGGACGGCAGGCGCAGGCAGAGCGCGCGGAAAGCCGGATCGAGGTTTTCGTCGACGAGGACCGCGCCCATCGCCTCGATGAAGCTTTGCGAGGGCGCGCGATCCTCGGCGATCATTCCGGTCAGCACATCCTTGGCGAGCGCGCGGCCGGCTTCCCACTTGTTGAAAGGGTCGGTGTCATGCGCGAGAAGGAAGGCGCGTTCAGTCGCATCGACCTCGCGGTCGAGGACAACCGGCGCCGAGAACCCGCGCAGGATCGAGGCGACGGGGCGCGAGGCGAGACCGTCGAAGCGGAAGCTCTGCGTGGCCTCGGTCATCTCGAGAACGGTCGTCGGCACCACCTCGTCCCCGTTGGGGTTGAGAAGGCCGACCGCGATGGGGATCACGCGGGGCGGCTTCTTGTCCTGCCCCGGCGTCGGCGGCGTCTTCTGGATGAAGGTCAGCGTGTAGGTGCCGCCCTCCTTGCCGGGCGACCATGCCTCCGACACCGTGAGGCGCGGCGTGCCGGCGTCGGTGTACCAGCGCTTGAACTGGGTCAGATCGCGGCCCGTCGCATCCTCGAAGACCTTGAGCCAGTCCTCGATCGTCGCCGCCTCGCCGTCATGGCGGTCGAAATAGAGATCGAGCGCCTTTTTGTAGCCGTCGTCGCCGACGAGCCGTTTCAGCATGCCGATGACCTCGGCGCCCTTTTCATAGACGGTCGCGGTGTAGAAGTTGTTGATCTCGACATAGCGATCGGGCCGGACCGGGTGGGCGAGCGGCCCCATATCCTCGCGGAACTGGCGGGCCCGCAGCGTCAGCACGTCTTCGATGCGCTTTACTGGCGCGGAGCGCATGTCGGAGGTGAACTGCTGGTCGCGAAAGACCGTCAGCCCTTCCTTCAGGCAAAGCTGGAACCAGTCGCGGCAGGTGATGCGGTTGCCGGTCCAGTTGTGGAAATACTCATGCGCGATGACGCCCTCGATCCGCTCGAAATCGAGGTCGGTCGCGGTTTCGGGCGAGGCCAGAACGAGCTTGGAGTTGAAAATGTTCAAGCCCTTGTTCTCCATCGCGCCCATATTGAAGCTATCGACGGCGACGATGTTGAAAACGTCCAAGTCGTATTCGCGCCCGTAAACCTCCTCGTCCCACGTCATCGAACGGATGAGGCTGTCCATCGCGTAGGCGCAGCGGTCCTGATCGCCGTCGCAGACCCAGATGTTGAGAGCGACCTTGCGGCCCGACATTGTGGTGAAGCTGTCGGAGACGGCTTTCAGATCGCCCGCGACAAGCGCGAAGAGATAGGCGGGCTTCGGCCAGGGATCGGTCCATTCGGCCCAGCCGTCGCCCGCACCGGTCGGGTTGCCGTTCGACAGCAGGATCGGCATGTCACTTTCGATCCGCACCTTGAAGGGCGCCATCACGTCGGGCCGGTCGGGATAGAAGGTGATCTTGCGGAAGCCCTCGGCCTCGCACTGCGTGCAGTAGATGCCGCCGGACATGTAGAGCCCTTCGAGCGCGGTATTGCCCTTGGGATCGATCTTGACCTCGGCTTCCCACTGGAATTGGCCGTCGGGGATCTGGTCGGCCGAAAGCGTCAGGCCGGTCTTGTCCACGACCGGGCGGACGGGCTTGCCGTCGACCTTCGCCGAGACGAGCTTCAGCTTCTCGCCGTCAAGGCGCAGGTCGTGCCGGCCGGGGCGCGCGGGATTGGGCGCAAAGGAAATTCGGGCAAGGACGCGCGTCGCCTTGGGCGCGAGGCGGAAGGTCAGGTCGACGCCTTCGATGACGAAGGGGAAGGGGGCATAGTCGGCAAGCAGCGTCGGCTGCGGGGCGGCGTCCTTCATGGGGCACTCCGGATGGTTGCGGCGCGGACGTTAGGCCCTCCGCCCCCGCGCCGCAACCTGTCGGATGTCAGGCCGCGCCGATATGCGCCGCCAGCTTGCCGAGCGTCTGCTGCCCAAGCTCGACCGCGCCAAAGCCTTTCGCCGTCTCGCATTCCTCGGCCGTGACGAAGATCATCGACAGCGTGACCTTCGTGCGCCCGCCGAGATCCTCGAACCGGGCCGAGGCGTCGGCGTGTTTCGGACCGTTCTCTCCCCAGAGGAGCGCGTAGTCGATCCCGGTCAAGGGACGGTGGCGGATGTCGCGGTGATGGTTGGGATAGACCGTTCCATCCGGCCCGATCATGTCGAAGACCCATTCGCCGCCGTCGCGAAGGTCGATGCGCGTGGTTTGGCAGGAAAACCCGTCCGGCCCCCACCATTGCGGCAGCGCCTTCGGGTCGGTCCAGGCGGACCACACGGCGGCGAGGGGGGCGGCGATGGTCCGTTCGATCACCATCACGCGTTCGCTCACGCCCGCCAGATTATCGAGCCCGGCGCCAAAGCCTTGCCGGTAGCCCGGCTCCATGTCCTCTGCCAGCGAGGCAAGTTGCACGGTGATGGAGATCCGGCTGGAGGGGCCATCCTCGGCGAAGTCTGCGGTGACGAGGGCGGCGGACTGCGTTGTCCCGTCGCAGCTCACGACCTCGGAATTCACGCTGCGGCGGTTTGGCTCCAGCACCAGCCAGGTTCCTTCGCACCGGATGTCGGGCTGGCCCGCGACCCGGCAAAGTGACACTTCGCGCTCGCCCACGGATGTGGCGGTTTCGAGGAACTCGACCGTCACCGAAGGCGACGGCGCCGCCCAAAGGGACCGCGCAAGCGGCGCAGTCCATGCCTGCCAGACGCTTTCCACCGGGGCTTTGACCTGCCGCTTGAATGTCAGTGTGGCAAATTGCCCGTCGCTCATTTCATCAACCCCTGCGCATATTCCTCGAGCTGGTCGACGACCGTGCCCCAGCCGTCGTAAAAGCCCATCGCCTTGTGCGCCTCGGCCTTTTCGGCAGAGCGGTGGCGGGCGATGGCGGTATATTTGGTCCGGCCGTCGCCGGCATCCTCGAAAAGCACGATGGCGGTCATGAAGGGATCGGGCGCGGGTTTCCAGCCTTCGGTATAACCATCGGTGAAAACGAGCTTCTCGTTCTCGATCACCTCGAGATAGACGCCGTTGTTCTCCATCTCCTTGCCGTCCACCTCGAAGGTCGTCTCGCAGGCGCCGCCGACGCGGACGTCGAGGCGGCAGCGGACGACCCGGTGGGGGCGGGGGACGAAGAAATGCGGCAGGTGCTTCTCCTGCGTCCAGCATTGGAACAGCAGGTCTTTCGGGGCGTTCACGGTGCGTTCGAGAACGAGGTCGAGGGTCGGGTCAAGTTTCATCGCGTTTGTCCTGCATGAGGGTCTGAACATAGGCGTCAAGACGGTCGAGGCGCCCCTCCCAAAGCGCGCGCTGCTCGTCGAGCCAGGAGCGGACGGGCGTGAAGGCGCCGGGAACGAGGGTCACGGTGCGGACGCGGCCGTCCTTCGCGGTCTCGACGAGGCCGGAGGATTCGAGCTTGCGGATATGGGCGAGGAAAGAGGGCAGCGCCATGTCGAAGGGGGCGGCCAGCTCGGTCACGCTTGCCGGGCCGCGCGCCAGCCGTTCGAGGATCGCACGGCGGGTGGGATCGCCGAGCGCCTGGAAGAGGGTGTCGAGCTGGCCGGGGGAGAGGTTCATCGCGGTCTTCACACTTAGATCAATGACTAAGTATCGTCGTCGCCCGAGTCGCGCAAGAACAATTAGTCGATGTCCTAAGTTTTGCGCCACCCGATGCGGCCGAAAAGGACGCGCTACGACATTGCCGGACGGATATTGCTCCGGTAGGTCTTGGGAAAAGGCATACCACCGCATGCAAAAAGGAATGGGCATGACGCGAGTTGAACGGAACGGGCTTCGGGTGGCTGGAGAGCTTGCGCGCTTCATCGAGGAGGCGGCGCTGCCGGGAACGGGGGTGACGGCGGAGGCGTTCTGGACGGGGCTGTCCGGGATCGTCGCCGAACTCACGCCGAGAAACCGGGCGCTTCTGGAAAAGCGCGAGGCGCTCCAGCGGAAGATCGACGCCTGGCATGTCGCGCGGCGCGGCCAGCCGCACGATCACGAGGCCTACAAGGCGTTCTTGACCGAGATCGGCTATCTCCTGCCCGAGGGGCCGGGCTTCCGCATCGACACCGCGCATGTCGATCCCGAGATCGCAGCGGTTCCCGGCCCGCAACTCGTCGTGCCGATCACCAATGCGCGCTACGCGCTCAATGCCGCGAATGCCCGCTGGGGCAGCCTTTACGATTGCCTCTATGGCACCGACGCGATGGGCTCCGCCCCGCCGAAAGGCGGTTACGAGCGGGGCCGCGGCGCGCGGGTGATCGCCCGGGCGCGGGTGTTTCTGGACGAGGCCTTCCCGATCGAGGGCGCGAGCCATGCCGATGTGCGTCGCTATTATGTCAAGGATGGGGTGCTGCTGATCGACGACATGCCGCTGGTGAGCCCGGAGAAATTCGCAGGCTATCGCGGCAATCCCAAGGCACCGGACGCGGTTCTCCTGCGCAATCACGGGCTTCATGTCGAGTTGGTCTTCGACCGGGCGCATTTCATCGGCGCGCGCGATCAGGCCTGCCTTGCCGACGTGCAGATGGAAAGCGCCGTCTCTGCCATCATGGATTGCGAGGATTCGGTCGCCTGCGTCGATGCCGAGGACAAGGTCGGGGCCTATGCCAACTGGCTCGGCCTGATGAAGGGCGATCTTGAGGACACGGTTCGAGAAGGGTGGCAGGATGGTGGACCGGCGCCTGCACCCCGACCGGACCTATACCGCGCCGGACGGGTCGGAGATGACCGTGAAGGGCCGGGCGCTGATGCTGGTGCGCAATGTCGGCCACCTGATGACCAACCCGGCGATCGTTGACGGCAAGGGCGACGAAGTCTTCGAGGGGCTGATGGACGCGATGATCACGGTGCTGATCGCGCTCCATGACCTGAAAAAGACCGGCGGCGCGCGGAATTCGGTGGAAGGCTCGGTCTACGTGGTGAAGCCGAAGATGCACGGGCCGGAGGAGGTCGCTTTCGCCGACGAGATCTTCACCCGGGTCGAGGCAGCGCTGGGCCTGCCGCGCTACACCGTGAAGCTCGGCATCATGGACGAGGAGCGGCGGACCTCGGTCAACCTCAAGGAATGCATCCGGGCGGCGACGCACCGGGTCGCCTTCATCAACACCGGCTTTCTCGACCGCACCGGGGACGAGATCCATACCTCGATGGAGGTCGGCCCCTTCAGTCGCAAGGATTTCATCAAGCGCAAGGCCTGGATCGGCGCCTACGAGAACCAGAATGTCGATATCGGCCTCGAATGCGGGCTTTCGGGCCGCGCGCAGATCGGCAAGGGCATGTGGGCGATGCCGGACCTGATGGCGGCGATGCTCGAGCAGAAGATCGAGCATCCGAAGGCGGGCGCGAATACCGCCTGGGTGCCGTCGCCCACGGCGGCGACGCTGCATGCGCTGCACTATCACAAGATCGACGTCTTCGCGGTGCAGAAGCGGCTCGCGGCCGGAGGCCGTCGGGCCTATGTCGACACGATCCTCGACATCCCGCTCGCGGCGTACCGGAAATGGACCGGGGCGCAGGTGATGCGCGAGGTCGAGAACAACTGCCAGGGCATTCTCGGCTACGTGGTGCGCTGGATCGATCAGGGGGTCGGCTGCTCCAAGGTGCCGGATGTCAACGATGTGGGCCTGATGGAGGACCGCGCGACCTGCCGGATCTCGGCCCAGCACGTGGCCAACTGGCTGCATCACGGCGTGGTCGGCGCGCGACGAGGTGATGGAGGCGCTGCGGAAGATGGCGGCCGTCGTGGACCGCCAGAATGCCGGCGATCCGGCCTATCGGCCGATGGCGCCGGACTTCCAGGGCATCGCCTTCCAGGCGGCCTGCGACCTCGTCTTCCTCGGGCGGGAGCAGCCCTCGGGCTATACCGAGCCGATCCTGCACAAGCGCCGGGCCGAGGTGAAAGCCGCCGGATGAGCCCGGACGGCCGCGCGGGAGGGACGGGGGCGAGTAAGGTTCAACCCAGCTTTCGCGAAGCATCCACGATCCGCTGAAATCGCGGTCATCGTCATCGGGCGGGCATCCTGCGCGGGCGCAGAGGGGCCTGTGCGAGGGCTGGGGCTTTCCCTTCGCCGGGCGCCGGCCTATTCTTGATGGCAGGGGACGGAAGGACGGATCGCGCATGGCTCGGCCCATTGTCGGTATCATCGGCAATATGAACCTGATCAACGACGAATACCCGGTCCATGCCGGCGGCACGATGAATTCGGCCGCGGTGGCGCAGGTCGCGGGCTGCATGCCTCTGCTCATCCCGAGCGATCCGCGCCTTGTCAGCGTCGATGAACTGCTCGACGGCCTGCGACGGCTTCCTGCTGACCGGCGGCCGGCCCAACGTCCACCCCGAGGAATACGGCGAGGCGCCGACCGAGGCGCATGGCGCCTTCGACCGCTGCCGCGATGCGATCACGCTGCCGCTGGTGCGCGCCTGCGTCGAGCGTGGTCAGCCGTTTTTCGGCATCTGCCGCGGATTTCAGGAGGTGAACGTGGCGCTCGGCGGCACGCTCCACCCCGAGATCCGCGACCTGCCGGGGCGGATGAACCACCGGATGCCGCCCGACGGCACGCTGGAGGAGAAGTTCGCGCTCCGCCATCCGGTGCGCTTCAGCGAGGGCGGGATCTTCCATCGGCTCTTCGGGGCGGCCGAGGTGATGACCAACACGCTCCACGGCCAGGGGATCAAGACCGCCGGCAAGGGTGTCGTGATCGACGGCTGGGCGCCGGATGGCACGCCCGAGGCGCTCTATGTCGAAGGCGCGCCGGGCTTCACGCTTTCGGTGCAATGGCATCCCGAGTGGAACGCCGCGGGCGATCCGGTGTCGCGCCCGCTCTTCGAGGCGTTCGGCGCGGCGGTCAGGGCCTGGGCGAAATGCCCGGGCGGCGAGGCGCGGCTGAAATCCGCGTGAGGGCGGGCAGGCCGGGGCTGCGCGGCGCCGCAGCCCCTCACCCCTACTACGAGCCCGGCCATCACGGCGACGGCGCCTTCTTCGTCGCGGTTCGCAACGGCGCGCGGCCGGTCTCCCCGCCGGGCGCCGCGGGTCAGAGCGTGGTGCGCAGGTGCCAGAGTTCGGGGAAAAGCTCCACCTCGAGCATCCGGCGCAGGTAGCTCACGCCCTGGGTGCCGCCGGTGCCGCGCTTGAGGCCGATGATCCGTTCCACGGTGGTCACGTGGTTGAAGCGCCAGCGGCGGAAGTAGTCCTCGAAATCGACAAGCTTCTCGGCGAGGTCGTAAAGTGCCCAATGCGCTTCGGGGTCGGCATAGACCATGCGCCAGGCGGCCTCGACGCCGGGATGGGCGGTCCAGGTGTCGCGGAGGTCGCGGGCGAGCACGTCCTCTGGCACCGGCAGGCCGGCGCGGTGGAGGGCGCGCAATGCCTCGTCGTAGAGCGAGGGGCGAGCGAGTTCGGCGTCGAGCTTCGCCACGATGTCGGGCCGGTGCGCATGCGGCTTCAGCATCGCCGGGTTGCGGTTGCCGGCGGCGAATTCGATCAGCCGGTACTGCCAGGACTGAAAACCGGAGGACGGGCCGAGGGCGCCGCGGAAATGGGTGTAATCCGAGGGCGTCATGGTCCGAAGGACGTCCCAGGCGGAGTTGAGCTGCTCCATGATCCGGGCGACGCGGGTGAGCATCTTGAAGGCGGGCGCCAGTGTGTCGGCGGCGATGGCGGCGCGGGCGGCGGCCAGTTCGTGCAGCATCAGCCGCATCCAGAGCTCGGAGGTCTGGTGCTGGACGATGAACAGCATCTCGTCATGCGCGCTGCTTTTGGGGTGCTGCGCCGTCAGCACCTGGTCGAGCGCGAGGTAGTCGCCATAGGACATGGCATCGTCGAAGCGCATCTTCGCGCCTTCTTTTTCGGGGTCGTAGGTGTTGGTCATCGGAACCTCCCTTTCATTGCGTGAACGACCCGCCGGTGCCGGGTTTCACGCGCTCCGGGCGGCGAGGGCGGCCTTGACGCCGATCCGGCGCCAGAGCCCGGCCCAGGCGCCGGGCCGGGCGAGCGGAGGTTCGCGCCGTGTCATGGCGCCGGGACCGGGTCGAGTTTCATCGCATGGTCGACCGGCTCGGCGTCGTCCGTCGGCACAGGGTGCCCCGCGCGCGGCGGCGGGTCCGCGTCGAGGGTCCAGCCGTGGCGGGAGAGGAAGGGCCGCGCGAGGCGGCTCGCCCAGACCGTGAGCCGGGGCATGCCCCGCGCCCACGCCTCGGCGAGGATCGCGGCGTGGAGATGATCGGCAAGGCCGGTCCCGCGCCATTCGGGGCGCACGAAGGCCATGTTGAGATAGCCGCTTTCCTCGAGCATGAAGAACCCGGCGATGCGGCCGCCCTCCTCTTCGGCGACGACGGTGAAATGGCGGTCGAGCCAGTCGCCCCAGCCTTCCGGCATCGCCGGATCGGCGACCCAGTCGGCAAGCTGGGCTTCGGTGTAGTGCCCGGCCGCGCCGATCCGGACGGCCTGCCAGAAGACATCGCGCGTCGCGGCGGCATCGTCCGGCCGGAAGCGGCGGAGGGTGGCGGGGCCGGTCATGTCACCTTGGCGCGGGCCTTGAACTCGGCCCGGTCCCAGGCGTCGGTGGCCATGATGTCGGCGAGGATCGCCACCGCGCCGGTCACGTCCTCCATCGCGGTATAGAGCGGCGTGAAACCGAAGCGCAGGATGTCGGGGGCGCGGAAATCGCCGATCACGCCCCGCGCGATCAGCGCCTGCATGATCGCGTAGCCCTGCGGATGGCGGAAGCTGACCTGGCTGCCGCGCTGGCGCCGGATCACGGGGCGAGGCGAGGGCGAGGGTCGGGCAGGCGGCCTCCACCCCGGCGATGAAGGCCTCTGTGAGCTCGATGGAGCGGGCGCGGACATCCGCCATCTTCACGCGGTCCCAGATGTCCATCGAGGCCTCAAGCGCTGCCATTTGCAGGATCGGCGGGGTGCCGACGCGCATCCGCTCGATGCCCGGCCCCGGGCGGTAGTCGGGATCGAAGGCGAAGGGCGCCTCGTGCCCGAGCCAGCCGGAGAGGGCGGGGCGGGCTTGCGGGGCAAGGCGCGGGGCCACATAGATGAAGGCCGGGCCGCCGGGGCCGGAATTGAGATACTTGTAGGTGCAGCCGACGGCGAAATCGGCATCCGAGCCGGCGAGATCGACCTCGATGGCGCCGGCCGAATGAGCGAGGTCCCAGACCACCAGTGCGCCCGCCGCATGGGCTTTGGCGATCAGCTGCCGCATGTCGTGCTTGCGCCCGGTCCGGTAGTCGATCTCGGTCAGCATCAGGACCGCCACGTCGGGGGTGATCGCGTCCTCCACCGCCTCGGGTGCCACGGTGCGCAACTCGTGCCCGTCGCCGAGTGTGCGGACGAGGCCGTCGGCGATGTAGAGGTCGGAGGGGAAGTTGCCGGTATCCGAGAGGATCACCTTGCGGCCGGGGCGCAACTCGATCGCCGAGGCGAGCGCCTGGTAGACCTTGATCGAAAGCGTGTCGCCGAGGACGACGGTGCCCGGCTCCGCCCCGATCAGCCTTCCGATCCGGTCGCCGAGCCGGCGCGGCAGGTCCATCCAGCCGGCGCGGTTCCAGGCGGTGATCAGCATCTCGCCCCATTCCGCCGTCACGCAATCAGCGACGCGGGCAGCGGCGGCGCGGGGCAGGGGGCCGAGCGAATTGCCGTCGAGATAGATCACGCCCTCGGGCAGATGGAAGCGGGCGCGGGTGGCGGCGAAATCCGTGGTCATTTGCGTGCGTCCTCCGGGGTCGGGCGGTGCGGCCGGGAAAAGCTGGTTCATGGTTAGGAAATCTCCGTCCGCCCCGCCAGCGGAAACTGCGCGCCGGCGCTCCCTCCGCCGCGCGGTCCGGCTCCACGTGGCCCCATGCCGCGCGAACACAGCGCCGGGATTTCGCGCGGCCGTGCAGGATGCGGTCTTGAACTCACCGTCCGACGGGACATAGGGTCGGCCAAGTTGGGGATAAGGACGCCTATGGCGAAAGAGATCGACTTTCCGCCGGTCTGGCTGGCCGGTTTCGCGGTGATCGGCGGGCTGATCGGGCGCGTCGTGCCGGTGCCGACGCCGGTCAACGATCCGCTCGGTGCCTTGCTGGTCGGGGTCGGGATCGCGCTGATGGTCATCGCGGCCGGGCAGATGATCATCGCCCGCACGACGCTGATCCCGCGCCGTGACCCCGATGCCTTCGTGCATGGCGGCGTCTTCCGGTTCAGCCGCAACCCGATCTACCTCGCCGACGCGCTGGTTCTGGCCGGGCTCTACTTCGCCTGGGACGCGCTGATCGCGCTGCCCTTGATCGCGGTCTTCATGACGATCATCAACCGGCGCTTCATACTCGGCGAGGAAGCCCGGCTGATGGAGCGCTTTGGTGAGGAATATGCCGATTATACCAGCCGGACCCGGCGCTGGCTGTGACGGGGCTTCAGGACGGCGGAATGGGATGAATTAGGTTGTTGCGACGACGCTGCGTTGCAGAGTAATAATCTTGCGCGACCGAAGGAACCGGCATCGGCCGGCCGGCGGGGTCGGACGGCGCGACTGCGGAAAGGGAGACAAGAGTGAAGATCGGGGCACCCAAGGAAATCTTCGAGGGCGAGGCGCGTGTCGCGATGACGCCCGACAGCGCGATCCAGCTGAAGAAGCTGGGATATGACTGTTTCATCGAGACAGGTGCGGGGACCGGCGCAGGGTTCTCGGACGCGACCTACGAGGCGTCAGGCGTGACGGTGGTGAAGACCGCGCCCGCGCTCTTCAAGGAGGTCGACGTGGTCGCCAAGGTGCGGCCGCCCTCGGACACCGAGGCCAAGCGGCTCGCCAAGGGGCAGACGCTGATCTCGTTCTTCTATCCCGCACAAAACAAGGATCTTCTGGAGCTTTGCCAGAAGCAGGGCGCGAACGTCATCGCGATGGACATGGTGCCGCGGATCAGCCGGGCGCAGAAGATGGACGCGCTCAGTTCGATGGCCAACATCGCCGGCTATCGCGCGGTGATCGAGGCCGGCAGCAACTTCGGTCGCTTCTTCACCGGCCAGGTGACGGCCGCCGGCAAGGTGCCGCCCGCGAAGGTGCTGATCGTCGGCGCGGGTGTCGCCGGCCTTGCCGCGATCGGCACCGCGACCTCGCTCGGCGCCATCGTCTATGCGTTCGACGTGCGCCCCGAAGTGGCCGAGCAGATCGAATCGATGGGCGCCGAGTTCGTCTATCTCGAATTCGAGGAGGCGCAGGACGGCGCCGCGACCGGCGGCTATGCCGCGCCTTCCGCCCGGAATTCCGCGAGGCGCAGCTGGCGAAGTTCCGCGAACTGGCGCCGGAGATGGACATCGTCATCACCACTGCGCTGATCCCTGGCCGCGACGCGCCGAAGCTCTGGACCAAGGACATGGTCGAGGCGATGAAGCCCGGCTCGGTCGTCGTTGACCTCGCCGCCGAACGGGGCGGCAACTGCGACCTCACGGTGCCGGACGAGAAGATCGTCACCAAGAACGGCGTGACCATCGTCGGCTATACCGACTTCCCGAGCCGGATGGCGGCGCAGTCCTCGACGCTCTATTCGACCAACATCCGTCACATGATGACGGATCTCACTCCCGGGAAGGACGGCAAGATCGTCCACAACATGGAAGACGATGTGATCCGGGGCGCGACCGTCACCCATGACGGCGCCATCACCTTCCCGCCGCCGCCGCCGAAGGTCGCCGCGATCGCGGCCGCGAAGCCGAAGGAGAAGCCGAAGGAACTGACGGTCGAGGAGAAGCGCGCGCGGGAGGTCGCCGCCTTCAAGGCCGAGACCCGCAACCAGGTCACGCTTCTGGCCGTCGGCGGCGCCGCTGATCCTTGGCGTCGGCCTCGTCGCACCGGCGAGCTTCATGCAGCACTTCATCGTCTTCGTGCTCGCGGTGTTCGTCGGCTTCCAGGTGATCTGGAACGTGGCGCATTCGCTGCACACGCCGCTGATGGCGGTTACCAACGCGATCTCGTCGATCATCATCCTCGGCGCGCTCATGCAGATCGGGTCGGGAAGTTTCCTGATCATCCTTCTGGCCGCGCTGTCGGTCTTCATGGCCGGGATCAACATCTTCGGCGGGTTCATGGTCACGCGGCGCATGCTGGCCATGTTCCAGAAGTCGTAGAGGAAGGGCAGAGATCATGGAATTCGGATTCACCACGGCGGCCTATGTGGTCGCGGCTGTGCTCTTCATCCTCTCGCTCGGGCGGGCTTTCGGGGCAGGAAAGCGCCAAGCGCGCGGTCTGGTACGGCATCGTCGGCATGGCGCTCGCGGTCTTCGCGACGCTGATCGGGCCGGGCTCCGGCCTCTGGCTGCTCTCGGTCATCCTCATCGCCGGCGGCGGCGTCATCGGCTGGTATGTCGCCACCCGCGTCCAGATGACCGAGATGCCGCAGCTTGTGGCGGCGATGCACTCGCTCGTCGGTCTTGCCGCGGTCTTCGTCGGCTACAACGCGCATTTCGAGCTTGGTCGCGTCGTCGCGATGGACGAGGCGGCGCGCGCCGCGCTCGACGGGCTTCGCGGCGGTGCTGGCACACAAGGACGGCGGTCGAGCAGTCGATCCTGCGCGTCGAGCTGTTCCTCGGCGTTTTCATCGGGGCGGTGACCTTCACCGGCTCGGTCATCGCCTACGGCAAGCTTGCGGGCAAGGTGAACTCGGCAGCCAAGAAGCTGCCGGGCGGGCATGTGCTGAACGCGAGCTGCGGCCGCGATCTCGGTGCTCTGCCTCATCTGGTATTTCGGCAGCGGCGGCTTCCTGCCGCTCTTCCTGATGACGCTGCCGCGCTCTTCATCGGCTATCACCTGATCATGGGGATCGGCGGCGCGGACATGCCGGTCGTGGTGTCGATGCTCAACAGCTATTCGGGCTGGGCCGCGGCGGCGATCGGCTTCTCGCTCGGCAACGACCTGCTGATCGTGGTCGGCGCGCTGGTCGGCTCCTCGGGTGCGATCCTGTGCTACATCATGTGCAAGGCGATGAACCGCAGCTTCGTCAGCGTGATCCTCGGCGGCTTCGGCGGCACGACCGGCCCGGCGATGGCGATCGAGGGCGAGCAGATCGCCATCGACGCCGAGGGCGTGGCGGCGGCGCTGAACGACGCCGACAGCATCATCATCATCCCCGGCTACGGCATGGCGGTGGCGCAGGCGCAGCAGTCGGTCGCGGAGCTGACCCGCAAGCTGCGCGCCAAGGGCAAGAACGTGCGCTTCGCCATCCACCCGGTCGCCGGACGGCTTCCCGGCCACATGAACGTGCTTCTGGCCGAGGCCAAGGTGCCCTACGACATCGTGCTGGAGATGGACGAGATCAACGAGGATTTCCCCTCGACCGACGTCGCCATCGTCATCGGCTCGAACGACATCGTGAACCCGGCGGCGCAGGAAGATCCGAACTCGCCCATCGCCGGGATGCCGGTTCTGGAATGCTGGAAGGCGAAGCAGGTCTTCGTGTCGAAGCGCGGCCAGGGCACGGGCTATTCGGGCATCGAGAACCCGCTGTTCTACAAGGAAAATACGCGGATGTTCTACGGCGACGCGAAGAAGTCGGTGGACAGCCTCCTGCCGATGATCGACTGAACCCGCGCCGGGTCCGGCGCAGCAAGACCCCGCCTATTCGGCGGGGTCACTTTATTTTGTGTTCCGATCTGTCCGGGCCCCGTTATCCTTGCCTTTTCAGTGGATAAGGAGATCGCGATGAACGCCCCGGACAGACCGACGCAACGCAAGAGCGCCAAGGACTTCGACCCCCGCATTCTCGAGATCTACGACGGATATGTGCATGGCAAGATGTCGAAGAGGGACTTCATCGAACGCGCGGGCAAGTTCGCCGCCGCCGGGGTGACCGGGGCCGCGATCCTCGCGCAGTTGCGGCCGAACTACGCGCTCGCCCAGCAGGTTGCGCCCGACGATCCGGCGATCGAGACCGATGGTGGCAGAATATGACAGCCCCGAGGGCAACGGCCGCATCAAGGGGCTGATGGCGAAGCCCGCCGGGGCCACGGGCACGCTGCCGGCGGTTCTCGTCGTCCATGAGAATCGCGGGCTCAACCCCTATATCGAGGACGTGGTGCGGCGCTTGGCGAAAGCGGGCTACCTTGCCTTTGGGCCGGACGGGCTGACCCCGCTCGGCGGTTATCCCGGCAACGACGATCAGGGTCGCGAGATGCAGTCTCAGATCGACCCGGCGAAGCTGATGGCGGATTTCTTCGCGGCGTTCGAGTTCCTGCGCGGTCACGAGGGATCAACCGGCAAGGTCGGCGCGGTGGGCTTCTGCTATGGCGGCGGGGTCTGCAACGCGCTCGCCGTTGCCTATCCCGACCTCGCGGCCTCGGTGCCGTTCTACGGGCGCCAGCCGGCGGCCGAGGACGTGGCGAAGATCGAAGCGCCGCTTCTCATCCACTATGCCGGGCTCGATGAGCGCATCAACGCCGGCTGGCCGGATTACGAGACGGCTCTGAAGGCGAACGGCAAGGCTTATACCGACCTACATTTACGACAACGTGAACCATGGCTTCCACAACGACACGACGCCCCGCTACGACGCGGCGGCAGCGGAGCTGGCCTGGTCGCGGACGCTGGAGTTTTTCGCGGCGAACCTGAGCTGAGCGGCGCCGCCCGGCCCGCGCCGCCCTGGGGCGGCCGGGGCCGGGCGGGTCGCGCGCGGTTGCGGCATTGGGCCACCCGCCCTCGACGGCCCTCCGGAAGTGTGCTTTTTGCAGGACCGGAGCCCGCCACCGTGCGGGCGCGGTCTCTCAGCGTTTGGGCAGGGGATATGGCGGGCAGGTTGCCGAAAGGCGTGGTGGCGCTGGGCTTCGTCAGCCTCTTCATGGATGTCTCCTCCGAGATGATCCACGGTCTTCTGCCCTTGTTCCTGACCGGCAGGCTCGGCGCCTCGGCGCTGGTGCTGGGGTTGATCGAGGGGTTTTCCGAGGCGGTAGCGCAGGTCACCAAGGTCTTTTCCGGGGCGCTCTCGGACCGGATGGGACGGCGGAAGCCGCTGGCGCTCCTGGGCTACGGGCTCGCCGCCCTGACGAAGCCGGTCTTCGCGCTCGCCGGCAGCGCGGGCGTTGTCCTCGCTGCGCGGGCGGTGGACCGGCTCGGCAAGGGCATCAGGGGCGCGCCGCGCGATGCATTGGTCGCGGATCTGGTGGAGCCCGAGCGGCGCGGCGCGGCCTACGGGCTGCGGCAGACGATGGACACGATCGGCGCCTTCGCAGGGCCGCTGATTGCCATCGCGCTGATGGCCGCGTCCGGCGGAAATTTCAGGCTGGTCTTCGCCGTGGCGATCCTTCCCGCGGCGATCGCCGTCCTGATCCTTGCCCGCGGCGTGGAGGAGCCGCCGCAAAAGGCGGCGCCGACGCCGACCCGCCCGCGCTTCGACCGGGCGAGCATGGCGGCCCTCGGCCCGGCCTTCTGGGCGGTCACCGTGCTGGGCGCGGTGATCGGCTTCGCGCGAATATCCGAGGCGTTCCTGATCCTTCAAGCCAATGCGAACGGCCTTGCGGTGGCGCTGGCGCCGGTGGTGCTGGTGGTGATGAACGTGGTTTACGCGGCGACCGCCTGGCCCGTCGGCATCCTCTCGGACCGGGTCGGGCGGCGCGGGCTTCTTCTTCTCTCGCTCGTCGTGCTGGCAGTGTCGCACGGGGTGCTGGCGCTTTCGAGCGGGGTCGGGGCGGCGCTTGCGGGGGTGGCACTCTGGGGGCTGCACATGGGGCTGAGCCAAGGCCTCTTGTCGGCGGCGGTGGCCGATTCGGTGCCGGCGTCGCTGCGCGGTACCGGCTTCGGGGTCTTCAACCTCGTCGGCGGGCTCGCGGTGCTGCTGGCCAATACGGTCGCGGGCGGGCTCTGGGCGTTTGCCGGGGCGCCGGCGACGTTCGGCGTCGGCGCGGCGGCGGCTCTCCTGGCCTTGATCCTTGCCTTGCGGCAAGGGCGGGGCAAGCCGGACAGCATACACTCGCATGCAACTAAGCGGTTAGAATAGCAGTTTATTCCTGTCTCACGCTCGGCTAGGGTCCGGTGCAACCGCGACCCGGAACCGTCCCGATCATGACACCGATAGACGACCACCCGCAGCGCTACGCGCTTGTCAACGAACTGCATGCGCGGCCGTTCCCGTCGCTCGACGTGCCGTGCCACGCGGTCTATTTCGCGGTCAAGCAGCCGGTGGACGCGCATAATCGCGACCGCGAGGCCGACCGGACGCACCTGCTCGCGCTTCTCGACCGCCACGGCGCCGCCCATCCGCCGACCGGAGCCACCCATCACGGCGCCCGGATCGGGCGCTGCGAGCTGAAATGGGAAAGCCATACCGAGTTCGTGACCTATTCCGGCTTCTGCAAGGGCGTGGGCGAGCGGGCCTTCAATCCGGCCGAAGCGGACATCTTTCCCGCCGACTGGGCGGCCGAGGCGCCCGGCAAACGCATCGCCGCTTGCCTCATCCGGGTCGAAACACTGCCCGAGGACCTCTCCGAAGTCAGCGCCAAGCTCGAGGACTGGTTCGTCGCCGACAGCCTCGCCGCGTCCTGGGTCCTCGACGAGGCGGCGATCGTCGCAGGCGACTTCAAGATCGACCCTGCCGGCCAGATGCGTTTCGCGGTCTTCGTTCGCCCCGGCACCGGTGCGCGGCGCATCGGCCGCATCGTCCAGCGGCTTTGCGAGATCGAGACCTACCGGGCGATGTCGATGCTTGGCCTCGGCCGGGCGCGGGAGCTGACCGTGCGACTCAACGCGCTCGACCCCGCGCTGTCGGCGCTGGTCGCGGCGATGTCGGACACCGAGGCCGGCGCCGAGGCGACATTGCACGAGCTTCTGGAAATCTCGGCCGAGCTCGAGGCCCTGTCGGTTCGCCACACCTTCCGCTTCGGCGCGACCGGGGCCTACGAGGCGATCGTCAACCAACGCGTCGAGGTCCTGCGCGAAACGCGGTTCCGCGGCCGCCAGACCTTCGGCGAGTTCATGATGCGGCGCTACGACCCGGCGATGCGGACGGTGAAGTCGGCGGAACGGCGGCTCGAACAGATGGCGGGCCGGGCGGAACGGGCGGGGGAGCTGCTGCGGACCCGCGTCGATGTCGAACGCTCGGGCCAGAACCAGAAGCTTCTGGAAAGCATGGACCGGCGGGCGGACATGGCGCTGCGCCTCCAGCACACGGTCGAGGGGCTGTCGGTGGTGGCGATCAGCTACTACGCGGTGAGCCTTGCCACCTATCTCCTCCTGCCGCTGGCCGAGGCCGCGCACTGGCCGAAAAGCGCCCTGACGGCGGCGCTGGTGCCCATCGTCATGCTGGGCGTGTGGCTGATGGTGCGGCGGATCCGGAAGTCGATGCACTGACGAGCCGCTCGGTCGCGCGGGCACCCGAGACAATGGCGAGAAGCCCGAGGATCGCGGCCAGCGACAGCGTCGGCACCCCGGCGAGGCCGACGCCCAGCGTGCAGCCCCCCGCGAGCACCCCGCCGACGCCCATAAGCACGCCACCCGCCGTGTAGCGCAGCGTCTCGCGCGGGCTGACGAAGCTCTGCCAGCGGAAGCGGCCCGACAGGAGCGCGAGCGCGGCGGCCCCCGCCAGTGTCCCACCGATCAGGCCGGTTCCGAACCCCGCCGGGACCGCGCTGGAGGCAACGGTCCAGAAGAGCGTCTCGGCGGAGGGGGAAGTGAAGGAGAGGCTTTCGAAGGCGATCGGATCGAACTCGTCGTAAAGGACGAAGCCGGTACCGACCCAGCCGATGGGCACCAGCGCGCCGATGAGGGCCGCACCGATCAGAAGCGCCGGCCGGTTGCCGGAACGCAGGGCATAGGCGCCGGCCAGACCCGCGATGACAAGCGACCAGACGAGGGCGCCACCGGGCAGGACGGCGAGCGAGACGGCGTCGCCTATCGGCAGCGTGAAGCTGCCGAGAGCGGTGCGCAAGGGCGCCAGAACGCCCTTCAGCGTCGCATGGGCCGCAATGGCGAAGACCACGAGGACGGTCGCGGCGCGGAGGTTGCCCGAACCCGCCAGCACCGTCAGCCGCGAGGCGCAGCCGCGCGTCAGCACCATGCCGGCGCCGAACATCAGCCCGCCGACGAGGATCGCGAGGACCGGCATGTCGGGGGCCATGAAGCGATGCTCGGCAAAGCCGATCCAGCCGGCCGCGACGGCGCCTTGCGTGCCCAGAACCGCGACCGCCAGCGCCATCAGCCAGACCCCGAGCGCGAAGCGCCTCTCACCCGGCTCGCCGACCAGCCCGCGCCGCAGGCAGAACCGCGTGACCTCGGCCAGCGCGCCGAAGGCGGCGCCGAGGAGAAGGCCGAAGATCACCGAAGCAGTCACTGGGGTGAGGGTTTCGAACCCGAGGTTCTCGAACATCTGAATATCTCCGCAGTCCGGAATTTTCTTCCGGATAGCGCCGCTTCGTGTCCGGTAAAACGGAAAAGCGTGTTGATCAGGCGACGTAGGTCAGGAGGGTGTTCCGTTTTCGAGGTATCTGGCGAACGTTGCTCTGCAAGACCCCTCCCGCGCCGATCCCCCGGTCTCGCTTCGGCGCCGGGGCCGCGACACCGTCCTTATCTTCTTCTGTTCCGAAATACCTTGGGGGTCCGGGGGCAAAGCCCCCGGCGGGTCGGCCGCGAAGCGGCCGAAACCCTACCTTCCGCGAATCCGCGGATCGAGCGCGTCGCGCAGGCCGTCGCCGATATAGTTGACCGACAGCACCGTGAGCGAGATCGCCACCCCCGGCAGGATCACCCGGATCGGGTAAAGCTGCATCTGGTCGACCGCGTCGAAGAGGATCCGTCCCCAGGTCGGGAAGTCCGGCGGAAAACCGAGGCCGAGGAACGAGAGCGCCGATTCCGTGATGATCGCATTGGCGATGCCGAGTGTGGCCGAAACCATGATCGGGCTCATCACGTTGGGCAGGATGTGGCGCAGCACCAAGCGCCACGACGGTGTGCCGATGGAGCGGGCGGCAAGCACGTATTCGCGCTCCTTCAGCGCGAGAACCTCGCCGCGCACGATGCGGGCGGCCTGCATCCAGCTCGTCACGCCGATGGCGAAGACGATGAGGAAGAAGATGCCAGTCTCTGGCCCGAAGCGCTGAGACAGGGGCTCGCGAAAGAGCGTGACCATGAGGAGAAGAAGCGGCAGCAGCGGTAGCGACAGGAAGAGGTCGGTCAACCCCATCAAGAGCCCCTCGGCCCGCTTGAAGAACCCCGCGATCACCCCGATCAGCGTCCCGAGGAAGAGCGACAGGAGCATCGCCGTCATGCCGACCGCGATGGAGACCTTGCCGCCGGCCATGATCCGCCCCAGGAGGTCGCGGCCGAGCTGGTCGGTGCCGAAGGGATGGGCGCCGCTCGGCCCCTGATTGCGGGCGCGGATGTCGACATAGGTCGGGTCGATCGACCAGATCCACGGGCCGATCGTGACCGACAGCAGGATCGTCGTGAAGATGAACAGCCCGACGAGCGCGCCCTTGTGGGTCTTGAACTGGTCCCAGACGTCCCACCACTGGTTGCGAGGCGGCTTCAGCGCCTGATCGACTTTCTTTGCGGAGAGTTCAGTCATAGCGGATCCTTGGATCAAGGATGCCGTAGAGGATGTCGGCAATCAGGTTGAAGAGCACGGTCAGCGCGGCGAAGATGAAGGTCAGCGTCTGCACCATCGGCAGATCGTTGGCATAGATCGCCACGATCAGCAGCTGGCCGAGCCCGTTCACCTTGAAGACCTGCTCGGTGATGATGGCACCGCCGAAGATCGTCGGGATGCCGAGGGCGATGACGGTGATCACCGGAATGAGCGAGTTGCGCAGCACATGCTTCAGCACCACGACCTTCTCGCTCATCCCCTTCGCTCGCGCCGTCCGCACGTAGTCCTGCCCGAGATTGTCGAGCATCGAGGCGCGCATGAATCGGCTGATCTGGCTCGCGTTGAAGAGCGCGAGCACGGTGACCGGCATGATCATCTGCTTGACCTGCTTCCAGAAGCTCGCCGCATCCGTCACCTTCAGCGTGGTGTCGTAGATCGACGGGAACCACTGGAGCTTCACCGCGAAGACGATGATCAGCACGACGCCGGTGAAGAAGGTCGGCACCGAGAAGCCGATCATCGAGACGAAGGTGCCGATCTGGTCGAACCAGCTGTATTGCTTGTAGGCCGAAACGATCCCGATCGGGATCGCGATGATCACCCCGACGAGGTAGGCGAGGCCCACGACCCACAGGGTCTGCGGCATCCGTTGCCAGATCACGTCCATTGCAGGAGAGCGAAACTGCCACGAGGTGATCCGGCTCGCCCCCTCGCTCATCGACGTTCCGAGCCATCCATCAAGCATGTAGAGCGGCTCGGTCCAGAAGAACTGCTTCAGCCACAGCAGGTATCGAACCCATCCCGGTTGGTCGAGCCCGAGTGCAATCCGCATCTTTTCGCGGACGTCCGGGGGAATGGTCAGCGGCTGATCCGCGAGCGGATCGCCGGGAGCGAGCTCCAAAAGCATGAAGATGACGAGACTGATGAACAGAAGCGTCGGGATCGCGATCATCAGCCGTCTGAGAGTGTAGGTGAGCATCGGCGTCTCGGTTCATCGGTCTGTTTGGAATAAACCGCCCCGGCGTCAGGCCGGGGCGGCGGAGCTATCCGTCAGCGACGGATCACTTCATGCGGTACCAGTCGGCCGCGTTCCACAGTTCGCTGTCCCAGGTGTTCAGGATCACGCCGCCGAGGGTGTTCGAGCGCGCCGAAACCCGGCCGCGATCGACGAGCGCCACGATGGTGTAGGTGTCCTTGGTCAGCATGTCGTTGAGCTTCTTGGCAATCTCTCCGCGCTTGGCGAGGTCGCCGGTGCGGCTCAGTTCCTTGATCAGCTCATCATAGGCCGGATCGCAATAGCGGTTGATGTTCTCGCCCTGCCACTGCGTGTCGGGACGAGGAGCCTTGTCGCAGGTGTGCTCGGAGAGATAGGGCTCCGGGTCCGTGCCGTCGAAGTTGTTGGCGTACATCTCCACGTCCGCGTAGAACTTCTGGAACGTGTCGGGCGAGCCGGGATCGCCGCCGAAAAAGACCGAGGCGTCGATGTTCTTCAGCTCGGTCTCGACCCCGATATCCGACCACCACTGCTTGATCAGCGCCTGGAAATCCTGACGCACGGCGTTTGTGGAGGTCTGATAGAGCACCTTCAGGCGCACACCGTCGGCATTGACGCGCACACCGTCCGGCCCGGGCGTGAAGCCGGCCTCTTCGAGAAGCGCCTTGGCGCCTTCGACGTCCTGCTTGATGCAGTCGGTGTTGTCGGAGGCGTAGAGCTCCGGCGCCGGCACCAGGTTACAGGTCGGACGGCCGGCCTGACCATAGCCCACCTCGACCAGAAGATCGCGGTCGATGGCCATGGAGAGCGCCTTGCGCACACGGATATCCGAGAGGAACGGATGTGGGTGCATGGCGGTCGCGCGCTCACCTTCCGGCAGGTCGGGCGACGGGTCGGTCATGTTCATCTCGATCCGCTCGACGAGCGTGCCGAAGGCCGACATCGCCTCGCCCTTGCCGGCGGCGGCCATGCCCGCGAGGACATCGGGGGCGAGCTGGAGGTTCCAGGCATAGTCGAACTCGCCGGTCTCGAGCACCGCGCGGCCCGCCGCCGCCGCATCGCCGCCGCCCTTGAAGGTCAGCGTGGCGAAGGCCGGCTTGGCCGGATCGCGGTAGTTCGGGTTGGCCGACATCGAGATCACGTCGTTCGGCTTGAACTCATCGACCTTGAAGGGGCCGGTGCCGATCGGGCCGAAATTCGCGTCGGTGCATTCCGGCGCCTTGGCGCCCATGCAGTTCTCGAATTGCGCCTTCTGCAGGATCGGCGACTGGCCGCCCATGAACGGGCCATAGGGGTTCGGTTTCGGTTCCTTGAACGAGACCTTCACGGTCAGGTCGTCCAGCGCCTCGACCTTGTCGATGCCCTCGAACTTGGCGAGCTGTGCGCAGCCGCCTTCGGGATGCATGCAGTATTCGGCGGTGAAGACCACGTCGGCCGAGGTGACCGGCGAGCCGTCCGACCAGAGGAGGCCGGATTTCAGCGTCCAGGTGATCGAGGCCAGGTCTTCGCTGACGCCGCCGTTGCCGACGGTCGGGATGTCCGCGGCGAGGAAGGGAACGAGGTTGCCCTTCTCGTCATAGCGGCCAAGCGGTTCGATCACGAGACTGGAGCTTTCGATGTCCTTGGTGCCCGACGACAGATACGGGTTCAGGATCGACGGCGCCTGCCAGTAGATGATGTTGACATGGCCGTCCGCGCCGCGTTCCGCGAAGGCCGCGGGGGCCAGCGCGAAGAAGGCGGCAGCGCCCATTAGGGCTGTTCTCATCTTCATTTCATACTCCTTGTTGGGTGCTCTGAGATGCCTCGGATGCCGCCGTTCGTCCGGCGGTCGTCTTGGTATCGTCGTAAAGGTGACAGGCCGTGTAGCGCCCGGGCTCGACTTCGCGGAAGGCGGGCTCCACTGTCTTGCAGATCTCCATCACCTTCGGGCAGCGGGTGCAGAAGTTGCAGCCCGCAGGCGGGTTGGCGGGCGAGGGCACGTCGCCGGTCAGGATGATCCGCCCGCGTTCCGTCTCCACATCCGGATCGGGTTCCGGCACGGCGGAGAGAAGCGCCTGCGTATAGGGATGAAGCGGGGTGGCGTAGAGGTCGTCGCGCGGGCGCAAGCTCCACGATCTGGCCGAGATACATGACGGCGATCCGGTCGGCGATGTGCCGGACCATCGAAAGGTCGTGGCTGATGAAGAGGTAGGTGAGGCCGAGCCGGTCCTGCAACTCTTCGAGGAGGTTCACCACCTGGGCCTGGATCGACACGTCGAGCGCGGCGATCGGTTCGTCGCAGACGATGAATTTCGGATTGAGCGCGAGCGCGCGCGCAATGCCGATCCGCTGACGCTGACCGCCAGAGAACTCGTGCGGGTAGCGGTTGGCGAAATTGCGGTTGAGCCCGACCTGATCCATCAGCTCGTAGATCCGGGCGAGCGTCTCGGCCTTCGAGAGCTTGGCGTGCTCGTCCAGAGGCTCGCCGATGATCGCGGCGACGGTCATGCGGGGATTGAGGCTCGCCTGCGGGTCCTGGAACACCATCTGCATCGTCGGGCGAAGTCGTGCGCAGCTCGGACTGGGCCGATTTGCCGATCTCGCGCCCCTCGATGCGAATCGAGCCGGCGGTGGGGTCGTAGAGCCTGAGGATCACCCGGCCGCAGGTGGACTTGCCGCAGCCGCTTTCGCCGACGAGACCGAGGGTCTCGCCCTCGTAGATGTCGAAGGAGACGTTGTCGACCGCCTTCACGTCGCCGACCCGGGTGCGGAAGATGCCCGCGGTGATCGGGAAATACATCTTCAGGCCCGCGACCTCGACGAGCTTCTTGCGGCCGGGTTTCGGGGCGGCGTCAAGCACGGGCGCCTCCGGTCTCGGGGTCCCAGAAGCAGGCGGCGTCATGGCCGGGGCCGACCGGGCGGCGGAGCGGATTCTCGCGTTCGCAGCGCTCGAAGGCATGCGGGCAGCGGCGGCGGAAGGCGCAGGCCGTTGGTGCCTCGATCAGGATCGGCGGCTGGCCCTCGATGACGTTCAGCTTCTCGGCGCGCTTGCCGCGGACCGAGGGAATCGTCTTCAGAAGCGCGCGGGTATAGGGGTGGCGGGGATTGTGGAAAAGCTCCTTCGCCGGGGCCTGTTCGACGATCTGGCCGCCATACATCACGATCACCCGGTCGGCGATGCCGGCGATGACGCCGAGGTCGTGGGTGATCCAGACGATGGCCATGCCGAGCTTTTGCCGGAGGTCGCGCACCAGTTCGAGGATCTGCGCCTGGATCGTCACGTCGAGCGCGGTCGTCGGTTCGTCCGCGATCAGCACCTTCGGGTCGCAGGCCAGCGCGATGGCGATCATCACCCGCTGCCGCATGCCGCCGGAAAACTGGTGCGGATAGTCGTTCAGCCGGCGTTCGGCATCGGGAATGCCGACCAGTTCCAGAAGCTCGCTGCGCCCGCTTCCGCGCCGCCGCCTTGCCGAGCCCCATATGCGCGCGCAACGGCTCCATGATCTGGTAGCCGACCGTGAAGACCGGATTGAGCGAGGTCATCGGGTCCTGGAAGATGAAGCCGATATCGGCGCCGCGCACCTCGCGCAGATGCTCCTGCGAACATTTCAGCAGGTCCTCGCCGCCGAAGAGCACCTGGCCTTCGCGCACATCGGCCGGGGGCGAGGGCAGAAGGCCGATCAGCGACATCATCGTCACCGACTTGCCCGAGCCGCTTTCGCCGACGACGCCGAGAAGCTCACCGGGTTTCAGGTCGAAGCTCACGGAATTCACCGCGTGCACCTCGCCGCCGCGTGTCCTGAAAACGGTTTTCAGGCCCTTGACGTCAAGGACGGGCATGGCCCCATCGGGCATAAACGACTCCCAGTCGGATTTTCTCTTTTGTTTTGTCCGGTCTCGCGCCGGATATAGGAACCAGAGTGTTAGCCATTTTAGGGCATCCGGCAACACCGAATTCTGCCGCGTGCCGACGGGTTAATTTCGGCAGATCGCCGGTAAGATCATTCATATTGTCGCCTCTTGACCGGGCGGGGCCGCGCAGTCAGGGTCGCGGAGCGCGGCGAAGGAGATGGGCATGGGCACGATCGCGGAGGCACGGCGGATTCTGGAGCGGCTCGTGGCCTTTCCGACGGTCAGCCGCGACAGCAACCTCGCACTGGTCGACTGGGTCGAGGACTACCTCGCCGGTCTGGGCGTCGTCGGCACCGGGTCTGGAATGCCGAGGGGACGAAGGCCAATCTCTGGGCCTCGGTCGGGCCGGATGTGGCGGGCGGCGTGATTCTGTCGGGCCATACCGACGTGGTGCCGGTCGATGGGCAGGGCTGGACGAGCGACCCCTGGACGGTGACCGAACGCGACGGCCGGCTTTACGGGCGCGGCACCTGCGACATGAAGGGCTTCGACGCGCTGGCGCTCGCCGCCGTGCCGCTGGCCCTTGCGGCGGGGGTGAAACGGCCGTTGCAGATCGCGCTGTCCTATCGACGAGGAGGTCGGCTGCGCCGGCTGCATCCCGATGGTCGAGGAGATGGCCGCGACCGTGCCGAAGCGCGGCCGCCGTGATCGTGGGCGAGCCGTCGCGGATGCGAGGTCGTCACCGGCCACAAGGGCAGCATCGGATATGACACGCGGCTGAAGGGCTTCGAGGTCCATTCCTCGATGATGCATCGAGGGCGTCAACGCGATCATGGAGGCGGCGAAGCTGATCGACTGGGCCAATGCCCGCAATGCCGAGAACCGGGCGACGGCGCCCGGGCCGCTCGCGGCGGTCTTCGATCCGCCCTGGACGACCGTCCATGTCGGCCAGATCGAGGGCGGCACCGCGCACAACATCACCGCCGAGCGATTGCCGATATCGGGCATCGACTTCCGGGTCGTGCCGGGCGAGGACGGCCGAAGCCTGGGCCGCGGCCTATCGAGGCGGTGGTGGCCGAGGTCGAGGCCGGAATGAAGGCGGTCCGCCCGGAGGCCGCGGATCACGCTCGACCGCCAGCTTCGACGTGCCGCCGTCTGGTGCCCGAGGCGGACGGGCGCGGCCGAAGCGGCTGGCGCGCGCGCTCACCGGCGACAACGGCACTCATGTCGTCAGCTACGGCACCGAGGCCGGGCATTTCCAGGAGGCGGGCTATTCGACCGTGGTCTGCGGGCCGGGCGACATCGCCCAGGCGCATCAGGCCGACGAGTTCATCGAGATCGCGGAATTCGAGGCGGGCTGGAGGCTTCATGAAGGACCTGGTGGCTGAACTGGCGAGATGAGCCCCGTTCCCGATTTCCGAAGACAGCCCGGTCGGCTTTCCGCGGCCCGCTGCCCGAGCTCGGCCGATGTCGTGGTGATCGGCGGCGGCGTCATCGGGGTGATGACGGCGCTGGTTCCTGGCGAAGCGCGGTGTCAACGGTCGTGCTTGTGCGAAAAGGGCCGCATCGCGGGCGAGCAGTCGAGCCGCAACTGGGGCTGGGTCCGCCAGCAGGGCCGCGATCCGGCGGAGCTTCCGATCATGATCGAATCGCTCGTCGATCTGGAAAGGGCTCGAGGCCGAGGCCGAGGCCGATCTCGGCTTCCGCCAGACCGGCGTCGCTCTATCGCGGCGAACGGGCCGAAGGACATGGCCGAGTTCGAGGCCTGGATGGTCCATGCCAGGGCGCACGGGCTCGACACGCGGCTGCTCGGCGCGGGCGGAGATCGCGCGCGCTGCTGCCCAATGCCGCGCGGTTGGGCCGGCGGCGATCTGGACGGCTTCGGATGCGCGGGCGGAGCCCTGGGTCGCGGTGCCGCGTCTTGCCGGCGGCGGCGGTCAGGGCCGGCGTGACCATCGTCGAGGACTGCGCGGTGCGGGCGCTCGACATCGCCGCCGGGCGGGTGGCCGGGGTGGTGACCGAGAAGGGGCGGGTCGCGGCCGACCGCGTGGTGCTGGCCGGCGGGGCGTGGTCGTCGCTTCTCGCCCGGGCGCACGGGGTGAACTTGCCGCAGCTCTCGGTTCGCGCGACGGTCGCGGCCACGGCGCCGCTGGCGGAGGTCTTTGCCGGCGCCGTCGCCGACAGTCACTTCGCGTTCCGCCGGCGGATCGATGGCGGCTATACGCTGGCCCCGGACGGATTTCCACGAATTCTTCATCGGCCCGGACGCATTCCGCGCACCTCGCGGCCTTCTGGCCGCAGATCCGCAAGGACATCTTCGGCACGCGCTTCCTGCCGGCCGCGCCGCAGGCATTACCCCGACGGCTGGGGCACGCCGCGGCGCTGGGCGGCGGACGAGGAAAGCCCGTTCGAACGCATGCGCGTCCTCGATCCACGCCCGAACCGGGCCGAGATCGACCGCTTGCGCGACCGCTTCGCCGCCGCCTTCCCGGCAGCTCGGGCGGCCTGGGATCGCGACGGCCTGGGCGGGGATGATCGACACGATGCCGGATGTGGTGCCGGTGATCGACCACGCGCGACGCGCTGCCTGGCCTCACCATCGCGACCGGCATGTCGGGCCACGGCTTCGGCATCGGACCCGGCATCGGGCCGCGTCGTCGCCGATCTGGTCGAGGGCCGGGCGCCGCGGCCACGACCTGTCGCGGTTCCGGCTGTCGCGGTTCGGCGATGGCACCAAGATCGAGATCGGTCCCGCCCTCTGAACGGCATTTGCATCTTCTGTTCGAAAATACCTCGGGGGCCCGGGGGCAGCGCCCCCGGGCGTCTCCGCGTCAGAGCCGGTCGCGCAGCGAGAACCAGACCATCGCGAGCACCAGCAGCGGCCAGCGGAGCGCGACACCTCCCGGGAAGGGGCGGGTGGGCAGATCCGCCATGATGTCGAAGCGTTCGGCCTGGCCGGCGATGGCTTCGGCGGCGAGCTTGCCGCCCAGCGTCGCCATCGCCACGCCGTGGCCCGGAATAGCCCGACGCGGTGAGGATGTTGCCGGCGAGCCGCTCGAAATGCGGCATCCGGTTCAGGGTGATCGCCGAGCGTGCCGCCCCAGGCATGGGTGATCTCGGTGCCCGCCAACTGCGGATAGATCTCCAGCATCGGCTTGCGCACCAGTGGCGGCGATGTCGGCCGGGAAGCGGTAGCCGTAGCTTTCGGCGCCGCCGAACAGCAGCCGGTTGTCCTCGGAAAACCGGAAATAGTTGATGACGAACTTCGAATCCGCCACCGCGTGATTGCCCCGGATCAGGTCGTCGCGCGCCTCGGGACGTCATCGGCTCGGTCGCGACGATGAAATTGTTGATCGGCATCACCCGCGCGGCGATGCGGCCGTTCAGGTGGCCGAGATAGCCGTTGCAGGCGAGGATGACGTGCGCGCGCGGTGATCTTCGCGCCGTCGGTCTCCAGCACCGCGGGCGTGCCCTCGGCGATCTTCCGTACCGTCGAATGTTCATGGATCCGCACGCCCTTCGCCGCCGCCGGCGCGGGCCAGGCCGAAGGCGTAGCGCAGCGGGATGGAGGTGCCCGCCGCCCATGTCGATATCGCCGCCGTGATAGGCGGGCGAGCCGACGAGGTGGCGCATCTCGTCCCGGTCGAGCGGCCGGATCATGTCATAGCCGTAGTCGCGCGCCAGCTTCTCGGCGTAGGTCGCGGGCATGGGGCACGAGGCGTTCGCGGTGGCAGGCATGGATGATGCCGTCCGCGAATCCCGCCTCGGGCGCGTGCTCTGCCGCGAGCGCCTTCGTCAGCGCCACGGCTTCCTGCGCGAGATCCCAGAGCGCGCGGGCGCGGGTGTCGCCCACCATCTTTTCCAGATCGTCCTGATCGAGCCGCTGGCCGGTTCCGACCTGCCCGCCGTTGCGCCCCGACGCGCCCCAGCCGACGCGGTGGGCATCGAGAAGCACGACGTCATAGCCCGCGCTCCGCCAGATGCAGGGCGGCGGACAGCCCGGTGAAACCGGCGCCGACAATGCAGACGTCGCAAGCCAGATCGCCTTTCGCCGCCGGGTAGGGCCCCGGCGCCTCGGCGCTGTCGGCATACCAGGACCGGGGATATTCCCCGGATCTGTCGTTGGCGGTGAGGATGTCCATGCGGCCCCGCTCAGGCGGCTTTCAGAAGCCCGTCGGCCTTCAGGCCGGCGTAGCATTCGTCGAGCGATTTGGTCGCGCGTTCGATCAGCACGTCGATCTCGTCGGGCGTGATGACCAGCGGCGGCGAGATGATCATGCGGTCGCCGACATGGCGCATCACGAGGTTGTTGGCGAAGCAGCGTTCGCGGCAGCGGTAGCCGACGGTGCCGGCCTCGCGAGGCGAAGGCGGCACGGGTCGCCTTGTCGGGCGTCAGCGCGATGGAGCCCATCAGCCCGACGAGCGACGGCCTCGCCCACCAGCGGGTGATCCTCGAGCGCCTTCCAGCGCTTCATCAGATAGGGATGGGCCACGTTGCGGACGTGGTCGACGATCTTCTCTTCCTCGCATGATCTCGCAGGTTTTCGAGCGCCACGGCGGCGGCGACCGGGTGGCCGCAATAGGTGTAGCCGTGGTTGAAGTCGCCCGCGCCGACCGACGGTCGCCGCGATCTCGTCGCAGACGATGGAGCCGCCGATCGGCGCATAGCCCGAGGACAGCCCCTTGGCGATGGTCATGATGTGCGGCTTGATCCCGAAGGTCTGGCTGCCGAACCAGTTGCCGGTGCGGCCGAAGCCGGTGATGACTTCGTCGGCGATCAGGAGGATGTCGTGCTTGTCGCAGATGCGCTGGATTTCGGGCCAGTAGGTCGCGGGCGGGATGATCACGCCGCCGGCGCCCTGGATCGGCTCGCCGATGAAGGCAGCGACGTTGTCGACGCCCAGTTCCTCGATCTTAGCCTCAAGCTCGCGGGCGCGCATCAGGCCGAATTCCTCGGGGCTCATGTCGCCGCCCTCGCCGTACCAGTAGGGCTGGTCGATATGGACGATGTCGGGATGGGCAGGCCGCCCTGCGCCCAGATCCCGGCCATGCCGCCAAGCGAGCCGCCGCCCATCGTCGAGCCGTGATAGGCGTTCTTGCGGCTGATGATGACGTTCTTCTCGGGCTGGCCCTTCACGTCCCAGTAGCGGCGGACGAGGCGGATATTGGTGTCGTTCGCCTCTGAGCCGGAGCCCGCGTAGAACACATGGTTCAGATCGCCCGGCGCCAGCTTCGCGATCTCGGCCGCGAGCGCGATCGCGGGCACATGCGACGTCTGGAAGAAGGTGTTGTAGTAGCAGCAGCTCCTCCATCTGCCGGGCGGCGACCTCGGCGATGTCCTTGCGGCCGTAGCCGAGGTTCACGCACCAGAGCCCGGCCATGCCGTCGAGGATCTGCTGGCCTTCGCTGTCGGTCAGGTAGACGCCCTTGCCGCGGGTGATGATCCGCGCGCCCTTCTTGGCGAGCTCGGCATCGGCGGTGAAGGGATGCATGTGATGCGCGGCATCCAGCGCCTGAAGTTCCTTGGTGGGCATGTGATTGGTAATCTGGGTCATGGCGAAACCTGTCATCTGAGGGGCCGGTGGGCGGTCGCGGAACGTCATCCTCGGCTGGGCGGGCAAATCCGGGCGGCGCCCCGCCTGTCGGGGCCGGTCGGCCGGACTGCCGTCGCTTCGGCGGGGTCTGCGGTCAGAATATGATCAAAATCGGCACTGTCAATCGAATTTGATCAAATTCCTGGGCTGGCAAGCGACTTCGTGACCTGTTCGATTCCCTGCGCGATGTCGCTTTCGATCGCCCGTGCCAGCCCCTCGGCATCGCCGGCCCGCATCGCGGACAGCGCCTCGCCGTGTCGGTCGGGCAGGTTCGAGGTGCCATAGCGGCCGCAGACGACCCGCAGCGAGGGTCCGAACCGCAGCCAGAGCGTATGGGCGATGGACAGACAGGATCGGCGCTTCGGCCCGCTCGTAGAGGGTAAAATGGAAGCGATAATTGTTCAGCAGATAGCGCTGTACGTCGCCAGCGTCGATGGCCTGGTCGATATACGCGTCGATCCGGGACAGCTCGGCTATATCATTCTTTTCCAATCTCCTGGCCGCCATGTTTGCCAGCTTAGGTTCGATCGTCAGCCGGGCGAAGGCCAGTTCGTCGAGCTGCGATCCGGTCAGTTGGGCACCCAGACCCGACGGTTGCCCTGAAGCTCCAGCGCGCCTTCGGCCGTCGAGCTGGCGGATCGCCTCGCGCACCGGGGTCATGCCGGCTTCGAGGGTCGCCGTCAGGCCTTGGATCGTCACGGGCTGTCCGGGCGTCAGACTGGCCGAAGAGAATCATGTCGCGCAGCCGGCAATAGGTGATTTCATGCGACGGCACCTTTCGGGGCAATTCGTCCAGTCATCACGTCAAGTTTTCCATTCCCGATCCTTGACAGGGGCCGCAGGAAAATCCGTATCCTTCATAATAGATTGCGCTTCGCTGAAATGCCATGTTGATTTGAGTCGAAAAATTTGATCAAAATGGCGAAACAAGAAGCACAACAAGCCATCAGACGGGCGAAGGAGTCTGGCTGACCATCCAGCAGACCTGAGGATGTATATGAAGGTAACGGGGATGACGATGGCGGCGGCACTTCTGGCCGCGGGCGCCGCAGGGGCCGAGGAGGTCCATGTCTACAACTGGTCGGACTATATCGACGAGGAACTGCTCGACCAAGTTCAGGCCGAGACCGGCATCAAGGTCGTCTATGACGTCTTCGATTCCAACGAAATTCTCGAGACCAAGCTGCTCGCCGGGTCGTCCGGCTACGACGTCGTCGTGCCGACCGGCTCCTTCCTGCAGCGCCAGATCCAGGCCGGCGTGTTCCAGAAGCTCGACAAGTCGAAGCTGCCGAACCTCGTCAACATGTGGGACGTGATCTCAGCAGCGCACCGGCGAAATACGACCCGGACAACGAGTACTCGATCAACTACATGTGGGGCACGACCGGCATCGGCATCAACGTCGACAAGGTCAAGGAAGTCCTCGGCGAGGATGCGCCGGTCAACTCGCTGGCGCTGATCTTCGATCCCGGCCAACATGGCCAAGCTCGCCGATTGCGGCGTCTACATGCTCGACGCGCCGACCGAGATCATCCCGGCGGCGCTGAACTATCTCGGCGAGGATCCGGACGCCCAGGACATCGAGACGATCTCGCCAAGGCCGAGAGCCGGTGCTGACCGCGATCCGCCCTACATTCCGCAAGTTCCATTCGTCGGAATACATCAACGCGCTCGCCAATGGCGACATCTGCCTGGCCGTCGGCTGGTCGGGCGACATCCTCCAGGCCCGCGACCGCGCCGCGGAAGCCAACAACGGGCGTCGAGATCGACTATCATCATCCCGAAGGAAGGCGCGCTGATGTGGTTCGACCAGATGGCCATCCCGGCCGATGCGCCGAACCCGTCGAGGAAGCCCACGAGTTCCTCAACTTCATGATGGAAGCCGAAAAGTCGCCGCAGGCGTCGAACTATGTCTACTACGCCAACGGCAACAAGGCGTCCCAGGAGTTCCTGAGCGAGGACGTGATCGGCGATCCGGCGATCTATCCGGACGCGGAGACGACGGCGAACCTCTACACCGACGTCGCCCTAGGATCGCGAAGGTCAGCGCGTCGTGACCCGCCTCTGGACCAAGGTCAAGATCGGGCACCTGATCCGACACGCCAATAGCCGCCGCGCGCGCCACCGGCGCGGGGCTTTTCGACATGTGAGGGATAACATGGCCCAGCGCACGCCGAAGTCACTGGCACATCGGTCGTTTGACGCCATGGAACGATCCGGCCGACAAAGCCGCTCATCCGCGTTCCAGAACGTCACCAAGAGATTCGGCGACTTCACCGCCGTCGACGATCTGACGCTCGACATCTTCCGAGCGCGAGTTCTTCGCCCTGCTCGGCGCCGTCGGGCTGCGGCAAGACCACGCTGCTGCGCATGCTCGCCGGCTTCGAGGAGCCGACCGCGGGCACGATCCTGCTCGACGGCCAGGACATCGCGCCGATCCCGCCGAACAAGCGCCCGGTCAACATGATGTTCCAGTCCTACGCGCTGTTTCCGCACATGACGGTCGAGGACAACATCGCCTTCGGCCTGAAGCAGGACGGCATGCCGAAGGAGCGAGATCGCCGGCGCGGGTCGAGGAGATGCTGAAGCTGGTCAAGCTGGAGACAGTTCGCCAAGCGCAAGCCGCACCAGCTTTCCGGCGGCCAGCGCCAGCGCGTGGCGCTCGCCCGCTCGCTCGCCAAGACGCCGAAGGTGCTGCTGCTCGACGAACCGCTCGGCGCGCTCGACAAGAAGCTGCGCGAGGAGACCCAGTTCGAGCTGATGGACATCCAGGAGAAGACTCGGCCTGACCTTCGTCATCGTCACCCACGACCAGGAAGAGGCGATGACCGTGGCCGACCGCATCGCGGTCATGGACACGGGCAAGATCGATGCAGGTCGCGACACCGGCCGAAATCTATGAAGCCCCGAACTCGCGTTATGTCGCCGACTTCATCGGCGACGTGAACATCTTCGAGGGCAAGGTGCGAACCCGAACGGCGACGACCGGTATGCCATCGCCTGGGCCGAGGGCGTGCCACGAGATCAGCGCGCGACATCGCCGAGCGCCATCGCGCCGGGCACGACAGTGTGCGTTTCGCCATCCGGCCGGAGAAGGTCGCGCATTCACGCCGAACGCCGCGAGAAGCCGCGTCAACGCCGTCGAGGGCGAGGTCTGGGACATCGCCTATCTCGGCGACATGTCGATCTACCACGTCAGAGCTCGCCGGCGGACGGATCGATCAAGGCGCAGGTCGCCAACGAACGCCAGGCTCGCGCGGACGCGACATCACCTGGGACGACACGGTCTGGCTGTCCTTCACGGCACGATGCCGGCATCGTTCTGTTGAAGATGAGGGGGGCAGCTGAGATCGCAACATCTGCAGCCGCCTCGTCCTGATCGCCATCGCCCTATCTGTGGCTGTCTGGTCTTCTTCCTCGTGCCCGTTCCTGATCGTCTTCAAGATCTCGCTGTCGGAAACGGCGATCGCGATGCCGCCCTATACGCCGACATCTCGACCTTTCGGCGGGACTGGGAGGGCATCAAGAGCTTCATCGCCGGGCTCGATTTCGACAATTACACCTTCCTGACCTCGGACGCCGCTTTACTGCAACGGCCTATCTGTCGAGCCTCCGGATCGCCGGCGATCTCGACCTTCCTGACGCTGCTCGTCGGCTACCCGATCGCCTACGGCATGGCGCGGGCCCCGCGACGAATGGCGCCCGACGCTGCTGATGCTGGTCATCCTGCCGTTCTGGACCTCGTTCCTGATCCGCGTCTATGCCTGGATCGGCATCCTGAAGACCGAAGGCCTGCTCAACCAGTTCCTGCTCTGGCTCGGCGTCATCGACAAGCCGCTGACCATCCTCAACACCAACACGGCGGTCTATATCGGCATCGTCTATTCCTACCTGCCGTTCATGGTGCTGCCGCTCTATGCGGCGCTGGAAAAGATGGACGTTCGCTGATCGAGGCGGCCGAGGATCTCGGCTGCCCGCCGCTCGCGGCCTTCTGGCAGATCACCTTCCCGCTGTCGCTCCCGGGCGTCATCGCCGGCTGCTTCCTCGTCTTCATCCCCGCCGTCGGCGAATTCGTCATCCCGCGATCTGCTCGGCGGCTCGCGACACTGATGATCGGCAAGACGCTGTGGAGCGAGTTCTTCAACAACCGCGACTGGCCGGTGGCCTCGGCGGTGGCGGTCATCCTGCTGCTCATGCTGATCGTGCCGATCATGCTCTTCCAGCGCAACGAGCAGAAGCAGCAGGGAGGCGGACCGATGAACACGCCGGTTCTCCTGGTTCAACATCGACCTCGCTGACGCTCGGCTTCGCGTTCCTCTACCTGCCGATCCTGCTCCTGGTCATCTTCTCGTTCAACGACGTCGAAGCTGGTCACGGTCTGGGGCGGCTTCTCGACCAAATGGTACGGCGAGCTGCTCGAGCAACCAGGGCCTGCTCGACGCCGCCTGGGTGACGCTGCGCGTCGCGGTCGCTGTCGGCGACGCTCGCCACGGTGCTCGGCACGCTGGCGGCCATGTCGCTGGTCCGCTCCGGGCGGTTTCGCGGGCCGCACGCTGTTTTCCGGCATGATCTTCGCGCCGCTCGTCATGCCGGAGGTCATCACCGGCCTGTCGCTGCTGCTTGCTGTTCGTCGCCGATCGGCTTCGACCGCGGCTTCTGGACCATCATGCTCGCGCACATCACCTTCTCGATGTGCTTCGTCGCGGTCGTCGTCGCAGTCGCGGCTGGTCACCTTCGACCAGTCGCTGGAGGAGGCGGCGCTGGATCTCGGCTGCCCGCCGTTCGAAGACCTTCCTCTCGATCACGCTGCCGATCATCGTGCCGGCGGTGATCTCCGGCTGGATGCTGGCCTTCACGCTGTCGCTCGACGATCTGGTGATCGCCTAGCTTCACCACGGGCCCGGTCGCCACGACGCTGCCGATGAAGATCTACTAGCCAGGTGCGGCTCGGCGTGACGCCCGAGATCAACGCGCTCTCGACCATCATGATCGCCGTCGTGACGGTCGGCGTGATCACCGCCTCGCTCGTCTCCAAACGGTCGATCGCGCGGCAACGGGCGGAGGAGCAGACCGCGGCGCGGGCCTGATTTCCGCGCGGCGCCGGACGGCAACATGAAGCGCATTTATGAAGATCATGCCTATGGCGACGGGCCGGTAGCGGCCTGTTACTGGGACACGACGATCGAACGGCCCGCGCGCGGGCCCGCGATCGCCGGCGAGGCACGGGCCGAGGTGGCAATCCTTGGCGCGGGCTATACCGGCCTGTCGGCGGCGCTTCATCTCGCGCGCGATGCCGGCGTCGATGTGGCCGTGGTCGAGGCCAACGGCATCGGCTGGGGCGCCTCGGGCCGCAACGGCGGTTTCGCCACCATCGGCGGCACCAAGGCCAGCGACGCGTCGCTTCTGCGCCGCTTCGGGGCCGAGGCGATGGCCGAATGGCACCGGACACAGATGGCGACCTCTCCGCTCGTCGCCGAGATCATCGGGCGCTACGGGATCGGGGCCGACACCCATTCGCACGAGGGCGAGACGGTGATCGCCCACCGCCCGCGCGACTTCGCCGCGCTGCGGGAAGAGGCGCCGCAGATCGAACGCGATTACGGCGTCAAGGTCGAGGTGCTCGGCCCCTCGGACCTCTTGTCTCAGGGCATGGCCGGGCCGCAGGTCCACGGCGGCCTGCGCATGGCGCTCGGCTTCGCACTCAACCCGTTGAAATACGTCCTCGGCCTCGCGGCGGCGGCGAAGGCGGAGGGCGCGCGGATCTACGAGGGTTCGCCCATCGCCGCCATCGCCCGCGAGGGCGGGGAGTATGTGCTTCACGCGCCGGCTGGGCGACTTCGGGCGAAGAAACTCATCGTCGCGACGAACGGTTATTCGAGCGATGATGTGCCGGACTGGATGCGCGCGCGCTACCTGCCGGCGCAGTCGGCGATCCTCGTCAGCCGCGAGCTGACCGGGGAGGAGATCGCGGCGCAGGGCTGGTCCTCGCACGGGATGGCCTACGATACCCGCAACCTCCTGCATTATTTCCGCCTGATGCCCAACAACCGCTTCCTTTTCGGTGTGCGCGGCGGCACCAGCGCGGGACCGGCGGCGCAGGACGGGATGAAAGCCCGGGCGCGGGCGGATTTCGAGGCGATGTTCCCCGCCTGGGCCCATGTCGAGACGCCGCATTACTGGTCGGGCTTCGTCTGCCTGACCCGCGGGCTCACGCCCTATATCGGGCCGATCGGCGACTGGCAGGACGCCTGGGCAGGTTTCGCCTGGCACGGCAACGGCGTGGCACTCGGCACCTGGTCGGGACGGATGCTGGCGGATGTCGCGACGGGCAAAGGCAGGGTGCCCGCGCTCATGGCGGCGGAGCCGAAGCGGTTTCCGTTCGGCGCGTTCCGGCGGCTGGTGCTACCGGCGGCCTATGCCTGGTACGGATTGAAGGACAGGGGTTGACGATGCAGGACGGCGGTTTCGGGGTTGTGGGTGTCTTGGAGACCGGGCGGCCCCCGGAAAACCTTGCCCCGGCCTTCGGCGACTATCCCGGCATGGTCGGCGAGTGGCTCGCCCCCCTCGGCGCGGAGGTCCGGCCTTATGCGGTGATTGAGGGCGAATTTCCCGACAGCCCGGCGGAATGCGATCTCTGGGTGATCACCGGGTCGCGCTTCGGCGTCTACGAGGGGCACGACTGGATCGCGCCGCTCGAAGAGTTCATCCGGATCTGCCATGACAGCAAGCGGCCGATGATCGGCATCTGCTTCGGCCACCAGATCATCGCGCAGGCGCTGGGCGGGGTGGTGCGGAAATCGGCGAAGGGCTGGGGCATCGGGGTGCACGACTACACCCCGGTCGACTGGCCCGCCGCTCTCGGCCGGGCGCCGGCGCGGATCGCGCTGCAATCCTGGCACCAGGACCAGGTCGAGGACCTTCCGGACGAGGCCTGGCGCATCGCCACCTCGGAATTCTGCGAGAATGCCGCCCTCTGGTATCCCGGGTTCGCGCTGACCTTCCAGGGCCATCCGGAATTTCCCGCCGAGTATGTCCGGGCGCTGATCGCGCTTCGCCGGGGCACGGCGATTTCGGAGGCAACGGCCGAGGAGGGCCTGCGCAACCTCGCCCGCGAGGCCAACCCGGACGTCCTGCCCGCGCTGATCACGACCGCTTTTTCGGACTGATCCGCCCTTGCGGGGGCCGGCGATTTGGCCGACGATCCCGTCCGATGCGCGCGCCGGACGCCGGCGCACCGAAAGATGGAAGGAAGCCTGACATGCCCGTGAAGAACCGTTTCGCCGAGCTCTTGCCGGAAATCACCGCCTGGCGCCGGGATTTCCACGAGCATCCCGAATTGCAGTTCGACGTGCATCGGACCGCCGGCCGGGTGGCCGAGCTTTTGAAGGCGTTCGGCTGCGACGAGGTCGTGGAAGGCATCGGCCGCACCGGCGTCGTCGGCGTGATCAAGGGCAAGACCGACAGCAAGGGCCGCGTCATCGGGCTGCGCGCCGACATGGACGCGCTGCCGATCAAGGAGGCGACCGGGGCTGCCCTATGCCTCGAAGACCCCCGGCAAGATGCATGCCTGCGGCCATGACGGCCACACCGCGATGCTGCTCGGCGCCGCGAAATACCTTGCCGAGACCCGCAATTTCGACGGCCGCGCCGTGGTGATCTTCCAGCCCGCCGAGGAGGGCGGCGGCGGCGGCCGCGAGATGGTCGCCGAGGGCATGATGGAGCGCTTCGGCGTGCAGGAAGTCTACGGCATGCACAACATGCCGGGCATTCCCGTGGGCCAGTTCGCGATCCGCCCGGGCGCGATGATGGCGGCCGCGGACCAGTTCGACATCCTCGTCACCGGCAAGGGCGGCCATGCGGCCAAGCCGCACGACTGCGTGGACACGACGGTGATCGCCGCCCATATCATCCTCGCGCTGCAGACCATCGCGAGCCGGGTCGTGGACCCCCTGAAGCAGGTCGTCGTCTCGGTCTGCATGGTCAAGACCGAGAGCGAGGCGCACAACGTCATCTCGCAGACCGTGATGATGAAGGGCACCGTGCGGACGATGGACCCGAAGGTGCAGGATCTTGTCGAGGCACGGATCAAGACCATCGTCGAGGGCACCGCGCTGGCCCACGGCGCGACCGCCGAGGTCACCTACATGCGCGGCTACCCGGTCACGGTGAATGCTGAGGAAAACACCCATTTCGCCGCCGAGGTGGCGCAGGCGGTTTCCGGCAAGGTCGATACCGACACCGCGCCGCTGATGGGGGCCGAGGATTTCAGCTTCATGCTGAACGAACGCCCCGGCGCCTACATCTTCCTCGGCAACGGCGATACCGCGATGGTTCACCATCCGGCCTACAATTTCGACGACAACGCGATCCCCTTCGGGTCGAGCTGGTATGCCGGGATGGTCGAGACGCGGATGCCGGCGGCGTGATGCCGGGCGTTGATCTGTCCACCCTGACGGTCGCGCTGATCGGCGCCGGCGACCTCGGCGCCGCGATGGCCGAGGCGATGATCCGGCGCGGCGGTCTCCTGCCGGGGCGGCTCCGTGTCGCGACGGCGAGCGGTCGCGCGCCGGGGCTTGCCGGCTGGCCCGGCATCGCGATCGGCTCCGACCCGGCCGAGGCCGCGCGGGGGGCCGACATCATCCTTCTCGCCGTGCCGCCGGCGGCGGCCGGGGCGCTGGCGCTCGGCGCCCCGCGCGGTCCGGTCCTGTCGGTCATGGCCGGGGTGACGCTCGACCGGCTGGCGCGGATCGCGGGCCACGACCGGGTGATCCGGGCGATGTCGAGCCCGGCGGCGGCGACGGGGCTTGCCTATTCGCCCTATATCGCCGGCCACGGGGCCACGCCCGAGGACGTGGCGCTGGTCCGGTCGGTGCTGTCGTCCTGCGGCCTCCACGACGCGGTCGGCGCCGAGGAGCAGATCGACGTGTTCACCGCGATCACCGGGCCGGTGCCGGGCTTCGTCGCGGGCTTCGCCGAGATGATCGCCGCCTACGCGGTCGCACACGGCGTTGCGCCCGACATCGCCGACCGCGCGGTGCGGCAGTTGTTCCTCGCAAGCGGCACGCTGCTGGCCCAAACTGCGCCGACGCCGGCCGCGCGGGTGCAGGCGATGATCGACTATGCCGGAACGACCGCTGCCGGGCTTGAGGTGATGCGGGCCTCGGGGATGAAGGACGATCTCACCCGCGCACTCGACGCCTCGGTGGCCCGCGCCCGCGCCATCGCCGGGTGAGGCGCGAATGAAGCCGTTCCTCATCCTCCAGCTCCGCCCCGAGACCGACGCGGCCGATGACGAATTCTCGGCCTTCCTCGCCAAGGGTGGCCTGGCCGGGTCCGACACCCGCCGCGTCCGGCTGGATTGCGAGGATCTGCCCGAGGATCTCGACCTTGCGGACCATTCCGGCGTCATCGTCGGCGGTGGCCCCGGCTGCGTCTCGGACCCGCCGGAGGCGAAGGACCCGACTGAGGCGCGGATCGAGGCGGCGATCCTCGGCCTGATGCCCGGGATCGTCGCGCGCGACGTGCCGTTCCTCGGTTGCTGCTACGGGATCGGGGTGCTGGCCCACTACCTCGGCGCGCCGGTCTCCAAGGCGCGCTGGGGTGAGCCGGTCGGCACGACGCGCTGCGATGTGACCGAGGCGGGGCGGGCCGATCCGCTGCTGGCCGGGCTGCCGCCGGCCTTCGACGCCTTCGTCGGCCACAAGGAGGCGGTGCAGGCGCTTCCTGAGGGCTGCGCCCATCTCCTGTCCTCCCCCGCCTGTCCCTTCCAGATGATCCGCAGCGGCCGGAACGTCTACGCCACCCAGTTCCACCCCGAGGCCGATGCCGACGGGTTCGAGACCCGCATACGCATCTACCGAAACCGGGGATATTTCCGCCCCGAGGCAGCCGACGATCTCATCGCGCTCTGCCGCGCGGCAGATGTCACGGTGCCCGAACGCATTCTCGCGCGGTTCGTCGAGCGGTTCGGGGCAAGGTGAGGCGGCCCGTCTCGGCGGAGTGCGGCCCCGGTCGAAACGCCGCCGTCGCCGTTCAGCCGCCGCCGTCCCGCCGCGGTCGCGAATCCGATCCCGGCTTCGCGGCTATGGACCCCGATCCGCGCCCGGGGCGTCGTCGCCGAGGGCCGCGAGGGTCAGCGGGCAGGGCTGGCCGGCATGGAAGCGGTCGAGCACGGCCTGCATGAGCCGGACGGTCCGCGCGTCTCCGGCAGCGCGGAAGAGCGTGGCGGAGGAGCGCAGCTTCATCGCGTCGATCGGGCCGAGGATGTCCTCGGCCGTCGCGGTGGTATGGTCGAGCAGGGCTTCGACGCAGGCGGCGAGGCGGGGCCCGAGCAGCGGGTCGGCAAGATAGGCCCGCGCTTCGCCCAGGTCGGCGATGCCGTAGTGGACCGCCGTCGCCGACCGGCCGAGTCCGCGAAGCTGGGGGAAGATGAACCACATCCAGTGGCCGGTCTTGCGCCCGGTCCGCAACTCCCTGAGCGCGCCATCATAGGTGCCGTCCTGCGCGGCGTGAAAACGGGACAGATCGTCCATCGCTCGCCCTCCTCGGCCCGAGGATGCGATGGAGTCGGGCGAATTGCCAGCCTTGGGCCGGCGGTTTCAGCCCGCCACCACCCGCATCGCCCGGGGTGTTACCGCATAGGCGGCGCGGAAACTCTTGGTGAAATGCGAGCTCGACTTGTAGCCGCAGGCCAGCGCGACCTCGGTCACCGAAAGCTCGGTCTGCGACAGGAGCCGGTGCGCCTTTTCCAGCCGCATCTTCATGTAGAAGTTCATCGGCGTGGTCTTGAGATAGCGCGCGAAGAGCCGTTCGGTCTGGCGCACCGACATCGCCGCGATATCGGCGATCTCCTGCGCGGTCATCGGCGTTTCGAGATTTGCCTCCATGCTTTTCAGGACTTTCACCAAACGCGGATTGCGCATCCCGTAGCGCGACTGGACCGAGACCTTCTGTTGCGAGGACGGGCTGCGAACGCCGTTGCAGACGAGAAGGTCGGCCACCCTCGCGGCGAGATCGGGGCCGTGCGCCTCCGAGATGAGGTGCAGCATCAGGTCGGAGGCGACCGCGCCCCCGGCCGAAGTCAGCCGGCGCCCGAGCGAGAAGGCGCCGCGGCTGATGCGGACTTTCGGAAAGGTTTCGGCGAAGCCTTCGACGAGGTCCCAGTGCACCGCGCAGTCCTCGCCGTCGAGAAGCCCCGCCCGGGCCAATGCGTAGACGCCGAGGCAGAGCGCGCCGAGCCGCACCCCGTGCGCCGCCTCGCGCCGGAGCGCCGCGCTCAGTCCCGGTTCGTCGCGCCGTGCGGTCGCAGGGCCGCCGACGACGATCAGCGTCTCGCCACGGGCGAGCGGGCCGAAGGCCTCGTCGACCAGCACCGTCAGCCCGTGCGAACAGCTCACCGGCGCGCCTGAGGTCGAGACGATGCGCCAGGAAAAGGCGGTGCGACCGAGGGCTGCATTGGCGACGCGCATCGGTTCGAGCGCAGCGGCGAGCGCGAGGTGGGTGAAGCCGTCGAGAAGCAGGAAGGTGAATCGCTGGGTGCCGCTGTCGGGATGCGAGGCGGGGCGGGCGACCTTGTGCATCGCGCGGATCGGGCTTTGGTGGGACATGGCAGCTGGACCTCTCGTCAGGAACGCGCCCGGGACCGGGCCCTTGTCGCAAAGTGACCGGACTCTTGTCGATTTCGGCGCCGAATGGTTGGACCCATGCGTCATATTGGCGTTACATTCGCGTCACGCCCCCCGGAAGGCCGCCATGTCCGCCACCTCACGCCTGCGCATCGGCATCGTCCCTGCCCGCCGCTTCACCCTCGCGGCGCTGGCGAATTTCGTCGACGTCCTGCGTCTCGCCGCGGACGAGGGCGACCGATCGCGGCCGATCCTGTGTTCGTGGAAGGTTATCGCGCCAACATTGGAGCCGGTGGAAAGCAGCTGCGGGCTGAGTGTCACGCCTGACGAGCGGCTCGGCGATCCGCGGCGTTTCGACTACATCGCCGTCGTCGGCGGGCTGATCAGCGGAACCCAGCAGCTCGGGCCCGAGGCCATCGGCTTCCTGCGGCGCGCGGCGGAGATGAAGGTGCCTCTGATCGGGCTCTGCACCGGGGCCTTCATCCTTCACCGCGCCGGGCTGATGCAGGGCTACCGCTGCTGCGTGAGTTGGTTTCACCGCGAGGATTTCCTGCAGGAATTCGAGGACCTGATCCCGGTCACCGACCAGATCTTCGTCGTCGACCGGGATCGGCTCACCTCCTCCGGCGGCGCCTCGACCGCGCATCTGGCGGCCTATCTGGTCGACCGCCATATCGGCCGGGCGGCGGCGCGGAAAAGCCTGTCGATCATGATCGTGGACGAGGCACAGGCGGGCGAACGGCCGCAGCCGGGCCTGCCGATCGCGCTGACGGCCCGCGATCCCCTGGTCAAGCGGGCACTTCTGATCATGCAGCAATATCCCGAGACACCGCTTTCCATCGCGCGCCTCGCGGCCCAACTCGGTGTCGGGCGGCGGAAGCTCGAACGGCATTTCGCCGGCGCGCTCGGGATCACGCCGGCCGAGGCGGGACGCCGGGTGCGGCTCGAGCAGGCGCGGGCGCTTCTGGAGCGGGGAGAGCAATCGGTGACGGAGATCGCGGCCGAGACCGGGTTCTGCGATGTCTCGCACCTCATCCGCGTCTTTCGCGAGGTCGAAGGCGTGACGCCGGGTGAATGGGCGCGGCTGCGGTCGGGGTGAGTGTGCTTCTGACGAGAGGCGGGTTTGAACCCACCCTACCTTACCCGCCGGTATGGCTCATGTGCCGGGTCATCTGGCCCGCGACCTTCTGGCGGGAATAGTCGAAATCGTGGCCCTTGGGCTTGCGGGCGATGGCTGCCCGGATCGCGGTTTCCAGCGCCGCATCGTCGCCCGAGGCGCGCAAGGGCGCGCGGAGGTCGGCATTGTCTTCCTGTCCGAGGCACATGAAAAGCTCGCCCGTGCAGGTCACCCGCACCCGGTTGCAGCTTTCGCAGAAGTTATGGGTAAGGGGGGTGATGAAGCCGATCTTCTGGCCGGTCTCCTCGATCCGCACATAGCGCGCCGGCCCGCCGGTGCGTTCGGCGAGGTCGGTCAGCGTGAAGCGTTCGGCCAGACGCGCGCGCAGGTCCTTCAGCGGCCAGTACTGGTCGAGCCGCAACTCCTCGCCCATCTCGCCCATCGGCATCACCTCGATGAAGGTGAGGTCGTGGCCTTCGCCGGCGCACCAGTCGAGAAGCGCGAAAAGCTCGTCCTCGTTGAAGCCCTTCAGCGCCACCGTGTTGATCTTCACCCGAAGCCCGGCCGCCTTCGCCGCCGCGAGCCCGTCCATCACCTGGTTGAGCCGGCCCCAGCGGGTGATCGCCTGGAACTTCGCCGGATCGAGCGTGTCGAGTGAGACATTGACGCGCCGCACCCCGCAGGCCACGAGGTCGGCCGCGAAACGGGCGAGCTGCGAGCCGTTGGTGGTCAGCGTCAACTCCTTCAGCGCCCCCGTCTCCAGGTGCCGCGACATCGCCTTGAAGAAGGTCATGATGTCGCGCCGGACGAGGGGTTCGCCGCCGGTGATGCGCAGTTTCTCCACCCCGAGCCGGATGAAGGCGGAGCAGAGCCGGTCGAGTTCCTCAAGCGTCAGGAGGTCCTTTTTCGGCAGGAACTGCATGTGTTCGGCCATGCAGTAGGTGCAGCGGAAGTCGCAGCGATCCGTCACCGAGACGCGCAGGTAGGAGATCGGACGGGCGAAGGGGTCGATGAGCGGAGCCATGCATAGAAGGTAAGCCCGGGGCGCGGCCGCGGCAAGCGGAAAGCGGGCGTTGAAGGGGCGGGCAGGGCGGACTATCGTCGCGGCCATGAAGGCCCGTCGTCCCCATATATCGACCGTGACGCGCCCCGACCGGGCCGTCGCATGAGCCGCGCGCTTCTGCAGGAAGGGCTGTCCTGGGAGGCGCTTCGTACCGGGTTCCGCTGGCGGGTTCCGGCGAAGTTCAACATCGCCGAGGCATGCTGCGACTCCCACGCGCGGGCGGAGCCGGGGCGCCTCGCTCTCATCGACCTTTCCGCGTCGGGCGAGGCTCGGCGCTGGAGCTACGGCGACCTGAAAGCGGCCTCCGACCGGCTCGCCAATGCCTTCCGGGCGCGGGGACTTGGGCGGGGCGACACGGTCGCGGTGCTGTTGCCGCAGGGGCCGGCGGTCCTGATAGCGCATTTCGCGGCGATGAAGCTTGGCGCTGTGGTGCTGCCGCTCTTCACCCTCTTCGGACCCGATGCGCTGGCCTACCGGCTGGCGGACGCGACCGCGCGGGTCGTGGTGACGGACGGGGCGAGCCTGGAAAAGCTCGGCGCGATCCGGGGCGAACTGCCCGACCTTCGCGAAGTCTACTGCATCGACCCGGCCGCCCCGCCCGTTCGCGATTTCTGGGCGGAGATCGCGGCGGCGTCGGAGGGGCTGGAGCCCGCCGTCACGGCGGCGGCGGATCCGGCAGTGCTGGTCTACACCTCCGGCACGACGGGCGCACCGAAAGGGGTGCTCCATGCCCACCGCTTCCTTCTCGGCCATCTGCCGAATGTCGAGCTGAGCCAGGGGTTCTTCCCCAGGCCTGGTGCCGTCGGCTGGACCCCGGCCGACTGGGCCTGGATCGGCGGGCTGATGGATATGGCGATGCCCTGCCTCTACTACGGCGTGCCGCTCATCTCGCGCCGGATGCGGAAGTTCGATCCGGACGAGGCGTTCCGGCTGATCCGCGACCAGAAGGCGACGAACCTCTTCCTGCCGCCGACGGCGCTGAAGCTGATGCGGGGTGCCGCGGTTCCGAAGGGGCTGGCCCTGCGCGCTGTGTCGTCGGGGGGCGAGAGCCTCGGCGCGGAGATGCTCGACTGGGGGCGCCGCGCACTCGGGGCGCCGATCAACGAGATCTACGGCCAGACCGAGTGCAACCTCGTCGTCTGTTCCGCCGAGGGGCTGTTTCCGACGAAGCCCGGCACGATGGGGCGGCCGGTGCCGGGGGCGGAGGTGGCGGTGATCGACGCGGGCGGCACGCCGGTGCCGAAGGGAGAGGTTGGTGAGATCGCGATACGGCGCGGGCACCCGGTCATGTTCCTGGAATATCTCGGGAAACCGGAGGCGACTGCGGCGAAGTTTGTGGGCGACTGGCTGAAGACGGGGGATCTCGGAATGATGGACGGCGAGGGCTATGTGACCTTCGTCGCGCGGGACGACGACATCATCTCCTCCGCCGGCTACCGGATCGGGCCGTCTGAGATCGAGAACTGCCTGACCGGGCATCCCGATGTGGTGATGGCGGCCTGCGTGGGCGTGCCGGATCCGATCCGGGGCGAGGTGGTCAAGGCCTTCGTGACGCTGCGCGAGGGGGCGGATTGGGAGGGGTTGGAGACGGCGTTGATCGAGCGCGTCAAGGCGCGGATCAGCCCGCATGTCGTGCCGCGTTGGATAGAGCGGTGCGAAAGCCTTCCGATGACGGCGACGGGGAAGATCCTGCGCCGGGAACTGCGAGGGCGGTGAACCCCTGGGCGCCGCCCGCGCCGGCCGTTTTTGAACCGGTGGCGAACTTGCCGCCGCCCCGAATTTCTCAGGAACAGAAGAAGCTTAGAGGTATTTTCCCGCTTCCTTCCGGGCGAAAGGCTTGAGCCGTGACTCCGTGGGTTTCGAGGAAGGTGCGGGTCCGGTCGGGGTCGTGCTTCGAGAGGTCGCGCAGCCACCAGGCGATGGCTTTCTGGATGAACCAGTCGCGGTCGTCCACGTAGCGGGCGGCCCAGCCGAGGACGCGGTCGCGGATGGCGAGGTCCTGCGCCGTCGGGTGGTTCTGCTTGGTCCAGGGCAGCGTGATGACGAGGGCGGCGCGGCGAGCCCACATATGGTCGGAACGGGTCCAGCCCTCGACCTCGTCGAGGCGCGAGGGGTCGGCGACCAGCCGCCGTTCGCCGGCGTCGCAGGCGTGGTCGGCGATGGCCCAGGAGTCGAAATCCGGCACCCAGGAGGCGATGAGCTGCCAGGCGCCGGCATCGTCCCTGATCCGCGCCTGGGTCAGGAGCTTGGCGGCGGCGATGCGGGCCTCGTGGATGTCGGTTTTCCAGAGCGCATCGGCGAGGGCGACACGGCCCGGCACGTCGAGATCGGCCCGCCATTCCTTCGCCAGCTCGGTGATGTCGGGAACCGGCACGCCGAGATAGTCGCGGGCGGCCTTGTGGTAAGCGGCCGCCCCCGCCGCGCGCTCGGGATCGGCCCTGGCGCGGAGTTGGGCGAGGGCCGCTTCCGGCGTCATTCGACCGTCACGGACTTGGCGAGGTTGCGCGGCTGGTCGACATCGGTCCCCTTCGCCACCGCCGCGTGATAGGCCAGAAGCTGGGCCGGCAGCGCGTAGAGGATCGGTGCGAGGAGCACCGGGATGTCGGGCATGGTCAGCACCGACCAGGTGCCCTCGCCGGCCTCCTTCGCGCCTTGCGCGTCGGTGACGAGCAGGACCTTGCCGTGCCGCGCCATCACCTCCTGCATGTTCGAGACGGTCTTGTCGAAGAGCGCGTCGCGCGGGGCAAAGACGACGACCGGGACGGTCTTGTCGATCAGCGCGATGGGGCCGTGCTTGAGTTCGCCAGATGCATAACCTTCGGCATGTATATAGCTGATTTCCTTAAGCTTAAGCGCACCTTCGAGGGCGAGCGGAAACATCGGGCCTCGACCGAGGAAGAGGACGTCCTGCGCCTCGGCCAAGGCCGCGGCCATCGCGGCGATGATTGGTTCGCGCGCCGAGGGTCTGGTTCATCAGGCCCGGCAGGGTGACGAGGTCGGCCAGGTGCCCGGCAAGAGACGCGTCGTCGATGCGGCCGCGGTCATGGGCCGCCTTCAGCGCGAGGAGAAGCGAGGACGGTGAGCTGGCAGGTGAAGGCCTTGGTCGAGGCGACGCCAGACCTCCACCCCGGCGAGGATCGGCAGCGACGACGTCGCTTTCCCGCGCGATGGAGGAGGTGGGGACGTTCACCACCGAGACGATATTCGCAACCTTGCCGTCGCAGTAGCGCAGCGCGGCAAGCGTGTCGGCCGTCTCTCCGGACTGGCTGACGAAGATCGCGAAGGACCGGGCCGGCATCGGTGGCTCGCGGTAGCGGAATTCCGAGGCGATATCGACCTCGCAGGGAAGGCCCGCAAGGCTTTCGAACCAGTATTTCGCGGTGAGGCCGGCATAGAAAGCGGTGCCGCAGGCGACGATCGTCACCCGGTCGAGGGCCGGAGAAATCAAGGTTTTCGGGCAGGTTGATCGCGCCACCGGCCGTGTAGTGCTTGATCGCATCTGCAAGCACGACCGGTTGCTCGGCGATCTCCTTGGCCATGAAATGCTTGTAGCCGGCCTTCTCGATACGAGTCTGGTCGAGCTGGATGCGCGTGACCTCGCGGTTGGCGCGGCGGCCCTCGATATCGAAGATCTCCACGCCCTCGCGGGTCACGAAGGCATAGTCGCCCTCTTCGAGATAGGTGATCCGATTGGTCATCGGCGCGAGCGCGATGGCGTCGGAGCCAACGAACATCTCGCCGTCGCCGTGTCCAATGGCGAGGGGCGAGCCCTTGCGGGCGGCGATCATCAGGTCTTCCTCGCCGTCGAAGAGGAAGAGGAGCGCGAAGGCGCCGTCGAGCCGGCGGAGCGTGGCGACAGCGGCTTCGCGCGGGGACATGCCCTGATCCAGTGAAGTGGCGCGTCAGCATCACCACGGTTTCGGTATCAGTCTCGGTCTCGCTGGACATGCCGGCGGCTTTCATCTCGGCGCGCAGTTCGCGGAAGTTCTCGATGATGCCGTTGTGGACGACCGCGACGGGGCCCGAGCGGTGGGGATGGGCGTTGACGACGGTGGCGGCCCCGTGGGTCGCCCAGCGGGTGTGGCCGATCCCGGCCTTGCCGGGCAGCGGATCGTGGACCAGAAGGTCGGAGAGGTTGACGAGCTTGCCCACGGCGCGCCGGCGGTCGAGCCTGCCGTCGTTCACGGTCGCGATCCCGGCGGAATCGTAGCCGCGATATTCGAGCCGCTTCAGCGCCTCCACGAGGATCGGCGCGACTTCATGGTGCCCGAGCACCCCGACAATACCGCACATTACTCTGCTTCTTTCTGCTTTTTGGCCTTGGTCAGCCTTTAATTTTTCGAACAATTTCTTGGCGAGGCCCGGCTTGATCACCTGCGCCGCCCGACCGAGCGCGATCGCGTCGTCGGGCACGTCCTCGGTGATCACCGAACCCGAGCCCGTCAGCGCGCCGGCGCCGATCGTCACGGGGGCGACCAGCATCGTGTCGGAGCCGATGAAGGCCCGCGCGCCGATCTCGGTCCGGTGCTTCATCACCCCGTCGTAGTTGCAGGTGACGGTACCCGCGCCGATATTCGCATGCTCGCCGACATGGGCGTCGCCGAGATAGGTGAGGTGGCCGACCTTCACGCCCTCGTCGAGGATCGCATTCTTGATCTCGACGAAGTTGCCGACATGGACGTCCTCGGCCAGTTCGGCGCCGGGGCGGAGCCGGGCGAAGGGGCCGACGCGGGCACCGCGCGAGATGTGGCAGCCTTCGAGATGGCAGAAGGGAAGGATCTCTGCCTCGGATTCCGACCGTGACGCCGGGGCCGAAGATGACATTCGGGCCGATCACGGTATCGCGGCCGACGACGGTGTCGAGGGCGAAGAACACGGTTTCGGGGGCGGTCAGGGTGACGCCGTTCTCGAGCGCCTCGGCCCGGGCGCGGGCCTGGAAGACCGCCTCGGCCGCGGCGAGGCTGACGCGGGTGTCGATGCCGAGCGTCTCCTCCTCGGGGCAGGTCTCGGCGGCGGTGGAGAGGCCGCGCGCGCGGGCAATCGCGACAATGTCGGTCAGGTAGTATTCGCCGGCCGCGTTGTCGTTGGTCAGCCCGGCAACGAGATCGGCGAGAACGCGGCGCGTCGCAGGCGACGACACCGCTGTTGATCAGCGTGATCTCGCGTTCGGAAGGTGTCGCGTCCTTGAACTCGACAATCCGCGAGAGCTCGCCATTCTCGACGACGAGCCGCCCGTAGCGCTGCGGCCGGCTATGATCGTGAAAGCCGAGCACGGTGACGTCGGCGGTCGAGGCCGCGAGCGTCTCCAGCGTCTCGGCGCGGATGAAGGGGGTGTCGCCGAAGAGCACGACGACCCGGCCATCGAAGTCCCGCAAGCAACGGCAGGGCCTGGGCGACGGCATGGCCGGTGCCGAGCTGTTCCTCCTGCACGACGATTTCGGCGGTCTCGTCCCAGGCGAGGGCGGCCTTGCGCACCTGGTCGCCGCCATGGCCGACGACGACGATCGTCCGCTCCGGCGCAAGGGCCGCGCCCGCGTTCATCGCGTGGTGCAGGAGCGGCGCCGCCCCGAGCGGGTGCAGAACCTTGGGTAGGTCGGAATTCATCCGCGTCCCCTGTCCGGCGGCGAGAATGATGAGCGCGTTGGCCATGAATAAGCTTTCCTTCGGGTCCGGCCCGTTTTAACCAAGGCCCCGGACGCCGCAAGGGGGCGGGGATCAAAGTTCCTTTCGGCAGGTTACAGGGGCTGGGCCGCATGCGCACGGTAATCTTCGATCTCGACGGGACGCTGGCCGATACGTCGGCCGACCTCATCGCCGCGGCGAATGCCTGTTTTCGCGATCTCGGCGCAGGCGACCTGCTTGATCCTTTGGCGGACGCACTGACGGCGTTTCATGGCGGCCGCGCAATGCTGCGGCTCGGCTTTTCGCGGCTTGGAACCCGGGGCGAGGACGATGTGGAGCGCGTATTTCCACGGTTTCTTGAAGCCTATGAAGACGGGATCAGCCGCGAGACCCGGCTATATCCCGGTGCCGTCGCCGCGGTGCGTGCCCTCCGTGACGCGGGCTTCGTGACCGGCATCTGCACCAACAAGCCCGAACGGCTGGCAGAGGTCCTGATGGCCCGGCTCGGCGTGCGCGACCTGTTCGGATCGCTCGTCGGGGCCGATACGCTGCCGGTCCGCAAGCCCGATCCCGCGCCCTACCGCCTGTCGGTCGAACGCGCCGGCGGGGCCGTCGCCCGGTCGATGCTGATCGGCGATACCGAGACGGACCGCAACACCGCCGCCGCCGCGGGCGTTCCGGTGGCGCTCGTCACCTTCGGGCCCGAAGGGCAGGGCATCCGCCGGCTGGCTCCTGAGGCGCTTCTCGATCATTTCGACGCCTTGCCGTCGCTGGCGGCGGAGATCTTGGGAGAGCCGGCATGAGCGAGGCGTTTCACCGGCAGTTTCACCCAGCAGGAGCCGATCCCCGAGGCGGGGATCGAGGCGGCGTTGCGCGTGCTTCGCCACGGACGGCTCCACCGCTACAACACCGTGCCCGGCGAGATCGCCGAGGTGGCCCTCCTCGAAGAGGAGTTCGCGGCCTTCACGGGCGCGAAATACTGCCTCGCCGTCGCGTCGGGCGGCTATGCGCTCGGATGCGCGCTGCGGGCGCTGGGCATCGGTCACGGCGACCATGTGCTGACCAATGCCTTCACCCTCGCCCCGGTGCCGGGCGCGATCGCGGCCGTCGGCGCCGTGCCGGTCTTCGTCGAGACGACCGAGAGCCTGACGATCGACATCGACGATCTCGCCGCCAAGGCGGCGGGCGCGAAGGCGCTCCTGTCTCAGCCACATGCGCGGGCATCTTTGCGACATGGACCGGCTGATGGCGGTCTGCCGCGCCGCCGCCCTGCCCGTGATCGAGGATTGCGCCCATACGATGGGGGCGGCGTGGAATGGCGTGCCCTCGGGGCGTCACGGCATCGCGGGGTGCTATTCGACCCAGACCTACAAGCACATGAATTCGGGCGAGGGCGGGCTGATCGTCTCGGACGATGCCGATCTGATGGCACGGGCGACGATCCTGTCGGGCAGCTACATGCTTTACGGCCGCCACCGCGCGGCGCCACCGGCCGAGGTTTTCGAGCGGGTGAAATTCCTCACCCCCAACGTTTCGGGCCGGATGGACAACCTGCGCGCGGCGATCCTGCGGCCGCAGCTTGCCGACCTGCCGCGCCAATGCGCCCGCTGGAACGCGCTTTACCGGGTGCTGGAGAGGGGCCTGGCGGACACGCCCGGCCTGCACCTGATCGCGCGGCCCGAGGCGGAGGCCTATGTCGCCTCCTCCTTCCAGTTCCTGCTGCCGGACTGGCCGGCGGGCAAGGTCCGCGCGCTCCTGTCGCGCGCCGCCGCGCGCGGGGTGGAGCTGAAATGGTTCGGCGCCGACGAGCCCACGGGCTTCACCTCGCGTCACGATACCTGGCGCTACGCGCCGGCCCAGAGCCTGCCGCGCACCGACCGCATCCTTGCCGGGCTGATCGACATGCGTCTGCCCCTGACCTTCTCGGAGGCCGACGCGGCCCTCATCGCACGCATCCTGCGCGAGGACGTCGCGGCCGTCTTCCAGAGCGATGCCGAGGTCGCTGACAGCCCGGCGGCGGACTGATCCCGCTTCTCTTCTGTTCGAAAATACCTCGGGGGTGAACCCCGGGCCCCGTCCGGGGGAGGGGGCAGCGCCCCCTATTGGCCGTCCGCGTCGTAGAGCGGCACGGTCGAGAGCGACATCTTGCCCGATCCTTGCGTCAGCTCCGACGCATGGGCGAGGTAGATCAGTGTCTTGTTCTTCTCGTCGAAGATCCGCGTCACCTTGAGCGACTTGAAGATAAGCGAGGTGCCTTCGGAAAAGATCGTCTCGCCATCGCGGCCCCGGTCGATATCGCCGAGCGTGATCGGCCCGGTCTGGCGGCAGTCGAGCGCGGAATAGGACGGATCCTCGAACCAGTTGCCCTGGCTGAGGCGGTCGATCACCGAGCGGTCGAAATAGGCGATGTGGCAGGTCACGCCCTCGACCTCGGGATCGGGGATCGCCTCGACATAGATGTCGTTGCCGACCCAGTCGACGCCGACCTTGCCAACGACTTCGCCGAGGGCGGGAAGGGCAGTGACCGCAGCGAGGGCGGCGAGGAACAGGCGGACGCGCATGGAAATCTCCTTTGTCGGGTCAGGGCGGACGATGACACAACGCCCCGGCGGCTCCAAGGTTGCCGCGACGGTGCCATCTTGACCCGACTCGGGCTTCGATCTATGAATTGAACATACGTTCAGTTCCTGGGAGGGGAAGCCGATGTTCACCGCGTCCATGACGTTCCATCTTGGCGACGAGGTCGAGGCTCTGCGCGACATGGTGCATCGCTGGGCGCAAGACCGGGTAAAGCCGCTGGCGGCGGAGATCGACCGCAGCAACGACTTCCCGGCGGAGCTCTGGAAAGAGATGGGCGATCTCGGGCTTCTCGGCATCACCGTTCCGGAAGAATACGGCGGGGCGGGGATGAGCTATCTCGCCCATGTCATCGCCATCGAGGAAATCGCGCGCGCCTCGGCTTCGGTCAGCCTCTCCTACGGCGCGCATTCGAACCTTTGCGTCAACCAGATCAAGCTCAACGGCACGGATGCGCAGAAGCGAAAATACCTGCCGGGCCTGATCTCCGGCGACCATGTCGGCGCGCTCGCGATGTCGGAGGCGGGGGCGGGGTCCGACGTCGTGTCGATGAAGCTGAAGGCCGAGAAGCGGAACGGCTACTATGTCCTCAACGGCACCAAGTTCTGGATCACCAACGGGCCGGATGCCGACACTCTTGTCGTCTATGCCAAGACCGATCCCGATGCAGGCTCGAAGGGCATCACCGCCTTCATCGTGGAAAAGACCTTCAAGGGCTTCTCCACCTCGAAGCATTTCGACAAGCTCGGGATGCGGGGATCGAATACGGCCGAGCTGATCTTCGAGGATGTCGAGGTTCCGTTCGAGAACGTGCTCGGGACGGAAGGAAAGGGCGTCCGCGTCCTGATGTCCGGCCTCGATTACGAACGGGTGGTTCTTTCCGGCATCGGCACCGGCATCATGGCGGCCTGCATGGACGAGGTCATGCCCTACCTCGCCCAGCGAAAGCAGTTCGGCCAGCCGATCGGGTCGTTCCAGCTCATGCAGGGCAAGATCGCCGACATGTACACCAAGATGAACTCCGCCCGCGCCTATATCTACGAGGTGGCGCGGTCCTGCGACCGGGGCGAGGTCACGCGCCAGGACGCGGCGGCGGTGGTGCTCTATGCCTCCGAAGAGGCGATGACGGTCGCGCATCAGGCGGTGCAGGCGATGGGCGGCACCGGCTTCATGAACGAAAGCGCCGTCAGCCGCATGTTCCGCGACGCCAAGCTGATGGAGATCGGCGCCGGGACGAGCGAGATCCGCCGGATGCTGATCGGGCGCGAACTGATGGGGGCGATGGGGTGAACCGGGCAGGCCGCCTCGCTCTGATCATCTGGCTGGTCGCGCCGACCGCGAGTTTGGCTCAGAACGCCACCGTCGATCATGCACAGGTCGAGGCGTGTCTCGCCGGAACACCTGTCGGCACAGTTGATCCGCAATGCCTCGGCGCGGCGTCGAATGCCTGCCAGGCATCCACGCCGGGCGGCGAAACGACCTTGGGTATCACGAATTGTATACTGGCCGAAACGGCGGTGTGGGATACGGTTCTTAATCGTGAATACACCGCGACGCGGGCATCGCTGGAGGCCGACGTAGCTGAACAGCTGCTATCGGCGCAGCGGGCATGGATCGCGTATCGTGATGCCGAATGCGGCCTGCAATACGCCCATCTGGCGGGACGGTTCGTTACGGACGGTTGTTGCCGCCAACTGCATGATGGTCATGACTGCGCGGCGGACGATCGAATTGCGCGACATGCGGGGGAACTGACAGGAATGCGTCTGACCTCCTCCGTCCTGCCCACCTCGGACACGTTCCGCGCCAACCGCGCGGCGCATGAGGCGATGCTGGCGACCATCGCCGAAGCCGCCCGCCATCGCCGCCGCCGGGGGCGGCGAGAAGTCCCTCGCCCGCCATGTCTCGCGCGGCAAGATGCCGCCGCGCGAGCGGGTGGCGAACCTGCTCGATCGCCGGTTCCCCCTTCCTCGAGATCGGCGCGACCGCCGCGCACGGACTCTATGGCGGCGATGCCCCCGCCGCCGGTCTGATCGCCGGGATCGGACGGGTGCATGGGCAGGAGGTCATGGTCGTCGCCAACGACGCCACGGTGAAGGGCGGCACCTACTATCCGATGACAGTGAAGAAGCACCTCCGCGCCCAGGAGATCGCCGAGGAGAACTGCCTGCCCTGCATCTACCTCGTCGATTCAGGCGGCGCCAACCTGCCCAATCAGGACGAGGTTTTCCCCGACCGCGACCATTTCGGCCGCATCTTCTACAACCAGGCGCGGATGAGCGCGAAGGGCATTCCACAGATCGCCGTCGTCATGGGCTCCTGCACCGCCGGGGGGGCCTACGTCCCCGCGATGTCCGACGTCTCGATCATCGTGAAGGAGCAGGGGACGATCTTCCTCGCCGGCCCGCCTCTGGTGAAGGCCGCGACGGGAGAGGTCGTCAGCGCCGAGGACCTTGGCGGCGGCGATGTCCACACGCGGCTCTCGGGCGTCGCCGACTACCTCGCCGAGGATGATGCCCATGCGCTGGCACTCGCCCGCCGGGCGGTATCGCACCTGAACCGGGCCCGGCCCGCGACCGTGCAGTGGCAAAGCCCGGAGGACCCGGCCTACGACCCCGAGGAAATCCTCGGGCTGGTCCCCGCCGACCTCCGCACTCCCTATGACATCCGCGAGGTCATCGCGCGCGTCGTCGACGGGTCGCGCTTCGACGAGTTCAAGCCGCGCTTCGGCGAGACGCTGGTGACGGGCTTCGCCCATGTCGCGGGCTGCCCGGTCGGGATCGTCGCCAACAACGGGGTGCTCTTTTCCGAAAGCGCCGTGAAGGGCGCGCATTTCGTCGAACTCTGCAGCCAGCGCAACATCCCGCTGGTGTTCCTGCAGAACATCACCGGCTTCATGGTGGGCCGCAAATACGAGAACGAAGGCATCGCCCGCCACGGGGCGAAGATGGTGACGGCGGTCGCCTCGACCAACGTGCCGAAGATCACCATGCTGGTCGGCGGCTCCTTCGGCGCCGGCAATTACGGCATGGCCGGCCGCGCCTATTCCCCGCGTTTCCTCTGGACCTGGCCCAACAGCCGGATCTCGGTGATGGGCGGCGAGCAGGCCGCCGGCGTGCTGGCGACGGTGAAGCGCGACGGGATCGAGCGCGCGGGCGGCACCTGGAGCGCCGAGGAAGAGACCGAGTTCAAGCGCCCCACGATCGAGATGTTCGAGGAACAGTCGCATCCGCTTTACGCCTCCGCGCGCCTTTGGGACGACGGCATCATCGACCCGAGGAAATCGCGGGAGGTGCTGGCGCTGTCGCTTTCGGCGGCGCTCAACGCCCCCATCGAGCCGACGCGTTTCGGCGTCTTCCGGATGTGAGCGATGGGGCGTCGCAAGACCAAATTGATCCCGATAACCCGCGATCGCCGGCGGCCGTCGCGCCGGCAGAGGCGCGGGTGGTGGCCCGCCGACCCAAGGACCTTGCTCGGCGCGGGTATCGTCCCGACCGCATCGGGCCTCATCACCGTCCGACGGCACCGCCTTCCCGGCACAAAGGCGCAATTTGTGCTTTCATCGTGGGAAAAATACCTTCGGGGGTCCGGGGGTGGAAAACCCCCGGCCTTGCCACAAGGGAAATCCGATGTTCACTAAGATCCTGATCGCCAACCGGGGCGAGATCGCCTGCCGGATCATCGACACGGCGCGCCAGCTCGGCGTCGCCACTGTCGCCGTCTATTCCGACGCCGACGCCACCGCCCGCCATGTGACCCTGGCGGACGAAGCGGTGCATATTGGCGGGCCGGCCCCGAAGGACAGCTACCTGCGCGGCGACGCGATCATCGCTGCGGCGCGGGCGACGGGGGCGGAGGCGATCCATCCCGGCTACGGCTTCCTGTCCGAAAACCCCGATTTCGTCGATGCGGTCGAGGCGGCCGGCCTCATCTTCATCGGTCCCTCGGCCAAGGCGATCCGGGCAATGGGCTCTGAAGGACGCGGCCAAGGCGTTGATGGAGAAGGCGGGCGTTCCGGTCGTGCCGGGCTATCATGGCGAGAACCAGGACCCGGACCACCTCGCCGGCGCGGCGGATACGGTCGGATACCCGGTCCTCATCAAGGCCGTGGCGGGTGGCGGCGGCAAGGGGATGCGGCTTGTCGAGCGTCCGCAGGACTTCGCCGAAGAACTCGAAAGCGCCCGAGGCGAGGCGCGGACGGCCTTCGGAAATCCCGCCGTCCTCATCGAGAAGTTCGTCGAGAAGCCCGCGCCATATCGAAGTGCAGGTCTTCGGCGACGGCACCCGCGCCGTCCACCTTTATGAACGCGACTGCTCGCTCCAGCGCCGCCACCAGAAGGTGATCGAGGAGGCGCCGGCCCCCGGCATGACGGAAGAAATGCGCGCGGCGATGGGCCAGGCGGCGGTCCGCGCCGCCGAGGCGATCGGCTACAGCGGCGCCGGCACGGTCGAATTCATCGTCGATGCCTCGGACGGCCTCCGGCCCGACCGCTTCTGGTTCATGGAGATGAACACGCGGCTTCAGGTCGAGCATCCGGTGACCGAGGCCGTCACCGGCATCGACCTCGTCGAATGGCAGCTCCGCGTCGCGAGCGGCGAGCCCCTGACCTCGCGGCAGGAGGATCTGCGCCTCGACGGCCACGCCTTCGAGGCGCGGCTCTATGCCGAGGACGTGCCCGCCGGCTTCCTGCCCGCGACCGGAACGCTCACCCATCTGCGCTTCCCCGACGGCGCGCGCGCCGATACCGGGGTCCGCCCCGGCGACACGATCAGCCCGTGGTACGACCCGATGATCGCGAAGATCATCGTCCACGGACCCACCCGCGCCATCGCGCTGTCGAGACTGCGCGCGGCACTTGAGGATACCGAAGTCGCGGGTTCGGTCACCAACCTCTCCTTCCTCGGCGCGCTCGCCCGGCATCCGGGCTTCGCGGCGGGCGACGTCGATACCGGACTCATCGCCCGCGACCTCGACGCGCTGACGGCCGCCGCCGCACCCGGCCTCGCGGTCCGGGCGCTCGCCGCTCTCGGCGCGGGCGGCCTTGCCGATGGTGGAGGCCCGCTCTCGGGCTTTTCCATCTGGGCGCCGCTGAAGCGGACTGTGACGCTGGACGACGTCGATGCGGTGATCGAGATGCATGGCCCCGGCAATGCCCGGGTGACGGTCGACGATGAGACCGCCGATTGCGTGCTCCGGGGTGACATGTGGTGGGTGAACGGCCGGCCCTCCGGCGCGCGGATCGTCCGCACGCCCGGCAGGGTGAGCATCTTCGGGCCGGGTGCCTGGCATTTCGACCTCATCGACCCGCTTGACCGCGAAAGCGCGGCGGCGGGCGGCGGGCTGACCCTGTCGCCGATGCCGGGCCTCGTGAAGGCGGTCTTCGTCGCGGCGGGACAAGGGGTGAAGGCGGGCGACCGGCTTGCCGTGCTCGAGGCGATGAAGATGGAGCACACGCTGACTGCCGCCCGCGACGGCACCGTGGCCGAAGTGCTGGTCGCGCCGGGCGCGCAGGTCGAGGCCGGCGCGGCGCTCGTGCGGCTGGACGAGGAGGAGGAGAAGGCATGATCCGGCTCCATCACTGCCACCAGACCCGCTCGATGCGCTCGCTCTGGCTCCTCCACGAGCTTGGGGTGCGTTTCGACGTGGTCGTCCATCCCTTCGACAAGTCCCTGCGCTCGATCGACTACCTCGCGCTCAATCCGGCCGGGCGGGTGCCGGCGCTGGAGATCGACGGGCGGGTGATCTGGGAAAGCGGGGCGATCACCGAATATCTCTGCGAGCGTTTTCCGGAGAAGGGCCTCGGTCGAGGCTCTGGCGATCCAGAGCGCGCCGACTGGCTGATCTGGGTGCATTTCGCCGAGACGATCAGCCAGCACACCGCCGCGCTGACCCAGCAGCATATCGCGCTTTACGACGACGCGATGCGCAGCCCGACGGTGATGCGGATCGAGGCGAAGCGGCTGGAGAAATGTTACGGCGCGCTCGACCGGCGGCTGATGGGGCGCGACTGGCTCCTCGACAGCGGGTTTTCCGCCGCCGATATCGGCGTGGCGCAGGCGCTTTACATGGCGCGGCGCTTCGCGAAGCCTGAACCGTTCCCGGCGCTCTCTGCCTGGTATGGGCGCGCCACCGACCGGCCCGCCTTCCGCAAATCGTTGCCGCCGAAGGGGGCCGACCTGCTCTACACCCGCGATTTCTACGAGGCATGGGATGGCTGAGGTCGTCGAGATCGTCGAGATGGGCCCGCGCGACGGGCTTCAGAACGAAAAACGCATCATTCCGACGGCGGAGAAGATCGCGCTCGTGAACCTGCTGAGCCGCGCGGGGTTCCGCCGGATCGAGGTGGCGAGCTTCGTCAGCCCGAAATGGGTGCCGCAGATGGCCGACAGCGCCGAGGTGCTGGCGGGGATCAGGCGCGCTCCGGGTATCCGCTATGCCGCGCTGACCCCGAACATGACAGGCTACGAGGCCGCGAAGGCCGCCGGGGCCTCAGAGGTGGCGATCTTCGCCTCGGCCTCGGAGGGCTTCTCGAAAGCCAACCTCAACTGCACCATCGCCGAGAGCCTGGAGCGGTTCCACCCGGTGGCCGAGGCCGCGCGGGCCGACAGTATACCGGTCCGGGGCTATGTCTCTGTCGTGACGGACTGCCCCTATGACGGTCCAGTCGCGCCGGGGGCGGTGGCGAAGGTCGCGGCGGCCTTGCGGGACATGGGCTGCTACGAGGTCAGCCTTGGCGACACGATCGGGCAGGGCAAGCCCGAGACTGTGGATGCGATGCTGGCGGCGGTGCTGGACGACCTGCCCGCAGACCGGCTGGCCGGGCATTTCCATGACACAGCGGGGCGGGCGCTGATCAATATCGACGCCTCGCTCGCCCGGGGGCTCCGCGTCTTCGACGCGGCGGTCGGGGGCCTCGGCGGCTGCCCCTACGCGCCCGGAGCGGCGGGCAATGTCGCGACCGAAAGGGTTGCGGCGCATCTCGCGGCGCTGGGCTTCGAGACCGGGCTGGACAGCGCGGTTCTGGATGAGGCGGCGGCGATGGCGCGGGAAATGCGGTCGGGCAACGCCTGAGCGCCCGCCGGAGAAAGGATATGACGGATGTATGAGACGATTTCCATCGCGGCCGACGAGCGGGGCGTGGTCCGCCTGACCCTCGACCGGGCCGAAAAGCACAATGCGCTTTCTGCCGCGATGATCGCGGAACTGACCGAGGCGGCCGGCCGTCTCGGCCGCGATCCGGCGGTGCGGGCGATCGTCCTGACCGGCGCGGGCGCAAGCTTCTGCGCCGGCGGCGATCTCGGCTGGATGAAGGAACAGATGGCGGCGGACGGCGCGACGCGGGCGCGGGAGGCGACGAAGCTTGCCATGATGCTCAACGCGCTCAATACCTGCCCCAAGCCGGTGATCGGCCGCATCCAGGGAAATGCCTTCGGCGGCGGGGTCGGCATGGCCTCGGTCTGCGACGTGGCCATCGGCGCCTCGACCGCGAAATTCGGGCTGGCGGAGACGAAGCTCGGCCTTATCCCGGCGACGATCGGTCCCTACGTCCTCGCCCGCATGGGCGAGGCGATGGCGCGGCGGGTCTTCATGTCGGCCCGGATCTTCGACGCGGGGGAGGCGGTGACGCTGGGCCTTCTGGCGCGGAGCGTCGCGCCAGACGACCTCGACGCCGCCGTCGAGGCCGAGGTCGCGCCCTATCTTTCCTGCGCCCCCGGTGCGGTCGCGGCCGCCAAGGCCCTCGCCCGCCGCCTCGGCCCGCCCATCGACGAGGCGGTGATCGCCGAGACGATCCAGGCGCTGGTGCGGTGCTGGGAAGGCGGGGAGGCCCGGGAAGGCATCGCCGCCTTCTTCGAAAAGCGCGCCCCGGCCTGGAAAGCCTGACCACCCCCGAGTCGCCGCAGCGCGGCATTCCGGCCACACCCGTTGCCGCTAACCGTCCGCAATTTCGCGATTCCGCACGTTTTTCGGTGCGCTTTACGCGCCGGCTTGAGTTGACCCCGTCAGGGTGGGGGAGTAAACGGGCGAGAGCCAATCACGTGCGGCCCGACCGGGCGCCAGACGTAGGAGCCAGCCGTTGGACATTCTCTTGCGCGAATATCTCCCCATCCTGATCTTTCTCGGCATGGCGGTGGCCCTCGGGCTGGTGCTGATCCTTGCGGCGGCGATCATCGCGGTCCGCAACCCCGACCCCGAGAAGGTCTCGGCCTATGAATGCGGCTTCAACGCCTTCGACGATGCACGGATGAAGTTCGACGTGCGCTTCTATCTCGTCTCGATCCTCTTCATCATCTTCGACCTGGAAGTGGCCTTCCTCTTCCCCTGGGCGGTGGCCTTCAAGGACATCTCAATGGTGGGGTTCTGGTCGATGATGGTGTTCCTGGGCGTGCTGACGGCGGGCTTCGCCTATGAATGGAAGAAGGGGGCGATGGAATGGGCGTGATGACGGGCGCGAACACCGCCGGCGCGGACCGCGAGGTCGCGACCCAGACGCTCAATCGCGAGCTGCAGGACAAGGGCTTCCTGCTCACGACGACCGAGGACATCATCAACTGGGCGCGCAACGGCTCGCTGCACTGGATGACCTTCGGTCTTGCCTGCTGCGCGGTCGAGATGATGCATTCCTCGATGCCGCGCTATGACCTCGAGCGTTTCGGCACCGCGCCGCGCGCCTCCCCGCGCCAGTCCGACCTGATGATCGTCGCCGGCACGCTGACGAACAAGATGGCGCCCGCGCTCCGCAAGGTCTACGACCAGATGCCAGAGCCGCGCTACGTGATCTCGATGGGTTCCTGCGCCAATGGCGGCGGCTACTACCACTATTCACTACTCGGTTGTCCGGGGCTGCGACCGGATCGTGCCGGTGGACATCTACGTCCCCGGTTGTCCGCCGACGGCCGAGGCGCTTCTTTACGGCATCCTGCAGCTGCAGCGCCGCATCCGCCGCACCGGCACGCTCGTCCGCTGAGGAGAAACACATGTCCGAAGCCCTTGAGGAACTGGCCGCCCATATCGAGTTGAAGCGGCCCGCCGAGGTTCTGGCGACCGAGATCGCCTTCGGCGAACTGACCGTCACCGTGACGCTTGGCGGGGTCGCGGAATTCGTCGAGTTCCTGCGTGCCGACCGCACCTGCCGGTTCTCGACTCTCGTCGATATCACCGCCGTCGACTATCCCGAACGGCCGGTCCGGTTCGATGTCGTCTATCACTTCCTGTCGATGTACCAGAACAACCGCATCCGGGTGAAGCTGGCCGCGCGGGAAGAGGACATGGTGCCCTCGATCATCGGTATCCACCCCTCGGCCAACTGGTTCGAGCGGGAGGTCTTCGACATGTTCGGGATCCTCTTTTCCGGCCATCCGGACCTGCGCCGCATCCTCACCGATTACGGCTTTCGCGGTCATCCGCTGCGCAAGGACTTCCCGACCACGGGCTATACCGAGGTGCGCTATGACGAGGCGCTGAAGCGCGTCGTCTACGAGCCGGTGAAGCTGGTCCAGGACTACCGGCAGTTCGATTTCATGTCTCCCTGGGAAGGGGCGCAGTACATCCTGCCCGGCGATGAAAAGCAGGAGGCGAAGTGATGGACGGGTCCAAAGGCTTCGACGACGCCCTGACGGGCGAACAGCGCATCCGCAACTTCAACATCAACTTCGGCCCGCAACACCCTGCGGCGCACGGTGTTCTTCGCCTCGTGCTGGAGCTTGACGGCGAGGTGGTCGAGCGTTGCGACCCGCATATCGGGCTTCTGCATCGCGGCACCGAGAAGCTGATGGAAAGCCGCACCTACCTGCAGAACCTGCCCTATTTCGACCGGCTCGACTACGTCGCGCCGATGAACCAGGAACATGCCTGGTGCCTGGCGATCGAGCGGCTGACTGGCACGCCCGTGCCGCGCCGCGCCAGCCTGATCCGGGTGCTCTATTCCGAGATCGGCCGTATCCTGAACCATCTTCTGAACGTCACGACGCAGGCGATGGATGTCGGCGCGCTGACGCCGCCGCTCTGGGGCTTCGAGGAGCGCGAGAAGCTGATGGTGTTCTACGAGCGAGCCTGCGGCGCGCGGCTTCACGCCGCCTATTTCCGCCCCGGCGGCGTGCACCAGGACCTGCCGCACGACCTGCTCGAACGACATCGAGGCCTGGGCGCAGAAGTTCCCGAAGTTCATGGACGACCTCGACGGGCTTCTGACCGAGAACCGCATCTTCAAGCAGCGCAACGCCGATATCGGCGTCGTGACCGAGGAGGACGCTCTGCGCTGGGGCTATTCCGGCGTCATGGTGCGCGGCTCGGGCATGGCCTGGGACCTGCGCCGGTCGCAGCCCTACGAGTGCTACGACGAGTTCGAGTTCCAGATCCCGGTCGGCAAGAACGGCGACTGCTACGACCGCTATCTCGTCCGTATGGAAGAGATGCGGCAGTCGATCTCGATCATCCATCAGGCCATCGCCAAGCTCCGCGCCCCTGCCGGCAAGGGTGACATCCTGGCGCGCGGCAAGATCACGCCGCCGTCGCGACGCGACATGAAGACCTCGATGGAGGCGCTGATCCATCACTTCAAGCTCTATACCGAGGGCTTCCACGTGCCGGCGGGCGAGGTCTATGCCGCCGTCGAGGCGCCGAAGGGCGAATTCGGCGTCTACCTCGTCGCCGACGGCACGCAACAAACCCTACCGCGCCAAGCTCCGCGCGCCGGGCTACCTGCATCTGCAGAGCATCGACTGGATGGCCAAGGGCCATCTTCTCGCCGACGTCGCCGCGATCATCGGCACGATGGACATCGTGTTCGGAGAAGTGGACCGGTGATCGTAAGTGCCATCTCCATCGTCCCGTTGCTCGTTGGCGGTGGTCACTTGATGTTCATGCCGATAGCCTTCGGAATATTCGCTTACAAAATGGCAATTGGAACCTAAAGAATGCTCCGCCGCCTGTACCACGAACAACCCGCCGCCTTCGAATTCACGCCCGCGAACCTCGCTTGGGCGAAGGGGCAGATCTCGAAGTATCCCGAGGGCCGTCAGGCGAGCGCCGTGATCCCGCTGCTGTGGCGCGCGCAGGAGCAGGAGGGCTGGCTCTCCCGCCCGGCCATCGAACATGTCGCCGACATGCTCGGCATGGCCCATATCCGGGCGCTCGAAGTCGCCACGTTCTACTTCATGTTCCAGCTGCAACCCGTTGGGTCTGTTGCCCATATCCAGATCTGCGGCACCACCTCCTGCATGATCTGCGGCTCGGGCGAATTGATCGCGGTCTGCCGCGAAAGGATCGCCGCGCGGCCGCATGAGCTGTCGGCGGACGGCAAGTTTTCCTGGGAAGAGGTCGAGTGCCTCGGCTCCTGCGCCAACGCGCCGATGGCGCAGATCGGCAAGGATTACTACGAGGACCTGACGGCGGAGAGCCTCGCACAACTGCTCGACGATCTCGCCGCCGGCAAGGTGCCGGTGCCGGGGCCGCAGAACGGGCGATATTCGTCGGAGCCCGCCAAGGGCCTGACCAGTCTCAAGGAATTCGAGAGCGGCCGGACGAAATACAACGCGTCGGTCCAGCGCGCGGTGGATCTCGGCGATACGGTCAAGCGGATCGACGGAACCGAAGTGCCACTTCTGACCCCGTGGCTCGGCAAGGCCGCGCCGGCGACGCCGGCGAAGGGCCGCGCGGCGGAACCGAAACCCGCCAAGGGAAAGCCCGCCGACGCAACGGGCGTGACGGTGCAGGAGGCGCGCGCCGTCTCCAAGGCGAAGCCCGCGAAGGCGGAGCCGGCGCGTGCGGTCGAGGCGCCGGCGAAGCCCCGCGCGCTCAAGGCGCCGCGCAAGGGCGCGGCGGACGATCTGAAGATGATCAAGGGCGTGGGGCCGAAGCTCGAATCGCTGCTCCACAGCCTCGGCTTTTACCATTTCGACCAGATCGCCGGCTGGAGTGCGGCCGAACTGGCCTGGGTCGATGACAATCTCGAAGGCTTCAAGGGCCGTGCAAGCCGCGACGGCTGGGTCGATCAAGCAAAGCTTCTTGCCGGAGGCGGCGAGACGGAATTTTCCAAGCGAGTGAAGAAAGGCGACGTGTACTGACACCAGGTAACCGGGAGTAAGAGGAATGTCTGAGACTTCACAGGTGGAATGCCGCCGGAATTCGTGGCTTGTCGCACTGGCTGGCGGCGTACTCGTGGCGCTGATGCTGATAATGGTGGCCCATTACGGAATTCTGAAGGCGCTGTTCATCGGGCTGATCTTCTTCGTGGCGCTCGGCGCCTTCTTTGTCTGGGCGTTCTGTTCGCGGACTGAAGAGCCGGCGCACGAGGCCGTCGCCGCGCCGCCGCCGCCCGCCGAACCCGCGCCGCGCCCTGCCGCCCCGGCAGCGAGTGCTGCCCCGGCCGCCGTCGCGCGCGCACCCGAACCGGTCGCCGCACCTGCCCCCGCGCCCGTTGCCGAACCCGCAAAGGTCGCCTCGGCGACGCCAGCCGTCGCTGCGCCGAAGTCGCCGGTCAAGCCGCGCGCGTCGAAAGCGGCCGCGAAGCCCGCCGCGAAATCCGCCGCCAGGCCCGCCGCGAAATCCGCCCCAAGAAAGCCAGCCGAGAAGAAGCCCGCCGCCGCCAAGGCGAAGGGCGCGACGGCGCAGGGCCTTGATGCGGCGCTGGCGAAGTCGAAGGGCGAACCGAAGGCGGGCGAGCCCGAGATGCTTGCCGCCCCGCGCGGCGGCAAGGCCGACGATCTGAAGATGATCAAGGGCGTCGGCCCGAAGCTGGAAAAGCTTCTCAACGAGGTCGGCGTCTGGCATTTCGGCCAGATCGCCTCGTGGAAGGCCAAGGACATCGCCTTCGTGGACGAGAAGATGGTGGGCTTCCACGGCCGCATCACCCGCGACGAGTGGGTCAAGCAGGCCAAGGTGCTGGCCGAGGGCGGCAAAACCGAGTTCGCGGCGCGCGTCGCCAAAGGGGACGTGTACTGAGGCGTGAATGACAAGACCCGGGCCCGAAGACAGAAGCCTCGCGCGCGAGGCGCGGATGGTGGCGGTGGTGATCGCCGCGACGATGCTCCTCTGGCTCGGGGCGCAATGGCTGGGTGGAAAGGAAGGCTGGGATGCCCGCTACGTCTTCCTTTTCGACCTCGCCGCACTGGCCGCGTTCTTCTGGGCGCTGGTCGTAACCTGGCGGATCTGGCGGCGAGGGCATCGCCAGGGGAAATGAGGACCAAGGAATGCTGAAAGATCAGGACCGGATCTTTACCAACCTCTACGGGATGCACGACCGGTCGCTTGCCGGCGCGAAGAAGCGCGGGCAGTGGGACGGGACGGCCGGTATCCTCGCCAACGGGCGCGACTGGATCATCGACCAGGTGAAGGCGTCGGGCCTGCGCGGTCGCGGGGGCGCGGGCTTCCCGACCGGGCTCAAGTGGTCCTTCATGCCGAAGCAGTCGGACGGACGGCCCGCCTATCTGGTGGTCAACGCCGACGAATCCGAACCCGCGACCTGCAAGGACCGCGAGATCATGCGCCACGATCCGCATACGCTGATCGAAGGCTGTCTGATCGCCAGCTTCGCGATGGGGGCGAATGCCTGCTACATCTACATTCGCGGCGAATACATCCGTGAGCGCGAGGCGTTGCAGGCGGCGATCGACGAGGCCTATGGGGCAGGGTTGATCGGCAAGAACGCCTGCAAGTCGGGTTTCGATTTCGACCTCTACCTCCATCACGGCGCCGGCGCCTATATCTGCGGCGAGGAAACGGCGCTTTTGGAAAGCCTCGAAGGCCGCAAGGGGATGCCGCGCATGAAGCCGCCGTTCCCGGCCGGCGCGGGGCTTTACGGCTGCCCGACCACGGTGAACAACGTCGAGTCGATTGCCGTCGTCCCGGCGATCCTGCGCCGGGGGGCGGAGTGGTATGCGAGCTTCGGGCGACCGAACAACACCGGCGTGAAGCTCTTCGCCATGTCGGGGCATGTGAACACGCCCTGCGTGATCGAGGAATCGATGTCGATCTCGATGAAGGAGCTGATCGAGAAGCATGGCGGCGGGGTGCGCGGCGGCTGGAAGAACCTCAAGGCGGTGATTCCCGGCGGCGCCTCCTGTCCGATCCTGCCGGCCGAACTCTGCGAAGAGGCGGTGATGGACTACGACGGGATGCGGGAGTTGAAATCCTCGTTCGGCACCGCCTGCATGATCGTGATGGATCAGCAGACCGACGTCATCAAGGCGGTCTGGCGGCTGTCGAAGTTCTTCAAGCACGAAAGCTGCGGCCAGTGCACGCCCTGCCGCGAAGGCACCGGCTGGATGATGCGGGTGATGGAGCGGTTGGTGACCGGCGAGGCCGAGGTCGAAGAGATCGACATGCTCTTCGAGGTGACCAAGCAGGTCGAGGGCCACACGATCTGCGCCCTCGGCGACGCGGCCGCCTGGCCGATCCAGGGCCTCATCCGCCATTACCGCGAAGAGATCGAGGACCGGATCAAGGCGAAGAAGACCGGCCGCATGGGCGCGATGGCGGCGGAGTGATTTCGCACCGGTTTCACCCGTGAAACGCCGGCCAATAGACTGAAAAGACGATAAAAAAACGTTAACCAGACTGCAAGGAATTCCCGAGGACATGACGCCGGACGGCCTACATAACGCGGACCTGAACACTGGCCGTCGCACTGCCTTCGGGAGCGCCCGCAAGGGCAACCCGTGCGCGGCGGCGGTCGGTCGCGCGTTCCGCGATCCGGCGGGCGGGGTGACGCGATGATGATCCTCTCCTTCCTCGGCCCCGTCATCGCCTCGGTCCTCTATGTCATCGTCTTCCAGAAGGCGGGGTTCCGGGGGGCGATCCTCTTCGTCTGCGCGGCCCCGGTCCTCGGCGCGATCCTGACGCGGATCCTCGTCGCCTCGCTGGTCATGGGCGGCGGGCCGATGGTCGGGGTGTTCCTGATCTCGGCGGCGCTGTCGCTCGCGCCGCTTCTCGTTCTGGCCTTCATGGCCTGGCCGCCGGCGGAAACGCCCGGCCCAAACGTTCCCACGGAGAATAACTGATGTCCAACCTCCGCAAGATCATCATCGACGATATCGAGGTCGAGGTCGATCCGAGCCTCACGCTGATCCAGGCCTGCGAACAGGCGGGAATCGAGATCCCGCGCTTCTGCTACCATGAGCGGCTGTCGATCGCCGGCAACTGCCGGATGTGTCTGGTCGAGGTCGTGGGCGGGCCCCCGAAGCCCGCCGCCTCCTGCGCGATGCAGGTCAAGGACCTGCGGCCCGGCCCGGACGGCGCACCTTCGGTGATCAAGACCAATTCGCCGATGGTCAAGAAGGCCCGCGAAGGGGTGATGGAGTTCCTCCTCATCAACCACCCCTTGGACTGCCCGATCTGCGATCAGGGCGGCGAATGCGATCTGCAGGACCAGGCGGTCGCCTACGGCGTCGATTTCTCGCGCTACCGGGAGCCTAAGCGGGCGTCGGAGGACCTCGATCTCGGACCGCTCGTCGCCACCACGATGACGCGCTGCATCTCCTGCACGCGTTGCGTGCGGTTCACGACCGAGGTGGCAGGCATCACCCAGATGGGCCAGACCGGGCGCGGCGAGGATGCGGAGATCACCTCCTACCTCAATACCACGCTCGATTCGAACCTTCAGGGCAACATCATCGACCTCTGCCCGGTCGGCGCCCTGACCTCGAAGCCCTACGCCTTCACCGCGCGGCCGTGGGAACTGACCAAGACCGAGACCATCGACGTGATGGATGCGCTGGGGTCGAGCATCCGGGTCGATACCAAGGGCCGCGAAGTCATGCGCATCCTGCCGCGCAACCATGACGGCGTGAACGAGGAATGGATTTCCGACAAGACCCGCTTCGTCTGTGACGGGCTGCGCCGGCAGCGGCTGGACGTGCCCTATATCCGCGAGGGCGGGAAGCTGCGCAAGGCGACATGGCCCGAGGCGCTGGCCGCTGCCGCGAGCGCGATGAAGGGCCGGAAGGTCGCGGGGCTGGTGGGCGATCTCGCCCCGGTCGAGGCGGCGTTCAGCCTGAAGCAACTGGTTGAAGGCTTGGGCGGGTCGGTCGAATGCCGGACGGATGGCGCGAAGCTGCCTGCGGGGAACCGTTCGGCCTATGTCGGCACGGCGCGGATCGAGGATATCGACACCGCGAAGGCGATCATGCTGATCGGCACCAACCCGCGCCTCGAAGCGCCGGTTCTCAATGCGCGCATCCGCAAGGCATGGAGCCATGGTGCGAAGGTCGGGGTCGTCGGGCCCGCTGTCGATCTGACCTATGACTATTTCCACATCGGCACGGGACGCGAGGCGCTGACGAGCCTTACGTCCAAGCCGCATGAGGATGCGCTGGGCAAGGAGACCGTCGTCATTGTCGGGCAGGGTGCCCTGCGCGAAGCGGATGGTGAGGCGGTGCTGGCCCATGCGATGAATTTCGCGGCGATGACGGAATCGAAGTTCCTCGTCCTGCACACGGCCGCCGCGCGTGTCGGCGCGATGGATGTGGGGGCCGTGACCGAGGGCGGGCTGAGTGCGGCCATCGACGGCGCGGAGGTGGTCTACAATCTCGGCGCCGATGAGGTGGAGATCGCGCCGGGCGCGACCGTCATCTATCAGGGCAGCCACGGCGACCGGGGCGCGCATCGGGCGGATATCATCCTTCCGGCGTCGGCCTATACCGAGGAAAACGGGCTCTTCGTCAACACCGAGGGGCGGCCTCAACTGGCCTTGCGCGCCGGTTTCGCGCCGGGCGAGGCGAAGGAGAACTGGGCGATCCTCCGGGCGCTGTCGGCGGAGTTGGGCACGACGCAGCCCTGGGATTCGCTGGCTGCAGCTGCGCCGGGCGCTGGTCGCCGCGCATCCGCATCTGGGCGCGATCGACGAGGTCGCCGAGAACGCATGGCAGCTGCTGCCGGTGACGGCGCCGGCGAAGGCCGATTTCGTGGCCGCGATCAAGGATTTCTACCTGACCAACCCGATCGCACGGGCGTCTCAGGTCATGGCGGAGCTTTCGGCGTTGGCGAAGGCACGGGGGCAAAAGCCGATGGCGGCGGAGTGATCATGGCGCGGACCCTGCCGGCTCTGGTCCTGACGGGCGGTCTTCTGACCGCGCTCTCGGCCTGTGCGGCGGTGCCGGTCTACGAGACGGCGGAGCCGCTCGGCATGGGCGATGATCTATACGGCTTTGCGGTGACCATGAAGGGCGCGCGCGGGCCAGAGGAAGTCGAGGCTTACGTGGCCTGCGTCGTTGCCGGTTACGCGTTGGAAAAGAACGCCGGATTCGCCCGGCGGGTCACGACGAATGTGAAGGAAGAGGGTGGTGTTTGGATCGCGGATGCTGTTTACAGCATCTCGCCGACGCTGCCTCGCGGCATCAAGACCATCGACGCGGAAGTGGCGGTGGCCGACTGCGCCGAACGCGGCATACCGACGGTCTAAGAAGGACGGGCTGAGGGACAGACATGGCGGACTTTCTGGCAACACCACTGGGTACGTTCCTGCTCATCGTCGTGCAGGGCCTCGGCATCATCGCCTTCGTGATGCTGTCGCTTCTCTTCCTCGTCTACGGCGACCGGAAGATCTGGGCCGCGGTCCAGATGCGCAAGGGGCCGAACGTGGTCGGCGCCTTCGGCCTGCTGCAATCGGTGGCCGACGCGCTGAAATACGTGGTGAAGGAAATCGTGGTGCCGGCGGGGGCGGACAAGTTCGTCTTCTTCCTCGCCCCGATGCTTTCCTTCGTGTTGGCGATCCTCGCCTGGGCGGTCATTCCGTTCCATCCGGGCTGGGTCCTCGCCGATATCAACGTCGCCATCCTCTTCGTCTTCGCGGTCTCCTCGCTCGAGGTCTACGGCGTGATCATGGGCGGCTGGGCGTCGAACTCGAAATACCCGTTCCTCGGGTCGCTTGCGGTCGGCCGCGCAGATGATCTCCTACGAGGTCTCGCTCGGCCTGATCATCATCGGGGTGATCATCTCGACCGGCAGCATGAACTTCTCCGCCATCGTCGCGGCGCAGGAGGGGGACTGGGGCCTCTTCAACTGGTACTGGCTGCCGCATCTGCCGATGGTGGTGCTGTTCTTCATCTCGGCTCTGGCCGAGACCAACCGCCCGCCCTTCGACCTGCCGGAAGCGGAATCGGAACTCGTCGCCGGGCTTCATGGTCGAATATTCCTCGACCCCCTACCTTCTTTTCATGGCCGGCGAATACATCGCGATCTTCCTGATGTGCGCGCTGATCTCGATCCTCTTCTTCGGCGGCTGGCTGAGCCCGATCCCTGGCCTGCCGGACGGCTGGTGGTGGATGGTCGCCAAGATGTGGGTGTTCTTCTTCTTCTTCGCGATGGTGAAGGCGATCGTTCCGCGCTACCGCTACGACCAACTCATGCGGATCGGCTGGAAGGTGTTTCTGCCCTTGTCGATCGGCTGGGTCGTCATCGTCTCGTTCCTGGCGAAATTCGAAGTGCTCGGCGGCTTCTGGGCCCGCTGGGCGATGGGGGGCTGATCATGGGACCGGCACGCACGACCGACTACACCCGCGCGGCGAAGTACTTCCTGCTCTGGGACTTCCTCGTCGGCTTCAAGCTGGGCTTCAAGTACTTCTTCGCGCCGAAGGCGACGCTGAACTATCCCGCATGAAAAGGGGCCGCTCTCGCCCCGCTTCCGCGGCGAACATGCGCTGCGCCGCTATCCGAACGGCGAGGAACGCTGCATCGCCTGCAAGCTCTGCGAGGCGATCTGCCCGGCGCAGGCCATCACCATCGACGCCGAACCGCGCGAGGATGGCAGCCGCCGCACCACGCGCTACGACATCGACATGACGAAATGCATCTATTGCGGCTTCTGTCAGGAGGCCTGCCCGGTCGATGCCATCGTCGAGGGGCCGAACTTCGAATTCGCCACCGAGACGCGCGAGGAGCTTTTCTACGACAAGGCCAAGCTTCTCGACAACGGCGCCCGCTGGGAGGCCGAGATCGCCCGCAACCTCGAACTGGACGCGCCTTACAGATGACCGACGCCTTCCAGAAGCTTTTCGCGCAGATGATGGAGCAGGGCCAGGAGATGGCGCGCACCTTCAACCCTGCGCTGGAGAAATTCTCGGCCACGGGATTGGACAAGATGTTCCCCACCATGTCGAAGGACATGATGGAGATGTGGTTCGGCAGGACCTTCAACCGAGAGGGGTTGGACGCCAAGACCCGGCTTCTGGTCACGGTCGCCGCGCTCACCGTCCTTGGCGCGCAGGCCGAGCCGCAGATGAAGCTGACGATCCGCCACGCGCTGGAAGCCGGGGCCACCAAGCGCGAGATCGCGGAAGTGATCTACCAGATGAGCGTGTTCGGCGGGGTCCCCGCCATGACCAAGGCGCTCGAGATCGCCCAGAGCGTTTTCGATGAGGCCGGTGAGACCAAGGGAGATGACGCATGAGTGTCATGGTGTTCGCCTTCTACCTGTTCGCCATCACTGCGGTGGCGGCGGGACTGATGGTGGTTCTGGCGCGGAACCCGGTCCATTCGGTGCTGTGGCTGATCCTCGCCTTCCTGTCCTCCGCCGGACTCTTCGTGCTCTTGGGCGCGGAGTTCGTGGCGATGCTGCTGATCATCGTCTATGTCGGCGCGGTCGCGGTCCTCTTCCTCTTCGTGGTGATGATGCTCGACGTCGATTTCGCCGAATTGAAGGGCGAGATGGCGCGCTACATGCCGCTCGGGCTTCTCGTTGGCGTCGTGATCCTGATGCAGCTCGGCATCGTCTTCGGCTCGTGGCAGACGGCCGAGACGGCCGAGGCCATGCGCGGCGCGGCGACGCCCGACGGGGTGCAGAACACGGCCGCCCTGGGGATGCTGCTCTACGACAAGTACATCCTTCTCTTCCAGCTCGCCGGCCTGATCCTTTTGGTCGCGATGATCGGGGCGATCGTGCTGACGCTCCGCCACCGCAAGGACGTGAAGCGCCAGAACGTGCTCCACCAGATGTGGCGCGATCCGGCCAAGGCGATGGAGTTGAAGGACGTGAAGCCGGGGCAAGGGCTCTAGGCGGAACGCAGCCCCGGACCTGATCCGGGGCCTCCCGGCCCGCCGGGAAGAACGTTAAGAGCTCCCGGATCACATCCGGGACGCGAGGCAAAGGACTAAACGGGGGCAGTACCCCGGAGGGACGAGAATGATCGGATTGACCCATTACCTCGGCGTTGCCGCCGCCTTGTTCGTGATCGGCATCTTCGGCATCTTCCTCAACCGGAAGAACGTCATCGTCATCCTGATGTCGATCGAGCTGATGCTCCTGGCGGTCAACATCAACTTCGTCGCCTTCTCGAGCTTCCTCCATGACCTCGTAGGCCAGGTCTTCACGATGTTCGTCCTGACCGTCGCCGCCGCCGAGGCGGCGATCGGCCTCGCGATCCTCGTCTGTTTCCACCGCAACCGCGGCACCATCGACGTCGAAGACGTCAACGTGATGAAAGGCTGAAATCCGATGGTCAGCTTTATCCTTCTGGCACCTCTTTTCGCCGCGATCATCGCCGGCTTCGGCTGGCGCGTGCTTGGCGAGACGGCCGCGCTGGTCATCACGACCGGGGTGCTCTTCATTGCCTGCCTGATGAGCTGGATCATCTTCCTCAGCTTCGACGGCGTGACCCAGCATATCCATATCCTGAACTTCATCCAGTCCGGCAGCCTCGACACGTCATGGTCGATCCGGCTCGACCGGCTGACGGCGATCATGCTGATCGTGGTGACGACGGTCTCGGCCTTGGTGCACCTCTATTCCTGGGGCTACATGGCCCATGACGAGAACTGGCGCGAGGGCGAGAGCTACAAGCCCCGCTTCTTCGCCTATCTCTCGTTCTTCACCTTCGCGATGCTGGCGCTGGTGACGGCCGACAACCTCGTCCAGATGTTCTTCGGATGGGAGGGCGTTGGCGTCGCCTCCTACCTGCTGATCGGGTTCTACTACCGCAAGGCCAGCGCCAATGCCGCCGCGATCAAGGCCTTCGTGGTGAACCGGGTCGGCGATTTCGGCTTCGCGCTCGGGATCTTCGGGCTCTTCTACCTCGTCGACAGCATCAACATGGACGATGTCTTCGCCGCCGCGCCCACGCTGGCAGAGACGCAGCTGAGCTTCCTCTGGACCGACTGGAACGCGGCGAACCTGCTCGCCTTCCTCCTGTTCGTCGGCGCGATGGGCAAGTCGGCGCAGCTTTTCCTCCACACCTGGCTGCCCGACGCGATGGAGGGCCCGACCCCGGTCTCAGCCCTCATCCACGCCGCGACGATGGTGACGGCGGGCGTCTTCCTCGTCTGCCGCATGTCGCCCCTTTTCGAATACGCGCCCGAGGCCAAGAGCTTCGTGATGTATATCGGCGCCGCGACGGCGTTCTTCGCCGCGACCGTGGGTCTCGTGCAGAACGACATCAAGCGCGTCATCGCCTATTCGACCTGCTCGCAGCTTGGCTACATGTTCGTGGCCGCCGGTGCGGGCATCTACGGTGCGGCGATGTTCCACCTCTTCACCCACGCCTTCTTCAAGGCGATGCTGTTCCTTGGCGCGGGCTCGGTCATTCATGCGATGCACCATGAGCAGGACATGCGGAACTATGGCGGGCTCCGGACCAAGATCCCCTACACGTTCTGGGCGATGATGATCGGCACGCTGGCGATCACCGGCGTCGGCATCCCGCTGACGACGATCGGTTTTGCCGGGTTCCTGTCGAAGGACGCGATCATCGAGAGCGCATTCGCGAGCGGCAATTCCTTCGCCTTCGTGGCGCTCGTCGTCGCCGCGCTGCTTCACCAGCTTCTATTCCTGGCGGCTGATGTTCATGACCTTCTACGGCAAGGCGCGGGGCGATCATCACGCGCATGACCACGCGCATGAAAGCCCGATGACGATGGTGGCGCCGCTTGGCGTGCTGGCCATCGGCGCGGTCCTTGCCGGGATGGTCTGGTACAAGCCGTTCTTCGGCGATCACGAGCGGATGACCGCCTTCTTCGCCATGCCGCATCACGCGGTGGCCGAAGCCGGTGCCGCCGGCGAACCGGGGGCATCTGGAGAAGGGACCACGGACCACGCCACGACGACCGAAGCCGCGCCTGAGGCGACGACCGAAGCGGCGGCGGCCGCTGGCGGCCACGCCGTGGCCGGGGCCGCGCCGGAAGGGGCGATCTTCATGTCCGAGGCCTCGAACGCGGTTCTCGACGCGGCGCACCACGCGCCGTGGTGGGTCAAGGTCTCGCCCTTCGTGGCGATGCTGATCGGCTTCGTGACGGCCTATGTCTTCTACATCCGCGACCCGTCGATCCCCGGCCGCCTCGCCGCGCAGCAGCCGATCCTCTACCGGTTCCTGCTCAACAAGTGGTATTTCGACGAGATCTACGACGCGCTGATCGTCGAGCCGGCGAAGCGGCTTGGGTCGTTCCTGTGGAAGAAGGGCGACGGCAACGTCATTGACGGCACGATCAACGGGGTCGCGATGGGCTTCATCCCGCGACTGACCCGGATCGCGGCGCGGATGCAGTCCGGCTACCTCTTCACCTACGCCTTCGCGATGGTCATCGGCATCGCGGTGCTTCTGACCTGGATGACGCTCTTGGGGGGCGCGCACTAATGGAAAACCTGCTTTCCATCATCACCTTCCTGCCCCTCGTCGCGGCGGCGATCCTCGCGCTCTTTCTCAAGGGCGACGATCCGGCGGCGCAAAGGAACGCGAAATGGCTGGCGCTGATCGCCACCTCGGCGACCTTCCTCGTCTCGCTCTTCCTTCTCACGGGTTTCTTGCCCGCCGATACCGGCTTCCAGTTCGTCGAGGAGCGGACCTGGATCATGGGCCTGAACTACAAGGTCGGCGTCGACGGGATCTCGGTCCTCTTCGTCCTCCTGACCACGTTCCTCATGCCGATCACCATCCTGTCCTGCTGGCAAGTCGACGTTCGGGTAAAGGAATACATGGTCGCCTTCTTGGTCCTCGAAGGGCTGATGATCGGCGTCTTCGTGGCGCTCGACCTCGTTCTCTTCTACCTCTTCTTCGAGGCGGGCCTCATCCCGATGTTCCTGATCATCGGCATCTGGGGCGGGAAGGAGCGGATCTACGCGGCCTTCAAGTTCTTCCTCTACACCTTCCTCGGCTCGGTCCTGATGCTGGTCGCGATGATCGCTATGTATGTCGATGCGGGCACGACCGACATCCCGACGCTCCTGACCCACCAGTTCTCGTCCGAGACGCTGAATGTGCTCGGCTTCCACGTCGTCGGCGGCATGCAGACGCTTCTCTGGCTCGCTTTCTTCGCCAGCTTCGCGGTGAAGATGCCGATGTGGCCGGTCCATACCTGGTTGCCGGACGCGCACGTGCAGGCGCCGACGGCGGGCTCGGTCGTGCTGGCGGCGATCCTTCTGAAGATGGGAGGCTACGGCTTCCTGCGCTTCTCGCTGCCGATGTTCCCGATCGCGTCCTACGAACTCGCCGGATTGATCTTCTGGCTCTCGGCCATCGCCATCGTCTACACCTCGCTCGTGGCGCTGGCGCAGTCCGACATGAAGAAGCTGATCGCCTATTCGTCGGTGGCCCATATGGGCTATGTCACGATGGGCATCTTCGCGGCGAACCAGCAGGGCGTCGATGGCGCGATCTTCCAGATGCTGAGCCACGGCTTCATCTCCGGCGCGTTGTTCCTCTGCGTCGGCGTGATCTATGACCGGATGCACACGCGCGAGATCGACGCCTATGGCGGCCTCGTGAACCGGATGCCGGCCTATGCGCTGATCTTCATGTTCTTCACCATGGCCAATGTCGGCCTGCCGGGCACCAGCGGCTTCGTCGGCGAGTTCCTGACGCTGATGGGAATCTTCCAGGTCAACACCTGGGCCGCCGCCGTCGCCACAAGCGGAGTGATCCTGAGCGCCTCCTACGCGCTCTGGCTCTACCGCCGCGTGGTCTTCGGCGATCTGATCAAGGAAAGCCTGAAGACGATCACCGACATGACCGGCCGCGAAAAGGTGATCTTCGCGCCGCTTGTCGCCATGACACTTCTCCTCGGCATCTATCCGAGCCTCGTCACCGACATCATCGGGCCGTCGGTTTCCGCACTTGTCACCGATTACCACGCCGCCATTCCCGCCGATGCGGGGATGCAGGTGGCCAGCCACTGAGGACGACACGCGATGATTTCCGCTGATTTCTCCGCCATTCTGCCCGAAGTGGTCCTCGTCCTCTACGCGATGGCCGCGCTCCTCGGTGCCGTCTACACCGGCAAGGACGAGATGACCGGCCCGCTGACCTGGGCGACGGTGGTCGTGTTCGTCGGCATCGCGGTCTGGATCGGGCTGTCGGGCACCGGCGACCGGATGGCCTTCGGCGGCATGTTCACCGACGACGCCTTCTCGCGCTTCGCCAAGGTGACGGTGCTTCTGGCCGCCGCTGCGGTGCTCGCGATGAGCCAGGACTACATGGCGCGGCGCGGGCTGGACCGGTTCGAATTTCCGCTTCTCGTGGCCTTTGCGGTAACGGGCATGATGGTCATGGTCTCGGCCGGGGATCTGATGTCGCTCTACATGGGGCTGGAGTTGCAGTCGCTGTCGCTCTATGTCGTCGCCTCGCTTCGCCGGGACAGCGTGAAATCGACGGAGGCCGGCCTGAAGTATTTCGTTCTCGGCGCGCTTTCCTCGGGGATCCTGCTTTACGGCGCGTCGCTGACCTACGGCTTCACCGGGACGACGCTTTTCGCGGGTATCATCGAGACGATCCAGGGTGGCCACGTCTCGATTGGCTTGCTCTTCGGTCTTGTCCTTCTGATTACCGGCCTTGCCTTCAAGGTCTCGGCCGTGCCGTTCCACATGTGGACGCCCGATGTCTACGAAGGCTCGCCGACCCCGGTCACGGCCTTCTTCGCGACCGCGCCGAAGGTTGCGGCGATGGCGCTCTTCGCGCGGGTCGTCCATGACGCCTTCGGCGCGGCGGTGCAGGACTGGAGCCAGGTGCTGGCGCTTCTTGCGGTCTTGTCGATGTTCCTCGGCTCGATCGCCGCTATCGGCCAGCGCGACTTCAAGCGGCTGATGGCCTATTCCTCGATCGCGCATATGGGCTTCGCACTGATGGGTCTCGCCGCCGGCACCCAGGCGGGTGTTCAGGCGATGCTGATCTACATGGCGATCTATGTCGCGATGAATGTCGGCACCTTCGCCTTCATCCTGTCGATGGAGCGCGACGGCGCCCCGGTGACCGATATCGAGGCGCTGAACCTCTATTCGAAGGCCGAACCGGTCAAGGCGTTCGCGGTGCTCTTGCTGATGTTCAGCCTTGCCGGCGTGCCGCCGATGCTCGGCTTCTTCGCGAAGTACGGCGTGCTTCTGGCGGCGGTGAATGCCGGGATGATCTGGCTCGCCGTGGCGGGGGTCATCGCCTCGGTGATCGCCGCCTTCTACTATCTCCGCATCGTCTACTACATGTATTTCGGTACCGAGACCGACACGCTCGATACACGGATGGTGCCGGCGCAGTGGCTCCTCCTGATGGCGTCGGCGATCGTCATGGTGGCGGGGGTCGTCAACCTCTTCGGGATCGAGGGGGCGGCGGCGCTGGCGGCGGAAACCCTTGTCCGCTGAGCGGGCGGATGCTTCCGGGCTGGCCAGAGGGCGTGGCGCGCCACGTCTTCGTCGAAGTGGACAGCACCAATTCGGAAGCCGCGCGGCTGGCGCCGCGTCTGAGCCAGCCAACCTGGATCTTCGCCCGCCGCCAGACGGCAGCGCGGGGTCGCCGGGGGCGGCCCTGGCTGTTCCCGGAGGGCAATTTCGCCGCGACGCTGGTGATGCGACCGGCGGGCGATCCGGCCACGGCCGCGCTTCGCAGCTTCGTCGCCGCGCTGGCGCTGGCCGAGGCTCTGGACGTGATCGCGGGGCCGAGCGCCGTGATCTCGCTGAAATGGCCGAACGACGTGCTGCTGAACGGCGGCAAGGTCGCGGGTATCCTTCTGGAAAGCGCAGGCCAGGGCGGCACGATCAGCCATCTGGCGATCGGCATCGGCGTCAACCTGGTTGCCGCCCCGCCCGCCGACGCGGTGGAGCCGGGCGCGGTCCCGCCCGTCTCGCTTCTGGGCGAGACCGGGGTCCGGATGGCGCCGGAACTGCTCCTCGACGTGCTCGCCACCGCCTTCGCGCGCTGGGAGGCGCAGCTTGTCACCTACGGCTTCGGACCGATCCGCGCCGCCTGGCTCGCCCGCGCCGCGAAGCTCGGCCAGACGATCACCGCCCGCACCGGAACCGAGGCGATCGAGGGCCGGTTCGAGACCATCGCCGAGGACGGCGCACTGGTCATCGCGACGTCGCAGGGGCGCCGCGCCGTGCCCGCCGCCGACGTCTTCTTCTGAGGGAGGCCCCATGCTCCTCTGCATCGATACCGGCAATACCAACACCGTCTTTTCGGTCTGGGACGGGACGAGGTTCCGCTGCACCTTGCGCACCACGACCGAGCATCAGCGCACGGCGGACCAGTATTTCGTCTGGTTCTCGACTCTGATGCAGCACCACAAGGTGCCGGTCGAGATCGACGAGGTGATCATCTCCTCGACCGTGCCGCGCGTCGTCTTCAACCTGCGCGTCCTTTGCGACCGCTATTTCAACTGCCGGCCGCTTGTCGTCGGCAAGCCCGACTGCGCGCTGCCGGTGAACCCGCGCGTCGATCCGGGCACCACCGTCGGCCCCGACCGGCTGGTCAACACGGTGGGCGGCTTCGACCGCCATGGCGGCGACCTCATCATCGTCGATTTCGGCACCGCGACGACCTTCGACGTGGTCGATACCGACGGCGCCTATATCGGCGGGGTCATCGCGCCGGGCGTCAACACGAGCCTCGAGGCCTTGCACATGGCCGCCGCCGCCCTGCCGCATGTCGACGTGACGAAACCGCAAAGTGCTATCGGCACGAATACGGTTGCCTGCATGCAGTCGGGCATCTACTGGGGCTATGTCGGCCTGGTCGAGGGGATCGTGCGGCAGATCCGGATCGAGCGCGAGCGGCCGATGAAGGTGATCGCGACCGGAGGGCTGGCGCCCCTGTTCGATCAGGGTACGGACATCTTCGAAAGCGTCGAGGATGACCTGACGATGCACGGGCTGGTGCTGATCCACCGCCACAACAAGGAACTGGAACGCGCATGAGTTCGAAGGATCGCCTGATCTATCTTCCGCTGGGCGGTGCCGGCGAGATCGGCATGAACTGCTATGTCTACGGCTACGGGCCCGAGGGCAAGGAGCGGCTGATCATCGTCGATCTCGGCGTGACCTTTCCGGACATGGACGGCACTCCGGGCGTCGATCTGATCATGCCGGACATCACCTGGGTGGCCGAGAATGCCGACCGGATCGAGGCGATCTTCATTACCCATGCGCATGAGGATCACGTGGGCGCCCTCGGCCATCTCTGGCCGCGGCTGAAGGCCCCGGTCTATGCCCGCGCCTTCACCGCCGCCATCGCGACGCTGAAGATGGAGGAGCAGGGCCAGCCCCTCGACGTGATCCGCGTCGTGAAACCGCGCCCAGAGGTGGTCGAGGCCGGTCCGTTCAGGGTGCAGTTCGTGCCGGTCAGCCATTCGATCCCGGAAAGCTCGTCGCTCATCATCGACACGCCGGCGGGGCGGATCGTCCACACCGCCGACTTCAAGCTCGACGGCACGCCGATCGTGGGCGAGCCCTTCAATCCCGAGGAATGGCACCGGATCGCCCGTGAAGGCGGCGGCGTGAAGGTTCTGACCTGCGATTCCACCAATGTCTTCTCGCCCCTGCCGGGCCGGTCCGAGGCGACGCTCGCGGCGCCCCTGAGCGAGCTGATCGCGGCGCAGGACGGCATGGTCGTGGCGACCACCTTCGCGTCGAACGTCGCGCGGCTGAAGACGCTGGCGGAGGCGGGCCGCGCGGCGGGCCGGTCGGTCTGCCTGCTCGGCCGGGCGATGAAGAAGATGATCACGGCGGCGGTCGAGACCGGCGTTCTCACCGATTTCCCGGCGATCATTCCGCCGGAAGAGGCGGTCGACGTGCCGCGCGGCAACCTGATGCTGATCGTCACCGGCAGCCAGGGTGAGCGCCGGGCGGCCTCGGCCCAGCTTGCGCGGGGCAAGTATCTGGGGCTCGAGATGAAGGAGGGCGACACGTTCCTCTTCTCCTCGAAGACCATTCCCGGCAATGAACGCGGCGTGATCCGGGTGATGAACGCGTTTTCCGAGATGGGCGTCGACGTGATCGACGACCGGAACGGGCTCTACCATGTCTCGGGCCATGCCAACCGGCCGGACCTCGAGGCGGTGCATGACCTGCTGGCGCCGAAGATCCTGTTGCCGATGCACGGCGAGCACCGGCACCTGCGCGAGCATTGCCAGATCGGCATCGCCAAGGGCATCGCGGCGGAGCTGGCGGTGAACGGCACGATGGTCGACCTGACCGGGGACGAGCCCGAGGTGGTCGAGTTCATCGAGGCCGGGCGGACCTATCTCGACGGATCGGTGCTGATCGGGGCGATGGACGGCGTGGTGCGCGACCGCATCCGCATGGCGCTGAACGGGCATGTCCTGGCCACCGTCATCCTCGACGAGGAGGACCAGCCTTTGGGCGAGGCCTGGGTGGAGATCATGGGCCTGCCCGAGACCGCGAAATCGGGGGCCGGGCTGGTCGAGCGGATCGAGGGCGAGCTGAACGAGTTCCTCGACAAGGCCGGCGACAAGGTGCTGCGCAACGACGACAAGATGGAAGAGTCGATCAAGCGGATCGTCCGTCAGGTGTCGATGGAAGAGGTGGGCAAGAAGCCGGAGGTCACCGTGGTGACGAGCCGGCTTGTCGCCGAGTAGCCCGATGAATTTCCCTGCGCGTCGGGGAGAGCGCTGACGCGCTCTGCCTCCGGCGGGGATATTTTGACCAAGTGGAAACGGCCGGATAGTCAGGTGTCGGCGCTGTCCGTGTCGGAGCTGAAGCCGCGCAGGAGGAAGTCCGGCACGTGATCGCCCATGCCAACGACGGGTGCGTCGCGACCGCCCCGCTCGCGGCGGTCCTCGTCGCGGCGGCGTTCGGGTTTGTGCTCTGATCTCCGGTCGTCGCGGCGCGCCGGCCGTTCCTGCTTCGGCGCCTGCGTCGGTCGGCGCGGGCGCCGGCGCGGCGGGGGTTGCAGAAGCGGGGGCAGCGGCTGCGGCGGCGGTTTTCACCGGTTCCAGCGCCGCTTCCTCGCCATGCGGCTTTACCGGGCGGCTGCGGCGGTCGTCACGGCCCCGGTCCCGGTCGCGTCCGCGCGGCTTGCCCTTGTCATCGTCCTTGCGCGGCGGGCGCTGCGCCGCTTCGCTGAAGGTGAAGCCCGCGGGCGCATCGACGCGCGGCAGCTGCGTCTTCACGAGGTGCTCGATCGCGTCGAGATACTTCTTGTCGGCCGGGGTCGCGAGCGTCACCGCGACACCCTTGCGCCCGGCGCGGCCTGTGCGGCCGATGCGGTGGACATAATCCTCGGCATGACTCGGCACGTCGAAGTTGAAGATATGGCTGACCGCGGGAATGTCGAGACCGCGGGCGGCGACGTCGGAGGCGACGAGGAACCGCAGCGAGCCGTCGCGGAAGCCGTCGAGGGTCTTCGTGCGCTGGCTCTGGTCGAGATCGCCGTGGATCGGTGCGGCATCGAGTCCATGCGTCCTCAGCGACTTGGCGAGGATGTCGACTTCGGTCTTTCGGTTGCAAAAGAGGATCGCGTTGGTGCAGGCCTCGCCCTCGGCCTCGATCACCGCGCGCAGGATCTCGCGCTTCTGCTTGGCGGTCTGGTCCTTGCGGGTGGGCGTGAACTCGATCAACCGCTGCTCGATCGTCTCGGAGGTCGTCGCCTGGCGGGCGACCTCGATCCGGGCCGGGTTGTGCAGGAAGGCGTTGGTGATCCGCTCGATCTCAGGCGCCATCGTGGCGGAGTAGAAGAGCGTCTGGCGGGTGAAGGGCGTGAGCGAGAAGATCCGCTCGATATCCGGAATGAAGCCCATGTCGAGCATCCGGTCGGCCTCGTCCACCACCATGATCTGCACGCCGGTCAGCAAGAGCTTGCCGCGTTCGAAATGGTCGAGAAGCCGGCCCGGCGTCGCGATCAGCACGTCGACGCCGCGGTCGATGAGCTTGTCCTGCTCGCCGAACGACACGCCGCCGATCAGCAGCGCTTTCGTGAGCTTGGTGTGCTTCGAGTAGATGTCGAAGTTCTCGGCCACCTGCGCGGCAAGTTCCCGCGTCGGCGCGAGCACCAGCGAGCGCGGCATCCGCGCCCGTGCACGGCCGCGGCCGAGAAGGGTGATCATCGGCAGGGTGAACGAGGCGGTCTTGCCGGTCCCGGTCTGGGCGATGCCAAGAACGTCGCGGCCTTCGAGGGCGGGCGGAATGGCGCCGGCCTGGATCGGGGTGGGGGTTTCGTAGCCAGCTTCGGCAACGGCTTGCAGGACCTTGGGGTCCAGTTTCAGGTCAGAAAATTTGGTCATCAGCGTCCATCGGATGCGGTATCGGACCGCAGGGTGAAGGGACGCTATAGCCCGGGCGCCCCGGCAAAATCCCACCGGATGTGGGTGCTGTGGCGTACTGCAATTTCGCGGCAGGGTCAATCGGTTGAGGGAACGGCCCCCGAAAGAGGTGGCGCCGCCCGCTGTGGGGGAAGCGGACGGCGCCTTGGCTTGGGTATTTGGGTGGGTGTGTTTGGTGTGGGTACTCTTGAAATCTGCCGATAGGGTCTTCTGCCAGTCCGAACCTACCCGCGACGGCGGCGCAGAAACGCCGCAAATCCCAGACCGGACAGCAGGAGAGCCCCACCAGCCGGCACAGGCACGGCCGCCATGTCGAGACGGATCGCCCCGAGATGGTTGCCGATCACTCCCGGCGAACGTGCGAGCACGTCCATCGAGATCAGATAGTCCCCCGGCCCGAGCAGGAACGAGCCCGAGCTGTGGTCGCCATCGGCGAGCGCAGAATCGAAATTCATTCCGGTATTGGCCGAAGGTGTCACCGGGGCGGAGGTCGTCCCGAGCGACAAAGTATTGGCGAAGACCTCGAACTGATCGCCCGCCAGGAAGCCATCGACAATCGTCAGAATGGCATTCGCGGCGAGAGAGAAGCTGTAGCTCCGCCCGACAGTGGTGCCGACATCGCCGAACGCAAACCTGCTCCATCCGCTGTCGGCGACGAGGTCGATGGTCGCGGCGCGGGAAGGCCCGGCCGAAACCAACGCGGCTGCCACAGCCAGCGCTTTGATCGAGACATTAAACATGGCAGCTCCGTTATTGTTGCGGGTGGCAGGTCAATCCTTTGGGGAAATGAGACAATTTTGAGGCAATCCGGGCGGCTGTCGCCAAAAACGAAACAGATGGGCCGGTTGACGCTCACAATTGCCTGTTTGGGGACGATGGTGGCGGAAATCTGCCTATGGTTGACAAGGAATTGCCATTTTCGCGTATGCGCAGGTGCCGAAAAAAACGGCATTTCCCGGCGACGGAGGACAATCGCCACGATTTCGAACAGGATTGGAATCATCTCCGAACCCACTGTTCGGTCTCCAGCAACGGCGGGTGAGGCGCCGAAAAACCCGCCCTGTCCGTCCCTTGCGCGGAGGTCTTCACGGGCTCCTCGTTGCCGTGGCGCCGGCCCGGCACTAGGGTTGCCCTGCATACAGGGGAGACGCCGCCGCCGATGCTGCCGATTTATGTGATCAACCTCGACCGCGCACCGGATCGGCTCGCGTCGATCGCAGGGCAGCTCGACGGGTTCGGCCTTGCCTGGCGGCGGGTCGAGGCGGTCGACCGTCTTGCGGTGCCGGATGCCTCCCTGGCGGCGGAGTTCGGTGCCGGCGATCTCGGCCGCGCTTTTCCCGCGACGCCGGGGGACATGGCCTGCTCGCTTAGCCACCAGGCGCTCTGGCGCGAGATCGCGGCGGGCGAGGCGGAGGCGGCGATCGTGCTCGAGGATGATGCTCGCCTCTGCGAGGCGTTCGTGCGGCTCGCCGGGGCCGATCTTGCCGGGCTGATGCAGCGCCACGGCATGGGCGCGCTCAAGATCGAGTTCTGGCCCGGAGCGCAAAAAAGCCGCCGCTTTCCCGCCGGCCAGGATCTGGGTCCGATCACCGCCGGGATGCGGCTCTACCGGATGCGGAGCGGGTTTCTCGGCACCTGCGGCTATGTCCTGACGGCAGAGGCGGCGCGGGGCCTCTTGCGGCGCTTCCCGCGGCTCGCCGTGCCGGTCGATCATTTCCTCTTCGGTCCCGAAGCGTCGCGCGGCTTCGACTTCCTGAGGCCGGGATTCGTCAATCCCGCGCCGGTCCTGCATGACATGGAGCGGTTCGGCTCGGATATCGGGCCGGCGCGCGAGGAGGGGAAGCGGACGCTCCGAAGACGGGTCCGCGACCACTTCGCCCGCCGCCGGCTGGCCGCCGAAATCCGCCGGGGCGCGGCGGAACGCGTCGAGATGCGCTTCGCGGGCGAGGACTGACCGCGGGGCTTACACCATCATCTCTTTGGTCGCCGAGAGCTTCAATGTCGGATGGTCACGCTCGATCCGGTCGATATCCCACTGGAGCCGCGTGAGATAGACGATGTCGCCGTCATGATCGTGGGCGATGTGGCCCTTGTTGGCGTTCGCGAACGTTTCCACGTCCGCCTTCGGCCCCGCGACCCAGCGGGCGGAGGTGAACTGCGTCGGCTCGAAACGGACGGGAAGCGAGTATTCGATCTCGATCCGGCTTGCCAGCACGTCGAATTGCAAGGGGCCGACGACGCCGACGATGAAGCCCGAACCGATGGCAGGCTTGAAGACCTTCGCGGCCCCTTCCTCGGCGAACTGCATCAGAGCCTTTTCAAGGTGCTTGGCCTTCATCGGATCGCCCGCGCGCACCGTCCGCAGAAGCTCCGGCGCGAAGCTCGGGATGCCGGTGAAGCGCAGGGCCTCGCCCTCGGTCAGCGCGTCGCCGATGCGAAGCTGGCCGTGGTTCGGGATGCCGATGATGTCGCCCGCCCAGGCCTCCTCCGCCAGCTCGCGGTCGGCGGCGAGGAAGAGAACGGGGTTCGAGATCGCCATCTGTTTTTTCGAACGGACATGCAGAAGCTTCATTCCCCGCTCGAAATGTCCCGAGGCGAGGCGGACGAAGGCCACCCGGTCGCGGTGCTTGGGATCCATGTTGGCCTGGACCTTGAAGACGAAGCCCGCGACCGTGTCCTCTTCCGGCGCGATCCGGCGTTCGGCGGCGATCTGGACCTGCGGCTCCGGCCCGTAGTCGCCGATGCCGGACATCAGTTCCTTGACCCCGAAGGAGTTGATCGCGGAGCCGAACCAGATCGGTGTCATGTGCCCTTCGAGGAAGGACTGGCGGTTGAAGGCAGGCAGAAGCTCGCGCGCCATCTCCAGCTCCTCGCGGAGCGTGGCGAGCTGGGCGGCGGGGATGTGGGCGGCAAGCTTCAGGATCGTCGAGCCCGTCGATCTTGATCGAGTTCGCCACCCGGTTGCGGTCGGCGCGGTCCATCAGTTCCAGCCGGTCGTGCAGGATGTCGTAGCAGCCGAGGAAATCGCGGCCCATACCGATCGGCCAGGAGGCCGGCGTCACGTCGATGGCGAGGTTTTCCTGGATCTCGTCGATGATCTCGAACGTGTCCCGCGCCTCGCGGTCCATCTTGTTGCAGAAGGTCAGGATCGGCAGATCCCTGAGCCGGCAGACCTCGAAGAGCTTGCGGGTCTGGCTTTCGACGCCCTTGGCCCCGTCGATGACCATGATCGCAGCATCGACGGCGGTGAGCGTGCGGTAGGTATCCTCTGAGAAATCGCTGTGGCCGGGCGTATCGACCAGATTGAACCGGTAGGGCCCGAAGTCGAAGGACATGGCCGAGGCCGAGACCGAAATCCCCCGGTCCTGCTCCAGCTTCATGAAGTCCGACCGGGTCCGCCGCGCCTCGCCCTTCGCACGCACCTGACCGGCCATCTGGATCGCGCCGCCGAAGAGGAGGAACTTCTCCGTCAGCGTCGTCTTGCCCGCGTCGGGGTGCGAGATGATGGCGAAGGTCCGCCGCCGGGCGATCTCGGCGGGCAGGGCAGGGCGGTTTGTCGCGGTCTGAAGCATGGGGCGCATATAGCGGCGCGGTGCCCGCTCCGCAATCCGCCGCAGTGCGTCTCAGTCCGGCCGTGCGATCAGGAGATCGCAAGGCGGTTCGCGCATCATGCGGGCCACGACGCTGCCGACCAGGGCTGCGTGAAGCCAGCTCCGGGCATGGGCGCCCAGTGCGATGAGATCAGCCCCCGTCCGCGACAGGACGCCGGAGACCACAGGCTCGACGCTGCCTTCGATCAGCTCCACCTTGCCGAGGCCGGCGGGAAGCGTTTGCGTCCTGCGCCACTCGGCCTCGGCCGCCTCGGCCTCGCCGAGGAAGGCGCCAACGGTGTCGGCCGGCATCAGACCGCGATAGGGCACGTGAAGGGCGTGAACCGCGACAAGCGGCGCATCGGGGGCAATCGCATGGGCGCGCCGGAGGGCGGCAGCGGCGGCGGGCGAGAAATCGACGGCAGCCACCACTCCGTGATAGGGCGTCGCCGCGGGTGTGCAGACCAGAAGGACCGGGCAGGCGACCTGGCGCACGATCCGCTCCATCGTGGTTTCACGGAAAACGTCGGCAATGGGCCGCGCGCGATGAAGCCCGAGGATCAGGAGATCGGCCCGTTCGGCGGCCGAAAGCGCGGCGACCGCGAGCGCCGCATCGCCCCGCATCACCCGGATTTCGTGTGCCACGGTGCCGGCGGACGGAATGGCCGCGATCAACCGCGTGAGCTGCGCCTCACAGGCAGGCACCATCACCGCTGCCACGTCGGCGGGCAGACTGTCGTCAACAACCGTCACGGCGATCAGGTTCGCCCCCGCCTTGCCCGCCAGCAGAAAGGCGCGTTGCACCGCGCGGTCGCCGCGTTCGGACAGGTCGGTCGCCGCGATCATGCAAGTCATATCTCGCTCCACATATCCCTTTCGGTCATTTCCGAAGTGAGAACGGTCGCGGCAGACTGCAACGGGTTGTGACGATCTGTCCGCGCGCGGGGCCTCAGTCGCGGCCGCGGCGCCGGAACAACCCCTGCCGCGCAGCATCGTCAAGGAGTTCGCGCCCCGCCTCGGTGCCGAAATGCTGGCTCTGGCTGAGGCCGGGGAAACGCGCCCGGACCTCCTCGGCCAGATCGTCCGGCATCAGGCTGACCGTCGCCTCGTTCACCATCAGGCTTTCGGCCGGGATCCCCTCGGCATAGATGATCTCGTGCCGGTCGAAGACGAGGCTGTAATAGTCGACGAACCCGCCCTCGCGCCGCGTCACCGCCTCGTTGTCGACGAGGTGCTTTGCCTGAACCAGAAGCTCGGCCGTGCCGCCGAGACGGTTCTGGCCGCGCTGGTAGATGAAGACCCGGTGATGCGGGCTGACGACGAGGTCGGTCTCGTTGCCGAGCGTGCCGGCCGAGATCACGACCGGCGCGAAGGCACCCTTGGCGCGCAGCGTGGCCTTGCCAATCCAGCGGATTTCCTGCGGGCCGTGATCGCGGGTCAGGACCTTGTCGCCGGGCCGGAACGCCTCGATCGGGCGCTGGGCGCCGCCGGGCAGGGTGATCATCGTGCCAGCGGCGAAGGAGACGCAGACGATATCGGCGATGCGGATCTCGCCGATATCGTCGCGCGCGGCGATCAGCGTGTAGTCGAGCCGCGGCGCGATGGGCGACAGCGGGATGGCGAAATCCTCCCCGGTCTCGTCGTGGCGGACGATCAGCACCTCGACCTGGTCGCCGTCCGGCGCCATCAGCGTCAGAACCGAGAGGAGCGCGATCCTGTCGCCGGGCCGGCCGACTTCGGAGCCCTCGGCGAGCCTCTGGGCCTGCCGGTCGCCTTCCACCGGGGCGAGCATCAGCCGCAGCGACGGCGTCGCGCGGTCGAGCCGGTAGACATCGCCCGCCTCCACCAGTCCCGCTTCGGCAATCGGATCGCCGAGATTGGCCCCGCTCGCGACTCTGAGCGCGCGCGCAGGGTAGGCGTGCGCCGCATGGGCGGGCAGCATCTCGGTCGGGTCCGGCATCTTTGGTCCTTCGACGTCGGGCGGCGAGGGTCCGCCCTCGTCCCGCTTAGCAAAGGCCAGGCTTCACCGTCAACGCGCAGTGGCGCCGGAACTGGCCATTCGGGCTGGCACGCGGCGGTGCATCGGCTATTCTGGCCGCCGGAATGACGGGGAGGGGACGCGATGGAACTGGGACTTCGGGGCAAGAGGGCGCTGGTCTGCGCCTCGTCGAAAGGGCTTGGCCGCGGCTGCGCCGAGGCGTTGGCGGCGGCAGGCGTCGATCTGGTGATGAATGCACGTGGGGCCGAGGCGCTCGCGGCGACCGCGGCGGCGATCCGCGCCACGCACGGGGTGGTGGTGACCGAAGTCGCGGCCGACATCACCTCCGAGGCGGGCCGCGCGGAGGTGCTGGCCGCAGCGGGCAGCGTCGATATCCTCGTCACCAATGCCGGCGGGCCGCCGCCGGGAATGTGGACGGACTGGGAGCGCGAGGACTTCATCCGTGCCCTCGACGCCAATATGCTCACGCCTATCGCGCTGATGAAGGCGCTCCTGCCGGGGATGATGGAGCGGGGCTGGGGCCGCGTCGTCAACATCACCTCGCAATCGGTGAAATCGCCGATCGCGCAGCTTGGCCTCTCGAACGCCGCCCGCGCCGGGCTGACCGGGTATGTGGCCGGCACCGCGCGACAGGTGGCGCCCGCGGGCGTCACCATCAACAACCTCCTGCCCGGCATCCACGCGACCGACCGGGCGGACGCGCTCGATGGCGGCGTGGCCAAGGCGCAGGGCATCACCATCGAGGCGGCGCGCGCGAACCGCGCCGCGACCATCCCCGCCCGCCGCTACGGCACGGCCGAGGAATTCGGCGCCGCCTGTGCCTTCCTCTGCTCGGTCCATGCGGGCTTCATCGTCGGCCAGAACATCCTCCTCGACGGTGGCGCGATCAACGCCACACTCTGAACTTTCATTGTGGCTGAAATACCTCGGGGGACGTTCATTGGTTCGATGAACCAATGAACGGTGGGGGCAGCGCCCCCGGCGGATCGGCCAAGACGTCGCCCCCGGCCGTTGGTCCGACGCGCTTGCGGGCCGGTGCGGGGGCTGCTATCCGGGTCCAAACCCGACCAATTCGCTCGGGGAAGGAGACGACCGGACGTGACCGTCACAAAGCCACGCCTCGAGGTGCAGAATTCGATCCGCCGTTTCGACGGTCGGGCGGTGGTGGACGATGTCTCGCTGACAATCGAGGCCGGGCAGGTCACCTGTCTTCTCGGCCCCTCGGGCTGCGGCAAGTCGACGACGCTCAGGATCATCGCCGGCGTCGACATGCAGGACGAAGGACGCATATACGTCGATGGCGCGCTCGTCTGTGACACGGTCTTCCGCGTGCCGCCCGAACGCCGCGCCATCGGGCTGATGTTCCAGGACTTCGCGCTCTTCCCGCACCTCTCGGTCGAGGAGAACATCGCCTTCGGCCTGCCGCGCGGGCAGGAGGCCCGGATGCGGCGGGTCGCCGAGCTTCTCGAACGGGTGTCGCTGGCCGGTTTCGGACCGAAATTCCCGCACGAACTTTCCGGCGGCGAGCAGCAGCGCGTGGCGCTTGCCCGCGCGCTTGCCCCCCGGCCGCGCATCCTCTTGATGGACGAACCCTTCTCCGGTCTCGACGAACGGCTCCGCGACGGCATCCGCGACGACACGCTTGCCCTTCTGAAGGAAGAGGGCGCGGCCGTCCTTCTCGTCACGCACGAGCCGCACGAGGCGATGCGCATGGCCGACGAGATCGCCCTGATGCGGGCCGGCCGGATCGTGCAGCGTGGCGCGCCCTACAATATCTACAACGCCCCCGTGGACCGCGAGGCGGCGGCCTTCTTCTCGGACATCAACATCCTGCGCGGCGAAATCCAGGGGGCGCTCACGCAGACCCCCTTCGGCGACTTCCTCGCCCCCGGCGTTCCCGACGGGACCGAGGTGGAGATCGTCATTCGCCCCCAGCACCTCAAGATCGACTTCGACCGCGCCGGACGCGGCCCCAACCCGACGCCCGAGGACGGCACACCCGCGCGTGCTTCGGTCACGCGGGCACGCTTCATGGGCCGCGAAAGCCTCGTCGAGTTCCGCATGGATGCCGGCGGCGAAATCCTAAAGGCGACGGTGCCGGGGGTCTTCCTGCCGAAGCCCGGAACGGTGATGTGGCTGATGATCCGCCGCGACCGCTGCTTCGTCTTTCCCAGGCGCGACTGACGGCAGGATCCGGAACGGCTGCCGCTTTCTTGGTGGCCGCGATGCGGACGAAGCCGCCATTCGGCGAATGTTGGCTATGGAATATGTGACTGGAAGGACTGCGCCAATGCAGCCGTCAGTTTGAGCAGCTAAACGGCACGAATGTGCTCGCCATGCCCTCGTTCATTGTCATGACCGTCAGCATGTTGGCGAGTTCGAGCTCCCTAACGGATTTTGGGCAAACCTGCCCGCGGTCAACGCAGCCGCCCTCAATGAAAGCTGTATTTTCGGTGAGGAACGTGTCGCTAATCCCTTCACTTCCGAGTAAGCGCAGCGCATCACCAAAGGCCCGCTGATAGAGAACGCATTTCTGTTCGGTCCATGTAAGCCCCTCCATGCTGACGTCCTGTGCAAAGGACGATGTGGGAAGGATGGACGAAAGGGCGGCGCAAAACGCGACAAGAAGCCTAGTCATTCGGATACGGATCATAGGGTGGAAGTAGGGCATTTGTCGTCGCGATACGCGCGAGTTCGGCATGATGCTCACTTTGGCCTTCCGGCGGCAGGCTCGACCCCTGGATATAGACCGCCATGAGCAGCGGCTTGCGACCCGGCGGGTAAATCGCCGCGATCGTTGACGTCTCACCGCGCCTCCCCAAGCCAGTCCGGTCGCCGACCGTCCATCCCTGGGGCACACCTGCACGGATCCGCGATCCGCCCGTTGTATTGGCGACCATCCAGGACAGAAGAAGGGCTCTGGTTTCTTCGGAAAGAGCATCGCTCAGTAGCAGAACGCCGAGGTTCTGGACCATTTGCATCGGGGTAGTCGTGTCAAGAACGTCTCCGGGCGGAACATCATTCAGGTCAGGTTCGAAGCGGTCGATCCGTGTCGTGGAATCACCAAGTTCTCGCAACATTTCGGTAAGAGCTTCTGGTCCTCCAACTGACTTGAGAAGCAAGTTCGTCGCAGCATTGTCGCTTCGTGTCATCATCGCCACGCACAGATCGCGGATCGTGATTTCTTGGCCTGCAATCTGTTCCAATACCGGAGACCACGAGACAAGATCCGAGCGTTGAACCTGGACTTCTCGCGCAAGACGCTCGAGGCCCAAATCCGAGCGCCGCAGCACAGCGCCTGCCAATAGAAACTTGAACGTGCTGTTCAGCGGCACCCTGTTGTCAGCGTTCCAACCACTTGCCCGCCCGGTTTCGGTATCCAGAGCCGCGACACTCAAGCCACCGTTCAGCGACATTTCAATGAGCTCAAAGGAAAAATTCGGGATCAAGCCGTCGTCATAGGTCCGGGGCTGCCACTCTCGATAGCCATATTCGGTCGTCTGCCCCGGTGCGCCGCTGGCCATGAGCGAACATATGCCCGCCAAGATCGAACGTCTGTCGATGGTCAATTCGGATCTGCCTGTGTGTGGGTTTTTCGAACTGGCCGGTATGAGTGAATGACAGGAACAAGCAGGTTGCATTGTGCGTTTCGTCCTAGCGGGCATTCGCTCCATTACGACGAGTGACGTGAAAGGGCTCGGAGCTGGCATTGCGCCCCGCGACCCTTACTCCCGCGCGATCCGCGCCGCCCGACCGCCGCGCCGCTGGCGCAGGCGCGGGGCGCGCGACGGCAGCTCCGCCATGATCGCCCGGCGCGTCTCGGGCGTCATCCGTCCCCAGGCCGCAATCTCGTCGATGGACCGGTAGCAGCCGATGCAGATCCGCTCCGTCGGATGGACGGTGCAGAGCTTGATGCAGGGGCTGTCGATCTCCTGCCGCTTCCAGATCTCGTCGCTCATTCGCTTCGCCTCAGATGCCCGATCCGGTCGAGCGCACCTTGCAGAATATAGCCCGCCGCGACGTGGTCGATCACCTCGGAGCGACGTTTGCGGGTCGTATCCGCCTCCAGCAGCGCCCTTTCCGCGGCGACGGTGGAGAGCCGTTCGTCCCAGTAACCGATCGGCAGGTCGGTCAGGCGCGTCAGGTTGCGGGCGAAGGCGCGGGTCGACTGGCAGCGCGGACCCTCGCTGCCGTCCATGTTGAACGGCAGGCCGAGGACGAGGCCGCCGATCTCGCGCTTGGCGCAGATCGCCAGCAGCGCCTTGGCATCGGCGGTGAACTTCGTGCGCCGGATCGTCTCCAGCGGCGTCGCCACCGATAGCCGCCGGTCCGAGACCGCAACGCCGATGGTCTTGGTGCCGAGGTCGAGCCCGGCCAGCGCCCGGTCGCGCGGCAGGGCGGCGGCGAAGGCCTCGACCGTCTCGAAGATCACTCCGCCACCCCGGCCTGCCCGGCCGCCGCGCGCATCGTCGCAAGCTCGGCCTCATGGCCGGCGAAAACCGTCTGCGCCTCGGCCCAGATCGTCGCCGCGCGCTCGGTTTCGCCAAGCACGCCGAGCGAGGAGATCAGCCGCGCCCAGTCCTCGGGCGGCCCACCATCGGTCGCGAGCCGGTCGGAGAGCCGGTCGACCATCGAGCGGATCATGCCTTGCCGGTCCTCGCTCGCTCATCTCGCGCCGCCGCCGCCATGTCGGCCGCGTCGGGGCCGGGTGCCGCGCCCGGCGCTGGCGGGGGCGCGTAATCGACCCCGGCGGCCGCCGCGAGCATGCCGATCTGGGCGCGGATCGGCGCGATCCACGGCGCCTCTTCCGGCCCCTCCTCAAGCAGCCCCCGCCAGAAGCGGAAGGCGAGGTCCGGCCGCCCGGTCTGCGCCCACATCAGCCCCATGTAGAAGCGCGCCGTGCCGTTCTTCGGATCCCGTTCGAGGGCCGAGGCCAGCGCCGCTTCGGCCTCGGGCGAGACATAGCCGCCGGTGGCCACGATGTAGCTGTCGGCCAGAGCGGCGTAGTCCGTCGCCGTCGCCGCATCGCCAGCCAGCGCGATGACCCGTGCCTGCGCCTCGGCCGCCGCCGCGAAATTGCCGAGCGCCGCCTCGTTCCGCGCCAGAAGGCGCTGACCGGTGATGTCGTCGGGTTTGGCCGCGACCGCTGTCCGCAGCCGCTCCATCAGGGCGGCAAAGTCGGGATCGGGCGTCGGGCGGTCCGGCAGCACCGCCTCTGCCATCGCGGCGGCCTGGCTCGGGCGTTCGGTCCGAAACGTCTCGGCCCGGGCGAGGCGTTCGGACATCGGCAGGTCGGGATAGCCCGGCGCGCCGGTCTGCAGGTAAAGCGCCACGCCGCCGGCAAGCGCCGCCGCCACCGCGATCACCGGCATGACCGGAGAGCCCGCGCTTCTCGGGCGCGACCCCGGCGCGATCGGCCTCGATCAGCCGGCGCGACACCTCGATCCGGGTGCGTTCGGCCTCCGTCTCGCCGATCACGCCACGGGCGAGGTCGCGGTCGATCGCGGCCAGCTGGTCGCGGTAGACCTGCATGTCGGCATTGACCTCGGGCCGCGCCGCGCCGCCCTTGAGCACCGCTCGCGCCAGAATCGCGCCGATCAGCGCCGCGAGCGCCAGTGAGAAGGTCCAGAACAGCATCGCATCCCCGTTTCTGCCGTCTCACTTAAGCCTTTCGCCCCCGGCGGGGAAGGCCAAAGCCCGGCGCGATCGGGGTCGCTTTGTCGCAGATCGCCGCCAATGTCGCATTTTTCCGCATAGCGACGCTTGCCAGACGGTTGCCAATCGCGGGACGGTTCCATCAAGCCGCAAGAAGTGCCGCTTCGCGCCGGAAAGGGATTCGTCATGGCCATGAAACGCTATTCCGTCTTCGCCATCGCGCGGGAGGCGATGCGCTATCATCAGGGCTGGGAACGGGCCTGGCGCTCGCCCGCGCCGAAGCGCAAGTACGACGCGGTGATCGTCGGCGCCGGCGGCCACGGCCTCGCCACCGCCTATTACCTCGGCAAGAATTACGGCATCACCAATGTCGCGATCATCGAGAAGGGCTGGCTCGGCGGCGGCAATACCGGGCGCAACACCACGATCATCCGCTCGAACTACCTGCAGGACCCGTCGGCGGCGATCTACGAAAAGGCCCGCTCGCTCTACGAGACGATGAGCCAGGACCTGAACTACAACGTCATGTTCTCCCCCCGCGGCCTTCTCATGCTGGGCCAGACCGAGCACGAGGTCCGGGGCTACAAGCGCACCGTCTATGCCAACAACCTGCAAGGGGTTCGAAACCGAGTGGATCTCGCCCCGGCCGGGTCAAGGAACTGGTGCCGATCATCAATATCGACGGACCGCGCTATCCGGTCCTCGGCGCGCTCTACCAGGCGCGCGGCGGCACGGCGCGGCACGACGCGGTGGCCTGGGGCTATGCGCGGGCCTGTTCGGCGATGGGCATGGACGTGATCCAGCAATGCGAGGTGACGGGCGTCCGCTCCGAGGGCGGCAAGGTCGTCGGCATCGACACCACCAAGGGCGCGATCGACTGCGACAAGCTCGGCATCGTCGTGGCCGGCCATTCCTCGGTCCTGGCCGAGATGGCGGGTTTCCGCCTGCCGATCGAATCGCTGGCGCTTGCAGGCGCTGGTCTCTGAGCCGATCAAGCCCTGCATGGACGTGGTCGTGATGGCCAACACCGTGCACGGCTACATGAGCCAGTCCGACAAGGGCGAGATGGTGATCGGCGGCGGCACCGACGGGTTCAACAACTACACCCAGCGCGGCAGCTTCCACCATATCGAGGAAACCGTCCGCGCGCTGGTCGAGACCTTCCCGATGATCTCGCGCCTCAAGATGCTGCGCCAATGGGGCGGCATCGTCGACATGACCGGCGACCGCTCGCCGATGATCTCGAAGACCCCGGTCGGAGGGCATCTTCGTCAACTGCGGCTGGGGCACCGGCGGCTTCAAGGCGATCCCCGGCTCGGGCTGGGCGATGGCGGAACTGATGGCGCGGGGCGCCTCGCCGCTGGCCGAGGAGTTCTCCATGTACCGCTTCCGCGAGGGCAAGTTCATCGACGAAAGCGTCGCGGCGGGGGTGGCGCATTGATGGCTCGCTTCATCTTGCCCGAAATATCCCGGGGGTCCGGGGGCAGCGCCCCCGGCCGATTTCCGAAGAGGACACACGCCATGCTGATCCTTGAATGCCCCTACTGCGGCGTGACAGCCGAGGAAACCGAGCTTCAGGCCGGCGGCGAGGCGCATCTGAAGCGGTCCGGGCCGGGCTCCACCGACGAGGAATTCGACGGCTACATGTTCAGCCGCAAGAACCCCAAGGGCGTGCATTTCGAGCGCTGGCGCCATGCCTATGGCTGCGGCAAGTGGTTCCTTGCCGCGCGCTGCACCGCGACGCTCGAGGTCTTCGGCACCTATCCGGCGCAGTCGACGGAGCCGCCCGCCGAACTGCAGGCGAAGATCAAGGCCAAGCGGCCGGGCTGGGAGGGCTGGACATGAGCACGCGTCTTCCGAAGGGCGGCCGCCTGATCGACCGCACGAAACCGCTCTCCTTCACCTTCAACGGCAAGCGGATGCAGGGGTTCGCCGGCGACACGCTCGCCTCCGCGCTCCTTGGCCAGGACCAGATGATGGTCGGCCGCTCGTTCAAGTATCACCGCCCGCGCGGACTGATCGCGAGCGGCGCGGAGGAGCCGAACGGCCTCGTCGGCCTCGGCGGCGGCGCCCGGTTCGAGCCGAACCAGCGCCTGACCACGACCGAGCTTTTCGAGGGAGCCGAGACGGCCAGCCAGAACCACTGGCCGAGCCTCGAATTCGACGTGGGCGCCATCAACGATCGCTTCGCGCGCTTCCTGCCCGGCGGCTTCTACTACAAGACCTTCATGTTCCCCCGCTTCGCCTGGAAGCATGTCTTCGAACCGATCATCCGCCAGTCGGCCGGCCTCGGCAAGGTGCCACAGGCGCGCGACGAGGACCGCTACGAATACGCCTATGCCTTCGCCGATCTGGTGATCGTCGGCGGCGGCATCGCCGGCCTTGCCGCCGCGCTCGCCGCCGGCAAGCAGGGCAAGCGCGTCTGGTTGATCGAGCAGACCGCCCATTGGGGTGGCCGCGCAGTGGTCGACGGCGTGCAGATCGACGGCATGGATGCTTCCGACTGGGTGAAGGAATCCGTGGAAACCCTTGAGGGGATGGAGAATGTCACGCTCCGCACCCGCACGATGGCCTCCGGTCTCTACGACCACGGCTACCTCCTGATGTACGAACGCATCGCCGACCACACGCCCGGCGACGGCCGCCCGCGCCACCGGCTCTGGCGGATGCGCGCGGGCCATATCGTCACCGCGACCGGCGCGATCGAACGGCCGCTTTCCTTCGCCGGCAACGACATTCCCGGCGTCATGCTGGCCTCGGCGGTGCGCGACTACGTCGTCAACTGGGCCGTCAGCCCCGGCGACCGCACGGTGATCGTGACCAACAACGACGACGCCTACCGCACGGCGCTGGCGCTTCTCGATGCGGGCCTCGTCGTGCCGGCGATCATCGACGCGCGGCCCGCGGCGAAGGGCGCGCTGCCCGAAGAGGCACGGGCCCGCGGTCTGCGCGTGATCGAGGGCCACGGGATCGCGAAAGTCAAGGGATCGAAACGGGTTACCGGCGTTTCCTTGTGCGTTCAGGCGGGCGAGGGCGCCGAGCTTGAAACCATCGCCTGCGACGCGGTCGCGATGTCGGGCGGCTGGTCGCCGGTCGTCCATCTCTGGTCGCATTGCGGCGGCAAGCTGATCTGGGACGAGGCGCAGGCGATGTTCCGCCCCGATGCCAAGCGCCCCGCCACCGGCGCGGATGGCGCGGCGATGGTGACGGCCGTCGGGCTCTGCCAACGGCATCCTCAACGCCCACGAGGTGCTCGCCGACGCCCACAAGGCGGTGGGCGGCAAGGGCGCCGCTCCCGGCGCCGTCTGCGGCGAGGAAGCGCCGATGATGCCGGTCTGGATCATGCCGCAGGGCGCCGGTCCGGCTTGCGGATGAAGATGTGGCTCGATCCCCAGAACGACGTGAAGGTCTCCGACGTGCAGCTCGCCGCGCGCGAGGGCTACGAGAGCGTCGAGCACACCAAGCGCTACACCACGCTCGGCATGGCGACGGATCAGGGGAAGATCAGCAATATCAACGGCCTCGCGGTTCTTTCTGATGCGCTGAACCGGGGCATTCCGGAAACCGGCACCACGACGTTCCGCCCGCCCTATACGCCGATCTCGATGGGCGCCATCGCCGGCGAGGCGCGGGGCGAGATCTTCCAGCCGCTGCGCAAGACGCCGATGCATGACTGGCACGAGACCCACGGCGCCCATTGGGAGCCGGTCGGCCAGTGGCGCCGACCCTATTGCTTCCTCCGCACGGCGAAGGCATCCACGACGCGGTGAACCGCGAGATCCGCAACACCCGCAACTCGGTCGGGCTTCTCGATGCCTCGACGCTCGGCAAGATCATCGTCAAGGGGCCGGATGCGGGACGCTTCCTCGACATGCTCTACACCAACATGATGTCGACGCTGCCGGTCGGCAAATGCCGCTACGGCCTCATGTGCAGCGAAAACGGCTTTCTGTCGGATGACGGCGTCGTCGTGCGACTGAGCGAGGACACCTGGCTCTGCCACACCACGACCGGCGGGGCCGAGCGCATCCACGGCTGGATGGAAGATTGGCTGCAATGCGAGTGGTGGGACTGGAAGGTCTATACCGCCAACGTGACCGAGGAATATGCCCAGGTGGCAATTGTCGGCCCCAACGCGCGGAAACTGCTGGAAAAACTGGGCGGCATGGATGTCTCGAAAGAGGCGTTGCCCTTCATGGAATGGCGCGAGGGCACGCTCGGCGGCTTCCGCGCGCGGATCTTCCGGATCTCGTTCTCGGGCGAGCTCAGCTACGAGATCGCGGTGCCGGCCTCGGAAGGCCGCGCCTTCTGGGACGCGCTGCTTGCGGCCGGCGAGGAGTTCGGCGTGATGCCCTACGGCACCGAGGCGATGCACGTCATGCGCGCCGAGAAGGGCTTCATCATGATCGGCGACGAGACCGACGGCACGGTGATCCCGCAGGACCTGAACCTTCAGCTGGGCGATCTCGAAGAAGAAGGACGACTACCTCGGCAAGCGCGCCCAGGAGCGCTCGTTCATGGCAAGCCCCGACCGCTGGAAGCTCGTCGGGCTGGAAACGCTCGATGGCTCGCGTGATGCCCGACGGCGCCTATGCGGTGGCCGAGGGCGTCAACGCCAACGGCCAGCGCAACACCCAGGGCCGCGTGACCTCGACCTATTTCTCGCCGACGCTCGGCAAGGGCATCGCGATGGGGCTGGTGAAACACGGACCCGACCGGATGGGCGAGGTGCTGGATTTCCCGGTCGACAACGGCAAGGTCGTCAAGGCGCGGATCGTCGATCCGGTCTTCTACGACAAGGAAGGGGAGAAGCAGAATGTCTAAGGCAGTCAGCGCCTTGGAGGGCGTTTCTCACAACGGCTTCGTCGAGGTCGCGGAAGCCGGGCTTGCGCGGCATGATCACCCTGCGCGGCGATCTCGCCTCGGCGAAGATGAAGAAGGCGGTGAAGGCGGCGACAGGCACCGCGATGCCGGCACCGCGCCGGATCGTGACCGACGGGCGACAAGGCCGCGGCCTGGATGTCGCCGGACGAGCTTCTGATCCTCGTGCCCTATGCCGAGGCCGTGGCGACCGTCGCCGCGCTCGATAAGGCGCTGGCCGGCGAGCATCACCTCGTCGCCGATGTCTCCGACGCCCGCGCGGTCTTCACGATCAAGGGCGCGAAGGCGCAGGAGGCGCTGATGAAGCTCTGCCCGGTCGATTTCGCCGACGCTTGCCGAGGGCGAGATCCGCCGCACCCGCGCCGCGCAGGTCGCCGCCGCGCTTCTGGAGGTCGGCCGAGGACGAATTCACGCTCGTCTCGTTCCGCTCGGTCGCGGGCTATGTGATGGGGCTTCTGGAGGTTTCCGCGCGGACCGGGCGCCGAACTCTTCCCGGCCTGACTCTTCATCTCTTCCGAAATACCTCGGGGGTCTGTTGGTGGCAGGCGGCCCACCGCCGGGCCGCTCGGCCGATCCGCGACGCGCCGCCCCTTGACCTTCGGAACCTGAGCGCGCTTATACGGGTTAGGCTTTCCCAAGCGCGAAAGGAATAGACCCATGGCCTTCACACTTCCCGATCTTCCCTATGCCCACGACGCGCTCGCATCGCTCGGCATGTCGAAGGAAACGCTCGAATATCACCACGACCTGCACCACAAGGCCTATGTCGACAACGGCAACAAGCTGATCGCCGGCACCGAGTGGGAGGGCAAGTCGCTCGAAGACATCGTCACGCGGCACCTACAAGGCCGGCGCCGTCGCCCAGAACGGCATCTTCAACAACGCCAGCCAGCATTGGAACCACGCCCAGTTCTGGGAAATGATGGGGCCGGGAGGACGACAAGATGCCGGGCGAGCTGGAAAAGGCGATCAAGGAAGCCTTCGGCTCGGTCGAGAAGTTCAAGGAAGACTTCGCCGCCGCCGGCGCGGGCCAGTTCGGCTCGGGCTGGGCCTGGCTCGTCAAGGACAAGGACGGCGCCTCAAGGTCACCAAGACCGAAAACGGCGTGAACCCGCTGTGCTTCGGCCAGACCGCGCTTCTCGGCTGCGACGTGTGGGAGCATTCCTACTACATCGACTTCCGCAACAAGCGGCCGGCCTATCTCACGAACTTCCTCGACAAGCTGGTGAACTGGGAAAACGTCGCCTCCCGTCTCTGACGTGATCTCCCGGCGCGGAGTTCTGAAGGGCCTGCTGGGAGCGTTCCTGGCAGGCCTTTTCGCGTCGGCCTACGGGTTCTTCATCGAGCCCGCCTGCGGCTCAGGGTGAAGCGCTGGCAGATCGCGCCGCCACGCTGGACGGCGGGCCGCTCCGAATCGCCGTCATCGCCGATCTTCATATGGGAGAACCCTTCGTGACGCTGAAGCGGCTCGAGAGGATCGTGACCCGCACCAATGCGCTTGGTGCCGATCTCATCGTCATACTTGGCGATCTTGAGGCGGGGCACCGCTTCGTCACGAAGAAGGTGTCGATGGAGGACGACCGCGGTGGCGCTCCGGCAACTGACGGCGCCGCTCGGCGTTCACGCGATCCTCGGCAATCACGACTGGTGGCACGACCGGGCCGCGCAGGCGCGCGGCGGCGGGCCGAACCGGATCGCGGGCATCCTGCGCGCGGCCGGCATTCCGGTCCTGCAGAACGACGCGGTGAAGCTCGGGCGAGGGCTCGGCGCCGGGGCCTTCTGGCTCGCCGGGCTCGACGATCAGCTGGCGATCGGCATCGGCGACATGGTCGTTTCGCGGGCTTCGACGACCTGCCCGGCACGCTCGGCAAGCTTACCGACGACGCGCCGGCGATCCTTCTCGCGCATGAACCGGACATCTTTCCCGAGGTGCCCGACCGATCGCGCTGACGCTCTCGGGCCATACCCACGGCGGGCAGGTGCGGCTTTTCGGCTGGTCGCCCGTCGTTCCGTCGGAATATGGCAACCGCTTCGCCTACGGCCATGTCCGCGAGGGCGAGCGCGACCTTGTCGTGTCGGGCGGGATCGGCTGTTCGATCCTGCCGGTGCGCTTCGGCGTGGTGCCCGAGATCACGGTGGTGGAGATCGTCACATGAGCGAGGCGGCAAAGGGCGTTCTGGCGATGGTGGTGGCTTGCGCCATCTGGGGCATGTCGCCCATCCTCTACAAGGCGCTCGCCCATGTGCCGCCGCCCGAGGTCTCTGGCGCATCGCACCGTCTGGTCGCTCGTCTTCTTCCTGACGGTGCTTGCGGTGCAGGGGCGGGTCGCGCAGCTGCCGAGGTTGCTGTTCAGCCGGGCCGTGCCCGCCATCGCGCTTTCGGCGCTGATGATTTCGGCCAACTGGTTCGGGTTCATCTGGTCGATTCAGGCCGGCCGCGCCATCGAGGCATCGCTCGGTTACTACATTTTCCCGCTTGTCGCGGTGATGATCGGCCTCGTGGCGTTCCGCGAAGGGTTGAGCCCGGGACAGTGGGCGGCGATCGCGCTTGCCGTGCTTGCGGTTCTCGTCCTCACCGTGGGTCTCGGGGCCGCACCGTGGATCGCGCTCTTTCTCGCCGTGACATTCGGCGTCTACGGTCTTCTGAAGCGGCAGGTGGAGGCCGGGCCGGTCCTCTCGGTCGCGGCCGAGGTGGCGCTTCTCGCTCCCCTCGCGGCGATCTGGCTCTGGGGGGTGCATGGCGGTCACTGGGGGACCGGCGGGGCTTTCGGCGCCAGCACGCGGGATACGGTCCTGCTGGCTTTTTCCGGGGTCGTGACCGGCTTGCCGCTGATGCTCTTCAGCTACGCAACCAAGAGGGTCCGGATGGCGACGGTGGGTCTGGTGCAATACCTCAACCCGACCCTACAGTTCGCGGTCGCCGCGCTGGTCTTCACCGAGCCGGTGACGCGCTGGCACCTGATCGCCTTCCCGCTGATCTGGGCGGCGCTCGCGATTTACTCGTTCGCGGTGCTGCGGTCGGAACGGCGGCGCCGGGCGCTGCCGGTGGCGGGGTAGGGCGCCCCCGAAGGGACGCCCGCTTGGTCACTGCGGAACTACTCGATGCAGAAGCCTTCGATGTCAGATCCCGGCCAGCCGAGTTGGTGGCTATCGACGATCGTCCGGTCCCAGACTTGGATGCGGATATTGTAGCCGCAGGGGTCCATCCCGTTCGTGTCCAGCGTCCAGTCGCCCGACGCACCGATCGTTGTTGAGCGTGGCTCGCGCCGTAGCTGACCGCGACCGAGGGACGGCCCCGCCAAACGGCGGCACCAGAAGCGCCGCCGGCGCCAGTGTCGTGATCGTCAGGTCGCCGCCATTGGCTTCCGGTGTCGGCGTCACCGACAGTGTCAGCACCCGGGCGAAGTCGCCGTCATCGAGTAGGTGCCCGATCATCGGCTCTCCGACATTGAACTTGCGGCAATTGCCGGCACCGCTGGTGATCTCGATATCGGCCTTGGGCGGCATTGTGTTGACGAAGAACGCCTCGGGCACAGTCTGGTCGATCAGCGCGTTGGTCGTGGCGTCGTAGAAGGCGAGATAGACGAAATGCAGCCCCTGTCTGGACGAGTTGTACTCCGCCAGAAGGTCGCCCTTGACCGACTTGAAGACGGCGCCGGATTGCGGGATGTAGGTGAAGAAGCCACCGACGGCCGCCTGGGTCTGGTTCGTGTGGCTGATTGACCCGCCGATGATCGTCGTCACGCTGACGCCGAACGAGTTGGTCCAGGGGCTGAAAACCAGATCGCCCGGCCCACGCACCATGACCTGGTACTTGATCGGTCCGGACGGAGCATTGGCAAGCGCGCCGGCAAAGCGATCTGGCCGCCGAACGGGCTCTCCGCAGCGCCGGAGGGAACATTGCCGACGCCATTGCCATGCGCGTAGCCTGCCGCGTCGATCTTGTCCACCGGCATGTTGCCGATCGAATTCGAGATAGCCGGTGGCGATGCCCTCGGGCAGGCACCTTCGCCAGCGGTTTGACCTCGATCCAGCAATCCTCGCGGTCACCCCAGTGCGGCACGAAGTTCGGTTGGTTCGGCGCCGGCGGCACCGCCCAGGAGAGGATGCCGCGGATCTTTGCCCTGCCGGTCTTGCACCATACCTTCCGATGCTGGTCGAGGTTGACCGGAAGCGCGGCCTGATACCACAGGCCCCCTTTCGGCACGTCGACGTCGTGCACCTCGACCCAGGTCGTGCCCTGGTATTCCCAGCCCGATCCGAAATCGAGGTAGAAGGCGATGTATTCGCGGCTACCCTTCTGGCAGAGATTGCCGGAATAGCCCGACTTCCGCTTGATCTGAACAACGCCGTGCAGCGTCGTCGCGTCACGGTCGAGGCCGACGCAATGCAGCTCCTCGTAGGTCGTGTTGAAGTTCGGTTGCGCGAGGAAATCGGCGAATTTCGCGATGTCGATGTCGAATGCCTTCAGCGGCGAGAGCGCCTGGCAAGGCGATCATGTTGTCAGGATCGGCGGCCAGTTTCGTCACCGCCGGGAAGACGTTGCGCATGACAGCGAGTTCGCGGTCCTCGCCCTTGGCGATCTTCATCAGCTCGGGCAGGGTCGCCTCGGGCTTGGGCGGCGGCAGCTTGGTGACGGCGCTGGTGAGCTTGTCGATGAGGGCGGGGTCGATCTTCAGGACGCCCAGATCCGTGATCGCGTCGGTCAGCTTGCAGATGAACCAGTTGCGCGGCTCGATCTGGATGTCGCGCTCAAGCCGGTTGCCCCAGACCGGATGCCAGTTCGGCATATTTGCCGGCGGCATCGTGTTCCACGACAGGATCGCCCGGACATTGGGCAGCACCGGCCGGTCGTCGCAGCAACTCCGCCGCTTCGGCTTGATCTGGATCGAGACCGCGTAGCAGAGCGGGTCCTTGAACGGCAGATCGTGAATGGTGAAGCTCGACACGCCGTGATCGACCCAGGTTCCGTCGCCGTAGTCGAGGTAGAAGCGCACGTATTCCTGGCTGCCGTCGGTGCAGGAGTCGCCGCCATAACCGGTCTGCTGCTTGACCCGGACGATGGCGGTCAGGATCTCGGTATCGGGGTTGTAGCCGAGGCAGGTCAGCTCCTCGAAACTGGTATCGCCGATCTTCTTGAGGACCGCCTTCGGGAGGCCGGGCAGCTTCAGCTCGCTCAGATTGCCGAAATAGTTCGGGTTGGCGATCAGGTGGAATTTCGCGGCGTGGCGGAGGGCCACGTCCTTGTCGCGTTCAGCCATGGTCAATCTCCATGAATGTATATGAAATAAAAATGTAAAAACCCGCCCACTCGTTACGGGACGAATGACGATCATACGCGCGACTCGCGCAAAGGTAGAGTATGGATTCCCTTACGTCGCCTGGTTGCGCCGAATCTGGCCGAAAGCGGCTCTGCGGGCAGGCCGGATTCAGCCCAGGCGGCGTTGCAGGATGGCTTCGAGGCCTTGCACGCTCTCGGCGACGTCAATGAAGTCGCGCAGGGACGGATCGGCGAAGCCTTCGCCGATGATCCGTTCGATCGTCGCGAGAAGCGGGTCCCAGTAGCCTTCGGTGTTGACCAGCACGATCGGCTTTTCGTGCAGACCGAGCTGGCGCCAGGTCAGCACCTCGAAGAACTCGTCGAGCGATCCGCCGCCGCCGGGCAGCACGACGACCGCGTCGGCGTTCATGAACATCACCTTCTTGCGTTCGTGCATCGTCTCGGTGACGACGAAGGTCGAGAGGTCGCGCTTGCCGACCTCGCGCGCGAGAAGGTGGGTCGGGATGACGCCGAAGGTCTCGGCGCCCGCGCCGTGCGCGGTGCGCGCCACCTCGCCCATCAGCCCGACATCGCCGGCACCGTAGACCAGCCGCCAGCCGTTCGCGGCCAGCATCCGGCCGGTCTCGCGCGCCGCTTCGGCATAGGCAGGCCGGGCGCCGGAGCGCGAGCCGCAGTAGACACAGACGGATTTTCGCGGTCGGGTCATGGCGGCCTCGTGCGCAACGGTTTCTTTGACCCGTGATAGCGGCGTTGTTATGGTCGCTCAAGCGCGCCCGAAAAGCGGCGCGGCGTTGGGGGAATTCATGACCGACAAGAAGGTTGCGGGTGTATCCGGCGACGGGGCCTCGAATGGCGGACAGGGCTCCGCGCTGGGCTGGATCCTCGGCGCGGCGGTGGGCCTCGGTGTCGCGGGGCTGATCTGGTATGTCGGCTTCCGGGGCGAGGCGCCGGAAGAGGCGCCGGTGGCGGTGACCGCGCCGGAGACATCGCCGACCGATGCGGGCACCGACGGGGCCGCCCTGCCGGCAGCGCCCGAACCGGCGCCGGTGGCGTCGTCCACCGAAACCGCCCCAATGCCCGCCGAGAACTCCCGCCGAGACCGAACCGGCACCGGTCGACGAGGCGCAGGAACCGGCAGCGCCCGCCGAAACGGTCGCCGCCGCGCCGGAGGCAGAGGCCGGGACAGAGGCCGCGGCCGGGGCGGAGGCCGCAATGGCCGCCTTGCCGCCGAGTTTCGATACCGTCCGGGTCGATGCCGATGGGTCGGTCCTCGTCGCCGGGCGGGCCGCGGCGGGGGCGATGATCTCGATCCTCATCGACGGGGCCGAGGCGGCCTCGACCGTCGCCGATGCGCGCGGGACCTTCGCTGCCCTTTTCACCCTGATGCCGAGCGAGGCGCCACGGGTAATGACGCTCGTGGCCCCAGGCGCGGACGGGGCCAGCGTCGCCTCGGAAGCCGAGGTGATCGTCGCGCCCTTCGACGCGCCGGTCGAGGTGGCTTCTGCCGCGCCAGAACCGGCCCCCGCGACCGAGGCCGCGACGGCCGAGCCCGGAACCGAGCCCGAAACCGAGCCCGAAACCGCGTCCGAGCCGGCCGCCGGGCCGGAGATCCTGATCGTCGAAGCGGGCGGTGTGCGCAAGCAGATCGAGGCAGCGCCCGTCGCCGACATCGTCATCGACACGATCGGCTACGGCGCTTCGGGTGAGGTCGAGATCGCCGGGCGCGGAAAGGCGGAGGCGTTTGCGCGGCTCTACCTCGACAATGTCGAGGTCGATACGGTGCCGATCGGTGCCGAGGGGGGCTGGCGCGCCACCCTGGCCGGCGTCGCGGCCGGAATATACACGCTCCGCGTCGATCAGATCGACGGCACGGGCAAGGTGTCCTCTCGCTTCGAGACGCCGTTCCAGCGTGAGGCGCCGGAGACCGTTGCGGCGGCGCTGCAATCGGCCGCGACCCCAGCCCCCGAGACGGGCGCCGCACCGGCGACGCCCGCGCCGGAGCCGGTGGCAACAGCCGCCGCGCCAGCGGAACCGGAGGTGCCGGCCGTCCTGCCGCAGGCCGAAACCCCCGAGGTCAGCACGGCCGAGTCGGTGGCCGAGTTGGTGGCCGAGGTGGCGACAGCCGAGGCGCCGGCGCCATCCGGCCTTGCCGCCGTCCCCGAGGCGCCCGCCTCGCCAGCGACGAAGGCCGTGATCGTCACCGTCCAGCCGGGCTTCTCGCTCTGGCGGATCGCGCGGGAGAATTACGGAGAGGGTATCCTCTATGTGAAGGTCTACGAGGCGAACAAGGATCAGATCCGTGATCCGGACCTGATCTATCCGGGCCAGATATTCACCGTTCCGGGCGAATAGCCGCGCCCGGATGCAGGCAGCAGGCCGAAATCTCCGGATGCCCCTTGCAGCAATCGTTGAGGAGGTAGGAGATCAACCCCCCGATCCCGCCCGCATCGGCGGCATAGAAGACATGCCTTGAGGCGCGGCGCGAGGTGATGAGCCCGGCCTGCTCCAGCGCCGCGAGGTGGAACGACAACCGGGAGGGCGACACGCCGAGCCGCCGCGCGATCTCGCCGGCCGCAAGCCCGTCCGGCCCGCCGGCGATCAGCGCGCGCACGAGTTCGATCCGCGTTTCGTTCGCCAGCGCCGAGAGGGCGGCGAGGGCTTTGCTCTGGTCCATGCTTCAACTACTCATGAAATATTGAATTATAACTCTTGATACCCGAGCCGGTCTCTGCGATCAACCGGGCGGTAGATGATCGGAGATCGGCGGGCAATGGCGGGCGAAACGCAAGCGACGGACGGCTGGAAACGCAGCGCGCGCACCTTGCGGCGGGTCGCGCCTTACCTTTGGCCCGAAAACGAATTCTGGGTGAAGCGCCGGGTCATGATGTCGCTCGTCGCGCTCGTGCTTGCGAAGGTCGTCTCGGTCCTTACTCCGTTCTTCTACAAGGCCGCCGTCGATTCGCTGTCGAACGAGGCGCGGGGCGATGCCTGGCTTCTGGCTTTCGGCGCCGTCGGGCTGACGGTTGCCTACGGCGTGGCGCGGATCGGCTCCATCGGATTCAACGAACTGCGCGACGTGATCTTCGTCCGTGTCGGCCAGCGGGCGCTGAGAAAGCTCGCGCTGGAGACCTTCACCCATATTCACCGCCTGTCGATGCGCTACCACATCACCCGCAAGACCGGCGGCCTCAGCCGCATCATCGAGCGCGGGGTGAAGGGGGTCGAGTTCCTCCTGCGCTTCATGCTCCTGTCGGTGGGGCCGCTGATCCTCGAACTCAGCATGGTCACGGTGATCTTCGCGCTGGTCTTCGATTGGCGCTACGCGGTCGTCGTCATCGTCACCATCGCGCTCTACGTCACCTATACGTTCAAGGTGACAGAGCTTCGGGTGAAGATCCGCCGCGAGATGAACGCGCAGGATACCGATGCGAACCAGAAGGCGGTGGACAGTCTCCTGAACTTCGAGACGGTGAAGTATTTCGGCGCGGAGAGCCGTGAGGCAGGGCGCTATGACGACGCGATGCGCGGCTACGAGGCGGCGGCGATCCGGACCGGGCAGTCGCTGTCGGCGCTCAATTTCGGTCAGGCGCTCCTGATCTCCGCCGGGCTGATCGTGGTGATGATCATGGCGGCGATGGGGGTGCAGTCGGGCGCGTTGACGGTTGGCGATTTCGTCATGGTCAACGCCTACATGATCCAGATCACCATGCCGTTGAACTTCCTCGGCACGGTCTACCGCGAGATCCGGCAGGCGCTGGTCGACATGGGGGAGATGTTCGACCTGCTCGAACAGCCGGCCGAGATCACCGACAAGCCTGGCGCGCCCGACCTGAAGGTGACGGGCGGAGAGGTCGAGCTCGACAATGTGAGCTTCGGCTACGAGGCCGCGCGGCCGATCCTCAAGGGCGTCAGCCTGAAGGTCGGTGCAGGCGAGACGGTGGCGATCGTCGGGCCCTCCGGCTCCGGCAAGTCGACCATCGGGCGGCTCATGTTCCGCTTCTACGACGTGACCGGCGGCGCGCTGCGCATCGACGGGCAGGACGTGCGCGACATCACCCAGGACTCGCTCCATGCCCAGATCGGCGTCGTGCCGCAGGACACGGTGCTTTTCAACGACACGATCCTTTACAACATCGCTTACGGCCGCCCCGACGCCCCGCGTGAAGAGTTGATCGCGGCGGCAAGGGCGGCGAAGATCCACGATTTCATCCTGTCGCTGCCCGACGGCTACGAGACCCGGGTCGGCGAACGCGGGCCTGAAGCTTTCGGGCGGCGAGAAGCAGCGCGTGGGCATTGCCCGGACGCTTCTGAAGAACCCGCCGATCCTGCTTCTGGACGAGGCGACGAGCGCCCTCGACACCCAGACCGAGCGCGACATCCAGGACAGTCTGAAGGCGATGGGCGAGGGGCGGACGGTGATTACCATCGCGCACCGGCTGTCGACGATCGCCGATGCCGACCGCATCGTGGTGCTCGAAAAGGGCGTGATCGTCGAGGAGGGCCGGCACGAGGCGCTGCTGGCGCATGGCGGTCGCTACGCCGCGATGTGGGCGCGCCAGTCGGCCGAGGAGGAAGAGGCGGCGAAATCTCCGGCCGATGGGGCTGGTGAGGACCTCGACGCGCTCGATGACCTGCCCGACAACGCGGCCTGGCGCCGGACCCTGCCCAGCGGCACGATCGGCTGAGTGAGCCTCCGGCGCCGCGCAGGCTTGGCAAGGCAGCGAGCTTGCGTGTAAGACGGGGCCGGAATTCGGGGCCATCGCAAGGCCCCGGCGGGTGGGAGCAGGCGCGTGAGCGAGACCGACAGTTTCATCAACGAGGTTACCGAGGAAGTGCGTCGCGACCGGCTCTTCGCGCTCTTTCGCAAATATGGCTGGATCGGCATTGCGCTGGTTGTCCTGATCGTCGGTGGCGCGGCCTGGAACGAATGGCGCAAAGCACAGTCGCGGGCCGGGGCTCAGGCCTTTGGCGACGCCGTCATTGCGGCACTTGCCAGTGACGATCCTGCTGCGCGGGTCGCGGCGCTCGACTCGGTCGGGTCGAACGCATCGGGCGACAGCGCCGGGCAGAAGGCCGTGCTTGGCTTTCTCGCGGCGGATGAAGCGCTTCGCGGCGGCGACCGGGCGGGCGCGTTGACCCGGCTGGAGGCGTTGGCGGAGGATTCGACGCTGGGGCCGAGCTACCGCCAGCTCGCCCGGCTGAAATCGGTGATCCTCGCCGGTCCGTCGATGGAGCCGGCTGCGCGGGACGCGGCACTCACCGATCTTGCCCAGCCCGGCGCGCCCTTCCGGGTGCTGGCGATGGAACAACAGGCGCTGGCGCTGATGGCCGACGGCAAGGACGGGGAGGCGCTGGCGCTCGCGCGGTTGATCCTCGAGGAGCCCGATGTGACCGCGGGCTTGCGTCGCCGGGTGACACAGTTGATTGTGGTTCTGGGCGGCGACCCGGAGGCCGCGTGACGCGGACGGACGCGCCGCGACGGGCGCAGGGAACGAAGGGGCAGGCAAGGTGAAATTCTCGCACGGTATTGGGACACTGGCCGCGCTGGCCCTGTTGACGGCTTGCGGTGACAAGGAACTTGTCCTCGATGGGCCGCGCCAGGACGTGCGCGACGCGGTCATCGGCGCCGAAGAGGTCGCGTCGCTCGCGCCCGCGCCGGTTGTCGCTGCGCCGATTTCACTCGGCGCCGCGACGGTCAACGGCGACTGGACCCACCGCGCCGGCAACGCGGCGCACCGGGCCGGGCATGTCGCGCTGAATACCGCCCTCACCCCGGTCTGGGCCGCGCCGATCGGCGCCGGCGACGGCCGCAAGAACCGGATCACCGCCGATCCCGTGGTCGCGGGCGGACGGGTCTTCACGCTCGACGCCAATGCGACGGTGACGGCGACCGGCACAAATGGCGCGACGCTCTGGCAGGCGAACCTCACGCCGTCCTCGGACCGCGAGGGCGAGGCTTCGGGCGGCGGGCTGGCCTTCGGCGAGGGCCGGGTCTTCGCGACGACCGGCTTCGGCGAGCTTGTGGCGCTCGACCCCGCCTCGGGCGCCGTCGCTTGGCGCCAGCGGTTCGACGCCGCGGTGGGTGGCGCGCCGGCAGTCTCGGACGACCGGGTCTATGTCGTGGCGCGCGATGCCTCGGCCTGGGCGGTCCGCGCCTCGGACGGCAAGGTCGAATGGGTGCTGCCCGGCACGCCCTCCACTTCCGGCGTGATGGGCGTGTCGGCCCCGGCCGTCGATGCGCGACAGGTGATCTTCCCGTTCTCCTCGGGCCAGATCGTCGCGGTGGCGAAGGATACCGGCCTCGGCCTCTGGGGCGCCTATGTCGCCGGTCAGCGGCGCGGACGCGCCTATGCCTCTCTGTCGGACCTCACAGGTGATCCGGTCATCGCCGACGGCATGGTCTATGCCGGCACCTCGGCCGGGCGGCTCGCCGCCGTCAACGCCGATACAGGCCAGACAGTCTGGACCGCGCGCGATGGTGCGATGGGGCCGGTGGCCGTCGCGGGCGGGTCGCTTTTCCTCGTCAACGACGAGGATCAACTTCTGCGGCTGAACGCGTCGACCGGCGAAGAGGTCTGGCGCATCGACATGCCCTACTTCACCAAGGACAAGGACAAGCGCCGGCGCAACATCGTTGCCCACTTTGGCCCGGTCCTTGCCGGCGGGCGGTTGGTTATCGCCTCCTCGGACGGGCTGATCCGCAGCTTCGATCCGGCCTCGGGCGCGCTCGTCTCCTCGGTGGAGTTGCCGAACGGCGCGGCCTCCGCGCCGGCCGTGGCAGGCGGAGTGCTCTATGTCGTGACGAAGGATGGCAAGCTTCGGGCTTTCCGCTGACGTGATGCCCGTGTATGAGGGCGGCTTCGACCCTCAAGGAACAGGCGCATGAGCTTTACCCTCGCCATAGTCGGGCGGCCGAATGTCGGCAAATCGACGCTGTTCAACCGGCTCGTCGGCCGCAAGCTCGCGCTCGTGGACGACCAGCCGGGGGTTACGCGCGACCTGCGCGAGGGCGAGGCGCGGCTCGGCGATCTGAGGTTCATCGTCATCGACAGCGCCGGGCTCGAGGATGTCAGCGACGACAGCCTTCAGGGCCGGATGCGGCGGCTGACCGAGCGCGCGGTGGAGATGGCCGACATCTGCCTCTTCGTCATCGACGCGCGGGCAGGGGTCACCCCGCAGGACCGGGTCTTCGCCGAGATCCTGCGCAAGAAGAACGCCCATGTGATCCTCGCCGCCAACAAGGCCGAGGGCACGGCCGCCGATGCCGGGGTGCTGGAGGCCTACGAGCTTGGCCTTGGCGAGCCTTTGCGTCTGTCGGCCGAGCATGGCGAGGGGACGGACGAACTGTACCACATGCTCCGCCCGCTCGCCGCCGAGTTCGAGGCGAAGGCGGCGCTCGACGCGCCCGAGGTCGATGTCGACGTGATCGACGGCGAGGATGACGGTCCGCGCGTCCCGACCCGGGAAAAGCCGCTCCAGATCGCGGTGATCGGCCGGCCGAATGCCGGCAAGTCGACATTGGTCAACAAGATCATCGGCGAGGAGCGGCTCTTGACCGGGCCGGAGGCCGGGATCACCCGCGACGCGATCTCGGTGCGGGCCGACTTCATGGGCACTCCGATACGGATCTTCGACACCGCCGGGATGAGGAGGAAGGCGAAGATCTCTGACAAGATTGAGAAAATGTCGGTCTCGGACGGGCTGCGCGCGGTGCGGTTCGCCGAGGTCGTGGTGGTCTTGCTCGACGTTGCGATCCCCTTCGAACAGCAGGACCTGCGGATCGCCGACTTCGCCGAGACCGAGGGGCGGGCGGTGGTTCTGGCCGCGAACAAGTGGGACCTCGAAGAGGAAAAGACCGAGAAGCTGAAGGAGTTGCGCGAGGCGTTCGAGCGGCTTCTGCCGCAGCTCAAGGGCGCGCCCCTGGTGACGGTTTCGGCCAAGACGGGCAAGGGGCTCGACCGGTTGCACGCGGCGATCCTGAAGGCGCATGACGTCTGGAATCGTCGGGTTGCGACGGCGAGGCTGAACCAGTGGCTCGGCGCCATGACCGAGGCGCATCCGCCCCCCGCGCCGGGCGGGCGGCGGATCAAGCTGCGCTACATGACCCAGGTGAAGACGAGGCCGCCGGCCTTCGTCGTCATGTGCAACCATGCCGACAAGCTGTCCTGAGAGCTATTCACGCTATCTTGTCAACGGCTTGCGCGCCGATTTTGACATGCCCGGAACGCCGATCCGGCTGACCTTCCGCGACCAGGGCGACAAGAACCCGTTCAAGGACCGCAAGTTCCACACGCCCTCGCGGCTGCAGGAAGCATGTCGGCAATCCGGTGAAGAAGTAACCAGGTGCCCGCCGGTGGCGGGCAGCCTCCGGCGGGGATATTTCCGGCAAGATGAAATCAGACGAGCTGGCCCTCGGCCGTCAGCCGCGTCTTGCCGCCGAGCCAGGGGTGGAGCGCCTCGGGCAGGTCGACCGATCCGTCGGCCTGCTGGCCGTTCTCCAGGACCGCGATCAGGCAGCGGCCGACGGCGAGGCCGGAGCCGTTCAGCGTGTGGACGAAATCGGGCTTGCCGCCGGCCGCGGGCGGTAGCGGGCGTTCATCCGCCGCGCCTGGAAGTCGCCGCAGACCGAGACCGAGCTGATCTCGCGGTAGGTGTTCTGGCCGGGCAGCCAGACCTCGATGTCATGGGTCTTGCTGCGCGCCGAAGCCCATGTCGCCGGTGCAGAGGACGACCGTGCGGTAGGGCAGGCCGAGGCGTTCGAGCACGGTCTCGGCGCAGCGCGTCATCCGCTCGTGCTCGGCGAGCGAGGTTTCGGGCGTGGTGATCGACACCATCTCGACCTTCTCGAACTGGTGCTGGCGGAGCATGCCGGCGGTGTCCTTGCCGGCGCTGCCGGCCTCGGAGCGGAAGCAGAGGGTGTGGGCGGTCATGCGGATCGGCAGCGCCGCCTCGTCGAGGATCGTCGCCGGCGACGGTGTTGGTCAGCGTCACCTCGGAGGTCGGGATCAGCCACCAGCCGTTGGTGGTGCGGTAGCTGTCCTCGGCGAATTTCGGCAGCTGGTTGGTGCCGACCATCGCCTCGTCGCTTGACGAGGACCGGGGTGATCGTCTCGGTCAGCCCGTGCTCGGTCGTGTGCAGGTCGAGCATGAACTGCGCCAGCGCCCGGTGGAGGCGGGCGACGCCGCCGCGGAGGAGGACGAAGCGGGCGCCGGAGAGCTTGGCGGCGGTCTCGAAATCCATCCCCGGCTTCACGCCGGGGATGCTCGAAATGCTCGACCGGCGTGAAGTCGAAGCGTGCGGGGGGTGCCCCAGCGGCGGAGTTCGACGTTGTCGTGTCTCGTCCGCGCCGTCGGGCACGTCGTCGAGGGGCAGGTTCGGGATGGTCAGGAGAAGGTCGCGCAGGCGGGCATCCTCGGCCGCGGCCTCCTCGTTCAGGCGCGCGACCTCGGCCTTCTTCTCGGCGACGAGGGCGCGCAGGCGGTCGAACTCGGCCTCGTCGCCGCGGCCTTGGCGGCGCCGACCTCTTTCGAGGCGGCGTTCTGCGCGGCCTGGGCGGTCTCGGCGGCGAGGATCTTGGCGCGGCGGGCCTCGTCGAGGGCGAGGATCTCCGGCGACAGCGGCGACAGGCCGCGCCGGGCGAGGGCGGCGTCGAAGGCGGGGTTGTCGCGGATCGCGCGGATGTCGTGCATTTTTTCGTCCTCGGGCCTTCTTTGGGCGAGATATGCCCGATCCGGGGGCGAGGGGAACCGGAAAACTGTCGGCGGGAAGCGCGCCGTTCACGGCGTTTTCAAGCGTGAAAGTTCCTGCAGTGGCTTGAAAAATAACGGATTATCAAATCTCGACGACCTGAAATCAACCGTCAGCTCATTGCCTGCGCGGCTGTTGGCAGGGCCGCGGCAGCCTCCAGTTCCGCGCCGAGGCAGATCGTCTCGCGCACCAGAAGCTCGAGGTCTTCCCGTGCGGGTGCGATGGTTGTTGATGGCGACGCGCAGGCAGTGGCGGCCGTGGACGGTGGTGTCGGAGGGGACGGCGGTGCCGGCCTCTTGCAGGCGCAACATGATCTCGGTGTTGAGCGCCTTCAGATGCGCCTCGTCGCCGCCCGCGCCGCGGTAGCGGAAGCAGACGATGTTGATCGCGGTGGGGGCCATGAGTTCCAGCGCCGGCTCGGCCGCCACGAGGTCGGTCAGGTAGGCGCCCTGCGCGATGTTCTGGTCGATGAGGCGGCCGAACTTCTCGACCCCCTGTTCCTTCAGTGACATCCAGATCTTCAGCGCCTTGAAGCCGCGCGAGAGCTCGAACCCGTAATCGGCAAGGAATTCGCCCGAGGCGACGCCGCGCGGCTTTTCTTCCAGATAGTCGCCATGAAGGGTGAAGGTGTTGAAATGCAGATCGCGGTCGCGAACGAGGGCGCAGCCGGCCTCGAACGGGGTGTGGAGCCATTTGTGCGGGTCGAGTGCGAGGGAATCCGCGATTTCGATGCCGTCCACCAGATTGCGGTTCTTCGGTGCGATCCGGATCAGCGCGCCAATGCAGCCATCGACGTGGAACCATAGCCCCTCGCGCCGACAGATCGATGCGATGGCGCGCAGGTCGTCCATCGCCCCGGTATTGGTGGTGCCGGCCGTGGCGATCACGCTTGCGGGGCGCCAGCCTGCGGCGCGATCTTCGGCGATGGCGGCGTCGAGGGCGGCGATGTTCATGCGGAAATCGTCGTTCGTGGCGAACGAGGCGCAGGGCGCGGCTGCCGAGGCCGAGCGTCTCCATCGCCTTCTGGTGGCAGCTATGGGCCTGATCGGACGCATAGAACCGCAGGGGTTCGGGCAGGGACGTGACACCCTCGGTGCGCACGTCGACGCCGGCCATCGCGTTCCGGGCGACGGTCAGCGCGACCATGTTGGCCATGGAGCCACCGCTGGTGAGTGTGCCGCTTGCGCTGTCGGGAAAACCCATCATCGACTTGAGCCAGTTGACGACCTGCCGGTCCACGGCCGCGGCCGCCGTATTGCCGCCGCCGAGATTGGAGCCATCGATGGCGGCGAGGAAGTCGCCGAGCGCGCCGGTGAGGTTGCCCGACCCCATATACCAGCCCCAGAAGCGCGGATGGATATTGCCCATCGGGTAGCGCAGCAGGGTGTCGGCGGCGTCGCGGAAGACCTCGGTCAGCGGGGTCGGTCCCTGGGGCAGAGGCAGGTCGAAGGCCGCGCGGATATCGGAGGGCATCTCTTGCCAGACGGGACGGTCGCGGACACCGCTCAGATGGCCGACGGCGAAATCGACGATCTCATGTGCGACGGCCCGGGCCTCTGTCCAATCGTCGGGGTCGAGTGTCTCTTCGCGTCGATTGTCCATCAGCCCCCCGAGTACATCGCCTGCAGCCAAGCATGCAGACTGATCCGGCAGGGTATCAAAGTCAAACCCCGCACGCCGGAGGGGCCGCCGCTCAGCCCCGGACTGCCCAAGTGGGACTGCCCTCGCCACCCCGCCTTGCAAAGCCCCGGCGCCGACTATAGGTTCCCGGCGACAAAACGGGCGGCGAACGCCCCTCGGACGCAAAAGGACCTGATCCATGTTCATCACTCCCGCCTATGCACAGGCCGCGGGCGCCGGCGGAATCGGTGCTCTGGGGCAGTTCCTGCCGCTGATCCTGATCTTCGTGATCATGTATTTCCTTCTGATCCGCCCGCAGCAGAAGAAGCTGAAGGAACACAAGGCGATGGTCGAGGCGCTGCGCCGCGGCGACCAGGTGATCACCCAGGGCGGCATCATCGGCAAGGTCTCCAAGGTCAAGGAGGACGGCGAGCTCGAGGTCGAGATCGCCGATGGCGTGAAGGTGCGCGTCGTGCGCTCCACCATCGCCACGGTCCTGTCGAAGACCGAACCGGCGGCCGCCTCCAAGTAATTCCGGCCGCGTCCCGTCATCATGGCCGATCCGGCCGAATCCCCGAGCGCTGAGACATGCTGAACATCCCCCTCTGGAAGCGGATCATCATCTGGGGCTATGCGCCCTCGGCCTGCTGACGGCGCTGCCGAATGCCTTCTACACCCGCGTCGAGCGGCACAACGACGCGCGTCGCCGCCGCCGAGAAGGCGGGATTCGAGACGCCGGAGCAGGCAAGCGACCGCGGCGCTCTGGCCCTCGTTCCTGCCCTCAAGCGTGGTCAATCTCGGCCTCGACCTGCGCGGCGGCGCGCAGCTTCTGGCCGAGGTGCGGGTGGCCGATGTCTACAAGGCGCGGATGGACGGGCTCTGGCCCGAGATGCGCCGGGCGCTGGCGGATGCGCGGGCAGAGCTGGGCGGGATCCGCCGGGCGCCGTCCGATCCGTCGGAGCTGCGCATCCAGATCGAGAAGCCCGAGGCGATGGTCCGGGCGGTCGAGATCGCGAAGGGTCTCGCGAGTCCGGTGGTGACGCTGACCGGGGTGGGGTCGAGCGACCTTGAGGTCACGGCCGAGGGCAACCAGCTCATCGTGCGGCTGAGCGAGGCGGAACAGGCGGCCACCGACGACCGGACGATGCAGCAATCGCTGGAGATCATTCGCCGCCGCGTCGACGAGGTCGGCACCCGCGAGCCGACGATCCAGCGCCAGGGCACCAACCGGATCCTGATCCAGGTGCCGGGCATCGGCTCGGCCACCGAGTTGAAGGAGCTGATCGGCACCACCGCGCAGCTGACCTTCCACCCGGTCGTCGGTCGCACCACGGATGGCAATGCCATCGCCAAGCAGGGCACCATCATCCTGCCGTCGATCGATGAAAAGGATGTCTACTACGTGCTCGAGGACGTGCCGGTGGTCACCGGCGAAGATCTTGTCGATGCGCGTCCCGACTTCGACCAGAACGGCCGGCCGGCGGTGCATTTCCGCTTCAACCCGACCGGCGCGCGCAAGTTCGGCGACTATACGGGGGCCAATGTCGGTCAGCTTTTCGCCATCGTGCTCGACAACGAGGTGATCTCGGCGCCGCGGATCAATCAGCATATTCCCGGCGGATCGGGCATCATCACCGGCAGCTTCACGGTCGAGAGCTCGACCAACCTCGCGGTCCTGCTTCGCGCCGGGGCCTTGCCGGCGAAGATGGATTTCCTCGAAGAACGCACGATCGGGCCCGAACTCGGTCAGGACAGCATCGATGCCGGGCGGATCGCCGCGATCATCGGACTTGTCGCGGTGGTGGCCTTCATGGTCGCGAGCTACGGGCTATTCGGCGTCTTCGCGAGTGTCGCACTCGGCTTCAACATCGCGATGATCTTCGGGTTCCTCTCGACCATCGGCGCGACGCTGACGCTGCCCGGCATCGCCGGGATCGTGCTGACGATCGGCATGGCCGTGGACGCCAACGTCCTGGTCTTCGAGCGGATCCGCGAGGAGTTGCGGACCGCGAAGGGCCCGGCGCGGGCGATCGAGCTCGGTTACGAAAAGGCGATGTCGGCAATCATCGACGCCAATATCACCACGTTCATCACCGCCGCGATCCTGTTCTTCCTCGGCTCCGGCCCGGTGAAGGGCTTCGCCGTCACGCTCGTCGTCGGCCTCGTCACCTCGGTCTTCACAGCGATCTGGGTGACTAGGGTCTTCGTGGTCACCTGGTTCGACCGGAAGCGGCCGAAGACGATCACGGTCTGAGGGGGAGAGTTCCATGGCATATCGTCTCAAGCTCGTCCCGGAGAAGACGAATTTCGACTTCTTCCGCTGGGCCAAGGTCACGTTCGGCGGGTCGCTGGCCCTCGTTTTCGCGGCGATCGTCCTGACCTTGGTCATGGGGCTCAACTTCGGCATCGACTTCAAGGGCGGCACCACGATCCGCACCGAATCGACGCAGGCCGTCGACGTCGGCGCCTACCGCGCTGCGGTGGCGCCGCTCAACCTCGGCGACGTCTCGATTACCCAGGTCTACGATCCGACCTTCCGCGAGAACCAGCATGTCGCGATGCTGCGCATCCAGGCGCAGGAGGGCGAGGAGGCGATCACCCCCGAGATCATTTCCAGCGTCGAGGCGGCGCTCAAGGGCGTCGATCCCGCCATCAGCTTCCCGTCGGTCGAATCCGTCGGCCCCAAGGTCTCGGGCGAGCTGATCAAGACCGCGATCATTTCCGTTCTCGCCGGCGTCCTGGCGATCTGCGTCTATATCTGGCTTCGCTTCGAGTGGCAGTTCTCGATTGGCGCGGTCGTGGCGCTCATCCACGACATCGCGCTGACCATCGGTATCTTCTCGCTCTTCCAGTTGAAGTTCGACCTGACGATCATCGCGGCGCTGCTGACTATCCTCGGCTATTCGATCAACGACACCGTCGTGGTGTTCGACCGGCTCAGGGAGAACCTGATCAAGTACAAGACGACGCCCTTGCGCGATCTGTGCAACCTCTCGGTCAACGAGACGCTGAGCCGGACGGTGATGACGTCGGGCACGACACTGATCGCGCTCATCGCGCTTCTGGTGTTCGGCGGCGACGTGATCCGTGGCTTCGTGTTCGCCATGACCTGGGGGGTGATCGTCGGCACCTATTCCTCGGTTTACGTGGCCAAGAACGTCGTCCTCTTCCTTGGCGTCAAGCGCGACTGGGGCAAGAAAGACGACGGCGCGGCGGGCACGCAGTTCGCCACCGGCAAATAGGCCGGGCGGATGATCCGGCTGACCGAAGTCACCTATGACAGCGCCCTGCCCATCGACGGTTACGGGCCGGGCTTCTTCCGCATCGGCGGCGAGGCGATGCAGGGCGCGGTCCTTGTGACCGCCTCGGCCGCGCGGGGTTGGGGCGGCTACGACGATGCCGAGCCGCTTCTCGCCCTCGCGGGCGAGATCGACGTTCTTCTCCTTGGCACCGGCGCCTCCATCGCCCACCCGCCGGCGGCGCTGAGAGAGGCGCTCGAAGCCGCCGGGATCGGGGTCGAGGCGATGGCGAGCGACGCGGCTGCGCGCACCTACAACGTGCTCCTCTCCGAAGGTCGGCGGATCGCCGCGGCGCTCCTACCGGTGGAATAGCGGCTTTGCCTCGTGCCTCCGATCGGCTAACCCCGTTGCCATGATGCTCGGCGTCCATGACCTCGCCGTCTCCCGTGGCGGCATCGCGATCCTCGACCGTGTCAGCTTCGGTCTTCGGGGGGGCGAGGCACTGATCCTGCGGGGACCGAACGGTATCGGCAAGACCACGCTTCTGCGCACCGTGGCCGGGCTCCAGCCGCCGCTTGCCGGCCGGATGGAGCTGCCGCCCGAGGGCGCGGCCTATGCCGGCCATGCCGACGGGTTGAAGGCGACGCTCACGGTGACCGAAAACCTCAGCTTCTGGGCCCGCATATACGGCCAGTCCGACATCGCCCCCGCGCTTGCCGCGATGGAAATCGGGGCGCTCGCCGAGCGGCCAGCGCAGAACCTCTCGGCCGGGCAGAAACGCCGGCTCGGCCTTGCCCGGCTCCTCGTCACCGGGCGCCGGCTCTGGCTTCTCGACGAACCGACCGTCTCGCTCGACGCGGCCTCCGTCGGCCTCTTCGCCAAGGCCGTCCGCCGCCACCTCGCAGCCGGCGGCGCGGCGCTGATGGCCACCCATATCGACCTCGGCCTCGACGAGGCCCGCCTCCTCGACCTCACCCCCTTCCGCGCGAAACCGCCCGCTCCGGGGCAGGGCGGCGACTTCGACGAGGCTTTCGCATGACCCTTGCTTTCATTGTGGTCCAAATACCTCGGGGGTTCGGGGGCAGCGCCCCCGGCGCGCGCCGCCAAAAAGGCCGCTCCCGATGCTAGCGCTCCTCCTGCGCGACCTCCGGCTCGCGACGCGGGCGGGCGGCGGCTTCGGCCTCAGCCTCGCCTTCTTCCTCATCGTCACCGTGCTCGTCCCCTTCGGCGTCGGACCCGAAGGCGGCATCCTGTCCCGCATCGCGCCCGGCATCCTTTGGGTCGGGGCGCTGCTCGCCTGCCTCCTCTCGCTCGACCGGATCTTCGCGCTCGACCGCGAGGACGGCTCGCTCGACCTTCTCGCCACCGCGCCGATCCCGCTCGAAGGCGTCGTCGCGGTGAAGGCGCTCGCCCACTGGCTCACGACCGGTTTGCCGCTGACGATTGCCGCGCCGGTCCTCGGCGTGCTCCTGCACCTGCCGGGTAGCGGCTTCGCCTGGCTCACCCTCTCGCTTCTTCTCGGCACACCGGCGCTTTCGGTCATCGGCACGTTCGGGGCGGCGCTGACGGTCGGGTTGAAGCGCGGCGGACTTCTGCTCTCGCTCCTCGTCCTGCCGCTCTACATCCCCACCCTGATCTTCGGGGCCGAGGCGGCGCGACGCGGCAGCGAAGGCCTCGCCACCGGAACCCCGCTTCTGATGCTTGTCGGCATCACCGCCGGCGCCGCCGCGATCCTGCCTTTTGCCTCGGCTGCGGCAATCCGCGTCAATCTGCGCTAGGGGCCGCCGTGATATGTGTATTGAGAGCGCCACGGCGAACCGATAGCAAGGGCCCCATGTCGATCTGGGAATACGCGAACCCGAAGGTATTCATGCAGACCTCGTCCTGGGCCTTGCCCTGGGTGACCGGTCTTGCCGTGGTGACACTGATCACCGGCCTCGTCTGGGGCTTTTTCTTCACGCCCGACGATTTTCGCCAGGGCGCCACGGTCAAGATCATCTATATTCACGTGCCTTCGGCGATGATGGCGATCAACGCCTGGGCGATGATGCTCGTGACCTCGCTCATCTGGCTGATCCGTCGCCACCATGTCTCGGTCCTGGCCGCCAAGGCCGCGGCTCCGATCGGCATGACGATGACGCTGATCGCGCTCTTCACCGGGGCGATCTGGGGCGAGCCGATGTGGGGCACCTGGTGGGCCTGGGATCCGCGCCTGACTTCGTTCCTGATCCTCTTCCTCTTCTATCTCGGCTATATCGCGCTCTGGGAGGCGGTGGACGACCCCGACACCGCGGCCGACCTCACCTCTGTCCTCTGCCTTGTCGGATCGGTCTTCGCGCTCCTCAGCCGCTACGCCGTCCTCTTCTGGAACCAGGGGCTGCATCAGGGTGCCTCGCTGTCGCTGGACAAGGAGGAGCATGTAGCGGATGTGTTTGCCTGGCCGCTCTGGATCTCGATGGCGGGCTTTGTGCTTCTGTTCATCACGCTGGTGCTGCTGAGAACCCGGACCGAGATCCGCTCGCGCCGGCTTCGCGCGCTCGAAGCTCGTGAGAGGATGGCGTGATGGTCGAACTCGGAAAATATGCCGGCACTGTCCTTGGCGCCTATGGCGTCGCACTGGCGCTGCTTCTGGGCCTCGTCTGGCTGACGCTGCGGCAGGGTGCCAAGATGCGCAAGCGGCTCGAGGCACAGGAAAAGCGGATGGGTCGCAATGGCTAAGCTATCGCCGATGATGATCCTGCCGCCGGTGATCTTCGCCGGCCTTGCGCTGATGTTCGTCTTGGGCATGAACCGCGAGGATCCCGACGCGCTGCCCTCGACCCTCACCGGGCGACAGGCGCCGGCGGTGGTGGTGACGCCGCTCGCCGATCTGCCGGTCTTCTCGGATGTGGATCTGCGCGACGGCAAGGTGAAGCTGGTGAACTTCTGGGCGAGCTGGTGCGCGCCGTGCCGGGCCGAGCACCCGAACCTCAAGAAGCTGGAGGGCGAGGGCGTGACGATCCTCGGCGTCAACTACAAGGACAAGCCCGAGGCGGCGATGGGCTTCCTTGCGGATCTCGGCAACCCCTACACCGCCATCGGCGCCGACGAGAGCGGCCGGATGGGCATCGACTGGGGGCTCTACGGGGTTCCGGAGACCTTCGTCATCGACGGCGAGGGCAATGTCGTCCTGCGTTTCCCTGGCCCGATCACCGAGCGGGTTCTCGAACGCGACATTCGTCCGGCGATGAAGGCGGCCGCCGCGGAGTAGCTGCTCCCCGCGACGGCCCGGTCGTCAACGCAATTGCGAAGCGACGATCAGAATAAGCAGGCCGGCGGCTTCCACGAGAGGCATGCTCGGCGCGAAATGCAGGCTCGGAACAATCTTTTTCATGCGCCCTTGATAGCCGGAAGCCGGAAGGCGAAATAGCAGGCAATTCCGGCATTTCACAAATCCCCCATAAAAGCTGGTTGTTTTTGAATGCTTTAATCTCGCCGCCATCGCCGGAGCCGCGACAAGGCGGGCAAAAGGCCGGGATCATTTCCGCAGGCGGATCAATGATCAGGAACCGGATCAATGGTCAGGGGGGAATCACGGCGGAAAGATTGCGGCCTCACCGCCGCATTGCGCCGCAGGCGGGTTAGGTGGGATCAAATCCACCTTGCGTCGCGAAACCCCGCCCAGGGGCGGGGCTTCTCTTGGCGTTCGGGCGCGGGGGATCAGTTCTTGGCGAGGTTCCTGAGCACATAGTGCAGCACGCCGCCATGTTCGACATACTCGACCTCGATCTCGGTATCGATCCGGCACTTGAGCTGGACTGTCTTTTCGGTGCCGTTGCCGTAGCGGATCGTGCATGGCACGAGGCTGAGCGGCTTCAGCTCACCTTCCAGACCGTCGATCGAGATCACCTCGTCGCCCTTGAGGCCAAGTGTCTTGCGGTTGGCGCCGTCGGTGAACTCGAACGGGATCACGCCCATGCCGACGAGGTTGGAGCGGTGGATGCGCTCGAAGCTTTCGGCGATGACCGCCTTGACGCCGAGAAGGCTGGTGCCCTTCGCGGCCCAGTCGCGCGACGACCCCGCGCCGTATTCGATGCCGCCGATGACGATCAGCGGAACGCCGGCCTCCTGATACGCCATAGCGGCGTCGTAGATCGAGGTCTGCACACCGTCGGGGCCGAGCGTGTAACCGCCCTCGACCCCGTCCAGCATCTCGTTCTTGATGCGGATATTGGCGAAGGTGCCGCGCATCATCACCTCATGGTTGCCGCGTCGCGAGCCATAGGAGTTGAACTCACGCGGGGCGACCTGGCGGTCGACAAGGTATTTGCCGGCCGGCGAGGTGTCCTTGAACGACCCTGCCGGGCTGATGTGGTCGGTGGTGATCATGTCGCCAAGTAGGGCGAGGATGCGGGCGCCGTCGATATTGTGGATCGTGCCCTTTTCCTTGGACATGCCGCGGAAGTAGGGCGGGTTCTGGATGTAGGTCGAGGTCGGCGGCCAGTCGTAGGTTTCCGATTCCGTGATCTTCACGCCCTGCCACTTCGCGTCACCCTTGAAGACATCGGCGTATTTCTTCCGGAACGCCTCGCGGGTGACGGTCTTGTGGACCAGATCGGCGATTTCCTTGTTCGAGGGCCAGATATCCTTGAGATAGACCGGCTTGCCGTCCTTCGAGGTGCCCAAGGGTTCATTCGTCAGGTCGATGTTCATGTCGCCGGCCAGCGCATAGGCAACGACAAGGGGTGGCGAGGCGAGGTAGTTCGCGCGCACGTCGGGGCTGATGCGCCCTTCGAAGTTGCGGTTGCCGGAAAGGACGGCGGTCGCCACGAGATCGCCCTCGGCGATGGCGGCGCTGATCTCCGGTTGCAAGGGACCGGAGTTGCCGATGCAGGTGGTGCAGCCGTAGCCGACGAGGTTGAAGCCGATGGCGTCGAGGTCTTCCTGAAGGCCGGCCGCTTCGAGATATTCGCTGACGACCTGCGAGCCGGGGGCAAGCGAGGTCTTCACCCACGGCTTGCGGTTCAGTCCGAGTGCGCGCGCCTTGCGGGCGACGAGGCCGGCGCCGATCATCACGTAGGGGTTCGAGGTGTTGGTGCACGAGGTGATCGAGGCGATCACCACCTTGCCCGAGGACATGGTGTAATCCTCGCCCTTCACCGCGACGTCCGTGCCCTGCGGGCGCTTGAAGGTCGCTTCCATCTCTTTCGCGAACCCGGATTTCGCGTCCGTCAACGCGACGAAATCCTGCGGTCGCTTCGGGCCCGAGATTGCCGGCACGATGGTGGACATGTCGAGATGCAGCGTCGAGGTGTAGACCGGGTCGTAATCCTCCCCGCGCCAGAAGCCGTTTTCCTTGGCATAGGCTTCGACAAGCGCGATGCGGTCCTCGTCCCTCCCGGTCTGGCTGAGGTAGCGCAGCGTCTCGGCGTCGATCGGGAAAAAGCCGCAGGTGGCGCCGTATTCGGGCGCCATGTTGGCGATCGTCGCCCGGTCGGCGAGCGGAAGGTAATCAAGCCCCGGCCCATAGAATTCGACGAACTTGCCGACCACGCCGTGCTTGCGAAGCATCTGCACGACCTTGAGGACGAGGTCGGTGGCGGTCGTGCCCTCGACCATCTCGCCGGTCAGCTTGAAACCGACGACTTCAGGGATCAGCATCGAGACCGGCTGGCCGAGCATCGCGGCCTCCGCTTCGATGCCGCCGACGCCCCAGCCGAGGACCGCGAGGCCGTTGATCATCGTGGTGTGGCTGTCGGTGCCGACGAGCGTGTCGGGATAGGCCACGGTCTCGCCGGTCTGGTCGGTGTCGGTCCAGACCGTCTGGGCGAGGTATTCGAGGTTGACCTGGTGGCAGATGCCCGTCCCCGGCGGCACGACGCGGAAATTCTCGAACGCGTTCTGACCCCATTTGAGGAAAACGTAGCGTTCCATGTTGCGCTCGTATTCGCGGTCGACGTTCATCTGGAACGCACGCGGATTGCCGAATTCGTCGATCATCACCGAGTGGTCGATCACCAGATCAACGGGGTTCAGCGGGTTGATCTTCTGCGCGTCGCCGCCGAGCGCCTTGATCCCGTCGCGCATCGCGGCGAGGTCGACCACGGCGGGAACGCCGGTGAAGTCCTGCATCAGCACGCGGGCCGGGCGGTAGGCGATCTCGCGCGGGTTCTTGCCGCCCTTGGCCGCCCATTCAGCGAAGGCCTTGATGTCGTCGACCGAGACGGTGCGGCCGCCATCCTCGAACCGGAGCATGTTCTCGAGCACCACCTTCAGCGCGGCGGGGAGCTTCGAGAAATCGCCGAGTCCGGCCTTTTCGGCGGCCGGGATCGAGTAATAGGCGACGGTCTTGCCGCCTGCGGTAAGGGTTTTGCGCGTCCTGGCTGTGTCCTGTCCGGTGACGATGGGCATCGGGATCTCCCTTCGGGCTGAGGCTGGGCTCTGTCTTGCACGCGTAATGCCGTAAGGGCAGGGGGCGTTCAAGTGAATTGCAGGCGTTGTATACCATTGTGCACAATCCATCGCAAGAGGACTCCGGGTCCGCTCTCGATGTCTCGCAAAACCTTGATTGGCCAATCGCGATCCGTTTGAGTAGGAATGAGGGGACACGGGGATACGGGACACAAGACATGCGCCGGATGATCAGCGCCGTGCTGGGCCTTTGGCTCGGCGTGGCGGGAATGGGACTTGCACAATCGGGCAATGGAAATCCCGTCGTCGTCGAACTCTACACCTCGCAGGGCTGCTCCTCCTGTCCACCGGCCGACAAGATCCTGACCGGGCTCGCCACGCGCGAGGATGTGATCGCGCTGGCGCTGCACGTAGACTACTGGGACTATATCGGCTGGAAGGACAGCTTCGCCGATCCTGCCTATTCCAAGCGCCAGCGTGCCTATGCCCGCCATGCCGGCGCCCGCACCGTCTATACGCCGCAGATGATCGTCGGTGGCATGGATCACCTCGTCGGCGTCCGTCCGGCCGAGGTCGATGCAATGATCCGCCGCTTCGTCGCCAAGCCAGCGCAGGTGGCGCTGAGCCTTCGCCGGTCGGGCGGCGCCACCATCCGCGTCAGTGCCCGCGCCGGGGTACCGCTGCCAAACGGAGCGGTGGTGCAGATCGTGCGCTACAAACCCCTTGAGACGGTCGTGATCCAGCGCGGCGAGAATGCCGGCAGGACGCTCGATTATACCAATATCGTTACCGACTGGCGGCAGGTCGGCGACTGGGACGGCACGTCGGACCTCGCGCTCGACGTCAAGGCGCCGGGCGGTGATCCGGTGGTGATCATCATCCAGGAACCGGGGCCCGGCCCGATCCTCGCCGCCGCGGCGCTCCGCTGAGGCGCCGGTTTCGCAACGTCCGGTCGGTCGCCCGTTGACTTCGCCCTGCGCCGGTCCCTAGCTCACTTCCGGCATGCAAGCGAGGGCGGCGATGGACAGAAGCGGAGCGGACACGGCCGGGCTGGCGACGATCCTCGAGGCGCAGAGGCGGGCTTTCGCAGAGGCCGGCGCGCCGGATCTTGCCGCCCGCCGAGCCACGCTCCTGAAGTTCAAGACCGCGATCCGCGCAAAACAGGGCGACTTCATCCGCGCTGCCGCCGCCGATTTCGGCCGGCGCGCGGCGGAGGAGACGATCATCCTCGACCTCGGGCCCGTCGTGCAGTCGATCAACCACATGCGCCGCCATCTACGGCGCTGGATGCGGCCCGAGCTGCGGCCGGTTCCGGTGACGCTCTGGCCCGGTCGGGCGCGGGTGATCCGCCAGCCGAAGGGCGTGGTGGGGATCATGGCGCCCTGGAACTATCCTTACGGCCTCTCTCTCCTGCCGCTCGCGACGGCGCTGGCGGCGGGCAACCGGGCGATGCTGAAACCGTCGGAACTTGCGCCCGAATCGGCGCGGGCGATGGCGTCGATGCTGGCCGGGTGCTTCGCCCCCGAGGAGGTCGCGGTGGTGACCGGCGGGCCGGAGATCGGGGCGGCCTTCGCGGGCCTCCCCTTCGATCACCTCGTCTTCACCGGCTCGACCGAGACCGGGCGCAAGGTGATGCGGGCGGCGGCGGAGAACCTTGTCCCAGTGACGCTGGAACTGGGCGGCAAGTCGCCGGTGATCCTCGGCCGCGACGCCGATTTCGCCAAGGCCGCACGCGATATCGCCTTCGGCAAGATCGCCAATGCGGGCCAGACCTGCATCGCGCCGGATTACGTGCTGGTGCATGAGGAGGATGCCGGTGCGTTCGTCGCCCGGCTGACCGCCGAGATGAACCGCGCCCTGCCGGGCGGCGAGGGGATGACGACAATTGTCAGCGACCGCCACGCCGTGCGGCTCCGGGCGCTTGTCTCGGAGGCCGGGGAGGGTGGCGCCGAGATTGTCCGGACCGGCGGCGCGGACGAGGGGCGGCAGGTCGCGCCCGTGCTGATCGTCGGGGCGGCGGCGTCCGCCGGGGTGTTGCGCGAAGAGGTTTTCGGCCCGCTGCTGCCGGTTCTCACCTACCGCGACCTTTCCGAGGCGATCGCCCATGTCGGCGCGGGTCCGCGCCCGCTCGCGCTTTACTACTACGGCGGCAGGGAAGGGCGGGACGCGGTCATCGCAGGCACGATGAGCGGCAACGTGACGGTGAACGGGGTTATGACCCATTACGCGGTCGAGAGCCTGCCCTTCGGCGGCATCGGCGCGAGCGGAATCGGCGCCTATCATGGCCGTGAGGGGTTCGAGGCGATGAGCCATGCGCGCGGCGTCTTCCACGAACCTTTGCGGAGCCTCATCCCGCTTGGCCGTCCCGGCGGCCGCTTCGCGAAGCTCTTTGCGCGCTACATGATGTGGTGAGGGCGCGGGCTCGCAGGTCTGCTCGCGCGTTCACCGCTGAAAAATCCCACTGGACTTATTTCCGGGCGCTCGTCACTTCCAGCGGCGGTGGATCCAGAACCACTGGTCCATGTGCCTGCGCGTGAGCCGTTCGAGGCTGTCGTTGATCGCCTGGGTCATGGTCTCCGGGTCGTCCTGCGGGATCGGCGCTTCGGCAACGATCTCGAAGCTGAGGCCGTCGGGCTGGCGGACGCCGTAGATCGGGATCACCTCCGCGCCGTATTTCAGCGCGAGGTCGGCGGCGGAGGTGGCGGTATGGGCGGTCTGGCCGAAGAAGGTCAGCGCCGCGCCGTGGCGCATGTGCTGGTCCATCAGGAGCCCGAGCATCCCGCCCGATTTCAGGAACCTCACCATTTCCGCCATGCCGCGCTTGCCGCGCGGGAAAAGCGGTGTGCCGATCTGCGAGATCGCATCGACGTAGTGGCTGTTGAAGAGCGGGTTCTTCATCGGCCTGTAGAGCCCGCCGACCCGGTAGCCGCGCGCGATCAGGGCGGCGCGGGCCACGTCGTAATTGCCGAAATGCCCGGTCGCGAGGATCACGGGCCGGCCCTCTCGATGCGCCGCTTCGAGCGCCGCCGCGCCGGGGCCTTTCAGTGGCAGGTCGCGGACGCGGTCGACGAATTCGGCGCCGGAATAGAGCTCGATCATCGTGCGGCCGACATTGTCGGGCACCGCGCGGACGAGGCGGTCGACCTCGGCCTTCGGCAGGTCGGGGCAAGCAAGGGCGAGGTTGTCGCGGATGCGGCGGCGCCAGCCGGCGAAGGGCGCGACAAGGCGCGAGACGATCCAGCCCGCGACGGGTACGCGCGCGCCGTAGGGCAGTGCGCGGGCGAGGCCGATCACCGCGCGGGCGGCGGCGTTGGTCAGCTGGTCGCGGAAGGGGGCGGTCGGTGTCGTCATGGACGAAGTTCGCCTTACGCGCGGCTCCCGCATGGCCCGCGTTTCCGGGGCCAGACATAGTGACCCGGGGCACGGATCACAAGCGTGGCGCAGTCGGTCCGACCTTCCGGCGTGTGGTGCCGCCTCGGGGGCCGTCGAGGCCCCGCTCGGCGGCGCTGCCGCCGGAAAGTCGCGCGGGGCCGCCTAGTCTTCGTCCTCCTCCGCCTGGCGCAGGGTGATCTCTCCCGTGCTTTCAAGCTCCCTGACCGCGACGATGATTGCAGTCATCGCCGCTTCGGCGTCCTTTTCCTTGACCCTGCCGCGTTCGGCCATTTCCTCGCGGAGCGAGGCCGCCATGCGCTGGGACATGTTGGCGAGGATGAATTCGGCGGTTGCGGCGTCGGCATCCCCGGCCGCGCCGGCAAGCGCGCTGACGAGTGTCGCCTGATCCACGCCGCGGATCACCTTGGCGATGTCACGTGCCTCGATCCGGTCGGGAATGTCGGCGAAGGTGAAGATCGCGCGGCGAACCTGGGCCGCGAAGCCTTCGTCGGTCTCGGTCAGGCCGGTCAGAACGTCGTCACGCGTCGCCGCCGGCGAGAAGTTCAGGATCGCGCCGATGCGCTCATGGGGATCGGTCTCGAAGGCGCGAACCGGTTGGGCCTCGTGCTGGGTGACGAGCGAGAGGCCGATCTGGCGCACGGTCTCGGGGTCGATGTTGCCGGTCTGGCTGACCGCATAGGCGATGCGGCGGGCGCGGTCGCCGGGGAGCTTGCCGAGAAGCTCCGCCGCGCGCGACACGGCGAGTTTCGAGAGCATCACGGCCCCGACCTCGACGCTTTCATCGATCAGGACCGGCAAGAGTTTTTCCGGGTCGAGTGCCGCGATCCGGTCCCACGGGTCGGCCTTGGCCGAAGCGCCGGCGAGGCGGCGGAGGCGGCTGGCCGCGGTGGCGGAGATATGACCGTCGAGCATCTTGAGCGCCCCGTCGATGCCGCCGGGGAAGCTGAGGCCGACCGATTCGAGGAGTGTGATGAATTCTTCCACCACTGCGCGCAACGTCGCGCGGTCGACGCTGCGCATGGCGCCGATCTGTTCGGTGAGGGCGGCCTGCATGTGGTCGGGCAGGCCCTTGAGCGGCAGTTCGCCGCCTTCGGTCAGAAGAAGTCGCACGATGATCGCGGCCTTCTGTCGACCGGTCATGGCGGGTGCTGCGGGCCGTGCTGCCGGCGTGGCCGGCCGGCCGGATTTTTGCGGCAGATGTTTCTGGGGCAGGGGCGTCAGCGCCGTCATCCACGCGTCCTCCGGAGGCAATCTCCGGAGGCAGGCTCTCAGAAAGCGGTTAAGGCGCTGTTACGGTGCGGCCGTGACGGGGTCAGCTTCCGACGGTCACGCAACTGCGCGTCGCGGCATCCCAGTTCTGGCCTTCGGCGCAGCTGATCTGAGCCTGCCGCTCATGATTGCAGCCCTGTGCGAGAGCGAGGGCGGGCGTGAGACCGGCGGCGAGGGCGAGTGCGGCGAGAAGCGTCTTCATCTTCATGGCATCCTCCAACCTGTTCTGCGGGGAAGTGTGCCAGCGTCGGCCGCGGCGGGACAAGGTTTTCGTCCCGCCGCCGGCGTTTTCTCACGCAATCGTGTGGTTGGCGCGGGACAATCCCGAAAGGGAACCAGTCCCGCCCGTCTCAGTCGCCGAAGACGCGGGCAAAGATCGTGTCGACATGCTTGGTGTGGTAGCCGAGGTCGAATTTCTCCTCGATCTCGGCGGGCGAGAGGGCGGCGGTGACCTCGGGATCGGCCAGAAGCTCGGTCTTGAAATCGGCGCCCTTCTCCCAGACCTTCATCGCGTTGCGCTGCACCAGCCGATAGGCGTCCTCGCGGCTGACGCCCGCCTGGGTCAGCGCCAGCAAGCACGCGCTGCGACATCACCAGGCCGCGGAACTTGTTCATGTTCCTCAGCATGTTGTCGGGGTAGATCACCAGCTTTTCGATCACGCCGGCCAGCCGGTTCAGCGCGAAATCGAGGGTGATGGTCGCATCCGGGCCGATGGCGCGTTCGACCGAGGAATGCGAGATGTCGCGCTCGTGCCAGAGCGCCACGTTCTCCATCGCCGGCACCACCGCCATGCGCACGAGGCGGGCGAGACCGGTGAGGTTCTCGGTCAGCACCGGGTTGCGCTTGTGCGGCATCGCCGAGGAGCCCTTCTGGCCCGGGCGAGAAGAACTCCTCGGCCTCCAGCACCTCGGTGCGCTGCATGTGGCGGATCTCGATGGCGATGTTCTCGATGCTGCTGGCGATGACGCCGAGCGTGGCGAAGAACATCGCGTGGCGGTCGCGCGGGATCACCTGGGTGGAGATCGGCTCGGGCGCGCAGGCCGAGCTTCTCGCAGACATGTTCCTCGACCGCCGGGTCGATATTGGCGAAGGTGCCGACCGCGCCGGAGATCGCGCCGGTGGCGATCTTCCCAGCGGGCCTTTTCGAGGCGGTTCTGGTTGCGGTCCATCTCGGCGTAGAAGCGCGCGAAGGTCAGGCCCATCGTCGTCGGCTCGGCATGGATGCCGTGGCTGCGGCCGATGCGGACGGTGTCCTTGTGCTCGTAGGCGCGTTTCTTCAGCGCGGCGAGCACGCTGGTCCATGTCGGCCAGCAGGATGTCGGCGGCGCGGACCAGCTGGACGTTGAGCGTGGTGTCGAGCACGTCCGAGGAGGTCATGCCCTGATGCACGAAGCGCGCCTCGTCGGCGCCGATATGCTCGGCCAGATGGGTCAGGAAGGCGATGACGTCGTGCTTGGTCACGGCCTCGATCTCGTCGATGCGGGCGACGTCGAATTCGACGTCCTTCGCGCTCCAGACCGCCTCGGCATTGGCCTTCGGGATCACGCCGAGCGCGGCCTGCGCGTCGCAGGCATGGGCCTCGATCTCGTACCAGATGCGGAACTTGGTCTCGGGCGACCAGATGGCGACCATCTCGGGGCGGGAATAGCGGGGGATCATCGGGCCGGGACCTTTCCGTTTTGGCGGGGGGCGCGGGCCGTGTCGTAGACCGGGCGGCGGGCCGGTGGCAAGAAGGCGGCGGGAGAATGAGGCGATCGCCCGGTGCGCGGGGCTCAGTCCGGGGCTTGCGGCCCGTGCGGCGGAAGCTTCCGCAGGCGGTCCGCGAAGATGCGTTCGGCCCGTTCCTGGCAGCGCCGGATCGCCGGGTCGGCCAGCATCGCGGCCATCATCCGTTCGAGCGCCGGCGCGTAGCGCAGGACCGAGCTGTCGGGCACACTGGCGGCCGCCCGGCGCGCGAAATAATCGTCGTCGTGCCGCAGGTTCGGTTCGCCCGCCGGGGCCGCGCCCCGGCCACGCGATTGGCGGACGCGGTAGGCATCCGGCGTCTTGACCGCGTAGTGGTTGTATTGCGCCCAGTCATGCGTGATCTCGGCCGCCGGCAAGCGCCGGAGCTGTTGCCAGAGCGGCCGTCCGGGGTTGACGTCGAAGAGGCTCCCATCGCCGCGCATCGCGGTGAGAAGCGGTTTCGGTCCCTCGTAGCGGACCAGCGAATGGTTGTGGATTGCCCCGTAGTCGGCGGGATTTCGGGTCAGCGTCTTGACGTCGGCGTTGGGGCGGCTGCGGGTCGCGAGGCGGTGGAGGAACATGCCCGTGACCGGGCCGGGCTGCCAGCGGGCAATGCCGTCATTGCCGAAGGTCGCGGCACTGAGGGCGATGATGTCGACGCCGGCCGGCGCGGCGGCGATCAGCGCGCCGACGCTGTGATCGCCGATATGGACGTTCAGGAACTCGTCGGCATCGAGCATCATCAGCCAGTCGGCGCCGTCGATGTCGTGGCTGGCGCGGAGCCGCGCATAGCCTTGATGCTGGGGAATCGTGCCTGGCGCCACATTGTGGTGAACGTAGGTGACGTAGCCTGCCGCCTGCAGCGCCGAGAGGAGCCGGCCCGAGCCGTCGTCGCAATCGTTCGCAGCGATGAAGATCCGGTCGAAGCCGAGGACGAGATGGTGGGCGACGAATTCCAGGAGGAACGGGCCCTCGTTCCGGATGCAGCTGATCAGATGGGTTGTCGCGCGGGGCGTGGTCACGGGGGAGCTCGGTATCGGGGCTGGGTCGGCACTATCGGGGGGGCGACGCGGTTTTGCAATCGGCGGTGGGCCGGATTGCCGGGTCGGGGGCGGGCACGTAGGGTGGTGGGCAGGGATGCGACAGAGCGGAACGGGGCAGCGGGCGTGCAACTGAGCGATTTCGAGGGAAGCTGGGTGCTGTCGAGGCGGATCGAGGACCGGCTGACGGGCACCGAGGCGCGCTTTTCGGGCACGGCGGTGCTACGGCCGGTTCCCGGCGGGCTGGCCTACCGCGAGGACGGGCTTTTGCAGCTTCAAGGCGGTCCGGCGCTGACGGCGGTGCGGGACTACATCTGGCGCGAGGAGGCGGGCCGGATCGTCGTCGCGCATGGCGACGGCCGACCGTTTCACGACTTCGATCCCGCCGATCCGGTGGCGCGCCACTGGTGCGATCCGGACGACTACCGGGTGCGCTACGATTTCGCCGGCTGGCCGGCCTGGCGGGCTGAATGGGTCGTGACGGGGCCGCGCAAGGACTACACGATGTGGAGCGACTACAGCCCCGCCGCCTGAACGAGCCGGGTTTCGACCCGTGCGCCGTTCTCGAGCGTCCGGTGCACCGGGCATTTGTCGGCGATCTCGAGCAGCCGCGCGCGCTGGTCGTCGTCGAGATCGCCCTCGAGCGTGATCTCGCGCCGGAAAGCGGTCGAGCTTCGCGCCACCGCCGCGATTCGGCATCCTGCGCGTGGACCTTGTCGTGGCTCACATCGACGCGGACATGGACGAGCGGCCAGCCCTTGCGCCGCGCATACATGCGGATCGTCATCGAGGTGCAGGCGCCGAGGCCGGCGGCGAGGAAGCCGTAGGGCGACATGCCGCGATCGGTGCCGCCATAGGTCTCCGGCTCGTCGGCGAGGGCGTGGTGGAGCGGGCCGGACTGGACGTCCTGCAGGAAGCCGTCCGGATCGGCCTCGGACACCCGCACGATGCCCTCGGGCGCGCCGGGCGGCGGCGCGGGCGGGCTTGAGGTCGAGGTAGCGCGCGGCCCAGGCGGCGATGACCTCGGCGGCGTATTCGGCATCGGCCGGGTCGGAGATGAGGTGGTCGGCGTCGTCGAGGGTGACGAAGCTCTTGGGGTGTTTCGCGGCCGTGAAGATCTCGGTCGCGTTGTCGATGCCGACGATCGCGTCGCGCGGCGCATGCAGGACCAGAAGCGCGCGGCTGCAGGTCGGCGATGGCGGGCGCGAGGCTTTCGGCCGCCACGTCCTCGACGAAGTCGCGGCCGATCGCGGACAGGGCGCCCGCCGAGATCGACCTCGGCCGACGCCTTCGGCCGCGATCCGGTCGAGGGCGTCGGCGAAGTTGTGGGTGACGTGGCCGGGATCGAAGGGCGCGCCGATGGTGACGACGGCCGTCGGACCGAGGCGATGCCGGCGGCGGCCTTCAGGACCGCCGCGCCGCCGAGCGAATGGCCGATCAGCAGCGTCGGGCGCCATGCTCGCGCGCCGGCAAGCGCAGCCGGCGGCGGCGACGAGGTCGTCCGACGTTCGAGGTGAAGGTGGTGTTCGGCGAACTCGCCCTCCGAATGGCCGAGCCCGGTGAAGTCGAAGCGCAGGACCGCGATGCCCATCGCGGCCAGCCGCGCGGCGATGCGGCGCGCGGCGACGATGTCCTTGCCGCAGGTGAAGCAATGCGCGAAGAGCGCGGTCGCCAGGTGCGGGCCTTCCGGCAGGTCGAGCCGCGCCGACGAGCGTCGGCCACCGGAATGGCCGGGAAAGGTGATGCGTTCGGTGGCCATGGCGGTCTCCCTCGGTCGGTCGCGGTGCAGCGCTGAACGCCGAACGTGGATCGGCCGGGCCGCGGCGGCAATGGAGGTGTACGCCCGCGTCACGCGAAGGTGAGGACGTGACCGGGCCCGGATGGCGGGTTCAATCCCGGTTCACCGGCCCATCAGGCGCGGCATCGAACGGATAGGTCGTCAGGTTCTCGTAGCCCGTCTCGGTGATCAGCACCTGGTCTTCGAGCTTGATCGAGAACTCGCCGCCCTCGGGGCTGACCAGCGCTTCGACACAGAGCACCATGCCCGGCTCGAGCACGTAGTCGAATGCGCCCGTCGACCGCAGCTGATCGGGATAGGTGACGAGCGGCCATTCGTCGCAAAGGCCGACGCCGTGCATCTTGCAGCCGTATTTCTGCTTCTGGTAACTGGTCGTCGAGCTGGTGGCCGCCGAAGGCCAGCTCGCGGATCGAGACGCCGGGTTTCAGCATCTCCATGTTGGTCATGATGTGCTCATGCGCGTGGCGCATCGCGTGGACCATCGGGTTGCGTGGGCTTCGCGTCGCCGACCCACCAGGTCCGGCTAGATGTCGATGCAGATGCCGTAGGAGCCGATCAGGTCGGTGTCGAAGGCGACGATCTCGTTCTGCTGGATGATCCGCGGCCCGCATTCCTGGAACCACGGATTGGTGCGGGGGCCGGAGGCGAGAAGCCGCGTCTCGATCCATTCGCCGCCGCGGCGGATGTTCTCGGCGTGCAGCACGGCCCAGACGTCGTCTTCGCTCATGTTGCCCTGCGGCACGCCTTCGCGGCAGGCCCGCTCCATCGCGGCGATCGACGTTCTCGCAGGCGTCATGGGCGCAGCGCATGGCGAGGATCTCGTCCGGCCCCTTGATGGCGCGGGTCTTTTCGGTGACATTCCTCGCCTTCCTCGACGCTCGAAGCCCGCAGCCTCGAGCGCGCGGAGGCCCTGAACCATGATCTTGTCGACGCCGAGGCGGCGGTTGGTGCCGGCATGGGCGCGCATCACCTCGTCGACTTCGGCCAGCGAAGGCTTCGCGCGCTCGCGGACGCCTCGGTCGCCGGCGACGAAGTAGAACATCGACGCGCCCGAGCGGCTTTCGCGGACCAGCGGGTTGAAGGTCGGTCGAGGAAGGGAGAGTTCTTGTAGTCCCAGATCACCATGTAGCCGTCGGCGCAGAGCAGCACGGCGCGGAACGGATTGTGGGTGTTCCAGAGCTGCATGTTGGTCGTGTCGGTCGCGTAGCGGATGTTGAGCGGGTCGAACATCAGAAGCCCGCCCAGCCGCGGTCGACGATGCGCCTGCGTCAGCCGCTTCCAGCGGTAGTCGCGCATCGCGGCAAGGTCGGGCAGCGTCAGCCCCGCGGCCTCCCATTCGCGGAAGGCCAGCTGGGTCGGGCCGATCTCGACCCGGTCGTTGTCGTTCGGGGTGCCGTCGGGCAGGGTCGCGCCCTTCGTCGGGTCGATCTTGCGGGTGTCGCTGTAATGCTGAGTCATGGGGCCCTCCGTTTGCGCCAGCTTCCTTTGGCACCCGGCGCAAATCCGTTCCGTTCCCGACGCGCGGCGCGTTCCTTTCCGACTTTTCCCGGTCGGAGCGCCGGGCTATCGTCACGTCCATGCCCGTGCTTCAGACCCGACTGCCCGCCTATCCCTGGATGGACCCGCGCCTTTCGCGGATGCCCGGCATCCTGCCGCTCGACCGCGCCGAATGGCTGGAGGTGGACGAGGCCTATGCCGGCCAGATGGCTGAGCGCGACCGGCTGATCGCCGAGCGGCCGGCCGACGTGCTTGCGCTGACGGATGGCGCCGGGCCGGCGGCGGCGGAGTTGTACCGGACCGTCCTGGCCGATCTGCCGGCGCTCGGTTTCCGCCTGACCTCGTCAGAGGTCGTGCGGCCCGACGGGGTTTCGGTTCCGCTCGATCCCGGGAACCCGCTCCGGACGCTCGGCCGGCTCGTGCAGGAGGATCTTTGCCTGATGGAGGCGGGCGGGCAGGGCGAACACGTGCTGACCGGGGCGGTGCTGTGCTTTCCGGCGTCCTGGACGCTTGCCGAGAAGCTCGGCCGACCGCTGATCCGTATCCATGCGCCGGTCAGGGACTACGACGCCGTCGTCGCGCCCCGGGTGCAGCGGCTTTTCGATGCGATCCGTCCCGAACGGCCGCTCTGGCGGATGAACTACAACCGCTACATGTCGCCGGACCTCTACCAGCCCCGGCGCGAGGGTGATCCTCGCCCGAGGCCCACCGGTCCCGCGCCCTATCTCCGTTCGGAGCGGCAATGCCTGCTGAAGCTGCCGGAAACCGGGGCGGTGGTCTTCTCGATCCACACCTATGTGGTTCCGATGGCGGCGCTGCCCGACGCGGCGCGGGCTGTTCTGTACGGGGCAGCGGAGATCGTGGGCGGGGCTGACTAGCGCGGAAAATCCGGCGCCGCCCTATCGGCGCAGAACCTTGGCGGATCCGGGACGGAGCCGAGAGGAACAATGCCGCCAAACCCGCCGCCGCTATCCTTCGCGTACGGCCTTTTCAGGCGGACGTCGCCGTAGGCCCGGCCACGGTTGTGACCGGGCCGGCCGAAGCGGTCCGGAGCGGAGATGCCGCCACGACCGCCGGCTTCGTCGCCCTCGGCCCCGACACCGCCAACACGTGCGAGCCTGCCCCGCACCCACGAAAGAAGGGCGCCCGAAGGCGCCCTTTCCATACCGAACCAGCGACTCAGCAGCTGTAGTACATCTCGTATTCGACCGGGTGCGGTGTGTGCTCGTAGGCGTAGACCTCTTCCCACTTCAGCTCGATGTAGCCTTCGATCTGGTCCTTGGTGAAGACGTCGCCGGCCAGCAGGAAGTCGTGATCGGCTTCCGAGCGCTTCCGAGCGCTTCGCGCAGCGAGCCGCAGACGGTCGGGATCTCGGCCAGCTCTTCCGGCGGCAGGTCGTAGAGGTCCTTGTCCGACGCCGGGCCCGGGTCGATCTTGTTCTTGATGCCGTCGAGGCCGGCCATCAGCAGCGCCGCGAAAGCCAGGTAGGGGTTGGCCGCCGGATCGGGGAAGCGGGCCTCGACGCGCTTGGCCTTCGGGCTTTCGGTCCACGGGATCCGGACGCAGCCCGAGCGGTTGCGCGCCGAGTAGGCGCGCAGAACCGGGGCCTCGAAGCCCGGGATCAGGCGCTTGTAGGAGTTGGTCGACGGGTTGGTGATCGCGTTCAGCGCCTTGGCGTGCTTGAGGATGCCGCCGATGAAGTAGAGCGCTTCCTGGCAGAGATCGGCATATTTGTCGCCGGCGAACAAGCGGCTTGCCGTCTTTCCAGATCGACATGTTCACGTGCATGCCGGTGCCGTTGTCGCCCTTGATCGGCTTCGGCATGAAGGTCGCCGACTTGCCGTAGGCCTGGGCCACGTTGTGGATCACGTACTTGTACTTCTGGATCTCGTCGGCCTGCTCGGCCAGCGCGCCGAAGATCAGGCCAAGCTCGTGCTGGCAGGACGCCACTTCGTGGTGGTGCTTGTCGACCTTCATGCCCATCCGCTTCATGGTCGAGAGCATCTCGGAGCGCATGTCCTGCGCCGCGTCGATCGGGTTGACCGGGAAGTAGCCGCCCTTGATGCCCGGGCGGTGGCCCGTGTTGCCCATCTCGTATTCGGTGTCGGTGTTCCAGGCGGCGTCGACCGCGTCGACCTCGAAGGAGACCTTGTTCATCGTCACCGAATAGCGCACGTCGTCGAAGATGAAGAATTCGGCTTCGGGGCCGAAATAGGCAGGTGTCGCCGATGCCGGTGGACTTCAGGTAGGCCTCGGCCTTGTCGGCGGTGCCGCGCGGGTCGCGGCTATAGGGCTCGCCGGTGTCGGGCTCGACGACGTTGCAGTGCATGCAAAGCGTCTTTTCGGCGTAGAACGGGTCGATATAGACGGAGGAGGTGTCGGGCATCAGTTTCATGTCGGACTGGTCGATCGACTTCCAGCCGGCGATCGAGGAGCCGTCGAACATGAAGCCTTCTTCGAGGAAGTCTTCGTCGACGATGTCGACGATCACCGTCACGTGCTGCAGCTTGCCGCGCGGGTCGGTGAAGCGGATGTCGACATAGTCGACTTCCTCGTCCTTGATCAGCTTGAGAACGTCCTTGGCGCTCATCTCTCTTGGTCCTTCTGATTGGCGTGTTTCGGTGTCGGCAGGGCAGGGCGGTCTGAACCCGTTGCATCCGGGTTCTCAGATCGCGTCGTCGCCGGTTTCGCCGGTGCGGATGCGGATCGACCTGTTCGACGGCGGAGACGAAGATCTTGCCGTCGCCGATCTTGTCGGTCTTGGCGGCGGCGACGATCGCCTCGATCGCGCGCGTCGACCTGGTCGTCGGCCAGCACCACCTCGATCTTCACCTTGGGCAGGAAGTCGACGACGTATTCGGCGCCGCGATAGAGCTCGGTATGGCCCTTCTGGCGGCCGAAGCCCTTGACCTCGATGACGGACAGGCCCTGGACGCCGACCTCCTGCAGCGCTTCCTTCACCTCGTCGAGCTTGAACGGCTTGATGATGGCTTCGATCTTCTTCATGGGCGCGACTCCCCCCGTGGCAATTTCGTGCGAGTTGGCCCCTGTCACCACTTTCGCGGGCAGGAACAATTGGATAGGGTCTGGGCAGAGGCCGTCTGCGTTCGGGATTCCCGCGCGTCTGCCTAAAATTTGTGCAATTTGCCCGCCAGCCGGGCAGTTTGCGAACTTGAGGGCAAAGCCATGACCGAACTGCTCACCGCCGCCCAAATGCGCGCCATCGAAGCAGGCGGCGATTGCCTCCGGCGAGGTGACCGGGCTCGAGCTGATGGAACGCGCCGGGCGGGGCGTGGTGGAGGCGATCTTCGCGGAATGGCCGGAGCTGGCGCAGACCTCGCACCGCGCGGTCGTGCTCTGCGGTCCGGGCAACAACGGCGGCGACGGGTTCGTGGTGGCGCGGCTGCTGAAGGAGTGGGGCTGGGAGGTCGAGGTGTTTCTCTACGGCGACCCCGACGAAGCTGCCGCCGGATGCGCGGGTGAATTATGAGCGGTGGCGGGAGATGGGAGAGGTGGCCGATCTCAACGACGACATTTTCGACTATGGAGATAATCCGCCGCCCTTGGCGCTTGCCGTGGATGCTTTGTTCGGCACCGGACTGACGCGGGCACTGGAAGCGTTCCCCGGTGTGCGGAGCCAGCTAGGTTTCTGGGCCGCGACCTCTGGTGGAAAGAAATTTCCTCCGGTCGTGGCGGTCGACATGCAGCGGGCTGTGTGGACAGCGGCCGCCGCCTGGGAGCATTCAAGGATCGCGATTCGGGGTGGGCCGCGCAGACCTCACCGTGAGTTTCCATGCGCTAAACGTGGGCACCAGCTCGCGGACGGTCCGACGAATTGCGGAAAGGTGGTGGTCCGAGCATCGGGTTGGGCAAAGCCGAACGGCATCGCACTGTCAGAGGTCAGAATGGGTCGAGGCTTCGGCGCCACGGTCGTTCTATTGGCCAGCACCGGTCCAAGGCGGCTGGGGCCGACCGTCCCACAAATACACCCACGGCCACGCGCTGATCCTCTCCGGCCCGTGGGGCGGGAGGCGCGGCGCGCTGCGGCGCGCGGCGCGCTCAGGATCGGCGCCGGGCTCGTCACGCTGGGCTGCCCGCACGCGGCGCTGGCGGAAAACGCCGCTCGGCTCACCGTGGTGATGCTGAAGGAGGTCGCGCACGCGGCCACGTTGGCGCGCGTGCTCGAGGATACCCGCCTCAACGCCCGTTGCCTCGGCCCGGGGCTTGGGGTCGGGGGAGCGGGAGGCGGCGCTAGTCGCGACGGCTTTGGCGATACA
>CAVPRV010000003.1:0-10361 GCA_963707885.1 uncultured Alphaproteobacteria bacterium
TCACCCCTGAACCGCACCTGCCCGCTGTCGATGCGTCCCGGCGCCGGCACCAGCCGCATAATCGCCCGCGCCAGCATCGTCTTGCCCGATCCGGACTCGCCCACCAGCGCGACGATCTCACCAGATGCGATGGAAAGGCTGACATCGCGCAGCACTGTTGCGCGCGCCTGCCCGTATTTCGGATAGGAGACGGTGAGACCCTCGAGCGCGAGAACGTCGTCGCGCCGAGTTTGCGCATCCATATGCGCTTCGCCCAGCGTCATTGTGTCCTCGGATCTATGGCAAAGTATATCAGGTCGACGATCAGGTAGATCACCAGCGAGAAAATCGCCGAGACAAGCACGAAGCCCAACACGGGATTGAAGTCGGCGTTCAGCACGCCGTTGACCGCGTATTGCCCGGCACCACCCCAGCTGAACACGATCTCGACCAGCACCGCACCGCCGATCAGGAAGCCGTAGAGCACGGAAACGATCGTCACGATCGAGGGCAGCGAATTGCGGAAAGCTTTGCGCGCGATCACCGTCTGCGGAAGGCCGCACATCTCGGCGTAGCGGGCGAAATCGGACTCCAGCATCCGCTCCATCGTCGACTGCGTCATCTTGAGGATCGGCCCAGCATTGATAACTCCGAGCGTGATGACCGGCAGCACCAGATGCCCAGCCGCGTTCCTGAATGCCGCCAGATCACCGGCCAGGATGCTGTCGATCAAAAGAAAGCCGGTGACGGTCTGCGGCGGGATTATCGCGTAATCGAGGCGCCCGAGCGGGGCCGGCACAAGCCCGAGTCCGGAATAGAATAGAAAGATCAGCACCAACGCGAACCAGAAATCCGGCAGCGCGCCAGCAAAGAGCCCGTAATAATCCGCGGTCCTACGGATTATACCACTCTTGCGTCGCGCCCCGGCGATCCCGAGCGGCATGCCGATCGCCAGCGCGAGCAGGAGGGCCAGGTGACCAATTCGAGCGTCGCCGGGAGGCGCTGCGCGAGATCGTCGGTGACCGGCAGCGTCGTTTGCCAGGAGCGGCCGAGATCGCCCTGAACGACGTTGCCGATATAGATGAGGAACTGCTCGACGATCGACGGTCGAGGCCGAGCTCGGCGCGGAGTCGGTCAGAACCCGTTCAGAGGCGAATGGGCCCGACCATCAGCACCGCCGGATCACCGGGGATCAGCTTGAGCAGCAGGAAGCTGACCGAACAGGATGCCGACAAGCTGCGGAGCGACGTAGAGCAGCCGACGACCAATATAGATGGCAAAGCGTGCTCAGGCTCCGTCCTTCCTGGCGCGACCCTGCTCGCGGGCAATCTCGACCTCACCAACCAGCGCCCGCGGCGCGCCGGATCGGACAGAAGCTCGACCTCGAGGAACCGATCAGCGCGAAGCCGAAGACGGTCACCGCCAGCGCGAGGCCAGGGAAGATAGAGGGCCACCAGTGCCCGGTTACGATGTTCTGGAAGCCCATCGCGATCATGCTGCCCCATTCCGGGGTCGGAGCCTCGACGCCCGCACCGATGAAGCTGAGTGCCGCGGTCATGAGGATGGCCCAGCCGATATTCACGGAGAGCTGTGCCAGGATCGGCGCAATGGCGTTGGGGATGACGTGACGGCTCAGGATCTGCAGATCGGAGACGCCAGCGATATAGGCTGCCTCGACAAAGCGCATGCGGCGGACCGACAGCACCTGGCTGCGCATCAGCCGGAGGTAGATCGGGGTGTTCACGAAGGCGATCGCCGATGCACGATGCTCTGCAGGCTACTGGCCCAGCACGGCCACGACCGCGATGGCGAAGACGAAGACCGGAAAGGCCTGCAGCACGTCGGCGGCGCGCATGACAAAGCCCGAGGCCGAGGCGCGCCAGCCACGCCGGCTCTCGTAGTAGCCTGCTACCACGCCGAGGGCGATGCCGATCACCGCCGAGACTTAGCGTGCCCGCGAGGGCGATGGCCAGGTCGACACGGGGCGCGTAGATGACCCGGGAAAAGATGTCCATGCCAGTGGCATCGGTGCCCATGATATAAGGCCAGCCGGGCGGTCTGAGATAGTCTGCCGGGATCAGCCTTGACCGGGATCGAAGGGCGCGATCAACGGCGCGAAGACCGCGAGGAGGACGACCACGCAGACGATGATATAGCCCAGTGCGAAGGACGGCCGGGCCGACGCAGCACGGCAAGAAAGAAGGCCAGGGCCCGAGCCGCCAGCGCTTGCCGCTGGGGGGCAGCCGATGCCACCCTCGATTTCTCAACGTTGCTTGCCCACGTTCTAGTTAGCCGCGCGATTGAAGTCCTGGAAGCGGATGTTGTTCGAGGTGTAGTAGGTCCACCCTTGGAGGTCAGCCTTTCGCGCCATCGTGTAGTTGGGATAGGCGATGAACGTCCATGGCGCCTCTCCATGATGATCTCCTGCGCTTCGCGCATGCATTCCAGCCGACACCGTCGTCGGCGGTCGATGCGGCAATCGCCAAAAGCTCGGTCGACCTCGGTCGTTCTTGTAGTTCGAGTAGTTCACAAAGCTCTTCGGATCGAAGTAGAGCGTCAGCGAGTAGCCGGGATCCGGGCACCACGGGCTGTCGACATAGAAGATCATCGGTTGGCCGCGCTCGGTGACGACGTTGTAGAACGAGCCGGCCGGCACCTTCTTCAGCTCGAGCTCGACGCCGATCTCGCGCAGCGCAGACTGATAGATGATGGCGATCGGCTCCTGCACCGGATCGCCGGCATTGTAGGACAACGAGGTGTCGAAGCCGTCGGCATAACCAGCCTGTTCGAGCAGCTCCCGGGCCTTATCGAGGTCATATGAGTAAGTCGTCGATTTCCTGATAACCGGGGTAGATGTTGGGCATGCAGCCGTCGAGAGGCGACGCTAGTCCTTGGTATATCGACTGCATCACCTGCTCGCTGGGGAAAGCATAGTTCATGGCCCGCCGGACGTCGACATTATCGAATGGGGCGATATCGGCATTGAGCTCGATCCATATCATGAAGGAGGCATCGACAGTCTCGACCGCGATATCGGGTGCCGAGCGCAGACTGATGATCTCGAGAGGCTGAAGATATTGCGCGATGTCAACCGCGCCGCCCTGCAGAAGCTGCACCCGCGACGCCGAAGTGGGCACCTCGCGGAAGATTACTCGATCAATGGCAGGCTTGCCGAGATAATAATCTTCGCGCGCTTCGAACACAGCCTGCTGACCACGGGTCAGTTGCGCCAGGCGGTACGGCCCAAAGCCCGCGCTTTCATTCTCGATGAACTTGGCGGCCCAGGGGTCGTCTTCGGTCGACATCTCCTTGCACTTCACCGAGTCATAGATCGGGCTGTAAAGGTTGGTCTGGATCTTGAGAAGCAGGGGGTTCGGATCATCAATGTTGATCGACACGACGTACTTGTCTTCGACCTGCACATCCTCTGCCCGCTTCACGCCGGATACGGAAGTGTAGAACGCGCCGATCGCCGCGAGGCCAAATTCGCGGTCCCATGTCCACTTGACGTCCTCGGCCGTCAGTTCGTTGCCCCAGTTGCTGATCACCCCTTCGCGCAATTTGAACACGACCCGCTTGCCGGAGGGGTCAAGCTCCCAACTCTCGGCGAGGCGCGGCGCGAGCTTCACGCCGCCCATTTCGTCCGGATAATAGTTGATATCCTCGCGCAAGGCCGTGGATACGTCGGGATCCGGCATCTTTTCGAATGCCATCAGGCCGTCATAGAGCGCCGCTACCGCTTCGAAGGTACCCAGCGACACGTCGAATTCGCAATCAAGGCTCTGCGGGGTCGCGGGTGCGGCAATCACGAGGGTCGATGCACCCTGTGCGGCTGCCGGCGACATGCCGATGATTTGCGGCATGACCGCTGCAGCCGCCAGCGCCGAGGTCCTCTTCAGAAAGTTTCTCCGGTCAATCGGACCTGTCACCCTGTTAAGTTGGTTCATGCCGTTAGCTCCCCAATTGTTTTCGGTCCGTTGCCGCCGAATGGTCAGGCAACAGGTGTCAGCTACCCTCAAAAGGGAAACTGAACGCACGCCAGTAAACAGCCGACGGAACAAAAGCATGTTAAACCGCATTGGCTGCCCCCTGCCTGCGCCTGCATCCGTCCTGAACTAGGATGCGGGCAAAAACTGGAAGTATGAGCCTAGCGATCTCCACGACGCTCCACCCGGTCAATCCAAGAGTTGTAAGCCCTTAGCGCAAGAATAACGAAATTTTCAATCTGGTCAAATCAAAGGCGGTCTAGTGTTCCAATGATTTTTGAATGAGCATAATTAACAACCGCTTGGGTGCTGGCGATATTCGAACCGGCGACGGGACTTTCGCCTCGCCTCCCCTAGAACCTCATCCTGTCCTCCGGCCGCGGCCGCTCTCGCCGGTAGTTACCTATGCGCCGCCCGGTCTCGGGATCGGTGTCGAGATAGACGCCCTGCAGGCGCCGCATGTACTCGGCGAACTGGGTGAGCGCATCGACCTGGTCATCCTTTGCCGCATCGGGGAAGGCCAGGAGCTCGCGACGGAAGTCGTCGAACCAGGGGGTGTCCGTCGGGATCACGAGCTGGCCGGACTTGATCCAGTCCGTGTGCGGGATAAAGCGATCGATCTTGGACGAGACGGTATCGACCGCCTGGTACACTCCGTAGGTCTGCTGGCGGAAGTCCTGCAGAAGGTAGATCCCCATGGCCGAGTCCTCGATCAGCACCTTGTCGGCATACCACTGCTTGCGGAGGCGTAGGACAGTGGCCTTGAGCTCGGTGTAGTCCACGCGCTTGCGCCAGACGTCGAGCAGGTACCAGCGTTCCTCGTGAGCATGCCAGCCGAAGGTCAGCCCGACCGAGAAGTCACTGTCAGGACGATCCTTCGCAGCGGTGTCCCAGCTCTGGACCCGTCGGACGAAGACGTCGAGATCCGGGAGCGTGTCGACGAGATGGAGGTCCTCAAGGCTCAGGAACTCGCTCTCGCCCTCTCCATCGGGTTCTGCTGGTACTGGGCTTGGAAGGCGAAGCGACCGATGCTCGGCCTTGATCTGGTCGAGCACCTCCTGGGGTTCGCGTTCCGGGTTCAGAAGGTCTCCCGGGCGGCGCTTGAAGACGCGGTTGTTGTAGAGCGGGATCTCCTGCGGCACCTCGGCGATCGACGGCAGGCACAGGTGCTCGAACATCTGCTTTTCGAGAAGGTAGGCGGAGAAGTCGTCCGGGTGCAGACGCTGCTGGATCGAGACGATGCGATCGACGCGCTTGTCGTTCAGCCGCGAGAACAGGGTCTGGTCGAAGTAGTCCCGCAATTCCTGGCGGTAGGTCTCATGGCGCATGTCCGAGGGTTTGCCGAGATCGTCGATGATGATCAGGTTTGCGCCGAAGCCCGTGACCCCGCTGCCGATAGAGACGGTCTTTCGGCCGCCTCCCTGCGGTCGGTCTTGATGTGTTCGTGCCGATTGTGCCGTGGATCGAGACGGAACCCGGGGAACAGCCGCCTGTAGAACTCGCTCTCGACCAGCTTGCGGAAGAGCTCCGCTTGCTCCGGCCGAGATCCTTGCCGTAGCTCACGACGATGACCTTCTGGCTCGGGTCGCGTCCGAGCACGAAGGCCGGCAGGAGCGACCGAGCCGCAGATCGACTTGAGATGCCGGGGCGCGACCGAGATGATCAGGCGAAGGCATTCGCCCGCTCGCGACGCGCTGGAGCGCATAGCACATCGCCTCCACGTACTCGGCCCGGGTGAGGGTCTCGCCCGGGAACAGGATTTTGAAGGCTCCGACGAGGAACAGGTAGAGGTTCTCGCGCATTGCAGCTTCTGCGGCTACCCTGCGGGCGTCAGGGCTCGGGACGGTCATCGTTGATCCCTCCCTGCACGGTTGCGAAGAGCTGCTCGGGATCGGTGCCGAAGATATCGGCCAGCGCCTCTAGGACGGCGATGTCGGCCCCCGGATCGACCTGCGCGCCAAGGGTCTCGGCGGCGAGCGTGGCCTCCCCGGTCTTCTCGAGGAAAGGCAGGAGTTTCAGGACCGGATTGATGTGGCGCATATCGCCCTTCACGGCCCCGTTGACCAACTGCCGGAGGATCGCCTCGACCATGGTGACCTCGCGCCGCCGTCCATTCTCGGAGATCGCAGATCTTCCGGAAGAAGACTTCCTCGAGCATGGTCGAGACGTTCTTCGTGGCCTTCGGCGACCCTTCGGATTGCCCGACTGGCCCTTCCTGAACTGGCCGGACCTCGGAGGTCGGCCGTAGCCGACCTCGTAGTCGCGGTCCTCCATCGTCATGCGTCGTCATCGGCACCCTCCGTCTCGCTGGAAGACTCAACAGCCGCCGGCACGCTCATCGAAGGTCTCACCCGTCGTCGCATGGACGGCATCCTTGCCCGTCATCTCCTGCCAGCGCCGGATGGCGACATCGACATAGGCCGGGTCGAGTTCGATCAGCCGTGCCCGCCGCCCGGTCTTCTCGGCGGCGAGCAGTGTCGCGCCGGAGCCGCCGAAGGCGTCGAGCACGATCGTCGCCGCGATGGCTGACGTCCATGATCGCATCGGCCACGAGGGCGGTCGGCTTGACCGTCGGGTGATCGACGAGGTCGGCCTCCCGCCCCTTGCCGAAGCTGTTCACGCCGGCATAGTCCCAGACATTGGTCCGGTTGCGGCCATGCCGGCCAAGCTCGACATTGTTGACGTGCGGCGCGCCCGGCTTGCTGAAGATGCAGACCAGTTCGTGCTTCGAGCGGTAGAGGCTGCCCATCCCGCCATTGGTCTTGTTCCAGACGCAGAGATTGATGAGCTCGAAGCCGCACGGCCTTGCCGGCGGCGATCAGCTCCTCGATGTGGCGCCAGTCCATGCAGATCATGGCGATGCCGCCCTTCGGCGAGCGCGCCGATGAAGCTGAGCAAGGCTACGACGCGAGGAACCCGCGGAACTCGCCGTCCGACATCTCGCCCGAGGCCATGGCGAACTCGCGATGGGCGCCGGCCATTGCCGCTCCGGACATGGCCGTTGACCGGCACGTTGTAGGGCGGATCGGTGAACACCATGCGCGCGCAGTCTCCCCATCGAGCACGCGTGTCGTAGCTCTGCGCCTCGAGCGCATTGCCGCAGAAGATCCGGTGGTGACCGAGGATCCAGAGATCGCCCGGCCGCGTGACCGCCGGCTTTGCTGGCGATCGGGTTCCTCGACGGTTTCCGCCGCCTCGGGCGCTGCGCTTCCTGCCCCGCCGATGATGATGTCGATCTCCGGCGTGTCGAAGCCGGTGATCGTCGAGGTCGAAGTCGATGGTCGCCCTCGAGCTTCAGGTCGGCGAGCTCCGCGAACTCGATCTGAGAGCGCCTCCTCGTTCCAGCTCGACAGTTCGGCCAGCCGGTTGTCGGCAATGCGGTAGGCCTTGATCTGTGCCGGCTGACAGGTGATCCGCGCAGATGGTCGGGACTGTTTTGAGACCGAGGCGCCTGGCGGCCTCGACCCGGCCGTGCCCGGCGATGATCCCGCCGTTGCGCATCGATCACCACCGGCACGATGAAGCCGAACTCGGCGATCCCTTCGGCAAGGCGCGTGATGCTCTTGTCGTTGTGGGTGCGAATGGCGTTGGCGTAGAGCGCAAGATCGGCAATCGGGGTCTGATCGACCTTGCGGGTCATCCAGCAGGGACGGTTGCGAGATGTCCCCGTGAAGAGATCTGGTTGTGCGGGCATGGCAGCCCTCCTTTCGTCCGAGCGCGTCGGGCGCTGGTTGAGAGAGGATCGCAGTGGTGAATACGGAGAGAGCATGGACAGCAACTCCCCGGACCCTGCGATCCGGTGAATTGCCTCTTCTGATGCTCCCTGTGGGCACGGATGCCCGGTGAGTGCTTCCGTCGGGATCGGAGGATCCCGCAGAGGCAAGACGAACATAGCCGCCCTGGCCGATGAATTCAATATCCCATTGTTTTTCACACGTCTTTCTTCGTCAACGCAGCGAGATTGCGCTGGACTAGTGCTCCGAACAGAGCATCCATGCACCCACGCCCGGACACGCGCCCCGGGCTCTCCTCGGTACCGGGGCCGGCATGTCGCCGACCCACGAACCCAGAGGAGACATCCATGTCCAAGCCCAGACAAACCAAGACCGACAAGGTGCGCGCGATGCTCAGCCAGTCCGAAGGGCGCGAGCCTCGACGCGATCTGCAAGGCGACCGGCTGGCAGCCGCACTCGGCGCGGGCGGTTCTGAGCGGCCTGCAGGAAGGCGGGCTACACGATCGAACGGGAGGTCCCGGAGGGCAGCAAGACCGGCGCTTCTGTCTACCGGATCACGGCGGCGCCCGAGGCGGCCGGATGATCGGGGTCGCCGATCTCGAGACCATGGACCGGGCCGCGCTTCTCGCGGCCTGGTCGAACATCTTCGGCGCGCCTGCCCCGAAGGGGATCAGCCGGACCTTCCTGCGGCGCTTCCTCGCCTTCGAGATCCAGGCGCGACGCGCGGGCGGGCTTTCCAAGCAGACAATCGCCGCGCTCAAGCGGTGCGAGCAGGGAGGCCAAGCCCAAGGCGATGTCCCCGGCCCTCAAGCCGGGCGGGCGCCTTCTGCGAGAATGGAATGGCGTCACCCATGTCGTCGACGTGACCGACGACTGGCTTCGTCTGGAAGGGCGAGACCTGGCGCTCGCTCTCGGCCATCGCGCGCGAGATCACCGGGGCCCACTGGTCCGGACCGCGGTTCTTCGGGCTCAATGGAAAGGCCGTGTCATGACGAAGCCCACGATCCGCTGCGCGATCTACACGCGGAAGTCCTCCGACGAGGGTCTCGACCAGGACTTCAACTCACTCGATGCCCAGCACGAGGCCTGCGCGGCCTATATCGCGAGCCAGAAGCACGAAGGCTGGAAGATGCTGCCCGCCCGCTACGACGACGGCGGTGTCTCGGGCGGGACACTGGAACGCCCGGCCCTTCAGCGTCTTGCTCGCCGATATCGACGCCGGGCGCGTCGACATGGTCGTGGTCTACAAGATCGACCGGCTGACCCGATCGCTGGCGGATTTCGCGAAGCTGGTCGAGCGGCTGGAAGCCGCGCAACTGCTCCTTCGTCTCCGTCACCCAGGCCTTCAACACCTCGTCCTCCATGGGACGGCTGACGCTGAACGTGCTCCTGTCCTTCGCGCAGTTCGAACGCGAGGTCACCGCCGAGCGCATCCGGGACAAGATCGCCGCCTCGAAGAAGAAAGGGCTCTGGATGGGTGGGCTGGCTCCACTCGGTTACGATCCGCATCCCGATCCCAACCGGCGGGAACTCGTCGTCAACCCGGCCGAGGCCGAGACGGTGAACCAGCTGTTCGCCCTCTATCTCGAGCATGGATGTCTCAACGCGACCGCTGATGCCGCCGAACAGGCGGGCCTTCGCTCGAAGCGCCAAGTCTTCGCAAACGGCCGCGACGCAGGGTGGCACCGTCTTCAGCCGTGGCCAGATCCACCAGATCCTGACCAACCCGGTCTATCGCGGGCTGATGCGGCACAAGGACAAGACCTGGCCCGGGACACACCCGGCGATCGTCGAGGACGATCTCTGGGAGAAGGTGCAGGAGCGGCTGCAGGCTGCCAGCGCCCGCCGGCGCGGCACTCCGAACACGGTGAGCGCATCACAGGGGATCAGCCGAGCCGCACCTCTGCTTGGCAAGTTTCGGGACGAGACCGGCGAACCGCTGACGCCGTCCCATACGCAACGACATGGTAGACGGCTGCGCTACTACGTCTCGAACAGCCTGGTGACCGGCAAGCGCCATCCTAAAGGATGGCGCTTGCCGGCACCGGCGTTCGAACAGGCCGTGGCGACGGCGATCGCGGATCATCTCGAGGCAAGGGCAGCCCGGCACCAGATCCTTCAGACGGCAAGTGTCGGTGACGCCGGAGAGATCGCGACGCGCGTGGCAGCGTTCGTGAACGACATCCGTCGGCGAGGAGCATCAGCGGCCTCGGCAATCATCTCCAGGGGTGAAGTGACGGCCGGGACCCTTCGGATTGTGCTGGACCGGGAAGCTTTGGCCAGCAAGTTGTATCTCTGTGCCGAGGATATCGATGCCAATCTCGTCGAGTTCACGGCTCCCTCCACTCGTAGACGCCGCGGCGTCGAGATGAAGATCGTCGCCGGCGAAAGGCAGCCGATGCCTGACCAGGCGATGATCCGCGCCCTTCGGAACGCGCATCGCTGGGCTGACATGCTGAAGTCCGGCACCGCTCTCAAGGACATCGCCGAGCGCGAGGGATTCTCCGAAAGCTACGTCGGGCGCATCATCCCACTCGCCACGCTCTCTCCGAAGATCCAGGAGGCGATCGTCACCGGGTCGCAGCCGCTCGAACTCACACTCGAGACCTTCATCCGGGCCCGAATGCCGATCGACTGGGCCGATCAGGAACGGCTCTTCGGA
>CAVPRV010000004.1:0-183227 GCA_963707885.1 uncultured Alphaproteobacteria bacterium
GTCGCGACCGCCCGAAAAATCGAGGCCGCGGGCGACACCGGCGAGGCGCTGCGCCGCCGCCTCGCCCTCCACCGCGTCACGGTGCAGGTGATCGGCATGATCTCGATTTTCTTCACCGCCTTCTGGGGGATGCTGCAGAATTTCAACGTCTCGATCCTGCCCGGTTGACACTGGCGGCGGGAAAGATAGGTCAGGGCGATGACCTCTCCCGCCCACATCACCCTCTCCGGCGCCCCCGAAGGCTTCGACGCGCGCCTTCTCGCCCGCGAACTAGGGCGTGGCGCATCCGTCCTCCATGTCGCGCGTGATGACAAGCGGATGGAGGCGATGCGGGCGGCGCTGGCCTTCTTCGCCCCGGATGCGGTGGTGCTGACGTTCCCGGCCTGGGACTGCCTGCCCTATGACCGGGTCTCGCCCAATGCCGATGTCTCGGCGACGCGGATGGCGACGCTCGCGGCGCTGGCGCAGGGCCTGCCTGTGCCCTTCATCCTTCTCACGACGCTCAGCGCGGCCACCCAGAAGCTCCCGGCGCGCGAGGTGCTGAAGGCCTCCGCCTTCACCGCCCGCGTCGGCCAGCGCATCGACGAGGCCGCCTTGCGCAATTTCCTCGTCCGCATGGGGTTTTCGCAAAGTCCCACGGTGACGGAGCCGGGCGACTACGCGGTCCGGGGCGGCATCATCGACATCTATCCGCCGGGTGAGGGCGGGCCGGTGCGGCTCGATCTCTTCGGCGATGTCCTCGACGGCGCGCGGCGCTTCGATCCGGCGACCCAGCGGACGACCGAGAAGCTCTCGCTGGTGGAGCTTGCGCCGGTCTCCGAGATCATCCTCGACGAGGCGGCGATCACCCGGTTCCGCCAGAACTACCGCATCGAATTCGGCGCCGCCGGCACCGACGATCCACTCTACGAGGCGGTCAGCGCCGGCCGCAAGCATGCGGGGATGGAACACTGGCTGCCGTTCTTCCACGAGCGGCTGGAAACGCTCTTCGACTACCTGCCCGGCGCCAGCGTCATGCTCGACGACCAGATCACGCCGGCGCGACTGTCGCGCTGGGAGGGGATCGAGGATCAGTACGACACCCGCATGGAGGCGATGAAGCGCAAGGACCGGCTCGACACGGTCTACAAGCCCTCGGCGCCGGATCTTCTCTATCTCGACGATGCGGGCTGGGACGCGGCCATCGCCGGTCACCGGGTGATCCAGCTCATGGAGCTGCCGCAGGCGACCGGGCCGGGTGTGCTGGACGCCGGCGGGCGCATCGGGCGCAATTTCTCGGCCGAGCGTCAGCTGGAGAACGTCAACCTTTTCAGCGCGCTGGCCGACCATCTGACTGCGCGCCGCGCCGACGGACAGGTCGTTGTCGCCTCCTATTCCGAAGGTGCGAGGGAACGGCTGAAGGGCCTCCTGGAGGACGAGGACCTCGTCGGCGCCACGCCGATCCGCGACATCCGCGACGTGCCGGGGGGCAAGGGAGGGCTCTACCTCGTCGTCTGGGCGCTCGAACACGGCTTCGAGGGCGATGGGCTGACCGTCGTCTCCGAACAGGACGTGCTGGGCGACCGGCTGATCCGCGGCGCCAAGAAACGCAGGAAAGCCGAGAACTTCCTGACCGAAGCTCAGTCGCTGTCCCCCGGCGATCTGGTGGTCCATGTCGATCACGGCGTCGGCCGCTATACCGGGCTCGAAACGATCACCGCGCTTGGCGCGCCGCATGACTGCGTGGCGCTCGAATATGCCGGCGGCGACCGGCTTTACCTGCCGGTCGAGAATATCGAACTTCTCAGCCGTTACGGCCACGAGGAGGGGCTGCTCGACAAGCTCGGCGGTGGCGCCTGGCAGGCCAAGAAGGCGCGGCTGAAAGAGCGGATCCGCCAGATCGCCGAACGGCTCATGCGGGTCGCGGCGGAACGGCTCTTGCGCAAGGCCCCGATCCTCGAGGCGCCGCACCACGAATGGGACGCCTTCTCGGCCCGCTTCCCCTATCAGGAGACCGACGACCAGCTTACGGCCATCGCCGATGTGGTCGAGGATCTCGGCGCCGGTCGCCCGATGGACCGGCTCATCGTCGGCGACGTCGGCTTCGGCAAGACCGAGGTGGCGATGCGCGCCGCCTTCATCGCCGCGCTCTCGGGCGTTCAGGTCGCGGTGATCGCGCCGACGACGCTGCTCGCGCGCCAGCATTTCAAGACTTTCGCCGACCGGTTCCGGGGCACCGCGATCACCGTCCGCCCGCTGTCGCGCTTCGTCTCGGCCCGCGATGCGCAGGCCACGCGCGAGGGGCTGACCGAGGGCACCGTCGATATCGTCATCGGCACCCATGCCGTGCTGGCCAAGTCGGTGAAGTTTCGCAACCTCGGCCTCCTTGTCATTGACGAAGAACAACATTTCGGCGTTCAGCACAAGGAACGCCTGAAGGAAATGCGGTCGGAGATCCACGTCCTGACGCTGACCGCGACGCCGATCCCGCGCACGCTGCAACTGTCGCTGACCGGGGTGCGCGATCTCTCGATCATCGGCACCCCGCCGATAGACCGGCTTGCGATCCGCACCTATGTGTCGGAATTCGACAGCGTCACCATCCGCGAGGCACTTCTGCGCGAACGCTACCGGGGCGGGCAGTGCTTCTACGTCTTCCCGCGCATCGCCGACCTGCCGGAGGTCGAGGACTTCCTCAAGACGCATGTGCCGGAGGTCTCCTACGTCGTCGCCCACGGCCAGATGGCGGCGGGCGACCTCGACGAGCGGATGAACGCCTTCTACGACGGCAAGTACGACGTGCTCGTGGCGACATCAATTGTTGAAAGCGGTCTGGATATTCCCACCGCGAACACCATGATTGTCCACAGGGCGGATATGTTCGGCCTCGCCCAACTCTATCAGATCCGGGGGCGGGTCGGGCGGTCGAAGCTCCGCGCCTATTGCTTCCTCACCACCAAGCCCCGCGCGCCGCTGACTCCCAATGCGCAGAAGCGGCTCCGGCTCCTCGGTTCACTCGACAGCCTCGGCGCCGGCTTCTCGCTCGCCTCGCAGGACCTCGACCTGCGCGGCGCCGGCAATATCCTCGGCGAGGAGCAGTCGGGCCATATCACCGAGGTCGGCTACGAGCTTTACCAGGCGATGCTCGAAGAGACGATCGCCCGGATCAAGTCGGGCGATCTCGACACGCCCGCGGCCGAGGACGGTCAGTGGTCGCCGCAGATCAATCTCGGCGTGCCGGTGATGATCCCCGAAGGCTATGTGCCCGACCTCGACGTGCGCCTCGGCCTCTACCGCCGGCTTTCGTCGCTGACCACGAAGGTGGAACTCGAAGGTTTCGCCGCCGAACTCATCGACCGCTTCGGCCCGGTTCCGAAAGAGGTCAACACGCTCCTACTGGTGATGCGGATCAAGGCGATGTGCCGGCGCGCGCATATCGGCCGGCTCGATGCCGGGCCGAAGGGGGCGACGATCCAGTTCCACATGGACAAGTTCCCCAATCCCAAGGGCTTGGTCGACTTTCTTCAGGCGCAGAACGGGCTTGCGAAGATCAAGGACAACAAGATCGTCGTGCGCCGCGACTGGGCGAAGGACAGCGACAGGATACGCGGTGCCCACGCCATCGCCCGCGACCTCGCGGAGAAGGCGAAGTAGTCACTCCGTCGCGCGCGGCAGACACAGCATGATCGGCAGCGCCAGCGCGACGCAGACGAAGACCCCGGCCATCAACGGCACCGGCGTCCCGTCGAAGGCAAGCCCGATCGGGGCAGCCACCGCCACCGACAGCACCGTCGCTATCGCCGTCACGAGCGAAGCCGCTGTGCCGGCGATATGGCCCATCGGCTCCAGCGCCAGCGCGTTGAGGTTGCCGATGGTCAGGCCGGCCATGAAGAAGACGGTGATCGTCCAGTAGAGATAGGCCCAGAAGGCGAGGGCTTCGGGTACCAACCCGGTGGCGAAGATCAGCACCATGATCCCGGAATTGACCACCTGGAAGACCAGCGTCGCCGTCACCATCCACCGCATCCCGAGCCGCACGACGAGGCGCGCGTTGAGAACGCTCGCCAGGCCCGAGACAAGGGCGATGACCGCGAACCAGCGCGGAAACGTCTCCGCCAGGCCGAATCGCTGGTCGAAGACCTGCTGGGTCGAGGAGAGGACACCAAAGAGGCTCGCGAAGGCCAGCGTCATCACCGCGATGACCATGACCACGAGCCGGTGTGTCAGGATCTCCTTCACCGCCGCGGCGAGCGTGTCGAAGCGCAGCGGCCGGCGCGCCCGGACAGGCAGGGTCTCGGCCTGGCGCAGCCAGAACCAGGTGGTGGCGAGGAGCGCGAAGGTCATGAAGGCCGGGAAGATTCCGCGCCAGCCAAAACCCGCGATGATGAACGATCCCAGAAGCGGGGCGATTGCGGGCACGAGGGTGAAGATCATCATCGTGAACGAGATGATCCGCGCCATCTGCCGCCCGGCATAGAGGTCGCGCACCAGCGCCATCGCCGCGACGCGCGGACCCGCGACGCCAAGGCCCTGCAACAGCCGCGCCGCGAGGACGAGCTCCAGCGTCGGCGCAGCCCAGGCGAGCGCTGCGCCCAAGCAGTAGAGCACGACGCCGCCAATGATCACCCGCCGCCGCCCAAGGGCATCCGAGAGCGGCCCGGTGACGAATGTGCCGAGTCCCATGCCGAAGACGAAGCTGGTGATGATCAGCTGCGCCCGGTTCGGCGCATCAGGGCTGAGCTCGGCGGCGATTTCCGGCATCGCCGGCAGCATCGCGTCGATGGAAAACGCCGTCATCGCGAACATCATCGCCAGGAGCGCGATGAATTCGGGCAGGGGCAGGCGGGCCGGTTCCGAGCCGGGATCGCCGGGATCGGTCGTGACCGTCATCGCTCCTCGTCCTTCGCCGCATCGGCGATCTGCCGGTTGATGTCCTCGATGATCCGGCCCCATGTGTCGCTCGGCTGCGCGCCTTGCAGGACGTGGCGGTTGGCGATGACGAAGCAGGGAACGCCGGTGACGCCGCGCTCGCGCGCATGGGCGTCGCGGGCACGGATATCGTCGGCATCGCCATCGCCATCGAGGAGCCGGCGCATCATCGCCCGGTCGAGCCCGACCTCCCCCGCGAGATCGGCGAGCACGTCGGGGTCGCCCACGTCGCGCCCGTCGCGCCAGAGCGCCCAGAAAAGCGAGGAGACCATCGCCGTCTGCCGCCCCTCGAGCCCCGCCCAATGGATCAGCCGGTGCGCGTCGAGCGTGTTGGGCTGCCGCGCGATCCGGTCGAGGTTCAACTCGATCCCAGCCGCTTTGGCATGCTCGATAAGCGGCGCATAGGCGCGGACCGCACCGTCGCGGCCGCCGAACTTCTCTTCCATGTAGACGCGCCGGTCCATTCCCGCCTTCGGCATCTCGGGATTGAGCTGGTAGGGGTGCCACTCGACGGTGAACGGATGGTCGGGATGCGCCTCAAGCGCCCGGTCGAGATAGGCTTTGCCGACATAGCACCAGGGGCAGGCAATGTCCGAAATTATATCAAGCCGTATCATTGGCTTGCCCTCCATTCCTCACGCAGGGCGCGGCGGTTGATCTTGCCGTTCGCAGTGACCGGGATCGCCGCGCGCCTGAGATAGAGGCGCGGTTGCTTGTAGCGCGCAAGGCAGGTCGCGGCATGGGCGGCCAGCGCCTCCTCCGGCGCCGTGCCGGCGTAGAAGAGCGCGATGACGCTCGCATCCGCCTTGACCGGCAGTTCCACCGCCGCGCTCGCCACAACCCCGGGGCAAGTGCCGATCGCGGTCTCGATCTCCACCGGCGAGACGCGGTAGCCGCCGGCGTTGATCATGTCGTCGGCACGGCCGAGACTGGTGATCGCGCCATCCTCCGCCATCACCACCATGTCTCCGGTCTGGAACCAGTCGCCTTCAGGCGCACGGATTGTTTCGCCCTCGACCGTGCCGAGGAAGAGGCCGGGATCGGAGCGGTGCACCGCGAGGATGCCATGCTCACCACGCGGGACCGGGGCACCGTCGGGACCGAGGACGGCGACCCGGCGACCGGGCTGGGGATAGCCGGTCGCGCCGTCCGGCGCAGGGCGGGCGGGCGAGGAGGAGAGGAAGGTCGAGCATTCCGACATCCCCATCGCCTCGTGCAAATCGGTGCCGGTCGCGGCGCGCCAGCCCTCGCGGATCGAGAGCGGCAGCTTTTCGCCCGCCGACAGCCCGTGCCGAAGCCGGGGCAGGGACAGCGTCGGATTCTGCGCGAGGATACGGCGGTAAACGCCCGGCACGGCGGCCAGAATCGTCGCGTCAAAACGCTTCGCCAGAAGCGGCAACTGATCCACCGCGACACCTTCGGCCGCGACCATCGCCGTGGCGCCCGCCGCCCAGGGGTCGAAGAGCCCCGCGCCGAGCGTATAGGTCCAGTTGAGCGCCCCGGCATGAAGAAGCCGGTCCTCGGGCCCGATGCCGATCCAGCCCTCGGCCATCATCCGCCGCGCCCAGACCGCGCGATGGGCATGGGCGACGGCGCGGGGTGTGCCGGAGGTGCCCGAGGTGAAGACGATGTAGCCGAGCCGGTCCGGATCGCCCATGGCCCAGTCGGCCGGCGCCAGCCCCTCGAACGCCCTGAGCTCTGCGTCCGGAAGGACCGGGCAGGGCGGCGCCTCGGGCAGCGCGACACCCTCCGCCGCGACGATCAATTTTGGTTCGATGGCCGCGCAAAGCTTCGCGACCTCGCCGGGCGTCAGCCCCGCCGCGGTTGGCACCGGCACCAGCCCCGCCGTCACCGCGCCGAGGAAGGCGAGCGGGAAGCTGACCCCGTTGCCGAGGCGCAGGAGCACGCGGTCCCCCGGCGTCAGACCCCGCGACAGGAAGCCGGTCGCGACCCCGCGCACCGCCGCCTCCAGCCGCCCGTAGCTCCAGCGTTCGGCGCCCTGCGGCCGCAAGATCTGCAACGCGACATGGTCCGGCCGCGCCGTTGCCGCACCGAGCACATGGCGGGCGAGGTTGAACGGCGCGGGGCAGGGATCGGCGGATATCGGATCGGTCAGCGACAGCATGTGCCTTCGCTACGCCTCCCGCCGGGGCGTTGCAAGCGGGGGCGGAATGGCGCTATTGCACAGGCAGGCCCCCAGGGATGAACAGATGAGCGATATCGACCCGACCGGAATCATCCGCATCGCCCGCGCCGGCGCCAGCGTCGAGGAACCGGCCGAGCCGCTCAATCTTGGTCGCCGGGTGCGGGAGCTGCGCAAGGAGCGCGGCTGGACGCTGGAACAGGCAGCGGGGCAGGCGGGCCTTGCGCGATCGACCCTGTCGAAGATCGAAAATGGTCAGATGTCGCCCACTTACGAGGCGCTGAAGAAGTTGGCCGAAGGGCTCGCCATTACCGTGCCGCAGCTTTTCACCCCGCCCTCGCGGCCCCAGGTCTCGGGCCGGATGGCGGTGACCAAGGCCGGCGAGGGCCAGGCCCAGGCGACCGCGACCTATGAGCACCGGCTTCTGGCGGGAGCGCTTCGCGCCAAGCAGATGCTGCCCTACACCGCGCGCATCCGCGCCCGCGGCGTCGACGAATTCGACGGTTGGGTGCGGCATGACGGCGAGGAGTTCCTCTTCGTCCTGACCGGCGTCGTCAGGCTCTACACAGAGTTCTATGAGCCCGTGGACCTTCGCCGTGGCGACAGCGCCTATTACGACGCAACGATGGGGCACAACGTGATTTCACTCAGTCCCGAGGATGCAACGATCCTCTGGGTGACGAGCCTGGTATAGCGCCCGCCCGGGGCGGCAAAGGAGATTTCGATGCGTGTCATGACCCGGCCGATTGACGGCCAGAAGCCCGGAACCTCGGGCTTGAGGAAGAAGACGAATGTCTTCATGTCTGAGAGTTACTTGGAAAACTTCATCCAGTCCGTCTTCGACGCGACCGGCGGGGCGACGGGGCGAACCTATGTCGTCGGAGGCGACGGGCGCTACTTCAACGACAGCGCGACGCAGACGATCCTGAAGATGGCGGCGGCGAACGGGGCGAAGCGGGTCATCGTCGGCCAGAACGCCCTTCTCTCGACGCCCGCCGCCTCGCACCTCATCCGGATGAACGGCACCGACGGAGGCATCATCCTGTCCGCCTCGCACAATCCCGGCGGGCCGGACGCGGATTTCGGCGTGAAATTCAACACCGCCAATGGCGGCCCGGCGCCCGAGGCGGCGACCGAGGCAATCTTTGCCCGGACAAAGGAAATCCGCGAATACTTCATTGCCGACGACACCGATATCGACTTGTCGAGGATCGGCACGCAACAGATTGGCGGAATGGAGGTTTCCGTCGTCGATCCTGTCGCCGACTATGCCGTGCTGATGGAGAGTCTCTTCAATTTTCCGGCGATCCGGGCGATGTTCGCGGGCGGGTTCCGCATGCGTTTCGACGCGATGTGCGCGGTCACCGGCCCCTATGCGCGCGAGATCCTCGAAAACCGCCTCGGCGCCGCGCCGGGAACCGTGGTGAACGGGGTCCCGATGGCCGATTTCGGCGGCATGCATCCCGACCCGAACCCGACCTGGGCGCATGCGCTGATGGACGAGATGTTCGGCCCCGACGCGCCCGATTTCGGCGCCGCCTCGGACGGCGACGGCGACCGCAACATGGTGGTCGGGCGGGGCATCTATGTCTCTCCCTCCGACAGCCTCGCGGTTCTCGCGGCAAATGCCCATCTTGCCCCGGGGTACCGGGCGGGGCTGAAAGGTGTGGCGCGGTCGATGCCGACTTCGACCGCCGCCGACCGCGTTGCGGAGGCGTTGGGGATCGGCGCCTATGAGACACCGACCGGGTGGAAGTTCTTCGGCAACCTCCTCGATGCCGGCCGCGTGACGCTTTGCGGCGAGGAGAGTTTCGGCGCAGGTTCCGACCACGTGCGCGAGAAGGATGGGCTCTGGGCCGTGCTTCTGTGGCTGAACATCCTTGCCGAACGCCGGATGAGCGTTGAGGAAATCATGGAAAGCCATTGGCAGAGTTTCGGCCGAAACTACTATTCGCGCCACGACTACGAGGCGCTGCCTGTCGCGGTTGCGAACGGTGTGATGGAGGGGCTGCGTGCCAAGCTCGGGAGTTTGCCGGGACGGGTCGTGGAGGGCATAACCATCGGCTCGGCAGACGACTTCGCCTATGAGGACCCGGTCGATGGGTCGGTCTCGCGCGGGCAGGGGTTGCGCATCGTGTTCACCGACGGCGCGCGGCTCGTGCTGCGGCTTTCCGGGACGGGGACGGAGGGCGCGACGATCCGGCTTTACCTCGACCGGTATGTTCCGGGACCCGACGGGCTTTCGGAGAACGTGCAGGAGGCGCTGGCACCGGCGATCCGCGCGGCGGAAGACCTGGCCGGGATCCGTGCGGCGACGGGGCGCGCGGGTCCGGACGTCATTACCTGAGACGTGGTCGGGGGCGCTGCCCCCACCGTCCATCGGTTCGTCGAACCAATGGACGTCCCCCCGAGGTATTTCGGCCACAATGAAAGCAGGATCAAGACCTTATGCGGCGTCCTTCGGCATCGAACGCATAGGCCAGACCGGTGTCGTAGTCGAGAGCGACGGCTTCGTTCACGCGGTGGTCGTGCTGGCCGAAGAGCCGAACGGTCACGGTCTCGCCGGAGGTGAGCGCGACGAGGAGATTGGTGTCGCCGCCTAGGCGCTCGACATGGGTGACGGTGCCCTTGAGGCGTCCCCCCGGCACGACGCGGAGATGCTCGGGCCGGATGCCGAGCGTTGCCCCGACCGCGCCGAGCGGGCCGGCGGCGAGGAAGTTCATCGACGGCGCGCCGAGAAACCCCGCGACGAACTGGTTGTCGGGATCGTTGTAAAGCGCCATCGGACTGCCCACCTGTTCAACCCGTCCATCGCGAAGCACGACGATCCGGTCGGCGAGCGTCATCGCCTCGGTCTGGTCGTGGGTGACATAGATCATGCTCGCCCCAAGCTCGCGGTGGAGCCGCGCGATTTCCACCCGCATCGCCATGCGAAGTGCTGCGTCGAGGTTGGACAAGGGTTCATCAAAGAGGAACAGTTCCGGTTTCCTCACAATGGCGCGGCCGATGGCGACCCGCTGGCGCTGGCCGCCGGACAACTCCGCCGGCCGCCTCTTCAGGTAGTCCTGAAGTTCAAGCATCTTCGAAGCGATCGCGATCCGGTCCTCGATCACCGCTTTCGCCTCGCCCGCCTGCTTCAGGCCAAGCGACATGTTCCCTGAAACGTCGAGATGGGGGTAGAGCGCGTAGGACTGGAACACCATGGCGATGCCGCGCTTGGCGGGCGGCACCTGCGTCACGTCCGTGCCGCCGATGCGGATCGTGCCGGAGCTTGCATCCTCTAGCCCCGCGATGACCCGCAGAAGCGTGGACTTGCCGCAGCCGGACGGGCCGACAAAGACGATGAACTCGCCTTCCTCGACCTTCAGGTTGATGTCCTTCAGAACGTGAACATCGCCGAAGGATTTGTTTATATTTTCAAGTGAAAGCGCGGTCATCTTCAGGCCCTCAGATCAATGGGTTTGCCGGTACGGATGCTTTCATCCGCGGCGAGGCAGACGGCGAGCGAGGCAACCGCGTCGTCCATATGGCGGGTAAGGTCGGTGTCGTTCTCGATGGCGCGGATCAGAAAGTCCTGTTCGGCATCGCAGAGTTCCTGATGGCCAGGCTCGCCGGGAAAGTCGATGTCGCGATCGGTGCCGTCCGCAGCGTGGATCCGGAGCGCGCCGACCTTTGTATGCCCGTCAACGCTGTCGGAGGCCGGGTGCATTCCCGAGAGGATCGACACCGCGCCGCGGGGCGAGATCACGTCCTTCACGAAATAGGCGACCTCGGACATCATCGGGCCCCAACCGGCCTCATACCAGCCGACCGATCCGTCCGCGAAGACCACCTGGAACTGGCCGTAATTGTACATGTCGGCGGCGATCTCGTCCGAAAGGCGGAGGCCCATGCCGTGAACCCGGACCGGGGGCGCGTCGGTGATCTGGCACATCACGTCGACATAATGGACGCCGCAATCGACGATCGGCGGCGTGGTTTCCATCAACGCCTTGTGGGTTTCCCATGTCGCGCCCGTCGATTGCTGGTTGAGGTTGAGCCGGAAGACGTAGGGCCCGCCGAGGGCGCGCGCCTCGGCGATGAGCCGCTGCCAGGACGGGTGGTGGCGCAGGATGTAACCGACGACCAGCTTGCGCTGCAGCCGCGTCGCCGTCTCGGCCACGCGCCGTGCATCGGCGACGGTGGTGGCGAGCGGCTTTTCGACGAAGACATGGGCGCCTGCCTCCATCGCCGCGCAGGCATAGTCGGCATGGCTGCCGGAATAGGTGGCGACCACGACGACATCCGGTTTCGTCGTTTCAAGAGCGGCATGAAAGTCGTTGAAAAGGGGATAGGATTGCAGCTCCGGAGGCAGGGCGATCACCGAGCGGTTCACCAGGGCCACGATCTCCGCCTCCGGATGGTGGTGATGGGCCAGCGCGTGGCTCCGCCCCATATTGCCGAGGCCGGCGACCAGGACCCTCATTTCACCGCTCCCGATGTGATGCCGCGGATCAGTTGCCGCGAGAAGATGACGTAAAGGACGAGGACCGGCAGGATGGCCATCGACAGCGCCGACAGGACGGCGTTCCAGTCGGTCACGAACTGGCCGATAAAGACCTGGCTGCCGAGGGTCAGCGTCTTCGTCGCCTCGCTCGGCGCGAGGATCAGCGGGAACCAGAGGTCGTTCCAGATCGGGATCATGTTGAAGACCGCGACGGTTGCCATGGCAGGGCGAACAAGCGGCAGCACGAGCTTGAAAAAGATCGCATATTCGCTCATCCCGTCGATCCGTCCGGCATTCTTCAGGTCGTCCGAGACCTGGCGCATGAACTCGCTGAGGATGAACACCGCCAGCGGCAAACCTTGCGCCGTGTAGACGAGGATCAGCGCCGTCAGCGTGTTCACCAGCCCCGTCTGGACCATCAGTTCGAGGATCGCCACCGTGCCGATGCGGATCGGGATCATGATCCCGAGCGCGAGGTAAAGCCCCATCAGCGTGTTGCCCCGGAACCGGTATTCCGACAGCGCGAAGGCCGCCATCGCCCCGAAGAGCAGGATGAAGAACAGGCTCGCCACCGTGACGATGAAGGAGTTCTGGAAGTAGAGGAAGAAATCCCCCTGTTTCAGCACCGTCTGGTAGCCGATCATCGAGAAGCTGTCGGCATCGGGTAGCGCCAGCGGCTCACGAAAGATCGCTTTCCGGGTCTTGAACGAATTGATGAGGATCACCACGACCGGGAAGAGGGCTATCACCGTCCAGCCGATCAGCGCGGCATGGGCGGCGAAGGTGTTGAGCGGATTCTGGCGGGCCTTGTTCATCGTGTTCCCCTCAGAACTGGTAGCGCCGCATGCGCGTCTGGATGGCGAAGAGGTAGATGCAAACGCCGGTCAGGATGATCGCGAACATCGCGGTGGCGATGGCCGAACCCATATGCGGATCGCCGAGCTGCAGCTGGAAGCCGAAGAAGGTGCGGTAAAGGAAAGTGCCGAGGATATCGGTCGAGAAATCCGGCCCGGCAAGCGCGCCTTGCGCCGCATAAATAAGATCGAAGGCATTGAAATTACCAACGAATGTCAGGATCGAGATGATTCCGATCGACGGCAGGATGAGCGGCAGTTTGATCTTCCAGAACGCCGCCATCCCGGTGATCCCCTCGATCTCTCCCGCTTCGAGGATCTCCTCGGGGATCGACAGAAGGGCGGCATAGATCAGCATCATCGGGATGCCGACGAACTGCCAGACCGAGATCAGCGCCAGCGTCGTCAGGGCATATTCCTCGCGCCCGAGCCAGGGGGCGAAAAGCGATTTCAGCCCGACCGCGCCCAGCATTTCCGGCGCGATGCCCCAGATCGGCGACAGGATCAACTTCCAGGCGAAACCGACGATGACGAAGCTGAGGATCGTCGGGATGAAGATCGCCGACCGGTAAAGCGCCGCGAAGCGCAGCCGCGGATGCGACAGGATCGCTGCCAGCGCGACACCGATCGGATTCTGCACCAACATGTGCACGATGAAGAACCACAGGTTGTTGCCGAGCGCGTTCCAGAATGACACCGACCAGCGCGGATCGCCGAATAGCGTGCGGAAATTGGCAAGACCTGAAAACACCCGCCCGTCATCGCCGGACGTGTAAAGAGAAAGTCGCAACGTATTGAAAAGTGGCCAGATCATCACCGCCGTATAGACCAGGACAGCGGGCGCCAGGAATACCGCGATATGCAGACGCGAGCGGGTCGCCATGACAAGCTCCTCCCTTCACCGTGGTGGAAATACCCTCGGGGGCCGTCCATTGGTGCGCCATTGGTCCGAGCGTCATTGGACGGCGGGGGCGGCAAGCCCCCCGGCGGCTCGCCCCGGATCTGATCCGGGGCGACACCGGTCACTTCTGCGGCTCGTACCAGCTCGCAAGGCCCTCCTGGAGCCGCGCCGCCGCGGCCTCGGGCGTCTCGGTCCCCTTGATCACGTTTACGCTGGCATTCCAGGTCTCGTTCTCGAGGTTCGGCGTGCCGCGCGACAGGATCTGGTAGGTCGAGCGGATCGTCGAATGGCACTTGTCACGCCAGGAGACGAATTCCTGCGCCAGCGGGTCCTCCATCGCGACCGGCGCCGAATTCAGCGAGAAGAAGCCGGGGAGCGCGTTGGCGTAGAGCGTCGCGAACTCGGTCGATCCCACCCATTCGAGGAACGCCTTCGCCTCCTCGGAATGCGCCGAGGCCGCGTTGAGGCCGATGGCGATGTCGGTATGGTCCGAAATGTAGCATTCGTCGCCGGTATTCGCGACCGGCGGCGGGAAGGCTCCCATCTCGAAATCGGCCTGGGTGTTGAAGCCCGATATCTCCCACGACCCGGCCGGATAGATCGCCGCGCGGCCGAGGGTGAAGAGGTTCTGGCTATCAGGGTAGGTCTGTGCCTCGAACCCGTCGCCGAGGTAGTCCTTCCACTTCGCGAGCTGCCGGTAGGGCGCGACCCAGGGCTCGTCGGTCAGCTTCTGCTCACCCTTGATCAGCGCCAGGCGGCCTTCCTCGCCCTTCCAGTAGTTCGGCCCGATGTTCTGATAGCCCATCGTCGCGGCTTCCCACTGGTCGTTGGTGCCCATCGCCATCGGCATATAGGTGCCGTCCTCCTTGATCTTGTCGAGAACCGCGAAGAACTCGGCCTCGGTCGTCGGAACGCTCAGACCGAGTTCCGTAAAAGCGTCCTTGTTGTAGATGAAGCCGTGGATCACACTCGCCATCGGCACGCAGAACGTGGCCGAGCCGTCGTCGGTCTGCCAGGCCGACTTCGCCACGTCGGAGAAATTCGCCATCGCCGCGAGACCCGAGAGATCGACGAGCTTGCCGCCATCGTAGAGCGCGAGCGAAGCGTCGAAGGGCCGGCAGGTGATCAGATCGCCCGCCGATCCGGCATCGAGCTTGGAATTCAGCGCGGCGTTGTATTCCGCCGGGGCCGAGGGCGTGAACTGCAGCTTGATCCCGGGATGGCCGGCCTCGAAGGCCGGGATGATCTTGTCCTGCCAGATCGTCAGGTCGTCGTTGCGCCAGCTCTCGATGGTCAGCGTCACGTCCTCGGCCTGGGCGAGGCCGGTCCCGAGCATCGTCGTCGCCAGAAGGTAACCGGCCAGTCTGGTCCGTGTCATGTCATACTCCCTTGGTTGGTCCTGATTGTCCGGTCCGTTTGGCCGGTCGCTTCGATCCGCGCGAGAGCCGCGCGGAGGTTCCCCCGCTTGCCGCGAGATGGTCGTCCGCCGCGCCGGGCGTGAGCCCACGGGCGATGAGGATGGCGGGCTTGACCGCACCCGACGCGGCCTTGAGCGCCGCTTCGGCCGCCACCGGCGTCACGCCGGCTATCCTGGCGACCATGCCGCGCGCGCGGGCGCGCAACTTGTCGTTGTCGGCGACGAGGCCGACCATCATCCCGTCATGAACGGCGCCAAGGCGGATCGCCATCAGCGTCGACATCATGTTGAGCGCCGCCTTCTGCGCGGTGCCGGCCCCCATCCGGGTGGAGCCGGCGATGAGTTCCGGCGGTGTCGGAAGGCAGATCGCCACATCCGCATGATCGAAGATTGCCGCCCCGGCATTGTTGGAGATTGCGACCACCCTGACGCCCCGCGCGCGGGCGATCTGCGCCACGGTAACGGGGTAGGGGGTCCGGCCCGATGCGGTCACCGCGATCACCGTGTCGCTGACCTGCAGCGCCTCCGCCGCCTGCGCGGCCTCGTCCCTGTCATCCTCGGTATCGCCCGGCATATGCGCGTCCTGCGGCAGGCCGCCGGCCATCAGAAGCAGGATCCGCTCCGGCGCGATCCCGTAGGTGCCAGGCAGTTCCATCCCGTCGGCATTGGCCATCAGCGCCGATGACCCGGCCCCGGCATAGACGAGCCGCCCGCCATCCCGGATCGCCGCGGCCATCGCCACGGCCCCGGCCTCGATCTCCGGTAGTGCCTGGCGAACCGCGGCGAGTGCGGCTTCCTGCGCCGAGAGAAGCCGGCGCAGGATTTCGGCGCCCGGCAGGGCGTCGAGCCCTTCGGCCATCGGATGCAGGCGCTCGGTTTCGGACAGCGTCATCGAATCCCCCCATAGAGAGGAATGATACCTATATAATACCTTTTGTCCATCCTCTTGTCATCGGCACGCATAAAGCTGCCAGTTTAGGCCACGACCGGCTTTTCTTTCCCTCAAAGGTATTATAAAGGTATCTTCATGACTCACGCGACACCTCTTCTCATCGGCCTCGACGGCGGCGGCACCTCCTGCCGCGCGGCCCTTCTGGCGGCGGGAAGGCGGCATGAGGTGGCGCTCGGCCCGGCCAATGTCTCGACCGATTTCGACGCGGCCCTCGCGACGATCCGTGACGCGCTGGCCGCGCTCGCCCGCAAAGCAGGGCTGGAGCCGTCGGCTCTTGACAACGCTCCGGCCCATATCGGCCTCGCCGGCGTCATGAGCCCTGCCATCGCCGCGCGTGTCGTCGCGGCTTTGCCCCTGGCCCGCGCCACAGTCACCGACGACCGGCCGACGACCATCGCCGGCGCCCTTCGCGACAGCGACGGGGCGGTCGCCGCCATCGGCACCGGCTCCTTCATCGGCCGTCAGAGCGGCGGCGAGATCACCGGGATCGGCGGCTGGGGCTTCCATATCGGCGACCAGGCGTCGGGGGCCTGGCTCATGCGGCGCTGCCTCGAGGAGGTGATGCTGGCGGTGGACGGGATCGGGGCCGAGACCGACCTCACCCGGCGCGTCCTGGCCGAGCACGGGCAGGATCCCGGCGAGATCGTGCTCTTCTCGCTCTCGGCGCGGCCGGCAGATTACGCACGGATGGCGCGCGAGGTCGTGGCGGCAGCGGAGGCCGGCGATCCGCTCGGGACGCGGCTGATGACCGAGGGGGCGGATTATATCCGCGCGGGCCTGTCCGGTCTCGGTTGGCGTCCGGGCGAAGTGCTCTGTCTGACCGGCGGGCTCGGCCCCGCCTATGCGCGATGGCTCGATCGAGCCGGCCGTGGCGGCGAAGGGCAGCGCGCTTGACGGGGCGCTTCTTCTCGCCGCGCGGGCGGCGGAGGCGGGCGCATGACCATCGCCGAGTTCCTTGATCCCGAACACTGGATGAGCCCGGCCGGCGGCCCGCTCTACGTCCAGCTCCGCAAGCGGATCGAGGCGGGGATCGGCTCGGGTTTTCTCGTCCCCGACATGCCGCTGCCGCCGGAGCGGGAAATCGCGGCGATCACCGACCTGTCGCGGGTGACAGTTCGAAAGGCCATCGCCGAACTCGTGGACCGCGGGTTGATCGTGCAGAAGCAGGGCTCCGGCTCCTTCGTTGCCTCGACACGTCCCCGGGTCGAACAGTCGCTGTCACGGCTGACCTCGTTTTCCGAGGACATGGCCCGGCGCGGCTTCCGCTCCGAGATGGACTGGCTTGAACGCGGGCTCTTCCAGCCCTTGCCGGAGGAGGTGGAAGCGCTCGGCCTCGCCCCCGGCGACCAGGTTGCGCGGACTCGCCCGGCTGCAGGCGCGCCGACGGCCGGCCGATGGCGATCGAGCGGGCCTCGCTGCCGCCCGATCTCCTGCCCAATCCGCTCGCCGTCACCCATTCGCTCTACGAGGTGCTGGGTCAGGCGGGGCTCCGTCCGGTCCGCGCCGTCCAGAAGATCTCCGCGATCAATCTCGGCGCCGCCGATGCCGCGCTCCTCGGCGTGCCGCCGATGGCCGCCGGATTGCGGATCGAGCGCGTATCCTATCTGCCCGATGCAAGGGTGGTGGAGTTCACGCGCTCGCTCTATCGCGGCGATGCCTATGATTTTGTTGCAGAAATGCGCATTCCGGAGGTTTGAGACAATGGCAGGGACGCAAAGCCTGATGCACAGGGAAGTGCGCGAGATCCCGGAGGCCGTCGCGCGGCTCCTCGACGCGGGCGGCGAGGCGATACGGGAAGCCGCCGCCGATGCGCGCCGCCGCGACCCGGCTTATGTCGCGACCGTGGCGCGGGGGTCGTCGGATCATGCCTGCACCTACCTGAAATACGTCTCGGAACTGACGCTCGGGCTTCCGGTCGCCTCGATCGGACCCTCCGTCGCCTCGATCTACAAGGCGCCTTTGAAACTTGCGGGCAGCGTCTGCCTCTGCGTTTCGCAATCGGGGCGCAGTCCCGACATTGTCGAGATGGCGCGGGCGGCGCGGGCAGGGGGGGCGCTCACGGTCGCGGTCACGAACGACGCAGGCTCGCCGCTCGGCCAGACCGCCGAACGGGTGCTGGCACTTCACGCCGGGCCGGAGTTGAGTGTCGCCGCGACCAAGACCTTTGTCACTTCGGCCGTCGCCGGGCTCGCGTTTCTTGCCGAATGGAAGGACGACGCCGCACTTCTGGCGGCCATCGCGGCGCTGCCCGCGCATCTCGACCGCGCCGCACATACCGACTGGGGCGATCTCGGCGACAGGCTGACGGCGGCGCAATCGCTCTACACGCTCGGCCGCGGCCCGGGTTTCGCCATGTCCGGCGAGGCGGCGCTGAAATTCAAGGAAACCTGCCTAATCCACGCCGAGAACTACTCCTCGGCCGAAGTCCTGCACGGGCCGGTCTCCATCGTCGGGCAGGGCTTTCCGGTCCTCGCCTTCGCCGCCGCCGACGCCGCCGAAAGCACCGTGGTCGAGGTCGCGGACGCGCTGGCCGCGAAGGGGGCGGAGGTCTTCGTCACCTCGGACCGCGCGGGGCAGGCGACCCGGCTTCCGGCGGTGCGCACCGACCACCCGCTGACCGATCCCATTGCGCTCATCGTCTCGTTCTACGCAATGGTCGAACGGGTGGCGCTGGGGCGTGGGATCGATCCCGACAAACCGCGCCACCTCAACAAGATCACGGAGACGATGTGATGGCTACGACGCTCTATCACGGTGCCGACATCTTCGACGGCCAAAGGCTCGGCCCCGGCGCGCTCCTGGTCGAGGACGGGCGCATTTCGGCGCTGCTGCCGGCGGATGCGTCGGCGCCCGGCGCCCGGCGCGTGGCGCTCGACGGCGGCGTGGTGGCGCCGGGTTTCGTCGATCTGCAACTGAACGGCGGCGGCGGGGTGATGTTCAACGACGCGCCGAATGTCGAGACCCTCGCGACGATGGCCGAGGCCCATGCCGGTCTCGGCGCGCTGACGATCCTGCCGACGCTGATCACCGACACGCCCGAAATCACCGAAGCGGCCGTGGCGGCGGTCGAGGCCGCCGTCGCTGCCGGCGTGCCGGGGATCGCCGGTCTTCACCTCGAAGGGCCGCATATCAGCCACGCCCGGAAAGGCGCGCATGATCCCGCGCTGATCCGTCCGATGGGCGAGGGCGATCTCGATTTCCTCGTCGGCGCGGCAAAGCGGGTGCCGAGGCTCCTGGTGACGGTCGCGCCGGAAAGCGTCACGAACGCACAGATCGCAGCACTGGCGAAGGCTGGTGTGATCGTCTCGCTCGGTCATACCGATGCCGGGTTCGAGACATGCCGCGCCGCCGCCGCAGCGGGCGCCGCGCTCGCCACGCATCTCTTCAACGCGATGAGCCAGCTCGGCAACCGCGAACCCGGCCTCGTCGGCGCGGTGCTCGCCACCGGCGCGCTTCACGCCGGGCTGATCGCCGATGGCATTCATGTCCATCCGGCTGCGATGCGCGCGGCGCTCGCCGCCAAGACGGGGCCGGGGGAGGTCTTCCTCATCACCGACGCGATGGCGCCCGCCGGCACCGCGATCACCTCCTTCACGCTCAACGGCCGCGAAATCCGGCGCGAGGCTGGCCGGCTGACGCTCGCCGACGGAACGCTCGCGGGCGCCGATCTCGACGTGGCGCGCGCGCTCAGGGTTCTGCGCGACGATGTCGGCCTCGCGCTCGACCGCGCGCTCGGCATGGCGACGCGCATTCCCGCGCGTGTCGCGCGGCTCTCGGACCGGGCCGGTGCGCTCGTACCGGGGCGGAGCGCAGATTTCCTCCATCTCTCGCACGGGCTTCATCTGGCGCGGATCTGGCGGCAGGGGCATGATCTGGCGCTGTCCCCAGGCTGATCCAATTATCCGATAAGCCGAATTATGTAATATACGGATACTGCCGGATTGGCGCCCCAAGGGCAAAACCGCGCAGATGCCCGGTCTTTGCTGGACGCCCCACGCCATTTGCCGGTAGAGATTTGACGACCCGAGACCGGAGCGCGCGCATGACATTCAACCGATCCATCAAGATCGCCCCCTCGATCCTCTCCGCAGACTTCGCCGATTTCGGTCGCGAGATCGAGGCAATCGAGACCGAGGGCGCCGACTGGGTGCATGTCGACGTGATGGACGGACATTTCGTGCCGAACCTCACCTTCGGCCCGCCGCTTTGCAGGGCGATCCGCAAGCACATCAGGACGGTCATGGACGTTCATCTGATGATCGCGCCGGTCGATCCCTATATCGACGCCTTCGCCGAGGCCGGCGCCGATATCATCACCGCGCATCACGAGGCCGGACCGCACGTTCACCGCACATTGCAAGCCATTCGTGCAACTGGGAAAAAGTCCGGTCTGGCACTCAATCCCGGCACGCCGGCGGAAGCTGCCGCGCCGCTTCTCGATCTTTGCGACCTTGTTTGCGTCATGACCGTCAATCCGGGCTTTGGTGGGCAGAAATTCATTCATTCCCAGATAGATAAGATACGTTCCTTGCGTAACATGATCGGCGACCGGCCGATCCATATCGAGATCGACGGCGGCATCACGCCAGAGACCGCGCCTCTCGTCACCGCCGCCGGCGCCGACGTGCTCGTCGCCGGATCGGCGGTGTTTTCCGGCGGCTCCGTCGCCAAGCCCGAGATCTACGGCAAGAACATCCGCGCGATCCGGGCCGCGACGGCGACCGCGAATACCTGACCCGAGAAGGAGAAGGACATGGCCGTATCACCGCCCGTCTGCGATTTCGGCTGGAAAGCCCCGGATTTCACCCTGCCCGGCACCGATGGCCGCGACTGGTCGCTTGCCGACATCCGGGGTCGCAAGGGCACACTGATCATGTTCATCTGCAACCATTGCCCCTATGTCCAGTCGGTCATTGACCGGATCGTGCGGGATGCCAAGGCGTTGCAGGCGCTCGGCATCGGCGTCGCCGCGATCTCGTCCAACGACGCGCGGGAATACCCTGAGGACGGGTTCGGAAACATGAAGGCCGAGGCCGAAAGACACGGCTTCTCCTTCCCGTATCTCTATGACGAAAGCCAAGCTATCGCAAAGGCTTACGGGGCGACCTGCACACCAGATTTCTTCGGCTTCAACGCCGATCTCGGCCTCCAGTATCGCGGTCGCCTCGACGCCTCTGGCCGGCAGGCCGCCGCACCGGATGTGAAGCGCGAACTTTTCGAGGCGATGAAGCGGGTCGCCGAGACCGGCAAGGGCCCGAGCGAACAGACCCCGTCGATGGGGTGTTCGATCAAGTGGAAGGCTGCGTGATCGCCCCGGTCGTCATCTTCGACCTCGACGGCACCCTGATCGATTCCGCCCCGGCGATCTACGCCGTCTCGAACGCGGTGCTGGCGGATCTCGGCTTCGCGCCGCTGACGATGCCGCAGGTGCGCAGCTTCGTCGGCAAGGGCGTGCCGAACCTCGTCCGCCAGCTTCTGATCGCGTCGGATGCCGATCCCGACGGGCCGCTTTTCGGCCAGCTCGAAACCGCGCTCGTCGCGCGCTACGAGACCGACGTGCAGGGCAACACCCCCTACCCCGGCGTTCCCGAGGCGCTGAGCGCGCTCGCGGCCTTGGGCTGCCGCCTCGCGGTCTGCACCAACAAACCCTACCGGCCCGCCGAGGCCGCATTGCGCCATGTCGGCCTCTGGGACAGGTTCGACCTGGTGATTGGCGGCGACAGCCTGCCGACACGCAAGCCCGATCCCGCGATGCTGCATCACACTCACGAGAAGCTCGGCGGCGGGCGGATGATCTATGTCGGCGACAGCGAGGTCGATGCCGAGACCGCCGTGAACGCCGCCGCGCCCTTCGCGCTCTATACCGAGGGCTACCGCAAGACCCCGGTGGCGGAGTTGCCGCACAACGTCGCCTTTTCCGATTTCGCCATGCTTCCCGGAATCGTGCGGCATTTCGAATGGTGACGGCGCCCGTCTTCGACGTCGGCGGCCGACTTGCACCTTGCAGGGCCCGACGCCCGCCCCTCTTGCTGCCGTGCGCTGATCGTCGGCGGCGCTCATATTCACAACTTGCTATATATTACCCGGCTCCTATATCATGGCGGTAATCCCAGCAGGAGACGGCCATGACAACGTGCGTGAAACCTGATGTGACAGCCTTCTTCGACGAGGCCACCAATACCGTGACATTCGTCGTGAAAGATCCCGAAAGCAACGCCTGCGCCATTGTCGATTCGGTCCTCGATTTCGATTATGCCTCCGGCCGCACCGACACGGCGAGTGCAGACAAGGTCATCGCACATGCCCGCAAGGAAGGGCTAAGCGTCGAGTGGGTGCTGGAGACCCATGTCCATGCCGATCACCTCTCGGCCGCCCCCTATATCCAGGAACGCGTCGGCGGCAAGATCGGTATAGGAGCGAATATCACGGTGGTGCAGGACACGTTCGGCAAGGTCTTCAACGAAGGCACCGAGTTCCAGCGCGACGGCAGCCAGTTCGACCGGCTCTTCCGCGAAGGCGACACGTTCCGGATCGGCACGCTGGACGGCCGTGTTCTGCATACGCCCGGCCATACGCCGGCCTGCCTCACCTATGTCATCGGCGACGCGGCCTTCGTCGGCGACACGCTTTTCATGCCGGATTTCGGCACCGCGCGCTGCGATTTCCCCGGCGGCTCGGCCGAGATGCTTTTCAACTCGATCCAGAAGATCCTGAGCCTGCCGGACGAGACGCGGATCTTCGTCGGCCACGACTACAAGGCGCCCGGTCGGGACGAATACGCTTGGGAAACCACGGTCGGCGAGGAAAAGGCGCGCAACGTCCATATCGGCGGCGGCAAGTCGGCGGCGGAATTCGTCGAGATGCGCGAGGCCCGCGACAAGACGCTCGCGATGCCACGGCTGATCATCCCCTCGCTGCAGGTCAACATGCGCGCGGGCCAGATGCCACCGGCCGAGGATGATGGCACCACCTTTCTCAAGGTTCCCGTGAACAAGCTCTGAAGCCCCTCGAGGCCGGTGGATTCCAACCGATGCTGAAACGCTTCCTGCCCATCTTTGACTGGGCACCGTCCTATTCGCGCGACACCTTCGCGACGGATATCATCGCGGCGATGATCGTGACGATCATGCTGATCCCGCAATCGCTGGCCTATGCGCTTCTGGCGGGTCTGCCGGCGGAGGTCGGGCTTTACGCCTCGATCGCACCCTTGCTGGTCTATGCCGTCTTCGGCACTTCGCGCGCGCTTGCGGTTGGTCCGGTCGCCGTCGCCTCGCTGATGACGGCGGCGGCGGTGGGCGAGATCGCGGCCCAGGGCACACCGGAATACCTTGGCGCGGCGATCGCCCTCGCGTTCCTTTCGGGGCTGATGCTTCTGGCGATGGGGGTGGCGCGGCTCGGTTTTCTCGCCGCCTTCCTCAGCCATCCGGTGATCTCGGGCTTCATCACCGCCTCGGGGCTGATCATCGCGGCAAGCCAGATCCGCCATATTCTCGGCATCAAGGCCGACGGGCACAATCTTCTGGACCTCGCGCTGTCGATCCTTGCCCATCTCGGCGATGTCACCTGCCGACGCTTCTGATCGGCGTCGGCGCGACAGGCTTTCTCTTCTGGGCCCGCAAGGGGTTGCGTCCGCTGCTGATCGCGAAAGGGGTCGAGCCGAAGCTCGCCACGATCCTCGCCCGAACCGGCCCGGTGCTCGCGGTGGCGGCGACGACGATCGTATCGGCTTCGCTCGCCGGCCTCGCGCCCCTGTTCGGCTTCGATGGCAGCGGCATCAAGGTCGTGGGCGACGTGCCAGCGGGCCTGCCGCTGCCGGCACTGCCACCGTTCGACGCGGCGCTGTGGTCCAGCCTCGCGGTGCCGGCGCTCCTGATCTCCATCGTCGGCTATGTGGAGACGATCTCGGTCGCCCAGACCCTTGCCGCGAAGAGGCGCCAGCGCATCGACCCGGATCAGGAACTGATCGCGCTCGGCGGCGCCAATCTCGGCGCGGCGCTCTCGGGCGGCTTTCCGGTCACCGGCGGTTTCGCCCGCTCGGTCGTGAACTTCGACGCGGGCGCCGAGACGCCGGCGGCCGGAGCCTATACCGCTGTCCTGATGGCGCTTGCGACGCTGACGCTTACACCGCTTCTCTACTTCCTGCCGCAGGCGACGCTTGCCGCGACGATCATCGTCGCGGTGCTTTCCCTCGTCGATCTGAAGGCCCTGCCCCGGATTTATGCCTATTCGAAGCCCGATGCGGCGGCGATGGCGGCGACGATCCTCGTCACGCTGGGCTTCGGCGTCGAGAAAGGCATTCTCGCGGGCGTCTCGCTGTCGCTGATGCTGCATCTCTACCGCTCGTCGCGGCCGCATGTCGCCATCGTCGGCCAGGTGCCGGGGACCGAGCATTTCCGCAACGTGAAGCGCCATACCGTCGTCACCGCGCCCGACGTGGTGACGATCCGGGTGGACGAAAGCCTCTATTTCGCCAATGCCCGCTTCCTCGAGGACGTGGTCCAGGCCGAGATCGCCGCCAATCCGCGCCTTGCCCATGTCATCCTCATGTGCCCCGCCGTCAACGAGATCGACGCCTCGGCGATCGAGAGTCTCGAGGCGATCAATCACCGTCTGAAGGATAGTGGGGTGACGCTGCACCTGTCCGAGGTGAAGGGGCCGGTCATGGACCGCCTCGCCCGCAGCCCGGTCCTTGACGAACTGACCGGCAAGATCTTCCTGACCCAATGCGACGCGATGCGGGCGCTCGCCCCCGACCTGACCGCCCGGACGCTGGGCGAGACCCGGCGAGAGACGAGCCGCAAGGAGAACAGCCCGCGGGCGGCGGGACCCGTCCAGCTTCCCTGACGCGGCTCAGACCACCGCCTTTTCCAGGAACGGCCGCTTTTCCAGCACCCGCTCGGGCCCGAGCGGCGTGAGGTCGAGCGTGCGGTAGCCGCCGGTCAGGATCACCTCGGCCAGCCCCCGCCCGACCGCCGGAGCCTGTTGCAGCCCGTGGCCCGAGAAGCCGGCGGCGACATGGAAATTCGCGTGCCCCGGCCAGCGCCCCAGGATCGCGTTCTGGTCGAGCGTGTTGTAGTCGTAATGCCCGACCCAGAACCGCGTCACCTTGACCGCGTCGAAGCCTTCCGACCGCGCGTAGAGCTTCGGCCAGATCAGTTCCTCGAACTGGGCGTGATCCGGCTCCCAGTCGTCCTCGGCGCAGGGGCCGTCCTCGTCCGGCACGGTCGCGGCGATCCACTGGCCGTGCTCGGGGCGGAGATAGATGCCGCTGTGGTCGATGATCAGGGGCGCCTCGGGATGGCGGGCGTTCGGCGCGTCGATGACGAAGACCGTGCGCTTGCGCGGCTCCACCGGCAACTCGATCCCCGCCATCCGGCAGATCTCGGTCGATCCGGTGCCGGCCGCGCAAAGGAAGGCGGCGCCTTCCATCCGCGCGCCGGTCTCGGTCAGGGCCGCGACGATCCGGTCGCCCTTCCGCTCCAGCCCGGTGACGCGGTCGTTCACGAAGACCGCCCCCATCGCCCGCGCCGCGTTCCGGAACCCGTTCAGAAGGCCCATATTGTCGAACCAGCCTTCGTCCCGCGCGCCCATGCTGCCGGCGGTGACGTCGTCGAGTTGCATCCACGGAAAGCGCTCCGCCAGCGCGTCGGGCCCGAGCACCTCGGTCGCCGCGCCCAGCCCGCGCTGCATCGCCGCAAGGTCGGCAAGAAGCGCCGCGCCTTCGGCGGTGCCGGAGAGGAAGAGATAGCCGTTCTCCTTCAGCCCCAGCGACGGCACCCCGCCCTCCGGCCCTATCCGTGCGCCGAAGTCGCGGATGAAGCCGACCCCGAAGCGCGAGATCTCGACATTGACCGGGTTGGAGAATTGCTGCCGCACCGAGGCGACCGACAGCGCGGTCGCCGCCCGGGCATAGCTTGGATCCTTCTCGATCACCGTCACCCGCAGAGTTGGATCGGATTGCAACAGCCACCACGCCGTCGCCGCCCCCGTCACCGCCCCGCCGATGATCACCACATCCCGGTTGTCGCCCGACATCGTCTGCCTCTCGTTTCCGTATCGCAGCCATAGGTATCAAGTTTGGCGGAAAGCGAAAGAGCGCCCACTCGACAAAATCTTCCTGACATGGCAATAACAACGTGGGGATGTTGCTATGATGTTGTTTTCGCTGCTGGCGGAGTGCGCCGCCGCTATTGTTCATGTATGGCCACTGCGTATTGTGCCCGGCGGTGGCGGCGTTTGGCGACGGTATTTGCCCAACCAGGAATGGGGAGCACCTTGACCGACGTTTCACCCTTTGTCGCGCATCTCGAACGTGTCATCGAAGCGACGTCGATCGAGGACATTTGGTCGATGCATCTCGACAAGATGGCAAGCTACGGATTTACCCGGCTTCTTTACGGCTTCACCCGCTTTCGCACGTCGAATTCCTTCGGCAATCCCGACGACATGCTCGTCCTGTCGAACCATCCCGAGAACTATCTCGCGGAGTTCGTGCAGAGCGGGCTCTACAACCATGCTCCGATGGTGAAATGGGCCGCGGCCAACGAAGGCGCGTGCTCATGGCGGCTGATCGGCGAGATGGCTGCCTCGAACACCATGACCGCGACCGAACGGCGGGTGCTCGAGCTCAATCACAAACACGATGTCCGCGCCGGTTATTCGATCAGCTTCCGCGACGTGTCCGTCCGCGCCAAGGGGGCGATCGGGCTTTGCGCGCGCCCCGGCATGCGCCAGCACGAGGTCGACGATATCTGGGACGAATACGGGCGCGAGATCACGGTGATCAACAACGTCACCCATCTGCGGATCACGGCGATGCCCTTCGCCTCGTCCCGCCGCGCGCTGACCCCGCGGCAGCGCGAGGCGCTGGAATGGGTCGGCGACGGCAAGACCATGCAGGATATCGCCACGATCATGGGCCTGACGTCCGCGACGGTGGAAAAGCACTTGCGGCTGGCGCGCGAAGCACTCGATGTCGAGACGACGGCGCAGGCCGTGCTGAAGGCTTCTTTCCAGAACCAGATCTTCATTTTCCCCGCCGTTTGAACGGTCTGCGGGCATCGTTTCCATTTCGGAAACAGAGATCCGGGCGACGTCCAGACCCCGGACCTATCCAAAAGGACAGGTTATAATCTATTCAATTCAAGCGGGTATGGATTCCCTTACTTTCGTTACCCAACGTAAACCGGCAATGTTCTGCTTGTTCCGTGAGTGGTGGCATTAGCCAGGAACAGCGACCCCGACCAGCCTGCGATTTGCGGGGGAACGGGTAGCCCGGGAAACCGGACGCTGGGTCTGTCGGGTGCTTTTTCCATCTGGCAGGCCTGGCACCAAGACGCGCCCTGTCCTCATCCCCAACAGGTGCTGGCGCGATTTCGGGCGGTGCGTATCGACTAGATGCGTGCCGCCCACTTTTCTTGCGTGAGTCATCGCCCTCAACGGGGCCAAAGCGCTGCACCCCCATCCGCTGATAACCACATCCGATATTTCCGTCCCTGCCATTGACCGGGATCAACACGCGGCAGAACTCCATCCAGCAGAATGAAACCGTTCCGTGAGTGGTGGCCTTGTCCATCAACGGCGCCGCAGTCCAGCCGGACTTTTCGGGGATCGCGGCGCAGGGAATGCCGGGTGATGGTCGATGCTGTGAGTACCTGCCGGCAAACCCGAGGACGCGTCTCGCCCCGAACACCCCCCAACGGTGACGGGCACGGGCGCGGGCGGTCCGCGCCTGACGGGTGCGGGCCGCCGATCCCGGCCTATCCATGCGTTCTCGACGACCGGACAAACGAATGGGGCCGGATCGCTCCGGCCCCGTCTCGGTAGATGTCGCGATCTCAGGCTCCGCGGGTCTTGGCGACCTCGGCGGCGAAATCTTCCTTTTCCTTCTCGATCCCCTCGCCCACGGCGACACGGACGAAACCGGTGATCTCGACGCCCGCATCCTTCGCGGCCTGGGCCACGGTGACGTCGGGGTTGATCGACGAATTTCTGGCCGAGGAGGGTCACTTCCTCGAAGAACTTCGCCATCCGGCCGACGATCATCTTCTCGATCACCGCGTCGGGCTTGCCGCTCTCGCGCGCCTGCTCGGTCAGGATCGACTTTTCCCGCTCGACCAGCGCCGGGTCGAGATCGGCTTCGGAGAGCGAGGCCGGCGCGGTCGCGGCGACATGCATCGCGATCTGCTTGCCGATTTCCTGCGCCTTGTCCTTCGGACCCTTGAGAGCGACGAGAACACCAATCTTGCCCATGCCCTCGGCGGCCGCATTGTGAACGTAGGAGACAACAGTATCGCCTTCCAGCGCATGCATACGGCGGAGCGTCATGTTCTCACCGATCCGGGCGATGGCATCGGTCAGGACCTGTTCCACCGGCTTGCCGTTGAGATGCGTGGCCTTCAGCACTTCGAGCGTCTCGCCGGTCTGCAGGGCGACTTCGGTGATCTCGCGCACCATCTGCTGGAAGTCGGCATTCTTGGCGACGAAGTCGGTTTCCGAGTTCAGCTCGATCGCGACACCCTTGCCGTCGGACACCGCGACGCCGATCAGGCCCTCGGCGGCGACACGGCCGGATTTCTTCGCGGCCTTGGCAAGACCCTTGGTGCGCAGCCAGTCGGTCGCGGCCTCCATGTCGCCATTGGTCTCGGTCAGCGCCTTCTTGGCGTCCATCATGCCCGCGCCGGTCGATTCGCGCAGTTCCTTCACCATTTGTGCGGTGATCGCCATGTCTGGCTCTCCTTCGATTTCAGATGGGTCAGGCGGGGGATACCCCCGCCCGATGAAAGTCGGATGACAGGGGGCGGGCGCCGCCCCCTCCCGGTCAGGACTCGGCGGTCGCGGGGGCGTCCTTGGCCACCGCTTCCTCGGCCACGGCTTCTTCGGCCGCACCTTCCTCGGCCACGGCTTCTTCGGCCACGGCTTCTTCGGCCGCAGCATCCTCGGCCGGTGCCTCTTCCATCGCGCCGATGTCGATCGCCGGCCGCGCCCATCTGGGCGGTCATGCCGTCAAGCGCGGCACGGCTCACGAGGTCGCAGTAAAGCGCGATGGCGCGGGCCGCGTCGTCGTTGCCGGGGATGACATAGTCGACGCCCGTGGGCGAACAGTTGGTGTCGACGACCGCGACGACCGGAATGCCCAGCTTCTTGGCTTCGAGGATGGCGAGGTCTTCCTTGTTCACGTCGATGACGAAGAGAAGATCCGGGACGCCGCCCATTTCGCGGATCCCGCCGAGCGAGGCCTGAAGCTTGGCCTGCTCGCGCTCCATGCCGAGCCGCTCCTTCTTGGTCAGGCCTTCGGCACCCGACCCCAGGACCTCGTCGATCTGCTTGAGGCGCTGAATCGACTGCGACACGGTCTTCCAGTTCGTCAGCGTGCCGCCAAGCCAGCGGTGGTTCATGTAGAACTGCGCGCAGCGTTCGGCGGCATCGGCGATCGGCTTCGACGCCTGACGCTTGGTGCCGACGAAGAGGATGCGGCCGTTCTTGGCCACCGTCTCGCGGATGACGTTCAGTGCCGCGTCCAGCATCGGGACGGTCTGCGTCAGGTCGATGATGTGAATGCCGTTGCGGTCGCCGTAGATATACTCGGCCATCCGCGGGTTCCAGCGCTGGGTCTGGTGACCATAGTGAACGCCCGCTTCGAGAAGCTGACGCATGGAGAATTCAGGCAGTGCCATGTCCGTTTTCCTTTCCGGTTTCTACCTCGGCGAAGCCATGAGGGATCTCTCCCAACCGGCGGACCTTTCGGGGATGTCTCCCCCGAGGGCCCAAGCCTCGCCTGTGAAGTGGCGCGCGTATAGGACGGTTTCGGTTCCGGCGCAACCCCCTAAGGGCTGCGCGGGGGTGCCGTCCGGGCCGGTTAAAGCGCGTAAAGCCAGCCAACGAGAGGCATGAGCTTGCCCGCCCGCTCCAGCACCGCGTCCACGGCCGCGCCGCTGCCGATCCAGTCCGGCATCAGCCGGCCCTCCATCGTCCGCACGACGAGACCCTTGTAGCGCAGGAGGTAGTCCCAGTCCGGTTCGCCCGAGATCCCGGCCGGAAGTCGCTTCAGATGCGGCTCGTCAGGATGGCAGCCGACAGCGCGCGCATCCTCCAGCGCCGCCATCAGCGCCGCGCGGTCACGGGCGTCGGCGAGCCTCTCGCGGTAGCGCGCAAGGACCGGCGCGTCGAAGGCCCAGCGGCCAGCGCCGTAGCCGATACCCTCGGGGCTAAGGACGAAGTGGAACCCCGCGCCGCGATTGGGATGGGCGCCGGGCCAGAAGATCAGGTGCAGCATCGGTTCATAGGGCGCCTTGTCGGCGCTGAACCTGATGTCGCGGTTGATCCGGCGGAGTGAGCCGTTGAGCCTGGGCTCGGCCTTCATCGGCGGCGTCATCGCCGCCATCCCCGGCCCGAGCGCCTCGATGAAATCGAGCGCCGGGGCCATCCAGAACGCCTCATAGCGGTCGCGGTTCGCCTCGAACCAGCTTCGCCGGTTGTTCTCTTTCAGGTCGGCGAGAAAGCCGAAGGTCTCGGACGGAAATCCGGTGAAGCGGGGCATCGGCGTCCTTCCTTGCGGGAGAAGTGTTCGGGCGCCACTATAGCGACCGCAGCCGAAAGGACCAAACCCATGCCCCTGCCCGATTTCATCCGCGCCTTTCCCGCCATTGACCTGCCCTTCCCCGACGATGTGGTCCGGACCAATGTCCTGCGCTCGGAGACCGGGCTCGCGGTCTTCTTCACCTTCCTCAAGGACATGGACCTGCCCGCCCATTCGCACAAGGGCCAGTGGGGGACGGTGCTCGAAGGCTCCATCGAGCTGACGATGGACGGCAAGACCCGCACCTTTCGGCCCGGCGAGACCTACTCCATCCCGTCGGGCAAGGTGCACGCCGTGCGCATCCCCGCCGGCACCGTGGCGCTCGACGTCTTCGAGGAGCCTGATCGCTACAAGCTCCGCGGCTGAGGCGGAGGCTCCGCGCAAGGTGGGTTGAACCGACGCGCCTTCCGAAACGGGAGGCGCCCGCACCGCCCGGCTTGCGAACCGGCCGGTTTCGCGGCAAGGGAAGGCAATGCGCATACGCCCCGACATCCTCTGCATCGGCTCGGTCCTCTGGGACATCATCGGCCGCTCGCCCGCCCACATGACCGCCGGCGCCGACGTGCCGGGCCGGATCACCCGCCTTCCCGGCGGCGTGGCGATGAACATCGCCATGACTCTCGCCCGCTTCGGCCTCCGCCCCGCGCTGCTCAGCGCCATCGGCCGCGACCCCGAGGGCGACGAACTCATGGCGGCCGCCGCGCGTCTCGGCGTCGAGACCGGGCACATCTACCGCTCCGACGATCTGCCGACCGACCGCTACATGGCGGTCGAAGGCGCCAACGGCCTCGTCGCCGCGATCGCCGACGCGCATTCCCTCGAAGCTGCCGGCGACAAGATCCTGCGCCCGCTCTCCGACGACACTCTTGGCAGCGCCGCCGCGCCCTGGCCGGGGCCGGTCGCGCTCGACGGCAACCTCACCCAGGGGCTACTCGCCGATATCGCCGCCTCGCCGCTCTTTTCCGCCGCCGATCTTCGCATCGCCCCGGCGAGCCCCGGCAAGGCCGAGCGTCTGCTGCCGCTCCTGCCGGTCCGGAACGCGACGCTCTACGTCAACCTCGAGGAGGCCGGGCTGATCTGCCAGCGGCGCTTCGCCACCGCGCCCGAAGCCGCCGAGGGCCTGCTGGAGCGCGGCGCGGTGCGGGCCCTCGTCACCGATGGCGGAAACAGGACCGCCGACGGCATGGCCGGAGGCGTCCTGACGGCCGAACCGCCGGCAGTCCTCGTCACCCGCATCACCGGCGCGGGAGATACGTTCATGGCGGCCCACATCGTCGCCGAAACCCGGGGCGAGGACCGCGATGCGGCACTTCGCTCCGCGCTTGCCGCCGCCGCCCATTATGTCTCGGGAGATATCGGATCATGACGCCCCTGCCCCTCGCCTTCGCCCCCGATGTCGCCGAGGCGCGTGCCGCCGGCGCCCCGATTGTTGCGCTAGAAGTCGACAATCATCACCCACGGAATGCCATATCCGCAGAATCTGGAAACGGCTCGCCGGGTCGAGGCCGAAGTGCGCGGCGCCGGCGCCGTGCCCGCCACCATCGCGGTGATGGCCGGGCGGCTCCATGTCGGCCTTACCGCGGCCGAGCTTGAAGCCCTCGCACAGGCGCGCGACGTGATGAAGCTTTCCCGCGCCGATCTCGCTGCCTGCCTCGCCGCCGGCCGGACCGGCGCCACCACCGTCGCCGCGACGATGATCGCCGCCCGCCTCGCTGGCATCGCGGTCTTCGCCACCGGCGGCATCGGCGGCGTCCATCGCGGCGCGGAGACGAGCTTCGACATCTCCGCCGACCTGCGCGAACTGGCCGAGACCCCGGTGACGGTGGTCGCGGCCGGGGCGAAGGCCATCCTCGACCTGCCGAAGACGCTCGAGGTGCTCGAAACCCTCGGCGTGCCGGTCATCGCCTATGGCCAGGACGGCTTTCCCGCCTTCTGGTCGCGCGACTCCGGCCTCGCGGCCCCGCTCCGGATGGATACGGCAGACGAGATCGCCGCCGCCCACCTGATGCGCGCCCGGCTCGGCCTGCCGGGCGGCCAGCTCGTCGCCAACCCGATCCCCGTAACGGCCGAGATCCCCCGCGCGGTCATCGGCCCGGTGATCGAGACCGCGCTGGCCGAAGCCCGGCGCGAAGGGCATCGCCGCAAAGGCGGTCACGCCCTTCCTGCTCGTCGCGCATCTTCGAGCTGACCGAGGGGCGGTCGCTCGACGCGAATATCGCCCTCGTTCTGAACAATGCCCGCCTCGGCGCGGCCATCGCCACCGCGATCGCGACCGCAAACTGATCGCCCCATTGTCGGCGCCCTCCGAAGCCCATACATTCAGGCCCGGAACGGGGGGAAGCGCGCGCGATGGCACCACATGAGGACGGACCGGACCAAAGCACGGTTCACCCGCCGCGGCGGCGGGGCGTGATCGCGCGGATTCGCGCGAACTTCCTGACCGGCCTCGTCGTCGTCGCGCCAGTCGGCCTGACTCTCTGGCTCGTCTGGACCGTCACCGGCTGGATCGACAGCTGGGTCTGGCCTTTCATCCCCGGCGCATACCGGCCCGACGCCCTGATCCGCTTCTATTTCTGCGATCTCACCGACCCGACCAACCTGCCCTTCTACTGCCAGCCGGACGCGATCCACCTGCGCGGCATCGGTGTGGTGGTCTTCCTCATCTTCACGGTCTTCGTCGGCTGGATCGCCAAGGGGATCATGGGCCGCTCGCTGATCTCCTGGGGCGAAAGACCTCGTCGACCGGATGCCGGTGGTCCGCTCGATCTACAACGGCGTCAAGCAGGTCGCCGAGACCGTCTTCAACCAGACGGAAGCGAAGTTCGACAAGGCCTGCCTGATCGAATATCCGCGCCCCGGCATCTGGGCAATCGGCTTCGTCTCCACGATCGCGAAAGGCGAGGTTCTCGACGAAGCTCCCGGACGACGAGGTGATGACGGTGTTCCTGCCGACGACGCCGAACCCGACCTCGGGCTTCCTGCTCTACGTGCCGAAGCAAGACGTGACTTTCCTCGACATGTCGGTCGAGGACGCGGCGAAGCTGGTGATCTCGGCCGGCCTCGTCTACCCGGCGCCGAAAGAGCCGAAGGCCAACGGCGAGCCGGCCGCCAACTGATCGACGGTCAGGACACGAGCGCGCCAAGGTCGACGCTGCTTTCGCGGTTGATCGCGCCACCATGCCGGTCGAGGAACGCGTCCGCCGCCTCCCGGCCCGCCGCCTTCAGCTCCCACAACAGCCCGAGCGTCGGCACCAGCTTGGTCGCCGCGGAGAGCGAGGTCATCAGCGCGTCGTCGGCGACGATATGGACCAGCACGTCCTTCATCGCCCCCGCCTCGACCCGCCCCTCGGCGATCAGCCGCTTGACGAAGTCGATCGCGCGCAACTCGCGCAGGAGCGAGGAGTTGAAGCTGATCTCGTTGATCCGGTTCGATGATGTCCTGGCGCCGGTCCGCGGCACCGCCTCGCGCCGGAGCGGGTTGATGTTGACGACCACGATGTCGTCCGGCAGCGCGGGATCGAACAGCGGAAAGAGCGCCGGGTTGCCGGTATAGCCGCCGTCCCAGTAGGCCTCGGGCCGGTCGCCGGATCGTCGATCTCGACCGCCTGGAAGATGCGTCGGCAGGCAGGCCGAGGCGAGGATCGCGTCGGGGGTGATCTCGTCGCCCGAAAACACCCGGATCTTGCCGCTGCGCACATTGGTCGCCGCGACGTAGAAAGCGCGGCCCCTCCGTCGCCGCAGACCTGGTCGTAGTGGAACTGCGTCGACCACCCGCTCCAGCGGGTTGCGTAGAACGGGCCGAAGTCGTAGGGGCTGAAGAGCCGCGTCGAACGTCTCGGCCGGCGAGAACGGCATCAAGCGCTCGGTCAGATCGGCCGAGGCTGCCGGCCGGCAGGAAAGGCGCGGAACCACGAGCGCCATGCGCATGATCGCCGACCGCGCCCACCTGCTCCCAGAGCCAGTCGAGGTTCGCGCGCGCGCCCTCGCGCCCGCCGCGTCACCAGCCCCGCCTTCAGCGCCGCGCCGTTCAGCGCGCCGGCCGAGGTGCCGGAGATCGCCGCGATCTCGATCGTCTCGTCCTCGAGCAGCCGGTCGAGCACGCCCCAGGTGAAGGCGCCATGCGCGCCGCCGCCCTGCAGGGCCAGATTGATGCGTTTGACCGCCATCGCCTCCGCCTTCCTCTTCAACTTGCCAGAGGCACTCCGCGGGGTCGCGGGGGGCAGCGCCCCCCGCGCGGATCGCCTGCGTCAGCAGGCGCACCCTCATCAGAGCGCCGTCCAGCCGCCATCGACGCGAGATCGTCGTGCCGGTGATCTGATCGGCCGCGGCGGAGCACAGGAACACCGTCGTGCCGCCGATCTCTTCGACGGTGGCGAACTGCCGCGAGGGCTGGCGCGCCAGCATCACCTCGCGGATCACCGTCTCGCGGTCCATGTTGTGGGCCTTCATCTGGTCGGGGATCTGCGCCTCGACCAGCGGCGTCAGCACATAGCCCGGGCAGATCGCGTTGCAGGTGATCCCCTGCCCCGCCGTCTCCAGCGCCATGGTCTTGGTCAGGCCGACAATGCCGTGCTTGGCCGCGATATAGGCCGACTTGAAGGGCGAGGCGGTCAGCCCATGCGCCGAGGCGATGTTGACGATCCGGCCCCAGCCCTTCGCCTCGCATCCCCGGCAGGGCGGCGGCGGTGGTGTGGAAGGCCGAGGACAGGTTGATCGCGATGATCGCGTCCCATTTCTCGGCCGGAAACTCCTCGATCGGCGCGACATGCTGGATGCCGGCATTGTTGACCAGGATGTCGCAGCCGCCGGCCTCCTCGATCAGCGCCCGGCATTCCGCGCCCTTCGACATGTCGGCCTGGATATAGCGCGCCGTGACCGCCGAATTCCTGCGCCAGCTCTCGGCCAGCGCGTGATCTTCGTCGCGGTCGGTGAAGGAGTTCAGCACCACATCCGCCCCGGCCCGCGCCAGTTCGCGCGCGACGCCAAGCCCGATGCCGGAATTCGATCCGGTGATGATGGCGGTTTTGCCTGTCAAGTGTCATGGCTGCTCTCCCCGTCATGAATCGCGTCCCGATCTATATGCTGCGGGCGCAAAGAACAAGGGTCGACGACCGCCACTGCGCCACGAGGCCAAACGCAAAAAAAACGCCCGCACAAGGCGGGCGTTAAGTTATTGAGGCAGGTTTCATACAGGCAAGAAACCTATCGAGCAGTGAGCTCCTTTATACGCGGTCCTTCGCCGCTCTCCAAGCTAAAAGTTTGAAAAGGCTAGGGAAGCCCGTCTAGCGTCGCGCCCAACGAAACAAGGGCAGACAGGGATTGTTGCCAAAATGCGACCGCATTTTTTCCATCGGCTTTGGCATGGCGATCGGACTATCTGCGCTTGGCCTCGTGGCGCCGCCGGCGGCCTTGGCGGAACCCCAGCACGGCATAGCTATGTATGGCGCGCCCGGCGCTGCCACCTGATTTTGTGTCCCTGCCCTATGCCAACCCCGATGCACCCAAGGGCGGCCGAATCGTCTTCGGCGAACCGGGCGGCTTCGATTCGCTCAATCCCTACATCCTCAAGGGCACCGCCCCCTGGGGGTTCGGGCTCTGCACCGTCGAAACGCTGATGGGCCGCTCCATCGACGAACCCTTCACGCTCTACGGGCTTCTGGCCGAATCGGTCGAGACCGACGAAGGCGCGGACATGGGTCGAATTCACCCTGCGCCCCGAGGCGCGATTCTCCGATGGCAGCCCGGTCACCGTCGAGGACGTGATGTGGACCTTCGAGACGCTCGGGACCAGGGGCATCCCGCGCTATCAGGGCGCCTGGACCAAGGTCGCGACGATGGAGCAGACCGGCGACCGCGTCGGTCCGCTTCACCTTCAACGCGCCCGACCGCGAACTTGCCGCTGCTCATGGGCCTGCGCCCGATCCTGAAGAAGGCGCAATGGGAGGGCAAGGATTTCGCCGAAAGCTCGCTCGACGTGCCGATCGGCTCCGGCCCCTATGTCGGTCGGCCGATTTCGAACCGGGCCGCTTCATCACGTTCCGGCGCAACCCCGACTACTGGGGCCGCGACCTGCCGTTCAACCGCGGCCAGCACAATTTCGACGAGATCCGCTATGACTATTTCGGCGATGGCGACGTGGTCTTCGAGGCCTTCACGGCCGGCGAGACCACCAGCTCCGCGAAACCAATGCGGCGAAATGGGCCAGCCAGCTACGACTTTCCCGCCATCCAGTCCGGCGACGTGGTGAAATCCGAGATCCCGCAATCAACGCCCCTCGGGCATCACCGGGCTCGTCATGAACACCCGCAACCCGCATCTTCGCCGACTGGCGGGTGCGCGAGGCGATGATCCTCGCCTTCAACTTCGAGTTCATCAACCAGACCCTGAACGGCGGCACCGAACCGCGCATCACCTCGTATTTCTCGAACTCGGTCCTCGGCATGGATCACGGGGCCGGCGACCGGCAAGGTGGCCGAGCTCCTTGCGCCCCTTCGCCGCCGACCTGCCGCCCGGCACGATCGAAGGCTATTCCCTGCCCGATCGGCGACGCCGACCGAGCGCTGGACCGCGCGCAATCTCCGCAAGGCCGCTGGCGCTGCTGGAAGAGGCGGGCTGGACGGTGCAGGACGGCGTGCTGAAGAACGCCGACGGCACCCCCTTCACTTTCGAGATCTCCTGTTGCGCCGGCGCGACCGAGACCGCAGTCGATCATCGACATCTATGTCGAGGCGCTGAGAACGCTTGGCATCACGCCCCGCGTCACCATCGTCGACAGCGCCCAGTACAAGGAGCGCACCAACACCTATGATTTCGACATGGCCTGGTACACCGCGCTCGCTGTCGCTTTCGCCCGGCAACGAGCAGATTGCTCTACTGGGGGTCGCAAGGGCGTGACCGAACCCGGCAGCCGCAACTGGATGGGAATGAATTCGCCCGCCGCCGAGGCGATGATCGCAGCGATGCTCGACAGCACCAGCCAGGAGGATTTCATCGCCGCGACCCAGGCGCTCGACCGGGTGCTGACGGCCGGACGCTACGTGATCCCGGTCTGGTTCTCGAACGTTGTCGCGCATCGCGCATTCGAAGCATCTTCACTACCCCGAGCGGATTCCGCTATACGGGGACTGGCCGGGCTTTCAGCCCGAAGTCTGGTGGTATGAGGACTAGGACAAGGCAATGCGCAGATCTGATCCTGATCGCGGCCTTCTGACCGGGCTCGCGGCCTGCAACACGGTGGCGGGCGTCGGCGACGATGTCTCGGGCGGGGCACGCACCGTGCAAAGCTGGTTCTGATCCGGCCCGTCGCATATCCGTTACACGGCACCGCTTTAGGGGACGGGCATGAACATCCTCGTCCTCTGCACCGGCAATTCCGCCCGCTCGATCCTGCTCGAGGCGCTTCTGAACGTAAAGGCGAAGGCCGGGTCGCGGCCTTGTCGGCGGGATCGAAGCCGGCGGGCGGGTTCATCCGCAATCGCTGCGCCTGCTGGCTGCGAACGGCTATCGACACCGCGCGTCTCCGGTCGAAAAGCTGGGACGAATTCGCCGGGCACGGACGCGCCGGCGATGGACCTCGTGATCACCGTCTGCGGCTCGGCGGCCGGCGAGACCTGCCCGGTCTGGCCCGGTGCACCGCATGCGCGCGCATTGGGGGGTCGAGGATCCGGCGGCTGCCCCGGAACAGGACCGGCCCGCGGCCTTCGCGGCCGCGCTACAGCGATACTCGAACGCCGCGCCGACGCGTTTCTGGCACTGCAATTCGAAACGCTTGACCGGGCAGCGCTTTCGCGAGAGATCGGCCATCATCGGGGAAAGAGGGCTGACAATGGGAATATTTCGAACGGTTCCTGTCGGTCTGGGTGGCGCTTTGCATCCTTGCCGGCGTTCTTCTCGGCGTCGCCTTTCCGGGCTTCTTCGAGCTTGTCGCCGGGCTGGAACTCGCACAGGTCAATCTCGTCGTCGCGGTCCTCATCTGGGTGATGATCTACCCGATGATGGTCCAGGTCGATTTTACCGCGATCAAGGATATCGGCAAGCGCCCGCGCGGCCTTTTCCTGACGCTGGTCGTCAACTGGCTGATCAAGCCCTTCACGATGGCGGCCCTCGGCTGGCTCTTCTTCCGGGTCCTCTGGGCTGATCTGGTCGATCCCGAGACCGCCGGGGAATACATCGCCGGGATGATCCTTCTTGGCGTCGCCCCCTGCACCGCCATGGTCTTCGTCTGGAGCCAGCTGACGCGCGGCGATCCGAACTACACGCTCGTCCAGGTCTCGGTGAACGACGTGATCATGATCTTCCTCTTCGCGCCGATGACCGCCTTCCTGCTGGGCGTCACCGATGTCGTCGTGCCGTGGGAAACGCTGCTGCTGTCGGTCGTGCTCTATGTGGTCCTGCCGCTCTTCGCCGGCATCGCTGACGCGCCGCCGGCTGGAGGCCCGGTCGGACAGCCACGCGGTGACAGGCATTTCTCGCCCGGATGAAGCCCTGGTCGGTGATCGGGCTTCTGGCGACCGTGGTCCTGCTCTTCGGGTTTCAGGCGGGCACGATCCTCGCCCAACCACTGGCGATCGTCCTCATCGCGGTGCCGCTTCTCGTGCAGTCCTACGGGATCTTCGCGCTGGCCTATGCCGGCGCACATCTCTTGCGCCTGCCGCATGCCATCGCGGCGCCGGCCTGCATGATCGGAACGTCGAACTTCTTCGAACTGGCCGTGGCCGTCGCGATCTCGCTCTTCGGGCTCGAACTCCGGTGCGGCGCTGGCGACCGTCGTCGGGGTTCTGGTGGAGGTGCCGGTGATGCTGTCGCTGGTCTGGTTTGCCAATCGCACCCAGAACTGGTTCCCGGCCCGCTGAAATTCGGCGACGCCCCTTTCCCCCGCGCCCAAACGCGGGCAGGATGGGTTATGACGACAGACCCGAACCGGCAGAGATCCCACAATGAAATGGCACCACGTCCAGGAAAACTGGCCCGCATTCTACGAAGCGATCATCGACAAATGGCCCGAAGCCGACGAGGATGACCTTGAGGAGATCGACGGCGACCAGCGCGCCTTCGTCGCCTATATCGCCCGGCTGACCGAGACCGAACCGGCCGACGCGCGCGAGGAGATCCGCGACTGGCTTGCGGGCGAGCTGCCCTCCGACGTGGTGATGGACCCGCGCCACGACGACCACTCGATTCGGCTCTCCGGCAAGTTCCTGCCCGAAGGCGAGGACGAATTCGACGACGATGCCCGCTTCGGGGATGACGACAAGGAATAGGGCTGAGCGCGGACATCTTCTGTTGCCCCGGAAGGTAGGTTTCAACCCACCCTCGGCCCAGAGCGGGTAGTTAAACCCACCTTACCAAAATGACCACTAGACACATCGCGAACGGACGCGCCCTGCCGGGGGGAGGATCGGGCGCGGCCCGGGCTGGTCGCCCGGTCCAAAGCTCGTGGTCGACGCATGACAACGAGTCCCGGCCTCAGCCGAGCGCATATCCCGCGCCGCGCACCGTGCGCACGGGATCCTCGCCGCCATGCGCGCAAAGCGCCTTCCGCAGCCGGCCGACATGGACATCCACGGTCCGGGTGTCGACATAGATGTCGCGCCCCCAGACCCGGTCGAGCAACTGCTCGCGGCTCCAGACCCGGCCCGGCTTTTCCATGAAGGTCGTCAGCAGGCGGAACTCGGTCGGCCCGAGCTTCAGCACCTTGCCGTCCCGGTGCACCCGGTGGGTTTCGGGATCGAGCGTGATGTCCTCGTACTCCAGCACCTCGCCGATCGCCGAGGGTCGCGAGCGGCGCAGTTGCGTGCGCACCCGCGCCATCAGCTCGACCACGGAATAGGGCTTGACCATGTAGTCGTCCGCGCCGGTTTCGAGCCCGCGCACCAGGTCGACCTCTTCGGAGCGGGCCGACAGCATGATGATCGGCACGCCCTTGGTCTCCGGCCGCGACTTCAGCCGCCGGCAGACCTCGATCCCCGACACGTTCGGCAGCATCCAGTCGAGCACGATCAGGTCCGGCGTCTCCTCGGCGACCAGCAGCAGCGCCTCCTCGCCATCGTCGGCCTGGGCGACGCGAAAGCCCTCGGCCTCGAGGTTGTAGGCCAGAACCTCGCGCTGGGCGGGTTCGTCCTCGACCACCAGAACCGTGGGCGCCTGCATCTCAGCTCCCCTCGACGCCGATCGTGGTCACGCTCTCGGCCTTCGGCCGGCTCTCTTCGGGGATCGAGCCGGTGACGAGGTAGATCGACCTGTTCGGCGATCGTCGTCGCGTGATCGCCCATGCGCTCGATGTTCTTGGCGATGAAATGCAGATGCATGCAGGCGGTGATGTTGCGCGGGTCCTCCATCATGTGGGTCAGGAATTCGCGAAAGAGCGCGTTGTACATCTGGTCGACGTCGCGGTCGCGGTTGCGCACGTCCTCGGCCAGTGCCACGTCGCGCGTGATGTAGGCGTCGAGCGCGTCCGACAGCATCTGCACCACGGTCTTGGACATGCGGCGGAGCGAGCCGCGCCGCGCCGGCGACCGCCGTCATCTGGCCGAGCACGTTGCGCCCGCTTGGCCATGTTCTTGGCATAGTCGCCGATCCGTTCGAGGCTGGCGGCGATCTTGATCACCGACAGCACCGTGCGCAGGTCCGAGGCCGTCGGGGCGCGCAGCGCGATCAGCCGGGCGGCTTCCTCGTTGATCTGCTCCTCGAGCGCGTCGATGGCCTTGTCGCCCTTGCGCACCTTCTCGGCCAGCTCCTCGTCGCGGGTCTCAAGCGCCGTGGCGGCCTCCAGAATGGCCGTCTCGACCAGGCCGCCCATCTTCATGACCATCGCCTGAATGGCTTCGAGGTCGCGGTCGAAGGCGCGCAGTATGTGCTTGTTCGCTCATGTCGTCGTTCTCCCTCAGCCGATCCGGCCGGTGATGTAGCTTTCCGTGCGCGGATCGCTCGGATTGGTGAAGATCTGGCTGGTCTCGCCGTATTCGACGAGGTTGCCGAGGTGGAAGAAGGCGGTGCGCTGGCTGACGCGGGCGGCCTGCTGCATCGAATGGGTGACGATGACGACCGAGAATTGAGAGCGCAGCTCGTCGATCAGTTCCTCGACCTGTGCCGTGGCGATCGGGTCGAGCGCCGAACAGGGTTCGTCCATCAGACAGGACCTCGGGCGAGGTGGCGATGGCGCGCGCGATGCACAGCCGCTGCTGCTGGCCGCCCGAGAGCCCGGTGCCGGGCTTCGAGAGCCGGTCCTTGACCTCGTTCCAGAGCGCGGCCTTCCTGCAGCGAGGTCTCGACGATCTCGTCGAGTTCGGCCTTGTTGCGGGTCAGGCCGTGGATCTTCGGGCCGTAGGCGACGTTGTCGTAGATCGACTTCGGAAACGGGTTCGGCTTCTGGAACACCATGCCGACCTTGGCGCGCAGCTGCACCGGATCGACGCGCCTGTCGTAGATGTCCTCGCCGTCGAGCGTGATCTTGCCCTCGACCCGGCAGATCGGGATCGTGTCGTTCATCCGGTTGAGGCAGCGCAGGAAGGTCGACTTGCCGCAGCCCGACGGGCCGATGAAGGCGGTCACCGTCCGGTCGGCGATATCGACGTCGACATCCTTGATCGCGTGGTTGTCGCCGTAATAGACCTGCACGCCGCGCGCGGCGATCTTGACCTCGGCTGGCTTCCACGGCATTCTCCGTCAGTCGCATGTCGTTCATTGTGGCAGTCTCCGCCATTTTTACCAGCGCCGCTCGAAGCGGCGGCGCAGACACGATCGCTACCGCGTTCATGATGAGAAGGAAGACCAGCAGCACGATGATCGCGCCCGAGGCCCGTTCGACGAAGGCCGGGTCGGCGCGCTGGGTCCAGTTGTAGACCTGCACCGGCAGCGCCGAGGCCGGATCGAAGAAACCCTCGGGCGGGGCGCCCGGATAGTCGCGCACGAAGGCGACCATGCCGATCAGAAGCAAGCGGCGCGGTTTCGCCCAGGGCCTGCGCGAGACCGATGATCGTGCCGGTCAGGATGCCGGGCATGGCCAGCGGCAGGACATGGTGCAAGATCGACTGCATCTTCGACGCGCCGACGCCGAGCGCCGCCTCGCGGATCGAGGGCGGCACCGCCTTCAGCGCCGCACGGGTCGCGATGATGATGCGTCGGCAGCGTCATCAGCGTCAGCACGAGGCCGCCGACGATGGGCGCGGATTGCGGCAACCCGGCGAAATTGATGAAGATGGCAAGGCCGAGGATGCCGAAAACGATCGAGGGCACCGCCGCGAGGTTGGAGATGTTGACCTCGATCAGGTCGGTCCAGCGGTTTTGCGGCGCGAATTCCTCAAGGTAGATCGACGCGGCGACGCCGATCGGCAGCGACAGGACCAGAACGATGATCATCATGTAGGCCGAGCCGAGGATCGCCACGCCGAGACCCGCCGCCTCCGGCCTGAGTTCCGAGGCGTCTGGGGCGGTGATGAAATCCCAGTTGAGATCCCGGCTCAGAACCCCCCGTTCGCGCAAGGTGTCGGCCAGCATGAGTTGCCTGGTCGAGACGTTGCTGTCGCGCTCGGCACTCTCCATCGTCACCCGTCCCTTGACGTAGCCGTCGATCCGGCCATTGGCGAGGACCTTGAACGACACCGTCTGCCCGACGAGATCGGGATGGGCGAGGACCCGGTTGCGCACCAGCGCCGCCGCCTCCTTGGAGATCATGTTCGACACGTCCTTGGCCGAAAGCCCGTCGATGGCGATCCCCGCCTCATCGATCATCGCCTGCAGCGCGCCGTCGATCAGCTTGCCGTAGCCGATGGTCGTGACCTTCTTCATCACGTCGATGTCGCGGGTGCCGGACTTGTCGAGCTTCTTTTCGTCCAGATGGATATCGAGATGCAGGAAGGTCTGGCGAAAGGCGCTGCTGCCGTTCCAGAGGATCGAGGTCAGAAGCACGATCAGCGCCGCGATGGCGATGCCGACGGCGACGAGACCGTAGAGTCGGAAGCGCCGCTCGGCCGCGTTGCGGCGGCGCGTGCGGTCGTCGGCCGACAGAAGCGACCCGTGGCGCGGGCGGCGTTGCGGCAGTGGTGTCGGTCATTCGTACTGCTCCCGGTATTTGCGCACCACGACCAGCGCGATCACGTTCAGCCCCAGCGTGAAGACGAAGAGCATCATCCCGAGCGCGAAGGCCACCAGTGTCTCGGGCGAGGCGAACTCGGTATCGCCGGTCAGCTGGCTGACGATCTTGACGGTGATCGTGGTCATCGCCTCGAACGGGTTGAGGCCGAGCCGCGCGGCGGCCCCTGCCCCCATGACGACGATCATCGTCTCGCCGATGGCGCGGCTCGCGGCCAGCAGGATCGCGCCGACGATGCCCGGCAGCGCCGCCGGCAGGATCACCTGCCGCACGGTCTCCGACTGGGTGGCGCCAAGCCCGTAGGACCCGTCGCGCATCGCCTGCGGCACCGCGTTGATGATGTCGTCGCTCAGGGACGAGACGAAGGGGATCAGCATGATCCCCATCACCAGCCCCGCCGTCATCACCGAGGACGAGGAGGAGCCGAGCCCCATCGGCTGGGCGAAGTAGTCGCGCAGGAACGGGCCGACGGTGATCAGCGCGAAAAGGCCGTAGACGATGGTCGGGATGCCGGCGAGGATCTCGATCGCCGGCTTGGCCAGCGACCGCATCCGCTTCGTGGCGTATTCCGACAGGTAGATCGCGATCATCAGCCCGATCGGCACCGCGAACGAGCAGCGCCACGAACGAGACGTAGAGCGTGCCCCAGAGCAGCGGCCAGATGCCGAGGTCGGAACCGCCGCGGAATTGCGGGTTCCAGGTCAGCGAGAACAGGAAATCCTTCGCCGGATAGAGCTGGAAGAAGTGAATGCTCTCGAACAGGAGCGACGCGACGATGCCGAAGGTCGTCAGCATCGCGACGAGCGACGCACCGATCAGGAGCGACACGAGGAAACCCTCGAAGACGTTGCGGGCGCGGAATTCAGGCCGGACGAGCCGCAACGAGAGGCCAAGCCCGGCGAGCGACGCGGCGATCACCGCCACCGCCATCGCGAGGCGCGAGGTCCTGAGCGCGCCGCGATAGGCCTTCGCGGCCTCGAAGACATTGGGCTTCACGTCGGCGCCAAGCGCCACACCGACCTCGGCGAGGCGGGCGCGGACGGTGGAGACATCGGCCTGCATCGCGTCGAGCTCGGCCTCGCTCAGCCCGTCGGACGCGGCGACGGCGTCGAGCCCGTCCGCGACCCGGCGCACGTCGCTCATCACCAGACCGAGCGACCCACCGTCCGGGATATCGGCCGGGGTGATGATCGACGCGACGCGGTTCTCGATCACGATCGGCTGCACGAAGAGCCAGGCGCCGAGCAGAAGAAGCGCCGGGACCGAGGCGAAAAGAAAGACGGTCTGGCCGTAATAGCCGGTCAGCGAATGCAGCTTCCGCCGGTCGCCGCCCGAAAGTGCCATCGCCCGGCGGCGGGCCAGGACGTATCCCGCGACCGCGATGGCCAGGACGATCAGAGAGGAGGACGGAGATGCTCATGTCGGCCTTCCGGACAGGGGAACGGGTGGCGCCGGGGCGCCGCCCGCAAGTGTCAGATCAGTTCAGCGGACCCATCGGGGTGCCGGCCGCGACCATTTCCTGCGTCGCCGCCAGTTCGGGATCGGAGACGAGGCCGTAGGCCGCCAGCGGGCCGTCGGGGCCGGCCATGTCGTCGGAGACGAAGAAGTCGACGTATTCCTGCAGGCCCGGGATCACGCCGAGATGCGCGTTCTTGACGTAGAAGTAGAGCGGGCGCGAGACCGGATATTCGCCCGAGGCGATGGTCTCGATCGACGGCACGACACCGTCCATCGTGGCGACGCGCAGCTTGTCGGTGTTGTTCTGGTAGAACGACAGGCCGAAGACGCCGATGGCGTTCTTGTTGGCGTCGATGCGGGCCAGCGTCTCGGTGTAGTCGCCGTCGATATCGACCGACGCGCCGTCGGTGCGCAGCGCGATGCAGGCCGTCTTGCCGTCCTCCTCGTCGCTTCGCCGCAATCAGCGCCTCTTCGGCGCCCGAATGCGGCGCAACCCGCTTCCAGGACCTTCACGTCGAAGACTTCGCGGGTGCCGTGCTTGGTGCCCGGAATGAAGGCGAGGATGTCCTGCGGCCGGCAGGTCGGCGTTCACGTCGGCCCAGGTCTTGTTCGGGTTGGCGACCAGCGCGCCGTCCTTGACGACCTCGGCGGCCAGCGCGTTGTACCAGTCGGCCGGGGTGAAGGCGAATTCCGGCCCGTTGATGTCCGAGGCGAAGACGATGCCGTCATAGCCGATGCGGACTTCCATGATCTCGGTCACGCCGTTCGCGGTGCAGAGGTCGATGTCGGACTGCTTGATGCGGCTCGACGAGTTGGCGATGTCGATGGTGTTCTCGCCAACGCCTTCGCAAAGCTTCTTGCGGCCGGCGCCCGAACCGCCGCCTTCGACGACCGGGGTCGGGAAGTCGAAGTTCTCGCCGAAGGCTTCGGCGACGATGGTGGCGTAGGGCAGAACGGTCGAGGAACCGGCGATCTGGATCTGGTCGCGCGCATCGGCGGCGGTGGCGGCAGCCGCCATGGCAATCGCCGAAACGGTGAATTTCACGCTGTTCATTGCATTCTCCTGCACGTCGGTTGCGGTCACCATCCCCGGGCGACCTCATGCCCCGCTTTAGGCCTGCGCAGCTATGCTTTTGTGACAGGACTGTAACGGTTTGATGACAGCCTGCCGCCCCGGTCGGGCGCGGACCCTGACACCGGTCAATCCGCCGGCAGGATGACGATGAATCGACTGCCTTTTCCCACCTCGCTCTCGATCCGGAAGCGGCCGCGATGGCGGTTGACGATATGCTTGACGATGGCAAGGCCGAGGCCGGTGCCGCCCTTCTGGCGCGACCGGTCGCTGTCGACGCGGTAGAATCGCTCCGTCAGGCGCGGCAGGTGCAGGGGGTCGATCCCCTCGCCCCGGTCGATGACCTCGACCTGAACCGCCGGCCCCCGCAGCACCGGCTCGCGCGTGAGTTCAGAGACGCGGACGATCACCTCCTTGCCCGAACCGCCGTATTTCACCGCGTTCTCGACGAGGTTGTGAAAGACCTGCATGAGTTGGTCGGCATCGGCCCGGAGCGTCACCGGCCCTTCGCCCGCCTCTAGCCGCAGTTCGACCCCGGCAGCGCGGGCCTGATCGCGGTGGGTGGCGAGGGCCGAGCGCAGGAGCCCGACGATCTCCACCTGTTCGGCCGGCCGGCGGCGTTCCTCCGCCTCGACCCGGCTCAGCGACAGAAGGTCGTTCACCAGCCGGATCATCCGCCCGGATTCGCGCTCCATGATCTCAAGGAACCGCTCGCGCGCCGCCGGATCGTCACGCGCGGCGCCCCTGAGCGTCTCGATGAAGCCGACGAGCGCGGTCAGCGGGGTTCTGAGTTCGTGGCTGACATTGGCGACGAAGTCGCGCCGCATCGCGACCGCATGGTCGAACGCCGTGAGGTCCTCGAACGCGACGAGCACGCCGCGCTCGCGACCGACCGGAAGACCGGTGAAGGTCAGCGCCAGATGCGTCTCGCTCGCCGGGCCGGTAACGACGATCCGCGCCGTGCGCTTCTCGCCATCGAGAAGGCAGGCTTCCAACCCGTTCAGGAATTCCGGATGGCGCAGGAAGGCGTTGCAGGACCGGCCTTCGAGCGCCAGGCCGAACAGCGCCGCCGCCGCCTGATTCGCCGCGACGACCCGCTGGTCGGCACCGACAAGGATCAACGCCGCCGGCACCGCTTCGAGGATCTCGCGCGTCTGCGCCGCCTGCATGCCGGCCTCCCTGCCCTGCCCGCCCTCTGTCTCGGGGCAAATCGCCGGCAAATCAAGCCGGCTTGGTTATTGCACTTCCGTACAGGACGACTAAACCGTGAAGGGAAGAAGCGCGCACTGACTCGCCCCTCAGACGATCAGGTCCGGTGTCGCGCAGCCTCATCATGCGGAAAGACCGATGCCAAAGACATCCGGCACGAGCCCGACGACACCAGCGGAATCGGTCCAGGCGTTGGAACCGGTACAGGCCGATCCCGGCCCGCGCATCCTCGCCATCGAGGTCTCGCCCTCGCTTCTCGAACTCGTCCGCGAGCGGATCGGCGGATCCTGCGTCGTGGCCCGGTTCGAGACGCTGAACCTTAAGTTGCTCGCCAAGGTGATGCCGGACACGATCCTCGCGCCGCTTCTCGGCCCGGATTTCGACATTCTCGACCTCGTCGATCGCCTGACCCGGATCGGCTTCGGCGGCGCGCTGCGCGCGCTGACCCCGCCCTTGCCGGACCCGGACGCGGTGCGCGCCGAAGTGCGCAGGCATGCTGCCGGACTCGATTTCGACCTGATCGTCGTGCCCGGCAACGGTCCGGTCACCGGCTGACCGCCGCCGCCGCGATCCCGGCGCCGAAGTCGCGGCAGAGAAGCGCGATATCCTCGACCCCGACGGAGACGCGGAAGAAGCCTTCCGATATGCCGAGCGCGGTCCGCGCCTCGGGCGTCAGCACACGGTGGGAACTCGACGCCGGGTGCGAGAGCGTCGTGCCGATATCGCCGAGCGTCGGCGCGAAGGCCACGCCCGGCATCGCGCGGGTCAGCGCATTCGCCGCCGCCCGGCCGCCCGCAAGCTCGAAGGACAGCATGTGGCCGCCGCGCGCGCCGAGCAGGCCGGCGGCGCGGTTGTGATCGGGATGGTCCGGCGCGGCCCGGATAGATCACCCGCCGCACCCCCGGCTGCCCCGCGACGAAATCGGCCAGCGCCGCCGCGTTCTCCTCGGCCCGGTCGTAGCGCAGGTGAAAGGACATGAGCCCGCGCTCGGCCAGCCAGCAGTCGAACGGGCTTGGCGTCATCCCGGTCGGTGACGGCGAAATCGCGGATCGCCTGCCGGTGTGCGGGATCGCGCGCGGCGACATAGCCGAGCGTCACGTCGGAATGGCCGGCCAGCAGCTTCGTCACCGAATGGATGACGATATCGGCGCCGTGGTCGAAGGGCCGGTAGCCGCGCGGCGTGGTGAAGGTGTTGTCGACCGCGACCGGAATCCCCGCCTCGCGGCCGATCGCCAGGATCGCCTCCATGTCGGCGATCCGCAGGGTCGGGTTCGATACGACCTCGACGCAGGATCAGCCGCGTCTCGGGACGGATCGCGGCGCGCATGGCATCGGCATCGGTCGGGTCGGCCAGGTCGGCGGCGATGCCGAAGCGCGGCAGGTCCTGCGCCATGAGCCGAAGGCTCCGCCCGTAAAGCTGGTTGCCGCCGAGCACCCGGTCGCCCGCCTTCAGAAGCCCGAGCGGCACCGCCGAAACCGCCGCCATGCCCGAGCCGAGGATCAGCCCGCCCGGCGCCGGGGCGCCCTCCAGCGCGTCGATCTTCCTTGCCAGGACATCGGCGTTCGGATGCCCCTCGCGCGCATAGGTATAGCCCGAAAGCCGCCCATCATACTGCGCGTCGAGTTGATCGGGATCGGCCGAGGCGTAGACGACCGAGGGCTGCAACGGCGTCCCCACGGCGCGGCTGACGCTTTCCGGCCAGCCGGTGCGGCGGACGAGATTTTCGGGAATGCCGGATCCGTTGCCCATCGCCGTCAGGCTCCTGCCGGCGTCAGGCCGTGCCGGAACCGCGCGGCATTCTCGCGGTAATGCGCGGCCGATTCGAGAAGCGTCGCCCGCGCGATATCGTCGAGCTGCCGCACCACCTTGCCCGGCGCTCCCATCACGAGGCTGCCATCGGGGATCTCCTTTCCCTCGGTGATCAGCGCACCGGCCCCGATCAGGCAGCCCTTGCCGATCCTGGCGCCGTTCAGCACGGTCGCGCCCATGCCGATCAGCGACCCGTCGCCGATCGTGCAGCCATGCAGCATCGCCTTGTGGCCGATGGTGCAATCCGCGCCGATCACCAGGGGATAGCCCATATCGGTGTGGCAGACGGTGTTTTCCTGGATGTTCGATCCGCGCCCGACGCGGATCTCCTCGTTGTCGCCGCGCAAGGTCGCGCCGAACCAGACATTGGCGCCCGCCTCCAGCACCACCTTGCCGATGATATTGGCATCCGGCGCCACCCAGGCATCCTTCGCGATTTCAGGAGCGATTCCATCGAGTTCGTAGATCATCTTGAGTTCAAACTCCCGGTTCAGGCCGCGCACGAATTCCGAAAGACCCGGCTGGCGGTCGCGCCGCATCCGCTCCGCAGTGAGGATCGTCTTCAGATCCGCCTCGGCGCGGTCGATATCCGCGTTGACGAGGACATAGTCGTATTCCGCCCAATGGCTGATCTCGGCCTCCGACTTCGCCATCCGGCCCGCGATCACCTCGTCGCTGTCCTGCCCTCGCAACCTGAGCCGGCGTTCGAGTTCGGCGATGGAGGGCGGCAGGACGAAGATCGACACGACGTCCTTGCCGAGGACGGAGTTGCGGATCTGCTGGCCGCCCTGCCAGTCGATGTCGAAAAGCGTATCGCACCCTTCGCCCATCGCCTTTTCCACCGGGGCCTTGGGCGAGCCGTAGAAATTGCCGAAGACCTCGGCATGTTCCAGCATCTCGCCCGCCGCGACCATTGCCTCGAACCTTTCGCGCGAGCGGAAATAGTAGTCCTTGCCGTCCACCTCGCCCGGACGCGGTGCCCGCGTCGTGGCCGAGACCGAGAAGCGCAGGCTCGCGTCCCAGACCATCAGACGCTTGGCCAGTGTCGATTTCCCCGCCCCCGAGGGCGATGAAAGAATGATCAGCAAGCCCCTGCGTTTCATCGTCATTCCACGTTCTGAACCTGTTCCCGCATCTGGTCGATGACGGTCTTGAGGTCAAGCCCGATCCGGGTCAGCGCCGCATTGCCCGATTTCGAGCAAAGCGTATTGGCCTCGCGCATGAATTCCTGCATCAGGAAGTCGAACTTGCGGCCGATGGCGCCCTTTTCGGCCAGAAGCGCGCGGGCGGCATCGACATGCGCCGCGAGCCGGTCGATCTCCTCGGTCACATCGGCCTTGACGACGAGCAGCGCCAGTTCCTGCGCGACGCGGGCCGGATCGGCCTCCGCCGCGCCGGCAAGGACGCGGGCGAGGTTCTCGTTCAGCGCCCGCTCCATCTCGGGTCGGCGCGCATCGGCGGCCGCCTTCGCCTCGGCGCCAAGCGCCGCGACCTTGTCCACCTGCCCCGAGATCACCGTGGCGAGCGCCTGCCCCTCGGCCGCCCGCATCGCCGCGAACGCCTTCAGAAGTGGCGCGAGGTCGTCCAGCAAGCACGGCCAGGAGCGGCCCGGTCTCCTCCGCCTCGCCGCCCTGATCGGTGACCCCGCGCAAGGCCAGCACCTCGGCGGTCGTCGGATCGGCGAGCGGCTGGCCGAGCGCCTCGGCCCTTGCCCGCACCACGCCAAGCGCGCCGATCACCGCGTCGAGCCCGGCCGCGTTCACCCTGAGCGCCTCGCCCCCGGCCTCGCGCGCGATCTTCAGCGACAGCGTCACGTTGCCCCGCGACGCGACCTTGGCGACCGCCGCGCGCACCGCCGGCTCCAGCCCCTCGATCCAGTCCGGCAGCCGCACCCTGAGGTCGAGACCCTTGCCGTTGACCGAGCGAATCTCCCAGGTCCAGGCGTAACCCCTGCCCTGCCCGCGACGAGCCGCAAATCCCGTCATCGAGACCAGTTGAGCGTTTACCATTTAAGACTTTTGTCCCCCCGATGTCCGCGAACGCGGGTATATTAACACTTGGGTAATCATTCCGGCCCTAGGGTTAACAAAACCTGACCGCCGCCACAACGCGGAGGGAAAGCCGGTTTGGTCTTGGCAATGCGGCAGGTGTGATGTGAACATGTTTATTGACGGCCGGGACAAGGTCGTCCCGCTTTCGGGATACCGCAAGGATATGAGATTTCCATGCATTTCTGAGGTCAGAGCCTATTGGGAGGCACTCCGCGACGGGCGCCAGGTTCCCTACCGGTCCGAGGTCGATCCCCGTGGGATCGAACGCGCGCTCGAATATGCCTTCGTGCTGGAGCGGATCGCGCCGCAGGTGGCACGGTTCCGGCTTGCCGGCATGCATCTCAACGACCTGATGGGGATGGAGGTGCGGGGCATGCCGCTGACCTCGTTCTTCACCCCGAAGGCGCGGGCCGAAATGGCCACGATCCTCGACGCGGTCTTCACCGGTCCGCGCACGGCCGAACTCACGCTTTCGGCCGAGGCGGGGTTCGGCAAGACGGCGATGGAGGCCCGGCTCCTGATCCTGCCGCTTCGCTCCGATCTCGGCGATGTCAGCCGGGCGCTCGGCTGCCTCGTCGCCGAGGGGCCGATCGGCCGCACCCCGCGCCGCTTCGACCTTGTCGAAAGCCTGGTGAGCCCGATCGACGAGAGCATGCCGTCGCACCTGGTGCCACCGGTGCCGGCCCCCGCGGGCTTCGCCGAGCCGGCCGCCCCCTTCGCAGGCGCGGCACCGCAGCCGATCCGCAGCCGCGGGCATCTGAGGCTGGTCGTTTCCGACGAATGAAAAGCGGCCCCGAAGGGCCGCCAGGACTGTGCGTCGTGAGTGAAGGCGGCGGGCGGAGCGCCCGCCGCCTTTTGCGTTCGCGGCTACATGCCGGCTGCCTTCTGCATCGCCCGGCGGTCCTGCAACTCCTCGGCGACGAGGAAGGCAAGTTCCAGCGACTGCGAGGCGTTGAGGCGCGGGTCGCAGGCGGTGTGGTAGCGGTCCGACAGATCCTCGTCGGTGACGGCGCGGACGCCGCCGGTGCATTCGGTCACGTCCTTGCCGGTCATCTCGAAATGCACGCCGCCGGGGATCGTGCCCTCGGCCTTGTGGACGCCGAAGAATTCCTTGACCTCGCGCAGCACCGAATCGAAGGGCCGGGTCTTGTAGCCCGAGGCCGACTTGATCGTGTTGCCGTGCATCGGATCGCAGGTCCAGACCACCTTCGCGCCCTCGTCCTCGACCGCGCGGATGAGGCGCGGCAGGTGATCGGCGACCTTGCCGGCGCCGAACCGCGCGATCAGCGTCAGCCGCCCGGCCTCGTTCTCGGGGTTGAGCTTCTGCAAGAGCACCTTGAGGTCGTCCGCCGAAAGCGACGGCCCGCATTTCAGCCCGACCGGGTTCTGCACGCCGCGCGCGAATTCCACATGCGCGCCGTCCGGTTGCCGGGTGCGGTCGCCGATCCAGATCATGTGGCCCGACCCCGCGACCGGCAGGCCCGAGGTGCTGTCGATCCGGCACAGCGCTTCCTCGTATTCCAGCAAGAGCGCCTCATGGCTGGTGTAGAAGTCGACCGCGCCCATCGCATGGACGGTGTCGGAGGTGACACCCGCCGCCGCCATGAAGTCCATCGCGTCCTGGATCCGCGTCACGACTTCGCGGTAGCGCTTGGCCTCGTCCTCTTGCGTGAACCCCGAAATCCAGCTCTGGACCCGGTGCATGTCGGCGAAACCGCCGGTCGAGAAGGCGCGCAACAGGTTCAGCGAGGCCGCGGCCTGGGTATAGGCCTGCAGCATCCGCGCCGGATCGGGGATCCGCGCCTCGGGCGTGAAGTCGAACCCGTTGATGATGTCGCCGCGGTAGGAGGGCAGCTCCTGCCCGCCGATGACCTCGTTCGGGGCCGAGCGCGGCTTGGCGAACTGACCGGCCATCCGGCCGATCTTCACGACCGGGACCTTGGCGCCCCAGGTCAGCACGATCGCCATCTGCAAGATCACCTTGAACGTGTCGCGGATGTTGTCGGCGGAGAATTCCGAAAAGCTCTCGGCGCAGTCACCGCCCTGGAGGAGGAACGCCCGGCCGGCCGCCACGTCGCCAAGCGCGCGCTTCAGCTTGCGCGCCTCACCGGCGAAGACCAGCGGCGGATAGGCGGCGATCTGCGCCTCCACCGCACTCAGCGCGGCCTGATCCGGATAGTCGGGCATCTGCACCCGAGGCTTCCTGCGCCAGTCGGATTTGGTCCAGCCCTTGGTCATCTGTTCTCTCCTGAAGGCTTTAGCGATAACGGGCGGCTTATAGCGAAGCGACCGGGCTGCTGCAAACCGATATGGCGCCGAAATCGTCCTTGCGGCGGCTATTCATTGGTGCTTCTGTGATCAAAACGACAAATGTGGGTCGCATAATGTCAGTCGCTCCGGTGCGCGGCACGAAGGAAACGAACAGCACGCTGCGTCAAAAGCGGTTCGTCTTCCTGCTTCTCGACAGGTTCACCATGCTCTCCTTCGCCGGAGCGATCGAACCCCTGCGCATCGCCAACCGGGTGATCGGCCGCCCGGCCTATACCTGGGTCCTCGCCGGCGAGAACGGGGTGGAGAGCGTCTGTTCGAACGGCGCCGCCTTCAAGCTCGACATGGGTCTCGAGGAGATCGAGCGCGAGGATACCATCCTCGTCTGCGGCGGGATCGACGTCCAGTCGGCGACGTCGAAACCGGTCCTCAACTGGCTCCGTCGCGAGGCGCGGCGCGGGGTCGCGATTGGCGGGCTCTGCACTGCGGCCTACACCGTCGCCAAGGCCGGCCTTCTCGACAGCAAGCGCGCCACGATCCACTGGGAGAACCAGGACAGCTTCCTGGAGGAATTCGAGGACGTGAAGCTGACGAAGTCGGTCTTCGTGATCGACGGCAATCGCATGTCCACGGCGGGCGGCACGGCGTCCATCGACATGATGCTGAAGATCATCGCCGACGACCACGGCGAGGAAGTCGCCAATACCGTCGCCGACCAACTCATCTATTCCTCGATCCGCACCGACCAGGACACCCAGCGACTGTCGATCCCGACCCGGATCGGGGTGCGGCATCCGAAGCTGTCCCAGGTCATCCAGATGATGGAGCAGAATATCGAGGACCCGATCAGCCCCGCGGACCTCGCGACCGAGGTCGGCATGTCCACGCGGCAACTGGAACGGCTCTTCCGGCGCTATCTCAACCGGTCGCCCAAGCGGTACTACATGGAACTCCGGCTGCAGAAGGCGCGCAATCTGCTCATGCAGACCGACATGAGCGTGATCAACGTGGCACTCGCCTGCGGCTTCGCCAGCCCCTCGCATTTCTCCAAATGCTACCGGGCGCACTACAAGACCACGCCCTACCGAGAGCGCGGAAGCCACGGCGCGCAGGCGATTTCCACACCGCGCCTGTCGGTCTGATCGCAGTCTCCCTGAGCGCAGCCTCCTCCGCCGGCCGCATCCCCGGTCCACAGACCGGAACCGGATCGACCCGTCCACCCAGTTCTGTGACCCCGTTCGGTGACAACGACATCGCCGCCCGGCAGGAAGGCAAGCGACCAGGGTTTGCCGAGCCCGTCGGCCACGACCACGATCTCGTCGGGGCCGGCGCTCGTCCCGAAGTCCGACGCAGCGGCCGCACCGGCACCGCGCGCAAGGGCCGGCGCAAGGAAGCTGATCCGCCCGATTGGTTCTCCTTTCGCGACAGAAGGCCAATTCGGGCGCGGCTGGCGCTGCGTCCAGTCACATTGCCGACAGATAGAGGCGTTGCGCCATGCAGTGAAAGGCTTTTCTTTTCCCCGGACCCACTCTAGTTTGCGCTCAGGACAACGTTCCAACTAGGGAGTGAACACATGAAGAAGCTTCTCGCCGCAACCGCAGGTCTGGCCCTTCTGGCCGGCGCCGCCGGAGCGGAAGATATCAAGATCGGCGTCATCCTCGGCTTCACCGGACCGCTGGAATCGATCACGCCGGCGATGGGCGCGGGCGCCGAGCTCGCGATGAAGGAAGTGTCGGACTCGGGCAAGCTGCTCGACGGTTCGACCGTGACTCCGGTGCGCGGCGACTCGACCTGCGTCGATGCCGCCGCCGCGACCGCCGCGGCCGAACGACTTGTCACCACCGACAAGATCAGCGCGATCATGGGTGCGGACTGCTCGGGCGTGACCGGCGCGATCCTCGCCAACGTCGCGGTGCCGAACGGCATCGTGATGATCTCGCCCTCGGCCACTTCGCCCGGGCTTTCGACCGCGGAAGACAACGGTCTCTTCTTCCGCACCGCGCCGTCGGATGCGCGCCAGGGTGAGATCGTCCGCGACATCCTCAAGGATCACGGCGTCAGCTCGATCGCCATCACCTACACCAACAACGATTACGGCAAGGGCCTTGCCGAGGCGATCCAGCGCAACTGGGAAGAGTCCGGCGGCACCGTGACCATCTCGGCCGCGCATGAGGACGGCAAGGCCGACTACTCGGCCGAGGTCGGCGCGCTCGCCTCTGCCGGCGGCGATGTTCTCGTCGTCGCGGGCTATGTCGACCAGGGCGGCTCGGGCATCACCCGTGCGGCACTCGACACAGGCGCCTTCTCGACCTTCTACTTCCCCGACGGCATGGTCGGCGAGAAGCTGAACGAGAACTTCGGCGCCGAGCTCAACGGCTCCTACGGCGCCTATCCGGGCACCGACAGCCCCGGCGCGGCCAAGTTCCAGGAGATGGCGGCAGCGGCTGGCATCGACGGCACCTCGGCCTTCGCTCCGGAAAGCTACGACGCTGCGGCGCTGATCATGCTCGCCATGCAGGCGGCGAACTCCTCGGCCTCGGGCGACCTCGCCGGCAAGGTCATGGACGTCGCCAATGCGCCGGGCGAAGAGATCTTCCCGGGCGAACTGGCGAAGGGCCTCGAGTTGATCGCGGCGGGTACCGACATCGACTATGTCGGCGCGACCGCGGTCGAACTGGTCGGACCGGGCGAAGTCTGCCGGCAACTACCGCGAGATCGAGTTCAAGGACGGCAAGTACGAAACGGTGAACTTCCGCTGATCCGGGTGAAACTGAGAGGCAGCCCGGCATGTCCGGGCTGTCTTTGCATATAAAGAACAAGAACTTCACGGGCGTCATTGATGTAACGTGAAGACGGGGGAGACGCATGATCATCGTCGAGGGTCTGCACAAGCATTTCGGCGGCTTCCGGGCTGTTGACGGCGCGTCGATGGAAATTGCCAGAGGCTCCATCACCGGCCTGATCGGCCCGAACGGTGCCGGAAAATCCACGCTTTTCAACGTCATCGCAGGTGTCTACCAGCCGACCTCCGGCAAGGTGATCATGGACGGCGAGGACATCACCGGCCTGCCACCGCACGACCTGTTCCACAAGGGCCTCCTGCGGACCTTCCAGATCGCGCACGAGTTTTCCTCGATGACGGTTCGCGAGAACCTGATGATGGTGCCCGCCCGCCAGTCGGGCGAGACGCTGTGGAACACCTGGTTCCACCGCGCCCGCATCCGGGGCGAGGAAGCCGCACTTGCTAAGAAGGCCGACGATGTTCTTGATTTCCTGACGATTTCCCATCTCGCCGACGAACGTGCCGGCAACCTTTCCGGCGGCCAGAAGAAGCTGCTGGAGCTTGGTCGCACGATGATGGTCGAGGCCAAGGTGGTCTTCCTCGACGAGGTCGGCGCCGGGGTGAACCGCACGCTCCTCAACACGATCGGCGACGCCATCGTGCGGCTGAACAAGGAACGCGGCTACACCTTCTGCGTCATCGAGCACGACATGGATTTCATCGGCCGCCTTTGCGACCCGGTCATCGTGATGGCCGAGGGCAAGGTGCTGGCGCAGGGCTCCGCCGACAACATCATGCAGAACGAGGCGGTGATCGAGGCCTATCTCGGCCGCGGCCTGAAGAACAAGGTCAAGGCAGAAGCAGGGGTCGGGGCATGAGCGGAACCGGCAACCCCTACAAGGACGACCGCGGCAACAAGGACCGCTCGATCACCCGTGCCGGCGGCGGCGAACTGGAACTGCCCGCGACGAGCGGCCGCGCGACCCCCGCCCCCGGCGGACCCTTCCTCGCGGCCGAGAACATGACCGGCGGCTACGGCGCGGCCGACATCCTGCATGACTGCACGCTGACCGTCGAGAAGGGCGAGATCGCCGTCATCGTCGGCCCCAACGGCGCGGGCAAGTCGACCGCGATGAAGGCGGTCTTCGGCATGCTCTACCTTGCGCGGCGGGCATGTGAAGCTCGACGGCGAGGACATCACCCAGCTTTCCCCGCAGGACCGGGTGGCCAAGGGAATGGGCTTCGTGCCGCAGACCAACAACGTCTTCCCGTCGATGACCGTCGAGGAGAACCTGGAGATGGGCGCGTTCCTGCGCCACGACGATTTCCGCCGCACGATGGAGCAGGTCTACGACCTCTTCCCGATCCTCAAGGACAAGCGCCGCCAGCCGGCGGGCGAGCTGTCCGGCGGCCAGCGCCAGCAGGTCGCGGTCGGCCGCGCGCTGATGACCCAGCCGAAGCTCCTGATGCTGGATGAGCCCACTGCCGGCGTCTCGCCCATCGTCATGGACGAGCTTTTCGACCGCATCATCGAGGTCGCGCGCACCGGCATCTCGATCCTCATGGTCGAACAGAACGCGCGCCAGGCGCTCGATATCGCCGACCGGGGCTACGTCCTGGTGCAGGGCGCCAACCGCTATACGGATACCGGAGAGGCGCTGCTCGCCGATCCGGAGGTCCGTCGCACGTTTTCTGGGGGGCTGAGGGATGGACTTTCTCAACGCGATCGTCGCACTTCTGAACTTCGTCATCATCCCCGCCACCTCCTACGGTGCGCAGCTGGCGCTTGGTGCGCTCGGGGTGACGCTGATCTACGGCATCCTGCGCTTTTCCAACTTCGCCCATGGCGACACGATGGCCTTCGGCACCGCGATGGTGATCCTCGTGACCTGGGCGATGCAGGGGATGGGCATCCATCTCTGGGTCTCTGCCGACGGCGCTTCTGGCGCTTGCCCTTCGGCATCGCGCTGACGGCGGCGCTGGTTCTCGGTACCGACCGCGCGGTCTATCGCTTCTACCGCAAGCAGAAGGCCGCCCCGGTGATCCTGGTCATCGTCTCGATGGGGGTGATGTTCATCATGAACGGCATCACCCGCTTCATCATCGGCGTGGACGAGATCCGCTTCGACGATGGCGAGCGGTTCCTGATCAACGCGGGCGAGTTCAAGAAGGCGACCGGGCTGGCCGAGGGCCTCGCCTTCCGCTCGACGCAGGCCCTGACCATCGTCACGGCGGTGATCGTCGTCGCGGTGCTTTTCTGGTTCCTCAACCGCACCCGCACCGGCAAGTCGATGCGGGCCTATTCCGACAACGAGGATCTGGCGCTGCTGTCGGGCATCAACCCCGAGCGGGTGGTCGCCGTGACCTGGATCATCGCGGCGGGCCTCGCCACCATCGCCGGCACGCTCTACGGGCTCGACAAGATCGTTCAAGGCCTTCAACTACTTCCAGCTTCTCCTGCCGATCTTCGCCAGCGCCATCGTCGGCGGCCTCGGCAGCCCGCTCGGCGCCATCGCCGGCGGGTTCCTCATCGCCTTCAGCGAGGTGGGCTTCACCTATGCCTGGAAGAAGGTCGCCGACCTATGTGCTGCCCGAAAGCCTCGCGCCCGACGGGCTCGCGCAACTTCTGTCCACCGATTACAAGTTCGCGGTCTCCTTCGCGATCCTGATCGTCGTCCTGCTCTTCAAGCCCACCGGCCTCTTCAAGGGGAAATCGGTATGAACCTGCGCAACGTCCTCCTCTTCGCCTTCGTCGCCGCGCTGATCGTGATCGAGGGCATGACGGCAAGCTGGAACACCGCGCTCGGCATCCTCAACATGGGGCTGATCTCGGCGATCCTGGCGCTCGGGGTCAACATGCAATGGGGCTACGCGGGGCTTTTCAACGTCGGCGTCGTCGGCTTCGTCGCGCTTGGCGGGCTGGCGCCCGTGCTGATCTCCACCCCGCCGGTGACCGAGGTCTGGACCGCTGGCGGCGCCTACCGGCTGATCCTCGGCGCTGCTTCTCGGGGTCGCGGTCATCGCGCTCGCCATCGCGCTCAACAAGCGACTCGCCGGGCGGAGCCGGGCGGTCGCGCTTCTGGTCGTACTGATCGGCGGTTTCTTCCTCTTCCGCGCGGTCTTCGACCCGGCGGTCGACGTGGTGGAGGCGTTCAAGCCCGCGACCTATTCCAATATCGGCGGGCTCGGCCTGCCGGTGCTTCTGGCCTGGCCGGTGGGCGGGCTTCTCGCCGCCGGCGCTGCCTGGATCATCGGCAAGACCGCGCTCGGGCTTCGCTCCGACTACCTCGCCATCGCGACGCTCGGCATCGGCGAGATCATCATCGCTGTGATGAAGAACGAGGACTGGCTGGCGCGCGGGGTGAAGAACGTCATCTCGATCCCGCGCCCGGTGCCCTACGAGATCAACCTGCAGGCCAATCCCGGCTTTCGTCGACTGGGCGACGGGGTTCGGCGCCGATCCGGTGACCGCCTCGACCGTGGTGGTGAAGCTTCTTTATGCCGGGCTTTTCGTCGTGATCCTTCTGGCGCTCATCTGGGCCTCTCAGATGGCGCTCAACTCGCCCTGGGGCCGGATGATGCGAGCGATCCGCGACAACGAGACCGCGGCAGAGGCGATGGGCAAGGACGTGACCCGCCGGCACTTGCAGATCTTCATCCTCGGCAGCGCCGTCTGCGGCCTGGCGGGCGCGATGATCGTCACGCTCGACAGCCAACTGACCCCCGGCACCTACAATCCCCTGCGCTTCACCTTCCTCATCTGGGTCATGGTGATCGTCGGCGGATCGGGCAACAACTGGGGCGCGGTGCTGGGCGGTTTCCTGATCTGGTATCTCTGGATCAAGGTCGAACCCTGGGGCAACCAGCTCATGGACCTCATCACCTCGGGCATGGCCGAAGGGGCGCTGAAGTCGCACCTGCAGGACAGCGCCGCCCATATGCGGCTTCTGACGATGGGGCTTGTGCTGCTTCTGGTGCTGAGGTTCAGCCCACGCGGCCTCATTCCCGAGCGTTGATCACCGAAGCGGGCCAGAAGCCGTAGTCGAGCCCGTTGTAGCGGATCCGGTCCGCCGCAGCAGCCTCGACCGGCACCCGGTCGACCGGCCCGAAGAGCAGCCCGTCGGGATGATCCGCAGCACCAGGGCTGGATCTCCTCGGCATCGCCGGGCGTCGCCACCGGCGAGTCGAGACGGGCGGCGAAGTTGAACTCGGCATTGTAGGCCATGCCCGAAACGGCAAGCCCGCCGGCCTTGGCCGCCTGCAACCGCGCCACGATCGGGCCCGCGTCATAGGCCCGGTAAAGCCCGCTCGTCACGATCAGGACATGCAGCGCGGCGGCCAGGCCGACCCCGATGAGGACATGGCCGGCGATCAGCGGAAGCCGCCAGCCGACGACACCGATGGCGATGGCTAGAAGACCGAAGAGCGCAACGGCCCATCCCGGCTGCAGATCCGCCAGATCGCCGGAGGCGGGCACCACCCCCACCGCGAGCAGAAGCGCCGCGATGCCGATGACGACCGGCAGGGCCGCCGCCGCCGATCCACCACGCGCGCCCTGCCCGGCCGTGCCGAGCGCCCGCGCCACCAGCAGGGCCACGGCCGGAAACTCCGGCACGAGGTAGTGCACCTGCTTGCCCGAGATGAGCGAGAAAAGGACCAGACCCGACGCCGCCCAGATCGCCAGCATCCGCGCCGGCCCGCCGGCCCGAACCTCGCCCGCGACGCCGCGCCACACCCGCCAGGACCAGCCCCAGGGAAAGAGGATGAACGGCAGGAGCGCCACGAAGGAACCAGACCGGCCGGTCATGCGCCATCCCGCCCGCGACCCGCGCCGCCGACTGGGTCCAGAGCAACTCCTCCCGGTAGGCCGCGGTCCCGGCCGCTAGCGCCGGGACGAGCCACAGGGCCACCAGCACCAGCCCCGCCGCCAGCGCCAGGGCAAAGCCCCGCGCAGCCTCGGCCAGTCTCGGCGGCGCCGGCGCCCAGAGCGGCATGGTCAAAAGGACCGGCATGAGATGGACGAAGATCACCGGCCCCTTGGCATAGACCCCGAAGCCGAGGACCATCCCGAACCCGGCCCAGATCCGCCAGCCCCCCTCGCCCTGCCCGATCCGCCACAGGAGCCCCGATTCCGAGGATCGTCGCGAAAGCGCCAGCATCGTGTCGAACATCGTGGCACTGGCATAGATGAGGAACACGGTGAAACCCGCGAGGACAAGCACGGCCCGCGCGCCCATCGCCGCCGTCCTCGGGCCAGAGCCGCCGTCCGAGCCGCGCCATCGCGACCGCCGAGGCGACCGCGAAGCCGGGCGCCACCAGCCGGGCCGCGAACTCGCTCACGCCGGTCGCCTGCCAGACGAGGTTGATCAGCCAGAACAACAAGGGCGGCTTGTGGGTATAAAGGTCGAAATTCCGCGTCAGGTGGAAGAGATCGCCGGTCAGACGCATCTCCCAAGCGACATCGAGATAGCGCGTCTCGTCGATCGGCAGGAGCGGCCGCATCAGCACGAAAAGCACGAGCGCGACGGCGAGAAGCGCAAGCGATCCCAGAAGTCTGGACAGAATCATTCCCCGCTCCGCCTGATGATCTCACCTCGTCACTGCTAGGTATCGCAACCGCGCCCGCACATCCAACTCAAGTTGCAGATGCTCAGTTTCGACACGCCAAAACCCGAAACCGACGAAAATTGTCGCAGACAATATCTCCGGCCGGCATGGCATTTGCCATTTTCCTTGGAAAGCGGCGCGGCTCCGGCCGCACAGGTCAAGGAACCCATCCATGAAAACGCATGCACAGGTCGTTGTCATCGGCGGCGGCGTCGTCGGCTGTTCAGTACTTTATCACCTGACGAAATACGGCTGGACCGACGTCATGCTGGTCGAGCGGTCGGAACTGACCTCGGGCTCCACCTGGCATGCGGCGGGCGGCTTTCACACGCTCAACGGCGATACCAACATGGCAGCGCTTCAGGGCTACACGATCGGGCTCTACAAGGAGCTGGAGAAGATCACCGGCATGTCCTGCGGACTCCACCATGTCGGGGGCATCACGCTGGCCGACAACCAGGCCCGGTTCGAGATGCTGAAGGCCGAGCGCGCCAAGCACCGCTACATGGGACTTCATACCGAGATCCTCGGACCCAATGAAATCCGCGACTTCACCCACGGGATGGTCAATACCGACGGCATCATCGGGGCGCTTTACGATCCCCTCGACGGCCATCTCGACCCGTCGGGCACCACCCATGCCTATGCCCGCGCGGCCAAGATGGGCGGCGCCGAGATTGTCGAGCATAACCGCGTGCTGGAGACCAATCCCCGCGCCGATGGCACATGGGATGTCGTGACCGAAAAGGGCACGATCCACGCCGAACACGTGGTGAACGCCGGGGGCCTCTGGGCCCGCGAGGTCGGCGCCCTGGCCGGGGTCTATTTCCCGCTTCTGCCGATGGCACACCAATACCTTGTCACCGACGATATTCCCGAAATCGTCGGCCTTCTGAAATCCGGCCGCGAGTTTCCGCATGTCATCGACCCGGGCGGGGAAAGCTACCTGCGTCAGGAAGGGCGCGGCTTCTGTATCGGGTTCTACGAAAAGAAGGCCGAAGGCTGGTCGCTGGATGCGACGCCCTGGACCTTCGGGCACGAGCTGTTGCCCGACAATCTCGACAAGGTGGCCGAGTCCATCGAATTCGCCTATCGTCGCTTCCCCGCGCTGGAAAAGGTGGGCGTCAAGACCGTGATCCACGGCCCCTTCACCTTCGCCCCCGACGGCAACCCGCTGATGGGTCCGGTGCCCGGCCTCAGGAACTACTGGTCGGCCTGCGCAGTCATGGCCGGTTTCTCCCAGGGCGGCGGCATGGGCAAATCGCTCGCCGAATGGATGATCCACGGCGAGACCGAGGTCGATCCCCGCGGCTTCGACGTGGCGCGCTTCGGCAAGTGGACGACGCCCGGCTACACCGTGCCGAAGGTGATCGAGAACTACCAGATGCGCTTCTCGGTCAGCTACCCGAACGAGGAACGCCCCGCCGCGCGCCCCTTCCGCACCACGCCGATGTACGACATCTTCGATCGTCTGGGCGCAGTCTGGGGCCAGCAATACGGGCTTGAGGTCGTCAACTACTTCGCCCTTCCCGGCGAGCCGCGCTACGAGACGCCGAGCTTCAAGCGCTCCAATGCCTGGGAGGCGACGCGCCAGGAGGTCATGGCGGTGCGCGAGGGTGTCGGTATCAACGAGGTGCAGAACTTCGGCAAGTTCCGCGTCACCGGCCCGAACGCCCGGGCGTGGCTCGACCGGATCATGGCCGGCGCAATCCCGAAGCCGGGGCGGCTTTCCCTCACCCCGATGCTCAGCCCCAAGGGCAAGATCATCGGCGATTTCACCGTCACCTGCCTTTCCGAGACCGCGTTCCAGATCACCGGCTCCTACGGCGCGCAGGACCAGCATCTGCGCTGGTTCGAAGCGAACCTCGACGAGGGCGTCACGGTCGAGAACATGTCCGACCGGATCACCGGCTTCCAGATCGCCGGCCCGAATGCCCGTGAACTTCTGGCGCGGGTGACGCGGTCGGATGTCTCGGGCGCGGCGTTCAAGTTCATGGATGCGAAACAGTTGACGGTCGGAATGGTCGATTGTCTCGTCCAGCGCGTCAGCTATACCGGCGACCTCGGCTACGAGATCTTCTGCGATTTCATGAAGCAACGTGCCCTCTGGAACGCGCTGTGGCAGGCGGGCCAGGATCTTGGCCTCCGTCCCTTCGGCATGCGGGCGATGATGTCCTTGCGCCTCGACAAGCTCTTCGGCTCCTGGGCGCGCGAGTTCAGCCCCGACTACTTCCCCGGCGAGACCGGCATCGACCGCTTCATCCGCTGGAACAAGGAGGCCGACTGGATCGGCAAGGCCCCTGCACTGAAGGAAAAGGCCGCGGGCCCGAAACGCCGGCTCTGCGCCTTCGTGGTCGAGGCCGAGGATGCCGACGTGGTCGCCTACGAACCGATCTGGGTCGGCGACGAAGTCGTCGGATTCTGCACGAGCGGCGGCTTTTCGCACTGGACCGGCCAGTCGGTGGCAATCGGCTTCCTGCCGGTCGGGCTCATCCGCGACGGGCTCGTGGCCGAGATCGAGATTCTCGGCACCCGCCGCAAGGCCCGGATGATCGACGGCCCACTCTGGGACGCCGACGGCGCGCGCATGAGGGGGTAAGGCGGGATAAGAAAACGTCCAGCGGACGTTTTCCCCGCCGAACGCCCGTATCGCAAGCGGAGGGCTGGGTGAGAGGCGTCGGAAACGCTCCAGTGGAGCGTTTCCAGCGTCGAACGCCCGATGCGCAAGCGAAAGGCGGGGAGGGTGGTGTCCGGCCACACCCGCGCAACCCCCTTGCGCCATCGCACCCACGCAAAGATACTGACCGAGAAGAGCCAATGCAGGCGGGCCGGGACGCACCCGGCCGAGGAGTTGCCGCATGACGGACCTCGCCATCCTCATTCCCGCCGCCGGCGCATCGCGCCGCATGCGCGGCTCCGACAAGCTCCTCGAAGAGGTCGGCGACGAGCCGGCGCTTCGCCACGTCGCATCGCTGGCGGTGGAAACCGGCGCGCAGGTCATCGTCACACTGCCCTCCACGGGCCCGCTCGTCCCGGCGCGGCGCGCGGTGCTGATGGGGCTCGAGTTGCGGGTCATACCCATCCCCGACGCGCATGAAGGCATGGCGGCGAGCCTGCGGGCCGGTGCGCGCGCGATCGGTCAGGCCGAGGGGTTGATGGTGCTTCTTCCCGACATGCCCGAGATTGACGGCGACGACCTCGCCCGGCTGATCGCCACCTTCAAGGAGGACCCGACCTGTCCCCTCCGCGCGACGACCGAGGATGGCAGCGAAGCCGGCCATCCGGTGATCCTGCCGCGGCGGCTGATGCAGGAAATGGCGGTCCTCACCGGCGATCGCGGCGGCCGCGTGGTGCTCGAGGGAGAAACGCTACGGACCTGCGCGCTGCCCGGACGGCGGGCGGTCACCGATCTCGATACTCCGGAGGACTGGGAGGCGTGGCGGCGCCAGGGCGGCTGATCCCGCCACCTCTCCGCCCACGGGGATCAGGCCGCGACGTCGACCGGAACCGGGGCGGCCGGCACGAAGGCGGCACGCGCAAGGGAGAAGGCGGCCTGACCGTCCTTGCTCGCAAGCTCGGGAAAGATCGTCAGGATTTCGCGGCGCTGGGCGGTATGCAGGCCGTCGAGAGCCGCCGCCTCCGGCAGGAAGCTCTCGCTCCAGCAGCCATTCGCCCAGACGATCTCGTGGGCGTCGAACATGATGTGGAAATAGATCACCGCGTCGAGCGGCGCCCGCTCGGCCACGCCCAGCCCGATCAGGTCCACGGCGGCGAGCAGGATCTCGCTCTCGCCGGCAAGGGCGATCGCCTCGGCCCCGGTCAGAAGCATTCGGTGCTGCGGGCTCACGATGATGTCACGCGCCGGGCGTCCGGCACCGAGCGCACCGGCAGCAATCCGCACCGGCTGAAGCTCGGGGTAGTCGGCCAGAACGGTCGCATCGAACCGGCGCGCGCCAATCCAGCGGATCGGGCGATAGCCGTTGTCGCGGGTCATGACGCGGTCACCGGTTCGCAGGTCCTCGATCCGGACCGGGCCGAAACGCGTCGCGATCTCGGTGCCGGCGGTGAAGCACGGGGTGTGGGGCGCGCGCGCCCCACGAGAGGATCGGCCGGCGCATGACGAGCCGGCGGTACGTGTTCGGCTGCTTGCTTGCATTCTATCGCCGTCCATCTCCGGCACTCCTCGCAACACACATGCACGCCAACAACACAGCGTGGCTTCCGATCTATCCCGGAATCAGGACTCTATTAAGGCAGTCTCACGGCATTTACCCCAGTATTGGCCACGAATACAGGGGAAAAACAACCGTTACGCGTCAAAAACAACCGCTGATTGCCGAATGGGATCTGCGCGCGTTTCAGCAGTAAAGTCTGCCGATATCGTCGCCGGCAATCACCGGCCGGACCGGCGCCTGACCGCCTTCATCCGCGCCCGCAAGCTCCGGCCGGAGCGCCAGGACAGCGTCCCGCTCGGCCTCCGGCAACGCGGCCAGCGCCGCAGGCCCGGCCTGAAAACTCTCGGTCCAGACGCCGTCGGCCAGCACGGCCTCGTGGCGGGCGAAAAGAAGCTGGAGATAGTTCACGGAAGCGGGGGCGACGACCTCCACCCCCGGCCGGCCCGCAAGATCGAGAGCCGCCACCAGCGCCTCGCATCCCGCCGCGGCCCCGTCGCTCCGTGACTGCACCAGGAGGCGATGGTTGGGCGACAAGAGAAGGTCGCGCGCCGGCAAACCGTCGCCGAGCGCCCCTTCGCGGATCAGCACCGGGCGCAGCACCGGCAGGAGCCCGAGATCGCGCCAACCGAAAGCGCTTTCGCCGGTCCAGAGCACCCGCTGCAGCCCATTGTCGCGCGTGACCACGCGGTCGCCGGGACGCAAATCCTCCACCGGGCATTCACCGCGCTCGGTCGCGATCAGGCTGCCGGGCGTGAAACAGGGAATCCTTGCCAGAAGTCCGCCGACCTCGGCCGCGCCGGCCGTCCGGTTCTCCGCGTCGAGCGGCTCGACCCGGCCGTGGGCCGCGTCCTCGTCGCCGTAGACCAGCCGCACCGCTGCCGGAACCGCTCCGCAAAGGAGCGACGAGGCCCCCGCCTTTCCCGTCATCGTCGCGTCCAGACCCGGCATCGTCCTCCCTCCCCCACGCCTCAATGGCGCAGCAGGCTCGCCTCGTAGCGCTTCAGGGTCCGGCGCGCGGATTGATAGGATTCGCGCCCTTCCGCCCCTTCAAGCTCTGGAAATATCTCGAAAATCTCGTTGCGCTGAGCATTGCCTAGACCATTCAGGGAATAGTCGCCGGGCTGGAACGACTCCGTCCAGCAGCCATTGGCCAGCACGACCTCGTGCCGGTCGCACATGAAATGCACATAGGTGACGCCGAGCGTCTGCACCGGCCGGATCGTGCGGTTGTTCGACAGGTGCTTGGCCGCGACCAGCACCTCGTGCTCCTCGAAATAGAGCATGGTGCGTTCGTTCGCGACCAGAAGTCGGTGGTTGGGGCTGACCAGCATGTCCCGCTCCGGCAACCCGTCGCCGAGGCTGCCTTGCGTGATCAGCACCGGCTTCAGATGCTCATGCGCCGCGAGCTGGCCGTAGTCGAGCGCCCGCTGGCCGATCCAGCGGATCTCCTGGATGCCGTTGTCGCGGGTGATGACGCGGTCCCCGACCGTGAGATCCTCGACGGAGCGCTCACCCTGGGGCGTCGCGATGGCGGTTCCGGGCGTGAAGCAGGGCACGATGTTCTCGATGTTTTCAAAGGTCAGGGTGCCGACGATGTTTCCCTGGGCATCGAGGAATTCCACGATGCCGTTTTCCGGGTTCGTCGGGTCGAAGATGATGTTGGTGAGGGACTTGCCCCAATTGCTGAGGTCGAGCGTGTCGTAGTCGATCCCGCCCTCGCCGCCGTCGATGCTGTCGCCGGGGGTGGTGCCGGTGAAGGTGTCGCGGTCGTCCCAGCCGAACTGGGTGTCGGCGCCGGCACCGCCGGTGATCGTGTCGTCGCCGGTGCCGCCGTGCAGGTAGTCGTCGCCGTCGCCTCCGTCGAGCACGTCGTTGCCGGCATCGCCATAGACGACATCGTCGCCCTGCCCGCCCAGCACCGTGTCGTTGCCGCCACCGCCGTCGAGCGTGTCGTTGCCCGCGCCGCCGTCGATGAAATCGTTGCCACCAAGGCCGCTGACGAAATCGTTGCCGTCCTCGCCATAGACCTGGTCGTCGCCCTTCCCGGCCAGCACCGTGTCGTTGCCGGCGCCGGCCAGCACGTAGTCGTCGTTCGGCGCCGCGCCGGGCAGGATCGCGTCGCCCGCGTCGATCCGGTCGCCCTCGGGGTCGCCAAGATAGTCGATGTCGATCAGATCGTCGCCGGCCGTGCCCTCGACGATCCCGTTGAGGGGCGCGGCGAGGTTGTCGACGCTGTCGGAGATGCTGAAGCTGTCGACCGATCCCTGGAAGTGCTCGGTCAGGTTGTCGGCAAGCCCGTCGCCCGACCGCTCGGCGCTCGCTCCGATCACCCAGGGTTCGTTGTCGTCGGCCCCCATATCCATCGTCAGGGCGGCGCCTATCGCCTCGGAATGAGTCGCCCCCGTGGACTCGTTCGTCACGATGAAAGCGCCGCCCTTGCCCGAAGCGTCCCACGAATAACTCACCTTGAGCACGTCGCCATTCGAGAAGAAGCCGTCGGGTGTCGAATAGTCGTAGTTCTGCGTCGCGGTGTTGTGGTGGACCACGACCGCCCCCACGGCCGTGGTGGCGAGGCTGAACTGGCCACCATTGTCCATGCCGGCGCTGTCGCGCGACAGGATCGTGTCCTCGCCGCAGCCGGTATGGCAGGTCTGGCTGAAGACCAGCTCGACCGTCCCCTGCGACAGCTGGAACGCCTCCGAGGCCGCGATCCGCGCGTGATCGTTCTCCCCATCGAGCCGCAGGCTGCCACCCGCCAGCGACGCGCCGTTCAGAAGGACGCCGTTCTGAAACCCGGCGGCCGGGGCGCCGTCAGCGACCCCCATCCCCGAACCGCCGAATTCGTAGCTTGCAATAACCGTCATACCACCCGTTCCCCCACCCGGAACTGCCTTGCACGAAGGCACAACCACACCCTCCGCGCCGGAATGTGCCCGGCACGAAATCATGGCGATTGCGGAAACAGAGTGTTTCCGCATCACCGGCAGAGGGACCACTATCCCCCCGCGCGTTTTGAGACTGCTTCGCCCCGATACCGTCTCGCGGTTCCCAGACCGCAAAAACCAGAGCGCGTTACCCAGCCACCAGACTTGCCCCCCCAAAGGGCATGTTCAGAAATACTGCCCAGATGCCGGCAGCGGAAGAAAAAAGTGTCCAAAAAGGGGCAATAGTCGCGTTCTGATTGTTGCCCGGCAGGGGATTTTGCAATGCGCCGCAGCCGGATCCGTCGGCGACTGTTTCCGCTCCGGAGGTGGGTGTTTTTCCGAAAAATAGCCGTTTTAAAGGAAAACGGTTGTTGCATCGTTACCGAAGGATCGGGCGTCGTCGTGCCGACCTGTCTGTTTCGACAGGTATCCGTTTCCAATTGGGAAACAACCGCAGGTCGCAAATCGGCCGGCGCGGCGAAACATGGCGAAAATGCGGCAGGTGAATCTCAGTCCACGATCCCGGATCAAACCCGACTTCACACCGGGATTGTTCGGCGGGCATCGCAACTGCGGCGCAACAATTCGCACAGCCGGCCCCGGTTACAGACAAGAAAATGCTAAGATTTGGTGCCCGAGGCGAGACTCGAACTCGCACGCCTTGCGGCGGCGGATTTTAAATCCGCTGCGTCTACCATTCCGCCACTCGGGCCACCGGAACGCGGTCTAGCGTCCCGCCGCCGTCAAGACAAGGGCCTTGGCGCGCGTCAGAGATCGGCCGCGCTGAACGTGTCGCAGGCGGCGATGGAGCCGCTCTGGTATCCGGCAGCGAACCAGCGCTGGCGCTGTTCCGAGGTGCCATGCGTGAAGGTGTGCGGCATCGGCCGCTTCCCGGCATTGCGCTGCAGCGTGTCGTCGCCGATCTGCTTGGCGGCATTCATCGCCTCGGCCACGTCCCCCGCCTCGATCGAGCCGAAGCGTTCGTTCGCGTGCCGTGCCCAGACGCCCGAGAAGCAGTCAGCCTGCAACTCGATCCGGACCGAGATCGCGTTGGACTCGGCCTCGCTCGCTTGCTGGCGGATCCTGTTGGCCTCGCCGAGGATGCCAAGTTCGTCCTGGACGTGATGGGCGATCTCGTGCGCCACCACATAGGCCGCGGCGAAGTCGCCCCCGGCCCCCATGCGCTGCGCAAGCGTGGTGAAGAAATCGGTGTCGAGATAGGCTTTCTTGTCGAGAGGGCAATAGAACGGCCCCGTCGCCCCCGACGCGCCGCCGCAGGGCGACTGCGTCACCTGCTTGAAAAGCACCAGCGTCGCCGGCGTATAGGTCTCGCCAAGCTCCTTGGCGAAGATATCGGCCCAGATCTCCTCGGTATCGGCGAGTGTCACCGAGACGAACTCGCCCGCCCGCATGTCCGCCTCGGTCAGGTCGACCGACTGGCTCGACCCGCCGGTCGGGCCGCCGCTCAGGAGTGGCGTCACGTCGATGCCGAGGAAATAGCCGATCGCCAGAACCGCGAGCATCCCGCCAAGGCCGAGCCCGCCGGCGCGCCCCGCGCTCATCCGGCGGCGGTCCTCGATATTGTCGCTGCCGCGACGCCCTTGCCACTTCATCTCGAAAGCCCCCCGAAACGCCCTGATTACCACGAACCGGGAAACACTAGCCCGTTATCGGCGGCCCCGGAAGTCCCGACGCGCTTGACGCGGGGCAGGTCGCGTGGCCTATGGGCCCGTGGGCATTTCGGGCAGGTTCATATGATCCGCGCACTCTACGACTGGACGATTCGGTTGGCCGACCACCCGCGCGCCCTCAGGGCGCTCGGTGTCGTTTCCTTCGTGGAAAGCTCCTTCTTCCCCATCCCGCCCGACATCCTGATGATCCCGATGATCATCGCGCGTCCGTCACGCGCCTGGGTGATCGCGACCGTGGCGCTCGTCACCTCGGTCCTCGGCGGTTTGCTCGGTTACCTGATCGGCGCCCTGCTCTGGGATACCGTGGGCCAGCCGATCCTGGAATTCTATGGCAAGACCGACGCTGCGGACGACTTCGCGGCCCGTTTCAACGAATATGGTGCCTGGGCGGTGCTCTTCGCGGGCGTCACGCCCTTTCCCTTCAAGGTGATCACCATCATGTCGGGTTGGACCGGCCTTTCGCTGCCCGTCTTCATCGCCTCGGCCATCGTCGCGCGCGGCATCCGCTTCTTCGTCGTCGCCGGGCTCCTGTGGAAATTCGGCACGCCCATCCGCGATTTCATCGAGCGGCGGCTCGGCTTGATTTTCACCCTGCTCATGAGCCTCCTGATTGGCGGATTCGCCCTGGTGAAGTACCTGTGACATCACGAAAACTCATCCTTCTCGCCGCCGGCGGCTCGGCCGCGCTTCTCCTCGGGGCGTTCTTCTTCCAGATGCTCGGCTACGCGCCCTGCAAGCTCTGCCTCTGGCAGCGCTGGCCGCACGGCGCGGCGATCGTCATCGGGTTCGTGCTGATCGCCACGGGGCAGCGCGCGCTCGCCTGGGCCGGGGCGGCGGCGGCCGCGCTGACCGGCGGCCTTGGCATCTATCACACCGGCGTCGAGCAAGGCTGGTGGCCCGGCCCCGACACCTGCACCTCCGGCGGCGGCCTCGCCGGCTCGGCCGAGGATCTGCTGAACCAGATCATGGAAGCGCCGCTTGTTCGCTGCGACGAGATCGCCTGGACCTTCGCGGGCCTCTCGATGGCCTCGTGGAACGCGATCCTTTCCTTCGCGCTCATGGCGCTCTGGATCGCCGCCGCCCGCCGCGCCTAGCGCCGCCCGGCCCGTCGGGTGGAGAGCAAGAGGCTCGTCTCGCTGGCAAGGACGCCCTCGTAACCCCGCACCTTCAAGAGCACCGCATCAAGCTCCTCCAGCGTTCGGGTGCCAAGCTCCGCGATCAGGTCCCAGCGGCCATTGGTGGAATGCACCGCGGTCACTTCCGGCAAGCCCGAAAGCCGGGCGATGATCCGCTCTGTCCCGCGTCCCTCGATCGCGATCATCATCAGGCCGCGCACCGGCATCGCCGTCAGGTCGCCGCGGGTGACCACCGTGAAGCCCTGGATCTCCCCCCGGGCCTGGAGCCGCTCCATCCGCGCCGTCACCGTCGCCCGCGCCAGCCCGAGCTGCGCCGCGAGATCGGAGAACGACGCCCGTCCGTCGCGCCGGAGCGCCGCGATCAGGGCCTGATCGGTATCGTCCAGATCGCTCATTCCGCCCGCCATTTTGCCTATTCGCCTACGCAATCTGATAATAGCGATGCTTTTCTCCGGCGCAAACCGGCAAGACACTCACGCCACCCAATTCCTGAACCGAGTGGACACGCCATGACCCAGACCTCCATCCTCATCGGCGCGCCGATCGACAGCGGCCAGAAGCGCGAAGGCTGCCTCATGGGCCCCGCCGCCTACCGCGTCGCGGGACTTGCGCAAAGTCTCGAAGCACTCGGCCGGCCGGTCGCGGACTGGGGCGATGTCGCGCCGGCACCGCTGCGCGACGCCACTTGCCCCAACTCCGCCGTCCATCACCTGAGCGAGACCGTCGCCTGGACCGAGGCCCTCGCCGCCCGCGCCGAAGAAGCGATGGGCCAGGGCCTGCCGATCTTCATGGGCGGCGACCATTCGCTCTCGCTCGGCTCGGTCGCCGGGGTCGCGGCTCATGCCGGGAAGATGGGCCGGCCGCTCTTCGTCCTCTGGCTCGACGCCCATTCCGACTATCACACGCCGCACACCACCCAGTCCGGCAACCTCCACGGCACGCCCGTCGCCTATATCGCCGGGCGCAGCGGCTTCGACGCCTTCCCGCCCTTCCCCACGCCGGTCCCCGCCGAGCGTATCTGCCTTTACGGCATCCGCTCCGTGGACAGCGCCGAACACACCGGCCTGCTCGAAAGCAACGCCACGATCTGCGACATGCGCGTCCTCGACGAGCGCGGCATCGTCGCCCCATTGCGCGAATTCCTCGACCTGGTGCGGGCCGCCAACGGCTTCCTGCACGTCTCGCTCGACGTCGATTTCCTCGACCCCTCGATCGCCCCCGCGGTCGGCACCACCGTCCCCGGCGGCATCACCTTCCGCGAGGCGCATCTGGTGATGGAACATCTTCACGAAAGCGGCCTCGTCACCTCGCTCGACCTCGTGGAGCTCAACCCGTTCCTCGACGAACGCGGCAAGACCGCGCGCCTCATGGTCGATCTTGTCGGCAGCCTCATGGGCCGAAAGGTCTTCGACCGCCCGACCCGGAGTTTCGGACAATGACCCTCAACATCGTGCCTTTCGTCAGTGTCGACAACATGATGAAGCTCGTTCTTCATCTTGGCCCCGAACGCGTGATGACCGAGATCGCCGGCTATATCGAAGCCGATTTCCGGCGCTGGGAAAGCTTCGACAAGACCCCGCGCCTGGCGTCGCATTCCGATGTCGGCGTGATCGAACTGATGCCGACCTCAGATGGCGAGATGTACGGGTTCAAGTATGTGAACGGCCACCCGAAGAACACCCGCGAAGGCTTGCAGACCGTCACCGCCTTCGGCCTTCTGGCCGAGGTCCAGACCGGCTACCCGATCCTCCTGTCCGAGATGACCATCCTCACGGCACTCCGCACTGCGGCGATGTCGGCCCTCGCCGCGCGGCACCTCGCGCCCGACGGGGCGACGACGATGGCGCTGATCGGCAACGGCGCGCAAGCCGAGTTCCAGGCGCTCGCTTTCCACGCGATCTGCGGCGTGACTGATATTCGGCTTTACGACATCGACCCAGCGGCGACCCGAAAATGCGCAAGTAATCTCGTGGGTTCCGGCCTGAACCTCATCTCCTGCAAGAGCGCCGAGGAGGCGATGGAGGGCGCGCAGATCATCACCACCTGCACCGCCGACAAGCAGCTCGCCACGATCCTGACCGACAACATGGTCGGCCCCGGCACCCATATCAACGCGGTCGGTGGCGATTGCCCCGGCAAGACCGAACTGCACAAGGATATTCTCCTGCGCTCCTCGATCTTCGTTGAATACCCGCCCCAGACCCGTATCGAGGGTGAGATCCAACAGCTCGCCCCCGATCACCCGGTGACCGAGCTCTGGCAGGTCATCACCGGTGCCGCCAAGGGCCGCACCGGCGCCCGCCAGATCACGCTCTTCGACTCTGTCGGCTTCGCGATCGAGGATTTTTCCGCGCTACGCTACGTCCACGACCAGCTGAAGACGCTGCCCTACAGCGAGCCCTTGGACATGATCGCCGATCCGGATGACCCGCGCGATCTCTATGGCATGCTCCTGCGCGCCAAGGCCAAGGCCGCCTGAACTTTCTTCTGTTCGGAAATACCTTCTGGTGTCGCCATTTGTGCGCCACTGGTTCAAGCACCAATGGCGCGGGGCAGACAGCCCCGCCCACCCTCAATCACTCTTGCACCGCGCCGGGCAAAACCCTATTCCCCGGCCATGACACATGCCCATCAACGCCTTCTCATCATCGACTTCGGCAGCCAGGTCACGCAGCTCATCGCGCGCCGGCTGAGGGAGCTGAACGTCTATTGCGAGATCCACCCCTATAACCGGGTGGATGACGCATTCCTCAAGGATTTCGCCCCGAAGGCGGTGATCTTTTCCGGCGGCCCGGCCTCGGTCTTCGCCGAGGGCGCGCCGATGCCGCCCCTCTCGGTCTTCGAACTCGGCGTGCCGATCCTCGGCATCTGCTACGGCCAGCAGGTGATGATGCACCTCCTCGGCGGCAAAGTCGAACGCGGCCACGGCACCGCCGAATTCGGCCGCGCCTACGTGACGCCGACCGAAGACAGGTTGCCCCTCCTCGGCGGCTGGTTCGCTGACGGGCGCGAGCAGGTGTGGATGTCCCACGGCGACCATGTGTCGAAGATCGCGCCGGGCTTTCAGGTCTACGGCACATCGCCCAACGCCCCCTTCGCGATTACCGCCGATCCGAACCGCCATTTCTACGCCGTCCAGTTCCACCCCGAAGTCCATCACACCCCGAAGGGCGCCAAGCTCTACGAAAACTTCGTCCGCCTCGCCGGCTTCACCGGCGACTGGACGATGGGTGCCTACCGCGAGGACGCGATCCAGAAGATCCGCGACCAGGTCGGCGACCAGAAGGTGATCTGCGGCCTTTCCGGCGGGGTCGACAGCTCCGTCGCGGCCGTCCTCATCCACGAGGCGATCGGCGAGCAGCTCACCTGCGTGTTCGTCGACCACGGCCTTCTCCGCCTTGGCGAGGCGGAAGAGGTGGTACGCATGTTCCGCGACACCTACAACATCCCGCTGATCCATGCCGACGAAAGCGACCTCTTCCTCGGCGCGCTCGAAGGCGTCTCCGATCCCGAAGTGAAGCGCAAGACCATCGGCCGCCTCTTCATCGACGTCTTCCAGAAACACGCGCACGAGGTTGGCGGCGCGACCTTCCTCGCGCAAGGCACGCTCTATCCAGACGTCATCGAAAGCGTCAGCTTCTCGGGCGGCCCCTCGGTCACGATCAAGTCGCACCACAATGTCGGCGGCCTGCCGGAAAAGATGGGCATGAAGCTCGTCGAGCCCTTGCGCGAGCTCTTCAAGGACGAGGTCCGCGCACTTGGCCGAGAACTCGGCCTGCCCGCAAGTTTCATCGGACGCCACCCCTTCCCCGGCCCCGGCCTCGCCATCCGCTGCCCGGGAGAGATCACCCGCGAGAAGCTCGAGATCCTGCGCCGGGCCGACGCGGTCTATATCGACCAGATCCGCAAGCACGGGCTTTACGACGAGATCTGGCAGGCCTTCGTCGCGATCCTGCCGGTGAAGACCGTGGGCGTGATGGGCGACTACCGCACCTACGACTATGCCTGCAGCTTGCGCGCGGTGACGAGTGTCGACGGCATGACCGCCGATTACTACCCCTTCACCCACGACTTCCTCGGCGAGACGGCGACGCGGATCATCAACGAGGTGCAGGGGATCAACCGGGTGATGTACGACGTGACCTCGAAGCCGCCCGGAACGATCGAGATGGAGTAGGCGGCCGCGCCGGGTTCCGAACACGCGCGCTTCCCGATCCGCCCCGGCTCTACTATCCTCGCCGCCATGGCCTGCGTGACCCTTTCAGGATTTCTGATCTGCCGGACCCTCGAAGAGGCCGACCGGGTCTCGGAACTCCTTTCCGACCATATCCGCGAAACCCGCGCCGAGCCTGGTTGCCTGCGCTTCGAGGTCCTCCGCTCGGCCGCCGATCCCTGCCGCTTTGCGGTCAGCGAGGCCTTCACCGACCGCGCCGCCTTCAAGGCACACCAGACCCGCGCCGCCGCGACACCATCTGGGCCCGCGCCACGAAAAACATCCCGCGAGAATACGAGATCAGGGAAGAGCGGCTAGCCGCCAAGGATCGCCAGAACGTAGCCCTTGGTTTCGGCGATAGGGCGGCACGCCGCCATGCTTCTCGACCGCTTCCGGCCCGGCATTGTAGGCGGCGAGCGCGAGTTTCCAGTCGCCGAAACGGTCGTACATCATCCGCAGGTACTTCGCCCCGCCGTTAAGGTTGTCGTTGGGATCGGTCGCGTTCACCCCGAGCCGCCGCGCCGTCGCCGGCATCAACTGCGCCAGCCCCGTCGCCCCCTTGTGCGAGACCGCTTGCGGGTTCCAGCCGCTTTCCTGCTGGACCAGCCGCAGGAACAGGTCCTCCGGCACCCCGTGCCGCCGCGCCGCATCCTTCGCGGCATCGAGGTAGAGGCCGCGGTAGCGCCCGGAATAGCTCGGGATCGACACGCGTCGCGACTCCCTGCCTTGCCGTGCGGCGTAAGCTTCACCGAGGCCGAATATTGCGTCGCCGCCCTGGTATCGAGGACCGCCGTCTGCTTGCGGAACATCGCCAGCCGTGACGAGGCCGCGTCGCCGAAGACCAGCCCCTCGGCATGGGCAACGCCGACATCCCCCGCCGCGCCAAGCCCGGCGGCAAGGATCGCAACCATTGAATAACGCATCGGTTCCCCGCCCAGTTTTTCTGCGCCTTGTTTCCCGCGAGCGACTATACCGGAAATTTCCGGTCGTGCCAGCCCGAACCGGATGCCGGGATTTCAACCGGACGTGGTCGCGAGCACGGGCCGCACGAGCGGACCGCCGAGCAGTTCCTCGATCAGCAGGTTGACGAGCTGCGCCCGCCCCGGCACCCCGGCCTTACGGTAGATCGCGTTGAGATGGGTCTTGACCGTCCCCTCGGCCGAACCGCGCAGGGTGGCAATTTCGGCGATGGAGAAGCCCTTGATGGTAAAGGCCGCGACATCCGCCTCGGCCGGGGTCAGCCGCCAGTCCTCGAAATAGCCCTCCATCACCTCGTGAAACGCCCCCGAGGCCGCCGAAAGCGCCCGTTCGGCATGGGCCTGCCGGCGCAGGAGCCGGACGAGATAGGCGGCCTTCGAAGATGATGCCGGCGACGAGACCGAGATTGGCGAGGATCTCGAGCACGAAATGCGGGCGCACCCACATCACGGCCGGCTCGGCAAAGAAATCGGAGAAGAGGTCGACCAGGAAGAAGGCCGCGCAGAACCCCTGGACCAGCATCAGGATCAGGACCGCGGATACCTTGGTTCGTTCCGGTCGTTTTGCTTCAAACATTTCCCGTCCCCTGCTGCCGGCATCGATCTTGTAGCCTGTCAGCATGGACTTCGGAAGATTGATCCCCAGTCGGCGGCTTTCGAAGATCACGGCGGCAACATGGGCCGCAACCGAAAGTTCCGCCCAGGTGACGAGAGCCTCATGCACGTCCTTGACCCAGCCGACCCCGAAAAAGGTGAGTGTCGTCATCATGTAGCCGGTCAGGCCGATGACGAGGATCAGGGCGCGGCGGCCGCGAAGGTCTTCGTCGGTGTCACGTCTCGTATCTCCGTGGACCGGGGCAGGATGCACCAGCTTCCCGCCAGCCAAATGCGGTGCCGGAGTGGCAGTGCCCATAGACAGAGGAGAGGGAGAAATCCGTCCATCCGCGATCTGCAACGGTGGTAAGAGACGCCTGTCCAAGCGATCGGCTCCGGGAATTAGCGGATTCTTAACCAAGAGTGCTTTTCTTGGCCGGAGCCGGATGGTCTAACGGGGACCGATGAAATCGTGACGAGGAGGTCCGCATGGCGGGGTCAGTGAACAAGGTCATTCTGGTCGGCAATCTCGGCCGCGACCCGGAAGTGCGGTCGTTTCAGAATGGCGGCAAGGTCTGCAACCTGAGGATCGCGACCTCCGAGACCTGGCGCGACCGCGCCACCGGCGAGCGGCGCGAAAAGACCGAATGGCATTCGGTCGCGATCTTTTCCGAAGGTCTCGTGAAGGTCGCCGAGCAGTATCTGAAGAAGGGCTCGAAGATCTATATCGAGGGCCAGCTCGAGACCCGCAAATGGCAGGACCAGTCGGGGGCCGACCGCTATTCGACCGAAGTCGTGCTGCGCAACTTCGGCTCGACCCTGGTGATGCTCGACGGTCGCGGCGAAGGCGGTGGCGGCGGCGGCTTCGACGACGACCGCTCGGGCGGTGGCTATGGCGGCGGCTCGGGCGGTAGCAGCGACGGCGGCTCCGGCAGTAGCAGCGGTGGCGGTGGCGGCGGCGGCCGGCCGATCTCGACGACGAAATCCCGTTCTGAACGACGCCCTGCCGGGCGGACGATGGGCGCGGCCGAACGGCCGCGCCCGTTTCCGTCAGGCGACAGGCTCCGCGGCGCGCCTCAGCCGGTCAGCGCCGGAGGAGCGCTTCCTCGAGCACCGACAGAACCGCGGCGGCATCGACCTCGCGTCGCGACGAAAGCCGTCGCCGATCCCGCGCGCGAGGATGAAGCGCAGGCGGCCGTCCAGCACCTTCTTGTCCTGCGCCATCAGCGCCATAAGCGCCTCGGCCCCCGGCAGCTCGCCGGGGATGTCGGCAGAGGTCGGTCTTCATCCCCATCGCCTTCAGATGCGCGCGGACCCGGCTCGGCGCTTCCTGACTGCACAGGCCGAGCCGCTGCTGAAGCTCGAAGGCCAGCGCGCAGCCGATCGCGACGCCCTCGCCGTGCAGAAGCCGGTCGGAATAGCCGGTCGCGGCCTCGAGCGCGTGGCAGAAGGTGTGGCCGAGGTTCAGGAGCGCGCGGTCGCCCTCCTCGGTCTCGTCGCGCTCGACGATCCGCGCCTTCATCTCGACCGATCGGCGCACGGCGTAGTGCGCGCGCCGTCGCGGTCGCCGGCGGCAAGCGCGGGGCCGTTCGCCTCCAGCCAGTCGAAGAACGCCGGCATCGCCCAGCAGCCCGTATTTCACCACCTCGCCGTAGCCCGAGAGGAAATCGCGCGCCGGCAGCGTGTCGAGGACGCCGATATCGGCGAGCACCAGCGACGGCTGGTGAAAGGCGCCGATCAGGTTCTTGCCGTGGACCGAGTTGATGCCGGTCTTGCCGCCGACGGAACTGTCGACCTGCGCCAGCAGCGTCGTCGGGATCTGCACGAAGCGCACGCCGCGCCTGAGGACGGCGGCGGCAAAGCCCGCCAAGGTCGCCGACCACGCCGCCGCCGAGCGCGATGACGATGTCGCGCCGTTCGACCTTCTCGGCCAGGAGCCAGTCGACGGCGCGGGAAAACTGCGGCCAGCCCTTCGTCGCCTCGCCGGCGGGAAGCGCGAGCGCGGTCATCGCGATGTCGCCGAGCCCGTCGCGCAAGCGCGTCGAGATGCGTCGCGGCGACGGTCTCATCGGTCAGGACCGCCACGCGCCGGCGATGCAGCAGCGGCCCGATCTCGTCGCCCGCGCGCGCCAGAAGCCCTGCGCCGATCCGCACGTCGTAGCTCCGCTCACCGAGCGCCACCCGGACGCTGTCGATCATTTCCGTCATGTCGTCTCCAGAATGTCGGGTCGCGCCGACAGCGCGTCGATCACCTTCGCGGCCATCTCCTCGATCGAGTAGTGCGGCCGCGCCTCGACCGTGATCTCCGCCTCGGCATAGATGCCTTCGCGGGCCTGCAGCAATCCCGCGAGCGTCGCCTTCGGGTCGGGCGTCCGCAGCAAGGGGCGCGTCGTCTTGTGCCGGACCCGCTGCCAGAGAAGATCGAGATCGGCCTTCAGCCAGACCGCGACGCCCTTCTCGGCGATCATCGTCCGGTTGCCCTCGGCCAGGAACGCGCCGCCGCCGGTCGAAAGGACGCAGGGCCGACCCGCCAGCAGCCGCGCCAGCACCTCGGCCTCGCGCGCGCGAAAGAACGCCTCGCCGTCGCGCTGGAAGATATCCGCGACCGCCATGTTGGCGGCGCGCTCGATCTCGTCGTCGGAATCGAGGAAATCGACGCCGAGCATCCGGGCGAGTCGCGTTGCCGACCGCGGTCTTGCCTGCCCCCATCATGCCGATCAGCACGATCGTCTTTTTCAACCTGCGCCCCAAACGCCGTTTCCCTGCTTCATCGTCACGTGCGCACCGTCCGGCCCGCTGGCGCCGGGGCAGCGGCCTCCTGCCCATGATGCAACTTTCTGCCCTGAATGGCGTGAACTTGCCACAAATGCCATATATAATCCGTCGTTCGTGCCGGACTTGCACGAACGCCCGACTTGCACGAACGCCGACTTGCACGAACGACCGACAAACCTGACCCGTTCGAGGCAGAGGCAGGCAGAACAACAAGAAAAGAACAAGAAGACCAGGCAGGACCAGATGTTGCGCATTCTCAAGAGTCCTTTTCATCCTCGCGCTGCTCGGCTTTGCCGGGCTGGCGGGATATGCTTATCTTGGCGACATGACTCCGGAGCGGGTCGAGGTATCGGAACCGGTTGAACTGAATGTCGACAGGTAGGACGGGCGCCCTTCTGCCCGCGCTTTTCATCGCCGCCACTGGGCTTCATGCCGAATCCCACGGGACGGAGCCGCTTTCGGCGATCGACTGGCTGTCGAAGTCGATGGCGACGCCGGCCGCGATGCCGCTGCCGCCCTCGACCGCGATCGAACCGCCGGTGGCCTCCGGCATCACCCGCGATCCGATCACGGTGATGCCGCTCGACGCGCCGTCGCTCGACGCGATCGGGCTTCTGCCGGCGTCCACGACCGGGCTGCCGCGCGATCTCTGGGGCATCACCGCCTCGGCCGAGCTGGCGCGGCTGATCCGGGCCGAGCGTGTCGATGCGCTGCCGACGATCCAGGGGCTTCTCTACACGCTGTTGCTGGCCGAGCTTGGCGCCGCCGGTCGATTCCGATCTGCGCGGCGAGCTTTTCCTCGCCCGGATCGACAAGCTCCTCGATCTCGGCGCGCTCGATCCGGCGCTGGCGCTTCTCGAACAGATCGAGACGCCGCAGGCCGAGCCCTTTCGCCGCTGGTTCGATATCGCGCTTCTGACCGGACAGGAGGACCGCGCCTGCGAGGTGATGCGCGCGACCCCCTCCGTCGCGCCGACCTTTCCGGCGCGGGTCTTCTGCCTCGCGCGCGGCGGCGACTGGAACGCGGCGGCCCTCTCGCTCAGGACGGGCGAGACGCTCGGCTACATCGACGCCGACATGTCGGCGCTTCTCGAACGTTTCCTCGACCCCGAGCTTTTCGAGGGCGAGCCCGACCTGCCGATGCCCGCCCGCCCCTCGCCGCTCGTCCTCCGGCTGATGGAGGCGATCGGCCAGCCGCTGCCGACGACGACGCTGCCGGTGGCCTTCGCACAGGCGGACCTGCGGTCGAACTCCGGCTGGAAGACCCGGCTCGAGGCCGGCGAACGTCTGGCGCGGAGCGGTGCGATCGAACCGAACCGGCTTCTGGGACTTTACACCGAACGGAAGGCGGCGGCCTCCGGCGGGGTCTGGGAACGGGTTTCGGCGATTCAGGCATTCGACGCGGCGCTTTCCGCCGGCGAGACTGGCGCCATCGCCCGCACCCTTCCGGCCGCCTGGCAGCAGATGACCGGAGTGGAACTGGAAGTGCCGTTCGCGGCACTTTACGGAGTCTCGGCTGTCGTCGCTCGACCTGCCCGGCGCCGCCGGGTCGCTTGCCTTCCGCATCGGGCTCCTCTCCGAGGACTACGAGGCAGTCGCCCGGTCCCGAACGCCGGAGACTGCGGAGGAACGCTTCCTGATCGGGCTGGCCGATGGGCCAAAGCGCCGGCACGACGCCGACCGATCAGATGGGCGCCGCGGTCCATGCGGCCTTCGCGACCGAAGGCGGGCTGCCGACCGATCTCGCCGACGCTTCTCGCCGAGAACCGGCTGGGCGAGGCCTTGCTGCTGACCATCGACCGCATCACCGAAGGTGCCCGCGGCGACCTGCGCGGCATCACCGACGGCTTGCGCCTTCTGCGCCAGGCTCGGTCTCGAATCCATCGCGCGCCGCACCGCCCTGGAACTCGTGCTCCTCGAGCGGCGGGGCTGAGGCAATGGCGGAGACGCACCGGAGACGGCGCGCTGGATCTCGGCCTTTCTCGAGGCACAGGCGGCCGAACTCGACGCGGCGCGCAACACGCTTCTCGCCTATGGCCGCGACCTGAAGGATTTCGGCGAGTGGCTGTCGCGGAAATCGAGGGATTTTGTCGGCGCGACCCGAGCCGATGTCGAGGCCTATCTCGTCGCCTGCGAGGCCGAGGGGCTGTCGCGCGCCACCCGGGCGCGCCGTCTTTCCTCGATCCGCCAGCTTTACCGCTTCGCCTACGAGGAAGGCTGGCGCGGCGACAATCCGGCGATCCAGATCACCGGACCCGGCCGGGCGAAACGCCTGCCGAAAGTGCTGAGCGTCGAGGAGGTCGACCGGCTTCTTGCCGCGAGCCGCGAGAGCGGGCGCGGCGCCTTCGAGCGGCTGCGCAACATCTGCCTGATGGAGCTTCTCTACGCGACCGGCATGCGGGTGAGCGAGCTTGTCGGCCTGCCCGTCGCGGCCGCGCGGGGCGATCCGCGGATGCTGCTGGTCAAGGGCAAGGGCGGCAAGGAGCGGATGGTGCCGCTCTCCTCCCCTGCCCGCGCGGCGCTCGCCGAATGGCTTGCCGCCCGCGATGCCGCCGAGGAAGCGGCGCGGGCCGAGGCGCGCATTCCGCCCCGGCCGCCACCTTTTTCCCGCGCGCGGACGCGCGGGGCACATGACCCGGCAGGCGTTCCACGGCCTCCTCAAGGACCTGGCCGCCGCCGCCGGCATTGCGCCGGCCCGCGTCACGCCGCATGTCCTGCGCCACGCCTTCGCGACCCATCTTCTGGCCGGCGGCGCCGATCTCAGGGTGATCCAGACGCTTCTTGGCCATGCCGATGTCTCGACCACCGAAATCTACACCCATGTCCTCGACGAACGGCTGCGTGACCTCGTTCTCGACCACCATCCGCTCGCACGCGACGACGGATGATCCGGTTCCTCAACCGGCATCTTGAAGGCGGAACGCGGCTCGCCCATAAACGGTCAAGATCGAAAGGACGGGTCCGATGACCAGCACAGGCATACTTGACAGCGCTTTCTGGCTGACCGCAGGCGCGATCTTCGCGCTTCTTCTGCTGTCGGCGTTCTTTTCGGGCTCTGAAACCGCACTCACGGCCGCGTCGCGCGGCAAGCTCCGGGCGCAGGCCGACAAGGGCAACGTCGGCGCCGAAACGGCGCTCGAGGTGACCGAGGACGGCGAAAAGCTGATCGGCGCGATCCTTCTGGGCAACAACGTCGCCAACATCCTCTCGGCGGCGCTGGCAACCGCGCTCTTCTCGCGCATCTTCGGCGCCAACGGGGTGGCCGTGGCGACGCTGGTGATGACGGCGCTGGTGCTGATCTTTGCCGAGGTGTTGCCGAAGACCTACGCGATCACCGCGCCCGAAACCGCCGCGGCGCGGGTGGCGCGACCGATCCGGGTCCTGATCCTCGTCCTCACGCCCATCGTCTCCCTGGTCCGGATGATCGTGCGCGGCCTTCTGATGATCTTCGGCGTCCGCACCGATCCCGACAGCCACATCCTCAGCTTTCGCGACGAGATCGTCGGCGCGCTGGCGCTCGGCCATTCCGAGGGCGCGGTGCTGAAGGAGGACCGCGACCGGCTTCTCGGCGCGCTCGACCTGTCGGACCGCACGGTCGAGGAGATCATGCGCCACCGGAGCCAGATCGAGATGCTCGACGTCAATTCCCGGCCGGACGAACTCATCTCGCGCGCGCTCGCCTCGCCGCATTCGCGCTTGCCGCTCTTTCGCGGCGAGCGCGACAACATCGTCGGGGTGATCCACGCCAAGGATCTCTTGCGCGCGGTGGAACGCTTCCTGCGCACCGGCGACGGCCAGATCGACTCGATCAGCGACCTCGACATCCTGAGCGTCGCCAAGCCGCCCTATTTCGTGCCCGAGACGACGCCGCTCGACGAGCAGATGCGGGAATTCCTGAGGCGGCGCACCCATTTCGCGCTGGTCGTCGACGAATACGGCGATCTGCGCGGCCTGATCACGCTTGAGGACATCATCGAGGAGATCGTGGGCGAGATCACCGACGAATTCGACATGGATGCCGAACATCCGCTGAAACGGACCGAAACCGGCGACTGCATCGTCGACGGTGCGATGACCATCCGCGACCTCAACCGCGCGACCGACTGGACGCTGCCGGACAACGAAGCGAACACAATCGCCGGCCTCGTGATCCACGAGGCGCAGATGATCCCGGCCGAGGGCCAGGTCTTCTCGTTCCACGGCTTCCGCTTCGAGGTCCTCAGCCGCAAGGAAAACCGTATTACCCGGCTGAAGATCCGCCCGCTCTGAGCCCGGTCAGATGATCATGATATCGTCGGTGAAGGCGCCGAGGGAGGCGATACCGGCGACGGTCATGACGTCTCCGCCACCGAAATCGAAGACGGCATCGCCGCCGACGGTGGCGCCGAAAGTCGCGATCACCTGATCCACCGTCAGCCCGCCGCCCCAGAGCGCGTCGTCGAAGACCAGCGTGTCGACGTCGTCGGCGAAGTCGGTGACCATATCCTGGCCGAACCCCAGACCGAACACGAAGCTGTCCGCCCCTGCAGCGCCGGTCAGCACATCGTTGCCGACACCGCCGTTCAGCCAGTCGTCACCGCCGCCGCCATCGATCGTATCGTTGCCGGCATCGCCATAGACCGTGTCGCGCCCGTTGGCGTCATTCTGCACGGTGTCTGTGTACACGTCGTTTCCGGTCCCGAGCGACACCACGTCGCGACCATTGCCGCCGTTGACGACATCGTCGCCATCGCCGGCATAGAGCTTGTCCCAGCCATTGCCGCCGTTCAGCGTGTCGTTGCCGAGCCAGCCGGAGATCGTGTCGTTGCCGTCCTCGCCATTGAAGAGGTCGTGCCCGCCACCGCCATTGATCCTGTCGTTGCCGGCGCCGGCAAAGACCGTGTCATTGCCGTTCGCATCGTTCTGGGTATTGTCGACGAAGACGTCGTTGCCATTGCCGAGCCAGGCGGTATCACGACCATTGCCGCCGTTGACGACATCGTCGCCATCGCCGGCATAGAGCTTGTCCCAGCCATTGCCGCCGTTCAGCGTGTCGTTGCCAAGCCAGCCGGAGATCGTGTCGTTGCCGTCCTCGCCATTGAAGAGGTCGTGCCCGCCACCGCCATTGATCCTGTCGTCGCCGGCGCCGGCAAAGACCGTGTCATTGCCGTTCGCATCGTTCTGGGTGTTGTCGACGAAGACGTCGTTGCCATTGCCGAGCCAGGCCGTGTCTCGACCGTTGCCGCCATTGACGACATCGTCGCCATCGCCGGCATAGAGCTTGTCCCAGCCATTGCCGCCGTTCAGCGTGTCGTTGCCGAGCAAGCCGGAGATCGTGTCGTTGCCGTCATTGCCGACCAATGCGTTTGAACCCCGGTTGCCCGTCAGGTCATTGTCAGCACTGTTCCCGGTCAGCGACAGATCGGCGATGCCGAGAAGCTCCGCATCCGCGACGCCGGAGATCAGCACCAGGTTGCCCGAGGTGCGGAAGAGCGTGCCATCGATGAGGTCAAGCTTGACGTTCCCGCCCGAGAGATCGACCTCGACCACCGAGGCCGAGCCGCCCTGCGGCGTCACCGTGACGCTGACACCCGCCGCCGGCGCTCAGTCGTCAGCGCATAGCCCCCCGCCGCCGCCGTCTGCGTCGAGTTGCCTCCGATCGCGTAGGTGACATTCGCCACCCCCTCGCCGATCGAATAGAAGTCGTCCCCGTCCCCGTCCGAATACGCAACCCCCGTCAGGAAAACGTCGGGGCCGGATTTCGCGAAATTCTGCGTTACCATCGACGCATTGTAGGTTGAACTGCCGCTGGTGAAGCTTCCCAACTCCTGGGCGATCCCGATCTCGCGGTAGGCGTCGCCGAGAATGTTCGTGCGGTGGCCGGAGCTTCGGAAGAGACCCTCATGCTGCGATGTGATCGCGCTCGCGGGATCGAGTGTTCCGGTCGTCCCACTCCAGGAAATGTTCTCGCCCCAGGTCGAGCTTCCGCTGAAGACATAGCCGGAATTCGCCATCCGGTCTCCCGGGGTGCTGTTGCCGACGCCGGTATGGTCGAACGTGTTCGTCGCAAGCATCCACAGCGAATGGTTCGACGCCGAATCCTCCAGCAGATCGTTGGGCGCGAGAACCTGCTTGGCGCTCGGGTCGATCGTTCCCGGCGCCAATCCGGCATTCAGGGCAATTCCGAAACGCGCCGCTTCTGCGGCCGGATCGAGCCGCGCCCTGTTCACCAATTCCAGCATGTATTGTTCGGCCGCGCTTCGTGTCATTGCGATCGCTCCTCACCTCATGGCAATGCTCCGGCGAAAGTGGACGCACCCCGGAGCGGGCACTTCCATAACACCGTATTCGAGCAGGAAAATGGCCATATGGCGGCATCAGATGGAGCGCGTGCGCCTCCGCCGATTGCCGGATTTCAGGGCGGCGAAAGCGCGCCGACGCGGCGCAGTCACCGCGACTTAAAGAGTGATCCGAGGATGCCTCGCACGATCGCCTGGCCGGTCTTCGTGCCGAGTTGCCTCGCGATGCTCTTGCCGAAGGCGGTGGCAACGCTGTCGGAGCGCGACGCGCGGCGCGAGGTGGAGCGGCCGACGTCGCGCCCGTCGTAGCGGCGGGCGGATTTCAACTCGCGTTCATCTTCCTTCAGCCGCGCTTCCTCGGCTTCGGCCTTCGCGGCTGCCTCGGCAGCCTTGGCCGCGCGGGTCTGGAGCCGCTCGAAGGCGGACTCGCGATCGACGACCTTGTCGTATTTCGCGCCGAGCCCGGTCGCGGCGATGGTGGCGCGGCGCTCCTCGGGCGTGATCGGGCCGAGTTGGCTCGCCGGCGGGCGCACCAGCGTCCGCTGGACGATTCCAGGCACGCCCTTGGCCTCGAGGAAGGACGTGACCGCCTCGCCGGTGCCGACTTCCTTGATCGCGTCTTCGGTGTCGAAGGCCGGGTTCGGCCGGTAGTTCTGCGCGGCCCGCGCTAGGTCCTTCTGGTCCTTCGCGGTAAAGGCTCGGAGCGCGTGCTGGACCCGGTTGCCGAGCTGGCCGAGGATGTCGTCCGGCACGTCGGCCGGGTTCTGGGTGACGAAATAGACCCCGACCCCCTTCGAGCGGATCAGCCGCGCCACCTGCTCCACCTTGTCGACAAGCGCCTTCGGCGCGCCGTCGAACAAGAGATGCGCCTCGTCGAAGAAGAAGACGAATTTCGGCTTGTCGGGGTCGCCCACCTCGGGCAGTTCCTCGAAAAGCTCCGAAAGGAGCCACAGCAGGAAGGTCGCATAGAGCCGGGGCGAGGACATCAGCGTGTCGGCGGCGAGGATGTTGATCTGCCCGCGCCCGTCCGGCGCGGTGCGCATCATGTCGAAGAGATCGAGCGCCGGTTCGCCGAAAAGCCTTGTGCCGCCCTGGTTTTCCAGCACCAGGAGCTGGCGCTGGATCGCCCCCACCGTGGCGGGCGCGACATTGCCGTAGCGCATGCCGATCGTGGCCGCGTTCTGGCCGATCCAGACCAGCATCGCCTGCAGGTCCTTCAGGTCGAGCAGCGGCAGCCCCTCTTCGTCGGCGAGCCGGAAGGCGATGTTGAGAACGCCCTCCTGCGCCTCGGAAAGGTCCATCAGCCGCGCGAGCAGGAGCGGGCCCATCTCGGTCACGGTCGTGCGAATCGGGTGACCCTGCTCGCCGAAGAGATCCCAGAAGGCGACCGGGAAGGCCTGGTATTGCAGGTCGTAGCCGATCGTCGCGCAGCGCTTCATGAAAGCGTCGTGGAGCTTGGCCGCGGTCGAACCGGCCACGGCGAGCCCGGCGAGGTCGCCCTTGACGTCCGACAGGAAGACCGGAACGCCGGCGGCAGAAAACCCTTCGGCCAGGATCTGCAAGGTCACGGTCTTGCCGGTGCCCGTCGCCCCTGCGACCAGACCGTGTCGATTGCCATATTTCAACAGCAACTGCTGAGGCGTCTTGTAGCCCTCGCCTCCGCCGCCGACGAAAATTCCACCGTCTGTAAGCACCCTTTCCCCCATCGCATAACTCGTCCCGGCGCCACAATACATTCTTAACCCAGCCATGCCAGAGTTCGAATGCATCCGGCCGCATGTCCTCTTCTGCCGGATGAGACTTCCTCCCTGTCAGACTGGCCGCGCCTTCGTGCGCGGCTTTTTTTTGTGCAAAATCAAATTCGTGGAAGGTGCGATTTTTCCAGTTGACGCAATGGGCCGAACTGAATAGCGTTCGCATCAATGACTAAGTCGGCCTGTCCGACAGGGAGCGAACGAATTGGAAAGGGCCCCGGCGGGGCCCTTTTTTCGTGCGCGTTCGGCGCTCTGCCCGGACGCTTGGCGAAATGTCGCTGCCCCGCGAATTCTCCGCTTTCGGCACTGACACTCCCTTGGCGGCATGATAAAGCCATGCCCGAAATCCCAACGGATGAACGGAAAGAACCCATGCCCGCATTCACCAGACCGCTGACCCTGATCCTGACCCTCGCCCTGGTCGCGCCGGCCCTGGCGCAGGAGGCAGCGGCACCGGCGGCGCCAGATGCCGGAACGGCCGCCGAGGCTCCGGCCGAAGCCCCCGCTGCCGCGCCGGCCGCCGACGGCGTCGGCGAGCCCTACGTCCAGGAAACCTTCGACGCCTGGCAACTGCGCTGCGTGCGGACCGAGGACGGCTCGGACCCCTGCCAGCTCTACCAACTCCTGACGGAGAAGGAGAGCAACAAGCCGATCTCTGAGATCAGTATCGTGGCGCTGCCCGAGGGTGGCGACGCGGTCGCGGGCGCGACCGTGATCGTGCCGCTCGAGACGCTCCTCACCCAGCAGCTCAACATCACCGTCGATGCGGGCGCGACCAAGCGCTACCCGTTCACCTTCTGCACCGATGTCGGCTGCGTCGCGCGCGTCGGCTTCACCAAGGAGGACATCGACGGCTTCAAGAAGGGCATTGTCGCCAAGATCTCGGTCGTGCCGGTGGCCGATCCGACCCGGACCGTGGATGTGGACATCTCGCTGAAAGGCTTCACCGCCGGGTTCGAAGCGGTGACCAAGGCCAACGCACCGAAGGAATGACGCCAAGCTCCGGCGGTACGCGATCATGAACGGGCCGCCCCGCCGGGCGGCCCGTTTCTTTTGAACTACCGAGGTCAGGCGCGACGGAGCGCGAGCACCGCGTTCAGCCCGCCGAAGGCGAAGGCGTTGGAGAGAACCGCGCTGACCTTCGCCTCGCGTGCGACGTTGGGCACGACGTCGAGCGCGCATTCCGGGTCCGGCTCCTCGTAGCCGATCGTCGGTGCGATCACCCCGTCGCGGAGCGCCATGATACAGGCCAGAAGTTCCACCGCCCCGGTGCCGCCGATCAGGTGGCCATGCATGGACTTCGTCGACGAGATCATCAGCCGGTCGGCATGATGGCCGAAGACATGGGCCACGGCGGCGCATTCGGTCTTGTCGTTGGCGGCGGTGCCGGTGCCGTGGGCATTGACATAGCCGACATCGGCCGGATCGAGCCCGGCATCGCTGAGGGCGCCGGCAATGGCCCGCTCCGCCCCGGCCTGGTTCGGCATGACGATGTCGGCCGCATCCGAGGTCATCGAGAACCCCGCGACCTCGGCGAGGATCTCGGCGCCGCGCGCCTGCGCGTGGTCCCAGTCCTCGAAGACGAAGACGCCGGCGCCCTCGCCCTGCACCATGCCGTTGCGGTTGGCACTGAAGGGCCGGCAGGCGTCCTTCGACATAACCCTGAGCCCTTCCCAGGCCTTGATCCCGCCGAAACAGAGCATCGCCTCGGACCCGCCGGTGATCATCGCGCGGGTCGCGCCCGAACGCACCATCTGGAACGCCAGCCCCATCGCGTGGTTCGACGAGGCGCAGGCGGTGGCGACGGTAAAGGACGGGCCGCGAAGGCTCCATTCCATGCTGACATGGCTTGCCGCGGCATTGTTCATCAGCTTCGGCACGACGAAGGGATGGACGCGGTTCTTGCCCTCCTCGTAGACGGTGCGGTAATTCTCGTCCCAGGTGGTGACACCGCCGCCGGCAGTGCCGAGGACGACGCCGCATTCAAGGCCGAGCTTGCCGCGGAAATCGAGGCCGGAATGCTCCACTGCCTGCCGGGCGGCGAGCATGGTGAACTGGGTGAAACGGTCGTAAAGCGCGATGTCCTGGCGGTTGAAATGCGCCTCCGGCTCCCAGTTGCGGACCTGGCCGCCGATCCGGATCGACAACCTCTCGACATCGCGGAAATCGAGCGGGCTGATCCCGCAGCGTCCCTCGCGCAGAGCCGTCATCGTCGTCGCCACGTCGTGGCCGAGCGCGTTGATCGTTCCGGCGCCGGTGATGGCGACGCGCCTCATGCGGCCTGCGCCACCAGATCCTCGACCGCGCGGATGATCGCCTCGACCGAGGACATGTCGAACCCGCTCTTGCCCGGCTCGTTCGCGTTGAAAGGAACCGAGATGTCGAATTCCTCCTCGATCGCGAAGATCGACTCGACGAGCCCGAGGCTGTCGATGCCGAGGTCCTGAAGCGTCATCTCGGGCTTCACCTCCGCGACGTCGAGCACCGCCTGTTCGGCGATGATCGCCATCACCTTGTCCCTAATGTTCATCGTCGCCCCCCTTTTCCTTCGGCTCGCCCTGCCCGGAGCCCGCTACAGCCGCGCGAAGGGCCGCCACCTGCTCGAAAAGCCGGCCGAGGCGACGGATGTTCTTCCATGCCTGGACATGGGTTTCCATCTTCAGCGCCGGATAGCCCAGAAGCACCCGGCCGGCCGGCGCGTTCGACAGGATCTTGGTTCCGCCGCCTGCGATCACGTCGTCGCCGATGAAGATGTTGTCGACCACGCCGCACTGGCCGCCGAGGATCACGCGATCGCCAATCCTGACCGATCCCGCGATCCCGGTCTGGCCGCAGAGCAGGCAATCCTCGCCCACCACGACGTTGTGGCCGAGATGGACGAGGTTATCGAGCTTGGTGCCGTTGCCGATCGCGGTCGCGCGGATCGTGCCCGCGTCGATCGTCGCATTCGAGCCGATTTCCACGTCGTCGCCGATCTCGACCCCGCCGAGCGACTGGATGCGAAGCCACTTCTGCGCCTTGATCTCGGTCCTCCGGCCCAGCGTCTCGCGCACCTCCTCGGCGCCCGACTTCTCGGGCGTGACATAGGAAAACCCGTCGGACCCGATGACCGCCCCCGGCTGGCAGATGAAGCGGTCGCCAATGCGCACGTTGCGACCGATGCGGACGCCCGAAAGGATCAGCGCATCATCACCAATGGTCACGCCAGCGCCGATGCTGACGTGATCGGCGATCCGCGCACCCGCACCGATCCGCGTGCCCGCGCCGATGACGGCGAAGGGGCCGATGGCCGCGCCGATGCCGATGGTCACGCCCGCGCCGAGGATCGCGGTCGGATGAATGCCGTCGGCGATGCCGGGCCCCGCATCGAAGCTTTTGGTTATCGCCGCCATCGCCAGACGCGGCCTGGGCGCGAAGATCGCCGCCGCCAGTCCCAGCGCCCGCCAGTCGGCTCCGGGCCAGAGCACCGCCGCCCGCGCGGCACCCTCGGCAAGGCCGCCCGCGTATTTCGCATCCATCGCCAGCGCCAGATCGTCCGGCCCCGCCCGCGCCGGCTCGGCCACGCCTGAGACCTTCAGTGACAGATCACCCACGGCCTCGGCGCCGAGCGCCTTGGCGATTTCCTCGATCGTATGGGACTTTCGCATCGTTCCGCACCCATTCCAGGGAACCGCGCGGGCCCCCGAACGGATTTAGCCCTGAACCTCGTCCAAGACCACCCCGGCAGCCTGCATGGCGTCGAAAATCCGCCCATCGCGACCGTATACGTCACGCCGGTACTCGATCTCGCCCCGAGCCGAGGGCCAGGCGGTGAAATAGACCAGATGCACCGGCACCGGCTGGTCGAGCATGATCGTGTTCTCGTTCCGCGTCCGCAGATGCTGCTCGAAAAGACCCTTCGGATCGTCGGTCTGCGGTGCCAGAAGCGCATAGGCGAAATCGAAGGGGTCGCCGAGTCGGATGCAGCCGTGGCTGAAGGCGCGCACTTCCTTCTGGAAAAGCGATTTCGACGGCGTGTCGTGCAGGTAGATGTTCCACTTGTTCGGGAACATGAACTTCACCAGGCCGAGCGCGTTGCTGTCCGAGGGCGGCTGCGACATCGAGAACGGGAAATTCTGCGCGGTGAACTGGGTGAAATCGGTCTCGGCCCGGTTCACCACCCTGCCCCGCCGGTCGACGATCTTCAGATGCCCCGCCGCGTTGGGATTCTTCTGCAGCATCGGCAGGTATTCCTTGACGGTGATGGAGCGCGGGACGTTCCAGGTCGGGTTGATGACCATGAACTCCATCTGGTCGGAAAACTCCGGGCTGCGCCGGTCGTGCTGGTTCATGCCGACGACCGTGACCGTCTCGAACGTCACCTTGCCGTCGTCGACGATCTTGGCGGTGAAATCGGGCAGGTTGACCCAGATATGCCGCTTGCCGAGCGCGATGCCGTTCATCCAGCGCATCCGCTCCATCGCGACGACGACCGACCGCAGCCGCGCCTCGGCGCCGACATTGATCTCGGCGATCGTTCCCGCGCCGGCGATGCCGTCGGGCGCCAGGCCGTGATCTATCTGGAATTGCTGCACAGCCTTCTGCAGTGCCCCGTCGAAGTTCACCGCGACCGACCGGCGAAGATAGCCCATGCGGATCAGCCGGTCGCGGAGTGCGATCACCGCCTCGCCGCTGTCGCCGGGACGCAGGTCTCCGGCCGAAACGGTTCCGCCCCAGCCGCCGGTGGCAATCACCGCCTTGAGATCCAGCCGGGCACGGCGGAGCTGTTCGTATTGCGGCGATTGCGGCGGCAGCCCGCGCAGGAAGGCCGCCGGCTCTGAGGCGGCAAAGGCCCGCAACGTCGCCAAGGGATCGCGCAGCGGCACTTCGCGAACAAGGCCGGGATCAACGCTCGCCGGGACGATGAACCCCGTCTGGACATCACGGGCATAGGCCAGGAAGGCCTCCGTCACCGCGACCTCGAGCTTGCCGCGCTGGCGTTCCGATCCGAGCGTGGCGAAGGCCAACTTCAACTCTTCGATGTGATACTTGCCTTCCGGCAATCCGTGATCGTCCGCCCGAGCGAGCGCCCCGAAGAGAGCGGCGCGGCGGGCGGCGTCGGCCCCCGTCGTCCAGAGCGGCGCATAGTCGCGTTCCCGGTAGAACTCCGCCACCGCGCGGTCCTCGGCGGCCTGCTCGGCGACCGCCTGGCGGAAGGCGAGGTCCGCAGGCGTCAGCGCGTCCACTGGCCCAGGAGAACTGAGTGCCAATGACAGAGCGATAACGGCCGCGAGATTGACCATACCGGAGCGTCGGCTTGTCGACGTCATGTAAACCTCTAAATGTGGTGTCCTGTTCGGGCCTGACGACACTGTCCGGCATTCGCGGCATCAAGTCCATTCACGAAACGGCCAGACCGGCCCGACGCCTCCGATCACTGTCGCATTTCGGTCACGCGCGAGCGAATTTATCGGCCCGAAAGCCACAGGAATCGCGTTTCAGCGAAATCTCGCCGATCGGCCTTGAATTTCCGGACTGCGCACAATTGCCCGGTTGGCGCAGGAATCGTCTTGTGCAATAAAGTGGCAGCACTTGGGGAATTCAAAGATCAAGCCGCTGAAAAGGCGGCGAGTAGCTACGGGACAGGCGTGCAGCCATGACAGATCACTCAACCTCGGGGTTCACTCGGCGTGGACTACTTGCGGCTTTCGCGGCGACAGCCGTGGTCGCGGCACCAACCAGCTCCAAAGCCTTCAGCCTCCTGCGCGGCGCCGGCGATATCCGCCGCATCCGCATGTATTCGGGCCGGACGGGCGAGAGTATCGACACGATCTACTGGATCGAGGGCAAGTATGTGCCCGAGGCGCTGAACGAAATCACCTATTTCATGCGCGACTGGCGCTCGGACGAGACGAAATACGTCGATCCGCGCACCATCGACATCGCTGCTGCCGCGCACCGGCTTCTCGATGTGAGCGAGCCCTTCATGCTCCTGTCCGGCTACCGCACCGCGAAGACAAATGCGCTCCTGCGCGCGTCCTCGCGAGGTGTCGCGCGGAATTCGCTGCACATGAAGGCTCAGGCCGCCGATCTCCGGCTGCGGTCGCGCTCGGTCAGCCAGATGTATCGCGCCGCGACGGCCTGCGAGGCTGGCGGCGTCGGGAAATACTCCCGCTCGAACTTCGTCCATATGGATTGCGGTCCGATCCGGACCTGGGGCAGCTGAAACCACATCGACCGTCTGAAGAGAGGCGCCGGAATTCGGCGCCATTTTCGTTACCGGACCTGTGCGGCGTCAGCTGTTGGTCTTGCGCATGGCGTTGTGCAGCAAGTCGGTGCTCAACTTTACGAGCTTTCCGGTCTCGGCCGTGTATTGGTCGAACGCCGTTTGCAGGAAGCGCTGCTGGATATGCACCAGATCGGCCGGAGTTCTTGCACTCCATGATCTCGTGCTGGGTCTTCACGTCTTCGGCGATCCGTTCGGCGACGAACTGGATCACCTCATTGCCGAAATCCCCCGCCCCTTCGAGCATCGCGACATAGGCCTTGCCCAAGGCACCCGGCCCCGCCGCCTGCAGCGCCGCGATCGTTGCTACCGCATCGTCGGCTGGATCTTTCACTTTGCTGGCATTTGTGTTTTTCGTGTCCATCGTGACCTCCACCCTCGGCTGAACCGGACGAATCATAGTTGTACGCGATTACGACGCATTGATCTTGCTCAACGCGTGCCGGGCCACGATATGCCAAAGGGGGATAGAGATGTAGGCGCGGATACGGCCAGGAAAAAGCCCCGCGCAGTCGCCCGACGCGCGCGGCCAAAGCCGAGCAGCCCCAGGCCGCCCGCCAAGAGCACCAGACCACCGGGAAGCGGCACCGGCGCCATCGCGTTGGTGCTGATCCGGAGATTGTCGATCGCCCAGCTCTCGTCCATTCCGGCCTGCCATTTGCGGCCGTTGGCGAAGAATGAGAAGTCGGCCGTGGAGCCGGTATGCGCGAAGGTCGTGGTCACGCGATACGCCTCGTCGTCATATTTCGGGTTGAAGCCGAAGAAGCCGTAGACTCCGTTGCTCAGCTCGCCGGCCAGCCCGCCGAAATTGGTCGTCAGCAGCACCTGGGTGCCCCCGACCAGCACGTTGAAGAAATCGTCGCCGAAGATCCGGCCGATCGCGCCATCCCATGAATCGATGAGGGCGATGTCGAACTCCATCGTCATCAGCGTATGCGCCCTGAGCCCGCCGAGGCTGAGCGTCGTCGCGAGGCTCTTGGTGTCGTTGCGCCAGAACGAGCCGGAAATGCCGTTGACGCCGGAATAGCCTTCCGAACTGACAATCCCGCCGGCGCCGGTCACCGCGCCAGGCCGCTCGAAATCATCGAAGTAGACCGAGGCCGCCCCGGCGGAAGACGCATGGAGGCAAAGGGCTGTAGCCAGAGCTAGAAGTAGGCGCATTTCACTGTCCCGAACGGAAAACTCATCGGTTACCTTATGATTAACCAAACGTGGCGGATTTAAGATGTTTTCGCGGAAGTCTCGGGACCGACGAGTGAAGCTCGACATCGTGCGCCCGGTCTAGCGCCGCTGCCCTTCACCTGCGTCTCCCCCATCGCCGATCCCAAGTCCGCGACTGGCGGGCATCGGACGGAATACTGGCGCCCACGCGGAGCTTCCAGGGCATTGCTTCAACAGGGGATCGATTGGCGCACCCGACAGGATTCGAACCTGTGACCTCTGCCTTCGGAGGGCAGCGCTCTATCCAGCTGAGCTACGGGTGCAGTGCCCCGCTCTATAGCGGCGGGATGCGGGCTGTGCAACGGGCTTTCGACCGCGAGCGGTCACGACGCTTTGCGCAATCCGCGGTGCAACCGTTCGGGTTCATTGGCCTCGAGATAGGCCTCCTGCTCCGGCGTCAGGTCGATCTTCTCGAAGCCGGTGACCATCGGTCGCACGTGCTCGCGAAAGCTGTGGCCGATGGTCAGAAGGTAGACGTGGACGACCACGAAGCTCGCGATGGCGAAGCCGGTGAGGATGTGCAGGTTCGCCACCAGCCAGAGCCAGAAATCGCCCGGATCGAGATGCGACCAAAGCCCGTGGGCGAGATAGACGAGCCCCGTCGTCCAGATTGCCGGGATCAGAACCGCTTTCAGCGCGAAATATGCGATGGCTTGCAAGGGGTTCAGCCGGCGGCCAAGGCGCTTGCGGTACGGATGTTCCTCGCCCTTGAAGACGCCCCAGGCGTAGAAGCGGGCGACCTCCCTGAGACCGGCGATACCGGGGATGAACTGCTTCCACGTCCCCGTGGTCAACAACCAGAAGACGACGAAGACCCAGAGCAGGACGAGCGCCAGCGCGACGCCGGTATGGACCATCACGGCAAGCCCGAAGGGCATCGCCCCGTGCAGCCCCATGATCCGCGCGCCGGAGAAGAGCAGGAGGAAGATCGCCGCGACCTGGCTCCAGTGCCAGAGCCGGTTGAACCGCGAATAGACCCTGACCAGACGTTCAGCCATCGCGCCGCCCTCCCCTTCCTGCGACGAGCCGCAGCCCGCCGTGAACCGCGGCCCCGAGCGCGGTGAGCGAAGAGCGCGACGCCGATCCTGCCGCCGATCGGCATGCCCGAGCCGGGCAGGTAGACGCCAGCCAATGCCGCCATCCGCCCGTCCTTCGCATGGCAGGCGTCACATTTCAGCGCCTCGTTCTTCGGCGCGACCATATGGGTGATCGGCCAGTACATATGCGTGTCGACGAAGCCGTATTCGCCGGAATAGTCCGACCCGGCATATCTCATCCCCGCCTCGATCGCCTTGCCCCAGTCGAAATTCGTCCACAAGGCGGTACTCTGTGTCTGGCCCGTAAACGTTGGAATAGACGAGCTTGTTCAGGACCTTGTCGTAGGCTTGCCGCCCCTCCATCCGCTTGAAAGGCCAGATGCGGCTGACCCCGTCATCCGGCCCGCCGGAAAGGCGGTTGATCTCTACCACGCCGGTCGGGTCGATGGTCTCGTCGGAAAGCGTGTATTCGACCTGACCATTGAACCACGCATAATAGGGCACGACATTCTCGCCCCAGGCGAAATCGCCCTTGGTCGAGAGGTAGGTATGAAGGTGCTCGCCGTTCGACTGGGTGAAGCCTTCCTCGCTGTAGGGCTTACCCTCCTTCAGCTTTCCGGCGGTCGACCAGTCCCACATCGTCTTGGTGGCCACGCCGCCACGAGCGAATTCGGGGATATGGCAGGTCTGGCAGGCCACCCGGTCGGTATGGTCGTTCAACTTCAACCCGATCAGCGTCGCCGCGTGCGGCGTATCGGTGTGGCAGCTTTCGCAGGTCGCCACGTCGCGGCGCATGCCAGGCAGGCCGGTATCGCCCTCGTCATGGGCGTTCAGGTTGTAGCGCGATCCGGCCACCTTGTGCTGATTGCTGATATGGCAGGTCTCGCAGGTGAAGTTCAGCCCGTCGCTCGCCATATGGACATCGACCTCCTTCGGCGGGTCGATGAGCGCCGAGGAGAGGTCACCGTGCTTCACGTTGTCGCCGCCGCCGCCGTAGAAATGGCACTGGCCGCAATTTTCGCGCTGCGGCTGTCCGGCCGACATCGCGGCCTTGGAGAGGTTCAGCGGTTCCGGCCAGTTTGCCGGTAATGGTCCTGGCGCCCTCCGGCAACGGCTCCACCGCCGGCAAGCCGGCAAGGTTATCCACCTTCTCGTATGTGCCGGGCGCCGCGTGGCAGACGAGGCAGTCGACGCGCGTCGGATCGGCCGGCGGTTCGGCCCGCACATCGGTCCAGCCATACCCGACATGGCACGAGGTGCAGCGCGTCTCATTGCTGGTCACGTTGCCGCAAAACGCGTTGATGACGTTCTTCTTGCCAAGCGTCTGCCCGGTCGCGGGATTGCTGTAGTCCCAAGTCCAGTGCAGCGTGTGCATCACCTGGTCCGAGGCCTCGGTATGGCAGGTCAGGCAAGCCTTGGTGACGTCCGGGCCGGAGGCGAAGGACTGCTTGAGGACCTCGAACTTGGTGTGATCCGCGGTGGAGCCCTTCCCGGGCAGGGCCGGGGCGGTCTCCTGCGCCCAGAGGGGAAATGAACAGGCCGCCGCCGTCAATACGGCGGCTATGATCGTCGCTCGCATAGGGCACCTCCCCTGTGGGCCCTCCCGGCCCGCGAAAAGAAGCGCGTTTCAAATTCAACCTATTGAATGCAACCGCTAAAGCCAATCCCCCGATGCCAGACACCTTGTCGCAGGACAATCTCCGGTGGAATTCCGCCGCTCAGGCGAAAAGCTCGTGGCAAAGCTCCAGCGCCTCGATCAGCTTGTCGACCTCTTCGCGAGTGTTGTAGAGCCCGAACGAGGCGCGGCAGGTCGCGGTCACGCCGAGATGGTCGAGAAGCGGCATGGCGCAATGGGTGCCGGCGCGGACGGCCACCCCCTTCTTGTCGAGGACGGTGGAGATGTCATGCGCGTGGGCCGGGCCTTCGAGCGTGAAGGAAAAGATCGCCCCCTTGCCCGGCGCGGTGCCTTGCAGGTTGAGCCAGTTGAGGCCCTTGAACCGCTCCATCGCGTAATCGCGAATGGCCGCCTCGTGCGCCGCGACGTTCTCCATCCCGAGCGCCATGAGATAGTCGAGCGCGACGCCCATGCCGATCTGCTGGACGATGCCCGGGGTTCCGGCCTCGAACTTCATCGGGGGATCGTTGTAGGTGACGGTATCGCGCGCCACCTCGCGGATCATGTCGCCGCCGCCGAGGAAGGGGCGCATCTCGGCCATCCGCTCCTTCGCGATCCAGATCGCGCCGGAACCGCTCGGCCCGTAGAGCTTGTGCCCGGTGATCGCGTAGAAATCGCAGCCGATCTCGGGGACCGAGACGGGCCGGTGCACTGCGCCCTGGCTGCCATCGACCAGAACCGGCACGCCCTTCGCCTTGGCGCCCCGGCAGATCGCGGCGACATCGACGAGGGTGCCGGTGACATTCGACATCTGGGTGACGGCGATGAGCTTCGTCTTCGGCCCGATCGCGTCCAGCACCTTCTGCGGATCGAGCGAGCCGTCCGCCTCCGGCTCCACCCATTTCAGCACAACGCCCTGCCGCTCGCGCAGGAAGTGCCAGGGCACGATATTGGCGTGATGCTCCAGCACGCTCAGCACGATCTCGTCGCCGGCCGCCAACCGGGGCGCGGCCCAGGCATAGGAGACGAGGTTGATCCCCTCCGTCGTGCCGGTGGTGAAGACGATCTCCTCGGGGTCAGGGGCGCCGAGGAAGCGCGCGACGATGCCGCGCACCGCCTCGTATCTGTCGGTCGCCACATTGGACAGATAGTGCAGCCCGCGATGGACGTTTGCATAGTCGTGCTCGTAGACCCGCGTCATCGCATCGATCACAACGCGCGGTTTCTGCGCCGAGGCGCCGTTGTCGAGATAGACGAGCGGCTTGCCGTTCACCTCGCGCGACAGGATCGGGAAATCGGCGCGGACCTTCTCGACGTCGTACATGCGGATGCCTTTCTAGACCGGGGCCACGATGCCGAAAACGGCGAGCAGCGTCGCCATCGCCGTCACGATGAGGATGAACCCTCCCACCATGCCGACGAAGACCTTGATGAGATTTTGAAACCCGTGCAGGGCCGCGATGAACTGGACCATGAGCCAGAGGAAAAGCCCGATCGAGGCGAGCGCGAGGAGCGTGCCAACGGGCGGCAGAATGAACATCAGGACCATCTGCAGCGCCTGCACAAGCGTCAGCAGGAACTCCAGCCAGACGACCAGAAGCAGCGCGTCGGCGAAGCGCCCCGCGCCGCCGAACAGGCCACCGATCCAGGCGATCCCGCCCGCGACGAGAACAAGCGACAGGCATTGCGCCGGCACGCCGATCCAGGGGTCGGAGATGACCGCGAAGATCGGTGCCGGGTCGCTCACCGGCATCACCAGCAGCGCCAGTCGCGTCTCAAGGACCGCGAGCACACCGACGAGGAACAGTGCGAGCCAGCGCGCCTCCATCGGCGGGTTGAGCGCGATGAGCCGCCGCGCCGCACCTTGCGGATCGCGGAACGTCTGGCGCGCGAGATCGCCGAGAAGATCGACCAGCCCGCTCACGCGTCGCCTCCGAATTCGGCGACCCGAAGGCCCGAGAACCAGAACCACATGAAGACTGCGAAGGTCGCACCGCTGACGACGGAAAGCTGCAGCCCCGGACCGATGAAACCCGCGACGAGGCCACGCAGAAGCATCAGCGGCGTCGAGGCGAGTAGCGCCCAGAACAGGACGATCCGCGCCGAGAAGAAGCTGCCCCGTCCGCCGAACATCCCGGCCGCGATCCGGCTGAGTGCCGCGACCAGGTAGAAGACCGGCAGCAGCGCCAGAACCCCGAGAAAGGCCGCGACCATGCGCTGGGTCATCGGCACCGGCGCGTCCGGCCCGGAGAGGATATCGGCCCGCGACAGCGCAGGCCAAAGCGCGATATAGGCCAGGATCAGCGCCGCCAGAAGATAGGCGAGCGCCCGGGCCTCGTGCCGTTCGCCCGACAGGATCCGGCGCGCGACCGCCTTCGGCCCGCGATAGGTCGCGACGATATCGTCGGTGACCGCCATCAGCGCTTCCTGCGCGCGAGCCAGGCTTCGAGACGCGCGACGATGTCGGCCGCGAGCCGCTCATCCTCGATCTCGGCGATCGCATCGGCGAGGAAGGAGAGGATCAGAAGCGCCGTCGCCTCCTCCTTCGGCACGCCCCGCGACCGGAGATAGAAGAGCGCAGTCTCGTCGATGGCCCCGGTCGTGGAGCCGTGCGAACACTGGACGTCGTCGGCGTAGATCTCGAGTTCAGGCTTGGCGAGGAACTGGCTGTCTTCATCCAGAAGCAGCGCCTGGCTGATCTGGTAGCCGTCGGTCTTCTGGGCGCCGGGCTTGACCAGGATCTTGCCCTGGAACACCCCGGTCGCGCCGTTCTTCAGACACCTTCTTGAAGACCTGCCGGCTTTCGCAGCCGACCGCGTCATGGGTGACGAAGACGGTATCGTCGTGATGGAACTTCGCCGTCGCCCCGTCGCCAAGCGCGGCGCCCGCGACATGGGCCACCGCATCGTCGCCGGCGATCTCCAGAACGCATTCGTTCCGCGTCATCTGGCCGTTCACCGTGAGCGTGAAGGACTTGAAGAGCGCGCCTTTCGCAATGCGGGCGAAGATATGGGTGATCGCCCGCCGTTCGTGGTCACGGCCTTGCGCGCGCACATGGTGGAACCGGCCGCCCTCGGCCACGTCGACCTCCAGCACCTTGTTGAACCGCGCCGCCGCCGGCCCGCTTTCGAGAAGCGTGAGCTCGGCACCCGGCTCCACCTTCACGCAGTGGTGCAGGATCACGTCCGACGTCGCTGCGCCGTGGCGGTAGACGAGGTGCACCGGCTTCGCCGCCGCCCCCGAAACCCGGATCAGCACGCCGTCCGTCGCCGCCGCTGTGTTCAGCGCCGCGAAGGGGCGCGCCACCGGCGACTGGCCCCGCGCCTCGAGAACGCCGTAAAGCTCCTGCGCCCAGTGGATATCGGTCCGCGCGGTCTCTGCCAGGCGGGTGATCTCAACCCCGGCAAGCGCGGGATCGTCCGAGGCGGCGGCATCGAAGACGCCGTCCTCGAAAACCAGTGTCAACCGGTCGACCGCGCCGAAGATGTCCACCTCGTCCGCCGCGAAGACCGCCGCTTCCGGCGTCGCGGCGGCATTGAATGCGGCCGGATCGGTAAACTTCCAGTATTCGTCGCGCCGTCCCGGCAAGCCCATCGCCCGGAACCGCGCAAGCGCCTCCGCCCGTGCCGCGGCCGCGAACCCGCTCTTCGGCAGGTCCAGCGCCGCGAGCCGCGCCTCGGTCGCCGCCGCACGGCCCTCGTCCTTTCGCATCGGCGCCGCCATCAGGCCGTCTCCGCCAGAATGCCGGCATAGCCGTTCTTCTCGACTTCGAGCGCCAGCTCCGGCCCGCCCGATTTCACGATCCGACCGTCGGCCATGATATGGACGACATCGGGTTTGATATGGTCGAGCAGCCGCTGGTAATGGGTGATCACGAGGAACCCGCGCCCCGCGTCGCGCAGCGCGTTGACGCCATCCGCGACCAGCCGCATCGCATCGACGTCAAGACCGCTGTCGGTCTCGTCGAGGATGCACATGCTGGGCTCCAGCACCGCCATCTGCAGGATCTCGTTGCGCTTCTTCTCGCCGCCGGAAAAGCCGACATTGACCGGGCGCTTCAGCATCTCGGCGTCGATCTTCAGCGTCTTGGCCTTCTCGCGCACCAGCTTCAGAAACTCGCCCGCGCTCATCTCCTCGAGCCCGCGCGACTTGCGCTGGGCGTTGAGCGCGGTGCGCAGGAAGGTCATGTTGCCGACGCCGGGGATCTCGACCGGATACTGGAAGGCGAGGAAGAGCCCCGCCGCCGCTCGCTCCTCCGGCTCCATCTCCAGAAGATCGTGACCGTCGAGCCAGGCCGATCCGCCGGTGACGGTGTAGCCGTCGCGCCCCGACAGGACATAGGACAGCGTCGACTTGCCCGAGCCGTTCGGCCCCATGATCGCATGGACGCGGCCCGGCTCGACCGTCAGGTCCACGCCTTTGAGGATCTGCTTGTCCTCATCCTCAAGTTTGACCTGCAGGTTCTTGATTTCCAGCATAGTTTTCCTCATTCAAACGGTTCAGGCGGCCGACGGGCGCAAGGCCCGGGCCGCAGGGATTTCGGATTGGGTGGGGTTCAGCCTGCCGGCGTCAGCCGATAGTCGCGGCCCTGTTCGGCCATGGTCGCGGCATATTCCGCCGAGAAGAGGTGGGACCAGAATTCCGGCGCGTTCGAGGCGACGGCCGCTTCGCCGTAATGCATCACCACGCAGCCGACCAGCAAGCGCCTGGAATCGCGCCCGGTTCGACAGGTGGAAGATGGCCACGAGGATCATCGCCAGCACGAAGGAAAAGAGCACCATGCCGCGACCGCCCAGATCGTAGAAGGCCGGCGGCAATCCATCGAGCTTCGCCAAGTGGAAATAGGCGACCCGACCGACGAGAACCGACGACATGCCGCACAGGAACGCGATCAGGACCATCATCTTGTCCGCGAAGGTCCGCTTGGGCTTCTTGTTCTTCTTGCCGAAGATCTTGTTGTAGCGCTTCTGGGTCGAGTGTCCGATTATGTCGGCATGCTCGTATTGCTTTCCCGACTGAATCCGCTTCAGTCGGTCCGAAAAAATCGTCTTCTGATCGACCATCACGGTCATGACACGGCCCCGAAAGATTTCCCTTTGTCATGCAACCTCGCGTAGATTTGAGGCGGAAATCGGACCGGAAAAAGGGGATTTTCGCGACGATGCCGTCACTAATCCGCCGCAATGCAGCGCGATCCGCCGTTCCCTGCCTGAAAACGCCCGAAATCATCCCAGAACTCACCGCCGTACCGGAGGCCGAGACCATCAGCATGTTGTTGATCACCTCGTAATCGAGGTCGACGCCGACAATGGCCGTCGCGCCCAGCATCGGCCGCCCGCTCCTCCATCTCGCGCAAGGCGGTTTCGCGCGCCCGGCCAAGCTCCTGCTCATAGGCCGCCGACCGGCCGCCGACGATGTCGCGGACGGCGGCGAAGAGATCGCGGAAGATATTCGCGCCGAGGATCGCCTCGCCGGTCACGATGCCGTGGTAGCGGGTGATCTTCTGACCTTCGACGGAAGGTGTGGTGGTAATGATCATTCTCGCCTCGCCTAGACGTCGTTCAGGATCATGCCGGTGACGACGCGGCGGACGAAGTTGGCCATTCGCACCGGGCCCCGAGGCGCGATCCTTCAGATGGATGCTGATATCCGGCCGGATTGCCGCGATCACACCGACGAGGTCGCCGCGAATGTCGTCGGGAAGGCCCGCGCCCATGATCGACGCAGGATATCTATCGGCTCGGTGTCGAGTTGACGCACGACCTCGCCGTGATCATGCGCCCCGAGCCAGCGGATCGGCAGATCTTCAAGCTCGTCCGCGAGGTGGCCGACGATGCCCGGCAGCTTGCCGATAAGGAGGACGACGGGCTTCATCACCCCACGCTCCCCTCAAGCGAAATCGCCACAAGGCTCTGCGCCTCCATCGCGAACTCCATCGGCAGCGCCTGCAAGCACCTCGCGGCAGAAGCCGTTGACGACAAGCGCCACCGCCTCCTCCTCGTCCATGCCGCGCGAGCGGCAGTAGAAGAGCTGGTCGTCATCGACCTTCGAGGTCGTCGCCTCATGCTCGACGCGGGACGAGTTGTTCTTCACCTCGATGTAAGGCACCGTATGCGCCCCGCACTTGTCGCCGATCAGCAGGCTGTCGCACTGGGTGTAGTTGCGCGAGTTCTTCGCCTTCGGGTGCATCGACACCAGACCGCGGTAGGTGTTCTGCGCCCTGCCGGCGGAAATCCCTTTGGAAACAATGCGGGACCGGGTGTTCTTGCCAAGATGGATCATCTTGGTGCCGGTATCGGCCTGCTGCATGTTGTTGGCGATGGCGATCGAGTAGAACTCGCCCTGCGCTGTCGTCGCCGCGCAGGATGCAGGACGGGTATTTCCAGGTGATCGCCGACCCGGTCTCCACCTGCGTCCACATCACCTTGGCGCGGTCGCCCCGGCAATCGGCGCGCTTGGTGACGAAGTTGTAGATGCCGCCCTTGCCGTCCTCGTCGCCCGGATACCAGTTCTGCACGGTGGAATATTTCACCTCGGCATCTTCGAGGATGACGATCTCCACCACCGCCGCGTGCAGCTGCGCCACGTCGCGCTTCGGCGCCGTGCAGCCTTCGAGGTAGCTGACATAGGACCCCTTGTCGGCGATGATCAGCGTCCGCTCGAACTGGCCGGTGTTCTCGGCGTTGATGCGGAAATAGGTGGACAGCTCCATCGGGCAGCGGGTGTTCGGCGGGATGTAGACGAAGGAGCCGTCGGAAAAGACCGCCGAATTCAGCGTCGCGAAGAAGTTGTCGGACTGCGGCACGACCGAGCCGAGGTATTTCTTCACCAGTTCCGGATGCTCGCGGATCGCCTCGGAGATCGAGCAGAAGATGACGCCGGCCTTCTTCAGCTCCTCCTTGAAGGTCGTGCCGACCGAAACGCTGTCGAACACCGCGTCCACCGCGACCTTCCGCGCATCTGCCGGCGTTTCGTCCGCGCCCTCGACGCCAGCAAGAATCATCTGTTCTTTCAGGGGGATACCGAGCTTTTCGTAAGTGGCCAGAAGCTTCGGATCGACGTCGTCCAGCGATTTCGGCTTTTCTTCCATGCTTTTCGGCCGGGCATAGTAATACTGCGACTGGTAGTCGATCTCGGGGTAGTTGAGCATCGCCCAGCGCGGCTCCTCCATCTCGGTCCAGCGCCGGAAGGCCTGAAGCCGCCATTCGGTCATCCAGTCCGGCTCTTCGTTCTTGGCCGAGATGAGGCGGACGATGTCCTCGTTCACGCCGAGCGGCGCGTATTCCATCTCGATCTCGGTATTCCAGCCGTATTTGTAGGCGCCCATGTTCTGCACGGTTTCGACCGTCTCGCGGTCAACGCCTTCGCGCACGTCAAGCACGGCACTCTCTTCCAACTTCGCCGCCATCGTCTTTTCTTTCGCCATGATAATGCCTTGCTTGATGTTCCTCACGCAGCCTTCGCGCGAAATTTCCGATACTGGGCGAGCCATGCCGCCGCGAATCCGTCGGTCTCGGCGATGGTGGTCGCCGGGCCGAGCGAGATCCGGATCGCCGACCCCGCCTCGGCCTCGTCGAAGCCCATTGCCTTCAGCACCCGGCTCGTCCTTACCTTGCCGCTCGAACAGGCGGAACCCGCCGAAATCGCATAGCCGGCCAGGTCCATCTGCATCACCTGGGTCTCGCCCTTCCAGCCACGGGTCATGAGGCAGGTCGTGTTGGGCAGCCGCGGCAACTCGCGTCCGACGATGACCGCGTCCGGCGCCTCATCCGATATGCGCGCTTCGAGCCGGTCCCGCAACCCCGCGACTTTCTCCGGAATCCCTGCGTCGAGATCGCGCAAGGCCGCCCGCGCGGCGGCGCCGAACCCGGCGATGCCGGCGACATTCTCGGTCCCCGAGCGCCGGCCCTGTTCCTGCCCGCCGCCGGGCCTGAGCGGCGCGATTTCCAGCCCTTCGCGCAGGATCAAGCGCGCCGATGCCCTTCGGCCCGCCGATCTTGTGGGCGGAGACGAGCGCGAAATCCGCTCCGGACCAGGAAAAGGCGAACGGTACCCGCCCCACCGCCTGCACGATGTCGAGCAGCAGCCAGTCCGCCCGCCGCGCGCCGTAAGGATAGCCGTCCTCGGCCTTCGCCGGCGGCTCGGTGATCACCCCGGTCTCGCTGTTGGCGAGTCCCATCGCCAGCGTGTGGCCGCGCGTGGCGCCAGCGTCCATCCGGGCGTGGGCGATCAGGCAGTCATGCGCCGTCGGATCGACATAGACATCGTGCCCGTCCGGCAGCCCGGCCAGAACGCCGGCGGCTTCGGTGGCACCCGAGGTGAAGACCACCTCCGCCGGGCGGCAGCCCGCGAGCCGCGCCACGTCCTCGCGCGCCGCCTCGACGATCGCCTTGGCGGCCCGCCCGTCGGCATGGACCGAGGACGGATTGCCGACCACGTCGAGCGCCGCGATCACCGCGGCCCGCGCCTCGGGTCGGAGGGGCGCAGACGCATTCCAGTCGAGATAGGCACGCATCGTCATTCGTCCACCAACTGGAAGAGGGCGGGCACCGCCGGGCAGGGTTTCAACGTATTGCCGATCACGTCGGACAGGCGGGTCTGGTGCAGAAAAACGTAGACCTGCGCCGAAAGACCTTCCCAAAGCCGGTTGGTCATCGACTGCGCCCGGCTCCCGGATACGCCGCCCGAGGCCCCGGCCCCGGTATGGAGGGCGCTTACCGTCTCGTCGACCGCTTCCAGAACCTCGCTCACCCGGATCTCCGAGGGATCGCGGGCGAGCTTGTAGCCACCCCCGGGTCCGCGCACCGATTCGACCAGTCCTGCCCTGCGCAGCTTGACGAAAAGCTGCTCGAGATAGGGCAGCGAAATGTCCTGTCGCTTCGAGATCTCCGACAGCGAGGTCAGCTGATCGTCCCGCACCGTCGCCAGATCGGCGAGCGCGACCATCGCATAGCGTCCCTTGGTCGAGAGTTTCATGACCGAAAGCCCTGCAAAGCATTGACGCCGGACGGTAGGCCGCTTAACTCCTTTCCACCCGGTCACCGGCACCCGCCGGTATTTAGAACAGTTCTAGGGTGCCTGAGCAAAATCGTCAAGAATGGCATGGCCAGATTTGATGTGAGCGGTGCCCGCAAAGAGAAGACAGGCGATGCCCGAAGTCATTTTCGCCGGCCCCGAGGGCCGTCTCGAAGGCCGCTACCATCCGCAAAAAAAGCCCGACGCCCCGATCGCGATCATCCTGCATCCGCATCCGCAATTCGGCGGGACGATGAACAACCGCGTGGTGCACCGGCTGCATTATGCGTTCTACGAGCTTGGCTTCACGGTGCTGCGTTTCAACTTCCGAGGAGTCGGCCGCTCCCAGGGCGAATACGACCAGGGCATCGGCGAGCTGTCCGACGCGGCCTCGGCGCTCGACTACCTGCAGGCGATGAATCCCAACTCCAAGCATTGCTGGGTCGCGGGGTTCAGCTTCGGGGCCTGGATCGGCATGCAACTGCTGATGCGCCGGCCCGAGATCACGGGCTTCGTCTCGGCGGCACCGCCCGCGAACATGTATGACTTCTCGTTCCTTGCCCCCTGCCCCTCCTCGGGCCTGATCATCAATGGCACCGCCGACCGCGTGGCTCCGCCGAAGGACACCGCGACCCTCGTCGCCAAGCTGCGCGAGCAGAAGGGCATCACCGTCACCCACGAGCAGATCGAGGGCGCCGGCCATTTCTTCGAGAACGAGGAAGAGCACATGGCCCCGATGATCACGACGGTTCAGGACTATGTCCGCCGTCGGCTCGGCGAACAGACGCGGTAAGCCATGCGCACGACCGAAGAACTGGGCATCCTGCTTGCCGAAGACGTGCTGAAGGCGGTCGAGGAGACCGGCGACGAAGCGCTGGTCAACGATATCAACAAGATCATCGAGGCCTCCTCCTCCGCCTTGCAGGAAGCCTACATGGCCGCCATTCGCGCCCAGAGGTCCGAGGCCAAGGCCCGGGAAATGCTGGAGGCGCGTCTGAAAAGGGCCCGCGCCGCGAAGGCAGCGAAAACCGGATGACCGACCGGCTCGACGCGCAGTTCGCCTTTCTGATGGAGGCGGACAAGCTCAAGCAGGTCCTTCGTGCCACCACCCTTGCAGACGGTTCGCGGCAGGAGAATTCCGGCGAGCATTCCTGGCACCTCGCACTCTATGCGCTGGTTCTGGCCGACCATGCCGGCCCCGGCGTGTCGATCGACCGGGTGATCCGCATGCTGATCCTGCACGACCTGGTGGAGATCGACGTCGGCGACGTGCCGATCCATTCGGCGAACGGCACCGCCCACGGCTCCGCCGAGGTGGCGAAGGCAGAGGCCCGGGCAGCCGACCGCATCTTCGGTCTCCTGCCCGACGATATCGGCGCCGGAATGCGGGTGCTCTGGGAAGAATTCGAGGCCGCCGAGACGCCCGACGCCGTCTTCGCGAAATCGCTCGACCGGGTGCAGCCGGTCCTCCACAACATCGCGAGCGGCGGCGGAAGCTGGACCGAGTATAATGTCACCGCCGAGCAGATCGAGGCGCGCGTCGGCCGCAAGGTTGCGCGTGGCGCGCCGCATTTGTGGGATTTCGTCCGGGGCCGGTTGCGCGGCTATTTCCCCGACCTCTGACCGCGGGCCTCAGGGCAGCCGCCGGCCTGCCCTCAGGCGGCCAAGTGCATCCGCCGGCTTGCGCCCCGCATCGAGCCAGTCCAGCACCGCGCAGGCCGAGGCGGTATAGACCGGCCCCGCCCCCTTGCCGTTCGACTTGGAGAGGGCAACGAACTCGTTGCGGCTGACCGGCAGGGCCCAGCCCGCGACCGCCCGGCACCCTGCCCGTTTCGCCGGATAGCCGACCGAGCGCGAAATGACCGTCGCCATCCCCTCGTCGAACCAGGTCGGCAGGAGGCCCTTCTTGCGTCCGGCAAAGCCCTCGGCCCGGTGCATCTCGGCATGGGCGCGTTCGTGGACATAGGTGACAGGATCGCCCACCGCCCTCGACGAGACGGTGATCACCAGCCCGCCCAGCGTCATCGCCCGGCTCGTCATCGCGTTTCGCCGGTCGCACGCCGTCGTCACGCAGACCTGCCAGAGAGGCGCGGCCCGAAGCCCACCGAACTCCGCGCCGACTCTCCGCTCCGCCGTCGATATGCGCTTCTTGATCGCGGCGATCTGCTTCGGCCCCGCCGCGCGGTCGACCCAGAGTGCCGGCGTCACGCGCGCCATCCCGACCGCGAGCCCGGGCAGCGAAAGCCCCTCCGCGCCGGCGGCGAGCGGCGCGAGGCTGACGAGAAGTCCAAGCCGGAAGAGGATGACCCTGAGACCCATTCTCCCTCATACCACGAAGCCCGCGCGGGGGAATCCGATTATCTCGGTATACTATCGCATACCATCTTTCCACAGGCCGGATATTCCGCTATGACGCGGCCAACGAGTTCGTCCCCAATCGGAGAAGATCATGTCGAAGATTAAGGTAGCCAACCCCGTCGTCGAACTCGACGGCGACGAGATGACCCGGATCATCTGGGACTTCATCAAGAAGAAGCTGATCCTGCCCTATCTCGACATCGACCTGAAATACTACGACCTGTCGATCGAGAACCGCGACGCCACCGATGACCAGGTGACCGTCGATGCCGCCAACGCGATCAAGAAATACGGCGTCGGCGTGAAATGCGCGACAATCACACCCGACGAGGCGCGGGTCGAGGAGTTCGGCCTGAAGAAGATGTGGCGCAGCGCCGAACGGCACCATCCGCAACATCCTCGGCGGCGTGATCTTCCGCGAGCCGATCATCTGCAAGAACGTGCCGCGCCTGGTGCCGGGCTGGACCAAGCCGATCGTCGTCGGCCGCCACGCCTTCGGCGACCAGTACCGCGCCACCGACTTCCTGTTCCCCGGCAAGGGCAAGCTGACGATGAAGTTCGTCGGAGAGGACGGCACGGTGATCGAGCACGAGGTCTTCGACGCGCCCGCCGCCGGCGTCGCGATGGGCATGTACAACCTCGACCAGTCGATCATCGACTTCGCGCGCGCCTCGATGAACTACGGCCTCCTGAAGGGCTGGCCGGTCTACCTCTCGACCAAGAACACGATCCTCAAAGTACTACGACGGCCGCTTCAAGGACCTCTTCCAGGAGGTCTTCGAGGACGAGTTCGACGACAAGTTCAAGGCGGCGGGCATCACCTACGAGCACCGCCTGATCGACGACATGGTCGCCTCGGCGCTGAAGTGGTCGGGTGGCTACATCTGGGCCTGCAAGAACTATGACGGCGACGTGCAGTCCGATACCGTCGCGCAGGGCTTCGGCTCGCTCGGCCTGATGACCTCGGTGCTGATGACGCCGGACGGCAAGACGGTGGAGGCCGAGGCCGCCCACGGCACCGTGACGCGCCATTACCGCCAGCACCAGCAGGGCAAGGAGACCTCGACCAACTCCATCGCCTCGATCTACGCCTGGACCGGCGGGCTCAAGCACCGCGCGACGCTCGACGGCAACGCCCAGCTCCTGAAATTCGCCGAGACGCTGGAGAAGGTCTGCGTGCAGACGGTCGAGGACGGCCACATGACCAAGGACCTCGCACTCCTCGTCGGGCCGGACCAGAAGTGGCAGACCACGATGGGGTATCTCGAGAAGGTCGACGAGTACCTGAACAAGGCGCTGGCCTGATCCTGTTTCGCCCCGGCCTGCGCCGGGGCGACCCGCGGGGGGACCGACCCCCGGGCCCCCGGGGTATTTCCGCAACGAAGACGCAAGGCCGACACACGGGCTCTGGACCTTGGCGCCGGCCTGATGCATTTCGCGCACCATGACCGACCCGAACCGACACAGCCTTCTCGAAGACGCCCAGGGGATCGTCTATGGCGCTGGCATGGCAGCGTTCGGGATTACCATCCTGACCCATCTCGGCCTCGTCACCGGGCAGACGGCAGGGCTGGCGGTGCTGGTTTCCTATGCGACCGGATGGGGCTTCGGGCCGGTTTTCTTCGTGATCAACCTGCCCTTCTACTGGCTTGGCTATCGCCGCATCGGGGCGGGGTTCGTGCTGAAGACCTTCCTTGCCGTCGGTCTCATGTCGGCCCTCGCGATGGTTTTCCCGCGCTGGGTGGATTTCGCCCATCTCGACCCGATCGTCGGTGCGATCCTTTTCGGTGCGGTCTCCGGCTCGGCGCTTCTGGCACTTTTCCGCCATGGGGCGAGCCTCGGCGGCGTCGGAATCGTCGCGCTCTATCTCCAGGACAGGACCGGGTTCCGCGCGGGCTGGACCCAGCTTCTCTTCGACGTCGCGATCTTCGCCCTCGCGCTCACACTCCGCGACGCGGGGACGGTCGCGATCTCGGCCCTCGGCGCGCTTGTCGTCAACCTGGTGATCGGGGTGAACCACCGCCGCGACCGCTATATCGCGACCTGACACCGGCGGGGCTGGCCTTCCGAACGGATTTCCTCTATCGCGGCGCCAACCTCAGGAACTGGCGGACCCATGGACCTTCGCAATATCGCGATCATCGCACATGTTGACCACGGCAAGACGACGCTGGTCGACGAGCTTCTCAAGCAATCCGGCACTTATCGCGAGAACCAGCAGGTCTCGGAACGGGCGATGGATTCCAACGACATCGAACGCGAGCGCGGCATCACCATTCTCGCGAAATGCACCTCCGTCGAGCATGACGGCGTGCGGATCAACATCGTCGACACGCCCGGCCACGCCGATTTCGGCGGCGAGGTGGAGCGCATCCTGAACATGGTGGACGGCGTGGTGCTGCTCGTCGACGCGGCCGAGGGTCCGATGCCGCAGACCAAGTTCGTGACCTCGAAGGCGCTGGCGCTCGGGCTGCGCCCCATCGTCGTGCTCAACAAGGTCGACAAGCCGGACGCCGAGCCCGACCGGGCGCTGAACGAGGTCTTCGACCTCTTCGCCAATCTCGGCGCCGACGACGACCAGCTCGACTTCCCACATCTCTACGCGTCCGGCCGCTCCGGCTGGGCGGATACCGAGCTGGACGGGCCGCGCAAGAACCTCGACGCACTCTTCGATCTCATCGTCAAGCACGTCCCCGCACCCCGCCAGATCGCCGATGCGGACAAACCGTTCCGGATGCTGGCGACGACACTGTCGGCCGACCCGTTCATCGGCCGCATCCTCACCGGCCGGGTCGAAAGCGGCACGCTGAAGGTCGGCGAGACGATCAAGGCGCTTTCCCGCAAGGGCGAGCGGGTCGAGCAGTTCCGCGTCACCAAGATCCTCGCCTTCCGGGGCCTCGGCCAGCAGCCCATCGACGAGGCACAGGCCGGCGACATCGTGACGCTGGCGGGGATGACCAAGGCCACCGTCGCCGACACGCTCTGCGATCTTTCCATCGACGCGGCCCTGCCCGCCCAGCCGATCGACCCGCCGACGATCTCAGTCACCTTCGGCATCAACGACAGCCCGCTGGCTGGCCGCGACGGCACCAAGGTCCAGTCCCGCGTCATCCGCGAGAGGTTGATGAAGGAAGCCGAGAGCAATGTCGCGATCAAGATCGAGGACACGCCGGGCGGCGAGGCTTTCGTCGTCTCGGGGCGCGGCGAGTTGCAGATGGGCGTCCTCATCGAGAACATGCGCCGCGAGGGGTTCGAGCTTTCGATCTCGCGCCCCCGCGTGATCTTCCGCGAGGAAGGCGGCCAGCGGATGGAACCCATCGAAGAGGTCATCGTCGATGTCGACGACGAATATTCCGGCACCGTGATCGACAAGCTGACCGGCCAGCGCAAGGGCGATTTGGTCGAGATGAAGCCCGCCGGCGTCGGCAAGACCCGGATCGTCGCCCATGTCCCGTCGCGCGGCCTCATCGGCTATCACGGCCAGTTCCTGACCGACACCCGCGGCACCGGTGTTCTCAACCGCATCTTCCACGGCTGGGCCCCGCACAAGGGACCGATCGAAGGACGGCGCGTCGGGGTGCTGATCTCGATGGAGAACGGGGTTTCGGTGGCCTATGCGCTGTGGAACCTCGAAGAGCGCGGCAAGCTCTTCATCGGGGCGCAGGAGCAGGTCTACGAGGGGATGATCATCGGCGAGCATTCCCGCGACAACGATCTGGAAGTGAACCCCCTGAAGGGCAAGAAGCTGACCAACGTCCGCGCTTCCGGCACCGACGAGGCGGTGCGGCTGACCCCGCCGGTCCGGATGAGCCTCGAAGAGGCCATCGCCTATGTCCAGGACGACGAACTTGTCGAGGTCACGCCGAAGATCGTGCGCCTGCGAAAGCGCTTCCTCGATCCGCATGAGCGGAAGCGGCAGTCGCGCTCGGCCTGACGCCCCCTGCATACGTCCTGCTTCCCGCACCGCGCGGATGTGCTAGTCTGACCACAGCGCATCAGGAAAGGAACGTGTCATGGGTATTGTCGTCATGCTTATTGTCGGCGCCATTGCCGGCTGGCTTGCCGGGCAGATCGTCAAGGGCTACGGCTTCGGGCTTGTTGGCAATATCGTTGTTGGCATTGTCGGCGCCTTTATCGCGGGGCTGATCCTGCCCCGGATCGGCCTCGGCATGGGCGGCGGTATGCTGGCCGCAATCATCCACGCCACCATCGGCGCGGTGATCTTCCTGTTCCTGCTCAGGCTGGTGAAACAGGGGTAGATTCGCAGTCGAGGCGCAGCCCGGGCTGGTTGCCCGCCCCCCTCCGCCTTCAAGCGCGGATCAGGATGAGACCGGCCTGCCCGCATCAGGATCCACCACCTCGAATCCGTGCGTCACTTCGGCCGCCTTTGCCATCATCGCCGAGGCCGAGCAGTATTTCTCGGCCGAGAGCTGCACCGCGCGGCCGACCTTCTCGGCGCTCAGCCCCCTGCCCTTCACGGTGAACTGCAAGTGGATCTTCGTGAAGACCTTGGGCTCGGTCTCCGCCCGTTCGGCCGTCACGTCGCAGATGCAGTCCTCGACCGTCTCCCGCCCCTTTTCGAGGATGTGGACGACGTCGTAGGCCGCGCAGCCGCCAGTGCCGATGAGAAGAAGCTCCATCGGACTCGGACCGGGCTTGAGGCTATCGCCGTGGGCGTTGCCAAGGACGATCCGGTGCCCCGCCTCGACCTCTCCGGTAAAGGTCCGGTCCTCGACCCATTTGACGCGCGCTTTCATCTGCTCTCCCCCGATCGGATTCGGCGGGCATCATGAGCATGGCCGCTGGCGGCTTCAAGGGCGGTTCGTCGCGCGGCGCTCGGCTCAGTGCAGCCGGAACTCACCGACGACGTTGCGCCACTCTGCCGGGCCGATGAGCTTTCGGTGGCAAAAGCGGACCGAATGCAGCGGGCCTTCGATCTTTTCCTGCCAGAACTCGATGAACCGGAAGAGCTCGGGATAGTCCGGGGCAAGGTCGTATTCCTGCCAGATGTAGGAGTTGAGGACGTGCCGGTAATCCGGCATCCGGTAGAAGAATTCGGCCGTCGTGAGCCCGTAGCCCTTCAGCATCAGCTCCGTCTCGGCCCCCGGTCCGCTCGCGCGCATGAGTGCCTCCGTCAATGCCTTCCTGACACCATGCTAACTGAGTCGCGGTTAACAGCAATGAAAACAATGTGTTATCATTGTGTTACCGGCGCGGCCCAAAAGCCGCGTGGCTGCCATTGCACCCTATGGATGGCATGGAGTATAGTGCCCGGCAACAATATCTAGCGCCCAGAGCGGGCCGAAGGACAGAGGGCGAGCATCCGTGACTGATACCCCGGAAACCCCTGAAAACGCTGATGAAAAGCCGCAGAGGCCCGTTTACGACGGCCCCAGCGTCGATATCGCGGAGGAAATGAAGACCGCCTATCTCGACTACGCGATGAGCGTGATCGTGAGCCGGGCGATTCCGGACCTGCGCGACGGGCTGAAGCCGGTGCACCGGCGCATCCTCTACGCGATGCACGAGACCGGCAACGGCCACGACAAGCCCTACCGCAAATCCGCACGGCCCGTCGGCGACGTGATGGGGAAGTACCACCCGCATGGCGACGCGGCGATCTACGACGCGCTGGTGCGGATGGCGCAGGATTTCTCGATGTCGTTGCCGCTTCTCGACGGTCAGGGCAACTTCGGCTCGATGGACGGCGATAACGCGGCGGCCATGCGCTATACCGAGGTGCGTATGGACAAGCCCGCCGCCTCGCTTCTCGCCGATATCGAGAAGGAGACGGTGGACTTCCAGGACAATTACGACGGCAAGGACCGCGAGCCGACGGTCCTGCCGGCGCGCTTCCCGAACATGCTCGTCAACGGCGCGGGCGGCATCGCGGTCGGCATGGCGACGAACATTCCGCCGCACAATCTGGGCGAAGTCATCGACGGCACGTTGGCGCTGATCGAGGACCCCGACCTCTCGATGGAAGCGCTGATGGAGATCATCCCGGCGCCGGATTTCCCGACGGGCGGCATCATCCTCGGCCGGTCTGGCGCGCGGAAGGCCTATCTCGAAGGTCGCGGCTCCGTCATCATCCGCGCCAGGACGCGGGTGGAGGAGATCAGGAAGGATCGCTACGCTATTGTCCTCGACGAGATCCCCTACCAGGTCAACAAGGCGACGATGATCGAGAAGATCGCCGAGATGGCGCGCGACAAGCGGATCGAAGGCATCGCCCATGTCCAGGACGAAAGCGACCGGGTGGGCGTGCGCGTCGTGGTCGAACTGAAGCGCGATTCCACACCGGAAGTGGTGCTGAACCAGTTGTTCCGCTTCACGCCGATGCAGACATCGTTCGGCTGCAACATGCTCGCCCTGAATGGCGGCCGGCCGGAAACGCTGACCTTGCGCGATTTCCTCACCTATTTCATCAGCTTCCGCGAGGAAGTGGTGGCGCGGCGAACGGCCTTCGACCTCAGGAAGGCAAGGGAGCGCAGCCATGTCCTCTGCGGTCTGGCCGTGGCGGTATCGAACGTGGACGAGGTCGTGGCGACGATCCGCTCCTCCGCCGATCCGGCCGAGGCGCGCGAAAAGCTGATGACCCGGCGCTGGCCGGCGCATGACATCGTCGAATACATCCGCCTGATCGACGATCCCACCCATCCGATCAACGAGGACGGGACCTACAACCTCTCCGAGACTCAGGCCCGGGCGATCCTCGATCTGCGGCTGCAGCGGCTGACCGCGATGGGGGTGAAGGAAGTCACCGACGAATTGCAGGACCTCGCGGCCAAGATCCGCGACTACCTCGACATCCTGGGCAGCCGCGAGCGGATCATGGCGATCATCTCGGACGAGCTCAAGCGAGGTGAAGGAGGCCTTCGCTGTCCCCCGCCGCACCGAGATCGTCGACTGGGCCGGCGACATGGACGACGAGGACCTGATCGAGCGCGAGGACATGGTCGTCACGATCACCTCCGGCGGCTACATCAAGCGCACGCCGCTGGCCGATTTCCGTGCCCAACGGCGCGGCGGCAAGGGTCTCTCGTCGATGGCGACGAAGGAAGACGACGTCGTCACCACGCTCTTCGTCGCCAACACCCATACCCAGCTTCTGTTCTTCACTACCGACGGCATGGTCTACAAGCTGAAGACCTGGCGACTGCCCTTGGGCGGGCGCACCGCGAAGGGCAAGGCGATCGTCAACATCCTGCCGATCCCGACAGGCACTTCCATCGCCGCGATCATGCCGGTGGACGTGCCGGAGGAGGAATGGGAGGATCTTCAGATCTTCTTCGCCACCTCCGAAGGCGATGTGCGCCGGAACGCGCTGTCGGATTTCACCAACGTGAAGTCGAACGGCAAGATCGCGATGAAACTGCCCGAAGGCGTGAGCCTCGTGAACGCGCGGATCTGCGACGAGAACGATGACGTGATGCTGGTCACGGCCCTCGGCCGCGCGATCCGCTTCCCGACGACCGAGGTGCGGATCTTCAAGGGCCGCGATTCGACCGGTGTGCGGGGCATCCGGCTGGCCGCAAAGGATATCGTCGTCTCGATGTCGGTCATCCGCCATTTCGAGGCCGACCCGGCCGAACGCGCCGCCTATCTGAAGCAGCGCCGCCTGATGGCCGGGACCGTCGATGACGAAGTCGAGGCGGATGACGACGAGGAAGCCGTGGCCGAAGGCCAGCTTCAGCCCCGACCGCTATGCCGAGATGTCGGCGGCCGAGGACCTGATCCTGACCATCACCGCCAAGGGCGCGGGCAAGATCTCGTCCAGCCACGACTACCCGGTGCGCGGCCGCGGCGGCCAGGGCGTGATGGCGATGGACAAGGCGATGCGCGGCGGGCGGCTTGTGGCCTCCTTCCCGGTCGAGGGCGGACGACCAGATCATGCTCGCCACCTCGACTGGCCAGTCGATCCGCTGCCCGGTGGACGGGATCAGCTTCCGCTCGCGCCCCGCCGGCGGGGTCCGGGTCTTCGATACCGCAAAGGGCGAGGAAGTCGTCTCGGTCGCGCGGATCGCCGATCACGGCGAAGAGGACGAGGCCGAATAGGCGCCCGTCGCAGAACCCGCCCCAACCGGTCGCCGGTTGGGGCGGTTCGTGCAAGATCCCGCGAACGCGAGTCGATTCGACCCAGTCGAACGCGCACTCGCCTACAACCCTGACGAGAAACAAAAATCGGAAACAATGACGGCACTCACGCTGTGATTGTTCCCGATCGCCTGCGCTCGCGGCCACATTTTAACGAATTTTTAAGAATTCTTAACACATTCCAACCGAAGTCCCGCCCGATTTGGATGACAACTTTGCAATCAGGGGGCGACTGTTTCTGTTTACCAGTGGTTTGAGTCTCGGACTTTCAATTGTCAGAGAAGGGACTACCTCATGGCCGACCACGGGCTTAACACTACTCAGCTGAACCAGAGCGGACAGAACCTCGTCCGCATCGTCATCGCCTCCTACTTCCTCGCGGTTTCGCTGGGACTCATTCCCGGAACGGTCGCCTGGCCGCTGACCGCGCCCTTCCTGCCCGAGCCCTATGCCGATCTCGCCGGCAAGGCGGTGATCTTTACCACCGCCTATCTCGTCCTCGTCGGGGCGTGGTTGCGAGTCTCGGCGCTTCTGCTCGCCACCGTGCTCTTCTGGTCGAGCTACATCCAGAACATCGGCTCGGACAACCTCGAAGGCTTCTGGCGCGACCTCGCGCTGATCGGGGCGCTGATCCTGACCTATACCCAGACCCTGCCGCGCGCCAATTCCCGCCGGTCGGCGCTGCAATGGAAGCCGCGTGCCCGCCGGATCGCGCCGGCCCAGGTCATTGCGCCTCGGCGCGTGGTGACCGTCCCGCGGCGGGCAAGGTCCGAGTCGGAGCAGCCCATGGTAAATCAAAACGAAACGGCGCAATCCCAATCCGCGCGCCCCGAAATCGTGAGCCGTCAATCGGTGCGGCCGAAGCCTGCCCGCGGCGTATCCGTCCGGCCCCAACTCGAGCTCGTGAGCTGCGACAACATCTTTCGCGACGATCCCGACCTTGCCCTTGCATCCTGACGTGGCGTCAACGGCCTTGCAGGTAACTCGTTCCACGGCCACATTATTGCCACAACCTGTAGTTTAGTTAGAATGCATTAACGCAATTTAAAGAAATTCCTCCGCAGCATTGGTCACCACTCCCCGCACAGTTGTGTGCAAATGCCACTGATCCAGCCGGTCGGAAGCCGGCCACTCACGGAGGACGATACATGAGCCTGTTCGACACCACCGCCCACTACCCGGCCGGGCCCGCCCGGCGATCGATCGGCGGCATTGTCCTCGCCTCCCTTCTCGCCGGTGCCGCGCATTTCCGGCGCGAGCTCGAGGCGGACGCGAACGGGTCCGGCAACCGGCGGAGCGAGGCGGAGGATGTCTACCTCAAGGATATCGGCGTCGAGATCGGCTTCTAAGCCCGATCCCCGCCCCCCCGGGGGCTTTTCAATCCGCCCGACATGGCCTAAGTCGCCGGCATGGGTGACAGGCTACACATCGTCGGCGGCGGCATGGCCGGATCGGAAGCCGCCTGGCAGGCCGCCAATATGGGCGTTCCGGTCACCATCCACGAGATGCGGCCGAAGGTCGGGACCTTCGCCCACCGCACCGGCCATCTGGCCGAAATGGTTTGCTCCAACTCCTTCCGGTCCGACGATGACGAACGCAACGCCGTGGGCCTTCTCCACTGGGAGATGCGGGCCGCGAACGGATTGATCATGTCGACGGCCGACCGCCACCGGCTGCCGGCCGGCGGCGCGCTCGCGGTGGACCGCGATCCCTTTGCCGAAAGCGTCACCGCGACGCTGCGCGGCCCACCCGCTGATCACCATCTCCGAGGACGAAGTGACCACCCTGCCGGCGGACGGCCACTGGATCTTCGCCACCGGCCCCCTGACCTCCGGCACACTGGCCGAGGCGATCCGCGCCGCGACCGGCGCCGAGGCCCTCGCCTTCTTCGACGCGATCGCGCCCATCGTCTATGCCGAGAGCGTCGACATGTCGGTCGCCTGGATGCAGTCGCGCTACGACAAGGGCGCGACCGAGGATGAGCGCACCGCCTACATGAACTGCCCGATGACACGCGACGAGTACGAGGCGTTCATCGACGCGCTGCTGGCCGCCGAGAAGACCGAGTTCCACGAGGGCGAGACGGCCGGCTATTTCGACGGCTGCCTGCCGATCGAGGTGATGGCCGAACGCGGGCGCGAGACGCTGCGCTTCGGCCCGATGAAGCCAGTCGGGCTGACCAACGCCCACCGGCCGGAGGTCAAGCCCTATGCGGTCGTGCAGCTCCGGCGCGACAATGCGCTCGGCACGCTCTACAATATCGTCGGCTTCCAGACCAAGATGAAGTATGGCTCACAAGCGGACGTTTTCAAACGCATTCCTGGCCTTACGAATGCGAGCTTCGCCCGCCTTGGCGGCATCCACCGCAACACGTTCATCAACTCGCCGACGCTTCTCGACGACAGGATGCGGCTGCGGTCGCGCCCGCATCTGCGCTTCGCCGGCCAGATCACCGGGGTCGAGGGCTATGTCGAAAGCGCCGCGATGGGGCTACTTGCGGGCCGGATGGCGGCGGCCGAGATCCTCGGCCGCGATCTGCCGCCACCGGGCCCGAAACCGCGATGGGCGCGCTTGTCACCCATATCACCGGCGGCGCCGAGGCAAAGACCTTCCAGCCGATGAACGTCAATTTCGGGCTCTTCCCGCCAATTGACGCCAAGGGGGGCCGCAAGGGCCGGAAGGATCGCTACAAGGCCTACACAGATCGGGCGAAAATCGTCTTCCAAGAATGGCTTACCGGCCAAGGCTGATGCGGACGCGCTTCGCCCCCTCGCCGACCGGGCCGCTGCATCTCGGCCATGCCTATTCCGCGATCCTGGCCCATGACATGGCCCGCGCCGCCGGCGGCGACTTCCTTCTCCGGATCGAGGACACCGATATCGCCCGCGCCCGCCCGGAATGGGAACAGCTCATCTACGACGACCTGCGCTGGCTGGGCCTCGACTGGCCCGAACCGGTCCTGAGACAGTCCGAGCACCTCGCCCGCTATGATGCCGCACTCGACCAACTCGCCGCGCGGCGGCTCGTCTTTCCCTGCAGCTGCAGCCGCGCCGATATCCGCGCGGCGCTCTCTGCCCCGCAGGAAGGTGGCGAAAGCGCCGAAGCTCCCTACCCCGGCACCTGCCGCGACCGGCCGATGTCGGACCGGCGCGCCACCGACGCGGTCCGGCTCGATCTCGGCCGGGCGATCGAAGCGCTCGGCGGGGATAACGGACTGGGCAGTTTCACCGACACCGGCCCCGAACATCCCGGCCGCCACGCCCTGTCTGCCACATCCCTCACGGCGGTCCACGGCGACGCCGTCCTTGGACGCAAGGATATCGGCACCGTCTCCTACGTCCTCGCTGCGGTCGTCGACGACGCATATCAGGGGATCAGCCATGTCATCCGCGGCGCGGATCTCTTCGAGATCACCTTCCTCCAGGTCCTCCTGCAGCGCCTCCTCGGGCTGCCGACCCCCGTCTACCACCACCACCGGCTGATCCGGGACGAGACCGGCAAACGCCTCGCCAAACGCGAAGACGCCCGCGCAATCCGCAAATACCGGGAAGACGGCGCCACCCCGGGGGATATCCGCCGCATGGTCGGACTCGCCTGACCGCCCCGGCATCTTCGTTGTCCAGATACTCCCACCGGAGGCGGTTCAGGTCTCCGGGGCCATGAACTCTACCTCGTGTCCCTCCCGGATCGCGGTATAGAAGCACGACCGCCGATTGGTATGGCAGGCCGGGCCGGTCTGCTCGACGAGCGCCAGAAGGCAGTCGCGGTCACAATCCACCCGCATCTCGACCAGCTTCTGGACGTGGCCGGACGTCTCTCCCTTCACCCAGAAGGCGCCCCGCGACCGCGACCAGTAGGTCACCCGCCCGGTCTCGAGCGTCCGCTCCACTGCATCGGCATTCATCCAGGCCAGCATCAAGACCTCGCCCGAACCATGATCCTGCGCGACCACCGGGATGAGGCCGCGATCGTCATAAACCAATCTTGCCGGATCGAAGGGCATGGGCCACCTTTCCAAGTCGCTTTCCGCGTCCTATCTAGGGGGGAACGGCCGACAGGAAAAGCCATGAGCGACACCGACCTCATCAAGCTCTACTCGCAGCGCATCCTCGCGCTCGCCGCCGACATCCCGCATATGCGGCGGCTCGAGCATCCGACGGCAACGGTGCGAAAGCGCTCGCCGCTCTGCGGCTCCACGGTGACGGTCGACGTTGCGGTCAAGGACGGACGGATCGTCGACTACGGCCAGGACGTGAAGGCCTGCGCGTTGGGGCAAGCCTCGGCGGCCCTCTCCGGGGCGCACATGATCGGGCGCACACGGGCCGAGGTCGAACGCGCCCGGGACGAGCTTCGCGCAATGCTGAAGGAAGGCGGTCCCGTTCCCTCGGCGCCCTTCATGGGCTACGAGGTGTTGGAACCCGCGCGCGACTACAAGAACCGCCATGCCTCCATCCTCCTCGCGCTCGAGGCGACGGCCGAGGCGCTGACCGAGGCCGAAGCGACCGCCTGACCTTCTTCTGTTCGGAAATACCTTGGGGGGTCCGGGGGGCAACGCCCCCCGGCGGGTCGGCGCGCAGAACGCGCGCCGAAACCCGAAACACGAAAAAAAGCCGCCGCAATCCACGAGGGATGCGGCGGCAGGAAGCGATTTCCGTATTCCGGGCGCTAGGCTCGGGAAGAGCCGGGGACTGGGGACAGGCGCGAGACCGGCGGAGAACCGCGAGGCAGTAACGGCAGGGTCAGACGAGGCTCGGCAAGTGTAGCCCGACGATCAGCATCACGACGAGAGAGGCGAGTCCGGCCATATCCTGGGCAAGGGTGCCACGGGCACGAAGCAGGACGGATTTCAGATCGGTTTTCATCGGATATCCTCGTCTGTTCATCTCTGTTGCCTCTTTGTTCTCATAACAGAAACGCGTTGTAAAGAACTTTTTAAGAACATTCGTGAACAAAAGCGGACTTTCGTCAACCGACCGTGATCAGCCGGATCGCGCTGTCCTGCTCCATCAGCCAGAGCAGCACCCGCGCCGCCTCGCCCCGCGGTCCGAGGACAGGCCGGGATCGTCGGCCAGAAGCTTGCGGGCGTCGGACTGGGCGACCGCCATCAGCGCGGACTGCCGCTCGAGATCGGCGATGCGGAACCGCGGCAGGCCCGATTGCGCCGTGCCGATGAGGTCGCCTGCACCGCGCATCGCGAGGTCCTCCTCGGCGATGCGGAAGCCGTCCTCGGTTTCGCGCAGGATCGCCAGCCGGCGCTCGGCGCCGTCATTCAGGGGCGGCTGATACATCATCAGGCAGGTCGACTCGGCCGCCCCGCGCCCGACCCGACCGCGCAAGCTGGTGAAGCTGCGAAAGGCCGAAGATCTCGGCCCGCTCGATCACCATGATCGAGGCATTGGGCACGTTGACGCCGACCTCGATCACCGTCGTCGCCACCAGCACCTTGGTCCGGCCCTCGGCGAAGGCGGCCATCGCCGCGTCCTTCTCCGACGGGCGGCATCTGGCCGTGGACCAGCCCGACCACGCCCTCGCCGAGCGCTGCGCGCAGCGCCTTGAACCGTTCCTCCGCCGCCGTCAGGTCGACAAGTCTCGCTCTCCTCGACCAGCGGGCAGACCCAATAGGCCTGCCGGCCCTCGGCGACCGCCTGCCTCAGATGCTCGACCACCTCGTCGATAGCGCCCGGCCGAGACCAGCGCGGTCCTCACCGGCTTGCGCCCCGGCGGCTTCTCGTCGAGCACCGACACGTCCATGTCGCCGTATTGCGCCAGGCTGAGCGATGCGCGGGATCGGCGTCGCGGTCATCACCAGCACATCCGCCGCCATGCCCCTTGGCCGCCGAGCTCCATCCGCTGGGCGACGCCGAACCGGTGCTGTTCGTCGACGATGGCGAGCCGCAGGTCGTGGAAGTCGACATCCTTCTGGAAGACCGCATGGGTGCCGACGAGGATGTGGATATCGCCGCCTTGCAAGCGCCTCCAGCTTCGCCGCGCGCTCTGCCCCCTTGTCGCGGCCGGTCAGCATCTCGAGCACCACGCCCGCATCCTCGGCCAGCGGCCTGAGGCTGTCCGAGATGCTGCCGGGCGAGGATCTCGGTCGGCGCCATCATCACCCCCTGCCCGCCCGCCTCGACCGCGACCAGCAGCGCCATGAACGCCACCAGCGTCTTGCCGGAGCCGACATCGCCCTGCAGCAGCCGGTTCATCCGCTGTCGGACGGCCATGTCGGCGGCGATCTCCGCCATCGCCCGTTCCTGCGCGCCGGTCGGGCGGTACGGCAGCGCGGCGAGAACCTTCCTGTTGCATAGGCCGCCCGTCGCGACGCTCGCCCGCCCCTTGCCGCGGCGGAGCGAGGCGCGCGCCAGCGCCAGCGTCAGCTGGTGGGCGAACAGCTCGTCATAGGCCAGCCGCTGGCGCGCCGGCGCCTCGGCCGCAAGGCCGGACATGTTCGCGGGCGCATGGGCGGCGCGGATCGCCTCGGCCCAGCCGGGCCAGTTCTCGCGCGCCTTCAAGGCCGGGTCGATCCAGTCCGCAAGCTCGGGCAGCCGTGCCAGCGTCGCCGCCACCGCCTTCTGCATCAGCTTTTGCGTGATCCCGGCGGTCAGCGGATAGACCGGCTCGAATTCCGGCAGGTCGCCGGCCTCCTCGGGCCGCAGGATGTGGTCGGGATGGACCATCTGCGCGAGGCCGTCGAAGATCTCGATCTTGCCGGAGATCACCCGCCTCTGCCCGGTCGGAAGCTGTTTTTGCAGGTAATCCGCCTTGGCATGGAAGAAGACGAGCTGGAATTCCGTCTCCGCATCGCGGACAAAGACCCGGGCCGGGCCGCCCTTGCGGCGCGCCGGCACATGGGCGCCGACCTCGACCTCGACCGTGACGGTCGCGGGCGGCACGCAATCGCGGATCGAGTGCTTCAGGCGGCGGTCGACCCCGGCATAGGGCAGCGTGAAGAGAAGGTCTCGCGGCCGCTCTACCCCCATCTGGGCCAAGTGCTTCGCGGTCTTGGCGCCGACGCCGTCCAGCGTCTCCAGCTCCGCAAAGAGCGGAAAGAGGATCGCCGGACGGCTCATCCGCCGATCAGCCTCAGCCAGGCATCCTCGTCGATCATCTCGACCCCGAGCGCCTCGGCCTGCTTGGCCTTCGACCCTGCGCCGGGCCCGGCGACCACAAGGTCGGTCTTGGCCGAGACGGAGCCCGCCACCTTGGCGCCGAGCGCCTCGGCCCGCGCCTTCGCTTCGGCCCGGGTCATCTTTTCGAGTGTGCCGGTGAAGACCACGGTCTTGCCGGCGACGGGGCTGCCATCGGTGCGGGGGCGCGCGACCTCCTGAACATCGAGATGGGCGACGAGCCGGTCGATGGAGGCGCGCTCGGCCTCCTGATGGAAGCTGTTGACGACGGAGGCGGCGAGCGACGTCGCCCACCCCGTCGATGGCGGTCAGAGCCTCCCATTCCGGCCCCTCGCCGACGGTCGCGGCCGTCATCGCGGCCTCGAACGCCTCCCAGGTGCCGTAGTTCCGGGCCAGAAGATTGGCGGCGCTTTCGCCGACATGGCGGATCCCGAGCGCGAAGATCAGCCGGTTGAGCGGGATGTTCCGCCTCTCCTCGATCGCCTGGAAGAGGTTCGCGACGGACTTCTCGCCGAAGCCGTCGCGGTTCTTCAGCTTCGCGAGGTTGGCCGCATCCCGTTCGGCCAGCGTGAAGATATCGGCCGGCTCGCGGATAGGCAGAGTCTCGTCGGCGAAGAACATCTCGATCTGCTTCGCGCCGAGCCCCTCGATGTCGAAGGCCCCGCGCGACACGAAATGCTTCAGCTTTTCAACGGCCTGCGCCGGGCAGATCAGGCCGCCGGTGCAGCGGCGGACGGCGTCGCCTTCCTCGCGCACCGCGTCCGATCCGCATTCCGGGCAGGTCGTGGGAAAGGCATAGGGCACGGCGCCCTCTGGGCGCTTGGAAAGATCGACATCGGCGATCTTCGGGATCACGTCGCCGGCGCGGTAGACCTCGACCCAGTCGCCGACGCGGATGTCCTTGCCGCCCCGGATCACCTCGCCCGAAGCGGAGCGGCCGGCGATGTAGTCCTCGTTGTGGAGCGTCGCGTTCGAGACGACGACGCCGCCGACCGTCACCGGCAGGAGCCGCGCGACCGGCGAGAGCGCGCCGGTGCGGCCGACCTGGATGTCGATCGCCTCGAGCCGGGTCCAGGCCAGCTCGGCCGGGAAACTTGTGGGCGATGGCCCAGCGGGGCGTGGTGGAGCGGAAGCCGAGCCGGCGCTGCAACGCGAGATCGTCGACCTTGTAGACCACGCCGTCGATATCGTAGCCGAGGGTCGCGCGCTTCTGCTCGATCTCGCGATAGGCGTCGAGAAGGGCCGCCGGCGCCGTCGCAGCGCCGCGTCAGCGGGTTGGTGACGAAGCCGAGCGCGCGCAGCCGGTCGATGGCCTCCGATCTGCGTCTCGGCCAGCGGTTCGGAATGCTCCCCCCAGGCATAGGCGAAGAACCGCAGCGGCCGCGCGGCGGTGATCGCGGCGTCGAGCTGGCGCAGGGAGCCCGCGGCGGCGTTGCGCGGGTTGGCGAAGGTCTTGGCGCCGGCCTCGGCCTGCCGTTTGTTCAGCGCCGCGAAATCGGCATGGCTCATATAGACCTCGCCCCGGACCTCCAGCACCTCGGGACGCACCGGGCAGCGTCTTCGGAACGTCGGCGATGGTGCGGGCGTTTGCGGTCACGTTCTCGCCCGTCTCGCCATCGCCGCGCGTCGCGGCCAGGACGAGCCGCCCACCCTCGTAGCGCAAGCGACAGCGACAGGCCGTCGATCTTCGGCTCGGCCGTATAGATCAGCGCCGCCTCGGGGCCGAGGTTCAGGTAGCGCCGGATCCGGTCGTCGAAGTCTTCGATCTCCGCCGCATCGAAGGCGTTCTCCAGGCTGAGCATGCGGACCGCGTGGCGGACCTTGGCGAAGGTCTCCGAGGGCGGGGCGCCGACCTCCTCGCTGGGGCTGTCGGGCGTCTTGAGGTCGGGGAATCTTGTCTCGATCGCCAGCAGCCGGCGTTTCAGCGCATCATAGGCGGCATCCGAGATCTCGGGGGCGTCCTCGACATGGTAGGCGCGGTTTGCGTCCCGGATCGCGCGGGCCAGCTGCGCCACCTCCTCGGCGGCGGCCGCGCGCGTCAGGGTCTCGACGTCGGGGCGTTCGGACACAGGCTGCAGTCTCCCTCAGGGTGGCAGGACAGCGATACCGTGGCCCATCCCGCCTGTCCAGAAGTCGGAGCCTCAGCCGATGCGCAACCGCACGATGCGCGGCGCGACCCGGCGCAGGGGGAGCGGAAGTCCGGTGACGTCGAAGGGACCGGCTCCCTCGATGCGCCAGCGCGGGAAGGCGCGGGCAAGGTCCGTATCGTCCAGCCCGCGCGGCAACGGCCCGCGCCATCCCGGCGCCCACACGAGACAGGCCAGAACCGCTCCGGGCGCGGCATGCGCGGTGATCCCCGCCCCGGCGGCGGCGAGATCGTCCGGCGGCAATCCGTGCAGCGCCCCGAAATCCCAGAAGAAATCGAACATCCCGAGGGTCATCGCAGCCTCGAGCCGGGTCAGGTCCGTCTGACAGAAGCGGACGGAAACCCCGGCCGCGGCCGCCGCCTGGCGGGCCTGCAGCAACGCCGTGGCCACATTGTCGACGCCCGTCACCTGCCAGCCCCGCTGGGCAAGGTCGATCGACCAGTGCCCCCGCCCGCAGCCGATGTCGAGCGCCCGACCCGGCCCACCGCGCGCCGCACCAACCCTGGTAAAGCAATCGGCGACCTGCGCGGCGGCAGCCGGATGGGTCGCGGCCGCTTCCCATGGCGCCACGCCCAGGTGGTAGGCTATCGAGTAAAACAGGCTCACGGTGCCGCAGGATAATCCGGGCGGGGCGGAACGAACAGTCGCGATGAATGGCCCCGGCGGTCGCCCGCCGAAGCCAAACGTCTCACCTCAGGCGCCGACCGCGAGTTTGCGCGGCTCGCTCGACGCGTTCGGTTCGCGCAGCACATAGCCGCGGCCCCAGACCGTCTCGATGTAGTTGTCGCCTCCGGTCGCCTCGGAAAGCTTCTTCCTGAGCTTGCAGATGAAGACGTCGATGATCTTCAGCTCCGGCTCGTCCATTCCGCCGTAGAGATGGTTGAGGAACATCTCTTTCGTCAGCGTCGTGCCCTTGCGCAGCGACAGAAGCTCCAGCATCTGGTATTCCTTGCCGGTCAGATGCACCGGCGCGCCGCCGACATCGACGGTCTTGGCGTCGAGATTGACGTCGATCTTGCCGGTCTTGATGATCGATTGGGCATGGCCCTTAGAGCGGCGGATGATCGCATGGATGCGCGCCACCAGTTCCTCGCGGTGGAAAGGCTTGGTCATGTAGTCGTCGGCACCGAAGCCGAAGCCGCGGATCTTGTTCTCGGTGTCGTCGGCGCCCGAGAGGATCAGGATCGGCGTATCGACCTTGGAGAGCCTGAGTTGGCGCAGCACTTCGTGCCCGTTCATGTCGGGCAGGTTGAGGTCGAGAAGGATCAGGTCGTAGTCGTAGAGCTTGGCCAGGTCGATGCCTTCTTCGCCAAGGTCGGTGCAATAGACGTTCAGATTGGCGTGGGTCAGCATCAACTCGATACTGCGGGACGTGGTGGGGTCGTCCTCTACCAACAGGATTCTCATCAGGCGTTCTCCGCATTAATCCCTCGATCACCGACACACTGGAACAGATTGGTTAATCACAAGTTACCGTAGCGCCGGGAATGCTGCGATCAACCTAAAGTTGCCGATATTTCTGGATCGCCGTGACTTTCAGGGCCTTTTCGCCGTGCTTCTCGACAGCGTCGCGCCAAAGCTCGAACTCCTCCTCGCTGAGCGCGTAGCGTTCAAGCGCTTCCTTCAGAGACAGGAGCCCGTAAGCCACCGCCTTGACCACCCGCGCCTTGCGGCTTGCCACCCAGCGGCGCGTCTCTGCCGGTGGCAGGTCGGCCCGCGTCATGATCGTCCCGTCGGGAAGCGTAATGGCCCTCGGCCCGTCGATCTTCTTCAAGAACATGGTTCACCCCTAGTCTTCGCCCGCGGAAAATCTGGACCGCCGGGCTTAAGGAGGGGTGAAACTGAGGGTTGTGAGTAGATAGGATTTTCCTATATTCCATTCCATCTTCCCCGGAGTGCATGATGGCGCTGGACCACCAAGGACTGAATTCGCTCGGCCTGCCGAAGCCCCCCGCCGAAACGCGGGTCGTCGTCGCCATGTCGGGCGGGGTCGACAGCTCGGTCGTGGCGGCGATGCTGAAGGAGGAGGGCTACGACGTCGTCGGCGTCACCCTGCAGCTTTACGACCACGGCGCGGCCCTGGCCAAGAAGGGCGCCTGCTGCGCCGGCCAGGATATCCATGACGCCCGCCGCGTGGCCGAGGCGATGGGCTTCCCGCATTACGTCCTCGATTACGAGAACATGTTCCGCGAGGCGGTGATCGACGAATTCGCCGACGCCTACCTTGCGGGTGCAACGCCGGTGCCCTGCATCCGCTGCAACGAGCGGGTGAAGTTCAAGGACCTTCTGGCGACGGCCAAGGACCTCGACGCCGATTGCATGGCGACCGGGCACTACATCCGCCGCGAGACGGGTGCGGCCGGGCCGGAACTGCACTGCGCCGCCGATCCCGACCGCGACCAGTCCTATTTCCTCTTCTCGACGACGCCGGAGCAGCTCGACTATCTGCGCTTCCCGCTGGGCGGGCTCGCGTCGAAGGCCGAGACGCGGGCGCTTGCCGCGAAATACGGGCTGAGCGTGGCCGACAAGCCCGACAGCCAGGACATCTGCTTCGTGCCGAACGGCAATTACGCGAGCGTGATCGAGAAGCTGCGCCCCGGCGCGGCCGATCCGGGCGAGATCGTGGACATGGACGGCCGCGTCCTCGGGCAACACCGGGGCGTCATCCACTACACGATCGGCCAGCGCCGCGGCCTCGGCATCGGCGGTCTCGAGGATCCGCTCTACGTGGTCAAGCTCGACCCCGAAGCCCGGCGCGTCGTCGTCGGGCCGAAGGAGGCGCTTTCCACCCGCACGGTGCCGGTGCGCGAGATCAACTGGCTCGGCGACGGCGCCTTCGACGCGGTCGCAGAACGGCCGGTCCATGTCCGCATCCGCTCCACCCGGCCGCCGCGGCCAGCGGTGATCCGGCCGCTGTCGGCGACGACGGCGGAGGTCGAGCTGCTCGATCCCGAGGAGGGCGTCAGCCCCGGCCAGGCCTGCGTCTTCTATGATCCGGACGGCAGCCGCATCCTCGGCGGCGGCTGGATCTGGCGCGGGAACTGAACCTCTTCATCTTGCTGCAAATATCCCCCGCGGAGCGTCCCGAGGCAGCCGCGGGTGCCTCCGGCGGGGATATTTGCAGCAAGATGAAGCGCGGGGCGTCAGAGATGCGCGAGAACGGAGCGCGCGGCGCGCAGGCCCGGCGCCTCGCCGCCCTGTCCGAGCCGCTCCATCGTCACGGCCATCGCGGCCAGCTGTTCAGCACGGGCTTCCTCGTCGTCGATGAGCCGGGCGAGCGCGGCGGCGATCGGCCCGGGCCGGCAGGCAGGGCCGAGGAACTCCGGGATGACCCGGGTGTCCGAGACGATGTTGACGAGCGTCACCGTGTCGATCAGCGCCGCGCGCTTCATCATCTGCCAGGTGAGCCAGTTGAAGTCATGCGCGATGACCATCGGGACCCGGTTCGCCGCCAGTTCGAGGCTGACTGTGCCTGAAGCGGCGAGCGCGACATCGGCGGCGGCGAAGGCCGCGCGCCTCTCCCCGGCATCCTCGACCACCAGCGGCACGACCTTCCAGCCCGCCACGATGCCGCGCACCAGCGCGCTGACGCCGCGCACGGTAGGGATCACCACCCTGAGGTGCGGCTCGCGGTCGCGAAACCGTGCGATCGCCTCCTCGAAGCGCGGCGCGAGGCGGGTGACCTCGCTCCTCCGTGAGCCGGGCAGGCAGAGCAGGAGCGGCTGGTCGGCGCCGATCATGTGGGCCTCGCGAAAGGCCGCCGCCTCGGCTTCGGTGCCGACACGGTCGGCCACGACTGGGTGGCCGACGAAATCACAGCTCATGCCGGCGGCTTCCATATAAGGCGGCTCGAACGGAAAGAGCGCCAGCACATGGTCGATGACCGGCGCCATCTTCGCCGCGCGCCCCGGGCGCCAGGCCCAGACCGTGGGCGCGACGTAGTGCATCGTCCGCAGGTCCGGCCGCAGCGCCCGTGCGGCGGTGGCGACGCGCAGGCAGAAATCCGGGCTGTCGATGGTGACGAGGGCATCTGGGCGCAAGCTCCGCCACAGCTGCCGCAGTCTCTGCGATGCGGCGCTTCAGCTGGCTGTATTTCGGCAGGATCTCGACCAGCCCCATGACCGAGAGCTCTTCCATCGGAAAGCGACTTTCGAGCCCTTCGGCCTCCATTCTGGGGCCACCGACCCCGTGGAAGCCGATGCCGGGGGCGAGGGTCTTCAGCCCCGCCATCAGCGCGGCACCGAGGGCGTCGCCGGAGGCTTCGCCCGCGATGAGGAAGAGCTTCATCGCTCCCGTGCCCAGAGGAAGAGGCCGGCAGCCTCGGCCGCCGCCACCATCGCCGCGCGGTCGAGGAGGATCACGCCGCCCGCTTCCCAGGCGATGCCCGCAAGGCCGGCTTCGGCGGCGGCCCGGACCGTCCAAGGCCCGAGCGTCGGCAGATCGACACGGCGGTCCTGACCGGGCTTCGGCGCCTTGTAGAAGACACCCTTGGCGCCCTTCGGATCGGGCCTGAGCCCCGGCGCGTGGCGGGCGACGAAGTCGAGCATCGCATCGGTGCCCGGCAGCGTTTCGACGGCAAGGCAGAGGCCCTGCGCCACCACCGCGCCCTGGCCGAGATCGAACGCGCCGAGGCCGGCGACGATCTCTGCCGCGCGGGCGGCATCGCGGCGGTCAGCCTCGCTCGGTGCTCCGGCGAGAAGGCCGGCGCCGGGAACGAGGTCGGGCGCCAGGGTCTCGGCCCCGACGACCTCGAACTCCCACTCCTCGAAGATCGCGACGATCTCCCGCAAGGCAGCGTCGTCACCCCGCCCGATCGCGGCGAGAAGCCGGGGGACGAGGGTCGCAGTCTTCGGATCGAACATCTCGGGGTCGAGCCGGGGCCGGCGGATCGCGCCGGCGAAAGCAACGCGGGTGACGCCGCGCGCGGCGAGATCGTCGAGGAGGAGCGCGAGGCGTTCGATCCGGAAGCGGATCGGGGCGACATCCGGAATGTCGGCCGGAAATCCGTCGAGCTCGGCGATCAGGCAACATTCGCCCCGTTCTGCCAGCGCAGCGACGAGCCGGGCTGGCAACCCGCCCTGACCGGCGATGATCGCCGTCCCGCTCATCGCGGCGTGAGGAAGGAGCGGTCGGAAGGTCCGAGGATGAAATCCAGCACCTCGCGCACCAGCGCGTTGTCCGGATTGCCGTCGGCGCGCGCCCGCGCGGTGTCGCGGAACGTGCCCTGCCCTAGCGCCGTGACGAGGTCGCGGAGGGCCGCGATATCGGACCGCCCTGCCCCGCGCCGCTTCAGCCCGACGAGGTTGAGCCCGTCGAGCGTGCCGCGCGGCCCGTGGACGAGGCCGTGCGGGATCACGTCCGCAGTGACCATCGTCACCGCGCCGATCATCGCCCCCCGGCCGATGCGGACGAACTGGTGCACACCGGACAGCCCGCCGACGATGACCTCGTCCTCCAGCACGCAGTGCCCGGCAAGCGCCGCGTTGTTGACGAGGATCACCCTGTTGCCGATCTGGCAGTCATGGGCGACATGGGCCCCGGCCATCAGAAGGCAGTCGTCGCCGATCCGGGTCACGCCGCCGCCGCCCGACGTGCCGACATTGATCGTCACATGTTCACGGATGCGGTTGCGCGCGCCAATGACCAGCGAGGTATCCTCGCCCCGGAATTTCAGATCCTGCGGGATCTCGCCGATCGTGGCGAAGGGGAAGATCACGGTGCCCTCGCCGATATCGCTCCGGCCGGTGATGACCGCGTGGCTCTTGACCTCGACGCCCTGCCCCAGCGCGGCCTCGGCGCCGATCAGGCAGAACGGTCCGATCCGGCACCCCGCGCCGATACGCGCCCCTGGCTCGACATGGGCCGAGGGATGGATCTCTGCGCTGGGGTCGATGGCCATGCTCAGTCCCTGAGATCCATCATTGCCGCGATCTCGGCCTCGCAGGCAAGCTGGTCGCCGACCATCGCCCGACCGCCGAACTTCCAGATCTTGCCGCCGCCGCGCTTGACGGTCATGTGCAGTTCCAGGATGTCGCCCGGGACCACCATGCGGCGGAAACGGCAGGAATCGATCGACAGGAAATAGGTCAGGAGGTCACGGCCGACCACATCCATCGAGATGCCGACCAGAACCGCCGCCGCCTGCGCCATCGCCTCGACCACCATCACGCCGGGCATGATCGGCTTGGCCGGGAAATGCCCCTGGAAATGCGGCTCATTGAAGGTGACGTTCTTGATCCCGACGCAGCCCTTGTCCGGCACGATATCGACGACTTTGTCGATCAGCAGGAACGGATAGCGATGCGGAATAATCCGCTGGATCAGATGGATATCGGCCTCGGTGATCGGCTCGTCTGCCATGTGCGCGTCTCCCCAGCGGTGATCGGGTCTAGCTAACAACTCGTCCCGGCACTGGCAAGAAAAAGCGCTCAGTTGCCGTTGTCCGCCGCCCCGGCCGTGTCCGTCCCGTCCGCGGGGTCCGGCAGCGGAGCGTCCTCTCCCGCGCCGAGCGTGGCGTCGATCCGCGCGATCATCTCCTCGGTCGCGTCGATCACGTCCGCCGCGAGGAAGATCGCGCGGGAATCGAGGACCACGACGGCGCCACGGCTGCGCAGGACGTCACCCATCACCGGCAGCGCGGCCGTGTAGAACCGCTGTCGTTCGGCTTCCTGCATCTGGCCGATGGCACGAGCCTTCAGATCCTGCGCCCGGCGGATTTCGGTGACCTTCGCATCGAAGGCGTCGGCGGCCGCGCGAAACTCTTCCGCCGGCATGGTTGCGCGCTTGTCGGTCAGGGACTTTTCTTCGGCCGTCAGTTCCGCCTCGATCCGGCGGTTCTCTGCCGCAAGCTCGGTCGACGCGGCCTCGATCCGTGCCGCGGCGCGTTTGCCCCAGAGCGGATTCGGCAAAGAGCCGGTCCTGATCGAGCGTCAGGATCGGGCTTTGGACCGCAGGCGCCTTCGTCTCCTGCGCGGCCGCGACACCAGCGCCGGCGACAAGCGCCAGCGCCAGCAGCGCGGGCCGAAGCCGGCCCATCAGAACCGCGTCGAAACGGTCAGGTCGAAGTTCTGCTCGATGTCGTAGCTTTGCTTGTCGAGCGCCTTCGAGAAGTTGAACCGCAAGGGCCCGAGCGCGGTATCCCAGAAGATCGAGAACCCGATCGAGGAGCGCAGGTGCAGACCGTCGTCGATCACACCGCCAAGCGTAGTTGTCGAGGCCCCAGACCGAGCCGAAATCGGCGAAGAGACCGCCGGTGAGGCCGTATTCCTCGGGCAGGCCGAGCGGGAATTCCGCCTCGAGACGTGCGACGGCGAAGTAGTTGCCGCCGACCGCATCCTGGTTCGTCGCGGTCAGGTCACGCGGGCCGATGCCGTTCGGCTCGAAGCCGCGGATCTTGCCGTTGCCGGTGAAGCGGTCGACCAAACGGCTGTCGCCGCCGCTGGTGATCACCCCGCCGCCTTCGATCTCGGCCCGCAGGGTGACTTCTTCGCGGAACGCCTTCATCTGGTAGGATGCGAGCGCGGTCGACCTGATCGACTGGATGTCGCCGCCGACGCCGGCGAAGTCCTGCCCGAACTCGAGGCGAACCGACCGGTTCGGATCGAGCCCGCCGATCCGGGTGTCGTAGGTATAGCGGTAGCCGAGCGGCGCTGGTCATCTCGGCGCCGCGCGCTTCCTCGTTCTTCAGAAGCTGCGAGGAATTGGCTGTCGACATCGAAGATCTCGTCCCGTCGAGATCTTGTAGCTCAGTTCCATGCTGCTGAACTCGCCCATCGGGAATTCGATCGACGGCGACGCACCGATGCGCTTCGTCGAATAGTACGAATTGTCGTTGTTGGTGGTGTTGTAATAGGCGGTGAAGCGGAATTTCAGGTCGCGGTCGAGAAAGGCCGGCTCGACGAAGGTGATCGAGCTGTTCTGGGTATCGGTTCCCACCGAAAGATTGACGCTGACAAACTGGCCGCGCCCGAGGAAGTTGGCCTCGCTCAGGCCGACATTGAATCCGACGCCGCTGGAGACCGAGTAGCTCGCACCGAAGGTGAGCGAGCCGGTGGGCTTTTCCTCGACGTTAACGTCGACGATGACCTGGTCCCCCGACGTGCCCTGACGCGAGTTGACGTCTGCCGTCGAGAAGAAACCGAGCGCCCGGGTCCGCTCGGCGCCCTCCCGGATCTCACGCGGGTTGAAAGGATCGCCCTCCACCGTCTTGAACTGGCGCCGGATGACCTTGTCGAGCGTCGTCGCATTGCCCTCGATGTCGATGCGTTCGACAAAGACCCGCGGCCCCTTGGTCAGCGCGAAGACGATGTCGAGCGTCTGGTCGCGTTCGTTGCGGGTGACGCGCGGCACGATGTTGAGGAAGTTCAGGCCCTGGTCGAGCGCGATCTTCTCCATCCGGCTGATGGTCGTATCGACCGCAACCGGCGAATAGGTCGCGCCCGGCCGGATCTTGACCACGGCATTGTAAGACGGCGGCATCGACGCCCTCGTATTCGCTGACCGTGGTGATCTTGCCGAACTTGTAGCTCAGCCCCTCGCGCACCGCGAAGGTCAGGAAGAACCCGTCGCGTTCGCGCGAGAATTCGCGGGACACGCGAGAGGACCTGGAAGTCGATGTAGCCGCGCGCACGGTAGAAGTCGGTCAGGAGCTGCTTGTCGAACTCGATCCGGTCGGCGACGTAGGTGTCGCGCTGGATGATGTTGCGCAGCAATCCGGCCTGTTTGGTTCCGAGCACCTGGCGCAGACGACGGTCGGAATAGGCGCGGTTGCCGGTGAAGCTCAGCCGCTCGACCTCGGTCACCTTGCCTTCGCGGATCTCGAAGACCAGATCGACGCGGTTGTTGCCACGGTCGATGATCCGCGGCTCGACCCGCGCGGCGAGGCGGCCGGAATCGGCATAGGCCTGGGTGATCGCGGCAGCATCGGCCTCGGCCTGGGCTGGCCGAATAGACCCGGCGCGCCTGCGACTTGACGATCCCGGCGAGGTCCTCGTCCTTGAGCCGGCGGTTGCCTTCGAAGTTGACGATGTTGACCATCGGGTTTTCCTGCACCCGGATGACCAGCGTCCCGCCGGAGGGGACGATATCCGCCGATGCGAAGAGGCCGGAGGCGATGAGCCGCTGGACCGCGTCGTTGAGGCCCGCCTCCGTCACCGTCTCGCCCCTGGCGATTCCTGCGATCTTCACGATTGTCGCGGGTTCGATCAGGTCGTTGCCTTCGACCGTCACCTGGGAAAAGCTGTAGTTCTGCGCCTCGGCCTGAGTGAAGAGAAGCCCGCAAATCACCGCCAGGACGACGAAAACCGCGGCTCGGGTCCGGGCCGTCAGACCGATGCCGTCTTTAAATCCCTCGCGCCCGTCCGCCAACATGCTCTGCCCCCCGGGTTTTATTTACTACTCTCTGCCGAAGTGACTACCGGGAAAGGCGTATCTTGTCAAAAGGCACGGCGCGGCCCTAAAGGGCCGCGCCGGAAATTCGGGCAAATGGAGGACGCCCCGAGGGCGCTCAGTGCATGAACTGGTTCTCAGGCGCCTGGAACCGGGACAAGCTCGGTGCCGATCATCGCGCCGCCGGCAAGGCCGAGGACGATGGCGAGCGGGATCAGGATCCGGTCCAGCCCGAGGTCGAGCACCAGCGAAAAGCCGCGAAATCCGCTCTGAATCATCTCCATGGCCTCATACCCTCCGTTCACCGATACGCTTGATCAAAAAAGTAGGCGCGGAATATGGCAGAATTGCGGCGCGACGGGGGCGGTATTGCGCCGACGCGACGCGCGTCGCGGCCGCGGTCGCAATCAGCGGCAGAAGAGGTCGTTGGTCAGCCCGAAGAGCATCAGCATCAGGACCAACGTCAGTCCGACCGCCATCGCCACGTTCATGAAGCGGTCCGACGGCGGCTTGCCGGTCGCCCATTCGTAGGCGTGAAACACCAGATGGCCGCCGTCGAGCACCGGAATCGGAAAGAGGTTGAGAAGCCCGATCGCGGTCGAAAGCGCAGCGATCAGCCAGACGAAGGAGGAGAGCCCCGCGCTCGCCGCCGCCCCTGTCGCCTGGGCCATGCCGACCGGCCCGTTGAGGTTGCAGGTCGAGATCTTGCCCGCGACCATCGAGGAGAGCGCCGAGAACGTCGTCTCGATGATGCCCCAGGTCTGGCGGACGCCGGTTTCCAGTGCCTCTCCGATACCTGGCTGCCGTGTCGCCGGGTCGAACATGAAGCTGCCGGAGATGCCGATCTGGTAGCCGGTCTCGAGCCCGCCATCCTCGGTCGAGATCGGGCGTTCGCGAGGGGCGAGCTTGGTCTCGAAGGTCTTGCCGTCGCGCCAGACGCTGAGGGTGATGGGCTGGCCGCCGCTTTCCTTCACGATAGCCTGGAGATCGTCGAAGCGCGGCGTCGGGATGCCGTTCATCGCGAGGATGACATCGCCTTCCTGAAGCCCGGCATCCATTGCCGCACTTTTCGGCAGCACGGCGAGGATCAGCGCCGGGATCAGCGTCGGCCCGCTCACAGTCACTTCCTGCCCGTCTCGCAGGACCCGGTAGTCGACTTGGGCAACGTCCGGGAGCTTGTCGGCGACCTCGCCGAGGGCCTTGTAATCCGGCGTCTCATACCCCGCGACGGCAAGGATGCGGTCGCCGGGCATCAGGCCGTTCTCGACCGGCAGCGGCCGCAGCGCCTCGATTTCGGGCGCGTCGGTGGCGACGCCGCTGACGAAGAGCATCGCGCCGAAGACGACGATGGAAAGCACGAAGTTGAACGCCGGGCCGGCGAAGACCGTCGCCGCCCGCGCCCAGAGCGGCGCGCCGTGCATCGTGTGGCGCCGTTCGTCGTCCGAGAGCCGCGACATCGTCGTCGTGTCGGCCCCGGCCGAGGCGGCATTGGCGTCGCCGAGAAACTTCACATAGCCGCCGAAGGGAACGGCCGCGATCTGCCAGCGGGTGCCGCGCCTGTCCATCCGGCTCCAGAGCACCGGTCCGAAGCCGAGCGAGAAGACCTCGGCATGGATGCCGGACCAGCGTCCGACGATGTAGTGGCCGTATTCATGCACCGCCACGATGATCGAGAGTGCAATCACGAACGCGCCGACGGTATAGGCGAAATCGCTGAGCGAAGTCAGAAGGCCGGGAAAATCCAAGGTCAGGTCCTGTCGGTTTCGCCGATCACCTCGGCCGCGACGCGGCGGGCGGATCGGTCCATGTCGAATACGATATCGAGGCTCTCGACCGGTTTGCCAAGCCCCGTCCTGCCCGGAAAGCCGGTCGAGCACCTCTTCGACCACGCCCGACATGGCGGTGAAGCCGATGCGGCCGGCGATGAAGGCGTCAAGCGCGGCCTCCTTCGCGGCGGTGAAGGCGGCGCCGGCGAGCCCGCCCACCGCCATCACCTCGCGCGCGAGCCGCAGCGCCGGGTAGCGCGCCGGATCGGGGGCCGAGAAGGTCAGCCGCCCGATCGCAGCAAGATCGAGCCGGGCAACCGGCAGATGCGCCCGGTCGGGCCAGTTCAGCGCATAGCCGATCGCATGGCGCATGTCGGGCGCGCCGAGATGGCCGATCATGCCGCCGTCGCGGAAAGTGACCAGTGCGTGGAGCATCGATTCGGGATGGACAAGGACATCGATCTGGTCAGGGTCGATCCCGAAGAGTTCCCGCGTTTCAATGACTTCCATCGCCTTGTTGAACATCGAGGCGCTGTCGATGGTGATTCTCTGCCCCATGTCCCAGTTCGGATGCGTCGAGGCTTCGGCCACCGTCGCCCGGGCGAGATCCTCAAGCGGCCAGTCGCGGAAGGCGCCGCCCGAGGCGGTGATGGTGATGCGTTCCACCGCGCCCATATCTTCGCCCACCAGCGCCTGGAAGACCGCCGAATGCTCGCTGTCGACCGGCAGGATGCGGGCGGAGCGGCGGGCGGCCTCGGCCATCAGCAGCGGACCGGCGGTGACGAGACTTTCCTTGTTTGCGAGCGCCAGCGTGCCGCCGTGGGCGAGCGCCCTGAAGCTAGGGGCGAGGCCGGCGGCGCCGACGATGCCCGACATCACCCAGTCGGCTGGCCGGTCGGCGGCCTCGGCCACCGCACCGGCGCCGCCCGCCGTGGCGATCCCGGTCTCGGCAAGCGCCTCGCGCAGGTCGGACAGCAGCGCCTCGTCGGCGATGACCGCGATCTCGGGCCGGAGCGCCCGCGCCTGTTCGGCGAGTCGCAAGACGTTGCGGCCGGCGGTCAGGGCGACGATGCGGTAGCGTTCCGCCCCACCCTGCCGGGTCAGGAGATCGACGGTGCTTTCGCCGATGGACCCGGTGGCGCCGAAGACCGAGACGCTGCGCATCGCTCAGAACCTGACGACGGGCACGTCCGTCAGCTGCGCCACCAAAAGCATGAAGAGCGCGGCCCCGAGAAGCCCGTCGAACCGGTCCATCAGCCCGCCATGCCCGGGAATGAGGTTCGACGAATCCTTTACTCCCGCCTTCCGCTTGATGGCGCTCTCGGCAATGTCGCCGAGCTGCGAAGCAAATGCGAGAAGCGCGGAAATCCACAGAAGGTCGATGCCGGCGGTCGAGATGCGCAGGAAGATCAGCCCGATGCCGGCGGCGGCGATCCAGCCCGCGACCGTGCCCGACCAGGTCTTCTTCGGGCTGAAGCGCGGCCAGAATTTCGGGCCGCCGATGATCCGGCCGGCGAAATAGCCCGCGATATCGGTCATGACGACGACGAGGATCATCCACAGAAGCCAGAGAAGACCATAGCCCTCGCGGAAGGCGACGAGCCCGTAGCTCGCGATCATGATCATCGTCGCGTAAAGGAAGAAGGCGAGGCGCATCGGCCGCTTCGGCCGCACCAGCCCGAAGAGCGCGGGCAGCAGCAGCAGCGGCAGCTGATAGGGGCTGTGCGAGACGAAGATCGTGGCGAGGATCACCGCCGCACTAGCGGCGAGCATCAGCGCCTCGGCCGGCCGCGCCGGGTCGGTCATCCGCGCCAGTTCCCAGATCATCAGCGCTCCGGCGACGGTCGCGAGCGCGGCGAACCACGGCCCGCCGAGCCAGACGAGGGTAAGCCCGCCCACCGCCATCGCCGCCCCCGAAAACAGACGTGGGGCGAGGTCGCCCCATTTGCCGGGGTCGCTCATGCCATCAGCGCGCCGCCGTAGCGGCGTTCGCGCGCGTGGTAGCGCGACAGGATCGCCCCGAGCTCGGCCGGGGTGAAATCCGGCCACAGGGTCTCGGTGAATTCGTATTCGGCATAGGCCGACTGCCAGAGAAGGTAGTTCGAGATCCGCGTCTCGCCGGAGGTGCGGATGACGAGGTCGGGATCGGGCAGGTCGTGGGTGTCGAGCCGCGCCTCCAGCGCGGCGTCGTCCACGGCCTCGGGCGCGATGCGCGCCCGCCGCGACATCCTCGGCAAGCTTGCGCGCCGCGCGGGCCAGTTCATCCCGGCCGCCATAGTTGATCGCGACGGTGAGGTGCAGCCGGTCGTTGTGCTTCGTCTTCTCCTCGATCCCCGCCATCAGCTTCCGCAGCTTCTTGTCGAGACGGTCGCGGCTGCCGATGAAGCGCAGGCGCACGCCTTCCGCCGAAAGCCGCTCGGCCTCGGACTGGATGTAGCGGGCGAAGATCGTCATCAGGCCGATGACCTCCTCGGTCGAACGCTTCCAGTTCTCGGTCGAGAAGGCGTAGAGCGTGAGGTAGCGGATGCCGAGGTCGGGTGCGGCCTCGACAATGGTGCGGACGCGTTCGGCGCCACGCCGGTGGCCGACCAGACGCGGCCAGCCGCGCGACGTCGCCCAGCGGCCATTGCCGTCCATGATGATGGCGACATGTGACGGCGCAGCGCCCGTGATGTCCTTCGCGGCCATTGGCCCTGCCCTTTCCGGCCCCCGTGGCAAGTCGTCAGACTTGCATGATCTCCGCCTGCTTGTCGTCCAGTGCCTTGTCCACGGCGGAAATATACCGGTCGGTCAGGCCCTGCACCTCGTCGTGCCAGAACTTCTGATCGTCTTCGCTCATCCCGTCGCCCTTGGCCTTCTTGATCTGATCCATGCCGTCGCGGCGAACGTTGCGGATCGCGACTCGCGCGTTTTCCGCATATTGCGCGGCAACCTTGGTCAATTCACGGCGGCGTTCCTCGTTCAGCTCGGGGATCGGCAGCATGATGATCGTGCCGTTGAGCTGCGGATTGATGCCGAGGCCGCTGTCGCGGATCGCCTTCTCGACCTTGCCGACAAGGCCCTTGTCCCAGACGTTGATCGTCACCATCCTCGGCTCGGGCACGTTGACGGTGCCGACCTGGTTGATCGGCGTCAACGCGCCATAGGCATCGACCATCACGGGTTCCACCATGCTCGCCGAGGCGCGTCCGGTGCGCAGGCTCGCGAATTCGTGGCGCAACGCCACCATCGCGCCGTCCATCCGGCGCTCAAGATCGTCGATGTCGATTTCGATGTCGTCTGACATGGGAAAGTCCGTCTTGGGTCGTCAATTGCGTCTTTCGCGCCCTTTACCATGAAAGACGCGGGAAAGGATAGGATTCAACCGCCGACGCGGGTGTAAGTTCCGTTGCCGGAAAGAATTCCCCGGAAACCGCCAGGTTCGTCGAGCGAGAAGACGATGATCGGAAGGTGGTTGTCGCGCGCGAGCGCGATCGCCGAGGCGTCCATCACGCCGAGATGCTTTTGCAACACCTCGTCGTAGCTGATCGTGTCATAGCGCTTGGCGTCGGCGTGCTTCTTCGGATCCTTGTCGTAGACCCCGTCGACCTTGGTGCCCTTGAAGATCGCCTGGCAGGCCATCTCGTTGGCGCGCAAGGTCGCGGCGGTGTCGGTGGTGAAATAGGGGTTGCCGGTGCCGGCGGCGAAGATGCAGACCCGCTTCTTCTCAAGGTGCCGGACCGCGCGGCGGCGGATATAGGGTTCGCAGACCTGGTCCATCGGAATGGCGCTGATCACGCGGGTATGGACGCCAAGTTGCTCCATCGCCGCTTGCATCGCCAGCGCGTTCATTACGGTGGCGAGCATGCCCATGTAGTCGGCCGTCGTCCGTTCCATCCCCTGGGCGGACCCCTGAAGCCCGCGGAAGATGTTGCCGCCGCCGATCACCATGCAGATCTCGACGCCGAGATCGTGGACCGACTTCACCTCGGCCGCGATGCGGGCCACTGTCGGGGGATGCAGGCCATAGCCCTGATCGCCCATCAGGGCCTCGCCCGAAATCTTCAGAAGAACGCGCTTGTAGGTGACCTTGGGTTCTTCCGCCCCTGCCATTCTTCGCTCCACTTGCCGCCTTGTTGGTTCCGGCGCAAAATGGAGGAATTCGGCGGCAGGATCAACCGGCCTCGGCGGAAAACGGCACCGGGACGGGGCAGCCTGTCCGAAACGCATGAAGAATGGCAGATACTGCACTGGAATTCATAGAAAACATCGACCCCAAAAATCCTGTGGTCATCGCCGGGCCGACGGGTTCGGGGAAGTCCGCGCTGGCGCTTCGGCTGGCCGAGCGGCAGGGCGGCGTCATCGTCAATGCCGATGCGCTGCAGGTCTGGGGGGCATGGCGGATTCTGTCGGCCCGGCCGACGGCGGCCGAGGAGGCCCGCGCGCCGCATCGACTCTACGGGCATCTCGCCGCCGGCACCGACTATTCCGTCGGGCACTGGCTGCGCGAGGTGGCGCCGCTACTGGAGGGACCGGAGCGGCCGATCATCGTCGGCGGCACCGGGCTTTATCTCAGCGCGCTGACCGAAGGGCTGGCCGAGATACCCCCGGTGCCGGCGGCGATCCGCGCCGAGGCCGATGCCCGCCTGTCCGCGGACGGGCCGGAGGCGTTGCTGGCCGAGATCGACGCCGAAACCGTGTCGCGGATCGACCGGCGCAATCCCGTCCGGGTCCAGCGCGCCTGGGAGGTCGCCCGCGCCACGGGCCGGGGCCTCGCTGCCTGGCAGGACGAGACCGGCGCGCCGCTCCTGCCGGCCGGGGGCGCGACGCTTGTCGTCCTTGACGCGGAGCGCGACTGGCTGGCCGCGCGCATCGACCGGCGTTTCGAGGCGATGTTGCGCGATGGCGCGCTTGACGAGGTCCGCGCCGCCCTCGCGGACTGGGACCCGAAGGCGCTCTGGGCCAGGGCGATCGGGGCGCCGGAACTCGTCGCGTATCTGCGCGGCGAGGCGACTTTGGCCGAGGCGGTGAGCGCGGCGCAGGCGTCGAGCCGGCAATACGCCAAGCGGCAGAGAAGCTGGTTTCGCGGCCGGATGCGGGGCTGGACCTGGCTGCGGCCGGCGTGACTCGGTGGCCACGCTCCGCCGATCCCGCTGATTCCGCATATTTTTTCCTTGGGATTTGCTGGCTGCCTGTCTATGATCCGACGACCGCTCAGACGAGCCCCCCCTTTCGCCGTCCGACCCGCCGGCCCGATCCTGAGGACCTTGCCTTGAAGCTTTTCTCCGGCACGCCGCTGTCGCAGTTCTCCGACCAGCCCGCAGACAAACCCGGCCCGGACGCGAAAAAGCAGCCGGCCAGGGAACTCGCCAATGCGCTGGCGAAAGTCCCGTCGAAGACATCGCCCGCTCCTGTGGCAAAGGATCGGGCCGTGGCTCCCGAGGCGACGATTCCCGAAGTCTCTGCAAGCTCGCCGCTGCGGATCGTGCCGATCCCGCGCCTCGCCGCCGGCGGGCGCTGGCGGATCGAGGCGATGCGGTCGCTGTCGGAACCGCTCCTTCTGTGGTTCACCCGCGGTCAGGGCCGGATCACGGTGGGCGGGGTTACGCGCGGCTACGGCGCCCACAACGCGATCTTCATCCCGGCCGGCGTCATGCACGGCTTCGAGGCCGGCGCGCAGACCTACGGCACGGCGGTCTTCTTCGGCCGCGGCTGCGCGATCGACCTGCCCGACGTGCCGCATCACCTGCGGATCCGCGAAGTCGGCCCGCAGGCGGAACTGTCGGGCCTGATCGACAACATCCAGCGCGAGCTGGAAAGCGGCAAGCCCGGCGCCGCCCGCGCGGCGCAGCATCATCTCGGCCTTCTCGGCGTCTGGCTCGAACGCCATGTCGGCGAGGACGGGGCCGGCGGAAGAAGCCCGACGCCGCGCGTCGCCTTGCCGCGCGCTATACCGCCCTGCTGGAAAGCGACTTCCGCTCCGGCAAGGGCGTGGCGGAATATGCCCGCGCCCTCGGTGTCACGCCGACTCACCTGACGCGGGTCTGCAACCAGACCTGCGGCCGCTCCGCCTCGGATCTCCTGCACGACCGGGTCATCTTCGAGGCGCGCGTCCTGCTCGCCGAAACCAGAATGCCGATCGCCCGGGTTTCGGAGGCCCTCGGCTTCACTTCGGCGGCCTATTTCACCCGCGCCTTCCAGCATCGGACAGGCAAGACCCCGTCGGCCTTCCGACGCTCGGTCTGAGGGGGCGCGCCTGCGCGCGATGTCGTAAAAATACCGATAGTGACGGATTCGGGCGTTGACGCATGGTGAAAAAACGGGCGCAATGCGGGCGTGAGCAATTTTCCGTCCGTATCGGCTTTCGCCCAATCCGGGGCACGTGCGCGACGGGAGCACAAAACGACTCGCAGGGAGAAAACGAATGACCAAGCATTTCACGCCGGATGTGCATCCGGCGGCAGTAGACTACGCTGAGGAAGTTCGCGCTGGCACTCTGAGCCGCCGTGAATTCCTGACCCGGGCCTCCGCGCTCGGGGTCAGCTCGGCCGCCGCTTACGGGCTCCTGGGCCTGAAGGCGCCTGCCGTCGCCCAGGAGATGGGCAAGCCCGGCGGCACGATCCGCTGCCAGCTCGAAACCAAGGCGCAGAAGGACCCGCGCACCTGGGACTGGTCGGAACTGGCCAACTTCGCCCGCGGCTGGCTCGACTACCTCGTCGAGTACAACCGCGACGGCACGCTGCGCGGCATGCTGCTCGAAAGCTGGGAAGTGAACGACGACGCCACCGAATACACGCTGAATGTCCGCCAGGGCGTGAAGTGGAACAACGGTGACGACTTCACCGCCGCCGACGTGGCCAACAACATCACCCGCTGGTGCGACGCCAATGTCGAGGGCAACTCGATGGCCTCGCGCATGGGCGCCCTCGTGGACGAGGCCACCAAGACCGCCCGCGACGGCGCGGTCACGGTCGTCGACGATCACACCGTCAAGCTGACCCTGCCGGCGCCCGATATCACCATCATCGTCGGCATGGCCGACTATCCGGCCGCGGTGATGCATTCCTCCTACGACAATGGCGATCCGGCGGACAATCCGATCGGCACCGGGCCCTATCTGCCGGAAACGAACGATGTCGGCGTCAAGCAGGTCCTGGTCCGCAACGCGGATCACACCTGGTGGGGCACCGCTGCCTACGGAGGCCCCTACCTCGACCGGATCGAATATATCGACCTCGGCACCGACCCCTCGTCCTTCGTGGCGGCGGCCGAAGCGGACGAGATCGACATGCTGCACCGCACCGACGGCGACTTCGTCGAGATCTTCGACAGCCTCGGCTGGACCAAGTCCGAAGCCGTCACCTCGGCCACGCTCGCTGTGCGCTTCAATCAGGACGCGGACCTCTACAAGGACGTGAACTTGCGCAGGGCACTGCAGATGGCGGTGGACAACGCGGTGGTGCTTGAACTCGGCTATGCCGGTCTCGGCGCGCCGGCGGAAAACCATCATGTCTGCCCGATCCACCCGGAATACGCCGAGTTGCCGCCACTCGTCGTCGATCCGGCCAAGGCCAAGGAAATGATCGGCGCGGCCGGCCATGCCGATACCGAGTTCGAACTGATCTCGATCGACGATGCCTGGCAGGCAGCCTCCTGCGACGCGGTGGCGGCGCAGATCCGCGATGCGGGCATCAACATCAAGCGGACGATCCTGCCGGGCTCGACGTTCTGGAACGACTGGCTGAAATATCCGTTCTCGGCGACCGAATGGAACATGCGGCCCGCTCGGCGTGCAGGTTCTGGCGCTGGCCTACAAGGGGGGCGCCGCCTGGAACGAGACCGCGTTCAACAATGCCGAGTTCGACGCGCTCATGGCCGAGGCGATGTCGATCGCCGACGCCGACAAGCGGCGCGAGGTGATGGCCAAGATCGAGAAGATCATGCAGGACGAGGGCGTTCTGATCCAACCCTACTGGCGCAACGTCTATCGTCACTTCAAGGAAGACGTGAGGGGCGCGGAAATGCATCCGACATTCGAGCATCATCACTACAAGTGGTGGATCGACGCCTGATCCAGATCCCGGTCGGCGCGGCGGGCTTCAGTCCGCCGCGCCCCCTTTCGGTCCGTCCTGGCACTTAGTTACCCCAGCCCCTACTCAAGCGGGGCGAAGGACAAGGTAGACCATGTTCACATTCCTTCTCCGGCGTTTCTTCACGATGGTGCTTACGGCACTCTGCCTCACCTTCATCGTGTTCTTCCTGACCAACCTGCCGCCGAACCTCGAAAAGCTCGCAAAGTCGGAAGCCGGCAGCCGGATCACCGACGAGGAGGTCCAGAGCTGGCTCGACAAGAACGGCCATGGCAGTCCGCTCCTCGTGCGCTACGGCGAATGGCTCGGCGTCATGCCGGGCTGGACGCACGAAGAGAACGGCGTGACCCTCGGCCGCTGCATCGCGCGGGGGCAGGATCCGGCCACGGCGCCGAAATTTTGCGGCGTGCTTGAAGGGAACTGGGGATTCTCGTCGGTCTTCAAGGACGACGTGAGCACGATCATCGGCACGAGGCTCGGCCTGACGGGCATTCTGATGTTCTGGGTCATGGTGCTGATGGTGCCGGCGTCACTCGTCATCGGGGTGCTCGCGGGGATGCGCGAGGGCTCGAAGCTCGACCGCTCGCTCTCCACCTTTTCCATCGCATCGACGGCGACGCCGGAATATGTCTCGGGCGTCATCCTGATCGCTGTCTTCGCGACCTCGATGGGATGGAAGGTGTTCAAGGGCACGGCGACCTCAGCCATGGACAGCATCACCTTCGAGAATTTCTTCCTGCCGGTCCTGACCATCGCCCTCTACGGCATCGGTTACATCGCCCGGATGACCCGCGCCTCGATGACCGAGGTGATGACCGCGCAATACATCCGCACCGCGCGGCTGAAGGGCGTGTCGTTCGGCAACGTCGTATTGAAACACGCGCTCCGGAACGCGCTGATCGCGCCCTTCACGGTGATCATGCTGCAGTTCCCCTGGCTCCTGAATGGCGTCGTCATCGTCGAGACCCTCTTCAACTACAAGGGCTTCGGCTGGACACTCGTGCAGGCCGCCGGCAACAACGATGTCCAGCTCCTGCTCGGCTGCTCGGTCGTCGCCGTCGTCGTGGTCCTCATCACACAGCTCATCTCCGACGTGGGCTACGTTTTCCTCAACCCCAGAATCAGGATCAGCTGACATGGAAGACCTTGGTTGGGGTGCCATCATCCTCGGACTGGTGAAGCAGTTTCTGCCGGTCTGGATCGCGCTGGTCGTCACCTTCGCGCTGTCGATCCGCTACAAGACGGCGGCTCGGGCTCTACGGCAAGCTCTTCGATTCCACGATCGGCATGATCGGCTTCGCCATCGTCATGTTCTGGGTCTTCACGGCGCTCTTCGCCGACCTGATCGTCGACCCATGACACGCTGAGCCAGATCAGCCAGATGAAGAACAAGATGCCCGGGCACGGCGCAGCCCGACGGGTTCGGCTGGTATCTCCTCGGCGGCGATCACCTCGGCCGCGACGTGTTCAGCCGGATGGTCGCCGGCAGCCGCGTGGTGATCCAGATCGCGCCGCTGGCGACGCTCTTCGCCTTCATGGTCGGCATGACGCTCGGCCTGCCGGCGGGATATTACGGCGGCAAGCTCGATACCGTGCTGTCGTTCCTCGCGAACCTGATCCTCGCCTTCCCGGTGATCCTGCTCTTCTACCTGCTGGTCACGCCCGAAATCGTGGAGACGGGCCTGCCGCAATATATCGCTATCGTGCTCTTCCTCTTCCCGATCATCTTCCTGATGGTGCTCATCAATTCGCGCTATCTACGTGAAGCCTGTCTTCCGGACAAAGGTTCTGACCGTCATCGCGGTGATCGGCGGCTACTTCTATCTCTCGCTCGTGGGCGAGGTCGGCACCAAGGTCGCGGTCCTGCCGAACGCCATCGACCTCATCCACGTGCCCGGCAACATCCTGATCGTCTTCGTCTCGGTGGTCTTCGTGAACTCGCCCACGGTCTTCCGGATCGTCCGCGGCATCACCCTCGACATCAAGACGCGCGACTATGTCTCGGCCGCCCAGACACGGGGCGAGCGACCCTGGTACATCATGCTGTGGGAAATCCTGCCCAACGCCCGCGGCCCGCTCATCGTCGATTTCTGCCTGCGGATCGGCTACACCACGATCCTGCTCGGCACGCTCGGGCTTCTTCGGCCTCGGCCTTTCGCCCGAAAGCCCCGACTGGGGATCGACGATCAACGCCGGCCGCAAGCTTCTGACCATCGCGCCACACCCGGCCATCGTGCCGGCGCTGGCGCTGATGAGCCTCGTTCTCGGCCTCAACCTTCTCGCGGATGGTCTGCGCGAAGAAAGCCTGAAGGACTGAGCCGATGCAGCTCCGCTTTCATTGTGGCCCAAATACCTCGGGGGCCCGGGGGCAGCGCCCCGGCCTCTCCGCCAGGGAGACGACCGATGACCAAATGGGACTATGACGGCCCGATCCTCGAGATCGAGAACCTCTCGATCAGCTTCTTCACCCGGCTGCGGGAAATCCCCGCCGTCATGGACTTTTCCTGCGTCGTCCAGCCCGGCGAGGCGATGGGCCTCGTCGGCGAGAGCGGCTGCGGCAAGTCCACGGTCGCGCTCGGCGTCATGCGCGACCTGGGCAAGAACGGCCGCATCGTCGGCGGCACGATCAAGTTCAAGGGCCGCGACCTGCACGACGATGTCCGAGGAGGAACTGCGCGACATTCGCGGCTCCGAGATCGCGATGATCTACCAGGAGCCGATGGCCTCGCTGAACCCGGCGATGAAGATCGGCCAGCAGCTGATGGAAGTGCCGATGATCCACGAGGGCGTCTCGAAGGAAGAGGCCTGGAAGCGCGCGCTCGAAGTCGTCGCCGACGTGCGCCTGCCCGACCCCGAGCGGATCCTCAAGGCCTATCCGCACCAGCTTTCGGGCGGCCAGCAGCAGCGCATCGTCATCGCCATGGCGCTGATGTCGAAGCCGGCGCTTCTCATCCTCGACGAACCGACGACCGCGCTCGACGTGACGGTCGAGGCGGCGGTGGTCGATCTCGTCAAGGATCTCGGCAAGAAATACGGCACCTCGATGCTCTTCATCTCGCACAATCTCGGTCTCGTGCTCGACACCTGCAACCGGCTTTGCGTGATGTATTCGGGCGAGGCGGTCGAGACGGGCTCGCATCGAGGATGTCTTCGACAAGATGCAGCACCCCTATACCCAGGCGCTGTTCCGCTCGATCCCGCTGCCGGGGGCCGACAAGAACTCGCGCCCGCTGGTCGCGATCCCGGGCAACTTCCCCCTGCCGCACGAACGGCCGCAGGGCTGCAACTTCGGCCCGCGCTGCGACTATTTCGATGCCGGGCGCTGCGACGAGGGCGATATCCCGATGACAACATGTGACGGGCAACGACCGCCACGACACCCGCTGCCTCAGAGTGGACGAGATCGACTGGAACGCCCCGCTGAAGGCGGCGAAGACCGTCGGAGAAGACGCCGATCGGCAAGGTCGTCCTGAAGATGGAGGACCTGCGGAAATACTACGAGGTCACCGCCAACGCGCTCTTCGGCGGCGGCGACACCAAGGTCGTGAAGGCCAACGAGACGCTGAGCTTCGAGGCGCATGAGGGCGAGACGCTCGCCATCGTCGGCGAGTCCGGTTGCGGCAAGTCGACCTTCGCCAAGGTGCTGATGGGGCTCGAGACGGCGACCTCCGGCCAGATCCTGCTCTACGACAACGAGATCCAGTCGACCCCGATCGAAAGCCGCAATACCGAGACGGTCTCGGGCGTGCAGATGGTGTTCCAGAACCCGTTCGACACGCTCAACCCCTCGATGACCGTCGGCCGCCAGATCATCCGCGCGCTGGAGATCTTCGGCGAGGGCAATTCCGACGAGGAGCGCCGCAACCGGATGCTGGAGCTTCTCGACCTCGTGAAGCTGCCGCGCGCCTTCGCCGACCGGATGCCGCGCCAGCTTGTCGGGCGGGCAGAAGCAGCGCGTCGGCATCGCGCGCGCCTTCGCCGGAGGCGCCAAGATCGTGGTGGCGGACGAACCCGTCTCGGCGCTCGACGTCGTCGGTGCAGGCCGCCGTCACCGACCTTCTGATGGAGATCCAGCGCAAGAACCGCACGACGCTTCTCTTCATCAGCCACGACCTTTCGATCGTCCGCTATCTCTCGGACCGGGTGATGGTGATGTATCTCGGCCATGTCGTGGAGCTTGGCACGACCGATCAGGTCTTCTCGCCGCCCTACCACCCCTATACCGAGGCGCTGCTCTCGGCCGTGCCGATCGCCGACACCCGCGTCAAGAAGAGGCGGATCGTGCTCGAAGGCGACATCCCCTCGGCGATGAACCCGCCGCCGGGCTGCCCGTTCCAGACCCGCTGCCGCTGGAAGTCGAAAGTGCCGGGCGGGCTCTGCGACACCGAGATGCCGCCCATCCGCACCCTCGCGAACGGCCATCAGATCAAGTGCCACCTTCCGGACGCGGAATTCGCCGGCATGGAGCCGGTGATCAAGATCGCGGCCGAGTGACATACGGCAGGATGAGGCTCGTCGCCCCGAGGGTCGCGACCCGCGCGCCGGTGCTGATCTTGTAACGGGCGAGGCCGGGCGCGTCCTCGGTGTTCACGTCGCCGAGGTCGAGCATCGCGTATCCTTCCGCCTTCAGGCGCAGCGCGGCCTGCCAGAGCAAGAGGTTGTGCGCGTTGATGCGCCGGCCCTCGGGCCCAGACCAGCCGATATGGTAGGTGGCCCAGGGCCGGTGCAGAAGGAAAAGCATCGCGGCAATCGCCTCCCCGTGGTGGCGCGCCTCGGCGTAAAGCGCGCCGGCCGGATCCGCGGCAAGCCAGGCATGGGTGAACCTTGCCGGAAGCGCCCGGTAGCCCCGCGCGTCCTGCTGCGCCGCATCCCGCGTGAGGAGCGCGGCGACCGGCGCCGGGTCGGCATGGCCAAGCCGGACGCGCATTCCCGCCGCCTCCGCCCGGACCAGCCGGTTGCGCCACTTGCCGTGGAGCCCGGCCCGCAACCTCTCCGCCTCCGGTCCGAGGTCGAGGAGCGCCACGTGGCGCGGGGAGACGAGCGGCACGGTGCCCCAGCCCCCGGTCCCGCCGCGCTCCGGCATCACGACAAGCGGCGAGACGGTGCGCGCGAGGCGGCGAAGCGCCTCCCGCTCCTCCTCCGGCGCGACCGGCGCGGTCCAGACCGGCCCGCGTAGAAGGAGCGACAGGCGAAGGGGGCCGACACGCCGCGTGGCGATCCGGGCAAGGCCGACCGGATCGCCCGCGCGGAGAATGACCGCGCACCGCGTCGACCTGCCGAGCTGCTCCAATGCCGCCGCGTAGCCCCGGCTTTGCTGGAGCGGCAGGGCCGTTGCCCCGCAATGCTCCGCGCCGTTTTCATCCCAGACGATATTCATGACCGTATTAAGCGCGCGGAAACCTAACGCGCACCTAATGGCGGCATGAGACAAATTCGCACCCCGCATCCCCACACCGTCCACGGTATCCACGCCCCCGCCGCGCGGCTGACCATCTCGGCCGCGATGCTCGTGGCGATGGGTCTTTCCTCGGCCTTTGTCGTCGTCCTCGCAGGGTTCACCGCGGCGATGACGATGATCTGGCCCGGTTGACCCTCAGCGATAGAGAAGCGACCGACCTTCGTGGAAGAGGTGGACCTTTGACGGGTCCACACGAAGGCCCACCGTGGCGCGCCGCAGACCGGCATGGATGCCGGGCAGCTTGGCGATGACCGGGGCCGTCCCGCTCTCGGCCGCGAAATAAAGCAGCGTCACCTCGCCGAGCGCCTCGGTGATATCTACCCGGCCGCGCCAGGCCGGTGCCTCATCGTCGGTCGGCACGAAATCCTCGGGCCGGATGCCGACCCGGACCTTGAGCCCCTCGTCCCCGGCGCCAGTCGCAACCGCCGACGTGACGACCCCGCCCGCGGCGAGCCTCACCGAGGTCACGGCTCCGGTCCCGGTCACCTCGCCGTCGAGCAGGTTCATCGACGGCGAGCCGATGAACTGCGCGACGAATTCGCTCTCCGGCCGCTCGTAAAGCTCCAGGGGCGTGCCGACCTGGGCGACACGGCCACCGGCAAGGACGACGATGCGGGAGGCGAGCGTCATCGCCTCGACCTGATCGTGGGTGACGTAGATCATCGTCGCCTCCGGCATGTTCTCCTTCAGCTGGGCAATCTCGATCCGGGTCGCGACGCGCAAGGCGGCGTCGAGGTTCGACAGCGGCTCGTCGAAAAGATAGACCTTGGGATCGCGAACGATCGCCCGGCCGATGGCGACGCGCTGGCGCTGGCCACCCGACAGCGCCTTCGGCAGCCGGTCGAGATAGGGCGTGAGTTGCAGGATCCCGGCCGCCTTCCCGACCGCCGCGTCGATTTCGGCCCGGCTCTTCCCGGCGATCTTCAGCGCGAAGGCCATGTTGTCGCGCACCGTCATGTGCGGGATAGAGCGCGTAGGACTGGAACACCATCGCGATGCCGCGCTGCGCCGGGGGCACGGCGTTCATCACCCTGCCGCCGATTTCCAGCGTGCCACTGGTGATGGATTCGAGCCCGGCGATCATGCGCAGAAGCGTCGACTTCCCGCAGCCGGACGGGCCGACGAAGACGATCAGCTCGCCCTGCCGGATGTCGAGGTTGATGTCGTTCAGCACCGGCACGTCGCCATAGGCCTTGACGACGCGGGTCAGTTTCAGATCGGCCATCGACGCAACCTCACGTCTCTCGGCGCATCAGGCAGCATTGCCAGGGGGAGAGCGAGACCTGCCCATCCGCCCGCGGCACGGCGCTTCCGAATCCCGCGCCGATATCCCGCCAGCCCGCGCCCGGACCGGCGATTTCGGCCGGGGCTTCGGAGAGGTTGATCCTGACGAAGATCTCCTCGTCCCTGTGCCGGCGGGTGAAGCGGATCACGCCGCCCACCGCCGCCATCCCGTCCTGCGCACCCCGCGCCAGCGCCGGATGCGCGTGACGAAGGGCGATCGCGCGACGGTAATACTCGGTCAATCCACCGGGGTCGGCGCCGACGACGCTGGCCGCCTTCTCCAGATGAACGGCCGGCACCGGCAGCCACGGCTTGCCGTCGGAAAAGCCGCCGTTGCGGTTGTCGCGGGTCCAGACCATCGGCGTTCGGCAGCCGTCGCGGCCCTTGAACTCGGGCCAGAACTCGATCCCGTAGGGGTCATGCAGATCCTCGAAGGCCAGTTCCGCCTCGGTCAGGCCAAGCTCCTCGCCCTGATAGAGGCAGACGGAGCCCTTGAGGCACATGAGGAGCGTCACATAAGCCTTTGCTGCAGAATCTGAAAGATGCCATCTGCTGACGTGGCGAACGACGTCGTGGTTGGAAAAGGCCCAGCAGGCCCAGGCGTCTGGCGCCGCCTGCGTCGAGCCGCGCGAAGATCTCGGCGACGCGCGCGGCCGTCAGCTTGTCCTTGGCGAGGAATTCGAAGGCATAGCACATCTGCATGAGATCATCGCCGGACGTGTACTGCCCCATGATCTCCAGCCCGCGCAGGGCGTCGCCGACCTCGCCCACCGCGGCGGCGCCGTATGGCTCCATCACGGTGCGGAATTTTCGCAGGAATTCAATGTTTTCCGGCTGGTTCTTCGAGTGGATATGATCCTGCCAGTTATAGGGATTCACCGCCGGCGCGATTTTGTCGTTGCGCCGCTCCGCCGGCAGCGCGGGATTGTCGCGCAGGAGCTTGTCGGCGAAGTAGAAATTGATCGTGTCGAGCCGGAAGCCGTCGACCCCCCGGTCGAGCCAGAAGCGGGCGGTGTCCAGCAGCGCCTCCTGCACCGCTGGACAGTGGAAGTTGAGGTCAGGCTGCGAGGTCAGGAAATTGTGCAGGTAATACTGCATCCGCCGCCCCTCCCACGCCCAGGCGGAGCCGCCGAAGATCGATAGCCAGTTGTTGGGCGGCGTGCCGTCCGGCTTCGGTTCGGCCCAGACATACCAGTCGGCGCGCGAATTGGTGCGATCGCATGCGGCTTTCGCGGAACCACGGATGCCGGTCGGAGGAATGGCTGAGGACGAGGTCGATCATCACCCGAAGCCCGAGTTCATGCGCCCGCTCGACGAGCGTGTCGAAATCGGCAAGCGTCCCGAATATCGGATCGACATCGCGGTAGTCCGAGACGTCGTAGCCGTAATCCATCATCGGCGAGGTAAAGAAGGGCGAGATCCAGATCGCATCGACGCCCAATCCGGCAACATGGTCAAGGCGTTGCGCAATGCCTTTCAGGTCGCCGATGCCGTCGCCGTCGGTATCCTGAAAGCTCCTCGGATAGATCTGGTAGATCACCGCGCCGCGCCACCAGTCGCGGTCGCCAGCCAGCTGTCCACCCTTCGGCACCGTCGTCGCCGTCACCTCAGCCCCCTTTCACGGACCCGGCGAGAAGACCGCGCACGAGGAACTGCTGCAGCGAGAAGAACACGAGCAGCGGCACGACGATGGAGACGAAGGCCGAGGCCGTCAGGATCTCCCAGTCGCCGCCACGCGAGCCCGAGAAGGTTCACCAGCCGCCCGGTCAGCACCAGCTTGTCGTCCTGCGGCGCCGAGGAAGACGATCGCGACGAGAAGGTCGTTCCAGATCCAGAGGAACTGGAAGATGGCGAAGGACGCGAGCGCCGGGAACGACAGCGGCAGCACGATCCTGGTGAAGATCTCGAAATCCGTGGCGCCGTCGATGCGCGCCGATTCCATCATCTCGCGCGGCAGGCCGGCCATGTAGTTGCGCAGGAGGTAGATCGCGAGCGGCAGGCCGAACCCGGTATGCGCCAGCCAGATGCCGAGATAGGTCTTCGGATCGAACACCGAAAGGCTTGCCGACGCCGTTGTAGAGCTTCAGCAGCGGGATCAGCGACATCTGCAGCGGCACGACGAGAAGCCCGACGACGGCAGCGATCAGCAGGGACCGCCCAGGAAACGGCATCCAGGCCAGCGCATAGGCGGCGAAGGCCGCGATCAGGATCGGGATCACGGTCGCGGGCACGGCGACGGTCAGCGAGTTGAGGAAGGATCGGCCGAGGCCAGCGGCGGTCAGCACGTTCCCGTAATTCTCGGTCGTGAATCGCGGCGGCACCTCGGCGGTGTAGAAGATGCGCTGTCCGCGCGTGCCGGCGAAGCTTTCGGGACCGGAAAGCTCGAAGCCGCCATCCTCCGCCACGCTGAGCCGCACGCCGTCCTCCAGGTCCGCGACCGCGCCCGGTGCGAAGGCCGTCGGGCTCGCGCGAGGAGTAGCCGAAGGCCGAGACGCGACCGCCGCCCTCCTCGAGCACCGTGCCGGTGAGGACGTAGCGTCCGCCGGCCCGTTCCTCCCCGTCCCCGGCGGGCGCACGGCAAACAAGGTTCTGCGACGAGGTCGATGAGCGCCGTCCACCAGCCGGAGACCGGTGATCTGGTCCTTGTCGCGGAAGGAGGAGACGAGGAGGCCCAGCGTCGGCAGGGTCCAGAGCAGCGACGAAGAATGCGACCGCGAGGTGCACGGCCCAGGCGAGCGGGGATTTCGGTCCCGACAGCATCAGCGCCCCCTCATCTCGGCCCGCGCGTTGCGGATGTTCCAGATCATGATCGGCAGGACAGCGACCATGATGACGATGGCGATGGTCGCGCCGCGCCCGAAATCGCCGCCGCCGCGGAACATCCAGTCGAACATCAGGTTGGCCAGGACCTGGCGTGTTCCACTGGCCGTTGGTCATGGCGAGCACGATGTCGAAGACCTTGAGCACGATGATGGTGATCGTCGTCCAGACGACGGCGATGGTGCCCCAGATCTGCGGGACCATGATCCGGAAGAAGATCTGGAAGCCATTGGCGCCGTCGATGACGGCGGCCTCGATCGTCTCCTCCGGGATGCCGCGCAGGGCGGCCGACAGGATGACCATGGCGAAGCCGGTCTGGATCCAGATCAGGATCACCATCAGGAAGAAATTGTTCCAGAACGGCAGCGCGATCCAGGCCTGCGGCTCGCCGCCGAAGGCCACGACGATGGCGTTCAGCAGGCCGATCTGCGTCGGACCCTTCGCCGCGGTAGTCGTAGACGAATTTCCAGATCACGCTGGCGCCGACGAAGGAGATCGCCATCGGCATGAAGATCAGCGACTTGGCGATGTTGCCCCACCAGATCCGGTCGGTCAGCACGGCGATGACCAGCCCGAGGAAGGTCGAGGCGGCCGGCACGACGAGCAGCCAGAGGAGGTTGTTGAGAAGCGACTCGCGGAACTCGCGTCGCCGACAGCCCAGCGGTAGTTGGCGAGCCCGACGAAGTCCTGCCCGCTGCGGTCGTGGAAGCTGCAGCCAGAGCGAGGCGAAGACCGGGTAGACGAGGTAGAGGCCGAGGACCAGCAGCGCCGGCCCGAGGAAGAGCCAGGGCCGGATCAGCGCCGGCGCGGGCGATGTTGCGCGCCGCGCTCGCCGGTGTCGGCGCCGCGCGCCGGAAAGACACGGTCGAGCAGCCAGTTCGAGCCCCAGAAATAGAGCGCCGCGCCGGCGACGCCGACGACGATCGTGAAGAGCGCCGCCCAGATGCTGGTGCATGCATCCCCGTCCCCGGAATTGGCCGGAGGCGGATCACCGCCTCCGGCCAGGTGTCAGCCCGGTCCTACTTGATCGCGTCCCAGTCGGCCTGGATGCCGCGGCGACCGTCGTTCGGCATCCTTGCCGCCGACGAAGTCGACCATGCCGGTCCAGAAGGCGCCGGCGCCGATCTTGCCGGGCATCAGGTCCGAACCGTCGAAGCGGAAGGTCGTGGCGTCGAGCAGGATCTCGCCCTGCTTTCTCAGCGCGGCATTGGCGTAGGCGTCGGTGTTCACCGCCTTGAAGGGCGTGAGAAAGCCCGACTGCGCCATCCAGAGCTCATGCGCGATGCGGGGTCTTCAGGAACTCGATGAAGGCGCGCGCCGCCTCGCCGTCCTTGGTGATCATCGCGAGCGTGCCGGCGCCGAGGACCGGCTTGCCGAGATCCTTGCTCGCATAGGCCGGCATGTAGAAGAAGTCGGCGTCGACCCCGAGCTCCGTGCCTTCGGGGAAGAAGGACGGGATGAACGACGCCTGGTGGTGCAGGTAGCATTTCGGCGGCGAGGCGAAGAGGCCCTTCGGGCTGTCGCGGAAGTCGGTCGTGGCCACGGCCGCCGCGCCGCCGTCGACGAAGGCGTCGTTGCGTGGCGAACCAGCCGAATTCCTCGATCGCGCCGATGACGGCCGGATCGTTGAACGGCATCTCGTTCGTGACCCACTCGTCGTAGACATCCGGCGACGCGGTGCGCAGCATGCATGTCCTCGACCCAGTCGGTCGCCGGCCAGCCGGTCGCGCCGCCCGAGCCGAGGCCGATGCACCACGGCGTGCCGCCATCGGCGACGATCTGTTCGGTCAGCGCCTTCAGATCCTCCATCGTCTCGGGCACCTCGTAGCCGGCATCCTCGAAGTTCTCCGGCACGTACCAGACGAGCGACTTCACGTCGATCTTGTAGGGAAAGGCGTAGAGCGCCTGCGTGCCGTCCTTGTCGTCATAGGTGCCGAGGTCGACCCAGCTGTCGCCGGCGCGCGTAGTTGTCGCGCGAGCCAGGCCTCGGTGTCGTCGCCGAGCGGCGCGAGGAGGCCCTTGGAGGCGAGATCGCCGATCAGGCCCGGCTGCGGCAGGATCGCGATGTCGGGGGGCTGCCGGCCTGGGTGTCGATGACGATCTGCTGTTCGTAATTCTCCGAGGAGGAGTAGTTCACCGTCACGCCGGTGGCGGCGGTGAAATAGGCCAGCACGCTTTCGACCAGCACCTGATCCTCGCCGCGCCACGGACCGAAGATCGTCAGCGATTGCCCGTTGAGGTTGTATGCGGCCGAATAGACATCAAAGCTTTGCCAGTTGAAACGCCCGTCCTCGCCCGGCCGGAATTTCAACTCCTGCGCCGCGGCGGCACCGGCAAGAAGCGCCAGCACCGCGGCGCCGGTGTGAAGCGGTCTGAACATGCGATCCTCCCAGTCGGTCGTCTGCGCTCGCTCCTTCTTATCGGTATTCCGAATGTTTCCAAAGCCTTTTGGGCAGGACGATCGAACAAATCCTGGGGAAGGTTCCGACCGGAAAGGCCTGTCCCGGAGGATCGCCGGCCGGGCGTCGGACGGCGGGCCCGAGGTCAGCGGGCGCAGCCGAAATCGGGCCCCGGGGCCGCGCCCCAGACACAACTGCCGGCGGAACGTCCGCGCCAGACCGCATGTCCCGGCAGGGAGATGGCGGTCGGCGGGCAAGTCACCGACCAGACGCTGCGACACGAGATCGAACCCGCGCCCGGCTCTGAAAAATGCTTCGGCCTCGCCCATGTCGACTTCGCGAGCTTGAAGCGGACCCCGAAAGCATCCTATCACGCCTTTGCCAGATCGCTGGCCAAAGCCCCGGCAAAGTAAAGATGCGGATGCCTGAGACCCTATCGCTCGTGGCCGATATCGGCGGCACCAATACCCGCGTCGCGCTGGCGCGGGGGGCGGTTGTGGATCGCGCGACGATCCGGCGCTTCTCCAATGCCGATTTCCCCGGTCTCGGCCCCGTCCTCACCCGTTACCTGGCCGAGGCGGGGGGGCCAGCCTGTGCCGGCGCCTGCGTCGCCGTCGCCGGACCGGTCGATGACGGCGTGGCGCGCCTGACCAATCTCGACTGGACCATCGACCGGGCTTCGGTCGCGGCCGCGACGGGCGCGGACCGGGTTGCGGTTCTCAACGATCTTCAGGCCCAGGGCCAGGCGCTCGGCCATATCGCACCCGATTGCCTCCGCCCGCTGATCACGGCCGAAGGCGCGACGCGAACCGACGGGCCGCAACTCGTCATCGGCGTCGGCACCGGCTTCAACGCCGCCGCCGTCCACGAGACGCCGGCCGGGCGCATCGTCACCGCCTCCGAATGCGGCCATGCGAGCCTGCCGGTCCGCACCGAAGCCGATCTCAGGCTGATGCGGGCGGTCGAAACGGTGCACGGTTTCGCCGGGGTCGAGGATGTGCTGTCGGGGCGCGGGCTCGAACGGCTCTACGCCTGGACGGCGGCCGAGGCGGGACGCGACGACGACCGGCCCGGCGCTTCGGCGATCATGGCGGCGATCGCTTCGGGCGACGATCCGGTCGCGGCTGCGACGGGGCGCACCTTCGTTCGGCTTCTCGGCACCGTCACCGGCGATCTCGCCCTGACCCACCTGCCCTTCGGCGGCATCCACCTGATCGGCGGCGTCGCCCGCGCCTTCACCGATCACTTCGACCGCCTCGGCTTTGTGGCGGCATTCCGCGACAAGGGGCGGTTCTCGCCCTTCATGCGCGAGTTCTCGGTCTCGATCATCGAGGACGATTATGCGGCGCTCGAAGGCTGCGCCCGCCATCTCGGCGCCGCCGCGCCCTGACCGCTCCAGCGTCAAAGCTATGTTAACGCCTCTGACCTAGACCGGACCCGATCGGATCAGGCGGGAGAGTGCGCGGTGCGAGATTCGCGAAAGACGGCGACCGGGGCGGCGCGATGAACAGCCTGACGCTTGCCTCCCGCCTCGACCTGCCGGCGGCGGCACCGCTGCACGCGGCGATCCTCGCGCGGCGCGGGGCGGAGCTTCGGCTCGATGCCGGCGCGGTCAGCCATCTCGGCACGCTCTGCCTGCAAGTCCTGATCGCGGCGGCGGCGGAGTGGCGGGATGGCGGGCACTCCCTGACCGTGGCGCCGGTCTCGGACGCCTTCGCCGCGACCCTCGCGACTTTCGGGATGACGCCCGACGCGGTCCAGTCGATGCCGGCCCCCGCCGCCGATCCGGCACCCTCCCCGGAGACCGCGACATGGGCCTGAACATCCTTGCCGTCGATGACAGCCGGACGATGCGCGACATGCTGGCCCTTGCGCTTGGCGAGGCGGGCCATACCGTGCGCCTGGCCGAAGACGGGCAGGACGCGCTCAATGCCCTCGATGATTTCTCTCCCGACGCGATCATCTCGGACATCAACATGCCGAGGCTTGACGGTTTCGGCTTCGTCGAGGCGGTGCGGCGGATCGAACGTTACCGGGCGACGCCGATCCTGGTCCTGACCACCGAAAGCGCGCCGGACCTGAAGGCCCGTGCCCGCGCGGCCGGTGCCACCGGCTGGATCGTCAAGCCCTTCGACGCACCGAAACTGGTCCGCGCCCTGCAGATGGTCGCGGGCTGAACGGGGGTAGCGGATGACGCATGCGCCAGATCCCTTGGCCGAGCTTCGAAGCGGCTTCTTCGCCGAATGCGACGAATTGCTGGAACGTCTCCAAGATTCCCTGGCAGAGATGGAAGCTGCCGTGGCGGCGGGCGTCGCCGCCGATCCGGAGATCGTCAATACCGCCTTTCGCGCCGTTCATTCGATCAAGGGCGGCGCCGGCGCCTTCGGCCTGACCGCAGTCGTCGGATTTGCCCACCGGGTAGAGACGGTCTTCGACGCGCTCCGCGAGGGCAAGATCCGGGCCCGACCCGACGATGTCGGCCTCCTGATCCGCGCGGCCGACCACCTCGCCGACCTCGTCGCGGCCGCTGCGGCTGGCAACGACCTGCCGGCCCCGGCGGCTGCGATCGAAGCAGCCCTGACATCCCTCGTCTCCGCCGTGCCGCCAGAGACTGCTCCCGGCGCGGCGGAGGACCCTGGCGGCCGACGCCCCTGGCAGGTCGTCTTCCGTCCGCAATCCGGGCTCTTCGCTTCCGGCAACGAACCGCTCTTCCTCCTCCAGGCGCTCGCCGATCTCGGCGCGACTGATATCCGCTGCGATACCGCAGCACTTCCGCGCCTCGCCGCCCTCGATCCCGAGGAAAGCTATCTCGGCTGGCAGCTGACCCTGCCGGCGACCCGATGCGGAGCCGAGATCGGCGAGGTCTTCGACTTCGTCGAGGATGTCTGCGACGTCACGATGGAACGACGCGCACCCGTCTCTCCGACTGCGGCACCCGACAAGGAGCGGCCGGCAGCAATGGCCGAGGCGCCCTCGATCCGCATCGATCTCGACCGGGTCGACCGGCTGATGAACCTTGTCGGTGAACTGGCGATCAACCAGTCGATCCTGACGCAAAGCCTGAGCGAGACCGGACTCGACGCGCATTCGGCGCTGGCGGCGCGGCTCGAAACCCTCGCCGGGCTCACCCGCGACATCCAGGACAGCGTGATGACGATGCGTGCCCAGCCGGTGAAGCCGCTCTTCCAGCGGATGGGCCGGGTCCTGCGCGAAACCACCGCGGCACTCGGCAAGACCGCGCGGCTCAGGACCGGGGGCGAGGCGACGGAGGTCGACCGCACGGTGATCGAGCGGTTGGCCGATCCCCTCATGCACATGATCCGCAACGCGATCGATCACGGGCTCGAGCCGGCGGAGGAGCGTCGCCGCGCCGGCAAACCCGAGGAGGGGACGATCACCCTCACGGCCACGCATCGCGCCGGCCGGCTGGTGGTCGAACTCGGCGACGACGGACGCGGGCTCAACCGGGCGGCGATCCGCGCGGCGGCGGAAAGGCGCGGGATCGTCGCGCGGGACGCGATCCTCAGCGAGGCGGAGACCGACCTTCTTCTGTTCCGCCCCGGCTTTTCAACCGCCGACGGGATCACGAACATTTCGGGGCGCGGCGTCGGCATGGATGTCGTCAAGACCGCGATCACCCGGCTCGGCGGCCGGATCGCGATCCGGACCGAGCCTGGCCGGGGCACCACGTTCAGCCTCTCGCTGCCGCTGACGCTCGCGGTGATGGACGGCATGGTCGTCCGGGCCGGCGGGCAGATGTTCGTCGTGCCAGTCGCCGCGATCCTCGAGACCGCGAAGCTTTCCACGCTGGACCGGCGCGGTTTTGGCGCCGAGGGTACGCTCCTGCGCCTGCGCGGCGCCTTCGCGCCGCTCTGCGACGTGGCGGCGGCACTGGGGATGCGCGGGGCCGGCCGGATCGGGGCCGAAGCGATCGCGATCCTGACGGTGGCGGAGGATGGCAGCCGCACCGCGCTCGTCGTCGATGCGATCCTCGACCAGCGCCAGATTGTGGTCAAACCGCTCCGGGGAGGCTTTGCCCGCATGGCCGGCATCTCGGCCGCGACGATCCTCGGCGATGGCCGCATAGCGCTCATCCTCGACCCGGGTGATCTGGCTCGGCTGCCCGGCGGCGCCGGGTCGGCGCAGGATCCGGACAGGGAGGTGGCATGACACGCCCGGAGAATGACACCGGCGGAGTCGAGCTTCTGACCTTCCGCCTCGGCGACGAGGTCTTCTGCCTCGACATCATGTCGGTGCGCGAGCTGCGCGGCTGGACCCGGCCCACCCCCCTGCCGCATGCGCCGGCCTGTCTCGCCGGCGTGATCAACCTGCGAGGAACGATCCTGCCGGTGATCGATCTCGCCACCCGCCTCGGCATGGCGCCGGTCGCGGCGGACCCGCGCCACGTGATCGTCGTCGTGGAGGCCGCCGGCCAGACCGCCGGGCTGATCGTCGAGGCGGTCAGCGACATCCACACCATCGCGCGCGCATCGCTCGAGCCGCCGCCCTCGCTCTCCGCCGAGGGGAGCGAGATTTGCATCGCCGCCCTCGCGCTGGTCGAGGACCACATGATCCGCATCGTCGATCTCGCAGCGATCCTCCCGACCGTCGCGGCGCATGCCGCATGACCGATGCCTGCGCCCCCGCGACAACCGCCCGGCGATGCGGGTCCGAGGCCCTAGCCGGCCTCGCCCGGCTTGCCGAAGACCTGACCGGCATCGTCCTCGCGCCCGATCGCTCGGCGATGGTCGAGGCCCGCCTCGGACGCCGCCTTCGGGCACTCGGCCTGCCCGATCTCGGCGCGTATCTCGGCCACCTCGCCGCACCGGAGGGCCGGGCGGAACGGGCGGAGTTCATCTCGGCGATCACCACCAATGATTCCGCCCTCTTCCGCGAACCCCATCACTTCGCGCTTCTGCGCGAGACGATCCTGCCGCCGCTCCTCGCCCGCGCCCGCGCCGGCGGTCGGGTCCGGCTCTGGTCGGCGGGGACGGCCCGGGGTCAGGAAGCCTATTCGCTGGCCATGTTGATCCTCGATCTCCTGCCGGAGGCGGAGCGGCTCGACATCCGCATCCTTGCCACTGACATTGACGAACGCGCCCTCGCCGCCGCGCGGGAGGGCCGCTTCGCGTTCGCGGCTGCCGCCGCGCTGCCGGCGGGATATGCCGGCCGGTTCCTTGACCGTGGGGGTGATTGGGTGTCTCCGCGCCCGGAGGTGCGCGCGCTGGTCCGCCTGCGCCGGCTCGACCTTCACGCCGACTGGCCGATGAAGCAGCTTTTCGATGTCATCATGTGCCGCAACGTTGCAATCTATTTCGGCGACCGGACGCGATCTCGGCTCTGGCGGCGGCTCGCGGCCGCGCTCGGGGCCGACGGCCATCTCTTCATCGGGCATTCCGAACGGATCGAGCCCGGACCGGCCCTTCCGCTCGTCGCCGCCGGGCCGACCTGCCTTCGTCGCGTCGCGGGGCACCCCGACCGGGTCGGAGAAGTGCATCCATGACCGGGCTCGCGCCTCCTTCCTTCCCTCCGTCGCGCGACGACCTTTCGCTCGACTCCCTCGCGCGGCGGGTCGCCGACGAACTGGCACTGCTTTCAAGCCTGTCCCTCTCGTTGCAGGAGGCGCTGTCGCACTGCCCCTTCGCCACGCATCCCGATGCCGCGACCCTCGCCGGGTTGCAGGGGATCGACCGGATCAGCCAGGGGATCGACGATCTGAGGCGGCTGATGGACGCGCTGCCCGAGCATCTGCCGGATGCGGTCACAGTTGCGCCGGAGATGCTCCTCGCGCCTCTGCAGCTTCGCGATCTCGCCGACCGGTTGGCTGCGGCGGAACGGCCGCCCACGCCCCGCAACTCTGGCGGAGACGTCTGCTGGTTCTAGGACGTGCCGGCGCGACATCCGGACGCGACGACCCGGAGCGCTCGCCCCTTCGTCCCGGCCGCGTGGAGCTGCGTCGATCATTCCGGACCTGTTTCCTCCGGCGGACACGGCCCATCCGCGGTCAGCGCAAGTATCCGCGCCGCCATGTCGCCGAGCGCCACCGCCTCCTGCGCCCCGCCATTCGCGAGTGCCGCCCGCGGCATACCGAAGATGACCGAGCTTTCGGCGTCCTGGGCCAGGCACTGCGCCCCGGCCCGCCTGAGGCGCCGCATGCCCTCGGCGCCGTCGCGCCCCATCCCCGTGAGGAGGACCGCGACCGACCGCTCCGCGACCGGCAGGGCGGAGAGGAACATCTCGTCCACCGAGGGGCAGTATCCCCGGCCCGCCGCGGCCTCACGAAGCCGGCATTCCGGGCGGTCGCCCGGCGTGAGCGTGAGGTGCGTCCGCCCGCCCGGCGCGAGAAAGGCGTGCCCCGGCCGGATCGGCATGCCGTCGCCGGCCAGTTTCACGCGCAACCGCGACCGCACGTTCAACCGGGTTGCGAAGCGTTCGAGGAACACCGCCGGCATGTGCTGGGAGATCAGGACCGGCGGACCGTTTTCCGGCAACGCCGCGAGAAGCGATTCCAGTGCCTCGACCCCGCCCGTCGAGGCGCCGATCAGAACGTGGCGCCCGTTCCATCGGTATCCGTCGGTGGGGGCCGGCGCCTGCGTAGCGCCCGGACGCGGCGTCAGCCGGGCGCGCGCGGCCGCGACGATCCGGTCGCCGAGACCATTGAAGCCGGGCTCGCCGCCGGCGGGCTTGCCGACGCAATCGACGGCCCCGAGCGCCAGCGCGTCGAGCGCCTTCCCGGCGCCGCGCCAAGTCTCGGCCGAGATCATCACGACCGGCATCGGTCGGAGGCGCATGAGATGGCCGAGAAAGCTGAGACCGTCCATCCCCGGCATCTCGACATCGAGGGTCAGGATGTCGGGGTTGAGCGCCTTGATCAGTTCGCGCGCCTCAACCGCATCCCCGGCCTCGCCGACGATCTGGATGCGGCGGTCGCCGGTCAACGCATGTCGAATGAGTGACCGCATGGTCGCGGAATCGTCGACCGTCAGCAGTCGGATCGCGCGCGCGCCGGGCAATGCCGCGCCCGGGCGGCCCGCCATCTCGGAGGCGATGGCTGCGCGGCCCGGACCCTCCGTCCGCACGCTCAGAACTCGTCCCAGTCATCCGGTTCCGGCGCGGCGCGCCGTGCGGATGCGCCGCCGCCAGCGGCCGCGACTGCCGTTCTCCATGGGCGTTCGGGGGCTGGCATCGCCCGGGCACGGGCTTCCGACCGGCCTGGCGAGGCGCCGCCAGAGGGGCCAGCATCCACCGGCGGCAGAGCCGACTTGGTCCCCTCGTCCCGTCCCGTCAGGTCGATCCGGAACCGTGACATGGTCGCGTTGAGCGCCTCCGCCCCCCGGGTCAACGACTGGCTCGCGACGGCGGCCTGACCGAAGAGCGCCGCGTTCTGTTGGGTCACCTGGTCGATCTGGTTGACCGCGATGTTGATCTCGGCAAGCCCGGCGGACTGCTCTTGCGCGGAGGTGGCGATGTCTGTCACGCGGTCGGCGATGTTGGTGACCGAGGCGACGATGTCCTTCAGCGCCCGCCCCGCCTCCGCCACCAGCCCGACGCCGCGCTTGACCTGGCCGGACGAGGCCGAGATCAGCGCGTCGATCTCGCGCGCGGCCTCGGACGAGCGCTGCGCCAGCGCCCGGACCTCGGCGGCGACGACAGCGAAGCCGCGCCCCGCCTCGCCGGCGCGCGCGGCCTCGACCCCGGCGTTGAGGGCCAGAAGGTTGGTCTGGAAGGCGATGTCGTCGATCACGCCGATGATCCGTGCGATCCGTCCGGACGAGCTCTCGATCTCGCCCATCGCGGCGACGGCCTCCTCGACGACGGTGCCGGAGGATTCGGCCGAGGCGCGCGCGGCGCTGACGACGCGGCTCGCCTCCGCGGCCCCCGACGCCGCCGACTGGACCGAAAGCGTCAGCTCGTCGAGCGCGGCCGCCGTCTGCTCGATCGTCGCGGCCTGCTGCTCGGTCCGTCCATTCAGGTCCTCGGCCGATTGCGCGATTTCCTGCGCCTCGCCCTCGATCGCGGCGGCATTCTCGATCACCGCCGCCATCGCATCGGCGAGCCGCTCGATCGCCATGTTGAAGTCCTGGCGCAGGGTCTCGTACTCCGCCGAGAACCCGGCCTCTATCCGCGCGGTGAGATCGCCGCCGGAGAGATCGCGGAGGCCAATGCGGAGCGCCTCCACCACCTCGTTCTGCGCCGCCTCCATCCGCCGGCGACGGTCCTCGGCGGCGCGGAGGCCAAGCTGCGCCTCGGTCACGTCGGAGCCCATCAACAGCACCTTCAGAAGCCGGCCGTCGCGGTCGTGCACGGGCGAGAAACCGCCATCGATGACCCCTTCGCGGCCATCGTCGATCTGCGTCCAGAACCGGCCGAACACCGACTCGCCCGACAGAAGGCGGCCCCAGACCTCGCCGCGCTCGGCCGCAAGATCGCGGTCGTAGTGCATGAAATCGGTGTGTCTGCGCCCGACGACCACGCCCTCTTCCGCGCCGAGAATCGCCAGCATCTTGGAGTTGGCCTTGATGAGCGCTCCGTCGCTGTCGAATTCGGCGGTGGCGAGGTTCTTGTCGATGGCCAGGAGGACCGCCCGGTTCATCCGTTCCACCGTGACGTCGCGCCATTCGACGACGAAGCCGATCCGGCCCTGCCGCTCCATCAAGACCTCGTTGATGTCGAGCGCGAAGCGCGCGACGCCGACACAGAACTCGGCCCGGTGCGGCAGCGCGCCGGGTTGCTCGAGCCGTTGACGGACCGATTCGGGATCGGCGTGAAACCGGTCCATTCCGCAGCCGACGATTGCCGAGGGCTCGAAATCCGGTGTGACCTTGCGGAACTCCTCCAGATGCTGCCGGAAGAGCGCGGAGGCCGAGGGGTTCACATAGGTGATGCGGTAGTCACGGTCCATGATCATCAGGGCCGCCGAAGAGCCTTCGAACGCGGCGCTCTTGAAGGCGGCATCGCGGGCGATGGCGGCGGATTTTCCCAACCCGTCACGGAATGTCTCCAGCGCGCGGGCGATGGTGCCGATCTCGTCGCGCCGGCCGGTATCGGGGATCGTCACCTCGTAGTTCCCGGCGGCGATGACGCTCATCGCACCGGCCGTGCGCATCAGCGGCCGCGACAGCGACCGCGCGACGCGGAAGACGACGATGCCGAGCAGGATCATCGACGCGGCCCCGCCAAGCGCAGTCCGGCGCAAGAGCGCGTCGACCGGCGCCAGAAGCTCCGCCTGCGGGACTTCGTGGACGAGTGCGAGATCGAGCCCCGGCCGGCTCAGATGCCCGGTCACCAGAACCGATGGCACGCCGAACAGTCCGTTCTCGTAGCTGATGACATGCGCGTCCCGGAACGCGGTCTTCAACGCCTCGGCCGTGCTTCTGAGCTTCAGCGCGGTTTGCCCGTCCCCGCCAATATTGGTGCGCAGGCGATGATCCTTGCCGACCAGATAGGTCAGCCCGCCGAGCCCGTTGCCGTTCTGACGGTCGAGAAGCGCCGTCAGCTGCCGGGCGGAGACCTGAAAGACCAGCGCCCCGAGGACCCGGCCGTCGACCGAGCGGATCGGCGCGCCGGCGAAGCTTGCGGAGTCGTCCGGCGTGGGCGAGTAGAAGGCGAAGTCGGAAAAGAGCACGTCCGCATCCGGGCTCTGCATCACCCGCCGCGCGGTCCGGGCAAGCTCGCTCGTCCTGAGAGGGCCGGTGAAGATGTTCTGGCCGAGATCGCTTTCCTTCGCGACGGTGTAAAGGACGTTGCCGGACGTATCGACGAGAAGGATGTCGTGATAGCCTTTCTCGTCGAGGACCGACACGAAGCCACCGTGATAGCGGTTGTGGGCGATCGAATAATCCGACACGTCGGAGGGGTTTTCGAGCCTGTGCCGCTCGCCGCGCCCATAAGGATTGCGGGTGATGTAACGCTCCTTCAGGAAGGCGGCGGGATCGCTGCCGATCCGTTGCCACGCGGATGAGAAATCGCGGACCGCACGGCCCATCTGCGGGCTCGATGCGAGCGATCTCAGGTCCGCGCTGACGACGGAGTACCAGGCGTCGATCTCCATCAGCCTGGATTCGACGATCGTCTGCACCCGTGCCTGCCCCGCCGCGAGAAGCGCCTCGCGCGCGACGCGGTAGCCGGTATATCCCATCGTCAGAAGCGCAGCGAGCGCCAGGGTCCCGAGGATGATCGGCAGTTTCGCCGCCAGGCTGATATTGTCCAACAGTCGCATCGCGTTCTCCCGCCGCCGGGGCCTTGGCCATCCGGACAGGACAATGCGGTGCGCTGCTTGAAGATTCGCTTAACGATGATCGGGGGCGCCACTCAGAGCGGCTACCAGCATTCGCGTGGAGCCGTCCTTGCCCTCCGCGCTTTCACGCCCGGCAAGGATCGGTTCGAGCGCGAGCGCAAGTTCCTTGCCAAGCTCCACCCCCCACTGGTCGAAGGAATTGATCCCGAGGATCACCCCCTCGACAAAGACCCGGTGTTCGTAGAGTGCCACGATCTGGCCGAGCGTGAAGGGCGTGAGCCGGTCGTAGACCAGCGTTGTCGAGGGGCGGTTACCGGGAAAGACCCGGTGGCGCGCCTGGCGGTCGAGTTCGGTCCCCGTCAGTCCCGTCTTCGCCATCAGGGCGCGCGCCTCTTCGAGGCTCCGCCCACGCATCAGCGCCTCGGACTGCGCGAGGCAGTTGGCGACCAGAAGCCGGTGCTGGTGGGCAAGCGCGGGTTCATGCCCCTCGCGTCCCACCATGAACTCGCACGGAACGATCCGCGTGCCCTGGTGGATGAGCTGGTAGAAGGCGTGCTGGCCGTTGGTTCCGGGCTCGCCCCAGACGACGGGGCCGGACTGCTCGGTCAGGTCGGTGCCGTCCATCGCCACGCACTTGCCGTTGCTCTCCATCTCGAGCTGCTGGAGGTAGGCCGGCAGTCGCGACAGACGCTGTTCGTATGGCAGCACCGCGCGGGTCGCATGGCCGCAGATCTGGTTGTGCCAGATGCCGGTGAGGGCAAGCATGACCGGCAGGTTCCCGGCCATCGGCGCCTCGCGGAAATGCGCGTCCATCGAAGCGCCGCCGTCGAGGAACTGTCCGAAATCCTCCGGCCCGATGGCGAGCATCAGGCTGAGCCCGATCGGCCCCCACATCGAATAGCGCCCGCCCACCCAGTCTTCGAAGCCGAAGACGCGGGCGGCGTCGATGCCGAAGGCGGCCGTCTTGTCGGCGGCGGTGGACACGGCGGCGAACTGCGCGCCCGGATCGGCCACCTTCGCCGCCATCCAGTCCCGCGCGGTTTCGGCATTGGTCATCGTCTCGATCGTCGTGAAGGTCTTGGACGCGACGATGACAAGCGTCGTCGCCGGGTCGAGCGGCGCCAGCACATCGTGCACATGCGCCCCGTCGACGTTGGAGACGAAATGCGCCCTGGGCCCGTCGGCATAGGGCGCGAGCGCGAGCGCCGCCATCGCGGGGCCGAGGTCCGAGCCGCCAATGCCGATATTCACCACATCGGTGATCGCGCCCCCTGCCCCGGCGAACCGTCCCTCGCGCACATCGCGCGCGAAGGCCACCATGCGCTCGTGCGTCGCGCGGACCCCGGGCATCACGTCGCGGCCATCGACGGTGACGGAGCCCGCGAGGTTGCGAAGCGCGGTGTGGAGGACCGCGCGGCCCTCGGTCTCGTTGATCTTCGCGCCCGAGAACATTGCCTCGCGCCTCGCCCCGACGCCGGACGCCTCGGCAAGCCGGATCAGGAGATCGCGGGCATGGGCGTCGATGCCGGTCTTGGAATAGTCGAAGAGAAATCCGTCGGCGCGGATCGAGAAATGACGCGCCCGGTCGGTGCCCGCGAAAAGCGACAGGATCGGCCGCTCCTCATGCGTCTTGTGGTGAAAGCGCAGGTCATCCCACAGGCTCATTGGCATCTCCCTCGTGCTGAAACTCTCATTCCGCCCAGTGCACCGTCGCGTTGGCAAGGACCGCACGGACCGGCGCCTCGTGGTCCGGCAGCGATTGCGCCCGGTCGAGCGCCGCGCGCTTCTCGGCCCCGGTGATGAGGATGTGGCAGGACATCGCCCCGGCGAGGACCGGCGCGGTCAGCGTCACGCGCGGCTCCGGCGCGCCGGGCGCGCGCATCGGCATGAGGATCGGCGCGTCGGGGGCGAGCGCGTCGGCGAGCCGGTCGGCGCCGGGAAAAAGCGAGGCGGTATGCATGTCCGCGCCCATGCCGAGGAGGAGGACCGAGATCGGCAGGCAGGGCTCGATCGCCGTAGTGAGAGCGTCGAGCGCCGCCTCCGGATCCGGCGTCTCGGCATAAAGCGGCACGTAGCGCGCGGCGGCGGCGCGACCGATCAGCAGGCGCTCCTTCAGGAGCCGGCCGTTCGATCGCGGATGGCTCTCCGGCACCCAGCGTTCGTCGTTGAGAAAGACCGACACCCGGTCCCAGTCGAGCTTCACGCCGGAGAGGACGTCGAAGACAGGGCCAGGCGTGGTGCCGCCGGGGACGCAAAAGCTCGCGCGGTCGTGCTGGCGAAGCGCCATCGCAAGCTCGCTCGCCAGATGGTCGGCGAGGTCGAACATCATCAGTTCGCGGTCGGGATACTCGACGAATTCCATCTCTGCCGCCTCCAACTTTTCTGCACCCGTCGCGCAAGACGGGTTTCAACCTACCGCCCTTCTGGGGCCGCGCCGGTGAGGCGGATCACTCCCGGATCTCCCGCCACCTCCGGCCGTCGCGATGCAGGAGCATCAGCGCATCCTCCGGCCCCGATGAGCCGGGATCGTAGCCCTTCGGCCGGTCGTCCCTGTCTTCCCATCCGGCGATGATCGGATCGGTCCAGGCCCAGGCGGCCTCAACCTCATCGCCCCGCATGAAGAGCGTCTGGTTGCCCCGGATCACGTCCATGATCAGGCGTTCATAGGCGTCGGGAATGTCAGCGCCGTCCTCGCCGAGCGCCTCGGCGAAGGACATGTCCAAGGGAACTTCCGTCAGGCGCATCCCGCCCGGACCGGGTTCCTTGATCATCACGCTGAGCGTCATTCCCTCGTTCGGCTGGAGCCGGATGGAGAGCACGTTCTCGCGCCAGCCTTCCTCGTCGCCGAAAATCGAATGCGGCACTTCCTTGAAGACGACAGCGATCTCGGAGGCGCGCGCGCGGAGTTTCTTGCCGGTGCGGAGGTAGAAGGGCGTGCCCTTCCAGCGCCAGTTGGCGATCTGCACCTTCATCGCGATAAAGCTTTCGGTCCTGGAAGCCGGATCTTCGGCATCCTCGACATAGGAAGGCTCGCCCCCGCCTTCGCCCCGCCGCGATACTGGCCCCGAACGATATCCTCGGGGCGCGCCTCCTGAAGTGCCCGGATCACCTTCAGCTTCTCGTCGCGGACGGCGTCGGGATCGAACCGGTAGGGCGGTTCCATCGCGATGAGGCAGAGAAGTTGCATCAGGTGGTTCTGCACCATGTCCCGCATGGCGCCGGATTTGTCGTAATAGGCGCCGCGCCCGCCGACGCCCACGGTCTCGGCCACGGTGATCTGGACATGATCGACGTGGCGGGCATTCCACAAGGGCTCGAACAGGATATTGGCGAACCGCACCGCCATCAGGTTCTGGACGGTTTCCTTGCCGAGGTAATGGTCGATCCGGTAGATCTGATGTTCAGTGAAGTGCTCGGCCAGCGTGGCGTTCAGGACGCGCGCACTTTCCAGATCGCGGCCGAAGGGCTTCTCGACGACAATCCGCGCCGTCTCCGTCGCGATCCTGAAGCTGTGAAGCCGCTCGGCAAGATCGCCGAAGAGCGATGGCGCCACCGAGAAATAGAAGGCCTGCACAACGTCCTTGCGCATCAGCCGCGCGAGGTCGCCCCAGCCCCCATCGCCTTTCGCATCGACCGGCACGTAGTGGACATGGCCAAGGAACCGGGCCAGCGATTCGCCGTCGCGCTTGCTTTCGGCGACGAACTCGCCGATCGCGTCGGCGACAAGAGCGCGGAACCCGTCATCGTTCATTTCGCCCCGCGCCGCGCCGATGATCCTCGACGTGTCGGGGATCTGCCCGGCAAGGAAGCGCCGGTAGAGCCCGGGCAGGATCTTGCGGCGCGCCAGATCGCCGGTGCCGCCGAAGATGACGAGGTCGAACGGATCGACCGGAATCACGCGTGAGACCATCTGATCAGACCCTTTTCATTCCCGTTAGCGCTAACGGAAACACTCTTACCGACTTCCTCGACATGAGTCTAGCATTGCCGGCGCGGCCTGACCATGTTGCCAGGCCGGGCCGGTCGAAAGGTCGGTTTCGACCCACCTGCCCCGGGCGGGGGGGCGAAACTGACCTTGCCGGCATCATCCCTCAGGCGTTCACATCGACAACGACGCGGCCCCTGACCTGGCCCTTCAGGATGTCGGCGCCGAGTTTCGGCAGGTCCGACAGGGTCGCGGGCGCGATCATCTCTTCGAGCTTGTCCATCGGCAGGTCCTTCGCGATCCGCTCCCAGGCGCGGAGGCGGTTCGCGTAGGGCTGCATCACCGAATCGATGCCAAGGAGATTGACGCCCCTGAGGATGAAGGGCGTGATCAGCGCCCCCTCGATCGCCGCACCGCCCGCAAGGCCCACTGCCGCCACGGAGGTCCCGTATTTCATCTGCTTCAGCACCCGGCCGAGCATCGCCCCCGCGACGGCATCGACGCAGCCCGCCCATTGCTCGCCCTCGAGCGGCTTGCGGGTGAGCTCCGTCAATTCCTCGCGCGGGACGATCCGGGTGGCGCCGAGTCCGGTGAGGTAATCGGCGGTCTCGGGCCGCCCGGTGACCGCCGCCACCTCATGCCCCAATTTCGCAAGGATCGCCGTCGCGACTGACCCGACGCCGCCGGCCGCGCCGGTCACCAGAACCGGCCCGTGGCCCGCCTCCAGTCCGTGGTCCTCCAGCGCCATCACCGCGAGCATCGCGGTCAGCCCGGCGGTGCCCACCGCCATCGCCTGGCGCGTCGTCAGCCCTTTCGGAAGCGGCACCAGCCAATCGGCCCTCACGTTCGCCTTCTGGGCATAGCCGCCCCAATGCGCCTCGCCCACCCGCCAGCCCGTCAGCACAACCTTGTCACCGGGCTTGTAGCGGGGATCCGATGAGGCCTCGACCGTGCCGGCGAAATCGATCCCCGGCACATGCGGATACTGCCGCACCAGCCCGCCGCCCGGCCCGATGCAAAGACCGTCCTTGTAGTTCACCGTCGAATACTCGACCGCGACCGTCACCTCGCTTTCGGGCAGGCGGCTGTCCTCGATCGCCTGAACCGAGGCGCTGGTCTTGCCCGTCTCCTCGTCCTTCGTCACCACAAGCGCGTTGATCATTGTCCCGCCTCCTTCAGATCCAGAATTTTTCTCGCACCACAGCCTTGCGCAGACCGTCGCCGGTGTCGACCTCGACCTCGGTGCCGGGGTCCCAATGCGTCATGCGGATCATGCCGATGGCCACGTTCGTGCCGAAATCCGGCGACGCGGCGGCCGAGCTGATCCGACCCACGCGCTTGCCCCCTGCCAGGACCGGCCACCAGCGGTCGCAGCGCGGCAGCGCCGGGCCGTCGATGGCGATGGGGCGGACCTGCTGAACCGGCCCCTCCTTGGTCACGCGCAAGAGCGCGTCGCGCCCGATGCAGCCGATCGCCGTCTGGGTGTCGCAGAACTTGCCCAAGTCCGCATTCATGCGGCGTGTTGTCGTCGGTCATGTCGTTGCCGTAGGACAGGAGCCCGCCCTCGATCCGCTCGATCAGGTTGGGACATCCCGCCCAGCACGTCGAGGTCACGCCCCGCCTCCATCAGCACGTTCCAGAGCGGCATGCCGATATCGCCGCCCTCGACATAGATCTCGAACCCGCCCTGCTTGGAATAGCCCGACCGGGCGACGACGAGCGACCGGCCTTGAAACTCGAACCAGCCAAAGCGGAAGAAACGGACGCCGCGCACCGCGTCGCCGAAGACACGTGCCATCAGCTCTTCGGCCTTCGGCCCCTGCACCGCGAGGGGCGAGACGTCGGGCTCGTCGACCAGCACGTCGAGCCGCCAGCCTTGCGCGACGCCCTTCACCCAGTAGAGAAGATCGCTGTCGGCGATGGAGATCCACCAGCGGTCATCGGCCAGCTTGACCGCGACCGGGTCGTTCAGCATGCCGCCGGTCTCATCGACGATCGGCACGTAGAAGCACTGCCCCGGCAGCATTTTCCGCAGGTCGCGCGGTGTCAGCATCTGCATCAGCCGGCCCGCATCGGGGCCGCGCAACTCGACCTGCCGCTCGCAAGCAACGTCCCAGACCTGCACCGCCGATTTCAGGTGGCGGTAATCCTCCTCGACCGAGCGGAAGACCGTCGGCAGGAGCATGTGGTTGTAGACGGTGTAGGCCTTCACGCCGGCCGCTTCGACCCCGTCGGAGAAAGGGGTGCGCCGCAGACGGCGGGATGGGGAAATCAGTGCCATTGCAATCCTCCAGGCGCGGCGGTCAGTTCGGTCCGTGCCAGTCGATCTGGCAGATCTCGGCCGAGCGGCCATCGAAGTCCCAGACCCGGCCGAAGGCGCGAACCTTGCCCTTGCTGGCCTTGGCGACGGTGATGTCGGGGCCCATCCAGTATTCGGTGTTGGTCACGACGATATCCTTGCCGCCATGCCCCTCGACCGGCGCAATCTCTCCCTTGATGGCGCGGCCGACGGTCAGGCGGCGGGTCTTGCCCTCGGTCTCGAACGTGACCGGCGCGCGCTCAGCGCCGAGGAACTCGCTCACGAGCACCTTGAAAAGGCCGGTCGTGCCGCGCGCCTGGCCGGTGAAGACCTTGAGAAGACCCTCATAGGCCTTTTCGGAGGCGCGCTCGTCGATATAGGCGGCGGCCTTCCAGTTGCCTCGCCCCATGCGGCCGGGGATTTCGAGGAGAAGGCCGACATTCAGCCCGGAGAGATCCTCGCCGTCATAATGACCCTCGTCGACGCGGATCCCGGCCCAGCCCATGCAGTGGCCTTCGGTCGGCGGGTGATCGCCGAGCGAGATCACGCATGGGCAGAAGACGGTGCAATTGCAGTTGAGGATCAGCTCCCCCTTGATGGACCATTCGGGCAGTTCAGTGGCCATGTCGTCCTCCCTCAGACGGTTCCGGTGGCGCGGAGCGCCGCGGCGCCCCCCGCGACGATCAGCGCCCAGCCGGTCGGCCGGGTCAGGTGGCGCCCGAGATCGGGCAGTTTTTCGAGCGTCATGAAAAGCGTGGCCACCCCCATCCAGATCAGGTTCATCGTGCCGCCGATGAAGCCCAAAGCCATCAGCGCCCAGCAGCAACCGAGGCAGAGCGCGCCGAGGCGCAGCCCCATCGCGAAGGCAGCCGGGGCACCGGGGCGCCAGTGTTCCATGAAGAAGGTCAGCGGCATCCGGCATTTCGCAAGGCACGCCGCCTTCGCGGCCGAGAACTGGTAGAGCCCCGCGCCCGCCAGCAGCGCCGCCGTCAGCCAGGGCGAGAGGCTCGCCCCGAAGGGCGTCAGGAGCCCGGCCCGTGACAGCTCCGCCTGTGCCACCGCGCCAATCACCGAAGCGCCAAGCCAGATCGCGCCATAGCCGGCGACGAGCGCCACCGCGCCCACGCCGTTCGTCGCGCCGGTCGCCGAAAGGTCGGTGTAGGTCCTGAGCGCCGGCACGAAGGTCGGCAGCATCATCGCCGCCACCATCAGCGCCCACATCGCCCAGAGCGCCGGCAGCGAGGCCTCGGCCGCCGAAGCGCAGATCGCGGCCCAGAACTCCGCCGGAACGCCACCCGCCGCGCCCTGCTCACGCGCCATCAGCGCCACCGCGAGCCAGGCCAGAAGTATGCCCCCGTAGAAGCCGGCCCAGCCCAATGCCCGCCACGACGGCAACGCGATGCCGCGTCCTTCGTCAGGCTGGACATTCGCGGACATGGCCCCCCGATTCCGCAGAAAACCAATGGACGGACGGCGCCGTCCTGCCTAGGGTCGCCTTGGCCGGATCAAATGTCAAACAATTAATGTCTGACATTTGTAGCTCGTGAGGACGGGATGGAGAAACTGACGCTCGGCGCCGAGGGGGAACTGCCGATCCGCATCGCGGAAGGCATCCGCGACGCAATCGTCGAGGGGCGGCTGATCGTCGACGAACGGCTGCCCTCGGAGCAGGAACTGGCCGAGAAATTCGGCGTCTCGCGCCCCACCGTGCGCGAGGCCCTCAAGCGGCTCGCGGCGCAAAGCCTGATCCGCACCCAGCGCGGCGCCACCGGCGGCGCCTTTGTCAACCGCCTCTCCTACGAGGAGGCGCGCGATCAGCAGGTGACGACCTCGACGCTGCTTCTCAGCATGAACGCGGTCGACTTCGAGACCGCCTGCGAAGCGCGCTACGCGCTCGAACGCGCCTGCGTCCCCTTCGCGGCGGAACGGCGCGGCCCGGATCACCTCGCGGCGATGCGGGCCGAGATCTTCCGCCAGGGCCAGCCGGGGCTGTCGGACGAGAGTTTCTGCGCCTCGGACGTGACCTTCCACCGCGCGCTGGTCGATGCGGCCGGAAATCCGATCCTGTCCTATCAACTGGCCGGCGCAGTCGAGGCGATGCAGCCCCTGATGAACATGATCACCTTCACCGCCCGCTCGCGCGAACGCATCGTGGCGCTTCACACCGCGATCGCCGACGCGATCGAGGCGGAGGACGCTGCCCGCGCGGAGGCGGCGCTGGCCGAGCTTGCGCGCTATACGGTCGAGCTTGCCAATGATGTCCGCGCAAGACGCACCGCCCGCCGCTGACAGAGTGACGGTCAGGCAAGACGGACTGAAAGCCACCTCACGGTCATCTCCACTCAGCCCTTGCCAGCTTTCGCCGCGCGTTCCTCCAGAAGCCGGGTCAGCCAGTCGGGGTCCATCTCGGGCACCGAGGACAGCAGAAGCTCGGTATAGGGGTCGTGCGGCGGCGCGAACATCTCGCGCTTCGGGCCCTGCTCGACCACCTTGCCGTTCTGCATCACCACCACCTCGTCGGCGATCGCCCGCACCGTGGCGAGGTCATGGGTGATGAACATGTAGGCCAGGTCGAATTCCGACTGCAGCCGGTCGAGCAGCTTCAGGATGCCCTCGGCGACAAGCTGGTCGAGCGCCGAGGTCACCTCGTCGCAGATGATGAACTTCGGCTCGGCGGCCAGCGCGCGGGCGATGCCGATGCGCTGCTTCTGCCCGCCGGAGAGCTCGGAGGGCAGGCGGTCGATATAGGTGTCCGGCTCCAGCTCGATCAGGTCGAGGAGGTTCGCGGATCCGCTCGGTCAGCGCCTTGCCCTGCAGCCCGAGATACATCTGCGCCGGCCGCCCGATCAGCTCGCGCAGGCGCAGCTTCGGGTTCAGCGCGGTATCGGCCATCTGGTAGATCATCTGCGCCTGGCGCAAGCTGGTCGCGGCTGCGCTGCCGGTAGTCGGCCGGCAGGGGCGTTCCGTCGAACAGCACCTCGCCCTGCGCGCGGCGGCAGCAGCCCGGTGATCACCCGCGCAGCGGTGGACTTGCCGGAGCCGCTTTCGCCCACGACCGCGACGGTGCGGCGCTTGTGGATGTCGAAGCTGATGTCCTTGAGGACATCGGCCGCGCCGTAGCCCGCCGTCACGTTCTGGACCGAGACGACCGGCGTGCCGTCCGTCACCGGCGGCTGCACCGGCCGCGCAAAGCTGCGCACCGCCCAGAGCGACTTGGTGTAGTCCTCCTTCGGGGCCGAGAGCATCGTGCGGGTGTCGGCCTCTTCGACCTCGTCGCCCTTGCAGCAGGACCTTGATCCGGTCGGCCATCTGCGCCACGACCGCGAGGTCGTGGGTGATGTAGATCGCCGCCGTGTCGAACTGCGCGACGATGTCGCGGATCGCGGCCAGAACCTCGATCTGCGTGGTCACGTCGAGCGCGGTCGTCGGTTCGTCGAAGATGATCAGGTCGGGCCGGCAGGCCATCGCCATCGCGGTCATCGCCCGCTGCAGCTGGCCGCCCGAGACCTGATGCGGATAGCGAAAACCGATCTCGTCGGGGTTCGGCAGCTGCATCCGGCGGTAGAGCTCGACCGCGTCGCGCTCGGCCTCGGCCCTCGACCATGACGCCGTGCTGGACCGGCGCCTCGCTGTACTGGTCGATCAGCTTGTGCGCCGGGTTGAAGCTGGCCGCCGCCGACTGCGCGACATAGGCGATGCGCTTGCCGCGCAAGGCCCGCCGCTCGGTGTCCGGGGCCGTGCCTGAGGTCGATCCCGTCGAAGTCGATCGTGCCGCCGGAGATCCGGCAGCCGTCGCGGGTAAAGCCCATCGCGGCGAGGCCGAGGGTCGACTTGCCCGCGCCCGCTTTCGCCGATCAGGCCCAGAACCTCGCCCTTGTGCAGCGTCAGGTCGACGCCCTTGATGATCGGCGACCAGGTCTCCTCCGACCGGCCCTCGATCCGGAGGTCGCGCATCGTCAGGAGGACGGGCTTTTCCGTGGTGTCCTTCATGGCCTCACTCCTTCAGTCCGCTGGCGCGGTGCAGCATCCAGTCCACCACGAAGTTGACCGCCACGGTCAGCAGCGCGATGGCGCCGGCCGGCAGCAGCGGCGTGACGTCGCCGAAGGTGATCAGCGTCGCGTTCTCGCGCACCATCGAGCCCCAGTCGGCCGTCGGCGGCTGGATGCCGAGGCCGAGGAAGGACAGCGCCGAGATCGCGAGGAAGACGAAGCAGAAGCGCAGGCCGAACTCGGCGACCAGCGGCGCCAGCGGCGTTGGGCAGGATCTCCCGCGATGATCAGCCGCCAGAGCCCTTCGCCGCGCAGCTTCGCGGCCTCGATGTAGTCCATCACCACGATGTTCAGCGCGACCGACCGCGCGAGGCGGAAGACCCGGGTCGAATCGATCATCGCGATGACGAGGATCAGCGTCGGCACCGAGGTGCCGAAGATCGTCAGCAGCAGCAGCGAGAAGATCAGCGCCGGGATCGCCATCAGGACATCGACGATGCGGCTCAGGACCTGGTCGAGCCAGCCGCCGACCGTCGCCGCCAGCAGCCCGAGGATCGAGCCGATGGCGAAGGCCAGCGCGGTGGTGACGAAGGCGATGCCCACGGTGTTGCGCGCGCCGTAGATCAGCCGGGTCAGCATGTCGCGGCCGAGGTTGTCGGTGCCGAGGATATGGGCCGCGTCCCAGGGCAGGAACTGCGCGCCCACGACCTCGCGCTCGGCATAGGGCGCGATCAGCGGCGCGAAGATCGCGACGAACGACGTAGATCAGGATCACCAGCATGCCGAAGCCGGCCGTCAGCGGCGCGGTCCGCAAGGCGCGCGCCGTGGCGCCTTTGGACAGCGCGATGGCGGCGGCGCGGAACAGCCAGCCTGCCCCGAGCGCGACGGCAACGGCAACGGCGATCCAGAAGAGGTTGATGAGGACGTCATGTCAGCCCCTCCCTACTTGCGGTGCATGAGGCGCGGGTTCGACAGGGTCGAGAGCACGTCCGCGGTGAGGTTGAGCAGCACGTAGGCTGCGGCGAAGATCAGCGCGACCGCCTGCACCACCGGAATGTCGCGCTTGGCCACGCTGTCGACCATCAGCTGGCCGAGGCCGGGATAGACGAAGACCACCTCGACCACCACGACGCCGGTGATGAGATAGGCGAGGTTCAGCGCCACGACGTTGATGATCGGCGCGCAGCGCGTTCGGCAGCGCGTGGTGCAGGATGACCCGCATCGGCGTCATCCCCTTCAGCCGCGCCATCTCGATATAGGGCGAGGCCAGCAGGTTGATGATCGCCGCCCGCGTCATCCGCATCATGTGCGCGGTGACGACGAGCGTCAGCGTCAGCGCCGGCAGGAAGGTGCGGTAGAGCATCTCGCCGAAGCTCGTCGTCGCATCGACCCGCGACATCGACGGGAAGACAGCCCGGACTGCGCGAGGACGAAGATCAGGATATAGGCGACGAAGAATTCCGGGAACGAGATCGAGCGTCAGCGCCAGCGCGTTGACGGTCCGGTCGAAGATCGAGTTGCGATAGAGCGCCGCCAGAACGCCGAGGATCAGCGACAGCGGCACCGAGATCGCCGCGGCATAAAGCGCGAGGAAGAGCGTGTTGCCAAGCCGGGTGGCGATCAGGTCGGCAATCGGCCGCTTGTTGGCGAGCGACATGCCGAAATCGCCCTGGATCGCGCCGAAGAGCCAGTTGACGTAGCGCACATGCGCCGGCAGATCGAGCCCGAGCTCCTTGCGGAAGGCCGCGACCGTCTCGGGCGTGGCCGACTGGCCCAGAATGCTCTGCGCAAGGTCGCCGGGCAGAAGCTCGGTCGCGCCGAAGATGACACCGAGATCACGAACAGCGTCAGCAGGCCGAGTGCCAGACGCTTCGCGATCATGGACCAGATGATGGACATCGACGCCCCCTGTCAATTGTGCCACGATTTCACGCGGCTTGGCCCCCAAGGGGCGAAAGGCCCCGGCGATAGCCGCCGGGGCCAGGGTAAATCAGGCGAACCACCAGCGCTCGAATGCGCGGAAGCCGTCGATGCCCAGTTTGCGCCGATCACCTCGGGGATGCCGAGCTTTTCGGTGTGCGCCATCACGTAGCTTGCATACATCGGGATGACGGTGCCGCCTTCGTTGCTGCACAGGTCTCTGCATCTCGCAATACATCTCCGCGACGCTTGTCGTCGTCGAGTTCCGACCGCGCGGAGATGCAGAAGCTCGTTGAAGCGTGCGTTATCCCAGAAGCTTTCGTTCCACGGCGCGCCGGCGGCATAGCGATCGAGAACATCAGATCTTCGGTGGGCCGTCCGCCCCAGTAGGACGCACAGAACGGCTTCTTCATCCAGACGTTGTCCCAGTAGCCGTCGTTCGGCTCGCGGACCACGTCGATGTTGATGCCCGCAGCCGCCGCGCGCTCCGGATACAGAGCACCGCCGCGTCGACCGCGCCCGCGAAGGCCGCAGTCGGCGACCGAAAGCTGCACGTCGAGCGTATCCATGCCCGGCTTCCTTGAGGTGGAATTTCGCCTTGTCCGGATCGTAGGTGTGCTGCTCCAGTTCGGCGTTGAAGTAGCGCTGATCGCTGGCCGATCGGGTGGTCGTTGCCGATCGAGCCGTAGCCGCTGAGGATCTTGTCCACCAGTTCCTGCCGGTCGATGCGCGTATTTCAGCGCCAGACGAACACGTTGTTGTCGTGAAGGCGCCGCACGCGTGTCCATCGGGAAGACGTAGTGCTGGGTTCCGGTCACCGGCAGGATCTCGATTCCCGGCGCCCGCTTCAGCAGGCGCGACGGTGTTCAGATCGACCTTGTCGATCACATCGACCTCGCCGGTGATCAGCGCGTTCTGGCGCGCGGCGGAATCGAGGATCGGCCAAGGCCTCGATCGCCGTCGAAATGGGCGCGATCCGCCTTCCAGTAGTTCGGGTTGCGCGTCATCTTCGCGTGAGACGCCCGGTTCATAGCTGTCGACGACATAGCCGCCGCAGCCGTCCGTTGTCAGCGGGTCGATCTTGCCGTCGGTCGAGCGGCAGGATCGCCAGGTGGTAGTCGCGACATCATGTACGGGAAGTCGGCGTTACCGCCCGAAAGCGTGATGACCACCATGTCGCCATCCGACCTTGATGTCCGTGATCGGGTCGACATAGGGCTTCGCGGCCGATTTGCGAGTCTTCGCCGCGGTGGTGGTTGAGCGACGCGACCACATCGTCGACGGTCAGGGATTTGCCGCGAGTGGAAGGTCACGCCCTGGCGGATCTTGAAGGTCCAGGTGACGGCGTCGGCGGACGCTTCCCAGCTTTCGGCGATTTCCCCGACGAGCGAGCCATCGGGTGCGATCTCGGTCAGCGTGTTGTTCCGGCAGCCGGCGAAGCCTGAACGAAGGAGTTCCACCAGGTCGCCGGATCGAGGCTGTCGGTGGTGAGCCGCTGGCCGATGGCGACGCGCAGGATGCCGCCCTGCTTGGGCTCGGCCGCAGCGCGGCGCACGCCGCCGGCAGGATCAGTGCGGCGGCGCCGAGCGCGGTCGCGCCCTGCAGAAGTCCGCGGCGGCTGACGCCGCTCTGGGATCTGAAGTCTGTCATGTCGTCCTCCTTGTTGTCGGTAAGTGTTTCGTCAGTAACAGCGCCCGGTAACGCTGCGGTCAAGCGTTATCGGAACTCTGTTGGTATTTCGCCCGGTCGAGCCAGCCGGGATCGATCTCCACGCCCCAGCCGGGGCCGTCGGGAATGCGGACCTTGCCGTCCTCGACCGCGATAGGGATCGCCCCGGAACAGCCCGTGCTGCCATGGATAGTAGTCGTCGCCCTCGATGGAGAGTTCCAGATACTTCCCGGCATTCGGGATCGCGCCGAGAAGATGCATGGTGCAGATCGTCACGAGCGACAGGTTCGCGCTGTGCGGCGTGCAGGGCAACCCCGCCCTCGCCGCCATCTCCGCCACCAGCAGCGTCCGGGTGATGCCGCCCATGTACATCACGTCGGGCTGGACGACATCGACCGCGCGCATGTCGATCATGCGCCTCCAGGTGGCCAGGTCCCAGTCCTGCTCGCCGCCGGTCACGTCGATGTCGAGCGCGTCGGTCACCTCCTTCGTCTGCTCCAGTTCCCAGTAGGGACACGGTTCCTCGAAATGGCAGATGCCCTCGTCCTCGAGCATGGCGCCCGACCTCGATGCGCGCGGTCCGGCGAAAAGCCGGAATTGGCGTCGACGAGCTTCGCGATGCCGTCGCCGAGGGCGCGCGGCGACGACGGGGATGATCTCCTCGGTCCGCCCCGGCCATTCGTCGACGTCGTGGCCGCACTCGGCGCCGACCCGCCACTTGAAGGCGTCGAAGCCGTCCTCGTCGCGCAGGCGGCACAGCCGCGCGGCCTCGTCCTCCGGCGTGATGTCGCGCTTCATCGAGGAGGCGTAGGCGCGAAGCGGTCCCGGCCTGCCGCCCAGCAGCTCCACGACCGGCTTGCCCTCGCGCCGCCCGCGCATGTCCCAGAGCGCGGTATCGAGCCCGGCCAGCGCCCGGCAGCGGTAGCGAGCCGGGAAACTTGTGCTCCTTCTCCTCGATCCGCTGGACGAGGCCGAGGATATCCCCGGTCCCGGCGCCGAGCGCGTGCGGCGCCACCTGGCGGT
>CAVPRV010000005.1:0-76447 GCA_963707885.1 uncultured Alphaproteobacteria bacterium
GTCATCGATGATGCCGGTGTCGATCGCGTGAACCATGTCGCGGCTGCAGACATCGTCGAGGAAGGCGCCGATGTCCCGTTTGCCTTTGATGGTCCGCGGCCTGCTTGGCGTGTTGATGCTGTCGATGATCGTCAGCACCGCGTTGTCGTCATAGAAGGACTGAAGGGCGGCGGAATCACGGGGACTCCACGGCACTGCGAAGTCCGCTAATGGTCGGTGTCTTCTGGGTCATGATGGGTCTCTTTGATAGGGTCAAAGGACGCTTCCCGGTGCGCGGCGCCTGTCTGGGGCAAACTCGCGGGCCGGATCGGAAAATTCTACCTACTAGTAGGCAAAAAGTCAATTTCCTTCCGCCTGCAATTGTGACACAATCAGGGGGAGAGTTCGGGAGTTCGCCTTGGACCAGAAACCCGCCAGAGCCGACACGGCGCAGCAAATCCTCGATGTGGCTCAGGATCTGGTCCAGACCCGGGGCTTCAACGCGTTCAGCTATGCCGACATCGCCAGAGCGCTGAATGTCACCAAGGCCAGCCTGCACTATCACTTCCCCTCGAAGGCCGAGCTGGGCCATTCGCTGATCGCACGTTACGAAAGCCGGTTTCTGCAGGCATTGGATGCAATCGACGGGCACGGTGGCACCATGACCGATCAGATGAATGCCTTCGTCGAGATATATGCCGAAGTGCTGGCCGCCAGTCACATGTGCCTCTGCGGCATGCTCGCGGCCGAATTCGAGACCCTGCCCCGGCCGATGCAGTCGGCGCTCGACCATTACTTCGACGCGACTGAGAGTTGGCTGGAGGCTGTGCTCGAGCAGGGACGACGGGATGGCGAGTTCGGATTCGACGAACCGGCGCGGGAGGTCGCACAGTTCGCGATATCAACACTTGAGGGGGCGATGATCCTGGCACGTTCCCATGGATCTCTGGATCGCTTTCGTACGGCGGCCAGAAGGCTGATGACGGGACTTGCACGGCCAAAGTAAGACGCGCCCCGCGCGACCAACTGGTTGCTCGGCAACGACGGCTTCGTGCGCATCACGATTGTTCGAACCCGGCGCAGCAATCGGAAGATTGGGCTCAGACCAGACCTTCGCTTCGGCAGCCGTGAAGGTCTGCCGTGGGTCGATGTAGGAAGTCAACGGCATGCACGCGAGCGGTTCGTCGGTGGCTAGTCGAGCCATCCGCATTCATCTCGCGAGATTTCTAGAAAGAGCCCTACAAGGTCGAACGCTTTGACGCAGGCAACGTGGCAGTCACACTGGCCCCGCCCGGCCGACGGCCTATCTCTGCAAGGACCGCGCCCTCGGCACGATCGCGCAGGCGCTTGAGCGGACCGGGGAGCTGCTCCGGACGTAAATGGACTGTAGCTGAGGCTGCCCGTCCTCATCGACCGTGGCACCGGCCCGCATCTAATGGTAGGCTTATGCGACGTTATCTGGCCGCTGGTGATGTGCGTCGGCACATGCCGGCGCATTCTTTCTATGGTCGACGGAGGTAATTGTTTTGTGGAAAGCTGCACTTATAGGTTTGTCGTTTTTCTGGGTTTCTGGCGCGGCCGGCTCAGAACAACTGCCCATATGTTCGGGGAAGGCGAGGATTAACTGCCTTGTCGACGGAGACACGATCTGGATCAACGGCAAGAAACTGCGCATGGCCGGATACGACACGCCCGAGCCCACAACGCAGATATGTGGTGGGACCGCCGAGATCGAGCTAGCGAAAAAGGCTACCGCCCGGGCGTTGGAACTTCTGAACACGAAGCCTTGGACCGTCGAATACACCGGGCAGATTGATGGCACCGGAACACGCGAGTTGGTCACAATCCGCATTGAGGGCCGCGACTTAGGCGATATTCTGATCGAAGAACACCTTGCTCGCAAATGGCCCGACGGTGACGAGTTTTGGTGTCACAACTAGTTCTGTCGATCGGTTGCGGCTCCGCGGCTCTTGCGAGGGCCTAGCGGCAGTATCAGGCCCCAGCTTAGGGGCAGGCCCGCCCGTCGCTGACCGTCACGGCCTACAGGGTCACCAACTGGCGCAGGGAGCGGATTGTCCGCGGGCTATAGCCCGCGGCCCAAGGACAACGTCTACGGCGCGGTTGTCGTCAGGATCGACGCCGGCCGCGCGGATCATGCGGCCCTTAGGGCGACACTTCATTAGAAAGTGTCAACGATGTTGGCCACCAATTTCCAATGATCTTCCCAAGGCCGGCAGATCACCCATCCACCTTAGCGACGTTGGATGGTCCAAATCCCTTGGCCCTCTCGAATACGTAGTCTCGGATCACGCGGCTACGTTCAATTACGCTCGCCATTCGTCCGCCACGCACACCGTAGGTTGCCCAAAGAAACGTCAGGTGGTGCTCGGGCACGATCGCGCAAGCGTTTGAACGGACCGGGGAGCCGCTGCGGCCGTAGGGCATGCGCGGCACACTAAAATGGATCGTCGCCGGGCAATGATTGTTGCGGGGCTCAGACGGGGTTGATCTCCCCGAGGTTGCGCGGCAAGTTCGCCGCCGAGCCATTGAAAAGTCAACCTTGCTCGTTGAATGGATGGAGAGATGAAGAAGTTTGCCTTGGTGTCGGCCGCCCTCGCTTTGAGCGCCTGCGTACCGACAGCGCCCGTGACTGATTTCGCGTCCAAGAGTGGAATCACAATTCGATATAGCGCATATGACACTGTCCCGACGCTAACAGCGGAGGCGCGGGAAATGGCTGTTCAGCACTGTGCAAAATTTGGGAAATACGCTAATTATCGGGGCGGGAACGCCGTCAACGCCTTCACTGCAGAGGAAATTCATCAGTTCGCTTGCGAGAGCACCAAGACTGATGATAGCGCCGTAATCGCCGCGCAGTCCCGGCGGCCGACCTATGTTGAAGTACCGACCCATGTCGTCCCTCAGCAGACGAGCTGCACCACGACCGGCCATATCACGAACTGCTATTCATACTAGGCGGGATTGTGTTCCTCTGAGTCGGTCCGGATGCCTTTCATGAAGTTTGCCGCAATAGACGTCGAAACCGCCAACGCCAATATGGCCTCCATATGCTCCATCGGGGTCGCCCTGTTCGAGGGCGGCGTGATCGCGTCGGAGTGGTATTCCCTGGATCGACCCCGACGACTATTTCGATCCGATCAATAGTTCGATCCACGGCATCGGCGAGTTTGACGTCGTGGGGGCGCCAACCTTCCGCGACGTGGCGCCGGACCTCGCCGCCCGGCTCGGCGATCAGGTTGTCGTCACGCATACGCACTTCGATCGGGTGGCGATGCACCAAGCCGCGGCGAAATGGGCGACGCCGCCGCTCCGCTGCGTCTGGCTAGACACCGCGCGGGTCGCTCGACGGACGTGGGCCGAGTGCGCTCGATCCGGCTACGGGCTTGCTGACGTATGCCGGCGGATCGGCTTCCAATTCGCCCATCACAACGCCTTGGAGGACGCGAAGGCCTCCGGGCATGTCCTGCTCGCCGCCCTGCGCGAGACTGGCGGTGACCTCTCGGACGTCTTGACGCGTGTTCAGCAGCCGATCGCGCCGGGTAACAACGCCGGTCCCATCGGCGCGACGGCAACCCCGACGGCCCGCTGGCCGGCGAGATTGTCGTGTTCACCGGGGCGTTAGAGATCCCGGCGCCGGGAGGCCGCAGACCTTGCGGCCGCCGCCGGTTGTGAGGTCGCCTCAGGCGTGACCAAACGGACGACGATCCTTGTCGTCGGCGATACGGATGTCGAACGCCTTGCCGGCCACGACAAGAGTTCCAAGCACCGGAAGGCCGAGGAACTCGTTGCGGCAGGGGTAGCAATAAGGATCATCCGCGAAACCGACTTCCGCCAACTCGTCGACCTGACCTAGACGGCCCACAGCGGCCCGACCTTTGCGTCACACGGGCGCATTGGCGTGTCCCCGGCAGGGGTAAGCAGATCGGCCGTCTTCGCGCGCCCCTGCAAGGGCCTGTGGGCCGCGATCAAGCCCGGCCGGGGGGCATCCTGCCCGAGGCCGCCCACGCGGCCGCCGGGGCGGCGAGGTCGATCGCTGCGGTCGGATAGCCCGCATTGGTCAAGACCTCCCGGTAAGGCGCCCCAGACGCACCTCGTCCTCGTCGTTAAGGTCAACGGCGGCCGCCCTAACCACCTCGCGCATCTGCCGGGCAAGGACTGGGGTGCGCATGGCACAGCTACTGCACCCCAGCCACGAAGTGCTTAAAGAATGCGACGTGGCGGTCGTTCCATTCACTCGTCATTTCGGCCATGTTATTTTTCGCGCTCCACGTTGAGTGCGTAAGCTGATCGTTCAGGGAAAACAGCAGGTCGAGGGTTTTGCGGCAGTAGGCAAGCGCATCGCCGTTCACTATGCCAAACTCCTGCTCCCCCTTTATGTCGCTCTTGCCCCGGTCCTTGCTCTTGCCAACTATAACGCTGTGCGCCAGCGCCTCGGTTCGCACGACCCGAAGGCGCTGGCGCATGGGGTGGGCATAAAGGGCCTCGAAGTTCGTTCGATCTTTCCCTCCGATGGCGAGGCCCCGACAGCCGAGGAACCGGTGCTCTTCGAAGTTGGCAACCAGATTTGGAACTGAGATTAGGTCCGTGTCGCCGCGTTTCTCCTCCCAGACGCGGGACAGACCAAGCCCCATGCCTTCGAATGAACAACGGAAGCAATGTAGCAGCGTGTGATGATAGGGGGCGTCCTCGTCGCCGAACAGTAAGTCGCTGTTTCGGAAAACAACTTCAGCGAACGTTTGCTGCTCCAATAGCTCCTGAAACTCGACCTTGAACCTGTGCACGTATTCCATGTGCAGACTGTTCAGCACGTTCGCCTTCATCAGCCATAACTCCTATCATAAAGGTGCATTTTGCCGTTGCGGCGAACCGAGCGCCAGCCGCCGCTTGCGCCGGTGTGGTGGCAACTTTGATATGAGGAGCATCTGCGTCGCGACAACCGAAGTGTAAGGGCGCCGAGCGGCCATTCGCTGACCCATGTGCGAGGGGCGGCAAACGGCCAGGCCGTGGGTGCGGGCGGCCTGTTTGGCACCGCCCTTGTTACCTCGTCCTCCGACGACGTCATGCTCAGAAACTGGCCCAACTTGTGCCGGTTTCTTCTCCGCCAATATCCTGATTCACTCCGCGACCAATTCGGGCCGCTCTATCTCGCCGATCGTCCCGACCATCGTGACATTTGCGAGCAACTTGTATTCAATGACGGAATGAGCAACTGGGGCAGTTGTCGTGGAACTGAAGCTCGAAGACTTGGTCTCAGAACTGAGGGCCGACGCGGACGCCGCGTCGTGGAGCCTTGGGTATTTGAAGGCGATGCTGGACAACCCGATCGTCGGGGAGAAGCTCGACCAGTCCTATTCGGGATACGCGATGGCGACCGCCAACGCAGCGGTTAAACGTTCGCTCGTCCTGTATTGCAGTCGAGCATGGGATACTGCCTGTGATGCCATCTCGCTTCCGAACGCGGTGAAGCGGCTACCGGAAATTGCTGATCGGGGGGACGGCGCCCGTTTCATGATTGCGTTTGAGCAAGAGCAGCTAGCGGAAAGCGGTCCCCTCCTTCGCATATTCCGAAGCGAATGGCTGGCCCATAGGGTCGTCACGAGCAAAGACCGATTGAGGTTCGAGAGGGAAAAACCGGCAGGGGATGTTAAGTTGAGTGAGTTAGTCCGACGCGCCGAGAGGACCATCTTGCTTGTCGGCGACTTCGGTTGTGTATTCGACCGATCGGATAGCCTCTACCGCGATCGAATAGAGAGAGCGGAGCGATACTGCCGCGAGTTCTGGCGGGTGTTGCCGGTCCTTGGGGACGTTGAGGGCCCGAGCATTTTTTGACGGCCCGGCCCGATATGGGACCGTCGGCTCTATCACTGACCTCCTCGATCGCCTCGGGCTCCGCGCAGATCGACGTGGCAAAGTAGCGAAAAGCACCGCCTCTGAGTACCCCCCAAAGTACCCCCGCGATTTTCCGTGAAACGAAAACGCCGCCCGAAAGCGGCGCAACATTTTGATTATATGGCGTTTTTTGGTGCCCCCAGAGAGACTTGAACTCCCGACCCTCTGATTACAAATCAGATGCTCTACCAGCTGAGCTATAGGGGCGCTTCCCCGCACATAGAACGCAGCGCGCGGTTCTGCAAGCATCGCGTCCTGGGCCGGTGTGGAACGCCGCGTCCTGCCTAGCGGCGCGCCCCGGACAGGTTGGCGCGGGCGAGGAACGCCACTGCAACAAGCCCGACCGCGATGACGAGAAGCGCCGGTGGCGCCGCCTCGGCGATGTTCTCGAGGCTCGCCTTCTCATGCGCGCGCGTCGCCAGCGTGTCGTAGTTGAACGGGCGCAGAAGCAGTGTCGCCGGCAGCTCCTTGACGCAATCGACGAAGACGAGGAGGAGCGCGGTGCCGACCGATCCCCGCATCAGCGGCAGATAGACCCCGCGCAGCGCGCCGCCCGCCGTCCGGCCGAGCGAGCGCGCCGCCATCGGAAGCGAGGGCGAAACCCGGCCGAATGCTGCGTCCGTGGCACCCTGGGCAATGGCGAAGAAGCGCACGGTATAGGCCAGCACGATCGCCGCCGCCGATCCGGTCAGGATCAGCCCGGGATCGCGCCCCGTCAGCCACAGGACCGCGTCCGCCACCCGGTGGTCGAAGGCCGCGACCGGGATCAGGATGCCGACCGCCAGCACCGCGCCCGGCGCGGCATAGCCGATCGTGGTGACGGGCAGGATGAGCCGGGGCAGCCGGCGCCCGGTCAGGCGCACGCCGTAGACCATGAAGAGGGCCCCCGCGACCGTCAGCGCCGCCGCGCCGCCGCCGACCGTGAGCGTATGAAGGAACGCCCGGCCAAGCCCGGCGCTGACCCAGCTCTCGGGCCGGTCGAGCGCATGGCCCGCGATGACGCCGAAGGGCAGCACGAAGCCGACCGCCACCGGCGTCGCGCAAAGCGCGGTCGCGATCCAGCCCGCCCCGTTCGCGAGCCGGATCCGGGTGATCGGCCGGGGCTGGCGCGCCGAATGATAATAGCGCGAATTCCGCCGGCTGACCTTCTCGAGCGCCACCAGAGCGAGGATCACGGCGAGGATCACGCAGGCGATCTGCGCCGCGCCGCCGGCATTGCCGGTCTCGAGCCAGACGGTGAAGATGCCGGTCGTCAGCGTCTGCACCGAGAAGAAATCGACAACGCCGAAATCGTTCACCGTCTCCATCATCACGATGGCCGCGCCCGCGGCGATCGCGGGCCGCGCAAGCGGCAGGCCGACCCGCCAGAAAAGCCCGAAGGGTCCGGCGCCGAGTGCCCGGGCAACCTCGTAGCTGCCCGCCGACTGTTCGCGGAAGGCGGCGCGGGCCAGCATGTAGACGTAAGGATAGAGCGACGCCGCAAGGACAATCACCGCCGCGCTCCGCGACCTCACCTGCGGGAACCAGTAGTCGCGGGCCGAGGTCCAGCCCGCCGCCTCGCGCAAGGCCACCTGGACCGGGCCCGGAATAGTCGAGGAAATCGACGAGCGCATAGGCGCCGATATAGGCCGGGATCGCCAGCGGCAGCAGGAGGAGCCATTCCAGAAGCCCGACGAGCGGGAAGCGGTACATGGTGACGAGCCAGGCCGCCCCCGCGCCGACGGCGGCGGCCAGCGCGCCGGTGCCGATGGTCAGGATCGCGGTATTGCCGGCATAGCGCGGCAGCGTCGTCGCCAGGAGATGTGGCCAGATGTTCTCGGTCGGGTGAAAGGCCAGCACCAGAACCGACAGGATCGGCAACACCACCAGGCCCGCTATGATCAGCGAGCCGGCCGACCACAGGCCGCCGCCCGGACCGCCGGCCGGCCGCGACCGCCCCGGCGCGACGCCCATTGCTTGACCGTTTTGCTCGACCATGAGCCAAGCGGTTACAGGAAAGCGGTTTTCCTGTCCAGCAAGCGCGTATAGTGTCGGCGGCGGAAACGGCAGGACGATACGGGCATGCAGATCGCGTACCACCTCGGGGCTCACTGCACGGACGAAGACCGGTTGATCCGGGCGCTCTTGAAAAACCGCGGCACGCTCGGCACCGCCGGGATCGTCGTGCCGAGCCCGCGGTCTTACCGCCAGCTCCTGCCCCGGGTCGCGAAATCGCTGCGGGGGGCGCCGGCGGGGGCCGAGACCCAGCAGGTGATCCTCGACGCGATCATGGAGGCGAACACGGCCGAACGGCTGGTCTTCAGCCACGACTGCCTGCTCTGCTATCCGGTCAACGCGATCACGAAGCAGGGCTTCTACGCCACCGCGCCGCAGCGCATCGCCGCCTATTCCAACCTCTTTCCCAAGGCCCAGTCGGAATTCTTCCTCGGCCTTCGCAACCCCGCGACGCTGGTGCCGATGCTGATCGAACGGGTGAACGAAGGCAGTTACGGCACGATCATGGGCGATCAGAGCCCGCATTCGCTCCGCTGGGCCCCGGTGATCCGGCAGATCATCGCGGCGGTGCCCGACATCGTGCTCACCATCTGGTGCAACGAGGACACGCCACTCCTCTGGCCCGAGATCCTGCGCGCGGTCGCCGGCCTTGGCGGCGAGGCAGAGCTCGAGGGCGATTTCGACCTCCTTGCAACGATCATGACCGAAGAGGGGCTCGGCAAGCTCAAGGCCTATCTCGAGACCCACCCCCCCGCTTCGGTCGAGCAGCGCCGGCGCGCCACCACCGCATTCCTCGAGAAATACGCTCTGCCCGAGGAGATCGAGTTGGAGGTCGACCTGCCGGGCTGGAGCGCCGAGCTGGTGGCGGCGCTGACCGCCGCCTACGAGGATGACTGCGCCGAAATCGCCGAGATGGACGAGGTGAGCTTCCTCACGCCGTGAGCGGCGCGGCCGAAATCCAGTTGCCTCGCGACTTCCGCATGCGCCGGCGAGACGGAGAACGGGGCGGAAACTCCGCCCGTTCCGAAAGCCTGATCGTCCCCCGGCGTCAGTTCGCCGGCATCTGGAAGCCGGTAATGCGGATCAGGTCGTCGGTCGCGTAGTCGTCGACCTTCGCCATCGCGCTGTCGTCGGAATGCTGGATGTGGACATAGGCGCTCATCCCGTCCTCGGCGAAGATGAAGCCGGTCGGCTCGGCCGAGCTATCCTTGACCGACAGAACCTTGATGCAGCCATCGGTCTTGATGTCGCGGTCCGCGCCGTCCGGCAGGCAGGCGAAGATGTCGCCGTTCGGATGGTCCTCGACCACGTAGAGGATGCCGGTGCCCGGCTGGAAGGCGAGGTTGTCGAACGAATTGAAGTCGGCATCGCCCTCGACGAAGCGGTTGATCGTGGTCGTCATCGCGACCTTTCCCCCGGCGTCCGGCGCCGGCACTGCCATCGGCGCAGTGTCGATGGCGCAGATCACCTCGGCGAAGTTCTTCGCCTGCTCGTTGCCGGTATTGGTCCAGCAGAAGCGGATGCCCTCGCCGGCATAGGCCGGATCGGCATGGAGGTCTTCCGGCCGGTAGAAGCCGGTTGCGTTCTTTGCGTCGGCCTCGGCGCGGGCACGGGCCGGATCGACCTCGATCCAGCGACCGTTGCCGATCTCGCAGCCTTGCCCGAATTGCACCTTGCCGTCGAGGCAGGAGGTCTGGAGCGCATAGGTCTTGCCGGCCGCGAGGGGCGAGGCGCCGAGCGTGTCGATTATGCCCCCGGCATGAGCTGCGGCAGGGACGAACTTGAACATCGACCCGCCACCGGCATCGCCGCTCGCGGTGCCCGGGCGCAGCTCGTCGCCGCCATAGACCACGCCTTCTGCGGTGATCGTGAGGCCTTCCCACGCCATCACCGGCAGCGCGGTGCGGCGGACGACATGCACGGAGTCCGAGGTCGTCCCGGCTTCGCGGTCGACCGTCACTGCGTCGAGCGCGAGGGGATCGAGAATCTCGTAGGCCGCGCCGTCATCCCGCTCCTCGGTGGCGAGGATCGTGCCCCAGGGCGTGGTGCGGATGCCGTCGCAGCCCTTCATGCCGCGCACCAGCGTCGTGACCGTGCCATCGGCCAGAGCCACGGCCTGGACCGAGGGGTTGAGCTTGCCGGCCGCGATCTCCTCGCGGTCGACCTCGATGCAGGAAATCAGATGGGTCGGATTTTCGGCCGGGTAGAAGGCCATCATGTCGGAGGAATTGGCGGCCTCGCGGGTCACGTATTCCGCGCTCAGTCCCTCGGCCAGCGCCACCTGATCGGCGGCAGTCTGCGCGTCGGTGCGATAACCTTCCCCGGCCGAGACCGGCGCCGAGGCGGCAAGCGGAGCCGCGACCCCGAAAAGCTCGGCCGAGCGCTGGCCGAGCATCGCCTCGACCTCGGCGCCGAAATCGCCGGCATGGGCCGGCAAGGCCGCCAGAACGGCAAGCAAGGATGGGGTGAACAGCTTCATCAATTCGTCCTCCGGGACCAGTTGGTGTCGTTCCGGGAGATGGACGCAAGCCGTGAGACCGCGATGACGGTCCGGTAACGCTTCGATGACGGCCGCTCAGGCCATGCCGAGCGCCGCCTTGTACATTTCCAGAACCGCCTCTTCCTCGGCCAGGTCGTCCTTGTCGCGCTTCCTGAGCGCGATGACCTTGCGCAGGACCTTCGTGTCGTAGCCGCGGCCCTTGGCTTCGGCCATCACTTCCTTCTGCTGGTCGGCGATGTCCTTCTTTTCCGCCTCCAGATGCTCGTAGCGTTCGATGAACTGGCGCAGCTCGTCGGCGGCGACATTGTAGGTGGCATCTGAAACGGGCTGGTTCATCGCGTTGCTCCTTCTGGCGGACGCCCCTGACTAGACGCAAGGGAGGCAGCCTTCAAGCCCCGCCCTTGCCGTGTCGGCCGCATCGCGCTAGGGCGGTCCGGGCAGAAACAGCGTTGAAGGGAAACGGCATGGACTGGCTGATCTGGACGGGGGCCGCGGTGACGCTCGCGGGGCTCGCGGGGCTCGTCTGGTGCATCCTGAAGGTCGCGGCTGCGCGCCGGGCGGGCCTGCCCGACGCCGAACTCAGGGCACGGCTCCAGCAGGTCGTCGCCCTCAATCTCGGCGCGCTCTTTGTCTCGGCGATCGGGCTGATGATGGTGGTGGCGGGCATCCTTCTCGGCTGACCGGCCCGGTCGCGGGCGAAGGCAAGGTGGGATTACACCCACCTGACGCAAGCGTCGGGCAGTCAGATCCGGTTGAGGTCGGCGAAGGCCAGGCCGTTCTTGATCAACTCGTCCCAGATCAGCGCCGGGCGCCAGAAGGCTTCCTCCTCGCGAGCGAAACCGCGCAGGTCGTTGCGGATCTCGAGCAGCCCCGCCTGATCGGCCGCCATCATCGGCCCGCCGCGCCAACGCGGGAACCCGAACCCCGCGAGCATCACCACGTCGATATCCGACGGACAGCGCGCGATCCCCTCGTCGAGAAGCCGCGCCCCCTCGTTCGCCATCGCGGCGAGCGCGCGGCGCCGGATCTCGGCGGCGCCGACCTTGCGCGCGACCAGCCCCTTGGCCTGCCGCTCCGCCTCGATCAATCGCAAGCACCTCGGGGTCCTCGACGCCCCTGCCCCCGCCCTCGGGGTAAAGGTAATATCCCTTCCCGGCCTTCTGCCCGAACCGCCCCGCCTCGCAAAGCCGGTCACCGATCGTCACATAGCGCCGCGCCGGGTCGCGACGCAGCGACAGGCGCTTCCGCCGCGCCCAGGCGAGGTCGAGCCCGGCGATGTCGAGCGCCTGGTAGGGGCCGAGCGTGAAACCGAAATCCCGCATCGCCAGGTCGATCCCGTAAGGCGTTGCCCCATCTTCGAGAAGGAAATCCATCGCGGTCCGCCAGGCGGACAGGATGCGGTTGCCGATGAAGCCGTCGCAGACGCCGGAGCGCACCGCGGTCTTGCCGAGCCGCCGGGCCAGCGCGAACCCCGTCGCCGCCACTTCCGGCGCGGTTCCGGCCCCGACCACGATCTCCAGTAAGCTTCGTCGCCTGGGCGGGGGCGAGGAAATGAAGGCCGATCACGTCCTCTGGCCGCGACGACGCCGCTGCGAGCCGGTTGACGTCGAGATGCGAGGTCCCGGTGGCGAGCACCGCCTTGCGTTTGGCCACCCGCCCGAGATCGGCGAAGACCTGCGTCTTCAGCGCCTCGTCCTCGGGCACCGCCTCGACGATCAGGTCGGCCGTCGCCAGCGCCTCGGGATCGGTGGCTCCGGAAATCCGCGCCCATTCCGCCTCTCGCGCCTCCGGCGTCAGCCGACCCTTCTCGACGGCGCGCTCGTGCAGCGTCGCGACCCGGGCGAGGCCGGCGGCAAGCGCGGTCTGGTCGCGCTCGACCAGAGTGACCTGAAGGCCCGCGCCGAGAAGCGCCACGGCGATCCCCGCCCCGATCTGGCCGCCGCCGACAACCCCGGCGCGGTGAATCTCGCGCGCCGCGACCCCGTCGAGGTCGGGCTGCCGCATCGCCCGCCGCTCGGCGAGGAAGGCGTGGCGAAGCGCGCCCGCCTCGGACGTCGCGACCAGTTCGGCGAAGGCGGCGCCCTCGAAGACGAAGCCCTCGTCTTCGGGCAGGAGAAGGGCCGCCTCGACGCAGTCGATGATCCGCCCCGGCGCCGGCAGCCGCGGATTGCCGAGACCGGCCCGCGCCGCCGCCACGGCAGAGAGCCAGGCCTCGGCATCGGTCGCGCGTCCTTCGGCCCGCTCCGCCGCCGTCGGCAGCTCGGCCGTTCCGGCCAGATAGGCCCGCGCCAACCCCTCGGCGGCGGTCGCCGCGCCGCCGTCGCTGACCGCGTCGATCAGGCCGAGGTCAAGCGCCCGCTCCGCTGCGATCGGCAACCCGCTCAGCATCAGGCCCAGCGCCGGCTTGGCGCCGATCAGCCGCGGCAGCCGCTGAGTTCCGCCGGCGCCCGGCAGAATGCCGAGCGACACTTCCGGCAGGCCGAGCGTCGTTCCGGGTTCGGCCAGCCGCACCCCGGCGGCCAGCGCCAGTTCCAGCCCGCCGCCAAGCGCGGTGCCGTGCAGCGCGGCGATCACGGGCTTGGAGGCGCGGGCGACGGCGGCGCAGATTTCCGGCAGAAGCGGCGCGACGGGCGGCTGACCGAACTCGCGGATATCGGCGCCCGCGGGCCAGGTCCGCCCGGCGGCGGCGAGGATGATCACCCGCACCGAGGGATCGGACATGGCCGCAACGAACGCCGCCATGAACTCGCCGCGCAGGGCCGCGCCGAGCGCATTGACCGGCGGATTGTCGAAGGTGATCGTCGCGATCCCCTCGTCCTTCGCGGTGCGAACCTGTTCGGTCATGGCTGGCCTTCCCGGTGACGTGATCCTCGGGGCCACTCTAAGGGTCCGGCCTGCATTGGCAATGGGCCCGCCGCCGTCAGGCCGGCCGTTGCGTCACTTTGACGGCGCGCAGTTGCGACAAAACGGGGTGGCCGGCAGAAGATCGAGCCGCTCTTCCGCGATCTGGCTGCCGCATTGCACGCAATAGCCGTATTCGCCCTCCTCGATCCGGGCCAGCGCGGCCTCGATCATGCGCAGTTCCACCTGCGCCGACTGGCCGAGATCCTCCAGAACCTCATCCGCCTCGCGCTCGGTCGCCATCTCCTCCCAGTCCTTGGCCTCGTGACTGTCGAACTCGGTGCCGATCCCGGCAATGCGGGCCAGCAGATCGGCCTGGCGCTCAACCAGCGCGGCCTTGCGGTCGGCGACGGGTTTCATAAGGCTCTCCTTTACCTCTTCGCTATCATTCTAGGCAGCCAGTGTTCCCGGCAGCCTTGACCCAAGTCAATCCTGCAATTTTCCGATGGTCGGCAATCACATTCCATTTTTTTGCAATGTATATTGCCTGCACTATACCTGAAGGAGAACGCACGTAACCGGGGGCGAGTAGAAAACCGTCCGCCCGGTAACGGGAAATATTGTGCATACAGACTGGATCTGGGGATTGGCCGGAGGGCTGATCGTCGGCTCTGCGGCCGCTTTGTACGTCCTGGTGAACCGGCGCATCATGGGCGCTTCGGGCATCCTCGGCGGGCTCGTCGACGGGACGGCCCGCAATGTCGCGGCCGAGCGGCTGTCGTTCATCGCCGGCCTCGTCGCCGTGTCGGTCCTGGCTGCACCGCTCCTGGGGCACAACCTCACGCATCTTACCTCGAACATGGTGGTTCTGGCGATCTCGGGGCGTCTTGTCGGGATCGGCACCCGGCTCGCCAACGGCTGCACCTCGGGACACAGGGTCTGCGGCATATCGCGGTTCTCGTTCCGGGGCATGGTGGCGACGGTTTTCTACCTTTTCGGCGGCGGGACCGTCGTCCTGGACTTCCGGCATCTTCCGGGTGTGATCTGATGCTGCGCAACCTCTTCGCCGGCCTTGCCGGTGGCGTCTTCGGCTTCGTCCTCGGCGGCGCGGTGCTGCCGATGGCGGTGGCTTGGGCCTTCGCCGCGCGCCGCGACCGGGCGGCGCTTGGCACGCCGATGCCGGACCTGCCGAAGCCGGTGGCCGAGCCCGACCTCGTCGTCAGTTCGGTCCTCTTTGGCATGGGCTGGGGCTCTCTGGCCTCTGTCCCGGCCCGGCGATTGCCGTCCTCGGCTTCGGCGGCCGGCAAGGCGTCGTCTTCCTTCTCGCGATGATCGCCGGTATGGTCGCCACGCCCGCGATACGGGGGCGGATCAGCCGCCCCGCCGCCGCCTGAGGAGTGACGATGGAGATACGACACCTGACCGACGGCTATGCCGTCTCGCCGCAGATCGCACCCGAGGATGTGGCGGCGATCAAGGCTGCCGGCTTCACCACGGTGATCGACAACCGGCCCGACGCCGAGATCCCGCCCGAATTGCAGACCGGGACGATGCGGGCGGCGGTCGAGGCGGCGGGCCTGCGCTTCGTCGTGAACCACGTCGTGGGCGGCGCGATCAGCGACGACAACGTCGCCGCCCAGCGCGCGGCGATCGACGCCGCCGACGGCCCGGTCTTCGCCTATTGCGCCTCGGGCAACCGCTCCTCCATCGTCTGGGCGATGAGCCAGGCGGGCCGGGCGCCGACCGACACGCTGATCGCCACGGCCGCACGCTGGGGCTACAATCTCGAACCCTACCGCCCCTACATCGACGACCTCGCCCTCGGCGCCTGACCGCTGCGCCCCGGCCGTCGGGGGCAGCTTGCCGACACGTCGTCCGACCCTCCGAACGCCATGTTCGGCGTTTCGTCCCGGGTAACGGGCCGGTTCGCGGCCGGCGCGGCCACGCTCGGTCGGATGCGGTCCGGCGCGCTCCGTGCTACGCCATTGGCATCCACCGGGTTTAACTGCGGCCTCTGCCGCCGCGCAACGAACACCGCGTCCCCTCGGCGGCGCGCCCAGCCCAGCGGTCGGACGCTCCGCGGGGGATATTTGATCCAAGTGGAAACGAAGATCCCCGGCTTCGACGTGGATCAAAAAAACCCCGCCGGAGGCATCCTGCCTCAGCCGGAAGCGGCCCGGCTGCGTTGCGGATCCCGGTCCCGTCCGACGCGGCTCGCCTTGCCGCGCCTCCGCTCGTGTCTCGGCCGCACCTCGGCCGCCTCAGCAATGCGCAGTGGCGCTTGCGGGCAGGCGACGGTTTGCGTCGGGGCACCGGTTTCGGCCGCCGGCTCGAACTCCGCCCGCTCCTCGCCATCCTCCTGCAAGCCGAGATGCACCCTTACGGCGAGGTGCCCCTGGCACTCGCCAAGCCGCCCCCAGGCAACGAAGCGATGCCCCCGCCCTTCGACCCGGACCCGGGTCAGCGCGGATTTCGACAATGGCACCATCGCCCCCGGCTTCAGTGCCAACACCGCCGAAAGCGGCAGGTGGACGCGGTCGAGCACCGCCTCGATCTGAGCTTCGGCGCCAAGGACGGCCGCCTCGATCTGCTCGACCCAGTCCGCCGTGGCCGCCGCCGCGCCGGGGTCGTCGCCGGCCGCCGCGTCGGGGCGGCTGGGCATACGACCCCGCCCCTCGGCCGGGACCGCCATCAGGATCGTGCCCTGGCGCGCGCCCCTCCGCGCCGAAGCCGAGGGTCAGCTGCAGCACCCGGTAGGCGGTATCCTCGAGCAGCAGGCCAAGTGGCCGCGGATCGTCGAGGAAAGAGGCATAGCGGAACCCGCCGGCCCAGGTGATCGCGGCGTAGCTGGCCAGCGACAGCTCCAGCTCCTCCATCAGCCGGTCGACGAAGCGCACCGACATCGCGGCATCGGTGCGCGTCGGGCGCCGCGCCGGCACCTCCGCCGCGCCGATCCGCCCCGTCGTCTGCACCTCGATCAGGCTCGCCAGCGTCTCCGGCGACAGCGCCATGAGGCCAAGCGCGTCGCCCGGCCCCTCCATCACCACCAGAAGCGAGCGTTCGCTCAGCCGCTCGGGCAATTCGGCGAGGGAGCCGCGCATCTCGACCGCGTCGAGAACGGTCACGGGAAGCTTCAGCATGTCCTGCGCGGACTTCGCGACCGCCTGCCCGAAAAGGCGCACGGGCGTCCGCGGCGCGCCCCCGGCTGGGAGCGTCCGGCCTCCGCCTTGCGTTTCAGCACTGTATCAGACGCGGTTTCCGTCATTCCTCCGTCCCCGGGCCCGGGATGCGGGTCTCGGCAAGACTAGGCGGAACAGGGTTACCAAAGGGTTGAGACGCGCCGCCGGCCGCTCCGCCCGAGGGCCGGCCGCCAAAGGTGGGTCCCGACCCACCTTGCCCCACAGTCTCACGCCGCCTCGACCGTCGCCGCACTTTCCGGTCGCACCGGGACCGAGACCCGGAACGCAGCCCCGCCCTGCCCCGGCAGATAGGCGATGGTGCCGCCGAGATTGACCATGATCTCGCGGCAGATGGCCAGGCCGAGGCCCGCCCCGCCGGCCCGCGCGGTATCGGTCAGCCGGGAGAACTTCTCGAAGATCAACCGTTGCGAGGCCTTCGGGGATTCCCGACCCGTTGTCGATGAAATCGACGATGATCCGCCCGCCCCGTGCGCCGCGCCGTGATGGTCAGCTCGGGCCGTTCCGCATCGCAGTATTTCCGCGCGTTCGAGACGAGATTGATGAAGACCTGCACCAGCCGGTCGGTGTCGGTGATCACCGGCATGTGCTCGGCCGGGAAATCGCGGCGGATGGTGAAGGCCCGCTCCGGCCGGGTGTTCGACGGCCGCCTGCACCGCCTTGTTGAGAAGGTCGTGCAGGTTCGCCACCTTGACGTTCAACTGCACCTTGCGGTTCTCCAGCACCGACAGGTCGAGCAGATCGTCGAGAAGCCGGGTCAGCCGGATCGTCTCGTCATGGATGACCTCGGCGTATTTCTGCTGCATCTCGCCCGGCAGGTCCGGGTCCATCAGGATCTCGGAAAACGCCCGGATCGAGGTCATCGGGGTGCGCAGCTCATGGCTGATCTGGCTCAGGAAGGTGTCTTTCTGCACCGAGAGGTCCTTCAGCTTCTCGTTCGCCTCCTGAAGCTGGCGGGCGGTGCGCGCCAGTTCCTCGGACTTCGCCTCGAGCTGGGTCGAGTATTCGAGAATCTGCTGCGCCTCCGAGGCGACCGCCATCAGGTCGTGTGCCGACACGGCGGCGCCCACGGCGAACTGGGCGATCATCGCATGCGCCGTCGCTATGCCGACCGCCCCGGCCAGGCGCCGCTCCAGCCGTTCGATGAATTCGGGGGTGGTGTCGGGCAGGAAGCCCGCCTTGCCCTGCGCCTCGGCCTCGGCCTGGAAGAAGCGCTGCGCCTCCTCGGCGCCGAGGATGCCCTGGCTCATAGTCAGGAGATCCTCGGCCTCGGCCCCGCCCCGGCTCCAGCCACGCGCGCCGGGGTCCTGCTCGAAGGCATTGACGAAGGCGAGGCCCTGCATGCGCTCGACCGGGGTCGGAACGGTCAGGAGAGACCCCAAAACGAAGATCCCGGTATTCAGCGACATCGACCAGAAGAGCGCGTGAAGCAGCGGGTCGAGCCCGTCGATCCCGAAAAGCGCCTGCGGACGAAGCCAGCCGATCCCGCCCGGCCCCTCGCGGAGCAGCGCCTCCGAGAGAAGCCCGCCGGTGCCGAAGGACGGCAGGTAAAGTGCGTAGAGCCAGACGACGAACCCGGTGACGAGGCCGAGGGCCGCGCCGACACCGGTGGCGCCGCGCCAGAATATGCCGCCGATCATCGCAGGCAGGATCTGCGCCACGCCGACGAAAGAGATGAGCCCGATCGCCGCCAAAGCGGCCGAGCCGCCGGAGAGGTGGTAGTAACTGTAGCCGAGCGCCAGGATCGCCGCGATGGAGACCCGGCGCGACATCAGGACGAGCCCGCGCACGTCGCCAGGCGCCCGCGCGCCGCCGGCGCGCAAGAACAGCCACAGGGGCGTGACGATGTGGTTGGAAACCATCGTCGCCAGCGCGATGGCCGCGACGATGACCATCGATGTCGCCGAGGAAAAGCCGCCGAGAAAGGCGAGCATGGCGAGCTTGCCCTGCCCCTCGGCGAGCGGCAGCGTCAGCACGAAGAGGTCGGGATTGGCGCCCTCCGGCAGGACCGAGAGGCCGACGACGGCGATGGGCAGAACGAAGAGGCTCATCAGCATCAGGTAGAGCGGGAAGGCCCAGGAGGCGGTGGCGAGGTGACGCTCGTCCGAATTCTCGACGACCATCACCTGGAACATCCGTGGCAGGGTCAGGACCGCTGCGGCCGAAACGAAGGTCAACCCGATCCAGCGACCGGGCATCAAGGGCCAGTCGGCGATGGATGAGGCGTCGATCCGCGCCATCACGTCGCCCACGCCGCCCGCGACGCCCCAGACCACGAAGACGCCAACGGCGAGAAGCGCCACCAGCTTCACCACGGCCTCGAGCGCGATCGCCATGACGACGCCGTGGTGGCGCTCGTTGGCATCGAGGTTGCGGGTGCCGAAGAGGATGGTGAAGAGCGTCAGCCCCGCCGCGACCCAAAGCGCGGTGGCGCCCTGACCGGGAACCGCCCAGCCCTCGGGCGCGCCGGAGGCAAAGACCCCGAAGGAGAGCGTGACGGACTGGAGTTGCAGTGCGATGTAGGGCGTCGCGGCGACGACCGCGATCACCGTGACGATGACGCCGAGCAGGTTCGACTTGCCGTAGCGCGAGGAGATGAGGTCGGCGATCGACGTCACCCGCCGCGCCTGGCCGATGTGGACGAGCTTGCGCAGGACCAGCCACCAGCCGACCAGCACCAGCGTCGGCCCGAGATAGATGGTGACGAATTCGAGGCCCGAGCGCGCCGCGTAGCCGACCGCGCCATAGAAGGTCCAGGCGGTGCAGTAGATCGACAGCGACAGCGTGTAGATGATCGGCGAACGGAGCCAGCCCGCGCGCCCGCGCTCGGCCCGCCGCTCGGCGGCGAAGGCGACGAGGAAGAGGAGGCAGACATAGGCGAGGCAGACTGCGACGAGAATGTTGAACGGCACCATCAGCGCGGCTCCTCGTGCGCCTTGGCGCCTGTCGTGTCCTCCTCTCCGTCCCGTTCGGTGCGCGAGAGGCGGCGGGCGAGGACGAAGGCGCAGGCGATGAGGAGGATCCAGACTGCGAAGAGATAGAGCCCGCCACTGGCGGTATCGGGCTCGGGCGTCGCGGCCGGGCGCCAGAGGATCGGCATGAGGATGAGGAAGATGCCGAGCACCGGCAGAAGCCGGGCGGCATCGATCATCCGACGGCGGCGATAGGACCGGCGCGCAAGGAATATCGGCGGCCCTTGCGGCTTCATGCGGCCCACGCCCCGGCCCGGACGGTCATGCGCCCGCCATCTGCCGAAGCGCCGCAACGATCTCGGCATTGGCGAAAGGCTTGGCAATGAAGCGCGACGCCCCCGCGCTCTCGGCCATCGCCCGGTCGGCGCTCTGGCCGCGCGCAGACAGCACGAGGACCGGCAGCGTAGAGAGATCCGGATCGGCGCGCATCTCCTCGAGGATCTCGTAGCCCGACCGGCCCGGCAGCATCACGTCGAGGACGACGACATCCGGCGACTCGCGGCGGATCGCCTCGAGTGCGCTCCGCCCCTCGCCGTGGCTCGCCACCACCCAGCCGTCGCGGACGAGGATGTAGCGGATCGCCTCGGCGATATGCGGCTCATCCTCGATGAGGAGGACACGTCTCGTCATGCCGTCTCCCTCCCTGACCTCGATCCCTCGCCGTGACTATCACCGATCCGGCCCGGCCATGTCAAAAGCTATGGCTGTGCCTGGGGCAGAGAGGGCCGGTCACGCGGGTTCAAACAGCGTCGGAAGCTGCGTTACGACGGCCGGTCGAAGCGGTTGGACCATCTGCCCTTCTCCCCCGCGGTGCGCCCGGCCCCGCGGTCGGACGCTCCGCGGGGGATATTTGAACCAAGTGGAAACGAAGATCCCCGGCCTCCACTTGGTTCAAATATCCCCGCCGGAGGCATCCCGCGTCAGCCGCCCTCGATCAGGATCGAGGGTTCGCGGCGGGCGACGCAGTCGCCGCGCGAGCAGATCCGGCAGGACGAGCCGATCGGGCGCTCGGTGCCGCTGCGCGCCTCGGTCGCCGGAAGGATCAGCATCAACGCCTCGACCACCCGCGGCCCGTCGAAGCCGCCGGGGTGGCGCGGCTCGCTATAGGCATAGGTGAGGAACCGAACCGGCACTCGCCCCGCCATCTCGACTGGCGCACGGATCGGCACCGTGGGCCGGGCAAGCGCCTCGTAGAGCGGCCACAGCGGACAGGCGGCGCCGTGGCGCGGCAGGGTGAAGCCGGGTGCAGGCCGGCGGAAGGTCAGCGCGCCCGACGCATCGCAGATCACCAGCCCGACCGGCGGTCCGGCGCCCTCCGGCAGCGTCGCGAGCCGGCGGAAGACCGGCGCGAGGCCGGTCCCCATCCGCCGCGCCAGCGTCGCGGGATCCGGCCCCTCCTCTGCCAGCGCCTTCAGGAACGGCTCCAGCGGCAGCGCCAGCGCGTCGCCCCGGTAGCGGGCGATATGGGCCAGCGCCAGCTTGCGCGCCGCGCCGCTGGCGAGGTCCGGCACGCCGCTCACCAGGCTCTCGGCCGGCGTCGGATGCGCGCGTTCGAGCCCCGCGAGGTGATAGTGCGAGCGCGCCAGCCACGCCTCGACCTCCTCCTGCGGCGACGACAGCCCCATCTCGCTCTCCTGGCTCGCGTCGAGATAGGCGACAAGCGCGGCGGCGGCCTCGCTGAGCCGGATGCTGTCCGCGTAGATGTTGCGGTGGAAGCGTTCGCGCCAGTCCGGCGCGATCTCCTCGCTTTCGGCGAGGATCGCGGCGGTCGAGCGGACCGAGGTCACGGCCGAGACGACCTCGTGCAGCGAAGCCGAAAGGAACGGGTCATGCGCCATGCGTTCGCTGAGTGCCTCGACTGTGCGTTCGAGCGCGCCGATCCTCGCCTGCCGGTCGGCGAGAAGCGCCGCCCAGCCAGGGAAGCGGCCCACGAATTCCTCTATCCGGTCAAGCTCCGGCGCCCCCTCGTCCGGCCCGGCGGCGGCGACCGACGCCGCGCCCTCCCGCAGCCCTTCGAAAAGCGCGCTTTCCGCGCCTTCGGACAGGGTCGCCTCCTCGACCCCGAGGGCCGCCGAAAGGGCCGTCAGCAATTCCGGCCCGACCCTGCGCCGGTTATGCTCGATGAGGTTGAGATAGGCCGGCGAAATCGACACGGTTCGCGCCAGATCGGCCTGTTTCATGCCAATCCGGAGCCGCCGCTCGCGGACCCGCGTTCCCGTCAGCGCCGATCGCGCCATATCGCCTCGCACCTGCCCGGCCGTTCACTCCGGCCGCACTGCGACTTTACAGGTTTTTTAAACGATTTACGAGCCTTGGCATCGGGTTTTCAGCTCCCCGCGCCGCCGCGATCAGCAATTCGGCGGCGCGACGTCCAACGTGCGCTCCACCGCCGGCCGGCCGTCGATGCATTCGGTCAGGTCGAGCCGGTTGCGATTGCAGCCCGAGAGCACGGCCAGCCCCGCAAGGACCAGCGCCACCCGCGCGCCCCGCCCGATCCCGAACCGTTCCGTCTTCCGCCGCATCGCTTTCGCCCCCCGCCGTGCCGAGCCCACATGCCGAACTCCGTCGCCCCGAGATAGACCGCGATCCGCGCCCGAGGGCAAGTAAAAAGGCGCCGCGCGCAGTCTCGGCTGACGGCGACCAATCGGGATGCCGCCGGAAGGCCGACACTCAAAGGCCGGCAACAAAGGAAGCTCGAAAAAAATCCCATCCATGATGCTGGCCACCGCGGCGATCCCCGCGCTCGGGGCCTGCGAAGGCATGACCCGGCAAGAACAGATGGTCGTTGGCGGCCTGACGGGCGCAGCCCTGGCTGGCCTCGCCGCCAGGGCGCTGCGGAACGATCGCGACTGGGTAGTCATCGGCGCGATGGCCGGGGCCGCTGTCGGCACGCGGTCGCGCGGAACAACGCGACGAAGGAATGCGCTATGCGCGCGGCGACGGCACCTACTGCGTGCGGCCCTGCCCGTGAGAGAAACCAGGCGGCCCCTCGGACCGCCTCGCTTCCGAAGGTCAGCAGTAGGCCGGCGCCACCGTCGCCTCCCCGCTCAATCCGCCGACGCCTTCTTCGCATTGCTCGAACTTCGGCTGCGGTTCGGCACAGGCGGCAAGCGCCACTACGAGGATCAAGGCAAGCCCCGCCAGATGTCGGCGCCGGTCTTCGGTTCGATCGGGCAAGTGCATTCTCCTCCTCCTTCCAGCCGGCCGCATCCGTGGGCGTGGCCGTCCTGTTGACGGTCTGAAAGGGCGGCGACACCGAGGCCCCGCCCGGATGTCATCCTCGTCCTCACCGCCAGTCTTGCCTTGACGCCGATCAAGCGGCAGCAAAAAGGCGCGCGAAGCCTCTGCTCCGCGCGCCGGTCCCGGTCTTGCAGACCGCAAGGACGGTTACTGCAGCGCCTTGTCGGTGATCTGGTGGGTCCAGGCCCCTTCCGGCTCCTTGTTGATCACCGGGTCCGAGCCGCCGCCCAGAAGTGTCGCCACCGTCCGCTCGTAATCGGCCGGATCGAGCGCGCCGTTCGAGCCCGCGGTGAGCTTGGCGATCTCGCCCATCATCCGCTTCTGGTGCTTTTCGGTCTGGGCGCCGGTCTCGTCATTGTCGAGCACGATCATCGCCGCGTCGTCGGGGTTCTCCTCGGCCCATTTCCAGCCCTTCATCGAGGCGCGGACGAAGCGCACCATCTTGTCCTCGAAGGCCGGGTCCTTGAGGTTGTCCTCAAGCACGTAAAGGCCGTCCTCCAGCGTCGCCACGCCCTCGTCTTCATACTTGAAGGTGACGAGATCCTCGGGCGCGATCCCGGCGTCGATCACCTGCCAGTATTCGTTGTAGGTCATGGTCGAGATGCAGGCCGCCTGCTTTTGCAGCAGCGGATCGACGTTGAAGCCCTGCTTCAGCACCTCGACGCCATCCGCCCCGCCCGTGGTCGGAATGCCCAGCGTCGCCATCCAGCTCAGGAACGGATATTCGTTGCCGACGAACCAGACGCCCAGCGTCTTGCCGCGAAAGTCCTCGGGCGTGGCGACGCCGGATTCCTTCAGGCAGGTCAGCATCATGCCCGACGACTTGAAAGGCTGCGCGATATTGACGATCGGCAGGCCCTTTTCCCGCGCGGCAAGCGCGGAGGGCATCCAGTCGACCATCACATCGGCGCCGCCACCGGCCATCACCTGCGGCGGCGCGATGTCCGGCCCGCCCGGCAGGATGGTGACGTTGAGCCCCTCCTCGTCGTAAAAGCCCTTGTCCTTGGCGACGTAATAGCCCGCGAACTGGGCTTGCGTCACCCATTTCAGCTGCAAGGTCACATCGTCGGCGGCCTGAGCGGCAGTGGCGAACAGCCCCGCGGCCAGAACCGAAGTCAGCAGTTTCTTCATCTTTCTACTCCCCTGTTGTCAGCTCCGCGCGCGCTGCGACGGATGCCAGAACGTGACGCTCTTCTCGATCAGCGCCACAAGCCCGTAGAATGCCGAACCGGCCAGGGCCGCCACGGCAATCTCTGCCCAGACCATGTCCAGCGCAAGCTGGCCCACGGCCGTCGAGATGCGAAAACCCATGCCCGCGGATGGGAGAGCCGAAGAATTCCGCGACGATGGCGCCGATCAGCGCCAGCGTCGTCGCGATCTTCAGCCCGTTGAAGATGAACGGCATCGCCGCCGGCAGCCGCAGCTTGAAAAGCGTCTGCCAGTAACACGCCCCCCATGTCGCCATCAGGTCGCGCTGCATCCGCTCGGTGGCGGCAAGCCCCGCCACCGTGTTCACGAGGACCGGGAAGAAGACCATGACCACCACGACCGCCGCCTTCGACTGCCAGTCAAAGCCGAACCACATGACAAGGATCGGCGCGATGCCGACGATGGGCAGGGCCGCGACGAAGTTGCCCACCGGCAAGCAGCCCCCGCTGCAGGAAGGGTGAGCGGTCGATGGCAATCGCCGTCAGGACCGCCGCGCCGCAGCCGATCAGATAGCCCGAGAGCGCCCCTTTCACGATCGTCTGCACGAAATCGCCGGCGCAGAACGGGAAGCGAGGCGAGGATCGTCGCCCAGATCGCCGAGGGCGCCGGAAGGATCACGCCGGGCACGCCAAGCCCCCGCACCGCGCCCTCCCAGAGAACGAGCAGCGTCACCCCGAAGAGCGCCGGAATGAAAAGCCGCACAGCCCGGCGTCGCACGACTTTCCGGTTGGCGAGCCAGACGTTGAACGCCCAGGCCGCGAGCCAGAAGATCACCGCGCCCCACAGCCAGATCATCGGGCCATCCCCATGCGGCGCAAGGTGCCGCGCTCGATCACGCCGATGATCGTGACCAGCCCCGCCGCGAGGATCGCGGCGGCGAAAAGTGCCGCCCATATCTGGATCGTCTGGCCGTAATAGCTGCCCGACAGAAGCCGCGCGCCAAGCCCCGCCGAGGCCCCAGCCGGCAATTCGCCGACGATGGCGCCGACGAGCGACGCTGCGACAGAGACCTTGAGCGAGGCGAAGAGATAGGGCATCGAGGCCGGCAGCCGGAGCTTCCAGAACGTGTCCCAGTTCCCGGCACTGTAGGTCCGGAGCAGGTCGAGCTGCATGGCATCCGGGCTCCTGCAGCCCCTTTACCATGCCGACCACGACGGGAAAGAACGAGAGATAGGCCGAGATCACCGCCTTCGGCAACAGCCCCGTCACCCCGACCGAGGCAAGGACCACGATCACCATCGGCGCGATGGCGAGGATCGGGATGGTCTGGCTCGCGATGGCCCAGGGCATCACGCTCAGATCCATCGCCCGGTCATGGACGATCCCGACCGCGAGCAGAATGCCGGCCAGCGTGCCGATGACGAACCCGACGAGCGTCGCCGAAAGCGTCACCCGCCCGTGATAGACGAGGCTCCGCTTCGAGGTCACCGCCTGCCCGAAGAGCCCGTCCCAAAGCCCCTTCGCCACCTGGTGCGGCGCCGGCAGGACCGGACGCTCCTGCGCCATCGTGTCGGCCAGAAGCTCAGGGAACGTCACCTCGACCCCGGCCCGCGCCGCCTGATCGTAGGTCCACTGCGCGTTCAGCCAGACGGCGCCCGCATACCAGAGCGCCAGGATCGCACCCAGAACCGTCAGGATCGGCAGGACCGACCTCATGCCGCCTTCCCCTTCATCTTGCCAGAAATATCCTCGGGGGGAGCCCCGGACCCGGTCCGGGGCCGGGGGGCGGACGGCCCCCCGCGTCGCGCCCGGAGGCATTGCGCCGGCCCGAAAGGCGACGCGCGCCCCGGAGCTACGGAAACCCTGCGCGAAAACCACGCGGCACCGACGGGAACATGACCGGCCTCAGACCTCATCGCCATGCCCCGCTCTCAGCCCCTCGCGCACCCGGTGCGCGATGGCGATGAACTCCGGCGTATCGCGGATATCGAGCGGGCCTTTCCTTCGGCAAGGTGCTCTCGATCACATCGGTGATCCGTCCCGGACGGGGCGACATCACCACGATCTTGGTGGACAGATAGACGGCCTCCGGGATCGAATGGGTCACGAAGCCGATGGTCTTCTCCGTCCGCGCCCAAAGCTTCAGAAGCTCCTCGTTCAGATGGTCCCGGACGATCTCGTCCAGCGCGCCGAAGGGCTCGTCCATGAGGAGGATATCCGCGTCGAAGGCCAAAGCCCGCGCGATCGAGGCGCGCTGCTGCATGCCGCCCGACAGTTGCCAGGGAAACTTCTTCCCGAACCCGTCGAGATCGACGAGCGAGAGGACACGCGCCACCCGCTCCGCCTGCTCGGTCCGGGAAAATCCCATGATCTCGAGGGGAAGCCGGATATTCCCGGCAATCGTCCGCCACGGATAAAGCCCCGCCGCCTGAAAGACGTAGCCATAGGCCCGCGCCTGCCGCGCCTCGTCCGCGCTCATCCCGTTGACACTCAGCGTGCCCTCGGTCGGGTGTTCCAGCGCAGCGATGGCGCGGAGGAACGTGGTCTTGCCGCAGCCCGACGGCCCGATGAACGAGACGAATTCCCCCTTCTCGACGGTCAGGCTCACGTCCTTCAGCGCATGGACCGGCCCGTCATTCGTCTCGAACGTAAGGGACAGGTTCCGCGCTTCGATGATCGCCGCGGGCATGCTCCGGGTGTCCTTCATGCGCGCGCCGCCCCTTCCTGTCGCTGGAACCGCCGAATGACAAGCGCGCCCTCCGGGATTACACTTCGCGCATCCGCGCCTGCCCCGAAAGGATCCCGACCATGACCGAATGCCGAAAGATGCGACCGGGCAGCACGTTCGCCGGCAAACAGGGCTTCAGCTACCTCGAAGGCGTCAGCCGCGAATCCGTCGGCGCACAGGCGATCTGCATGCACCTTCTCACCATCCCGCCCGGAGGTCGCGCCAAGGCCCACAAGCACGCCACCCATGAGACTGCGATCTACGCGCTCGAGGGCGAGACCGTGATGTTCTGGGGCCCGCGGCTGGAGCACCGCATGGCCGTCGCGGCCGGCGAGATCCTCTATATCCCCGCCGACATGCCGCACCTGCCGATGAACCTCTCCGACCGCCCCGCCAAGGCGGTGATCGCCCGAACCGACCCGCATGAACAGGAAAGCGTTGTCCTGTTGCCCGAGTTGGAACATCTGGTCCCGGCCTGACATTCAGACCCCGCTCGCCGGAATGCCGGTTCGCTGTACCGGACGCGGCGAGGTCAGTTCCTTCCACGACGACAGCGCCTTGTTGACCGGGTTTCCGGCCTCGCGCCGCACGAACTCGCCGTGGCCCTCCTGCGTCTCGACCTTGCCGTCGTTCACCGCGACCATGCCGCGGGTCAGCGTGTAGCGCGGCAGGCCCTTCACCTTCTGGCCCTCGAAGACGTTGTAGTCGATCGCCGATTGCTGGGTCTTGGCCGTGATCGTCTTTTCGCGCTCAGGATCCCACACCACGAGGTCGGCATCCGCCCCGACAAGGATCGCGCCTTTTTTCGGATAGCAATTCAATATCTTGGCGATGTTCGTTGAAGTGACCGCGACGAATTCGTTGGGCGTCAACCGGCCGGTATTCACCCCATGGGTCCAGAGCATCGGCATCCGGTCCTCGAGGCCCCCCGTCCCGTTCGGGATCTTGGTGAAATCGCCGACGCCGAAGCGCTTCTGGTCAGTGGTGAAGGCACAGTGATCGGTGGCCACGACCGAGAGCGAGCCCGACTGCAAACCGGCCCAGAGACTGTCCTGATGCTTCTTGTTGCGGAAGGGCGGCGACATCACCCGGCGGGCGGCGTGATCCCAATCCTTGTTGAAATACTCGCTCTCATCCAGCGTCAGATGCTGGATCAACGGCTCGCCCCAGACCCGCTTGCCCTGCATCCGCGCCCGGCGAATGGCCTCGTGGCTGTCCTCGCAGGAGGTATGGACGACATAAAGCGGCACCCCCGCCATGTCGGCGATCATGATCGCCCGGTTCGTCGCCTCGCCCTCGACCTGCGGCGGCCGCGAATAGGCATGCGCCTCGGGTCCGGTATTGCCCTCGGCCAGAAGCTTCGCGCTGAGTTCCGCCACCACGTCGCCATTCTCGGCATGGACAAGGGCAATTCCCCCAAGCTCGCCCAGCCGCTTGAACGAGGCATACATCTCATCGTCATTGACCATGAGCGCGCCCTTGTAGGCCATGAAATGCTTGAAGGTGGTGATGCCCTCCTTCTCGATCACGTCCTTCATTTCATTGAAGATCTGCTCGCCCCACCAGGTCACCGCCATGTGGTAGGAATAGTCGCAGTTGGCCCGGGTGGACTTGTTGTGCCACATCTTCTTGGCGTCGATCAGCCCCTGCCCCTGCCCCGGCAGCACGAAATCGACGACCATCGTCGTGCCGCCCGCCAGCGCCGCGCGGGTGCCGCATTCGAAATCGTCGGTGGAATAGGTGCCCATGAAGGGCATCTCCAGATGCGTATGCGGGTCGATGCCGCCCGGCATGACATAGCAGCCAGTGGCGTCGAGCACCTTGTCGCCTTTCAGATTTTCGCCGATCTGGGCGATCCTGCCGCCCTCGATCAGCACATCCGCCTTGTAGGTCAGATCGGCGGTGACGATGGTGCCGTTCTTGATGACTGTGGTCATTGCTTCAACTCCTTTAATCACCCATTCCGGCCGTTGGACTGGTCAAGCCCGGGACGGGTGCCCTCAAAGACTTCACCCCACAACCTCCGCCGTTTCCAGCACCGCGTGCAGCAGCACATCCGTCCCCGCCGCCGCCCATTCCGGGCTGATCTCCTCGGCCTCGTTGTGGGAAAGTCCGTCCTCGCAGGGACACATGATCATCGCGGTGGGCGCCACGCGGTTGATCCAGCAGGCGTCGTGGCCCGCGCCGGAGATAAGATCCATGTGGCTGTAGCCGAGTTTCTCGGCCGCATTCCGCACCGCCTTCACGCAAGCGTCGTCGAAGGCCGGCGGGTCGAAGAAACCCGAAAGCTGCGACGAGAACTTCACCCCCACCTCGGCGGCAAGCCCCGGCGCGGTCGCGTTGAACTCCTCGGCCATCGCTTCCAGCGTCTCCAGCAGATGGGACCGGAAATCGACGGTGAAGACGATCTTTTCAGGGATGATGTTGCGCGAATTGGGGTAGACGTCGATATGGCCGATCGCGCCGACCGCGTTCGGCTGATACTGCATCGCGATCTCGTGCACCAGTTCGGTGAGCCGCGCCAGCGCGCGGCCGGCGTTGCGTCTGAGATACATCGGCGTGGAGCCGGTGTGCTGGCCCTTGCCGATCAGCGTGCATTCGATCCAGCGCAGGCCCTGGCCGTGGGTGACGACGCCGATCTCCTTGCCCTCGGCCTCGAGGATCGGCCCCTGCTCGATGTGCAGTTCGAACATCGCGTGCATCTTGCGGGCGCCGACCTTCTCGTCGCCCTTCCAGCCGATCCGCACGAGCTCGTCGCCGAAGCGCAGCCCCTTGGCGTCCTTGCGATCATAGGCGAAATCCTGTTCGATCACGCCGGCGAAGACGCCGCTTGCCAGCATCGCGGGGGCGAAGCGCGTACCCTCCTCGTTGGTCCAGTTCACCACCACGATCGGGTGCTTCGTCTTGATGCCAAGGTCGTTCATCGTGCGCACCGCTTCGAGCGCGCCCAGAACCCCCAGCACCCCGTCATACTTGCCGCCCGTCGGCTGGGTATCGAGATGCGATCCCATATAGACCGGCAGCGCATCCGGATCCTCGCCCGCGCGCATCGCGAACATCGTCCCCATCTCGTCCACGCCCATCGTCATGCCGGCCGCCTCGCACCAGGACTGGAAGAGCGCGCGCCCCTCTGCATCGGCATCGGTCAGCGTCTGGCGGTTGTTTCCGCCCGCCACGCCGGGCCCGATCTTCGCCATCTCCATGATGCTGTCCCACAGACGTGCGGAATTGATCCTGAGGTTCTCTCCGGGTGCGGGCATCTCGTCCTCCTGTCGGTCTCGTCCCCGGGGTCTTCACGCCCCTTGCGACGACTCATTTTCTGACCGTATGGTCAGGCTTGAGAGCATCACAACCTGACCAACCGGTCAACGAGAATTTCGGAACCGATGACTGCACCCGAACGCATCTCCAAGCGAAACGCGATCCGCCGGGAAAATGAGCGGGTGATCCTCGAGGCTGCCGAAAAAGTGTTCGCCGAGGCAGGGTTCGGCGGCGCCACGATGCAACTCATCGCCGACATGGCCGGGCTGCCGAAGGCCAACCTGCACTACTACTTCGCGACCAAGGAAGAGCTTTACCGCAAGGTCGTCCAGCAGATCTTCGAGATCTGGCTGCATGCGGCGGATGTCTTCGACAACGCCCCCGGCCCGGTCGAGGGGATCGGCGCCTATATCGACGCGAAGATGGAGATCTCGCGCCGGCATCCCTTCGGCTCCAAGGTCTGGGCGTCGGAGGTGATGCACGGCGCGCCGGTGATCCAGGATTATCTGGAAACCACGCTCCGCGACTGGACGGCGGGCCGGGCCCGGGCGATCCAGCGCTGGATCGACGAGGGCAAGATGGCGCCCGTCGATCCGCGCCACCTGCTCTACATGCTCTGGGCGACGACCCAGCACTACGCCGATTTCGGCCATCAGATCGAGACGCTGAACGGCGGCAAGCCGCTGTCCGACCGGCAGTGGAAGGCGGCGAAGGACAGCGTCAAGACGATCATCCTGCGCGGAATATCGGCGGTTCCGTCCTAGACAGGCATCCAGTTGCCAATGCGAGGGGTCGCGATCGGCCGCGACGGTTCCTGCGCGAATTCCGCGCGGGCCTTACGAGCGGTCTGGGGCGTCGCGGGCCGACGCGGCGAAGGCCGCCGCGCCCGCAACCAAACCTCGCTTCGTCCCCTCGCACGCCGGCGCAGGCAAACCAAAGAACACGTTGACGTTACGGCCCCTTATGCCAATCGTGGGACAAATCAAAAAACTACGGACAGTGACGGACTTGCGATTGAGTTTCAGAAAACCGAGCGAGCAGCAGGTCTTCCACGGGCCGCGCGCAAGGATCCTCTACGAACTCCTCGGCTGGTGGTTTCGCGACGCCACCGACCTTCGGTTCATGAACTACGGCTTCGCCTTCGAACACGAGCGCGACGCGCCGAAGATCCGTCCAGGGGACGAGGCAGAGCGCTATTGCGCGCTACTCTATCATGTCGTCGCGGCGCAGGCGGACCTGCGCGGGCGGCGGGTGCTCGACATCGGCTCGGGCCGGGGCGGCGGGGCGTCCTACGTGCACCGTTATCGCGGCCCGGCCGAAACCGTGGGATGCGATCTTGCCCAGCATGCGGTCGACTTCTGCCGGCGGGTCTATGCCGGGTCTTCCGGGCTAAGCTTCCGGCGCGGCGATGCGATGGACCTGCCCTTCGCCACGGCGGAGTTCGACGCGGTGCTGAACGTCGAAAGCTCGCATTGCTATCCCGACCGTGCCGCCTTCTTCGCCGAGGTCTTCCGGGTGCTGAAGCCGGGCGGAGACTTCCTCTACACCGATTTCACCCCGCCCCGGACCGATCCGGCGGCCGAACGGCTGCGGGTCGGCGCCGATCTCGCGGCGGCGGGCTTCGCCGAACCCCGGCTGCGCGACATCACGGCGGACATCCTGCGCGGCCTCGACCGTGACGACGACCGCCGCAACCGCGAGATCCGGGCGCGGTTTCCCTTTGGGACACGGCGGATCGCGCAGCTCTGGGCAGGCACGCGCGGGTCGTGGATCTACCGCGACTTCGCCGAGGGCCGGCGGGCCTATCTGATGTACCGGGCTTTGAAGCCGGCCCACGTTGGAGGTGCACAAGGGGCCGGCGACGCGCCCGGCATCGTCGCCGCCCGGCGGCCTGGCGTCCCGGCGGACGCGACCGCCTGAGGCGGCGAAAAGACACTGGCCTCTGCACCGGGCGAACCCGGCTCAGGGCGTCGTGGTGCTGCCTGACTGCAAGGCGATCAGAACCGCCAACGCTTCCTCGGCCCGGTTCGCGGGGACGAAGGCGTGATCGTGGTGGAAGGCGGCGACCATGTTGCAGGCAATTCCCGCCCCGGCCAGCGCGCCCGCCACCGCGGCCGTCAGGCCGACCCCGTCGAGCGCCGAATAGACGTTGAGCCGGATGCAGCGCATGACAGCATCCGTCGCAAAGCCCGCCGCAGCCGCGCGGTCCTTCAGCAGGATCAGCGACAGTCCCTCCTCCTCAAGGAACATGGCCAGCGCCGCGCCGATCAGGGCTCCGGCGTCTTCCGGCACGCGGACAGTGCAGAAGACGTAGTCGCCGGGCAGAAGTTCCGGTGTCATTTCCGCGATCATGCGCGGCCCGTCCGAGATCGGTTTGGGGCGGTCGGTCACGGCAGTTCCACCTCGACAAAGGTCATCGGGGCGGGGCCGGCATTGACCACGTTGTGCTCCACTCCCGCCTTGCGGGCATAGGCGGTGCCGGCGGGCACGGTGACCCGACGCGTCCCGCCGCCCGGCTCCTCGAGCAGCATCTCGCAATCGGTGACGGCGACGATCACATAGTCCGCGCCGTGAACATGCCAGCCGGTCTCGGCCCCCGGCGCGAAGTCGAACCGCGTGGCGCGAAGGTGCGGCTCCTCGATCGATTGCGTGGCTTTGCAGGTCGGGCGCATGGTGTCTCCACAGGTTGGTTTTCGATGAGCGCGAAAATTATTCGACTTTTTTCATAGTCATAAACGCCCGTCCAACCGTGAAAAGGGCGAGATGCCGCAACCTGCCCGGATCCGTCCCGGAAATGCCGTTTGACCAATTGGTCGGGAACAGGCTAGCAGAAAAAGACACGGACGGGAGGTATCGCGTGGAGGACGAAGGGCCGGCCGAACGGCCGCTGACGCGGATCCAGCAGAAGAACCGCCAGACCATCCTCGAGGCGGCGCTGGAGGTGTTCTCCCAACACGGCTTCCGCGGCGCGACGCTCGACCAGATCGCCGAGGTCGCGGGGCTGTCGAAGCCGAACCTGCTTTACTATTTCCCCTCGAAGGAGGCGATCCATGTGGAGCTTCTCTCCACCCTCATGGTTGCCTGGCTCGATCCCCTGCGTGCGCTCGATTCGGCCGGCGACCCGGTGGAGGAGATCCTCGACTATGTCCGCCGCAAGCTGGAACTCAGCCGCGACTACCCGCGCGAAAGCCGGCTCTTCGCGAACGAGGTGCTGCAAGGCGCGCCACGGATGATGGCGGCGCTCGAGGGCGATCTGAAATCGCTCGTGGACGAGAAGGCCGCCATCCTCACCCGCTGGGCCGAGGAGGGCCGCATCGCCGCCCTACCGCCGCATCATCTGATCTTCTCGATCTGGGCGCTGACCCAGCACTACGCCGATTTCGACGTCCAGGTGCGGGCGGTTCTGGGCGAGGGCCACGATCCCTACGAAGAGGCGGAGGGGTTCCTCGACACGCTCTTCCGCAAACTTCTAGCCCCGTAAGCTGGATATAAACCGACCATACCCCGGTCACCCCTCGGGCATCAGCGGATAGCGGTCGCCCTTCTCGTCGAGAAGGAGCACCCGCCCGCCATTGCGCACATAGAGGTCGCAGCGCGAAAATCCGTTGACGAAATCGACGCAGACCGAGCCGTCCACCTCGATCCGGTAGCGGCCCTCGGCGCGATCCTCGTTGGAATAGACATAGGCATAGGCCGATCCCGGCCCGTATTCCGACCGGCCACCATCGTAGAAGCGGACGGCGGCCGCGCCGAGCAGGGCCTCGAGATCACTACCGGACATGGGCGCGTCCCCCGTCCGCGTCGCCCAGTCACCGGCAGAGGCCGGCAGGGCGAGGGCGAGGGCAAACATCGAGGCAAGGCGTTTCATGGTCGGTTTCTCCCGCAGCCCCGACACGAGTGGCCGGCAGCGAAAAGCGGACCATGCCCGCCCGCCCCTTGTCAAAGCACCAAAGGGTGAGCGGGCGGCCTATTCGGCCGCTTTCACCGCCATCGGGTTGTTGGGATGGGTCGTCCAGTTGGCATAGTCGCCCACGGTCTTGCCGGTCCTGGGATCGACCTCGCCCTTGCCGAGCGGCCGCATCGTGATGCAGTTCTCGACCGGGCAGACGTCGATGCAGAGGTTGCAGGCCACGCATTCCTCGTCCTTCACGGTGAATGTGCGGTCGTCCGACATCGCGATCGCCTGATGGCTGGTATCCTCGCAGGCGGCATAGCAGCGGCCGCACTTGATGCAGAGGTCCTGGTCGATCTCGGCCTTGGTGACGTAATTGAGGTTGAGCTGGTTCCAGTCGGTGACGTTCGGCACCGCGCGGCCGACGAGGTCGTCGGTCGAGGTAAAGCCCTTCTCGTCCATATACTGGCTGAGGCCCGAAATCATCTCCTGCACGACCTTGAAACCATAGGTCATGGCCGCCGTGCAGACCTGGACGTTGCCGGCGCCGAGCGCCATGAACTCGGCCGCGTCGCGCCAGGTGGTGATCCCGCCGATGCCGGAGATCGGCAGGCCGCGCGTCTCGGCGTGACGCGCGATCTCGGACACCATCGACAGGGCGATGGGCTTCACCGCCGGCCCGCAATAGCCGCCATGCGCGCCCTTGCCGTCGATGCAAGGTTCGGGGCTGAAGCTGTTGAGGTTCACGCTCGTGATCGAGTTGATCGTGTTGATCAGGCTCACTGCATCGGCCCCGCCGCGCTTCGCCGCCTCGGCGGGCTTGCGCACGTCGGTGATGTTCGGCGTCAGCTTCACGATGCAGGGCATGCGGGAATACTGCTTCACCCAGCGCGTCACCATTTCGATATATTCCGGCACTTGGCCGACGGCCGAGCCCATGCCACGCTCGCTCATTCCGTGCGGGCAACCGAAGTTCAGCTCCACCCCGTCCGCGCCGGTATCCTCGATGCGCTTCAGGATGTCCTTCCAGCTTTCCTCGTCGCAAGGCACCATGAGGCTGATGACGAGCGCCCGGTCCGGCCAGTCGCGCTTCACGGACTTGATCTCGCGCAGGTTCACCTCGAGCGGGCGGTCGGTGATCAACTCGATATTGTTGAGCCCGAGAAGCCGTCGGTCCGCGCCCCAGATCGCGCCGTAGCGCGGGCCGTTGACGTTCACCACCGGCGGGCCTTCGGATCCGAGCGTCTTCCACACGACCCCGCCCCAGCCCGCCTCGAAGGCGCGGCGGACATTGTATTCCTTGTCCGTCGGCGGGGCCGAGGCCAGCCAGAAGGGGTTCGGGCTCTTGATCCCGATGAAATTCGTCGTCAGATCGGCCATCTCGCTCTCCCTGTCGCGCGACTAGCGCTTGTCAAATATCATCTCGACGGGCGCGATGTCGCCCGCATTCACCGCCTTGACCATATTGGCGATCATCGCGGGCGCCTCTTCGCCCATCACGACCGGCAGCCCATCCGGGGGCCGGTCCGACCCGGCCATCTCGTCCTGCATCCGGGCGAAGAACGCTTTCGCGACATCGCCCCGATCTCTTCGCGCGCGAAGCTTGAAACGCGCCGCTTCCGCCGCCGCGAGGTAGTCATCGGTCGTGCCGAGGAACGAGCCTTCCGGCTCCGATGCCCAGGGTAGCGGAAAGACCGGATGCGCGCCGAAGCGCATCACGTCGTAGACCGCGAACGTGCCGCCGGGCCTCAGGACGCGCGCCGCCTCGCGAAACAGCCGCGCCTTGTCGGACAGGTTCATGCCGACATGCAGGAGCGTCGCGAGGTCGAAGCTTTCGTCCTCGAATGGCAGGTCGAGCGCGCTGCCTTGAACAAAATGCACCCTGAGCCCCACGGCCTCGGTCAGCCGCTTCGCCGTTTCGACGAACTCAGGCGTGAGGTCGATTCCGGTGACATCGGCGCCGTGGCGAGCGGCCATCATCCGCGCTGGTCCGCCGATGCCCGAGCCGATGTCGAGCACCCTGGTGCCCGCGTCGATATCGAGCTGATCGAACAGCGCCGCCGTGGCCTCCGCGCCGCCGATGTGGAATTCGTCCAGCGGTTTCAGGTCGTCGAGCTTGAGCGCCTCCGGATCGGCGCCGCGCCGTTGCAGCGCGCCCATGATCCGTTCATAAAGGTCTCCGCTTCCGTAATGCGCAGCGATCCTGTTTTCGGTTGCGGTCATGCGCGCGTCCTCCCTGCGATGTCCTCAGGCGGTCAGGCTAGCATGGATGTCCTCCGCCGCATCCCGTCCTTCCGCGACGGCGGTGACGGTCAGATCCTCGCCGCCCGTGGCGCAGTCGCCGGCTGCCCAGACGCCGGCCACCGACGTTCGTCCCGCCCCGGTCACGGCGATCTTGCCGCCCTCGACCTTCAACCCGTCAGGTGCGCCGAGAAGCGTCTGGCCGATGGCCTTCATCGCCTGATCGGCCTTGAGCCTGAAGGTCTCGCCCTTCAGCGTGAGGCCCTTCGGCCCCTCCTCGGTATAGGCAAACTCGACCTCCTGCACCGCACCGTTGCCGATCACCCGGACCGGCGCGGCATGGTGGATGATGCGGACGCCGACCGAAGTCGCATGCTCCTGCTCGTCGAGCGAGGCGGACATCCGGTCCTGCCCGCGACGGTAGACGATGGTGACATTCTCGGCGCCGAGGAGCTTGGACTGCACCGCCGCATCGACCGCCGTCATGCCGCCACCGATGACGACGACGTCGCGGCCGACGGGCAGCTTCGACTTGTCGTCCTGCTGACGCAGTTCGGCGATGAAATCGACGGCGTCGACGACATTGGCCAACTCCTCCCCCTCGGCCCGCAGCGCATTGACGCCGGCAAGCCCGATGGCGAGCACGACCGCGTCATGATCCTTGCGAAGCCCGTCGAGCGTCAGGCCCGCACCGAGTGCCTTGCCGGTCTCGACCGTGATCCCGCCGATCTTCAGGAGCCAGTCGACCTCTGCCTGGGCGAAGCCGCCGGGGGTCTTGTAGCTCGCGATGCCGTATTCGTTCAGCCCGCCCGCCTTGGGGCGCGGGTCGAAGACCACGACGTCATGGCCCTTCATCGCCAGCCGGTGGGCCGCCGAAAGTCCTGCGGGGCCGGCGCCGACCACGGCGATCTTCCTGCCGGTCGCCTTGGCGCGGGCGAAGGGATGGACGCCCTTCTCCATCAGGCTGTCAGTCGCGAACCGCTGAAGCCGCCCGATTTCCACCGGTTTGCCTTCGGCCACCTCGCGCACGCAGACCTCCTCGCAGAGCTGTTCGGTCGGGCAGACGCGGGCGCACATGCCGCCGAGGATGTTCTGCGAAAAGATCGTCCTCGCCGCCGCCTCCGCCGTGCCGGTCGCGATCTGGCGGATGAAGAGGGGAATGTCGATCGTGGTCGGACAGGCCGTCATGCAGGGTGCGTCGTGGCAGAAATAGCACCGATCCGCCGCCACCCGCGCCTCATGCGCATCGAGGCGCGGCGCGATGTCGGCGAAATTCCCGGTATAGTCCTCCGCCGCCAATCGCCCGGCGGCGACACCCGGAGTGAGCTGGCTGTTGGTCAAGGCGACCTCCCCTGTTCTTTTCTTGCCCGAAAGGCTGCCAGCGAATCATTTTTTTATCAACTGGTAAATTTTTTCCGAAAGACGACGCTGCGCCCGAACAGGGTTGCAAGCTGGGTTTCAACCCACCCTCCCCGGCAAAGACGGGTTGAAACCCTGCTTGCGGCCGTCCCGTGCAGGTACTCCCGTCGGCCGGCGCAACTCCTGGACGGGCGCGGGAAAGTCGCGCTTTCCACCGCCCGGCCAAGCGCGTATAACCGGCCAGACAACAAGGCCCCGCGGGAAATGACGGGCCATCGGACAGGACCGATCGAGGATATCGATGACAAAACCCTCCCATGACAGCGACGTGACTTTCATCGAGGCGCTCGCCGAGCTTCTGAACAAGAACGGCCTCGCCGAGCTCAGCGTGAAACGGGAATACGGCGACCACGACAGCCTGAACGTCCGGGTGACGAAATATGCGGCCCAGCTCGCCGCACCGGCCGCGCCGGCCCCGGCCGCCGCTCCGGCACCCGTAGCGGCCGCCGCCGCCGCGCCGGCCGCCGCGACCGTCGATCCGGCCAGCCATCCCGGCGCCGTGACCTCGCCGATGGTCGGCACCGTCTACCTTTCCCCGGAACCCGGCGCCGATCCCTTCGTCACGACCGGCGCCCAGGTGAAGGAAGGCCAGACCGTCATGATCATCGAGGCGATGAAAACCATGAACCACATCCCGGCCCCGCGCGCCGGGACGGTGAAGCGCATCCTCGTCGAGGATGGCAGCCCCGTCGAATACGGTGCTCCGCTTCTCATCATCGAGTGAGGGCCTGATGTTCGAGAAAATCCTGATCGCCAACCGGGGCGAGATCGCGCTGCGGGTCATCCGCGCCTGCCGCGAAATGGGCATCCGGTCGGTCGCGGTCCATTCGACCGCCGACGCCGACGCGATGCATGTGCGCATGGCCGACGAAAGCGTCTGCATCGGCCCGAACCCGTCGTCGCAGAGCTACCTGTCGATCCCCGCGATCATCTCGGCCTGCGAGATCACCGGCGCGCAGGCGATCCATCCGGGCTACGGCTTTCTCAGCGAGAACGCGACTTTCGTGCAGGCGCTGGAAGACCACGGCATCACCTTCATCGGCCCGACCGCGGAACATATCCGCATCATGGGCGACAAGATCACCGCCAAGGACACGATGAAGACGCTCGGCGTGCCCTGCGTGCCGGGATCGGATGGCGGCGTGCCGGACGTGGCGACCGCGAAGACCGTCGCGGCAGAGATCGGCTATCCGGTCATCATCAAGGCCACCGCCGGCGGCGGCGGGCGCGGCATGAAGGTCGCGCGCGATGAGAGCGAGCTGGAAAGCGCCTTCCGCACCGCACGGGCAGAGGCGAAGGCCGCGTTCGGCAACGACGAGTGCTATATCGAGAAATACCTGCAACGGCCCCGCCATATCGAGATCCAGGTCTTCGGCGACGGCAAGGGCACGGCCGTGCATCTCGGCGAACGCGACTGTTCGCTGCAGCGCCGTCACCAGAAGGTCTTCGAGGAGGCGCCCGGCCCGGTGATCGACGCCGAGACGCGGGCGCGCATCGGCAAGACCTGCGCCGATGCCGTGGCCGCGATCAACTATATCGGCGCCGGCACGATCGAGTTCCTGTTCGAGGACGGCGAATTCTATTTCATCGAGATGAACACCCGGCTTCAGGTCGAACACCCGGTGACCGAGGCGATCTTCGGCGTCGATCTTGTGCGCGAGCAGATCCGCGTGGCGGACGGCTATCCGCTGTCGTTCTCGCAGGACGAGCTCGAGGTGAACGGCCATGCGATCGAGGTCCGGATCAATGCCGAGAAGCTGCCGACCTTCTCGCCCTGCCCCGGCAAGATCACCCAGTATCACGCGCCGGGCGGGCTTGGCGTGCGGATGGATTCCGCGCTTTACGACGGCTATTCGATCCCGCCCTATTACGACAGCCTGATCGGCAAGCTGATCGTCCACGGCCGCGACCGGCCCGAGGCGCTCGCCCGGCTGAATCGCGCGCTGTCGGAACTGATCGTCGATGGCGTCGACACGACGATCCCGCTTTTTCACGCCCTCTTGCAGGAAAAGGATATCCAGACCGGGAATTACTCGATTCACTGGCTGGAAAAGTGGCTGGCGAAGGAATTTGGCTGAGCGGAGGGGATTTGCGGGGCGCCTCAGCGCGGCCGCATCAGGCAGGTTCCCCGTCGCTTGAACCGGTCCCGGTAATAGTCGGGAAGCGACCCCCGGCGACCAGGCGGTATCACATCCCAGTCGAGCCATTCGCAGTCATAGCCGAGCACATCCGCCATCAGCTCCATCGCCTTGTGGCTCGGCACCCCGATCAGGGTGCGCGCGAAGCCCTCCGCGTTCGGAATCGCGTTCAGTTCGTTGTCGGTCTCTTCCGGCATGACCCGGATCACCGCGTTCGGCGCCATCACGAATTCGCTGTCGACGATGACCAGCCGCGGTTCCAGTTGGCGGATCAGCCGGAACAGAAGGAAGTGATCCATCACGTGGTAGAGGATACCGAGGACCCCGACGATGTCGTAGCGCTCCCCTGCAGCGATCTCGGCGCGCAGACCTTCGAAGATGTCGCCGCATTTGAGCGTGACCTTTTCGCGCGGCCGGCCTTCGGGAAAGCCGGAGAACCGGTCGATCAGGGCCTGGCGCCCCTCGATCCCCACGACCTCCCGCGCGCCGGACGCCGCGAAGGCATAGGCCCAGCGCCCGTCATGCGCGGCGAGGTCAAGCACCCGGGCCCCGCGATATCTCTGCTCGCAGGGGCCGGATCAGCATCCGGTAGCGCTCGTTCAGCCGGGCGACGGAGCGTGCATCCTCGGCGTAGCGTTCGATGTCGGTCAGAAAATCAAAAAACGCCATACCCGCCCCGATGCAGATACACTGTCCCGCAATGGTCCCAGTGCATGAAGAGTCCCGACCCGAATGTCTAGAAGAACCAACGCGCACCTGCTGCTGACCGCCTATGCGAACGGTATTTTCCCGATGGCGGCCGCGCGCGACGACGACGATCTGCACTGGGTGGACCCGCGACATGCGCGGCATATTCCCCTTGGACAATTTCCACATTTCGCGGTCCCTCGCGCGGGCGATTCGCCGTGACGAATTACGAAATTCGAACTCGACACGCGCATTTTCAGAGGTCGTGCGCCTCTGTGCCGCCCGATCCGAGACCTGGATCAACGCGACCCTCGCCGCGCTCTATGACGATCTGCACCGGATCGGCCATGCGCATTCGCTGGAGGTCTGGCAGGAGGGCGACGCTGACCGGCGGTGTCTTCGGGATCACGCTCGGCGCCGCGTTCTTCGGCGAAAGCATGTTCTCGACCCGCACCAACGCCTCCAAGATCGCGCTCGCCTATCTGGTCGACCGGCTGCGCCGAGGGCGGATTCACGCTGTTCGACACGCAGTTCCTGACGCCGCATCTCGCCTCGCTCGGCGCGGTCGAGATTTCGCGCGACGGACTACCGGGCACGCCTGGCCGAAGCACTTGCGGCGCACGGCCGATTTCACCACGCCGGAAACGCCGTCGGCTCAGCTGCTCTTGCAGCGCAGGACCCAGAGGTCGTAGCGCGGATCGTCGAGCGCCGACAGGGCCGGGCTCGACGCGATCATCCAGCCGTCGAAGACGGCCGCGCCTGAGGCCGCGTCGGTCATCGTCAGATGCGCATAGGCATTGGACGACGGATCCTCGACCGGATAGCGGCAATCCGACAGCGTCACCGCCAGCCGGCCGAACTGCGCGCGTCTGCCCGGAGGATAGCTCGATGTCGACCGTCTCGCCCGACACCTTGTCGAGCCCGCGCAGCATCGCCCCCGGAGCGCTCGCCACTTCTTCCGCCGACGCGATGCCGGCGCCGGACAGCGCCAGGACAAACGCCAGGGCGGCCTTCATGGCGCGGCCGTATCGGTGCTGTCGCCCGACGCCGCGCCGACGAACTTCATCATCAGCGCGATCACGCTGACGGCGCCCTGCGTGTTCTCGATCTCGGCCCCCGGTGTCAGATCCATCGGGCTACCGCCGGGCAGGATCTCGACGAACGCACCGCCAAGGAGCCCCTCGGACGCAACGACGATCGTGCTGTCGTCGGGCACGGCGATATCCTTGCGGACGGTCACCTTCGCGTCGGCGAAGAAAGTCTTGGGGTTGAGCGCCAACTCGGTCACGGTTCCGACCTTGACACCGGCCAGCCGACATCGGTGCCCACCGTGATCCCCTCGACCGAGCGGAAACTGGCGGTCAGTTCATAGCTGTCGGTGGCCCGGGTCAGCCCCTCGCCGTTGCCCGCATAGACGAGAAACCCCAGCGCCGCGGCCAGGACGCCCGCACCAGTCAGAACTTCTGTGACGTTCTCGGCCATCTCTATTCCGGACTCCACGCCTCGTAGTCGCGCCGCTCGGCCGGGGCCGCGCGGCGGATGGATCCGGCCGGCGCATAGGCCAGCGGCGGTGCCGGTCAGGTTCTCCAGATGCGGCTTTTCCCACGGCTTGTGCGGCAGCGGCGACCTTGGTCGGCGGCTCATCCCAGGTGAAATGCAGCCAGCCGTGCCAGTCGGGGCTGATGCGCGGCTGCCTCGCATTTCGCCGTTGTAGATCACCCAGCGGCGCTTGCCGTCACGGGTCTGGTAGAAAGACGTTGCCCTGATCGTCCTCGCCCACCTTCTCGCCCTGCCGCCAGGTGAACAGCTGGGTGCCGAGCGTCTGGCCGTTCCACCAGGTCAGCAGGCGCAGCAGGAATTTCATGGGCGACCTCCGGGCAGTCCTGCCCCCTTATAGCGCAGGGGATGGGGACGTCCAGAGGATAGGCGGCCTCAGCGCCGCCCCTCCGGCGCAATGCGCACCCGGCCTGCGATCCGGGCGTTCGGCGCATAGAGGTGCAGCGTCCCGTCCGTCAGGTCGCGGTAGTAGAACGCGCCCGGTCGCTGCAATATCAGCAGAATCTCGGCGGAAAGCGACCGGCCGACATAGCCGACGCATGTCTCGACCGGTTTGAGCGCCGGCGTGTCAGCGAAAACGACGGGGGTCGGCCGCCAGACACCACCGAAGCGGAAGTCGCGGTTTCGCCGCATCACGCTTGCAGGCGGTTTTGGAGGCGGGTTCGCCACAAGCCGCACGAAGACGTGCTCACAGACGCCGTCCGGCGCTTTTTCCAGATAGCGACTGCTCAGAACAGTTTCGAAGGAAAGGATGCCGTCGAACAGCCGTTCGGCGTAGCCGTGCGAGAACTGCACCGGTTCGCGCTGCGACATCAGGGCGCTAATGATCTGCGGGCTTCCAGTGAATACGGCCCAAAGGGCGAGCGGGAAGCGGCAGCGGGAAGACGGCGAGCGTGAGGAGACGGATCAGAATCCGCATTGAGCCTCACGCATTTCCATGCCTGACCACATTGTCCGAACGCGCCGCCCGGCGCCGTTCGTCACCCCGCTGTCGCGGTCTTTTCGCCCTTGGTGTCGGCGTAGATCAGGAGCGGCTTGGCGCCCGAGTCCACCGCCTCTTCGTTGACCACGACCTCTTCGACCGTGGTCATGCCCGGCAGTTCGAACATCGTGTCGAGCAGGATATCCTCCATGATCGAGCGCAGGCCGCGCGCGCCGGTCTTGCGCTTGATCGCGCGCTTGGCGATGGCGGTCAGCGCGTCGGCGGTGAAGGTCAGCTTCACGCCCTCGATCTCGAACAGCCGCTGGTACTGCTTGACGAGCGCGTTCTTCGGCTCGGTCAGGATCGTGACCAGCGCGTCCTCGTCGAGGTCGGTCAGCGTCGCGATCACCGGCAGACGGCCGACGAATTCCGGGATCAGGCCGAATTTCAGCAGGTCTTCCGGCTCGAGCTCGGCTGAACATCTCGCCGACGCCGCGGGCATCGGGGTCCTTGACCTCGGCGCCGAAGCCGATGGCCGAGCCCTTGCCGCGCTTCGCGATGATCTTCTCGAGCCCCGCGAAGGCGCCGCCGCAGATGAAGAGGATATTGGTCGTGTCCACCTGCAGGAATTCCTGCTGCGGATGCTTGCGCCCGCCCTGCGGCGGCACGGAGGCGACGGTGCCTTCCATGATCTTCAGAAGCGCCTGCTGCACGCCCTCGCCCGACACGTCGCGGGTGATCGAGGGGTTGTCGGACTTGCGCGTGATCTTGTCGACCTCGTCGATATAGACGATGCCGCGCTGCGCGCGTTCGACGTTGTATTCGGAGGCCTGCAAGAGCTTGAGGATGATGTTCTCGACATCCTCGCCGACATAGCCCGCCTCGGTCAGCGTCGTCGCATCGGCCATGGTGAAGGGCACGTCGAGAATGCGCGCCAGCGTCTGGGCCAGCAGCGTCTTGCCGCAGCCGGTGGGGCCGATCAGCAGGATGTTCGACTTCGCCAGTTCGATTTCGGCCGACTTGGAGGCGTGGTTCAGCCGCTTGTAGTGGTTGTGGACCGCGACCGAGAGCACGCGCTTGGCGTGTTCCTGACCGATGACGTAGTCGTCCAGCACCTTGCAGATATCGCGCGGCGTCGGCACGCCGTCGGTCGACTTCAGGCCGGTCGACTTCGTCTCCTCGCGGATGATGTCCATGCAAAGCTCGACGCATTCATCGCAGATGAAGACCGTCGGGCCGGCAATCAGCTTGCGCACCTCATGCTGGCTCTTGCCGCAGAAAGAGCAGTAGAGCGTGTTCTTGCTGTCGCTGCCGGAATTGTTCGCCATCGTCACCCTCTGCGGCCTGTTCGCAAATCGTTCATCATCTTTGTGACTGCCCTTTTCGACAAGATTAGGGCAGCCACCAAGTCATCACAATGCCAAAATACCCTACCCCGCGTCACGGATTCGGGCCGTTCCGGTCACGTCTTCGCGTCTTCGCCCGGACGGGCGGCGAGAATCTCGTCGATCAGACCCCAGTCCTTGGCTTCTTCGGGCGACATGAAGTTGTCGCGCTCCAGCGCCGCCTCGACCTTCTTCACCGGCTGGCCGGTGTGCTTGTCGTAGATGTCGTTCAGCCGGTCCTTCAGCTTCTGGGTCTCCTGCGCGTGGATCATGATGTCCGTCGCCTGACCCTGATAGCCGCCCGAGGGCTGGTGCACCATGATGCGGCTGTTCGGCAGCGAGAAGCGCATCCCCTTCTCGCCCGCGGTGAGCAGAAGCGAGCCCATCGAGGCCGCCTGCCCGATCACCAGGGTCGAGACCTTGGGCCGGATGTACTGCATCGTGTCGTAGATCGAGAGACCGCGACGTCACCACGCCGCCGGGCGAATTGATGTACATCGCGATTTCCTTCGACGGATTCTCCGCCTCGAGGAACAGAAGCTGCGCGCAGATCAGCGTCGACATGCCGTCATGCACGGGACCGGATAGGAAGATGATCCGCTCCTTCAGAAGGCGCGAGTAGATGTCATAGGCCCGCTCCCCGCGCGACGTCTGTTCGACGACCATCGGCACGAGGGTGTTCATATAGAGATCGTATGGGTCTTTCATCATCGTCCGCCTGTCGCTGTTCCCGGGTGAAATGCTTATGCGTAGAACCTTACCCTTGTCTTAGTGACGCGCACCGGGGCCTGCAAGGGCCGGTCGCTGCCGGGATGGAATGGCTGACGGACACCTGCGGGCCCGCGACGCGCCTGCCCTGCAACACGCCGATTGCCGATTACGGGATGCTGTGTCTAACTGGTGACGAAGCTCGCGGGGTGGGAATGGTCGCGGAATACGATGACTGGGATGCGACCGCGATGGCGGCCGCGGTCGCATCAGGCGATGTAACGGCCTCGGAATTGCTCGACGAGGCGCTGCGCCGGGTGGCGGAGAGAAACTCCGCACTCAACGCCGTCGTGCTGATCCGGGAAGAAACCGCTTGCTCCGCCATCGCGGCGGGTTTGCCCGACGGGCCGATGCGCGGGGTGCCGTTCTTGCTAAAGGACCTCGGCTGCGAAGCGGTGGATTTCCCCTCGCATAACGGCTCCCGGCTTCTGGCGAACACAACCTACCGACTCGACAGCGCGATCTTCGACCGGATCCGGGCCACCGGCGCCGTCACCTTCGGACGCACGACCTCGCCCGAGGGCGGGATCGGGCCGGCGACCGAATCCGCCGTGTATGGCGGACCGACGCGCAATCCCTGGGACCTGACGCGCACGCCCGGCGGGTCGTCCGGCGGCGCCGGGGCGGCCGTGGCTGCGGGAATCGTGCCAGCCGCGCACGGCTCGGATGGCGGCGGATCTGTGCGTATCCCGGCATCGTCCTGCGGGCTCTTCGGGCTTCAAGCCGACGCGGGCGCGGCTGCCGGACGGTCCCTATGTCGGCGAAGGCTGGGCAGGGATGGCGATCGACGGGTTCCTCACCCGGTCCGTCCGCGACAGCGCGGTGCTGCTAGATGCCTGCGAGGGCGCCGATTCCGGCGCGCCTTACTGGGCGCCGCCGCTCGGCCAGGGCTACCGGGCCGCCATCGCTCCGCCCGCCCCGGACGGCTGAGAATCGCGCTATGCGAGACGACGCTCACCGGAGAGGCGATCCATCCCGATTGCCGCGACGCGGTGCTGGACGCGGCGGCGCTGCTCGAAAGCCTTGGGCATCGTGTCGAACCGGCCCGCCCACGGCGGACACCAAGGGCATGATGCGCGCCTGGACGAAGATCGTCGCCTGCGGCACGGCGCTCGGCATCCGCAAGGTGCTGGCAGCGAAGGGTCACGCCCTCTCGCCGGATGATGTCGAGGACGTGAGCCGCAGCGCGATTGACTATGCTGCGACGCTGTCGGGGGCCGACTATCTCGAGGCGGTTGGCAAGATCCATGCCTATGGCCGTGAAATGGCAAGGTTTTTCGACGATTGGGACATGCTTCTGACCGCGACTTTGGCCGAACCGCCGGCGAAGATCGGGCGCTTCTCGCATACCGGGAAAGACTATGTCGACTACCGCATGGGCGCGGGCATGGTCTTCGACTATTCGCCCTTCTGCGCCGCTTTCAATGCCTCCGGCCAGCCCGCCGCATCTCTGCCGCTCTTCTGGAACGCCGAAGGACTGCCGATCGGCATCCATCTGGCTGCCCGCTTCGGCGCGGACGAGGACGCTTGTCGCGCTGTCGGCCGAGTTGGAATCCGCCCGCCCCTGGGCGACGAGGCGCGCGACGGCATGGCAAAAACGAGACAGGGCGGTGAAGATTTGATCACGGAGAAACGAGTGGGAAGGCCGGGAGCATCTATCTGGAGGAATCGTTTGACAACAAACGTCCCCTTCGCCGACCATTCAAGAAGGCGCACTCCGGACTCCGCCAATTGATCAAATTCTGACGCCCATCTGGGGAGGGACTGCAGAATGACCGAGACCTATGCCGTAGAAGCCCGCGATGCTGTCAAGGTATTCGGCCAGGGCGCGCAAGCGGTCCGGGCGCTCGATTCCGTTTCCGTCGCGATCCGGCAGGGCGAGTTCTTCACCCTTCTCGGCCCGTCGGGCTGCGGCAAGACCACGCTTCTGCGGCTGATCGCCGGGTTCGACAGCCCGACCTCGGGCACGATCCTGCTCGACGGTCAGGACATCACAGACCTGCCGCCGAACAAGCGACAGGTGAACACGGTCTTTCAAAGCTACGCGCTCTTTCCGCATCTGAGCGTCGCCGACAATATCGGCTTCGGCCTCGAAATGCTCGGCCGCCCAAAGGGCGAGGTTGCCGCGAGCACGGCCGAGATGCTGGCGCTGGTGCAGCTCGAAGCAATGGCGGAGCGCAAGACGTCGCAGCTTTCGGGCGGCCAGCAGCAGCGCGTGGCGCTCGCCCGGGCGCTTGCCCCGAAGCCGAAGGTTCTTGCTGCTGGACGAGCCGCTCTCCGCGCTCGACCTCAAGCTCCGCAAGGAGATGCAGAGCGAGCTGAAGCGGCTGCAACTCGAGACCGGCATCACCTTCGTCTTCGTCACCCACGACCAGGAAGAGGCGCTGACCATGTCCGACCGGATCGGCGTGATGTCGGGCGGCCACATCCTCCAGATCGGCTCCCCGCGCGAGATCTACGCCCATCCGACCAACCGCTTCGTCGCCGACTTCATCGGCGAGACCAATTTCATTCCCGCCCGGATCAGGGGCGGTGGCGCCCATCTGGCGGGTGGGGTCGAGATCAAGCTCGGCGCAGCCCCGCGCCGACGGCGAGGCGACGCTTGCCGTGCGGCCCGAGCACCTGCGTCTGGTGTCGCAGGGCATGGCCGGCGCACTGTCGGCCACGGTCAGCCACTCGGTCTATTTCGGCACCGACAGCCATGTGCACCTGACACTTCTCGACGGCACCGAAGTTGTCGCGCGCCTGCAGACCGATGCCGAAGGGTCCAGCGGGCCGAAGCCCGGCACCGTCGTGGGCATCAGCTTCGCGCCGGGATCGATCCAGGTTCTGGAGGATTGAGTATGAGCACCGGCGAAAATCGGCAGAACACGCGGGCGGCCCGCAACGCCTGGTTGCTATCTACTCCGGCGCTCGTGATCCTGACGCTGGCGGCGACAGGTCCTCTTTTGATCATGCTGGTCTATTCGTTCCTGACTGCCCGGGAAGTACGGCAACGTCGAATGGCAGTTCTCCACCGACGCGTGGCGGGGCATTTTGTTCACGCGTGATATCTTCGACAACACGCTGAAGCTTGCAGATGCGCATCTGACGATCTTCTGGCGATCGGTGAAACTTTCAATCCTGACGACCATTTTCACCTTCGTGGTCGGGTTCCCGACGGCATGGTTCATCGCCATGCGACCGCCAGCGTCCCGAGCGCTCTGGCTGTTCCTGATCACGATTCCGTTCTGGACGAACCTGCTGATCCGCACCTTCGCGATCAACCAGATCATCCGCAATGAAGGGTTGCTGAACACCGTGTTGATCAAGCTCGGGCTGATCGAGACGCCAATCAACATCATCTACACGGATACGGCCGTCTTCATCGGGATGACCTATGTCTACCTGCCGCTGATGGTGCTGCCGCTCTTTGCCGCAATCGACCGCTTCGACCTGAGGATCCTCGAGGCGGGCTACGACCTGTATGCGAGCCGCTGGCAGGTCCTTCGCAGGATCATCCTGCCAATCGTCAAACCCGGCATCGTCGCGGGCTCGATCCTCGTCTTCATCCCCTCGCTCGGCGCCTACGTCACACCGCGCATTCTCGGCGGCGGACGACAGATGATGATCGGCAATTTTATCGATCTGCAATTCGGTCAGGGGCGTAACTGGCCACTCGGCGCGTCGCTGTCGGTCCTGCTGCTTGTAATCGTGGCCCTGGCGTTGCTCGCCTACGTGCGCGCCACGGCACGGGAGAAGACCGATGGCTAGAAATGCGTTCTCGGTCTCGCGCCTCCCCGGTTTCAACACGATGGCACTGCTGGTTTTCGCCGCGCTGTACCTGCCGATCCTCATGCTGGTGCTTTACTCGTTCAACTCGGGAAAATCCGTCGCCGTCTGGGAAGGCTTCACTCTCGACTGGTATGCGCGCGCCTGGGCGAACCAGCAGGTGAAGGAGGTCACCGTCCGCTCGCTCGTCATCGCAAGCTGCGCCTCCGTGGTGGCGACGGTTGCGGCGACAATGGCCGCGCTCGGGACGACGCGGCGCAAGGCGTTCAAGGGCCAGACATTCATTTACGTCATGATCAACCAGCCTCTCATGGTGCCCGAAATCGTGACTGCCGTTGCGCTTCTGATCTTCTTTGCGTCGATCAAGGTGGCGACGGGCTATCAGGGACTCGGCTACCTGATCGCAGCGCATTCGGCGTTCTGCATCCCCTTTGCCTATCTGCCTATCCGCGCGCGGCTGGAAGGGATGGATCTGACACTCGAAACGGCCGCAGCCGATCTTTACGCCTCGCCGTGGCAGACCTTCCGACGCGTGACCCTGCCGCTTCTGGCGCCGGGGATGATTGCAGGTCTGATGCTGGCCTTCGTCACCTCGCTTGACGATGTGGTCATAACAGTCTTTGTGAAATCCGCGGGGCAGGATACGCTTCCGACTTACATGTTGGGACAGATCCGGCGCCAGGTCACCAGCGAGGTGAATGCCATCTCGACGGTGCTGCTCATCCTGACCGTCGTCCTCCTGACGGCGTTCTTCTTTCTGACTCGAAACAAGAAATGACAACCAACCGGGAGTAAACCATGAGAAGACACCTTTCAGCCGTAGCGATGATCTTGGCGTCCACATCGCTAGCCCATGCAGAGGGCGAATTGCAGCTCTTCAACTGGGGCGACTACACCAATCCGGAACTGATCTCGAAATTCGAGGCGGAAACCGGAATCAAGGTGACAATCACTGACTACGATTCCAACGACACCGCGCTTGCCAAAATCGAGGCTGGCGGTCACGGTTTCGACATCGTCGTGCCGTCCGCAAACTATGTCCAGATCTATGTCGAAAAGGGCTTGGTGCAGGAGCTGGACCTGTCCAAACTGTCCAATCACGGCAACATCGCGCCGGAATGGAGGGACGTGAGTTACGATCCGGGCCGGAAATTCTCGATCCCGTGGCAGTGGGGCTCGACCGGCGTCGCCGTCAACAAAACGGCCTATTCGGGCGACATCAACACCTCGGCGATCTTCATGAATCCGCCCGAGGAACTGGTGGGCAAGGTGAACGTCACGCCGGAAATGAACGACATCCTGTCACTGGCAATCATGTACGAAGGCGGCGAGCCCTGCACCGAGGACACCGAAGTGCTGAAAAAGGTGCGCGACGCGCTGCTCGAGGCCAAGCCGAAATGGCTTTCGATGGACTACGGCATGACCGAGAAGATGGCGGCCAACGACGTTATGGCTTCGGTCTACTGGAACGGCGCGATCTTTCGCGCCCGCCTGGCGAACCCGGATGTAGTCTACGGCTATCCGAAGGAAGGCTTTCCGCTCTGGATGGACCAGGTCATGCTCCTATCGGACGCCCAGAACGTGGAGGAAGCGTACAAGTTCCTCGACTTCATCATGGTTCCCGAAAACGCCGCGCTGATCTCGTCCTTCGCCCGCTATGCGAACGGTATCAGCGGGTCGGAAGCCTTCATGCCCGAGGACATGAAGACCGCGCCGGAAATCATCATCCCGGAAGAGTTCAAGGCCGCCGGCAAGTTCTTGCCAACCTGCTCGCCGACGGCGCAGAGCTACTACACGGCGATCTGGACCGAGCTGCAGAAGTGATCGGGTTTCGGGCGCTAACGCGCCCGACCCGCCGGGGGGCGTTGCCCCCCGGATCCCCCAAGGTATTTCCAAACAGAAGAAGGGGAATGCGGTGGACCTGACCGGTCTGAGCGCGACGGAGTTGTCAGCGCGGATCGCGGGTGGGGCGGTTTCGGCGCGCGACGTCATGGAGGCCTATCTCGCCCGGATCGAGGCGGTCAATCCGAAGATCAACGCGATCGTCTCACTGCGGCCGGGGGCGGAGCTTCTGGCGGAAGCCAAGGCCGCAGATCGCGCCGAACGGCGCGGCTGGCTGCACGGGGTTCCGGTCGCGGTCAAGGATCTGGTGGCGACGAAGGGGATTCGGACGACCTATGGCTCGCCGCTTCATGCCGGTTTCGTGCCGGAAACCGATGAACTCGTCGCAAGTCGGCTGAAGGCCGCGGGGGCGATCCTCATCGGCAAGACCAATACGCCGGAATGGGGGCACGGATCGCACACGTTCAATCCCGTGCACGGCACCACGCTCAACCCTTACGACCTCACTCGCGGCGCGGGCGGATCGTCGGGCGGGGCGGCGGCGGCGCTCGCGGCACGGCTGGTTCCCGTCGCGGACGGATCGGACATGATGGGATCGCTGCGCAATCCCGCCGCCTTCTGCAATGTCTACGGCTTTCGCCCAAGCTGGGGCCTCGTGCCGCAGGATGCCGAGGGCGACACGTTCCTTTCGACACTTTCCACCGAGGGGCCGATGGGACGGAGCCCCGAGGATGTTGCACGTCTTCTCAACGTTCTGGCCGGCCCGCATCCGGAAACCCCGTTCGGACGACCCGCCGAGGACTTTGCCGCAGGTCTCGACCGGTCGCTGCACGGCAGGCGAATCGGCTGGCTTGGTGACTGGGGTGGCGCCTATGCGCTGGAACCCGGGATCGCCGATCTCTACGAGGCGGCGCTTGCGGTTTTCGAGGCGGAAGGCGCCATCGTCGAGCCCCTTGCCCCGCCCTTCCCGGCGGAAGAGATGTGGCAGTCGTGGACGACGCTTCGCGCGATGCTGAATGCCGGGGCGAAGGCGGAACTGGCCACCGACCCGGCCAAGCGCGCCCTGACGAAGCCGGAAACGCTTTGGGAGATCGAGCAGGGGCGCGGGCTATCGGCCGCCCACGTCTATGCCGCGAGCGTTATCCGCTCGCGCTGGTATGCCGCCGCTGCCCGGCTCTTCGAGCGGTTCGACGCACTGGCGCTGCCGGCCGCCCAGGTCTGGCCCTTCCCGGCCGAATGGCGCTGGCCCGAGAAAATCGGCGACCGCAGGATGGACGCCTATCACCGCTGGATGGAGATCGTCGTGCCGGTCAGCCTGATCGGCCTGCCCTGCCTCGCCCTCCCCGCAGGGTTCGGGGCGAACGGCCTGCCGATGGGGATGCAGCTTTTCGGGCGGACCGGGGCCGACGCAGAGATCCTCGCGATGGGACATGGCTATCACCGGGCCACCGACTGGCCGAACCAGCGGCCGCCCGCGCTCTGACCTATCTCAGTTTTGCCCGTCAAAGCCTTGAAGTCGCGCGTAAAGATCAGGCCGGCGGTCGCGAAAGATGCCCCAACTCCGCCGCAGGTCACGGATGGCGTCGAGGTCGAAAGTCGCGATCTGTACGGCCTCGTCGTCACGGCCCGTCTTGACCACGAGTTGCCCGGTCTGATCGGCGATGAAGGACGAACCGTAGAAGGTGACTTCCCGCCCCTCCTGCACCTCGCGGCCGATCCGGTTCGAAGCGGCGACGGGAAGGATGTTGGCCGCCGCGTGGCCGCGCATCGCCATTTCCCAATGCGGCTGGCTGTCGTAGCCGGGCGCCGGCGGTTCCGAACCGATCGCGGTCGGATACAGCAGCATCTCGGCACCCTGCAGCGCCATGGCGCGCGCGGCTTCGGGAAACCACTGATCCCAGCAGATACCGACGCCGATCCGGCCGATGCCCGTCTCCCAGACCCGGAATCCGGTATCGCCAGGGGAGAAGTAGTACTTCTCCTCATACCCCGGGCCCTGAGGGATGTGGCTCTTGCGGTAGCGGCCGAGCAAGGTTCCGTCGGCGTCGATCATCGCCAGCGTGTTGAAATGCGCCTCGCCGGCGCGTTCGAAGACCGTGACGGGCAGGACGACGCCGAGTTCCCGCGCCAGATCGGCGAAGCGGGCGATGAGCGGATGGCCCTCGAATGGCACGGCGAGTGCGAAATGGCGCGGGTCTTCGGTGATGCAGAAATAGGGGGCTGCGAAAAGCTCTTGCAGCAGGACCACCTCGGCCCCCTCCCCGGCAGCGCGGCGCACCAGCGCCTCCGCCCGGTCGAGATTGGCCGGCAGGTCCCAGGAACAGGCGAATTGCGTTACCGCGACCGTGACCTTGCGCATGAACTGTACTCTGCCTTTTCCTGCCGTCCCCGCCCCATACCATGCCGTGATCCCGTGGGATTCGAAAGCCGTATGACGAAAGCGCCCAAATCCGAAGTCGGCCTCAAGCTCCACTCGTCGTCGCGGGCGGCGACAGGCTCGGCCCCGGCAAGGCCGACCTTCTTGCCGCCAGCGCCGAAACGGACTCGATGTCGGCCGCCGGCAGGCGGATCGGAATGAGTTAGAAGCGTGTCTGGGGTCTGGTCGAGGTGCTGAACGCGATATTTCGCGAGCCCTTCGCCGGCGCGAGCCGGGGTGGAACGGGGCATGGCATGGCCGGAATCGATCTTGACATCACCTTGCAACTCGCTGGTTTCAAACATAGAATTGATCTGGTCGTGCCGCTTTCCGCTCATAGTTTTTTCGGGCCGAGCGGCGCAGGCACGAGCACGCTGCTGCGGGTGATCTCCGGGTTGACGCCGGGCACGGAACGGGTCGTCTTCGCCGGCGATATGTGGGAGGGTGGCGGGTACTTCGTGCCGCTGAAACGCGACGATCGTCGCCTCCTCGGCATCGGCCAGTACGGTTGACCGTGGCTCCTTCTGCCCGGTCTTGCGGTCTTCCGCCGTTTCCCACTTACGTAACTTGGCGACCGACTTCGGGTGGATCCCTTGCTTCCAACTCAACAACGCGAGCGAAGCCTGCGATCGCTGTACTGCAGCTCTGACGGCGTACGCGGTCGTGGCGCTTTCGTGACGTATCTGTCCCAAAGCGCTTCCTTCACTTCCCTCGAAAGGACCGCACCACTAAAAAGCGGGATCAAAAAGCTAGGGAATCTCCGTCCAATTCAGATCAAGCGCAAACCGCTTTGACCCGTCTCAAAGTTCCTCGTCGATCAGTTGGTCCATCGTCAGCGCCGGCTGGTCGCAGCCCGCCTCGCCGACGATCTTCGCCGGCACTCCGGCCACGGTCTTGCAGCAGGGTACGTCGTGCAGGACCACCGACCCGGCCGCGATGCGCGAGCGTTCGCCGATACGGATATTGCCGAGGATCTTCGCCCCCGCCCCGATCAGCACGCCGTTGCCGATCTTCGGATGACGGTCGCCGTCTTCCTTGCCGGTGCCGCCAAGCGTCACCGAATGCAGCATGGAGACATTGTCCCCAACCACCGCCGTCTCGCCAATGACGATGGAATGGGCGTGGTCAATCATGATCCCCTTGCCGATCTTCGCATTGGGATGGATATCGACGCCGAACGCCTCGCTGACGCGCATCTGCACGAAATAGGCAAGGTCCCTGCGGCCCTTCGTCCAGAGCCAGTGGCCGACTCGGTAGGCCTGCACAGCCTGGAAGCCCTTGAAGAACAGCATCGGCTGCATGAACCGGTGGCAGGCCGGGTCACGGTCATATACGGCGACGATATCGGCCCGCGCCGACTGGCCGAGCTCCGGCTCCGACGCGAAAGCTTCGTCGGCGATTTCGCGCAAGATCTGCTCGCTCATCTCGCCGGAGGCGAGCTTCAGCGAAAACCGGTAGGCCAGCGCTCGCTCCAGCGTCGCGTGGTGCAAGATGCCCGAGTGGATGAGACCGCCCAGAAGCGGTTCATCCCGGACGGCGGCGCGGGCTTCCTCGCAGACATGCGACCAGACGGGGTCGACCTGCGCAACATTGGGATGACGTTCGGCCATGGCGCGTTCCTCCGGTTTCTGTCGCCTTAATAGCAGATAGGAAATCGGATCGAAACTGGAAGTGGCAAGTCGAATTCCATTCATCCGACGCGCCTTCGCCAGTCGAGCACGGTGTCGATGACAAGCGCCAAGGCTTCGAGATGGAGCGTATCCGACAGAAAAGGCTCGGCCTTCGCGCATATTTCGGACGGGATCGCCGCCATCAGACTTCCATTACCCCAGAACGGATGCGCCCGACCGAGCCTCTTGCGGAACAGATCGGCCGCGTGGGCCCGGTCGAGAAACCGTAGCACCATGCATCTTTGCGCCTCGATCGACCGGCCGTGAACGGCGCGGGCGGCCGCCGTGACGTCGCCATGGGTGATCGTGCGCATCGCTCACTGGTCCGGAACCGCAATTTCCATGTAGTGGACCGCGATTCGGACGGTGCCGCCGGTAAAATCACCACCCGTCGCGTCCAGTTGCATCACCTCGGGTGAATAGAAGGCCGTCGGTTGGCCGAGGACCCCGCGCGCCCAGGCCCCCGCCGCCTTGCCAATCCCCGATCCGAACCGTCCGACGGCGCCAGGATTGCCCAGTGCCCAGCTCGTCAGCGTCCCGGTAATCGCCGAGACGACGCGGGCCGTGGCTCCGATCACCACCGCGTTCGACGGGATCATCACCGCAGTGGTCGAGACCGGCCCGGCAATGATCGCATGGTCGATCTCGGCGACATGGAATGAAAGGCCGGCGTTGTAGGGCGACAGCGTCGCCATCCCCTCGCGCCAGAGCGTGCCGTCGAAAAGCGCCTGCGCGCCGTCATCGAGGATCATTGCCCGCCAGCCGCGCTTCGGAGTGGCGAAATCCCAACCGCCATTGGTGCCGATAGCGATCTTGCCGTCCTGCCCGGCCCATTCGTTGACCGCGCCGAAAGGAACGCCGTAACAGGCGCCGTCCGAGACCACCGCCGGCGGTGTGGACAGTGATCGCGACACCAGCGTCAGTTCGACAAGCCCGTCGAGCCGCGCCAGCGCCTCGTTGACTGTCACATGTTTCTGCGCCTGCGCCGGTTGCAAAAGTGGCAGGCCGAGCTGGTTGGTATTAGACATCGATCACGATCCTCTTGAAGGGGCCCGGCCCGAAGACATCGGACAGCTGTGCCACATGGATTTCAAAGGGCAGCGCCACGGCGTCGGCGGCCTCCATACCAGCCGGATAGGTCCAGGCCGGCTGACCGAGCGTCAGTTCCCGGCGGACCGAGGTGCCCTGCATCACCCTGACGAGATAGCTTTCCGACGCCTCACCGAGTGGCACATCGATGCCCGACCAGCTGTCACCATTGATCCGGGTGCGGCGGATCCAGCCGAGGTCGAGATCGCCTGCTCCGGTGCGCCGCGCCGACAGATGCGCGGGCGATAGCGGCCGCAGGCCGTTGCCGGCAAAGGCCTCGACTCGGTGGATATAGGACGGATCGTCATAGCCGCGCCGCGACGGGCCGATCCGATAATGCCGCGCAAGATCGCGCTCGGCGACCGACAGCGCGATCTGCTTTGGCGCGCCGTTCATCAGGACGACATAGCTTCCGACCGGCCAACTCGCCGGGGCGAGCGCGTCGGTTCCCGCCTGCCCCCTCAGCCGCAGCGACAGATCGTAGGTGCCCGGCGCCACCAGCGTCGCGGTGGCGAACTGAAACAGCTCCCAATTGCCCGCGGACCCGTCGCCGATCGCCATCAGATTCGCGCCGTTCAAGAGTTGATCGGCGCCGACCGACGAAAGCGTCCCGCCGCTGACCTTGACGCGCAACGGCGCCCCCCGGTCCCAAACCCCCGACGCCGCGGCGCCGAGAACCGTCTGGCTGCGCCCGATCACCGACCGTGCCGCGATCAGCCTGTTGAGCGTGTAGCCCGCATCCGCGTCCGACGAATAGACCGCAGCCGAGCCCGGCCAGGGTGTCGCCGTCACCGCGAGATGCGGCTGGTGCGGCACTTCCTGCCCGCTCATCAGCGGCAGGTCGAGGAAGAGGGGAAAGACCGGCACCGGCGCCGCGAAACTGCGCGGCGTAACCCGCTCCTCGGCTTCGTCCGACGGCTCGTAGACCGCCGGCTCGACCCGCACGGCCTCGACCGCCAGCGCGCCGGCCTGCTCGATCCGGTCGATCCGGTAGCGTCCGCCGTCCGCCATTTCCAGTACATCGCCGGCCCCCAGATGCCCCAACGACGGCGGCAGAGCGAAGCGCGCGCCGTCGCGCGCCACCCGCGCCTCGGCAAGCCAGCGCTCGACGATCCGCTGACCCTCCGACCGGGTCAGCGCCAGCGCCAGTTCCGACTGCGCGACACCGAGCGCCTCCTCATCGGGAAAGATCGCCTCGGATGACCGCGCCTCGTAATCTCCCTCCGCCTCGACATAGTTCAGCCGAACCCGCCCGGCGATCTCCGCCTCCGTCGCGCGCAGAGTCTCGACCCAACCGTCGGTTTCCTCGCCAACGGCAAGCTGGTCCGGCCCAACGCTCGCATCCGCCAGCCCATCGCGCATCCGGAACGCCAGGACGCCATCCCGCTCCAGGGCCTCGAACCCGTAGCCGAGCATCAGGGGCTGCAACGCGGCTCTCCCGGTGCCGGTATCGGCCACGGAATAGCCGCGCACGATGCCATAAAGGCCGGAGACGTCCACAGCGCTGACCCCGGAGCGGCCGCAGATCTCTGCGACCACGCTCGACAGCGGCTGCGCCGAGACACGGCCCGTGATCCAGTGCCCGCGCGCATAGTTGTCGCCGTCTGCCCAGACGTCGCCATTCGCCGGAAACTGCGGAAACGGCCGCGCATCCCAGGCCCAGACATGGGCACGTTCCATGTCGACCATCTGCGCACCGTATTCCTCCGATACCGGGTTGTTCGCAGGATCGCGCCAGTAGTCGATCATCGCCCGCAGGTACTGCATCTGGATCAGATCGTCGCGTCGTCCATTGGAATAGTTCGGCAAGAACGATTCCGACGATTTCGGGATCAAGGAACTTGTTCGGCTCGTTCGTGCCCTTGTCGATGGCCGCACAGCCGAACTCGGTGAACCACACCGGCTTCGATTGCGGCACCCAGGGCGTCTGCGGCCCCTTCACACCGGCGATCCGGTCGTGATGCGGGTTCGTCCACCAGCTGCGGATATCCTTCACCCGCCAGACCCAGTCCTCACCGAAAGCGCCGTCGGTGATCGGGGTGCGGATCTGCGCATCGCGGTGCGCCGTGCTGGAATAGAACCAGTCATAGCCCTCGCCACCCGCGATATTCGCCTTCAGATAGTCGAGGTTGTAGATCGACCCCCAATGCGCATCGGCATGTCCCTGCCCGTCGCGCCAATCCGACAGCGGCATGTAGTTGTCGATGCCGATGAAGTCGATTTCCGCATCCGCCCAGAGCGGATCGAGGTGATAACGCAGATCGCCCTCAGGTGTCAGGTAGCCGAAATATTCCGACCAGTCTGACGCATAGCCGATCCTGACCCCAGGCCCGAGGATCGCCCGAACATCCGCCGCCAGCGCCCTGAGCGCCGTGACCGCCGGGAACGTGTCGCCGGCGCCGCGGATCTGGGTCAGGCCCCGCATCTCGGAGCCGATGCAGAAGGCATCCACTCCACCCGCGGCAGCACAGAGATGGGCATAATGCAGGATGAACCGGCGATATGACCATTCCGCCGGGCCGGAATAACTTACCGCCGTGCCACTGACCGAGAAGTCGGAGGCCTGCGCGGTCCCGAAGAAGGCCGCGACTTCGGTTGCCGCCACCGCCGTCCGGTCCGGCGTTCCCGTCTGGCCTGGCGCCGCCGAGAGCGTGATCCGGCCCCGCCAGGGCAAGACCGGCTGATCGGAGGCCCCACTCCAGGGATCGGTCAGGCCATTGGCGGCCATCTGCTCCATCAGGATGAACGGGTAGAAGACGACGTCCTTGCCGTCCGAGCGCAAGGCCGCGATCGCCTCCACGACCGAACCGTCCGCCGGCGTGCCGCCATAGACCGGACGACCCGCATCGGTGATGACCTCCTCCGCCTGCGACCGGACGATGCCGCCCGCCCGCCACGGCATTCCGACACCGTCGAAAGCCGTGTCCTCGACCTTCGGCTTGATCTCGCACTGGCCGCAGCGCAGATCGGTGCCGAACCAAGACACGACCAGCGAGACCGAACCGCAGCCAGGAAGTTCCTCGCCCAGTGTCTCCATCGAGACGGCGAAGTCGGTCTTGCCCGCCGGCGAGTGGATATTGGCCGAGACGTTCTGGCCGACGCCCGTGGAGAAATGCACCGGCGTCGTGGCCAGCGCATATTCCCCGGTGCCGGGGATCAGCGCGACACCGCTCACCCCGCGAGCAAGATCGGTTACATCGTCGATATACGGCCCCTGCGCCGGACGCAGCACCTCGAACGAGAATTGCGGCACCCGGTTGCCGAATGCGCCAAGCTCCAGGTCCTCGAAGACCACATATGCGACACCGCGATAGGCGGGCACCATGCCCGCGCCCTCGATCGCCTCCATCTTAGGGTCGGGCGACTGATCCTCGGCCCCGGTATAGACCCGCAACGTCACGTCATCGCGCGAGATTTCGACACCGTCGGCCCAGATCCGGCCGACGCGGGTGATCTCGCCCTCGCAAAGCGCCACCGCCAGATTCACCGAATAGGAATATTCCGTCACCCGCGGCGACGGCGGCGCGCCTTTGCCACCACCGCCGGAGGTGCTCGTGGTTTCAAGGAAGCGCGACGCCCAGATCACCTGCCCCGACATCCGCATCCGGCCCCAAAGCTGCCCGACTGGCGCACCTTCGGACGCTCCGGTCAGCCGAAAGCGGTCGACCTTCCCGGTCTCGACGGCCTGCGATCCCGACCCCAAAAGCCGCTGGTCGATGGCCCGCCCGATGGTCGCGCCGATGGCCCGGCCGATAACCGCGCCTGACAGACCGAGGACGGATCCGCCGAAACCGGCACCGATCGAGGCGCCAGCGGCCGAAAGCAGAATGGTGGCCATGCCGACCCTCCTTCAGGGAAATTCGAAGCGCGCCACGACACGGCGCGCCCAGGGGGCGGAAAGCGGGCTTTCCACGACCCCGTGCCCGGAATAGGCGTGAATGAACGTGTTCCGGCCGCCGCTCTCGGCCGCCAGACCCAGATGTTTCGCAACTGACCCGGCCCGCATGCGAAAGAGAAGAACCTCTCCGTGCCGGACGGCCGAGCGGGGATCGGCGCTCCGTAGATGTCGGAGCGCCGCCTGCCAGAGCCGCTCGACGCCCTCGGGCTCCGACCAGTCCTCCGTATAGGCTGGCACTACTTCCGGCTCGGCGCCGTAAAGCTCGCGCCAGACGCCGCGCAGAAGCCCGAGGCAATCCGCCCCTGCTCCCTTGGCCGAAGCCTGATGCCGGTAGGGTGTGCCGATCCATTCCCGCGCGATCGCGACAGCGCGGCCTCCCGTCGCACTCATCCGCGCCGGCTCCCGCCGTCGTTGATGCCGGCGCCGACCGGATAGGACATCAGCCAATCCTCGCCCGGAATGTCCGGGAAGCCGCGGAAATTGTCGAAGTTCGCGAATTTCAGCCGGCAGGTATCGGCCCTGCGGTCGCAGCCGGCCTCGATCCGCACAAGGTCGCCGGGCACCGGCGCCATGCCCAGCGCCTGCCACAGCTCCACCTCACGGCTCGTTCCAGTCCGGATACCGGTCGTTCTTCACCGACCCGACGAGGCCCGCTGCCTTGCCGGTCAGCACCCGGAACCGGCCCTTCTCGAACCAGCGATCCTCGTAGCCGGCGAAATCCGCGAAGCGGAACACCCGTCCATCCTCGACCGTCTCGACGACGCGCTCCTCCGAATAGCCCGGCTGATCCAGGTCGAACCGGCAGCGACCATCGCCCAGAACCGCCGAACAGCGGGCATGATAGATCAGACCCTGCGGCTGATTGAGACCTTCCGCCAGGCCCGCGCAACTCGGCGTTGAAGCCTCCGCCCGACCGCACGATCTCGCCCAGCGTCCCGCGAAACTGCAGCGCCCGGACCGAGACATCGGCCCAGTTCACCAGCCAGCCCTTGACCTCGGCACCATCGTAGCGACCGGCGAGGATATCCTCCTCGGTGATCGCGTCGGACCTGAGCGCGCCGAACGCCTCGGTATTGTCGACCGACAGGCCAGTCCCCTGCTGGATCGCCTTCGCCGTCATCCCCGAATTCGGCGCGAAAGGTGATCCCGTCGAAGTCGAGGTCGCGATCATGGTCGGTGAAGCCGAGCACAACGCCATCCTTCCGCGTCACCGCGAAGGCGCGGGCAAGCGTCGTGGCGCCGCCCGCCAGATGGTCCTTCAAAGCCTGAGGATAGGACATCAGAGACGCACCTCCACCACCGGCACCTGGGGCACGTCGCCCGCCTGGAACGAGGCGACGGAAACCTGGATGCGGTCGGTGTCGAATCGCACCGGCACGTCGAACTCGTAACCTGCCGTGATGCGCTCATCGACGGCCGGAGGGCTCGCGAAACTCACGATCCCGCTCGTGGTGTCGACCGTGTAATGCACGCCCTCGGCCAACTCGTCGCCCTGGAGCCCGATCCGCACGGTGCCCGCGACAGGTTTCGAGATCACGCGGACCTGCGCCTCGGCACCCGAGGCATAGGTCTTGATCAGCTGGTAATCGGTCTTCACCCCATCGCCGATCCCGATCAACTGGTCGTCATAGGCAACCGGCACCGACGCGCGCCCCGACTTGTAATCCGCCCAGTCCTTCCAGCGAAACCCGCTGAGCTGCCCCTGCCGCGCCTCGAAGAACGCGATCAGTGCGCCGATATCGTCAAGACTGCGCAGGCTCACGCCCGCGTCGTAGCGCCGGCGCGACTGCGCCCACGGCGTATTGCGCTCCTCGAACCCGTTGGTCAGCGCCACCACTTCCGTTCGCCGCTCCGGGCCTCCGACCGAACCGAAGCTGAGATTTGCCGGAAACCGCACCTCATGAAATGCCATGCCGCCCTCCTCACCTGTTCCTGTCGCCGCGCGACAGCGCGCGGGTCATTTGCGACGCGATCTGGCTCTGGCTGCGGGCGAAGCCCTGCACGTCCGGAGTCGTCACGTTCATCACGATATTGACCGGCCGGCCGCCGCCCGCCGTCTGCACGCCCAGCCGCCCGTCGGCCCCACGCGCCAGCGGCATGATCGCCTCCGGCCCGGCCTCGCCCATCAACCCGCGCCCGTTCCGCATCGGAAACATCGTAGGCGACGAGACGACGCCGCCCCGGGCGAAGGGCATTACGCGGCCTTGCGCGAAACTGCCGCCCTTCTCGAACGGAAAGAGCCCGCTCAGCAGACCGTTGAGACCATTGGCGACCGCGCCCCCGACCGCATTCTGAATGGGCCGCATCGCGACGTTGTAGACGCTGTCGATCATCGTCTGAGCCACCTGCTTCAGCGCATCCGACAGCTTCATACCGTCGAAGATCAGCCCGTCGAAGGCGCGTCTCAGACCGCCGCCGATATTCTTCGACAGGCTGTCCACCTCGCGCCCGGTGAAGATCATGCTTTCGCGCATCCGCTCCAGCTCGCCACCGAAAGCCGCCGTCATAACCTGCGCACCGCCAAGGCTGTTCTCCAAAGCCGCCGCCTGCGCGGCCAGCCCGTCGAGCCCATCCGTTACCGCCATCTCATCTATCCTTCGCTTTGTCGGGCCAGGCGCGCGCCAGCTCTTCCAGCCGCGCCCGGTTCAGGGGCGGAACCGCCCCCGGATCGCCCAGCATCAGCACCAGTTCCGCCGGCGTCAGCCGCCAGAACTCAGCCGGCTTGAGCCCGAGTCCGCCGAGGCCCGCCCGCATCAGCCCCGGCCAGTCAAGGCCGCTCATCCGGCCTCCGGCACCGTGAAGGCGCGGGCCAGAAGCTCCGCCGCCACCCGCGCAGCTTCCACCGGCCCACCGCCGATCTCGACCTTCAGCAGGTCCGCCGCCGTCCCCTCCCAGCCGCCGCCCCGAAGGCCGGCAACGATCAGCATCAGCACGTCGCGGGTCGAGAACCGCCCCGCCTCGAAACGCTCGACCAGCTCGATCAGCGTCCCAGTCCCGAGCCCGGCCTCGAGTTCCGCCAGCGCCCCAAGCGTCAGCTTGGCGACATGCCTGATCCCATCGAGCCGTATCGCGACCTCCCCCGTCCAGGGATTCGCCATCAGATCGCCGTGAAGTCGAGGGCGCCGGCCGAGGCGAGTGACAACTCGTAGGTCGCCTCGCCGTTGTAGCTGCCTGCATATTCAATCGCGGTGATCTGGAAAGGCCCTTCGACGATGCCGAAATCGGGGATGATCACCTGAAACTGCTCAACCGTGCCGGCGAAGAAAATCTGCCGCGCGCGGTCATCGGTGGCGCTGTCGACGAAGACGCCGGAGCCCGAAACGGAAGCCGACCGCACCCCGGCGCCGCCCAGGAGTTCGCGCCAGCCTCCCTGGCTTTCGAGGCTCGTCACATCGACGGTCTCGGCGTTGAAGCTGATCCGCGTTGCGCGCAGGCCGGCGATCGTGGTGAAAAGCCCGCCCCCGGTGAGGTCGAGCTTGATCAGAAGGTCCTTGCCGTTCTGGGCAGCCATGTCTGTTCTCCGATTAGTGAAAGAAATGGGCCGTCAGCGAAGAACCGACACCCAGAATTATTCGATATGTGCTGACCGCTGGAATAGCGGGAAACACGCCTCAGTCCTCGATCGCGCGCGCGGAAGGACAGGTCGATCCGGCGCACGTCCGCCTTCTCGACCCGCCGCGCCCGCGCCGCGAGGAACCAGAGCCCGACCAACCGACCGCGCGCGAGGATCAGCGTGGCGCCGGTCAGCGCGTCCGACACCGCCGCGGCAACCGCCTTGGCGTTCTGGAACCCGGCCTGGTCGGTCACAACCGAGACGACGAACTCGTGGTACGCCCCCCGGCCGACCTGGTCGGAGGCGTCGCGCACATCCTCGGGGCCGAGCGAGACGTAGGTCCCGGTCGTGGTTCCCGGCGGCACCGAATCGTAGATCGCGCCCGAGACCAGCGCATCAAGCGCACTGTCGGCCGTGAGCCGCTGGTAGATCGCCGCCTGTAGGGCGGCCGCCGCTCCGTAACTCATGCCAGAACCTCCTCCTGCGCGAAGCAGGTCAGGTAGTGCCCCTGCGCGTCCTCCTCGGTCACCGCCGTGATGCGGAAGACCCGCGCCCCGTCGCGAAAGCGCTGCTCGGGCTTGGGGCGCGACGGTGCGCCCTGCGGCGCGGCGCGCACGGTGATCCGATAGGGCACGGCCGACAGGGTGACGAACTCGCCCGCCCGCTCGCGCCCGGTTCCGGGATCGAGTCGCGCCCAGAGCGCGCCAAGCGCGACCCAGGTCAGCGACCAGCCTCCGGCCCCGTCCGGCACCCGCTGCGCCTCTTCGAGGACCAGCTTGCGGTTCAGTCGCGGCGCGCTCATGCCGCCCCCCCGCCGAGCACCCGCACGGTCCGCCAACGCTCGATCAGCGCCATCACCCCGAAGGGCATCGCCTGTCCAGCCTCTGTCTCGTGACGGGTCTCGTGATACTGAGCGGCTAGCAGCATCACCGCCTGGCCGAGATCGACCGGCACATCCGCCCACGCCGGACCGAAACCGGCGGTAAAGACCACCTCGACCGTGCCACCCACCGGAATACCGGGCAGGAGCGCGCCCGAGGCCACGAGCTTCGGCCGGTGCGCGTCTCGTTCCAGCCGGTAGCGCGTCGGGTCGATCAGATCGGCCACCCCGCCGCGATCCCTGACGGTGACTGAGACGATCGAGATCACCGGCGCCAGCGGGAAGGCCTGGCTGTCGGGCCAGCGCCAGCCATTCAGCTCCAGCAGGAAATCGCGGGCGATCAGCGCCTTGCCGATCCGCCCCTCGATCGCCGCCACGGACGCGCGCAGATAGCTTTCGACCAGCGCATCCTGGCTTCCGTCATCGGCGAACCCGGTGCCGAGCCGCAGATGATCCTTGAATTCCGCCACCGGCAGGGCCGCCTGCGGCACCGGCGTCACTTCGCTCAGCATCATGGAAATCTCCGATAGTCACGCCCCTCCTCGAAGGATCGGGCGCGGGCCAGCCCCGCATTGCTCGGACGGAGGGAGCAGCTAGACAACACGAGGGATAGGCGGCCCGCGCCCGTACGGCCAGGACCCGAGGGCCCCGGCCGATCCGCGACTCTTACGAGATCGCGAATTTCAGAAGCTTGATCGCGGCGAAGTCGCTCACGTCGCCGCCCACGCGCTTGGAGGCGTAGAAGAGGACATGCGGCTTGGCCGAGAACGGATCGCGCAGAACCCGCATATCCGGACGCTCGGCGACGGTGTAGCCGCTGTGGAAGTCGCCGAAGGCGATGGCGTAGGCGTCCGACGCGATGTCCGGCATGTCCTCGGCGACCAGGACCGGATAGCCCATCAGGCGCGCCGGCTCGCCGGCGGCCAGACCGTCCGACCAGAGGAAGCGTCCGTCGGCGTCCTTCATCTTGCGCACCGCACCGGCGGTCTTCGAGTTCATCACAAAGGCCGCGTTGGCGCGATACTCCGCGTTCAGCGCATAGACCAGGTCGATGATCGAGTCCGAGGCGTTGGTCGCGGCGAAGTCGCCGTCCGCACCCGTCGGCACATAGCCGAGCGCGCCCCAGGCCCAGGCGCCGTTGTCGACAGTCGAATGGGTGAGGAAGCCGGTGGGCTTGTCGATGCCGTCGCCCGAGATGAAGGACTGGGCCTCGGCGCGGGCGAACTTGTCGGCGATACGCTCGGCCAGCCAGCCCTCGACGTCGAAGGCGCTGTCGTCGAGCAGCCGCTGCGACGCCTTCGGCATCGCGGCCAGCTCGTGCAGCGGGATCGAGATGCGGTCGATCTGCGGCGTGCCGGTCTCGCTGACCGACCCGGTCTCCGTCGCCCAGCCCGAGCCGAGATCGGTGTGGTCGACCAGGACGTCGAACGAGGTCGCCTCGACGCTCACCACGTTGGCGATGGCGCGGATCGACGAGGTCGATTTCAGCACCGAGCGGATGCGGTCCGAGGTCTCCGGATCGACGAGGAACCCGCCATCGGCGTTCACTTGCGTGTTCAGCGCCTTGCCCTCGAGCACGAGGCCGCGCAGACCGTCATCGTCGCCGGAGCGCAGATAGGAGGCGAAGGCCTTCTTGTGCGGCGCGTCGTGATCGACGGCGGCGGACAGCGCCGGGCGCCCGGCAGTGTAAGATTTGCGATCCAGCATGGTCAGTCGCTCTTCCTGTTGTTGCAGCTTCGATGTCATGTCGTTCTGAAAGTCCTTGAATTCGCTAAGGAAACCCGCCAGCGCGGACTTCACCTCCTCGGCCGGAGCGTCGGACACGCGCTTCCCGCGGCCCGAGCCTTCGTCTCGGTCTTCTCATAACCATCACCTCGTCAGAGGTTGCGTCAGACGGGGCTCAGTCGCCCGCCGCCAGCATCCGGCGCGCGTCGTCGAAGACGCGCCGCCAGTTCGCGCAAGAGCGGCGTCCGTCCGGGCTGATCGCCCTTGGCTCCGACCCGCGCCTCGGGAAGCATCGGGAAGGTCACGAGCGACACTTCCCAAAGCTCCACCTCGCTCAAGAAGCCGCTGGCCCTTCGTCGTCCTTGTTCGCCGTCACCGTCCGGTAGCCGATGGACAACCCGTCGATCGCGCCCGCCGCGATCAGTGCGGCCGCCTCGCGGCCCTTCTCGATCTCGGTCAGGATCCGGCCCTTGACGTGAGGCCCCGGCCGTCCTCGCGCGATCTCGTCCCAGACCCCGATCGGCTGGGCCGGATCGTGCTGCCAGAGCATCTTGACCCGGCCCACCCTGGCCTGCAGCGCGCAGCGACTTTCGCGTAGGCGCCCGCACCACGACATCGCCGCCCTGGTCGGCGATCCCGAAGAACGAGGCATAGCCCTCGATCCGGCAGCCATCCTTGACCGCGATATCCTCGCCCAGCGGCAGAACTTCGTCTCCAGCCCGTAATCGCTTGTCATCATGTCGATTTTCCTCATTTCGGCCCGAATTCCAGCAGCGATTGCACCGCCTGGCTCAAGATCACCCCGACAACGCCGAAGACCGTCATCCAGAGCCGCTTCTCGACGCCGAGGATCATTGCCTCGATCCGTTCCAGCCGCTTCTCGACGGTCTCGAACTGCAGGGCCATGATCTTCTCGGTCGCCACGAAGCGATGTTCATGCGCGCATTCGAACGGCTCGTTTAGGTAGCGCGACCCCACGCTCGCCATCGTCACTCCTCATCCGTCAGCCGCGGCAGGCCGAGGATGGCACGCTTTTCGGCATTGGTCAGGAACGACGCCTCGCCGACACGCTTCCATTGCTGGTCGCGCTCGCCGGCAAGCGCCGGCACCTGGTCGAGATCGGGGCGCAGTTCGACCTGCTCGCCCGAGATGGGTGGAGAGCCAGTGGCTCACCGCCGCCGTCACCCGTGTCGCCAGCGGCAGGACCGTCAGCCGGTAGAACGCCCGGTTCGCCTCCTGATAGTTCGCGTAGGTGGCGTCGCCCGGAATGCCCAGAAGCATCGGCGGCACCCCGAAGGCGATCGCGATCTCGCGCGCTGCCGCCTCCTTGGTTTTCTGGAATTCCATGTCCGAGGGGCTGAACCCCATCGGTTTCCAGTCGAGCCCGCCTTCCAGCAGCATCGGCCGTCCGGCATTGCGCGCGCCCTGATGGTGCATCTCCATCTCCGTGGATCAACCGGTCGTACTGGTCGCCCGAGAGACTGCCCTTGCCCGTCCGCGCCCTTGTAGACGATGGCACCCGACGGTCGGGCGGCATTGTCGAGAAGCGCCTTCGACCAGCTCGACGCGGAATTGTGGACATCGACCGCCACCGCCGCCGCCTGCATCGGCGACAGGCCGTAGTGGTCGTCCTGCGGATGGAAACTCTTGATATGGCAGATCGGATCGACCGGCCCCGTCATGTCGAAGCGGTGCTTGCGCCCGCCGACCGTGTAGTCGTAGGCCACCGGCCAGCCATCGACGCCCGGCACGAGGCTCATCCGGTCCGATCGCAGGACATGCAGCTCCGCCGGCAGCCCGTCGCGCCGCCCACCGCCTCGAGATAGCCGTTGCCACTCAGGAGAAGCTGACCGTAGAGCGCCTCGAACAGTTCGGCGCGGCCCTGGCCCGGATTGGGCCGCCGCATCAGCTCGATCACCGGATGGACGTCGAAGCGCCGCTCGGCATCCTGGCAAACCAGCGGCAGCGCCGCCGCCGCCTCGGCGATCAGTTTCACCGCCCGGAACCCGACCGGGTTGCCGGTGAACCCGGTCTTGGTCAGGCTCACCACATCGCGCGGGCACCAGGCCACCCGACCCGACGATCCCCACGCCGACCACGCGGCCCGGTCGCCGACGCCTTCTGCCTCCGGCACCGCGCCCTCCGCGCGCCGGAAGATATTCCAGCCATCCCGTATTGCTCCTCGTCGTCAGTCGCGCGCACCGAAACGCCGCCGGCGCCGAACGGGTCGCCTGGCATTTCACCTGCTCGAAATATGCCCCGCGCGGAGGCTGTCCCCGGTCGCGCGGCCGTCGCCCCGGTCAAGAGGCTCCTGACCTGCGGCCTGCGCCACTTCGCGGCCGGCTCCACCATCAGTTCGGTCAGCGCCCAGACCAGCGCGTCGACCCGGTCGGGGCTGCCCTTGCCCTCGTAACCCTGCACCGTCATCCGGCACATCTGGTCCTCGAGCGTCCCGAGCCCGCGCCGATGCCGCACCCGGCCCTGTTCGTAGAGCGCCGCCACCGGCTCGGCCCGCGCGGTCTTGCCGCGCGAGGCGCGCACCGCACGGAACGGCACCATCGGGTCGATCTGGCGGATCACGCTCTGCCACGAGGTCGCCGCCCTGGTTGACCTCCGCCACCAGCCGCTCGGCGCCGTGGCGCTCCATCGCCGCCATCGCCGCCTCGCGCCCAGACGGTCGGTGTCGCCGCCGAAACGGAGGCGTCCTCCAGCACCACCGCCTGCCAGTCGCGCGGCGGCCCCTCGGTCACGGCACCCACCACGACGATGCCGCATTCGTCCGAGCCCGCGTGCCCGGTCACCGGCGGGTCCACCGCGACGACGACCCGGCTCGAACGTCCGGCAGCCGCGTCGCCGCGCAGCGCTTCCAGCGCGGCCGAGGTCCACAGCGCGCCGTCGGCATCCTCGAGCAGCACGCCGTCCAGTTCCTGCCGGCCGAGCCGGGTGCCGGCGTAGCGCGCCCGCACCTCCTCGAGGAACGACGCCGGCCAGATAGGCCCGGTTGGCCTCGGTCGGCGCCTGGGTCATGACCGTCGAGGGGTTGCGTCAGCATCGCCTTCAGAACGGCGACGTTGCGCGGCGTGGTGGTGACGCACCTGCCGCGGATGCTCGCCGAGCCGCAGCGCCGAACTGGAGCATGTCCCAGGTCTCCTCGGCCTTCTTCCATTTCGCAAGTTCGTCGACCCAGGCGGCATCGAACTGCGGGCCCCGCAGCGCTTTCGGGCTCATGCGCCGAATAGACCTGCGCCATCGCCCCGTTCGGCCAGACCAGCCGCTGCCGCGTCGCTTCCCAGACCGGCCGCCGGTCCGGCGGCGAACAGGCGAGGATGCCGCTCGTCGCCGAAGACCATCACCTCGCGCACCTGGTCGACCGTCTCGCCCGACCAGCGCCACCCGCCGGGCCCGCGCCCGGATCGCGCGGCCGCGCGCCCTCGACCTGCGCGCGCACCCATTCGGCGCCGGCGCGGGTCTTGCCCGCGCCGCGCCCGCCGAGAATCACCCAGGTCTGCCAGTCCCCCTCGGGCGGCAGCTGATGCGGCAGCGCCCAGAACTCGAAGAGCCAGGGCAGCGCCATCAGCGCCTCGTCACTCAAGCCCTGCCAGAAACCCATCGACCGTCTCCGCGCTCGCGGAGGCGAGCCAGGCGGCGCCCGATCTCATCGCGGGCGGCGTCGAGGTCGAGCGCGTAGTCGTAAACGACCCCGGTTTCCTGCTTGTCGAGTTTCGCAACTTTCGCCCTTTCCTCGAACACCATCAGAAGCGCCTGCCGCAGGTCCCGGCAGGACCGCGTGGCCTCCTTCAGATCGTCGAACTGGTTCTGTTTCAGCCGGTTCATCGCGGCGTGGATTTCCGCCGCGATCTCTCCGAGCAGCCCCACGGCCTGATCGACCATGGGCCTCGGCCCCTCTGCCCGCGTTCCCCGTTGTCATACAGTCAGCGCCCGCCTCTCATGCCTGTCCGCACGAGCGAAATGAAAAAGCGGCGCCGGGTTCGGCCCCGTGCCGCTTGCCCACTTCTTCTAGCATGCCCGAAGGTATAGCTTGGACCGTTCGCCAAGTCAAGATAAAACCGTTCAGCCATGAGACCGGACCCGGGAATCGGCCGCGTCACGGCCGACGACGGCGGCGGGCGCAACGAGCTCTCGTACAACTCGCCCAGCCAACCCGAGGCCGCGACGATCTCCCGGTGGAGGTCCGCATCGGCCACCAGGGCTCGCTCGGCGCCGACACGAATCGCCTGGCGTTCCGCCTCCGTGCGCTCGAACCAGTAGGCGGCGTTGAACAGTCCCGCGCGCGTGACCTCCCCGAGCAACGCCATGCGGTCGCCGTGCGCGAGCAGGCAGGCGAGGAACTCCGCGTTCGAGGTCTCGGGATCGACGTCGGATTCGAACAGCGTCCAACTGCTCGTGTTGAGGATCTGCGCGTAGGGATGAACCGAATCCGCTTCGACGACGATCACGAGGTTGCGCAGCCGTGGCGGCGCCCAGGCAGGACTGCGTTGGGCGAGCGACGCGACGCGATCCCAGTAGAGGGCGAATCCGCGATCGACGAGGTCGACACGTTCCGCCTTCCATCCGGACGCCACCAGCGCCTCACGACCCGCGTCCACGAGACCGCGCGCCGAGAGGTGCTCGATCGGAACCAGAACGACGCGCGGATCGGCACGCAACAAGGAATGAATCACGGTCGCGCGACTACCAGATTTCCAGCGGGATTCCGGAAGCCCTCCGCCACGATCGCGTCCGCGATCGTGGCAAAGACACCTAGACGAAATTTACGGCAGAGAGCGGGAAGTCCGAGGGGGGAAGGGGGGGGTCCCTAGGTGCCTCCCGCGTCTCCGCGACGAGGCGCCGGCCGCAGGTTACGGGGGGCGTGCCGGCGCCCGGATGCTCAGAGGAATCCCATGTCGAAGTTCGGCTGCGTCCAGCGTCGTCGGATCGCCGCTGTCGAGCGTGAGGACTGCCGAGGAGGATCTGTGGGCGGCATGTTCAGCCAGTGCTTCAGGATGGTGCCGTAGACGTCGCGCAAGTCGGTCGAGCGGAACGGGTCGCCGGGTCCTGGCGAGTAGACGGTGTTGCCGTCGTCGTAGAGCGCCGCGGGTCGATGTTCGGGTGGTTGCCGTAGACGCCGCCGTTGCACGCCGCCGCCGATCACGAACATGGGACCCTGCGAGCCGTGGTCGGTACCGTTGTCGTTCTGCTCGACGCGCCGGCCGAACTCGCTCCACACCATGATGCAGACCTTGTTCGCGATGCCCATGTCGGCGCAGTCGTCGTAGAAGAGCTTCGAGCGACGTTCGCCGACCTCGCCGTGCAAGCCGTAGTGTTGGCCGTCGCGATCGACCGCCGCCCTGGTCGGAGTGGGTGTCGTAGCCGCCGTTCGCGACCTGCGAAGAAGCGGGCGTGCGACGTTCGGACTGCCCGGTGTCGACGCCGTAGATCACCTTGGCGACTTCGCGCAGGTCGCGGGCGAGGCTGGAGTCGAGGTCGTCGTACGCCTGCTTCGAAGGTCGAGCCGATTCGACGTGTAGAGCTCGTGCAGGGCCGGGTAGCTCTCGCGTCGCTCAGCAGCGTCGCGATGCCGCTCGTCGCCGACGTACTTCGCGATCGGCAGCGCTCGCGGCGCCGCGCCGGCGTAGAGCGCCGAGGAAGGCGGCGCGCTTCGCGCGCATCGTCGTCCCGAATCGAATCGTCGTAGGGGAAGCTCGAAGTCGACGCAGCGGGCGATCGGCCAGCACGCTGGTCGCGGTCTGCTCGAACTCGCCGGCGACCTCGATCCGCGGATGCAGACGGCCGGGAATGTCGCGCCGCCATAGTTGGCGCGCGAGGTAGCGCCCGACCCAGCCGGTGCCGGCCGGCTGATGCCCGCGGGGTCGCCGGTCTCCCAGGCCATCGGGCCGACTCTCGTGGGAGAGGTTGAGTCGCGGGTAGCCGCAGCCCTGGATGACGGCGAGCTTGCCGAGGTCGTAGAGGTCGCGCAGGCCGCGCGAGGCCCGGGATGAAAGCCGAGCTGGCGCGCCGGTGCTCGGATCGACACCGACGGCGTGCTCGGGAGCCGGGACGCGGCTGATCGACGAAGCCCGTCCGGCTGCCGGCTTCGAGCGCTGCGCGCGGCTCGTACGCGGCGCGCAGCCTGCCGCCGCCGTTGTCGACCGGCAGCGACCGTGTTCAAGCCGTCGTTGCCGCCGTCGAGAAAGAGCGACCACGAAGTAGCGGTCGCCGATCGTGTCGGCGAAGGCCTCGCGGACGAAGCGGGCTGCGCGAACAGACCGGGCGCGACGAGGCTGCCGCCGCGGCGAGGCCGCTACGCTTCAGAAACTGTCGTCGTGTGATGGCCATCGGTCGCCGTCCTCGCTCTAGTGCAGCTGGTAGGCGGGCGACTGCAGCACCAGCGCGAAGAGCCCGTGCAGCTTGCGTGTTGCGAACGTCGTCGTCGGTGAGGTCGAGGCGTCGCGACGCGTACCGTCGTCGGTGAGGTAGGCGATCAGAGCCGTGCGCGATCCGCGGCCGTGAACTGATCGGTGAGCCCGAGCACGTCCGGTGACCGCGTCGACGATCGTCGTCGGGCGGTGCAGGCGCGAGGTCGATGAGCTTCTCGGGGTGGAACCGCTGACGCCGCCCTTCGCGCGCGGCGCGTCGACGTCACGGGCGAAGCCGTAGCGCGCCAGCATCGTCGCGCTGCTGATCCAGCCGCTCTCCCAGTCCCAACCGAACACGCTCGGCGGCTCGAAGAGCGTCTGCCCCATGTCGTCGAGCGTGCGAGCGCAGCGGTCGCTGTCGTCGGCCGCCGTCGACGTATCCTTGTGCCCTTCGGCTTGATCTCGCAGCAGCCGGAGCGTGCTGACGACGAAGTCGATCGGCCACTTGACCGACTTCTTGCGTTGCCGGGCCGAAGCGGCGGCGCGGCGGTGCTGCGTAGAACGCGTCGTGCACGAGGATCGGTCGCGCACGAGCGCGGCGATGTCCCAGCGTCGTCGCGAACCCCGACGCCGCGACCACGACGTCGTCCACGAGCGCCGTCGTCGGCGTCGGCCGTGGCGAAGAACTCGATCAGGCGGCGCGTGATGCGACGCGCCGACCGTGCTCTTGCCGTCGGTGTCGGTGTGCGAGCAGGATGTCGACCACCGCGTCGATCTCGGCGGCGCCCTCGCCGCTGGCGTGGCGAGGTCGACTGCCGCCCGGGCCGAAGCCGCCGCGCGTCTTGAAGATCACCTTCGGGCCGCGCTCCGGGAAGTCCTCGTTGAAGTCGTGGGCCCTCGCGGAAGAGCCGGCTTGCTCGCTGTCGTCGAGGCGCCAGCCGGTGAACGCGCGCGCGATCTGGACGATGTCCGTCTTGCGCGTAGTTGTCGGCTGCCGGCTGACGTCCGAGCACGCCGAGCGTGAACAGCTCCAGCAGCTCGCGGGCGTAGTTCTCGTTGGGCTCCGTTCGCGGTTCCGGACGGTGTCGAGGAACTCCATCATCGCGGGTCCGGTTGATCTCGCTTCACGAACGTGCGGAAGTTGCCCTTGCAGTTCGTGCGCAGGAGTCGCGTTCTGGTGCGCCATCGCTTCGGCGTTGCCGACCTTGTCGAGACGCTGGTCGCGAAGTGGTCGTGCCAGAAGAGCGAGCTTCTCCTGCAGCGGGTGACGTACGCGGATCATCTGCTTCAGCCACCGTGCGTTCTCGATGTAGCGGCCGGTTGGCTTGTACTTCTGGGTCTTGAAGTCCAGCAGGTCGTCGACCGCCGCCCGCGCGTGAGGCCTGTCGAGGATCTTGTCATCCGGCCTGGCGCCCGAAGCCGGTCCGTCGGAGCAGGTGCCGGGCCTCTGCGGCCGAGAGGAAGGTGTTCTCGTCGCCCATGTTTGGATCCTCTTCTCGCTGCGTCTCTAGTGTTCGGTGCCCGTCACCCACCCGGTCGCGCGGGCGCCGGCTTCGATCCAGACCGGAGGATGTCGATCAGCGGCGGGGAGCTCCTTCCGATCGAGCGGCATGCGCGACCCGAATCCGCTGCCAGGTCGCCGGTGAGCTTGTGGTAGATGAAGCTCTGGTCGGGTCGCCACTGCTCGGACTCGTCACGAGTATCCGCTCCCAGCCCGCACTCGCCGCGACGGGTTGGTCGGTGTCACACCGACCAAATTGGCGTGGGCGGCGCCGGTCTCGAGAAGCAAGCCGGCGGCGTGGCTCTGTGGTCGTGACAGCCGCTGACCGCGCAGCTCTGGTCGAAGTACTTGGTGCTGGATTCGGTCGAACGTGCCCGAGAAAGCGTGTTCGCGTCGCAGCCGGCCACCGGGGGGCAGGTCAACTCCAACCGTCCTTGTCCTCGTAGACCTTGCCGCCGATGCTCGACGAACAGGGTGGTGAGTCGCAGCTTCTTCTTGCCCTTGGAGCAGCGCCCGTTGATCGGCCCGCGAATCCGCACCCGGATCGCCGAGGCCGCCGTGCACGGATCGGAAACCGCCGTCGGCGGCGCGATCTCGGTGTCGATGGTGCGTCTGCAACGCCGCGAAATCCGGGTCGAACTTCGCGTCCTGCGCGTTGTCGTCGGCGTGGAGCACCTCCACCAGTTCGATCCCGGCCAGCGAGCACCCGGCGAGCACCGTCGAGTTCGCACACGCCGCGACCCGAACCTCGCAAACTCCGTTGATCGTCATGTCGGAATCGCAGGCCGGATCGCCGTCCGTGCAGACCACCTGCTTCGGCGAGGTCACCGGCATGTTCACCGGTGCGTTGAGGACGAGCAAACAATCGGTCGACGACCCGCCGCCGCCATATACGATCGCCGACGCTCTCGGCGCCGCGCTCGCTACGAGCACGAGGAGGACCGAGAACCTCCGCAGGGCGGCATACCGTCGCATCGTCATCGTCACGCCGCCAAGCACCGATCGGCGCCATCCAACAAGAACCGATCGGGCAAGCGTCAACGCCAAATGTTAGGGCGCCACCATGCACGGAGTGACGTGTTTTGTCCGTCCGTGTCGGAGAATCGACCACCACCTCCGTCCCCAGCCCGAGCCTCTCCGAGCATTCGATCCAGGCTGGGGGCTGGGGCTGAGGAACAGGAGCCGCTTCCGCCGTGGCGCTCGTCGTCAATTGAGAATAGGACCGCGACCTGCGAAGCCCGGCCGGCGAGGAGGGTCCATGGCATCGTTCGAATTCCTTCATCCCGACCAGGTCACCGGCGCGCTCGTCGACGTCGTCCAGTGGCTCACCGGCCCGCCGGTCGCCAATACGATCCCCGACCTCGGCGTCACGAAGGATGACAAAAAACCCTGCAGTTGTTCCCCCAGCCGAAGGGGTTGCCCGAGGTTCAGGTTGCTCCGCGCTGGCGGTTCCCCGGTTGGACCAGCGAGGACCTCTCCTTCGTCTCGCCGCACGTGCCGCTCGAGCCGAAGTTCGCCGAGCGTCATCGCCACGAGGACCGTGAAACCCACCGCGTGTGGGCCCGCCGCATCCGTCCGGCTTCGGCCGCCAGGCGTCCGCGCCGGCCGACTGCACGGCGACATGTAGCAGCCGGAAACCTACATCGAGGAGTTCGTCCTGATCGGCGGCATCGCCCGCATGCTCGACGTCGAGATCGTCCAGATGCAGCCCGCCTATCACGGTTGTCGCGCACCGCGGCGGTCGTACTTCAGCGGCGAGTTGTTCTGGACCGCCGACCTCGTGCGCAGCCTCGAAGCGCTGCGCCAGACCGGCGCTCGACGCCCGCACCCTGCTCTCGTGGATGCTCGCCGAGGACGACCGCCCGGTCGGCATCGCCGGCCTGAGCCTCGGCGGCGCGCTCACCCTCGCCCTCACCTGCCTCGAACCGCGCTTCGCCTACTCGGTGCCGTTCATCGCCCACATGGACCTCGCCGCGATGGTCGCCGACGCCCCGGTGCTCGGCCGCATGCGCCGCGGATCTGCAGAGCTTCGGCTGGGACATGAAGGACTTCGCCGCGTTCGTCTCCAGCCTCGGCTGGAACGCCCTGCGCCCGCAGCTGCCGCCCGAACGCGTGCTGATGATCGCCGGCTCCGACGACCTCTTCTTCGACCCCGCCATCGTCGAGTCCACCCGCCGCCAATGGGCGGCCCCGAGATCCACTGGTACCCCACCAGCCACATGGGCTTCCTGCCCAACATCCCCGATGCCCTGCGCCGCGAGGCCTTCCTCGACGGCCTCGATCAGAGCGGCGAATTCGAACGCCGCCCCAAACAACGGCGAGCGCGGTAGAAACATTTCTCGCGCCAAGCCGCAGAGTGCGCCAAGGACCTCGAGCGCAGGAATGCGCACCGACCCACCATCGAGGGTCCCCCGCCCGCGGCGCGGGAGAGGGACAGGGGCGTAGGGTCCCGCTCGCGCGCCGCGCGATCGAGTCACGCGCCGCCAGTTTCACCGCGGCGGTTCTTTCCTCGTGCCTGTTCCAAGGGTAACAGGCAATTCGCAGGTAATTCACTGTTCGAGAGGAGGCCCGTGTCCATGATCGACCTCGACCACATCCATTCTCTTTTGGATTTTCAGAGCGGCACGCGAAGGAGCACTTGAGGGAAATGAAGCGCAGCGGGAAGCCTGCGCGTGCTCACCGTGAACGGCAAGGCCGAGCTGGTCAAGCAGGACGCCCGCTGGACCGAGAAGCTCCTTGCGGTGCTCGAGGAAGCGGATCTGATCGGTACTCTTCGGCGACGCCTCGCCTCCATTCAGGCCGGCACCGCACGGACCCGATCTTTCGAGGAAGCCATCGAGGAACTCCCGCACAGAACCGCGAAGCCGCGCCGCAAGGGATGAAGACCTTTCGGGTACTCGTGCACGAGGACATCGAACTTCCGCGAGATCGAGGCCTATCGAACGTGCCTGGAGGAAGAGAAATG
>CAVPRV010000006.1:0-60588 GCA_963707885.1 uncultured Alphaproteobacteria bacterium
TCAGTGCCTCGGTCTGGTCATGGGTTACCATGACGAAGGTCAGGCCTTTGTTGTCCAAATACTTCGAACTCCACCTGCATCGCCTGGCGCGAGTTTAGCATCAGCGCCGACAGCGGCTCGTCCAGCAACAGGACCTTGGGCCGCCGCACGATGGCCCGCGCCAGTGCCACACGCTGCCGCTGACCGCCCGACAGTTGGTGCGGCCCGGCGTCGTATTCGATCGGCCAGACCCACCAGCGCCAGCGCCTCGCGCGCCTGCGTTGCCGCCTGGGCCTTCGGCATCCCCGCCGCGCGCAACCCGTAGCCCACGTTCTTGCCGACACTCATATGCGGAAAAAGGGCGTAGTCCTGAAACACCATGTTCACATCGCGCCGGTTTGGCGGCAGCCCGGTGACGTCCTTGCCATCCAGCCAGATCCGCCCCGATGTCGGCTCCTCGAACCCGCCAAGCATCCGCAGCAGCGTGGACTTGCCGCAGCCAGAAGGGCCCAGCAGCGTCACGAACTCGCCCTCGGCCACGCTCAGCGTGACATCGTCGACCCCGACGACCGTTGCGAACCGCTTGGTCAACCGCTCGATGCGGATGATGTCGGACATGTACCCCTCTCTTCCCCCAAGAGGGGCCGGTTCCCCGGCCCCCACCGCAGATCCGGTCTGTTGTTCTTGCGACTTCACCGCGTTCCAGGCGTTGGTATAGGCCGACAGGCGCGGCCCGAGGTTTTCCCACAGCAGCAGGCTGTCGAGATAATCGGGGTCGTCCTGGTGCCAGTTCGCGGCGTATTGTTCGGCGTCATGAGCCTTGGCCGCTGTCGGATTGGTTGCCGATGGCCGTTGCGCGTGGCCACACCGCACTGCCCGGCCTCACTGACCGCCATGTTGGAGGAACTTGTAGGCGCATTCCTGGTACGTTGCTCACCATGAAGCTGTCCATCCAGCCTTCGGCGTTCTCGGTGGGAATGAACTCGATCACGTCGACGCCTTGAGCAGACCAGCGGCGACGACTGGTCTGCCAGGTGTTCGATATCCAGACCTCGTCGGATTTGAACAGATCGACCAGCTCGCCCGCCGTTGCCCAGTATTTCCGCACCAGCGGCTACTTGCTTCAGGGAGCGTTTCCTGTGCGGCGGCAATCTGTTCGTCGGTCAGGTTGTAGATGTCGGTATCGCCATTCAGGCGGGCCGCGACATAGATCGCGCTCTTGTCGTCCCACAGGGCAATCCGGCCTTTCAGCGCAGGATCCCACAGGGCTGCAATCGAGGTCGGCGGCGTGTCGAACCTGTCCTTGCGGTACATGAACGAAATGGCCCCCCACGAGAACGGAACCCCGTACACCTTGCCATCGGAGTTGATGCCTTCGGTCGTGCGGAACTTCTCGTAGATCTGCTCCCAGTTCTCGATCCGCGAGGTATCGATTGGGTCCGCCAAAAACGGCGGCGGTGGCGAAGGCGCGGTAGAAATCGATGGCCGGAGAGACCAGATCGAACACCCCGCCCCCCCGCTGCCAGTTTCGGTGCAAAGTCGTCATTGGAGCCGACATAGGTTGCCGTGACCTTGCAGCCGCTGGCTTCCTCAAACGGCGTGATGAAGCTGGGGTCGGCATAGCCTTCCCCAGGTCAGCAGGTTCAGTTCTCCTTCGGCCAGCGCCGTGCCTGCGCTGAGCGTCGCAATTGCGGTCCCGGTGACAAGTTTCCGTAACATGGTCATTTTCCTCTTCCCCTGTTGGAGTTGCTTTCAGTCTGCTCTACTGACTCTCCGTCTTTCTGACGATCGTGCCTATATCCACGCCCAATACCTTGGCCGCCTTGCGCTTGCTGCCGTAGATGCGGATCGCCTTGTCGATCAGCGCCCGCTCGAACCGGCGCACTTCGGTGCGAAGGTCCAGCGAGGCCACCCCGGCCAGATCCGGGGTGTCGGACACCGGCGTCAACAATTCGGCGAACAACTCTTCCATGTCGGTCGCGTCTTCCATGAAGGCCATCGCGGCGCGCTGGACGATATTCAGAAGTTCCCGGATGTTGCCGGGAAAGGCGTAATCGTCCAACAGGTCACGCAGCCGTCGCGGCAAGATGACCGGCGTCAGCCGCCGCTGGTTTATGGTCTGCAGGAAGCGGTCGGTCAGATGGCCGATCAGGTCTGGCATTTGGCGCAGGGGCGGCACCGCCAGCGCGATCACGGCGAGGCGATAATACAGGTCCGAGCGGAAACGGCCTTCGCGCACCAGCGCCTGCAAATCGGCGTTGGTGGCGGCGATCAGACGCAAAGGCGGGCCACGGCGCGGGCCGATGCCGCGCGATGCCGCACCGTCTTCCAGAAACCCCAGGAGGCGGGCCTGCACCGGCAGCAGATCGGCCACGTCGTCCAGAAACAGCGTGCCACCCATCACCTGAGCAATCAGCCCGTCGTCGGCAAACAGCGCCGCATCCAGTATTGGCCGAGTCCGTCGCGCAATTGACGATCACGAAGGCGTCGCGGGTGTCTGCAACAACGCTGTGCAGAAACCGCGCGATTTCGGATTTGCCTACGCCGAATTCGCCGGTAATCAGGATGCGTGCACCCTGCCGGATCGCGCGTTCACCGCGTGAAAGCAGCCGGTTCAGTGCGGGCGACAGACGACGCTGGGCGGAAAAGTCGGGCCGGGTGCGGTTCTCGACCGTCGTGCGCAAGGGCTGTTCGGCCAAAACGCCAAGCGCACGGTCGCGGCGATAGTCGAACTGATCCAGATGGCGCAACTCGATCAGACCGACATGGCTGGTGCCGGGTGCGCCGCGCAGACTGGCAAGCAAGCACCTTCCGGTCGGACCGCGTCAATGTGAGTACGCCGGCCCTCGGCAACAGCCAGCAGAACGGAGGCCCGTCCCGCTGATCGGTCTCGATCTCGGCAAAGGCGTGCGGCGCCCGTTCGATCCCCAGCAACCGGGCCGCCTCGTCATTCAGCGCCGTAACCGAGGCATCGAGCCGAGCAGAATGTGCCCGTCGTCGCTCAGCGCAAGGAAGGACAGCGCATCAGACATGGTTACTGCTCCGCGTCAGGGTCAGAACCGCGGCGCAGGGCGCGCCGACCCCGGCGTAAAGTGACCAACAATGCTCTTGTACCCCGCCAAGCCGCCCGGTCTGCGACCCGCCCGCGCCAAGGGATCTGGCTGCGCCTTCGATGCAGCGTCCGGCCTCGGCGCCGACCGCCCAGCAACCGCCGAGCCCACCTGCTGACCGCTCAAGGCCGCATTGTCTTTGGCAAGCATCACCGCCGCAGCCGGATTGGCCGCAAGGATCGCACCCTGCGCACTGATCGCCAACACCGCCGACGGTTGCGCCGCCAGCATCGCCAACGCCATATCGTGTTCGGCCTTGAGAGCTTCTTCGCGGCGCCGGTGCTTGCCGACATCGCGCACAAACCTCGAACATGCGGATCAGCCGCCCGTCCTCGATATGGGCGCGAACATCGTTCTCGACATAGATCTGCACACCATCATAGCGCCGGTCCAGCGCCGGAGCCGCATCTACCTCAAAGCCGTTGGCGATGAGGTTCAACACGAACTCCTCGTTCTGGCGGTTTCTCGGGAAGATGTCCGACACGGGTTGATCGTCGAACACCCTGTCGGGCGGAAGGAGATACAGCCGCGCCATCGCCGCATTGCAAAAACGCCACCGCGGGTCGTTCAGGAACACCTGCCGAACCACTTCGTGATCGGGCGCGGTCAGGTCCACCGGCTCGGTGAATTCCATGCACCAGCAAGCATCGCTGGACGCGTCAAGAATGCCGGCAAGCAAGCTCAGGTCGGAGTTCGTGGTGGCCGCAAGGGAACGGAGCGGCGGAAGGGTGAGTGATTCATTCATGCAGCGATGATGCACTATTGCAGCAGCAAAGCAACAAGCACGTTTGCCGGGGCTCTGTCAGAAGGAATCCCACCGGCGCGGCAGGGCGGCCTCGTAGCCTCAGCCAGTTTTTGCGTAGGTAGCTCAGTCGGGCAGCGGCGGCGGGAATGTGCGGCTTTCGCCCCGTGGAAAGGTGAAGGCCTCAAGGGTCATCGAGGGCATTGTCGCGAGGCAGGTCCTCAAGTGAGGCGCCCGTGTGCAGCGCGCAAAGTTTGTGGAAGTGCGAATGCAGGACGCCAAAGGTCATGTTGTCATCACGAGCGATCATCTCAGGCTGACCGTCCAAACTGATCGATCGGTTACGCCGGACGAACTACCTGTGCTTTGCAACTCGTGGTGTGCCCCGACAAACCTTGGCAAGCCTGGGAGGGCCTGCTGAAGCCATCGACGATGCATCCGCCACATGCGTGGCGCGCAGGCCCCTGACCTGAATTCACAGACGAAATGGCCGCCTGAATTGGCGCGAGTCTCTGCTTGGCGTTCGCGGCGATGCTGTTTTCAGGCGCGACTGCTCTGGCGCTGGACATGACGTTCTGTGGAATTGGGGCCGATGGCGGCCCAACATAACGGCACAATTCGCCACGGGGAGCGCAAGCAGATTCGTGACCAGCGGCGGTCGACTGATCCGACCCATTCTGACGGATGCTGCGCAGTGTTCGAAATCGAGCGAAGCACTGAAAGCGGACACGGCCGCTACCAATGACCGCCCGGAACGCAGAGATGCTCACGCACGCGAGCCGCTCTGCGTCGGGGACGTACCGTTCTATACGCTTGGCGATGTCTCGCAGCCGGACGCGTTTAGGTATGAACCGGGTACATTCGGACCGCATTCGTCGCCACTGATGGGGTAGTGCCCGGGTTCTGTGCACCCGGCAACTGCAAGTGCCATAGCAACAAGGCCGATCTGAATTCATCTTCATAACTTAACCTTTCTCTGGTTACGTAAAGATTTCTTTTTTGGTCGTTCAACTCCGCCTTCGTCAACGTGATCATCGGGCGCCGGTCTGTTCGTTCTCCGAATCAATAGGACCATTTAGTGCGCTGTGGCCATGGTTACCCTGAAACGTTGGAGCGCGATGTAGAAGAAGACACCGCGCTGAGTGCCGACCATGGTTCGAGCCCATGTGGGCCAGGACGATATCGAGGCCAGCACCGCGATAGAGAATGGCTTGCGAAACGCGACGAAATGCGTTGAAGGTGCCAACTACATGACGCTTTTGAACCAGGCGGGCATGCTTCCATCGGGGTGGTGCTGCCGGACAAGAAGGTGCATGATCACGAGCACCGGCAGCGCCGGGAGGCCGAACTGCGGCATCGACGTGGTGAAGGTCGCCGAGGAAGTTCAAGCCCGGTCACCGAGACGAGATAGAGAACGGCACCGAGCACAAAGAGGGGGATCGACCCCGCGATCGGTACCGCAAGTACGATCTGGACGACAATCCAGAGCGACAGGATGGCGGCGACAATGATCGCGAGGCCGTCGGCCCAGATCTTCGCGACCATGATCTCGGACGGAGTGACCGGCATCACCAGCAAATGCTCGATCGTGCCGTGCTCGCGCTCGCGGATCAGTGCGGCGCCGGTCGAGCACCGACAGGATGGTGATGTTGTTGATGATCTGCATCACGGATGAGAACCACACGGAATTGAGGTTCGGATTGAATTCAGACGTAACCACCAGGTCAATCGGCAGCGTCGTGGCGGCATCGTCGCCGAAACGAACTTGGCAACCTCGGCACGGACGATCTGCTGAGACGCAGAACCGTTGCCGGCCTGCGCCATCGCGGTGGCATCGACATTCAACTGAATTTGGGGCGCCCTGCCAGTAAGCACATCGGCCTCGAACGAGGGTGGAAACGACAGCACGAACACAGTTCGCGGTCCATGACGCTTGCGATCTCATTCGCCGCTATTTCCTGCGGCGGATTGAACTCGGGCGGCAAGATCGCGCCCAGAATGCGCCCGGTGAGCGCCGAGCGATCCTGATCGACATAGGCCACGGACGCATTTGCGACCTCGAGCTTGGCGCCGGTCGCAACGGAATAGACCGCAAAGCTGAACACGTAGACGATGAGCAGGATCAGAACTGGATCGGCGCGCAGGCTGCTGATCTCCTTCAGGCCGAGCCGGAAGACATTGGTCAGCCATTGCCGCATGTCATTTCTCCTGCTTGCTGAGAGCAATGACCGACACCGCGATGAACAGGGCTGCAAAGCCCGCGAGTGCGGCGTGGTATCCAAGCTGTGGAACCCGAGGCTCTTGGTGAACGTGCCGACGCTGATCTTACTAATACCGGCGGACGGGAAGGCAAGGCCGATCGTGGCCCACCGCCCGACAGCGAAGGATGCCGGAACCGAACAGCCCCGAGAAGTTGACAGCGAGGGATGATCGAGATGACGGCCGCCGCAAAGGTTGCCGCAACCTGTGTTCGGGTGAAGGTCGAGACCAGAACACCAAAGCCCGTGGTGGCCAGAACATAAAGCAGCGTGCCGACGAAAAGCGCTGCGACCGAGCCTTTGACCGGTTCGCCGAAGACGCCGTAAGAGACGATGATCAATGTGGCGAAGCTGAGCATGGCGATGACGACATCGGGCAGCTGCTTGCCCAGAATGAACTCGGTTCGCGTCACCGGTGTCGAACGAAAGTTGGCGATCGAGCCGGTTTCCTTTTCCCGCACGACCCCCATCGCGGCCATCATCGCAGGGATCAGGACCAGCATCAGCATGATGACCGACGGGATCATCGCGAAACAGCTATGGAACGATTGGTTGTAACGGAAGCGGGTCTCGACAGATGCTGCCGACGTATCGTAAGGGCGGCCATAGGCGCGCTCGGTCTGATCGGACATGTAGGACACTGCCAGACCTTGCAGATAGCCACGGGTCGTTTCCGCCCGGAACGGCATCGCTCCATCAACGGCAACCCTGATTTCGGGCTGGTCACCGCGCAGCAGTGACCTGCCGAACCCCGGGCGGCACCTCGATGGCGACGACAAGTTCCGAGCTTTTCATGCGGCGTCCAACTCGGTCACGCTGCCTGCGACCGGTGTTTCGAGATCGCGCGACCGGAGAAGCTTTCCAATAGTCGCGGCTTTCGGCACTCTGGTCGCGGTCGAAAACAGCGTAGGGCAGGCGCTGCACGTCGAAGGAGATGCCATAGCCGAAGGTCAGCATCAGAATGATCGGGCCCAGAAACGCGAAGGTCAGCCGCATCGGGTCACGCAGGATCTCGATCAACTCGCGGCGTGCGAAGGCCCAAAGCCGAGCAACGTCGAATAGGCGATGTCTGAAGTCTTGCCGCCGTTCCGGCAGCGCCGCGGCCAGTTCCGGGATGGCGCGTCGTCAGCGCCACCTGCCGCTTCTCGCAGATAGCCGACAAACGCCTCTTTCGAGGGTCGTCGGTGCCTTTGCTTTCGGGCCAGTCTCGGCGGGCGTCTCCGATCGCCAGACACCTTTCCCGCATGCATCAGCGAGATGCGATCGCAGCGTTGCCGCTTCGTTCATGAAATGGGTCGAGACGAAAATGGTCACGCCGTCATCGCGCGACAGCTGGATCAGGTGTTGCCGAAACCCGTCCCTTTGCGACCGGATCGACACCCGAAGTCGGTTCGTCCAGAATGAAGACTTCGGGCGCGTACAACGCGACGGCGAGTTGAAGCCGCTGCGCAGGAAACCGAGCGGCGGGCATCCGGGCGCTTGTCAGCCATCCGCCGCCAGGTCGAAAGTGGTCAGCATTTCCGCAGACCCGATTTCGGGCGCGGGGTCTCGACCAGGTAACTGATAGAGCTGGGCGTGCAGTTCCAGGTTTTGGCGAACCGTCAACTCCCCGTAGAGGGAAAAGGCCTGGGACATGTAGCCAACCCGCTGCCGGGTCGCCATGTCATCCGCGTCCAGCACCTCGCCGAAAAGCAAAGCCTTGCCTTCGCTGGCCTTCTGCAAGCCGGTCAGCATCTTCATCGTCGTCGTCTTCCCGCAGCCGTTCGAGCCGGGAAATTGAAGGTCTCGCCGGCTGATCTGGAAATCGACGTGATCGACAGCGGTGAAATCTCCAAAGCGACAAGTCAGGCCCTGCGCCCTCGATCGCAGGCGGACCGCTCACGGTCCGGCGTGGCGGCACCACGACGGCGCGATAGCCTTGTCCGGTCCTCTTCCAGGCAGCATCGCGATGAATCTTCCAGCGTTGGTTGTCCGGCAGCCGTACGGATTTCGGCGGGCGATCCGGTGGAGATGACCTTTCCCGCATTCATGGCGGCCAGCCAGTCGAAGCGCTCCGCCTCTTCCTGTAGGCGGTGGCGACGATCACACTCATCGTCGGTCGCGCTGCGCGGATGTGGTCGATCAAATCCCAGAACTGCTGGCGCGACAACGGATCGACGCCGGTAGTGGGTTCGTCAAGGATTATAAGATCAGGGTCATAGGATCAGCGCCGAGCAAAGCGACAGTTTTTGCTTCATGCCACCTGACAGCTTGCCCGCCGGCCTGTGGAAAGGATAAAGACCGGTGGCCTGCAGCAGATCTTTGATGCAAGCACGGCGCTCAGCCTCCGGCTGACCGAACAATCGGCCCAAAGAAATCGAGGTTCTTCAGTAACCGAAGAAGCGTTGGATAGAGGTTCCGGCCGAGACCCTGCGGCATGTAGGCGATGCGATGATTGCACGCCTGGAGATGCTCGCGCGCGGTGATGTCGCCGTCCATCACCGTCAGGCCGCCGCTTTGCAGTTTTCGCACACCCGCGATCAACGCCAACAACGTGGACTTTCCGACGCCGTCAGGACCGATCAGGCCCGCCATGCAGCCCGCCGGGATATCCAGCGTCACGTCGGACAGAGCCGATGTGGCGTCATACCGGTGCGTGACCGATGACAGGCTGGCGACCGGAGCAGAGGTCATTCTGGCAGCTTCACCGAAAGCATGTCGGGCCAGGGAATGGCACTGTCCGTGCGTACGTAGCCCACTCCGGCAACGCCCGCCTTGGCCTGCTCCTGATATTCCTTCAGCAACTCCTCGGGGATGGTCAGCTTGACCCGGAACATCAGTTGATCACGCTCGTCAGTGGTCTCGACGGATTTCGGCGTGAACTGGGCCGAGCTGGCGACGAAGGTGACAGTCGCAGGGATCACGTAATCCGGGATCGGATCAAGGACGATGCGCGCCTCAGACCCGATGGCGAGCAGTCCCGCATCGCGCGCAGGCAGGAAGATCGTCATGTAAATGTCTGTCAGGTCGGTCAGCGTCACGACCTTGCCGCCGGCACCGACGACTTCTCCGGCCTTTGCGAGGATGTATTGGACGCGGCCATCATGCGGAGCCACCAGATCGGCGTCGGAGCGTATGCTTTGCAGCCGCTCGACGGTGGCCTGTGCCGCCGCAATCGTAGCCGTTGCAAGATCAATACCTGCTCGGGCGGCGACCACTCCGGCATCTGCTGTGGTCAAGACGGATTTTCTTTGATCAACCAGTTCCTGTGGCGCATGCCCCTTGGCCGCAAGTTGCTCGGCACGGGCAAACTCCGCCTGCGCGAACTCCTGTTCGGACAGGCGTTGGTTCAGCAAGGCCTCGGTTTGCAGCCTCTGCTGCTCGGCCTGCGTGACGGCGGCCTCGGCCTGACGCAGCTGAGCATCAATCTCGGCCGTGTCCATATGCGCGACCAGATCACCCGCCTTGACCCATTGGCCTTCGGAAACGCGAACCTCGGCAATGCGCCCCGGCAGCTTGGCCGCGACATCGATACGCTCGGCCTCGATCCGTCCGTTTGAGCTGGCGATACCGGCTGGGAGTTCCGCGGATTGGCTGTTCAACCAAATGGCGTAGGCACCGCCCGAGAGCACGATGAGGGCAACAGCGATTGTGCCATAGCGCTTCCATTGCATTGGCTTTCTCCATATCTCAGGGTGAGCGGAAGCAGGTCGGTTTGACCAGCCTACCAATGCTGCATCGCAGCGTCAAGACTTGCTGCAATGCAGAATAAACTAGGCCGATATGTCGAATTGTTGGATGCACCGGCTGATCTTCATACCTATGTTATCATGGACACCGCAGTGTTTATGCCTGTTGTCACCCGAGCGACCTGATCGAGATTCAATGTTCCTCAAACGGGTGTCGGTAAACAGGCACAGCCATTAAAAAGGAGCCCGAGTGATGGGCCATACGATACCGAAAACCGCCAATACGCCCGACGAAATCGGCGATGGGAAAGGGCTGGACAGAAAGACGCCCATCCTCTCGGTCTCGCCGGAATCGCCGAAACAGGAGGCTGGACGGATGCCAGATCGCGATACGGCCATGCCGGAATTTCTGGATCGCGCGCTGAAAGCCAGAATGGCCAGAACTACAAAGGGCCTCTCTCCGGCAGCGCTCGCGGGCGCTTATCTGGACTGGTTGGCGCACTTGGCGACATCCCCGGGCAAGCAGATCGAGATCTCGGAAAAGGCGTTTCGAAAGTGGATGCGGCTCTCACGCTATGCTGCGACCTGCGCCGCCTCCGGCGGTGACGTTGCCCCATGTATCGAACCTTTGCCGCAGGACCGGAGATTCCGGGGCGACGCCTGGCAGAAATGGCCCTACAACCTTTTCTACCAGTCGTTCCTGCTCAATCAGCAATGGTGGCACAACGTGACCACCGGTGTGCGCGGCGTTACCGAGCAGCATGAGAACGTCGTGGAATTTGCCACGCGGCAAATCCTCGACATGTTCTCGCCGTCCAACTACCTCGCAACCAATCCCGAATTGCAGGCCAAGACCCGCGAAGAGGGCGGCCAGAACCTCGTTCGCGGCTTTCAGACGTGGCTGGACGATCTGGGGCGCCAGCAAAGCGGCAAGCCACCTGCCGGAGCGGAAGCGTTCCGCCCCGGTCACGAGGTTGCTGTGACGCCGGGCAAGGTGGTCTACCGCAACCATCTGATCGAGCTGATCCAATACGCACCGACCACTGACAAGGTGCGGCCCGAGCCGATCCTGATCGTGCCTGCATGGATCATGAAATATTACATCCTCGATCTCTCGCCGGAAAATTCGATGGTGAAGTTTCTGGTCGATCAAGGCTACACCGTTTTCATGATCTCCTGGCGCAATCCGGGTGCTGAGGATCGCGATCTGGGGATGGACGATTACCGCAAGATGGGCGTCATGGATGCGATAGGCGCGGTCCAGGGCATCGTGCCGGATCAGAAAATTCATGGCGTCGGTTACTGTCTCGGCGGCACCTTGCTTTCAATTGCCGCGGCCACGATCGGCCGCGACGGAGATGATCCGTTCGCATCGCTCAGTTGCTTCGCCTCGCAGATCGATTTCACCGAGCCGGGCGAATTGCAGCTTTTCATCAACGAGAGCCAGCTGACATTCCTTGAAGACATGATGTGGGATCAGGGATACCTGGACTCGACACAGATGTCCGGCGCCTTTCAGATGATCGGATCCTCCGATCTCATCTGGTCGCGGATCCTTCACAGCTACCTGATGGGCGACGAGCCGGCGATGTTCGACCTTTTGGCCTGGAATGCGGACGGCACGCGGATGCCCTTCCGGATGCATTCGGAATATCTCCGGTCGCTCTATCTGAACAACAATCTGACTGAAGGGCGCTTCATCGTGGATGGGCGTCCGATTTCCGTGACCGACATCCGGGTTCCGGTGTTTTCCGTTGGCACCGTCAAGGACCACGTGGCGCCCTGGCCATCTGTCTACAAGATGCATCTTTATCTCGACACGGAGTTGACCTTCGTTCTGACCAGCGGCGGGCATAATGCCGGTATCGTGTCGGAACCGGGCCACAAGCACCGCAGCTATCAGATCGCCACGGCAAATCATGACGATCGCTATATCGATCCCGAAACCTGGGCCGCACAAACGCCGATGAAGGATGGCTCGTGGTGGCGTGAATGGGTGTCGTGGCTTGAAGAGCGGTCGGGTGCGCCGGTCGCGCCCCCGGCAATCGTCAACGCTCTGGCCGCCGCGCCGGGACCTATATTTTTCAGAAATAGGCGCCTGGAGCGCAACGAGGGGCTAACCCATGAGTTTGCTTGAAGGAAAGCGCGGTCTCGTCGTCGGGATCGCCAATGAACACTCCATCGCGGCTGGCTGTGCGCGGGCATTCGTGCGCGAAGGTGCGGAGCTTGCGGTTGCTTCTCTCAACGATAAGGCGAAACCTTATGTCGACCCGGTTGCCACGGATCTGAACGCAAAACTGTTCATGCCGCTGGACGTCACGTCCGACACGCAGCTGGACGCACTTTTGAGGCGATTTCCGCCAAATGGGGGCCTCGATTTCTTGCTTCACTCGGTCGCGTATTGCCCGCAGGAAGATCTGCATGGGGGTGTAGTCGATTGTTCACGCGAGGGTTTCGGCATGGCGATGGATATTTCCGTTCACTCCTTCATCCGGCTTGCGCGCAAGGCCCGGCCACTGATGAAGAATGGCGGGTGCCTGCTGACGGTCGGCTGTTACGGCGCCGAAAAAGTCGTCGATCATTACAACGTTATGGGTCCCGTAAAGGCGGCACTGGAGTCCACCGTGAAATACATGGCGGCCGGTGGGACCGGAGGGTATCCGGGTCAATGCCCTGTCACCGGGGCCACTTATGACCCGTGCCGCATCGGGCATCGCGCATTTCGACGCGTTGATCGACGAGGCACGTGCGCGTGCGCCGCAACAACGGCTGGTGACCATTGAAGATGTTGGCAACATGGCTGCGGGGTTGGCGGCACGTCTGCACGCAACGTGACCGGCAACATCTCCTACGTCGATGCCGGCTACCACGTCATGTCCTGACCACAAGGAGACGCGTTATGACCAGGAAACGATAACTGGACGCCCGATACCACGTATCCGACCGGCGATGCCGCAACCGAACAGCGGTTCACCGCGACCGTCGGCAAAGATGAGCGGGAGATCGCCCCCATCCCCGGGGCCGGCCGATCTGGAGATCAACGACAAGCTGGTTGCCCATGTCGACGGCGATCAGTCCGGCGGCGACGCCTTCCGCGACGTCGAGGCCATAGCCGAAGAGATAGAGGCCGACGAGAGCAACCGGTCCTGCGTGAGTTTGGGACGTTCGGCTGCTCGGCCCGACGCACAGGAACAGCCCGATGCAATACATTGAAAACAAGACGTTTGACGAAATCGAAATCGGCGACAGCGCCGAACTTGATTCGCAAACTGAAGACCGAGGATATCCGTTTGTTCGCCGTAATATCCAGCAACGTGAACCCCGCTTCATGTCGATGAGGATTACGCTTTCCAACATGTTTCATCAGATCATCTCGCATGGCATGTGGGGCGGCGCTTTGACCTCGGCGGTTCTGGGCGCCGAACTACGGCCCCGGCACGATCTACCTCAACCAGAACCTCAGCTTTCGCCGACCTGTCGGCTTGGGCGACACCGTGACGATCCAAGTCGCCAGTCGCAACGAAGACCAAAACCCATCGCCTGACCCTCGACTGTCTGTGTGTCAATCAGGATGACGAGATAGTCATCAAGGGGCAGGCCGAGGTCATCGCTCCGACCGACGGCCCACCGCACGTGTATGCTACCAAGTTCTTCGTCGCCGACGCGGTGCGCGCTACCGCGAACTGATCACCGCGACACATGCGCTTGAGCCGGTGCGCACCGCCGTTGTCCACCCTTGTGATAAGAGCTTGTCATTTAACAGGCGCTTCTCGAAGAGCGTTGCGTCTCAAGGCTTGATGCGTCCGATCCTTGTCGGTCCTCGCCCAAAGATCGAAGCGACCGCGCGCGAGGCGGAACGCAGCCTGCGACGTAACGAAATCGTCGATGTGCCCCATAGCCATGCGGCCGCCGCACGCGCCGTCGAACTTGTTCGAAGCGGCAAAGCCGAATGCCTGATGAAGGGTGAAACTTCACACCGATGAGCTAATGGATCCGGTCGTCGATCGCGGAGAATGGCCTGCGGACCAGCACCGGATGAGCCATGTCTTCGCGCTCGATGTGCCGCACTACCCCAAACCGCTGTTCATCACCGATGCCGCGATCAACATCTTCCCCGATCTCGATACCAAGCGCGACATCGTCCAAATGCGATCGAACTTGCGCAGGCGCTCGAGATCGAACGGCCCAAGGTGGCGATCCTGTCGGCGGTGGAGACGGTCTATCCGAAGATCGCCTCGACGATCGATGCCGCGGCGCTGTGCAAGATGTGGGACCAACGGCCAGATCACCGGCGGCGTGCTTGGACGGGCCACTGGCCTTCGACAACGCCGTGTCAGAAAACGGCGGCAGCGGCCAAGGGCATCGGTCGGAGGTGGCGGGCGATGCCGATATCCTCGTCGTGCCCGATCTGGAGGCAGGCAACATGATCGCCAAGCAGTTGATCCATCTGGCCGGGTGCCGAGTCGGCCGGGATCGTCCTTGGCGCGCGCGTCCCGATCGTCCTGACCAGCCGGGCCGACAGCGTGATGTCGCGGTTGGCCTCGCGGCGGTGGCCAAGATTTACATCCACCACCTCCGGAAAGCCGTGACATGAGCGACGTCATACTGGTCCTCGATGCCGGCTCGTGCGAGGTGTCGAATTCGCCGTCTACCCGAGTGGTGCAAACGCCGCTTCCCCTGATCCGCGGCAAGATCGCCGGCATCGGACACGATCCGGTCTTCTCGGCAAGCGGGCCCGATGGCACGGCGATCGATAAAGGCGTTCTGACGGATATCGACGCCGGGGCGGATCATGAAGTGTTGGTATCACTTCTCCTGGATTGGTCGGCACAGCATCTCGGGAACGGGACACTTGTCGCCGTCGGGCACAGGGTCGTTCACGGCGGGACGCGATCCACGGTCCCGTTGTGATCAATGACGCGGTCCTGAGTGGTTTGGCGCAGCTGATCCCACTCGCGCCGCTCCACCAACCACACAACCTCGCGGCAATCCGGGCGGTGGCCGGATGGCAGGCGAACGTGCCGCAGTTCGCTTGCTTCGACACGGTTTTGCGCGCACGCAGGACCGGCTCGCCCAGCTTTTCGCGCTGCCGCGCGACCTGCTGACCGACGAAGGCATCATCCGCTACGGCTTTCACGGGCTGTCGTATGACTTTCGCGGGCATTCTACCCGAGCACCTCGGCACCCGCGCCGACGGTCGCGTCATTGTCGCGCATCTTGGAAACGGCGCCAGCATGTGTGCCCTGAAAAATCGGCAAAGTGTGGCGGACGCGGCATCGGGGTTCACCGCACTCGACGGGTTGATCATCGGCCGGCGCTGCGGCGCACTTGATGCCGGCGTCGTGTCTATCTGTCATGCAAAGCGAGGGCCTTGACGCCGCGAGGTCGAGACCTTGCTCTATCGTCGGTCCGGCCTTCTCGGGGTGTCGGGGATCAGCAACGACATGCACGATCTCGAGCGAAGCGGCGATCCCCCGGGCCCGCGAGGCGATCGAGCTGTTCTGCTTACCGAGCGGCAAGCGTTCTTGGCGGCCTCGTCGCCGCGATCGGCGGCTGCTGGATGCCGTGGTCTTTACCGCTGGTATTGGCGAGAATTCAGCTCTGGTTCGCAAGATGATCTGTGATCTCTTGCGTATCTTGGCGTTGATCTTGACCCAGGTTTGAATGAAGACAATGCGCTCCGCATCAGTTCGGCGCTGTCGTAGTCGATGTGCTGGTTCTTCCGACCGATGAAGAAGCGGTCATAGCCAGCGCCACCAACGCAATGGTTGCCGTCGGATAAACGGATAGCCAGATCTTGATCCAGCCGGCAAAGACGACGAAGCGGCGGGTGAAAGCCAGGTTGCGCGACGACCGCGTCGTCGCGAGCGGCCCGAACGAGTCCGGGCACTGGATTTCGTTCACGACCAGCTCGCGACGGGCCGTAAGCTGCAGATCCTGACCGTGGTGGATACATTCTCCCGCAATGTGCCGGTGTTCGACGCGCGATACAGCTACCGCGGCGAGGATGTGGTCGCGACCTTCGATCGGGTCTGTCCGAGGATCGGCTATCCCGAGACGATCCGGGTCGACCAAGGCAGCGAGTTTGCGTCGCGCGACATGGACCTCTGGGCCTATCAGCGCGGCGTCACGCTGGACTTCTCGCGCCCGGGCAAACCGACTGACAACGCTTTCATCGAGGCGTTCAATGGCAGGTTCCGAACCGAGTGCCTGAACCAGCACTGGTTCCTATCGCTTGCAGACGCGGCCGAAAAGCTGGAGGCTTGGCGTAGATACTCTAACGAGAAACAGCCACACGGCGCGATCGGCAACAAGGTCCCGATCATGCTGAGGATGTCGGGGGACATCGCCAGCCCGTCACCCCGTGAGCGAAGCCGGGAATCTCTGCCTTAGGGGGGTCCAAGGTTGGAATGCGGATCAAACACCAACCGGTCTCCGGTCGCGGCTGGATGAAAGTTCAGCGGCAGGTCAGTTCCTTGTGCAGCTCCAGATCAGAGGGCGCATCGAAATGAGGCCGAACGATTGAACCGACAACACATCGCACGCGCTTTCATGCGAGTCTCCGAAACAGCGCGCGAGGCCCGTTTCGGGCTCTGAACGGCGCTCCGACTCTGTTGGGCAAACTGAACTGGCCCCCAATTCAGCCGGACACCTGGGCCCAATCATGGCGGTCAGGCATATGCCTGAGCACGTGCTTTTGTCTGAGATGGAGACTATCACCGATGGCGGCCCTCGGCGCCGCTGGACTGTCGCCGAAAAGCTGCGGATCGTGGAAGAGGCACTCGACGATCGGACCGCGATCCATGAGAAGGCGCAAAGATGCGGATGTTGCGCCAAGTTTCAGGTTCTGCCCCGTTACCTCTGACGCGGAGGGTTTCGGCTCGTGTGTGGGCGATCTGACGGACGCCTGGAAACCGGATGAGGAACCCGGTCGCGGCAATTCCAGAATGAGCGCACTTCGCGATCCGGTCGGCGATTGCGGCGACGATGGCGAGGCCAAGTCCGCTGCCATCGGTGCTTGCATTTGCCCGTTCGAAACGCGCCGTCAGCCGGTCGAGCGCGTCGCGCGGCAGCACGGGGCCGTCATTCGCGACGATCAGTTCGCCGTCAGGCGTCAGGGTCACGTCGACCGGTGCATTTTCCGCGCCGTGCCGCAGGGCGTTTTCGACGAGGTTCGGCACAGGATGCCGAAAGCGTCCGGGTCGAGGTCCGACAGGACGGCCGTGTCCGGCAATGTCAGCGCGATGCGGCCGGGTGCGTCCGCGCGACCGAGATCGTCCACCACGATCCGCGCGACGGCTCTCAGGTCCGCGCTTCGGTCAATTCTCAGCCTCCCGCCTTCGGCCCGCGCAAGTTCATCAGCCGTTCGGATAGCCGCATCAACCGCTTGAGCGTCGCTTCTCTCGTCGGCGACCCGGGCCTCGACGGCAGGCTCGCGCGCCGTCCGACCGGAGGCGCTGCGCCTGCGCTATGGCGCCCGCGAGACGGCGTTCGCAATTCGTGCGCGGCGTTCGCCGCAAAGCTGCGCTCGGCTTCGAACCGTCGCGCAACCTGGCCAGAAGGCTGTTCAGGGTTGCGGCCAGCGGGCCGATCTCTCTCGGCAGGTCGCCTGCGGGCACCCCGGACAGGTCGCGGGCGCCGCGCACCTCCAGTCGCTCACGGAACCGGCGCAGGGGTGTGAGGCTGAAGCGCGCCGGCGAGGATGATGCCCGCCAATGCGACCGGCGACACGATCAGCAGCGGCAGGCCGGGCCCATCGGATTTCGCGCGCGATCAATGCACGATCGAGAAAGCGGCTCGGCCACGGTGATGCGGATCTCCCCTGAAGCGCCGCGTCGCTGTAGAGCCGGTAACTGGCGGTCTGACGATACCCCGCCCCGTCCCAGGGCGGGAACACGGTGGGGGTCGGCGGCATGGGATTGCAGCAGGATGCGCCCTTCGACATCACGCACAACGTAGGTAAAGAACTCGTCATGCTCCCGGACCGGGGCAAGCCGTTGCGTCACGCCCTCGTCGTCGCGCCCGACGATGTCGGTCACGGCCAGCGGCAGATGCGCTCCGCGGTCTCGCGCAGGGCGCTGTCGAAGACCTCGTCCAACTCGTCGCGCACGATCATGGCCGTAACCGTCGCGGCCAGGAGCCAGCAGGACCGTCAGCGCGAGGCCGAGCCGACAGACCGAGCCGCCCCTGAAGGCTGCGCGGCAGCCTCATGGCTCCCCCAACCGGTAGCCCATGCCGCGCTCGGTCTCGATGACGGCGGCCCCGAGTTTCTTGCGCAGACGGCTGACATGGACTTCGATCGTGTTGCCCCCACCTCGGAGTTGAAGGCATAGAGCTTTTCCTCGAGTTGCGCCTTCGACAACAGCTGACCGGGGCGCGCGAGAAACGCTTCGAACAGGGCCCATTCCCGCGCCGTCAGCTGGATGGGTTTGCCATCGCGATGAATGCTGCGCGCGGCGAGGTCGATTTCGAGCGGGCCGTGAGTGACGATCGGGTTCGGATTGCCTGAATAGCGCCGTGCGACCGAGCCGATCCGCGCGGAAGGCCGAGCAAGATCGAAGGGTTTCACCAGGTAATCGTCGGCTCCGGCGTTCAGCCCCTCGATCCGGTCCGAGCCCTGATCGAGCGCGGTCAGGATGATGACGGGGGTCACGTCGCACCGTCTACGCGAGCCTTTGAGGAAGCTGATGCCGCGCCCATCCGGCAGCATGAGGTCCAGGAGGATCGGGTCGTAGGACGTGGCGCGCAGCGCGTCGCCCGCGGCGTCCAGGCGTGTGACCCAGTCCACCGACTGGCCGTCTGCGGCGATCTGGTCACGCACCGCTTCGCCCAGAACCATGTCGTCCTCGATCAGCAGGATGCGCGTGAAATTCCCGCTCGTTCTTTCGACGATATCCACGTCGGTGCCTACGACGAGAAAACCTGACGCCGGCACCGGGGCACCTTCCAGCTTCCCCGTCAGTTTTCGCGCCGATGACTACGGGAAGCGTGTGAACAAGGCGATCCACCATACGTCCCTCGGAAAGGCGTTTGCCGTGGCCCTTGCCCTGGCGCTGACGACATCGGGCGCGGCCTTTGCGAGACGAGGACGATTGTCGCAGTCCGATGGCTGAATGGCAATCGCGCGACACGGCGTCATTTTCCATGTCCAGAACCTTGGGATCAGCCTTGATCGCCTGAGGATCGACGATGGTTGCTATGAATTTCGGGTCGCGACGGCGATGGCAACCGGCTCGAACTGAGGTTCGATCCGGCAACCCTCGGCCTTGTGGAACTCAAGGTGAAGTTCCGCGCGGGGTGCCGATCCGGCGCGGTATCTGGCAGGCGCGCGCGGTGTGCAGGCCGCGCCGCTCCAGGCACCGGTGGACGCTCCGTCGGCGGCCCCGGAAACCGCCCCGCAGACGGAGGGCAACTGACGTGGCGGAGACGGTGCGCGTCTGGGATCCTTTGGTGCGGATCGTCCATTGGATTCTCGTCGCCGCATTCGCGGTGGCCTGGCTGAGCGCGGAGGAGCTTTCGACCCTGCATGAGATATCCGGCTATGTGGTCGCGGGGCTGGTGGCCTTCCGGCTGGCCTGGGGTCTTGTCGGGGGCCACTACGCGCGGTTCTCGCAGTTCTTCGAGGGGGCCGGCGGCCATACTTGCTTATCTGCGCGACATGATGAGCGGGCAGGAGCGGCGCTATCTCGACCACAACCCGGCCGGCGCCGCGATGATCGTGGCGATGCTTGTGGCCTTGTCGGGAACTGCCTTTACCGGCTGGCTTCTGGAAGAGCCGGGCCGCGTGGCGATGCTGCCAGAGATGCCCCAGATCGTTGCGCCCGCCCAGGCAGACGAAGACGGGGGCGAATACGGCGAGCGCGGCAAGGACGAAGGCGCGCTGAAGGATATCCACGGGGCGCTGGCCAACCTGATGCTCCTGCTCGCGGGGCTGCATGTGGGTGGCGTCGTGCTGGCCTCCGTCCGGCACCACGAGAATCTTCTCGAGCCATGGTCACTGGCGACAAGCACCCCCCCGGTCACGGCGACATCGCCTGACCTTCAGGAACCCCGAGGCCGACCGTCCCTTCGGCCACACCTGGCCCCGCCCTCACCGGCGGGGCCTTTTTTATCCTGACGGCAAGCTGAAGCAGGAATCGCCTCGCCGTCAGGAAGCCCTCAGCTAGGAACACCAGTTTGGCCTCAACAAACGAAAGGAGACCCTGCCATGAAAAAGACCCTGTCCGCACTTTCCCTTGCGGCACTTCTGCCTGCGAGCGTGGCGCTGGCCAATGATGACAATTGCCAATCGCCCCGTGGCCAGTGGCAGCCGCGCGAGGCCGCGATGCAGGTGGCCGAGCAGAACGGCTGGAGCGTGCGCAAATTCAAGATCGACGATGGTTGCTACGAGATCAAGGGCCGCGACAACGGTGGCCGTGAAATCGAGGTCAAGCTCGATCCGGCGACGCTGCAAGTGGTCGAGATGGAATACGAGGATGACGATGATCGCGGCGGCGCCCGCAATCCCGCGCCCGCCGGCACCGTCGCGCCGCCGCAGAACGGTCTCTTCGGCAACGGCGCTCCGCCGCAGATTCAGGTGAACTGAGCCGTTCCGCAGCAACCAGACAAACAAGGACCAATCCGATGAAATCGCTCCTCGCAACGCTCGCGCTCACCACCGCGCTGACGGTTCCCGGCCTCGCCACGGCGCGGCCGGTGACTCTGACCACGACCCTCAACAACTATGGCGGCGACGGCGCCTATCTTGCGCTCTACGCCATCGATGCCTCAGGCGCCTATGTCGGCAGCCTCTGGATGGCCGGCGGGAAGTCGAAATATTACCAGCATCTGACCGACTGGTATCGGGCCACGGGCGGCGACACTGCGCAAGTGAACGGCATCACCGGCGCCAGCGTCGGCGCGGGGCGCACGCTGACGATCACGCTCGATCTTGCCGATGCGCTCTTCGATGCGGGCTACACGCTCCACATCGACGCCGCCGTCGAGGACATGCGCGAAAGCCCGAACGAGGTGGCCGTGCCGCTGACGACCGATGGCGCCGGCAAGCCCGTCACGGGGCGCCGCTACATCGCCAGCTTCGCCTACGACATGTGAGGGGTGAGGGCGATGATCCGTGCACTCCATCGCTGGCCGGGTCTTCTGGCCCTCGCGTTCGTCACCGTCCTCGCCTTGAGCGGCGCAGCGCTGTCGGTCTTTCCCGCAGCCGAGCGGCTGGCCGCGCCGCAGGCGGAAGCCGGGCTGACGGTCGCCACCCTCGCGGAGCGTATCACGGCCTCCTATCCGGGTGTCGAGCAGATCCGGCGGTCGCCTTCGGGCCGGATGACCGCCTATTGGTTCGATCAAGGCACTCCGGGCGCGGCCGTGATCGACCCCGCGACCGGTCAGGGCGTAGCCTCGGCCGACCCGAACCAGGCCCTTCGCTGGCTCACCAACCTTCATCGCTCGCTGTTCCTCGGCGACGCAGGGCGCATTGCCATGGCCACGGGGGCGGCGGCGATGCTGCTCCTCTCGCTTTCGGGCGCGGCGCTCGTCGCGCGGCGGGCCGGCGGCTGGCGGCGCTGGTTCGCGCCCCTGCGCGGGCCGCTGGCCGGCCGACTGCATGTCGAAATCGCTCGCGTCGCCGTGATCGGCCTGGTGCTGTCCTCTGCCACGGCGCTCTGGATGACGGCCTCGACCTTCGATCTTCTGCCTGACGGCGGAGTCACCCCGGCCATGCCGGTCGGGGTGAGCGGCGAGACGGGTAAGCCGCTGGCGCGGATTCCCACGCTGATGCAGACGCCCGTTGCCGAACTGCGCGAACTGAGCTTTCCCTATCCCGGCGACGCGACGGACGTCTTCACGCTGAAAACCGACCGGGGCACCGGGTATATCGACCAGGGCAACGGCGCGCTGCTGTCCTGGACCGATCTGACCGGCTGGGAGCGCGTCTCGGAAACCGTCTACATGCTGCATACCGGCCAGGGCGCGGCGGCGCTCGGACTCGTGCTCGGGACTCATGGCGCTCGGCGTGCCGGCGATGGGTGCGACCGGCGTCATGGTCTGGCTGGCCGGGCGGCGCGGGCGGCCCCGCATCCGGGGCGACCAGCCGGCAGGCCGGGCAGAAACGATCCTGCTCGTCGGCAGCGAGGGCGGCAGCACATGGGGTTTCGCCGCGACGCTTCACGCCGCGCTGACCGCAGCGGGCCAGAGCGTCCATGTCGGCCCGATGTCCGCCTTCGCGCCGGAACGTTACGGCGCGGCCCGCCGGATCATCCTGCTGGCCGCGACCTATGGCGACGGGGATGCGCCCGCTTCGGCCAGCGGATTCCTCGACCGGCTGAACGCTGCCGAGGCCCTGCCGCACACGCCGCTCGCCGTGCTCGGCTTCGGCGACCGCAGCTTTCCCGCCTACTGCGCCTTCGCCAAGACCGTCGCGCCAATCGGCGGAGGCAAGAGGCTGGACCGAACTCATGCCTCTCGACACGATCGACCGCCAGTCGCCCCAGGACTTCGCGCGCTGGGGCCGCGCGCTCGGGGCAGTTTTGGGGATCGAACTGGAGTTGTCGCACCAGCCCGTTTTGCCGGCGACCGAGACACTGACACTCGTTTCGCGGCGGGACTACGGCGCCGAAGTGCAGGCCCCGACCGCAATTCTCCGCTTCGCCCTGCCGCGCGCCACGCTCTGGCAGCGGCTGACCGGGGCGGGATTTGCCCGGTTCCAGGCCGGCGACCTGATCGGTGTTCTGCCGGAGGGAAGCCAAGTTTCGCGCTTTTACTCGCTCGCGTCGAGCCGCCGCGACGGATTCATAGAGATCGTGGTCAGGAAGCATCCCGGCGGCCTTGCGTCCTCGCAACTGACTGCGCTGGAACCGGGTGACACCGTCATCGCCTTCCGTCGCGCCAATCCCGGTTTCCGTCCCGGCCGTGGCCGCGCGCCCCTGATCCTGATCGGCGCCGGGACGGGGATCGGCCCACTTGCAGGCTTCGTGCGCGGCAATGCGCGCCAGCGGCCGATCCATCTCTTCTTCGGGATCCGCCACCCCGAAAGCGACTTCCTCTACGGCGAGGAGATGCCCGCCTGGCGGGAGGAGCGCCGCCTGACTCGGCTGGTCACGGCCGCATCGCGCGGCGCGCGGCCGCATTATGTGCAGGACGCGCTGCGCGGTGACGCCGCCGAACTGGCCCGTCTGATCCGCGACGGGGCCCGCGTGATGGTCTGCGGCGGGCGCGACATGGCGGCGGGCGTGGCCGATGCGCTGGCCGAGATCCTTGCGCCCACGGGGCTTGCCCTCGCGGTTCTGAAAGCTGAGGGGCGCTATGTCGAAGACATCTACTGAGCTCGAGCGCGTCGCCCTGAATGGCGCGACCATGGGCACGCGCTGGTCGGCCTTGTTCTTCGCCGAACCGGGTCGTGATACCGCCCCGATCCGCGCGGCGCTTCAGGCGGCGGTGGACGCGGTGGACACGCAGATGTCCACCTGGAAGCCCGATAGCGACCTGATGCGGCTCAACGCGGCGCCGGTGGGCGAATGGGTCGCGGTGCCCGGCCATCTGCGCACGGTGCTACGGCTTGGGCTGGAGATCGGGCGCGCCACTGGCGGGGCTTTCGACATCGGCATGGGCGACGCGGTGACGGCCTGGGGCTTCGGCCCCGAGGCCGCGGCGCCCGAGGGCATCGGCGCGGCGCTGACCGCCCCGCGCCGCCCGGCGCACGAAACCCTTCGGATCGACGACCCCCAAGTGCGCAAATCCGCGCCCGTCGCGCTCGACCTCAATGGCATCGCCAAGGGCTACGGCGTCGATCGTCTGGCCGAGACCCTGCGCGAGCACGGGATCGCCGACTACCTCGTGGGCATCGACGGCGAAATGCGCGCCCTTGGCCTTCGGCCCGATGGCGAGGCCTGGACCATCGCCGTCGAGGCGCCGGACCCCGAGCGTCGTGCGCCCCATTCGATCCTCGCGCTTGAGGACGCCGCCGTGGCGACCTCGGGCGACTACCGCCATTGGGTGGAGGTGCGGGGCCGCCGCCTGTCGCACACGATGGACCCCAGCCGTGGCGCGCCGCTGATCGCCTCGCCCGCCTCGGTCACCGTCGTCGCCCGCAGCTGCGCCGAGGCCGATGCCTGGGCGACCGCGCTGATGGTGCTGGGCGCTGATGCGGGGGCGGCCCTCGCGAGACAACGCGGACTCGACGCCTTGTTCCTTCTGCGCGATGTTGACGGCCACGCAAGGAGCGTGAGAGCCGGACGGCTGTTTTCCGAAGAGCCAGCGGCAATCGCCTCTGACGAGGGAAAATAAGCCGTATGGACCAAACCAGCGCCGATCGCTTCAAGACAATCCTGTTGCTGCTGGCTGCGACGGGACTGGTCGCGGGACTTGCGTTCCATTTCGCCGGCAATGCCGGCATCGCGAACATCATCTGGGCCGCCGGGGTCGTTCCCGCGCTCGCCGCGCTCGTGGTCGAGATCCTGCGCAGCTTGCGCTCCGGCGAGGTCGGGCTGGATATCGTTGCGGCGCTCTCCATGGCGGCGGCGCTGATCTTCGGCGAGACCCTCGCGGCGGCGGTCGTCGCGGTGATGTATTCCGGCGGCACTTTCCTTGAAAGCTTCGCCGAGGGCCGCGCCCGGCGCGAGATGCACGACTTGCTGTCACGCGTCCCCCGGACGGCGACCCGGCATCGGAACGGCGGGCTGGAAGAGATCCCGCTCGACGAGATCGCGCCCGGCGACCGACTGCTGATCCGGCAGGGCGACGTGGTGCCGGTGGACGGCAGGGTAGCGTCCGAGGCCGCCTTCTTGGACACCTCGGCGCTGACCGGCGAGTCCCTGCCGGTGCGTCTGGCGCGCGGGGCCGACGCCATGAGCGGCTCGACCAATGCCGGCGAGGCCTTCGACCTGGCGGCATTGCGGCCCGCGAAGGACAGCACCTATGCCGGGATCATCCGGCTGGTCGAGGAGGCACAAGCGTCAAAAGCGCCGATGTCGCGGCTGGCGGACCGCTGGTCGCTGGGCTTCCTCGCGGTGACCGTCGCCATCGCCTTCGCCGCCTGGTGGTTCACGGGCGATCCGATCCGGGCGGTCGCCGTACTGGTGGTGGCCACGCCCTGTCCGCTGATCCTCGCCGTGCCGGTCGCACTGGTCGCGGGCCTCTCGCGCGCGGCGCATTTCGGCGTGCTCATAAAGGGCGCGGGGCCGCTCGAGACCATGGCGCGCGTCCGCACGCTGATCCTCGACAAGACCGGCACCCTCACGGACGGACGACCGCAGATCGTGTCTATCGACAGCGCGGGCAGCATGGCGGAGGACGACATCCTGCGCCTTGCCGCAGCGCTCGACCAGGCCTCGAAACACCCCGTTGCGCAGGCCATCGTCGCCGCCGCGAAGGCGCGGGGGTTCACGCTCCCCGTGCCGTCCGAGGTCGCCGAGATACCGGGCGAAGGGGTTGTCGGCCATGTCGATGGCCGCCGCGTCATCGTCGGCGGCGACGATTTCGTGGCGTCCCGGGTCGGGCGGCCGGCGGGCGAACATTCCGCGTCGGCCGCCGGGTCGGTCCTCGTCGCCGTCGCGGTGGACGGCCACATGGCAGGACACCTCGTCATGTCCGATCCGCTGCGCGAGGGCGCCGGCGCGATGCTGGACGGGCTGCGGCGCGAGGGGATCGGGCGCATCCTGCTCGCCACGGGTGACCGAGCGGACGTGGCGGAACGCGTGACCGAGGGGCTCGGTCTCGACGGGTTGCGGGCCGGGCTGACGCCGGACCAGAAGGTTCTGCTTGTGCTGAGCGAACGCAAGCACGGGCCGGTGATGATGGTGGGTGACGGGGTGAACGATGCGCCCGCTCTCGCAGCGGCCGATGTGGGCGTCGCGATGGGCGCACGCGGCGCCGCCGCCTCGGCCGAGGCGGCCGATGTCGTGCTCCTGGTCGACCGGCTCGACCGGCTCGGACCGGGGATCGAGATCGCACGGGCGTCGCGGCGGATCGCGGTCGAGAGCGTCGTTGCCGGGATCGGCCTGTCGGTCCTCGGTATGATCGCCGCCGCCTGGGGATACTTGACCCCGGTGCAAGGCGCCCTGCTGCAGGAGGTGATCGACGTCGCCGTGATCCTGAACGCGCTGCGCGCGCTGCGTATAGCGCCCCATGAGCCCGTCGCACCGAAACCACTGGCTGTCCTTGTCGGGCAGGCCGACACGCTCGAAGGCGCCACGCCATGAGCCGCCTCCCGCCTTCCGAAGCCCGCACGGTTCATAGCATCGGCTGACTGAAGATGCCCGCTCCCGGGGGGCGCGGCGGTTTCGTCTCGACCGCGACCTCGCCGAAAAGCTGGCCGTTCAGCTGACCGGGCGCGGTCGAAGAGCCGGAGGCCGACATGCTCCTCGATGTTCTGGATACGGCGCGAAAAGGCAGATGGCGTCAGATGCTGGTGTTCCGCCGCTCCCGAGAAGGAGCCGGTTTCGGCGACGGCGAGGATGTCTTCCAGCCATTCGAGGCGCATCGGCCCTTCTCAAGTTGTAGTTCCTGCATGTTATGTGGCGAATTTCGAAATTGCATTCGGGAATCAATCCCGACACCTTATGGGTAACGCAAGTTGTCAGGAAGAAACGCTCATGCATCTCGCCCGCTTTCCCCGCCATTTCCTCGCCCACCTGCCGACACCGCTCGAACGTATGGACCGGCTGTCTAAGGAGCTTGGCGGGCCCGAGATCTGGATCAAGCGCGACGACTGCACCGGGCTTTCGACGGGCGGCAACAAGACCCGTAAGCTCGAATTCCTCATGGCCGAGGCCGAGGCGATGGGTGCGGACATGGTGATGACGCAAGGGGCGACCCAGTCGAACCATGCACGCCAGACCGCGGCCTTCGCGGCCAGGCTCGGGATGGGTTGCCATATCCTCCTCGAGGACCGGACCGGCTCCAACGATCCCAACTACAACCACAACGGCAACGTCCTTCTCGACCACCTGCACGGCGCGACGACCGAAAAGCGCGGGACCGGCCTCGACATGAACGCCGAGATGGAGGCGCTGGCCGAGACGTTCCGAAAGAGCGGGCGGAAGGTCTACACGATCCCCGGCGGCGGCTCGAACCCAACCGGCGCGCTCGGCTATGTCAACTGCGCCTTCGAACTCGTCTCCCAGGCCAACGACCGCGGCCTCGTGATCGACCATATCGTCACTGCGACCGGCAGTGCCGGCACCCAGGCCGGGTTGATCGTCGGGCTGAAGGCGATCAATGCCGGCATTCCCTTGCAGGGCTTCGGGGTGCGCGCGCCAAAGGCGAAGCAGGAGGAGATGGTCTTCGCGCTGGCCGGCAAGACCGCCGAGAAGCTCGGCTGCGCCGGTGTCGTCAAGCGTGAGGATGTGGTGGCCGACAGTGACTATGTCGGCCCCGGCTACGGCATTCCCCGCGCCGACACGCTCGAGGCGATCCGCATGTTCGCCGAACTGGAGGGCATCCTTCTCGACCCGGTCTATTCCGGCAAGGGGGCGGCCGGCCTCATCGACTACATCCGCAAGGGACGCTACAAGAAGGGGGAGCGGGTGGTCTTCCTGCATACCGGCGGCGCGGCGGCTCTCTTTGGCTACGACGCGGTCCTTGCCGGCGATCAGACGCGGGCGGCCGGATAGCGATGAAGCTGGGGCCGACCCGGGACAGCGTCGACCGACAGGACCGACGTTCCGCGGTGGAGGCGGCATGAGGCGGATCGGAATCCTCGGCGGCATGGGGCCGGAAGCGACGGTGCTTCTGATGCAGAAGCTCATCGCCGCCGTTCCGGCCCGCGACGATTCCGACCACATCCCGCTCATCGTCGACCAGAACCCGCAGGTGCCCTCACGCATCCGCTTCCTGATCGAGGGGAGGGGCGAGGATCCGGGCCCCGTCCTTGCCGCGATGGCGACGCGGCTCGAACGGGCGGGGGCCGAGGCGCTGGCGATGCCCTGCAACACCGCGCATCACTTCGCGCCAGCGATCCGCTCGGCGGCGGGCGTACCCTTTCTCGACATGGTCGCGCTGGCGGTCGGCCGAGCCCGCGCCGAGGCTGGTGCCGGCGGCAAGGTCGGCATCCTCGCCTCGCCCGCCCTGCGCAAGGTCGGACTTTTCGACACGGGCCTTGCAGCGGCCGGGCTGACGGCGGTCTACCCGGATGACGAGGCGGCGATGTTGGCAGCGATCCGCCGGATCAAGGCCGAGGGAGCCTCGGACGCCGCAAGATCGGCGCTTCGGGAGGCATCCGCCGCGCTTCTGGGCAAGGGCTCGCGGGTGCAGATGATCGCCTGCACCGAGTTCTCGTTGATCGCGTCCGCGGTCGCGCCAGGCGCCGCGGCCTTCGATACGCTCGATGTGCTCGTGGCCGCCATCAGGGAATTCGCGCTGAAGACCCGTGCGCAAGACGGAGTGGCGGCGACATAGACTGCCCGTTCAGAAACGATAACGACAGAGAGGAACCCCGACATGAAACGGAATCTGACACAACTGATGGCCGGCGTTGCCGCCTTCGCCCTGTTCGCGGGCGCCGCCTCGGCCGAGAAGATCATCATCGGCCATTTCGGCAACCCGACGCCGATGCAACTCGTCGCGACGTCGGACGCGCTGCAGGCCGAAACCGGATGGGAGATCGAGTGGCGCAAGTTCGCCGCCGGCACCGATGTCATCGCCGCGATGGCCTCGGGCGACGTGGTCCTGTCGGAGCTCGGCTCCTCTCCGTTCGCCATCGCGGCGAGCCAGGGGATCGACCTACAGCTCATCGCATTCTCGGACGTGATCGGCAAGGCGGAGTCGCTCATTGCCCGCAACGATTCCGGCATCGCGAGCGTCGCTGACCTCAAGGGCAAGCGTATCGCCGTGCCGGTCGGTTCGACAGCGCATTTCTCGCTCATGGGCGCGTTGCAGCACGAGGGCATCTCCGAAGCCGACGTCACGATCATGAACATGCCGCCTGACCAGATCGCCGCCGCGTGGGAGCAGGGCGTGATCGACGCGACCTGGATCTGGCAGCCGGTTCAGTCCGAAATCCTGAAGACCGGCACCCTGATCATCGGTGCCGACCAGTCCGCGGAATGGGGTTTCCCGACCTTCGACGGCTGGGTGGTCGACCGCGAGTTCGGTCAGGCCAACAAGGACAAGATCGTCGCCTTCCTGAAGGAGATCGACAAGGCCAACGCCGCCTATCTCGCCGATCCGGCGGCCTGGACGGTCGACAGCACCGAGGTCCAGACCCTCGCCGCCGCCACCGGCGCCGATCCCGCGCAGGTTCCGGGCATCCTCGAAGGCTTCACCTTCCTGCCGATGGCGGCCCAGGTCAGCGACACCTGGCTCGGTGGTGCGGCCGCGACGGTGAAGGGCACGGCGGAGTTCCTGAAGGCCGCCGGGCGCATCGATTCCGTCGGGGACGACTATGCGGGCTTCGTCAACGCCGAGTTCGCCGACGCCGCGAAGTGATCCTATTCGGTCCCGGCCGACGTCGTGTCGGCCGGGACCGAACGACAAGGGAATCCTGCGCATGGGGCTGAAGATCCGCGACACATCGGTCGTCTATCCCGCCGCCGACGGCCGCCCGCCGGTCGAGGCGCTGACGGGGATCGACCTCGATATCGAGAACGACGATTTCGTCGTGGCGCTCGGCGCGTCCGGCTGTGGGAAATCGACCCTCCTGAATCTCATCGCGGGCTTTCTGTCACCGAGCTCGGGGGAAATCCTGCTCGATGGCCGCAAGGTCGTCGGCCCCGGCGCCGACCGGTCGGTGGTGTTCCAGAAACACGCGCTCCTGCCTTGGCTCAACGTCATCGACAACGTCGCCTTCGGGCTGAAGATGCAAGGCGTCGCGGAACGGGAACGCTACGCGACGGCCGGGAAGTTCGTGGCCCTTCTCGGCCTCGACGGGTTCCAGAAATCGCCGGTCTACAAGCTTTCGGGCGGTATGCAGCAGCGGGTCGGCATCGCCCGCGCGCTGACCTGCGATCCGAAGGTTCTCTTGATGGACGAACCTCTCGGCGCCCTCGACGCGCTGACCCGGGAAAAGGCGCAAGAGCTGATCCTGAAGATCTGGAACGAGACGCACAAGTCGGTCTTCTTCATCACCCACAGCGTCGAGGAGGCGCTGTTCATGGGCACCAAGCTTGTCGTGATGTCGCCGCGGCCGGGGCGTATCGCCCACCGCTTCGACCTGCCGTTCTCGCGCCAGTTCCTCGCCGGCGCCTCGGCGCGCGCGGTCAAGGCCTCGCCCGAATTCATTCGGCTGCGCGAGGAGGTGCTGGAGATCATCTTCGCCGACGAGGAGGACGTGGCATGAGCGACGAATCCGGGAAGACACCAGCCGCGAAGACCCGTGGCTTCCTTGCCTCGTTTGGCAAGAGCCGGCCGACGAAGCCGGGCGAGATCTACGGGGTGCCGGGGCAGGGCGACTTGCTCTGGCTGTCGCTCGGCTCCATCGCCGCCCTCATCTTCGTCTGGTGGCTCGTGACCGCGATGGGCTGGGTGAAGCCCTTGTTCGTGCCCTCCCCGGGGGCCATCGTGACGAAATTCCTTGAGATTGCGCAGAACGGGTTTACCAACACGTCGTTCTTCGACCATGTCGCGATCTCGACCGCGCGGGTCTTCGGCGCCTTTGTTCTGGCCTGCGCCGTCGGCATCCCGCTCGGCCTGGCAATGGGGATGAGCCCGCTCATCCGCGGCATCTTCGATCCGCCGATCGAGTTCTACCGGCCGATCCCGCCCTTGGCCTACCTGCCGCTGATGATCATCTGGTTCGGCATCGGCGAGACCTCGAAGGTGCTCCTGATCTTCCTGTCGGTTTTCGCGCCGGTGGCGCTCGGCGCGCGGTCGGGGGTGAAGTCGGCCGCGATCGAACAGATCCACGCCGCCTATTCCTTCGGGGCCTCGCGCTGGCAGGTGATGCGGCATGTGATCCTGCCATCGGCCTTGCCCGAGATCCTGACCGCGATGCGGATCGGCATCGGCTTCGGCTGGACGACGCTCGTCGCGGCAGAAATGGTCGCGGCGACGAAGGGGCTCGGCTACATGGTGCTGTCTGCGTCGCAGTTCCTGCAGACATCGACCGTGATCATGGGGATCGTGGTGATCGCCGCCATTGCCTATGCCTTCGACCTTCTGATGCGTTTCGTGGAGCGCAAGGTCGTGCCGTGGAAGGGCCGGATGTAGGCGGAACGGTCCGCCTTGGCCCTGACCCCCTGCCGGAGAACTCCACCACTTGTACGCTGCCCCGGTGTCACTCCGGGACGGCGCTTGCTTCTTCGGAAGCGGGGGCGCCTGTCAATAGACGAGATCCGGTAGCCAGGTAATTACCCCGGGCACCAGCATGCAGATCAGAAGGCCGACGATCTGCAGGAGCAGGAAGGGGATCGCCGAGCGGAAGATGTCCGACATCGGGATCGACTCCGGCGCCACGCCGCGCAGGTAGAAGAGCGCGTAGCCGAAGGGCGGCGAGAGGAAGCTCATCTGCATGTTGACGAGGTAGAGGACGCCGAACCACAGCACCAGATCGTCGGTATTGTCGAAGCCGAAGGCGGCGGCGCCGAGCGACTTGATGATCGGCACGAAGATCGGCACGCAAAGCAGAAGGATGCCGACCCAGTCGAGGAACATGCCAAGCACGATCAGGATGATCTGCATCACGATCAGGATGCCCCACGGACCCAGTCCGATAGCCCTGCATCGTTTCCTGCACGAATTGCTGACCTCCTTCGAGGACGTAGAGCCCGACGAAGATCGTGGCGCCGAACATGATCCAGATCACCATCGCGCTGGCCTTCAGCGTCGTGAGACACGCCTCACGGATCGTCGGCCAGTCGAGCCGGCGGTGAATGGCCGCCACGATGAAGGCGCCGAAGGTGCCGATGCCGGCCGCTTCCACCGGGGTCGCCACGCCCGAGAAGATCACGCCGAGGACGACGACGATGAGCGCGATCGGTGCCGACATCTTGCCCAGAAGATGGATCTTTTCGCGCGTCGAGACGCGCTCTTCCATCGGAATCGGCGGGCCGAGGTCGGGATTGATGTAGCAGCGCACCGTCACATAGAGGATGTAGAGGCCCGAGAGCATCAGGCCCGGAATGACCGCGCCGATGAAAAGCTCGCCCACCGACTGTTCGGCCACGACCGCGTAGATGATGGCGAGGATCGAGGGCGGGATCAGGATGCCGAGCGTGCCGCCCGCCATGATCGAGCCCATCGCGATCTTCGGGTCGTAGCCGCGCTTCAGCATTGCCGGCGAGCGCGATGATCCCCATCGTGACGACCGCCGCGCCGATGACGCCGACCATCGCCGCGAGGATCGTCGAGGCAATGATCGTGGCCGAGGCGAGGCCACCCTTCACGCCGCCAAGCACCTTGTAGATCACGTCGAACATGTCGTTGATGATGCCGGCCCTTTCCAGCATTGCCGCCATGAAGATGAACAGGGGGATTGCCGATAGCTGGTAGTTCGTCATCAGGGGAAAGATGCGGCTCGGCACGATGTTGAGCGCCCGCGCGTCGCCGAGGACGAAGAGGAAGACGCAGGCGAGCCCGCCGGTGACAAAGGCCAGTGGCAGCCCCGCCATCAGAAGCGCCAGCAGCGAGCCGAACATGATGAGCGTCAGAAGCTCGATGGAAATATCAAGACCCATGCTTCAGGCTCCCCTCGCGATCGCGCGAATGTCTTTAGAGATTTTCGAGACGCCCTGGAGGACCAGAAGGACACCTCCCACGAACATCATCCATTTCATCGGCCAGAGCGGCACTTCCCATTCGTTGAAGCTGATCTCGCCCCAGCGGATCGCGGGGTCGGTCCAGTCGCGGAGCGAGAGCCCGCCCAGCATCTCGCCGAAGCCGACCTCCCCGCGCGCCCAGTCCGAGACGATGGAATTGCCCGACGGCACCGCCACCGCGTCCATCGCGAAGATGTAGGAGGTGACGAGCAGGGTGCCGGCGAAGATGAAGAAGAAGACCGAGGTCAGAAGATCGACCCAGGCCTTTTTCGGGCGCGTCAGGGGGGCGTAGAATATGTCCACCCGCACATGGCTTTCCGTCAGCATCGCGTAGGACCCCGCGATGAGGTATTGCATCCCGAACATCAGGTACATCGACTCGTGCGCCCAGCTGGTCGGCGAGTTGAAGACGTAGCGGCTGATGACCTCGAAGTAGTAGACGAAGACCGCGATGACGGCCCAGTAGCTGACGAATTCGCCGGCGAAGAGCGACAGGCGGTCGATCCAGTTCTCGGCCCATTCGTGGTCGGCCTTGCGGGCGTCCGGGTCGATCTGCGCGGCTTTTTCGGCGGTCTCGGCGTCGATCAGGCTTACCTCCGGCGCTTCCCTGGCGGCCAAGGCGTCGGCACGCCGCACCAGGCCGGGGATCAGCACCGCGTCGACCACCAGGAGGGCAAGGATCGCGTAGAAGGCAAATCGCGCGACATTGGCCCAGAACGCCCGCTCGTCCCCCGCCACCTCGGCGAAGGGCCCCGCGGTCGCTAGATCCGCCTCGGCGGTGGCGATGCGCTCACGGCCGGTGACGATGGCGTCCTCGGACCGCTTCAGCCGCCGCTCGGCGCTTTTCTTGGCAAAGCTGTCCGGTTCGGCCGCCACCACCTCGGCGCGCAGCTTGTCGATATCGGCCTCGGCGGTGGCGAGGCGAGGGCGTTCCCGCTCCAGCATCCGCTCGGCGACCTTGACGAGGTTCGTGGCGTCCGACAGCGCCGAGCGCGCCTCGCGTTCCTGCGCGTTGCCCCAAAGGACGCAGAGGAAGATCGGGATGTAGACGAGGCCGAGCAGGCTTTTCAGATAGAACCGGTGCAGGCCGAGAATGCCCGCCGGTGACGAGGATCAGATAGGCGAGCGGGGCGCTGTAGCCCGGCCGCTCGGGCCGCGCCCGTCGGGCCAGGATCATGCCCGCGACGCGGAAAGAGGATCAGGCCGAGCCAATAGGCCCAGTGCGGCAGGGTGAAGTCGATTTGGGGCATTGCGGGTTCCTGAGGGTAGGCCGCATCAGCGGGGCGCGAAAACCCGCGCGGGAATGCCCCGCGCGGGCCTGTCTCAACCGGAGGGCCGGATCAGAGGTCGAGTGTCAGTCCTTCGATCTGCGCCGGCGTCACGTAGCCGAGCGAGCCGGACATCATGTAGTCGAGCTGGATCTTGAACACCCGCGCCGCGTTCTTGTCGCGGTTGGCGTAGTTGAACCAGATCGGCACGGCGACCTCGGTCAGAAGCTCCACGTCGTCCTGCGTCAGGCGCGTGACCTCGGTGCCGTCCGCCGCGAACTTGGCCCAGGCCTCCTGGTCGGCCTTCTGGATCGCGGCATGGTGCATGTCGGAATAGACATGGGTCTCCATCTCGACGAACTGCTTCATCTCGGGCGAGAGCGCGTCCCAGGCGCTTTGCGCCACGGTGATGTCCATGAGGTCGACCGGCTGGTAGACCGACATGAAGCCCGGAGGGCCCATCGAGATGTACTTGGTGACCTGGCTGAAGCCGAGTGCATAGTTCACCGCCGGGCCGACATAGTCGGCCACGTCGATGGTGCCCTTCTCGAGCGCCGGGAAGATCTCCGACCCCGGCAGCACGGTGGTCTCGGCGCCGATCTCGTTGAAGACCTCGGCGACCATGCCGCCCGGCAGGCGCATCTTGCGGCCGCGGAAGTCGTCGATCGAGCGGATCGGCACCTTGGAGTGGATGATGTTCGGGCCGTGATGGACGGGGCCGACGTAATACATGCCCTGCGCCGCATAAAGCTCCCGCGCGATCTCGAGCCCGCCAAGGCCGTAGAAGAATACGTCGAATTCATGCGGATTGCGCAGGCGCGAGCGGGTAGGACGTGAGGAACGTCGCCGCCGGGATGATGCCTTGCGCGTAGATGGTGAAGGGGTTCACCGCGTCGAGAACGCCGTTCTTCACCGCGTCGTAAAGCTGGAAGTCGCCGACGACGTCATTGGCGCCGAAGGGCTGGAAGGCCAGCTCGCCGCCGGTCTTCTCGACGATGGTGGCGCACCAGTCCTTGAAGATCTGCAGTCCGGCGCCGCCGGGCCAGGACGTCTGGATCTTCCAGGTCGTGCCATTGGCCTGAGCCGAGGCGATATGCGGCGCCGCGAGGGTCGATGCGCCGGCAGCGGCGATGGTTCTGAGCGCGGCCCGGCGAGACGTAGGTTTGATGAGCATTGCTTTCCTCCCGAAGTGCGGCGGCGAGTGTTCTTCGCGCGGGATTGCGGGTGCCGCCCCGGCCCGCAATTCTATCCCTCTGGTATTGGTAACATTACCTTACCAAATGTCTACAATTGATGTGGACTTCGGCGAAGTTTCCCATCCCGGCCGGGTCGGCGATACGGAAATCCGGCCTCAGCCCGCGCGGTGCCGGATAATCCCGCGGGCCGGGTCGTAGCTCCAGAGCGACAGAGCCATGAAGACGAGAAAGCTCAGCGCCGTCCGGACGAGCGCGGTACCGTTCCATCGCAGGCAAGCCGCGAACCGGATCGTCTTGACCGCGTGGGTTGAGGGGTATGCCGCGCAGATTTCGCGCAGGAGGTGCGAACTTTCGGACATCTTCCACGGTGGATAGAGCGCCGTCGAAAGGAAGAACATCGGGAAAAGGACGAAATTCTTCACGCCGGCGAAATTCTCCAGCTGCCGGATCGTAGAGGAGATCAGAAGACCGAGCGCGCCGAGCATCAGCCCCGTGAGTGCGAGGACGGGCAGGACCTCGACATAGCCCCAAGGTTCCAACTCGATCCCGAATCCCCAGGCGATGGCGAGGAAGACGGCGATCTGCAGAACGGACACGGCGGTGCCGGCAAAGAGGCTGCGCGAGCATCCTTGCCGACGGTTCGAAACGGTCAGTGCGTCCTTAAAAGTTGTTTCGTTCAGTCTCGCGTCTTCGTCTTCACGCGTGAAACGGGCGTGAATGCCCCGCCTCAGTAGATGACGACAGAGCGGATGCTCTCGCCGGCGTGCATGAGGTCGAAGCCCTTGTTGATGTCGTCGAGCGTCAGCGTGTGGGTGATCATCGGGTCGATCTCGATCTTGCCGTCCATGTACCAGTCGACGATCTTCGGCACGTCCGTCCGGCCGCGCGCGCCGCCGAAGGCGGTGCCCTTCCAGACCCGCCCGGTGACGAGCTGGAAGGGCCGCGTCTCGATCTCCGCCCCCGCCGGTGCCACGCCGATGATGATCGACTCGCCCCAGCCGCGATGGGTGCATTCGAGCGCCGTCGCGCATCACCTTGACGTTGCCGGTGCAGTCGAACGGAGTAGTCGGCGCCGCCGATCTGGTCGAACGCCGGGTCTTGGTCAGGTTGACGATCTCCTGGACGACGTTCTCGCCACTCCTTCGGGTTGACGAAATGGGTCATCCCGAAATGCTCGCCCATCGTCTTCTTGTCGTTGTTGAGGTCGACGCCGATGATCATGTCGGCACCGGCCAGCCGCAGGCCCTGCAGCACGTTGAGACCGATGCCGCCGAGGCCGAAGACCACCGCCGTGGCGCCGATCTCCACCTTCGCGGTGTTGATCACCGCGCCGATCCCCGTCGTCACGCCGCAGCCGATGTAGCAGATCTTGTCGAAGGGCGCGTCCTCGCGCACCTTCGCGACCGCGATCTCGGGCAGCACGGTGTAGTTCGAGAAGGTCGAGCAGCCCATGTAATGCAGGATCGGATCGCCATCGAGGGTGGAGAACCGGCTGGTCCCGTCGGGCATCACGCCCTGACCTTGCGTCGCGCGGATCGCGGTGCAGAGGTTGGTCTTCCGGCTGAGGCAGGACGGGCAGGCCCGGCATTCCGGCGTGTAGAGCGGGATGACATGGTCGCCCTTCCTGACGGAGGTCACGCCTTCGCCGACCTCGACGACGACGCCCGCGCCCTCGTGCCCGAGGATCGCGGGAAACAGACCTTCGGGATCGGCGCCGGACAGCGTGAACTCGTCGGTGTGGCAGATGCCGGTGGCCTTGATCTCCACCATCACCTCGCCCGCCTGCGGACCGGCCAGATTGACCTCCATGATCTCCAAAGGCTTGCCTGCCGCCACTGCAACTGCTGCGCGTGTCCGCATGAATCGTTCCTCCCAATCCGGCTTTTCACCCCATTGGCGGGGCGAATGGTTTCTACACCCTTGGCGGGGTAGTAAGGAGGAGTATACGCGGGGGAGGGCAACCGACAAGTTTGTAGATCTGACCCTTGGGCGCGCGAACCGGCCGCGCCGATACTGGCCCAACGCCAAAGAGGAGGAGCGGGATGAAAGCCCTGTTGTCGCCGGTCGGTCCTACCGCCGCCGATAAATCCCGCCGGACCGATGAGCGCGGCGAAGTTCTCCGAATGGGCCCCGGCGCGGTCGGCGATTGCCGGGGGAGGCCCGCGCGGCCGACGATCATCGCCGCGGCTTCGGTCCGCGCCTCTGTCGGGTAGTCGTTCAGCCGATCGGCCATTCCCTGGCCATTGGCCGCCGTACCGAAAAGAACCAGCTGGATCGGCAGCGCCCGCGTCATTTGCCGACCTCTGGCAGCAAGGTGACGGCGTTGGAATAGCCCGGACCATTCTCGCCCGGCGCCGCGGGCGCTTTCACCGGCGACTTTGGTCGGTGTTTGGGGCCCGCCCCTGCGTCGTCAGGCCACCTGCCGGCGCGTCTTCCAGTCGATCAGCGCCCGGAGCCGCGAAAGCTGCACCGGCTTGGTCAGGACCGAGAAGCCCATCTTCTTGCCAAGCTGCCGGAGCGCCTTCGAACGATTGGCGGTGATCACGATCGCCGGAACGTCGTATCCGGCGGCGGCGCGGAGGGCGCGGATCGCCTCGACCCCGTCGTCGCCGTCGTCGAGCTGGTAGTCGGCGAGGATGATGTCGGGCGCCGTGCCCACCCCAAGCATGAGGTCGAGCGCGCCCCGGGTCGACGCGGTGGCGAGAACGCTCGCCCCCCAGCTGTCGAGTTTCTGCGTCGTTGCGTGAAGGACGTCGGCATCGTTCTCGACGATCATCACGATCCGGTCGAGCCCGCCTTGCGGCATCGTCTCGGTCGTCAGTTCGCGCGCCGCGGCGTCGAAGCCGGGACGGGCGCGGGGAAGTTCGATCGAGAAGACGGAGCCCTTGCCGGGCCGCGAGGCGAGCCGCACACGGTGGCCGAGATGCCGGCAGGCGCGCTCGACGATCGAGAGGCCCAGCCCCATGCCCGGCCCGCCATGCGACTTGCTGACCCGGGTGAATTCGTTGAAGATCCGCCCCTGATCGGCCTCGGCAATGCCGATGCCGGTATCCCAGACCTCGATCCTGACCTTGCCGCCGGCATTGCGGCAGCCGACGAGGACGCGGCCTGCCTCGGTATACTGGATGGCGTTGACGATGAGGTTCTGGACGCAGCGCATCAGGTAGCGCTGATCGCTGGTGACCCAGCGCGACGAAGGCAGGATGGTGAGCCCGATGCCCTTTTCGGCGGCCAGTGGCGCCAGATCCTCGGCCAGCGACTGGAACGCGCCCTCGAGGCAGAAGGAGGTCACGTTGAACTCCGCCCCCGGACTGTCGAGCCGCGAGATGTCGAGAAGCGCATGCAGGAGCGACTCGATCGAGGTGAAGGAGCGGCTGATCCGGTCCACCGTGTCGACTGCGCCGCGTTCGGTCACCTTCTCCTTCAGGGTCGAGATATAGAGTTTGGCGGCGTTGATCGGTTGCAGCAGGTCGTGGCTCGCCGCGGCGAGAAAGCGGGTCTTCGAGGCATGTGCGGCTTCGGCGGCCTCCTTGGCGAGGCGCAGCGCCTCTTCGGTCTTGGCCTGCTCGAGCGACTGGATGCGCAAGAGCCGGTTCGCCTCGGTCAGTTCGGCGGTGCGTTCCTGCACCCGCCGCTCCAGCGTCTGGTTGATCCGCTGGCGCGCCTCTGCGGCCTCTGTCTCGACGGTCACGTCGGTGATCGAGACGATGAAACCGTTGTCGGGCAGGGCGTGGATCTGGATGTCGAGGCTGACCCCGTCGGGCCGGCGGAACCGCTCCTGCACGACCCCGCCCCGGCACAGGGTCATGGCCCAGCCGTCCGGATCCGTCCCGGCGCCGGTCCCGTGCGGCTTCAGCGCCTCGAACCGCTCGATATACTCGGTGATCCGGCGAAAGCCGATTCCCTTCTTCTGAAGCGACAGCGGTACGCCCAGCAACTCTCCGAAGCGTTCGTTGCGGACCAGAAGCTCACCCTCGGCCGAGAAGGTGCAGATGCCGAGGGACATGTGGTCGAACGCGGCTTGCAGGAATTGCGCGTGCTGGTCGATCAGCCGGTCCTTCTCTCGCTGGTTCTGGCGCACGATGTCGGTGATCTCGGTCTGCAGGACCGCGATATTGCCGGAGCTGGTCTGGCGGTAGGACATCTGGAACCAGCGGTCGTTTTTCAGCGCGAGGACATGGCTCGAATACCGCCGGTCGCGCGGGTGCGGCCAGTGCCGTCCGTCCTGCCCGCCATAGCCGTCGCCGCTACCGTTGCCGCCCGATAGGGCGAACTTGCTGGCGGCGACCGCACTCAGGTAGTCCTCGAAGCCGAGGCCGGGTTCGACAAGCGGCTCCACGTCCGGCAGGAGCCGGCGGAAGAAGTCGTTGCAGACCTGCAGCCGGTCCTCGGAAAATAGCGCGAATCCGCCCTCGACCGCGACCATCGCATCGGCGAGGTTGTTCTGCATCCGCTCCTGCAGGCGGCGGGAAAGCTCCAGCTCGGAACTCGCCCGGCCGAGCGTGTCGAGCGCCACTTCGAGATCCTTGGTCTTTTCCCAAACTGCCCCCTGCAGCACGATCGCCGACTGGAAGAGCGAATAGGCCGACCCGCCGACCTCGTGCCCGCGTTCGGAGCGCGATATCAGCGCCTCGATGATCTTCGCCTGTTTCTCGACCTGGATTTCCAGGGGTTCGTCGGGGTTGATCATAGCGGCGATCCCTGCCGGGGACGGAAGAAGGCGATGCCGACGAAGGTCTGGTTCACGTGGACGCCGAGATGCTGCTCGCCATAGGTGTTGAATCCCACCACGCGATGGGCGCGAAACCGATCCGACGCCTCGTGTTCGAGGCCCTTGTGCTCGATCTCCAGCTTGCGCAGGAAGCAGTCGAAGCCGAGGATCATGTCGGGTTCCTCGTCGGCGTCGTCGCGGACGGTGAGGCCGGCATCGAGGGTGCGGATGATCTCCTTCCCGCGTCCGAGCGTGAGCAACAGTCCGTCGTCGATGGCCGAAAGGAACGTCAGCCCGCCATCCTGGCGCATCTGCTGGATCGCGCGGACATGGTAGGTGTTTCCGCTGCGGACCAGCACCGGGTTCTCGGCGAAGATGATCGGCGAGAGCTGGTCGGTCGTCACGCCGACAAGGCGCGCATATTCCTGCCCCGCCGGAGAGCCGTTGATCTCGAGGACGAGCCGTTCCTCGGGGACCGCGCGGGTCACGACCATCCGCTTTTCGGTCGGCATGAAGTGGTGAAAGCCGAGGCCGCGGAAGTCGAGGTCGGTCTCGAGCATCAAAAGCAGCGCCGCATCCTTGTAGAAGGCGCCGTTGTGCAGGATGAAGGTCTCCTTGAATTCGAGCCCGTCGCCGGCAGAGCCGCCGAAGACGGGAATGTCCTTCAGCCCCGCTTCGAGCGCCGCGACGAGGATATCCTCCTGTTTCGACAGCCCGTCGGCGAAAATCAGCGCCAGCCGCCGGCGGCCAGGCGTCTCCGGGAAGCGGGCGGCGAGACGCTCGGTCTGGGTCACCACCTCGGCGATATGGACCGGCGAGATCGGCTTGATCAGGGTCGAGGCGACGCGGAAATGCGCGCGCCTGAAGGCAAGCGCCACCAACGCGCTGCCCTCGTAGCCGCGCGGGGTGATCTGGCCCGCCGTTGTGCAGCCGAAGACCGCCGTCGCCGGGAGTTTCTGCGCAAGCGCCGTCTGAAGCGCGGCGCGGTTCATCTTGTGCGGAATGAACAACAGCACGAAGCTCGGATCCGCGTCGCTGATGCGCGCGGCGATCTCGTCGACAGCGCGGACGGCATCGCGCTCATAGGACACGGTGATGGCCACGGCTTCCGCCGGGCTCGTCTCCAGATCACGAACTGCCATCATGCTCCGTCCGTTCCCCCGTCCAACGCGCTCCCGGCCGGAACCGCCCCGCCGTTATTGCAGGTGATGCCGGATCGACACCTCGCGCACCAGTAGCGCGGCCTGGGTGCGGTTCTGAACTCCCAGCCGGCGCAGGAGGGCGGTGATATGTGCCTTCACCGTCGCCTCGGCCAGCTGCATTTCGAAAGCGATGAGCTTGTTGGGCTTGCCCTTGCAGATCAGCGACAGGATCCGCGCCTGCTGCTGCGAGAGGCCGGCGATCTTGCGAGAGATGTCGCCGATCGCCGGATCGGCCTCGCTCTGCTTCGCCGGGGCCTTGTAGCCTGCCGGCAGGTAAATCTTGCCGTCCCAGATATCCATCATCGCCTCGCGCAACGTCTCGCGCGCGGCGTCCTTCGGGATGAAGCCGGCAGCCCCGGCCGAGATCACCGACTGCACCACCTCGTCCGAGGTGAAGGCCGAGATCACCACGACCGGGACGTCGGGCGCCTTGTCCTTGATCTTCATGAAGCCGCTCAGCCCCGACACGTCGGGCAGGTTGAGGTCGAGCATCACCAGATCCGGCGAGAAACGCGACCGCAGAAGCTGCATCGCATCGCCGAGCGATGCCGCCTTGCGCACCCGGCGCATGTTGAAGACGGTCTCCATCATCGAGGCCAGAGCGTCGCAATACAGCGGATGATCGTCGATCACGAGGGCCGACCGCATCGGCACGGCGTGGGCGGACGTGTCCGTCCGGTTCATGACGAAACCTCCCTGGATCCAGACGACCTGTCGCACGGCACTCCACGGTGCCTTTGCGCACCCGACTGCCTCCGGGATCCCAGTCCGGCGGCAGCCGCCTCGCGTCCTTTGTCACGACACGTTTTTTTCACGGAAACCCTAATCGCGCAAGCAACCTGGGCGTGACCACGGGGCAGGACCGGCCCGAAGGCGGCTATCGGCCCGGCTGACCGGCCTGCTGCACGCCGATCCGGCGGCGCTCGCCCGGGCAAAGAACCTCGACCGGGCGTTCAGGGACTGACCGCTAGCCCTTCTCCGCCGCCGCGACATGCCCCTTCACCGCGAGGAAACTGTCCGGCGTGACGGATATCGAGTCGATCCCCGCCTCCACCAGAAGGCGCGCGAATTCCGGGTCGTTCGACGGGGCCTGGCCGCAAAGCCCGACCTTGCAGCCCGCCTTGTGCGCCCGTTCGATCACCGTGCGGATCATCCACAGCACCGCCGGATCGCGTTCGCGGAAGAGGTCCGCCAGCGCCTCGCTGTCGCGGTCGATGCCAAGCGTCAGCTGCGTCAGGTCGTTGGAGCCGATGGAGAAGCCGTCGAAACGCTTCGCGAAGTCCTCCGCGAGGATGACGTTCGACGGGATCTCGCACATCACATAGACCTCGAGTCCGGCCTCGCCGCGCTTCAGTCCGTTGCTCTCCATGACCTCCAGCACCCGGTCGGCCTCTTCCGGCGAGCGGCAGAAGGGGATCATCACGATGACGTTGGTGAAGCCCATCTCCTCGCGCAGCTGCTTGATCGCCCGGCATTCGAGCGCGAAGCCGTCGCGATAGGCGTCGGAATAGTAGCGCGAGGCGCCGCGAAACCCGATCATCGGGTTTTCCTCGTGCGGCTCGAACTGCCGGCCGCCCAGGAGCTGGGCATATTCGTTGGTCTTGAAATCGCTCATCCGCACGATGACCGGGTTCGGGAACCAGGTCGCGGCGATGCGGGACAGGCCCATTGCGAGCGTGTCGACGAAATAGTCGGTCCGGTCTGAATAGCCGCGCGTCAGGCGGTCGATCTCGACCTTCGCCGCCGCATCCGTCAACTCCTTGTAGCGGGTGAGCGCGACCGGGTGGACGCGGACGGCGTTGTTCACGACGAATTCCATCCGGGCGAGGCCGACGCCGTCCACCGGCAGCCGCCACCAGCGCGCGGCGGCGGCGGGGTTGGCGAGGTTCAGCATGACCTTGGTTTTGGTCTTCGGCACGGTGTCGAGCGCGATGTCCTCGACCGTTACCTCGGCTGTGCCGGCATAGACGAAGCCGCGCTCTCCTTCCGCGCAAGACACAGTCACCTCCTGCGCGTCATGAAGGACATGGGTGGCATTGCCGGTGCCGACGATTGCCGGCAGTCCAAGCTCCCGGCTGACGATGGCGGCGTGGCTGGTACGTCCGCCATGGTCGGTGACGATGGCGGCCGCGCGCTTCATGATCGGGACCCAGTCGGGGTCGGTGGTAGAGGTGACGAGGACGGCGCCATCGACGAAACGGTCGATTTCGGCGGCGGAGTTCAAAAGGCAAACCTCGCCCACAGCCACCGCCTCGCCGACGCTGAGGCCCTCGGTCAGGACCGGGCCCTTCGCGGCGACCGAATAGCTGCGGAAGCCAGTGGCGCTGGCCCGCGACTGCACCGTCTCGGGCCGCGCCTGGACGATGTAAAGCTCCCCCGTCTCGCCGTCGCGGGCCCATTCCATGTCCATAGGCTGGCCGTAATGCTCCTCGATGAGGACCGCATAGCGGGCGAGCCCGAGGATCTCGGCGTCGCCCAGCACGAAAGCCTCGCGCTCCGCCTTCGAGGTCGGCACGTTGCGTGTCGGATGGGCCGCGCTTTTCGCGTAGATCATCTTCTGCTCTTTCGCACCGAGCGCCTTGGCGAGGATCGGCTTGAGGCCGGGGCGGGCGAGGAAGGGCTTGTAGACCTGGTATTCGTCGGGATCGACCGCGCCCTGCACGACATTCTCGCCGAGGCCCCAGGCGGCGTTGATCAGCACGACCTTGTCGAAGCCGGACTCGGTGTCGATGGAAAACATCACCCCCGATCCGCCGAGGTCGCTCCGCACCATGAGCTGCACGCCTACCGACAGCGCCACCTTCTCATGCGCGAAGCCCTTCAGCGTCCGGTAGGTGATCGCCCGGTCGGTATAGAGCGAGGCGTAGCAGCGGCGGCAGGCATCCAGAAGCGCCCTTTCGCCGGTGACGTTCAGAAACGTCTCCTGCTGCCCGGCGAAACTGGCGTCGGGCAGGTCCTCGGCGGTGGCGGAGGAGCGGACGGCGACGGAAGGAGTTTCCTTTCCGGTGCGACGGGCAAGGTCGGCATAGGCAGCGCGGATATCGGTGGCGATATCCTCGGGCCAGTCGGCGGTGGCGATGGCGGTTCGGATCGCCTGCCCGGCGGCCTGAAGGTCGATCCGGCCCTTGTCGAGCGCGGCGAGGCGTTCGGCGATCACGTCGTTGAGGCCATTGGCATCGAGATAGGCGCGGAAGGCCGCGGAGGTTGTGGCGAAGCCCGGCGGAACCCGCACGCCCTTCGAGGCCAGCGCCACCGTCATCTCGCCCAGCGAGGCGTTCTTGCCGCCGACGAGTGCCACGTCGCCGCGCGCCACCTTGTCGAACCAGATCAGGTTCTGATTGTTCCGGGACATGCGGGCCTCCTGCGGTTGACGTGCAGTGAAGATCGCCGATCGACTCTCGGGGGCCCTTGATCTCGGTCAATTGCCGCGCCCGGTTACTGGTAGCGCAACGCCTCGATCGGATCGAGCCGGGCGGCGGAGCGGGCGGGGAAATAGCCGAAGACGATGCCGACGAAGGCCGAGAAGACGAAGGCCAGCGCGATGATCGACAGGCTCGGTGAGAACGGGATCGCCATCAGCTGCGCGCCGACATAGGCCAGCGCGAGGCCCAGGAGGATGCCGATCATCCCGCCGATCAGCGACAGGACGATCGCCTCGATCAGGAACTGCATCAGGACCTGCCGTCGATGCGCCCCGATGGCAAGCCGGATGCCGATCTCGCGCGTGCGCTCGGTCACCGACACCAGCATGATGTTCATGATCCCGATGCCGCCGACGAGCAGGCTGACCGCGGCGACGGCCGACAGAAGCCCGGTGAGGACGTTGTTGATGCCGGTCAGCATGGAGGAGATCTCCTTCATGTCCGTTACCGAGAAATCGTCCTCTTCGCCGATCTCGATCCGCCTGCGTTCGCGCATCAGGGCCTCGATATCGCGTATGCCGCGAACGGTGGTCACGGTCTGCGCCAGCGCGACGCGGATCGAGGAGACCTCGGAATTGCCGGCGATGCGGCGCTGCATCATCCGGATCGGCACCATGACCACGTCGTCCTGGTCCATGCCGAAGGAGGACGCGCCCTTGGCCTGCAAGAGGCCGATGACCTCGCAGGAGATCGTCTTGAGGCGGATCACCTCGCCGATCGGGTCGGTATTGCCGAACAGCGTCTGGCGCACCGTCTCGCCGATGAGGCAGACCGCGGCGCCGGCACTTTTCCTCGCGGTCAGTGAAGCCGCGCCCGCGCACGATCGGCCAGTTGTTGACCTCGAGATAGCTCGTGTCGGTGCCGGTCACGGTCGTCGTCGCGTTGACGTTGCCGTAGACGGCCGTCATGCTGGACGAGGTCACGGGCGAGGCCGCCTGAACCACGGACAGTTCGCGCCAGCGCCTCGACATCGTGCAAGCCGGAAGGCCGGCGCGTCCTCGCGCGTGCCGGGCCCCATCATCGCACGACCCGGCCGCAGGATGAGCGACGTTGCTGCCAAGGCTCTCGACGCTCGCCGATCACCTGTTCGGACGATCCCTGTCCGATCGTCACCATGGCGATGACGGCGGCGACGCCGATGACGATGCCGAGCACCGTCAGGAACGAGCGCAGCGCGTTGCGCCGGATCGCCTGCAACGCGAGCCGGACAGTTTCCCAGATCATTGCGCCGGCCTCCGCAGTCTCGCGGTCGGAGTCGATCCGGCCGTCGACGAAGGTGACGAGCCGGTGGGCATAGGCCGCCATGTCCTCCTCGTGCGTGACCATGACGATGGTGATGCCCGTCGTCGCGGTTGAGGTCCGTCAGCAGCTCCATGATCTCGCGCGATCGGGTGGTGTCGAGGTTGCCGGTCGGCTCGTCGGCAAGGATCACCATCGGATCGCCGACGATCGCGCGGGCGATGGCGACGCGCTGCTGCTGGCCGCCCGACAGCTCCGACGGGTCGTGATGCTCGCGCCCCTGAAGTCCGACCTTGGCCAGCGCCTTAGACGCGCGGGCCGCACGCTCGGCCGCGGCATGGCCCTCGTAGATCAGCGGCAGTTCGACGTTCTCGAGCGCGGTCGTGCGGGCGAGCAGGTTGAAGCCCTGGAAGACGAAGCCGAGATAGTGGCGGCGCAGGAGCGCCCGCTGGTCGCGGCTGAGGCGCGCGACATCGACGCCGTTGAAGCGGTAGGTGCCGGAGGTCGGCCGGTCGAGGCAGCCGATGATGTTCATCGCGGTCGACTTGCCGGAGCCCGACGGCCCCATGATGGCGACGAACTCGCCCTTGCGGATCGTCAGGTCGACGCCGTCGAGCGCGCGCACCTCGGCCTCTCCGCTGCCGTAGTAGCGGCAGATGCCGCTCAGTTCGATCAGGGCGGGCGCGGCCATCTCAGCCGGCCTCGCTCTGGTCGGTGATGACCGCGTCGCCTTCGGCGATCTCGCCCGAGAGGATCACGGTATGCTTGCCGTCGCTCGGCCCGATCTCGACCGGAACCTCGGTGGCGATGCCGTCGCGGAGCACCCAGACCGCCCGCCCCGAGGTGGCGCCGGACCCGGACCCCGAGGGCCGGCGCGGCATGATCAGCCCCAGCAGACCGCTGCCGTTGCCGCTGTCTTCCGCGATCTGTGGCGGTGCGTAGCGCAGGGCCGCATTCGGCACCTGCAGTGCGTCCTCGACCCGATCCACGGTGATCGTCGCCGTCGCCGTCATGCCGGGACGAAGCGCGAGGTCGTCGTTCTCGACCGTCAGCACGGCCTTGTAGGTGACGACGCCCTCGGTCGATTCCGGCGCATAGCGCACCTGGGTGATCTCGGCCGAGAATGCCCGCCCGCTATAGGCATCGACAGTGAAACTCGCCGTATTGCCGACCCGGACCTGGCCGATATCGGCCTCGTCCACGTCGACGCGAAGTTCCATAGATCGCAGGTCCTCGGCGATGGTGAAGAGTGTCGGCGCCGAGAGCGAGGAGGCGACGATCTGCCCGGGGTCGGCGGCTCGGTCGAGCACGACACCATTGATCGGCGAGCGGATCACCGTTTTTTCGAGGTCCGAGCGGTTGGACGACAGGGCCGCCTCGGCCAGCACGACATCGGCTTCGGCGATGGCGAGGGCGGCCTTGGCATTCTTGTAGGTCGTCTCGTAGCCGATGAAGTCGCGCCGCGACGTGGTGCCGAGCTTGTCGAGCTGGCCTTGCGCCTCGTAGTTCGACTCCGCCTCGTAGAGATTGGCCTCGGCCTGTTCGACCCGCGCCTTCGCGGCATCGAGCGATGCTTCGGAATTCGCAACCAGGGCCTTGAGCTTGGTGTCGTCGAGCCGGGCGAGCGCCGCGCCTGCCTCGACCCGGTTGTTGTAGTCTGCCGCGACTTCGACGAGCGTTCCCGAAAGCTCGGATGAAACGTCGACCTGTCGCGTCGGCTGAACTGTGCCTGTGGCGATTACCGTGACGGTGAGAGTGCCGCGCTCTGCCGCCTCCGTGACAAAGGTCACGCCGCCGCCGGCGCTGTCCCGGCCCGACCAGTAGACCCAGCCGCCAATCCCGGCCGCGACGAGAAGCAGCGCGGCCAGCGCCCAGCCCCAGCGATTCCCGCGCCCTTCCTGCTCCAGAAGGGCCGATATGTCGTCCGTCTGTTCGGCCATGGTCCCGTCCTCTCACGCAATCGGGTTCGGTCTAGGGCGCGTCCCTCCGATCCGCCTTGATACGGATCATGTTCGGCATTCCGTCGCTGCGGTGCGGAAAAATTTCTTCGAACTCTGTATTTTCCTTCGGATTGACGACTCGCGTCACCGGAGCCCACCCGCACCTCGGCCGCGTCGAGGTCCACGCGCCTCGCGATCGCAGAGGAGCTGAACGCCGATGGGTGCCGGCGGATGGTGATCGCCGACGCAACAGTTCGGCGGGCGTGCGTGGCCGATGGGCGCTATCGTGCAGCCGGCATGGACCGGGTGGAGGATGCGCGCCATTCCGCCTCTTGCGTGACACTATCCTGTCGATGGTCGTGCGTGACGGGCAGTTCTTCCTCGCGCCCTATTCGGCCTCGAACGCGGCGCTGACCAATGTCACGAAGAACGCCGCGCAGACGCTTCGCCATCACCCGATCCGGGTGAACGGCATCAATTACGGCTGGAGGAACACGCCGGGCGAGGATGCGGTGCAAAAACGGTTTCGCGGCGCGGGCGAGGGCTGGCGCGAAAAGATCGGCGCGCGGCAGCCCTTCGGTCGGCCGGTCGGCCCCGCCGATGACGCGGTGCTCGCCTCCTCCACGCTCGGTCCCCGGTCAGGCGTCGTGAACGGTGCCGTGGTCGAGTTCGATCAGCATGTGGCCGGCGCCTGCCCGGAATAGCGAGGCCCGGAAAGCAATCGTCCGAGTTGCCTTTTTCCTATAAAGTCAGTGCAATGTCAGGCGAAGCTCAATCATGTCCCCGTTCGGGGTCGGCGCGGGTCGGCACGGTCGGGAACCACTCGGCATAGGGCGAGGCGCGGGTCCGGTCGTAAAGGGCCGCGAGGGCGGCGACCGGATCCTCGGACCAGTCGATGCGAAGGGTCAGTGGTGCGCTGTCGTCGGCCACGATGAGGAGGGCCGCCGATTGCAGCCCGCGGCTGTCGCCGCCGGCCGCCTCTGCCGCCGCAAGCGCGGCGATGAGGCGTTCGGCGAAAGTGCCCGTCGCCCGCCCGAAGCCCGACAGCATCGCCGTCAGCACGTCCGGGCCAGTCAGGAGGTTGCCGCTGACGATGACGCCGTCGTCCGTCAGCGATCCGTGCCAGCCGTGTTCTTCGCGCCGGTGAACGCCGCGGTGCCGCCGTCTCGGTCGAGTGCGGCGAGCTGGCGCCAGTCTCGACCTCGGTCGGCGTCGGTGACGCCGACCACCGCCTCGGCCGCATCCTGCGCCGTCCCGCCATCCGCGCCAGCACCTCCTCGCCCCAGAACGTCGAGGGCGCCGCGCCCTGCGAGGCCGACATGCCCGCCCGCAATCGCCGCGCAGCACCCAGCCGCCGACGCAGAGGCTGCCGGTCGCCGCCGCGCCGCCGAGGGCCCCGGTGTCTGCGTCGCGGGCAAGAATGGAAAAGGTCATCGATCGCTCCGTTCCGATTGTTTCAATTTATCATGAAAATTTGACGAAAGCAATTTATCATGATAAATATCCGGATCATAACCAACACAACAGGGGGCTTCGCACATGTCATTCACAATGCGACCCGTCGGGGCTTCGGCCTCCTGACCGCGGCGCTTCTGGCGACCTCGGCGCTGACCGTGCCGGCGCGGCGGAGACCCCGCCGGGCGTGCTGGTCGTCGGCCAGATCGCCGAGCCGAAATCGCTCGACCCGCATGCGGTGACGGCGGTCAACGACTTCCGCATCCTGATGAACGTCTATGACGGGCTGGTGCGCTACAAGGCCGGCACGCTGGAGGTGGAGCCGGCGCTCGCGAGAGCTGGGACATCTCCGAGGACGGCACCGTCTATACCTTCACGCTGCGCGACGGCGTGACGTTCCACGACGGCAGCGCCTTCAACGCCGAGGCGGTGAAGTTCAACTTCGACCGCATGCTGAAGGAGGACCACCCCTATCACGACACCGGGCCGTTCCCGCTGTCGTTCTTCTTCTCGGCGGTCGAATCGGTCGAGGCGGTGGACGCGCTGACGGTCGAGGTTCACGCTGAACGAGCCCTATGCGCCGTTCCTGTCGAACCTCGCCTATCCGACCGGCCTGATCGTCTCGCCGGCCGCGGTGATGGAGCACGGCAAGGAGTTCGGCCGCAACCCCTCGGGCACCGGCCCCTTCAAGTTCGCCGAATGGGACGCGAACGAGGCGGTGGTGGTCGAGAAGAACCCCGACTACTGGGACGGCGCGGCGGCGTCGACGCGGTCGTCTACCGGCCGATCACCGATGCCAACACCCGCGTGGCCGAGATGCTCTCGGGCGGGATCGACATGATGGTCGAGGTGCCGCCGACGGCGTTGTCGCAGTTCCAGGGCGACGCGTTCAAGGTCGCCGGAACAGGCCGGCCCGCACGTCTGGTTCCTGATCCTGAACGCCAAGGAAGGCCCCTTCGCCGACAAGCGCGTGCGCCAGGCCGCCAACTACGCGATCAACAAGGAGGCGCTGGTCAACGACGTCCTCGAAGGCACCGCCGAGGTCGCCGCCGGCCCGACGCCGCCGGCCTTCGCCTGGGCCTACAACGACGCGCTGTCGAGCCCTATCCCTACGATCCCGACAAGGCCAAGGCGCTGCTGGCCGAGGCCGGCGCACGAGGGCGCGGAGCTGACCTTCTACGTCACCGAGGGCGGGTCGGGCATGCTCGATCCGGTCGCGATGGGCACGGCGATCCAGGCCGACCTCAACGCCGTCGGGCTCAACGTGAAGATCGAGACCTACGAGTGGAACACCTTCCTCGGCAAGGTGAATCCGGGCCTCGAGGGCAAGGCCGACATGGCCGAGATGGCCTGGATGACCAACGATCCCGACACGCTGCCGTTCCTCGCGCTGCGCACCGATGCCTGGCCCGACAAGGGCGGCTTCAACTCGGGCTACTATTCCAACCCGAAGGTCGACGAGCTGCTGGAGGCGGCGCGGGTCTCGACGGATCAGGCCGAACGCGCCCGGCTTTACAAGGAGATGCAGGAGATCGTCCATGACGACGCGCCCTGGGTCTTCGTCGCGAACTGGAAGCAGAACGCGGTGACGAGTGCGGCGGTTCAGGGCTTCGCGCTGGAGCCGTCGTTCTTTCTTCTCCTGAAGAACGTCTCGAAGAACTGACGCGCGGCGGGGTCCGGGCGGATCGCACCGGCCGGGCCGTCCTTTCGACTTGAGGTCGGATGCCTCCGGCGGGGATATTTGTCGCAAGATGAAGCGGAGGGGGCGGCATGGGCGGCTATATCCTCAAGCGGCTGGTCTCGGCGGTCCCGGTGCTTCTGGGCATCACGGTCATCGTCTTCGCGATCATGGCGCTGATCCCGGGCGATCCCGGCGACCGCGATCCTCGGCAGTTACGCGACGCCCGAGAACGTCGAGCGGCTCAACCGCGATCTCGGCCTCGACAAGCCGCTGGTGCAGCCAGTATTTCATCTGGCTCGGCAATCTCGTCCAGGGCGATTTCGGCCGCTCCTTCGCGCTGAACCGGCCGGTCCTCGACGAGGTGCTGGAGCGGTTTTCGGCGACGCTGATCCTGGCGGGCGCGGCCTTCGTCCTCTGCGCGGTGATTGGGCATCGCGGCGGGCGTGGTGTCGGCGGCGCGGCAGTACGGCGCGGCGGACAAGGCGATCACCGTCGCGGTGATCCTCGGCATCTCGGTGCCGTCGTTCTTTCTCGGCATGATGATGATCCTTCGTCTTCGCGGTGCGTCTGCGCTGGCTGCCGGTGTCGGGCATGTACGCGATCTACGGCGGCGGCGATCTGCGCGACCTCCTGCGCCACCTGGTCATGCCGGCGCTGGCGCTGTCGGTCGTGGCGACGGGCGTCATCGCGCGGCTGACGCGGGCGGCGATGCTGGAGGTGCTGCGGCAGGACTTCATCCGCACCGCGCGCGCCAAGGGCGTGGGCGAGGGGCGGGTGATCTGGGGCCATGCGCTCCGCGCGGCGATGGTCTCGGTCATCCCGGTGCTCGGCATCCAGGCGGGGTTCGTGCTCTCGGGCGCGGTCTATATCGAGATCGTCTTCCAGTGGCCGGGCATCGGCCGGATGCTGGTCGACGCGATCCTGACGCGCGACATCCTGCTGGTGCAGGGCGGCGTCGTCTTCGTCGCGGCCTGCTACGTGTTCTTCAACATCCTCGTCGACGTGGCGCAGAGCCTGCTCGACCCGAGGATCCGGACATGAGGCTTTTCCTGACGCTTCTCGCCCGCAACCGGCTCGCCGGTCTTCGGCGGCGGCGTGTTCTCGGCGGTCGATCGTGCTCGTCGTTCTGCTCGCGCCGCTGCTGCCGCTTGCCGATCCGGATGTGACCAGCACCGGCGACCGGTTCCAGCGCCCGTTCAGCGGCGGCGCATCTTCTCGGCACCGATCATCTCGGCCGCGATCTTCTGTCGCGGCTTCTCTGGGGCACGCGGCTGTCGCTGGCGGTCGGGCGTCGCCGCCGCCGTGATCGCCGGCACGATCGGCGCGGCGATCGGGGTGGTCGCGGGCTATTTCGGCGGCGGGTCGACAACGTCATCATGCGCGGCGTCGACATGCTGATGGCCTTTCCCTACATCCTGCTGGCGCTTGCCATCGTCGCCGCCCTCGGGCCGGGGCTGATGAACGCGCTGATCGCGGTCGCCGCCGTCAACATGCCGTTCTTCGCGCGCAACATCCGCGGCATCACGGTCGGCGATCGCGCACAAGGAATTCGTCGATGCCGCGCGGCTGGCCGGGATGGGGCATGGCCGCATCCTTCTGTTCGGAGATCCTGCCGAACGTGCTGCCGGTCATCGTCATCGCCATGTCGACCACCATCGGCTGGATGATCCTCGAGACCGCGGGCCTGTCGTTCCTCGGCCTCGGCAGCCAGCCGCCGCAGGCCGATCTCGGCTCCATGCTGGGCGAGGCGCGGGCGGCGCTGATCACGGCGCCGCATACCTCGGTGGTGCCCGGGCGTGATGATCCTTCTCGATCGTCATGTCGATCAACCTTCTCGGCGACGGGGTGCGCGACGCGCTCGACCCGCGCCTGCGCTCGGGCGCGCTGACGCGGCCGATGGCGGCGACGCTGGTGGACCGGGCCGAGGTGCCGGACGCGAAGGGCGCGGGGCTTCTGGTGCATCGACCGGACCTGCAGGACCGAGTTCCACGTCGGCCCGCGCGTCTACAGGGCGGTGGGCGGCGTGTCGCTGTCGCTCGCGCCCGGCGAATGCGTCGGGCTGATCGGCGAGAGCGGCTCGGGCAAATCGGTGACGGCGCTGTCGGTCATGGGCCTCGTCGCCTCGCCGCCGGGCGTCATCACCGGCGGCGCGGTGCGGCTGGAGGGCGAGGACCTGATCGGCGCGCCCTACGCGCGGCTCAGGGCGCTAGCGCGGCGACCGCGTCGCCTATATCTTCCAGGACCCGCTCTCCACGCTGCATCCGCTCTACCGGGTCGGCGACCAGCTGGCCGAGGCGATCCGGGTCGCATCATGCCGGTGAGCCGGCGAGGCGGCGGCCACGCGGGCGGTGAAACTTCTGGCCGACGTGCGCATCCCGAACGCCGGAGGCGCGGGCGCGGGCCTTTCCGCACGAATTGTCGGGCGGCATGCGCCAGCGGGTCGGCATCGCGATGGCGCTGGCCAACGAGCCCGAGATCATCATCGCGGACGAGCCGACCACCGCGCTCGACGTGACCGTGCAGGCGCAGATCCTGTCGCTGCTCGACGATCTGCGCCGCGAGCGCGGGCTGGCGATCCTGTTCATCACCCACGATTTCGGCGTCGTCGGCCAGCTCTGCGACCGGGTGGCGGTGATGTATGCCGGCCGGATCGTCGAGGAGGGCGCGACGGAGGACGGTCCTTGCCGCGCCGGCCCATCCCTATACCAAGCGGCTGATCGCCTGCGTGCCGGAACTTGGCGGCGGGCGGCGGCGTCTGGAGGCGATCCCGGGCCTGCCGCCGGCCGTCGACTGCGCTGCCCGCGGGCTGCGCCTTCGCGCCGCGCTGCGCCAAGGCCGACGCGGCCTGCCGGCGGGCGAGATCGCGCTTGCGGGCGACGGCGCGGAAGGTGCGCTGCCTGAAACCGGAGGTGGCGGCATGACGCTGGCGCTGAAGACGGAAAACCTCGCCAAGACCTTTCCCGTGGGCAAGCCGCTTCTTCGGCCCGCCGAAAGCGCTGGTCCACGCGGTCCGTCCGACGACACTGGAGGTTGCCGGCAGGGCGAGACGCTGGGGATCGTCGGCGAATCCGGTTGCGGCAAGTCCACGCTCGCGCGGATGCTGGTGGGGCTCTTGCCGCCCACGTCCGGGCCGGATCGAGATCGAGGGCAGGGCGCTCGACCGCGCCGATCCGGCGGCCTTCGGACGGCTGATCCAGTATGTCTTCCAGGACCCGGTTTCGAGCCTCAATCCCCGCAAGACCATCCGCCAGATCATGGAGGTGCCGCTGATCCGGCTGCACGGCATGGACCGTGCCGAGCGCGCCGCGCGGATCGCCGAGATCTTCGACTGGGTGAGCCTGCGCCCGGAATTCCTCGACCGCTATCCGCACGAGTTTTCCGGCGGGCAGGCGCAGCGGATCGGCATCGCGCGGGCGCTCGCGGCCGCGCCGCGCATCCTCATCCTCGACGAACCGGTCTCGGCGCTCGACGTCTCGGTGCAGGCGCAGGTGCTGAACCTGCTGGCCGACCTGAAGGCCGAACTGGACCTCACCTATCTCTTCATCAGCCATGACCTCGCGGTGGTCGAGGCGGTGAGCGACCGGATCGCGGTGCTCTATTTCGGCTCGGTCGTGGAAACCGGGCCGGCCGAAAGTCTCTTTGCAGCGCCGCGCCATCCCTATACCAAGCTTCTGGCCGACAGCGCGCCGGTCGTGGGCCGGCCGCTCGGGGGCGAGGCGGAGGGCGAACTGCCCGACCCGCTCAACCCGCCGCCGGGCTGCGCCTTTGCCGGGCGCTGCCCGCGGGCGACGGACCTGTGCCGCCGGACCCGCCCCGCGCTTGAGCATATCGAAGGAGACCATTTTGCCGCCTGCCACCACCCCATCCCGGCCTGAACCCCGCCTGTCGCGTCCGCAGCAGGTGGCGGAGGCGATCAAGGACTGGGTGATGGCCGAAGGCTGCCAGCCCGGCGACCGGCTGCCGTCGGAGACCGAGATGATCGACCGGTTCGGCATGGCCAAGGGCACGATCCGCGAAGCCATCCGCATCCTCGAGGCGCAGGGCCTTGTGCGGTCGCGGACCGGGCCGGGCGGCGGGGTCTTTGTCCATCCGGTCTCTGAAGAACGCGCCGCAGCTTTGCTTGGCAACTACTTCTATTTCCAGAAACTTTCCATCGACGACATCTACCAGATCCGCGAGGCGCTGGAGCCGGAACTGGCCGCCAGCCTGGCCGGCAGGCTGAACGAGGCGCAACTGGCCGCACTCGAGGCGGTGATGGCGGATTACGCGGAGCCCGCAAGCACGGCGGAGGAGGAGCGCGCCCAGCACATCGCGTCCTTGCGCTTCCACGCGGTGCTGGCCGAGATGTCGGGCAATCCGCTCCTCAGGTTCCTGATCCGCTTCATCGCCAACATGCTGAGCGAGATCACCGTGTCGCGCCAGCTTTACGCGCCGCCGAACCCGGAGCTGTGGCGAAGCGGCATGGACTACCAGTCACGCCTTGTCGCGGCCTTGCGCGCGGGCGATGCCGACGCCGCGCGCGAGGTGCTGCGCGGGCACATGAAGACCGCGCATCGCCTGATGAACCTTCAGGAGGCGGCGGTGACGCAGCGCTTCCTGTCGGAGCCCACGATCATCTGAGCGTTCAGGCGACCATTTCGTCCAGGAGTTCGCGCCAGCGGTGGCAGGCCACCTCATGCCCGTCGCCGGGATGTTCCAGCACCGGCTCCTCGGCCTTGCAGCGGTCGATGGCATAGGGGCAGCGGGTGTGGAACTTGCAGCCCGGGGGCTGGTTCGTGGGCGACGGGATCTCTCCGATCAGCTTCTGCGCGCGGCCGCGGTCGTCGGGGTCGAGCGACGGGATCGCCGAGAACAGCGCCTGCGTATACGGATGGCGCGGGGCGGCGAAGAGCGTCCGGGTCGGCGCGGATTCCACCAGCCGGCCGAGATACATCACCGCGACATGGTCGCAGGTGTGGGCGACGACCGACAGGTCGTGGCTGATGAACAGGAAGGTCAGCCCCATGTCGCGCTGGATCTGCTTCAGCAGGTTCAGCACGTCGGCCTGGATCGACACGTCGAGGGCCGCGACGCTTTCATCCGCGACGATGAACTGCGGCCCGGAGACCAGCGCCCGCGCGATCGAGATCCGCTGCCGCTGGCCGCCGGAGAACGCATGCGGGAAGCGGCGCAGGTGTTCGAGGTTCAGCCGGCATTTCGCCGCGATCTCGCGCACCCGCGCGTCGGTTTCCTCGCGCGTCTTGCGTCAGGCCCATCACCTCCAGCGGCTCGGCGATGATGTCGCGCACCGTCATGCGCGGGGAAAGCGCGGCGTAGGGGTCCTGGAAGATCAGCTGCGCGCGCTTGCGGTAGTCCTTGAGCGCCGGTCCCGAGAGCGTCGTCAGGTCGTAGTCGACCTCGCCATCGCTGTAGCGCGCGGTGCCGCCGGTGATCGGCACCGCCTTCAGAAGCGCCCGCCCCAGCGTCGTCTTGCCCGAGCCGCTTTCGCCGACCAGGCCGAAGAACGACCCCTTCGCGATATCGAGATCGACATGGTCGACGGCCTTCAGGATCTGCTTGCCGAAGAAGCCCGAGCCGATCTTGAAGCCCGACCGACAGGTCGCGGGCGGAGATGAGGAAATCGTCGCTCATGCCGGCACCTCCGCGCTGTGGATATGGCAGGCGACGCGGTGGGTCGGATCGACGTCGGCACGTCACGGGCAGCACGGTCTTGCAGATATCGCCGAGGATCTTCGGGCAGCGGGTGTGAAAGACGCAGCCCGTCGGCCGTTCCAGCGGCGACGGAATGTCGCCCGCGCACCGGCGTCAGCGGCGCCTCGAGATCGTCGAGCTTCGGCAGCGCGGCGAGCAGGCCTTGGGTATAGGGGTGCTTCGGATTGCGGATCACCTCGCGCACCGGGCCTTCCTCGATCAGCCGGCCCAGATACATCACGCGACCTTGTCGGCGGTCTGCGCGATCACGCCCGAGATCATGGGTGATGAAGACGATGCCCATGTGGAACTCGGCGACCAGGTCCTTCATCAGGTCGATCACCTGCGCCTGGATCGTCACGTCGAGCGCGGTCGTCGGTTCGTCCGCGATCAGCAGCTTCGGCCTGGTCGACAGCGCCATCGCGATCATCGCCCGCTGCCGCATGCCGCCCGACAGCTCGAACGCATATTGATCGAACGCGCCGCGCCGGGTCGGAGATGCCGACCCGGTCGAGCATCTCGATCGAGATTTCGCTTGGCCCGCGCCTTCGACATGTCGGAGTGAAGCAGCAACTGCTCGACCATCTGCTTGCCGATGGTGATCGCCGGCGCGAAGCTCGCCATCGGTTCCTGAAAGATCATCGAGATCGCGCCGCCGCGCACGACCTTCAGCTCGCGCGCGCGTCTTCAGCGACAGGACATCGACCGGGCCGGTCTCGGTATGCAGCGTGATCTTGCTTTCGGGGCTGTAGACCGCGTTGCGCGCGTTCAGATGCATCAGCGCCTTGGCCGTCACCGACTTGCCCGACCCGCTTTCGCCGACCAGCCCCATCACCTCGCCCTTGTCGATGGAAAAGCTCACATCCTCGACGGCGGTGATCAGCCCCTCGTCGGTGCGGAACTTCAGGGTCAGGTTCTCGACTTCGATCAGTGCCGTCATTTCTTCGTATCCGAATAGGGGTCGGCCGCGTCGCGCAACCCGTCGCCGACGAAGACGAAGGCCAGAACCAGCGCGATGAAGAAGATCACGGGGATGAAATACCATTGGTAGTTCAGCAGCACATCGGCCTTGGAGACGTTCTGCATCATCGCGCCGAGCGAGTTGACCGGGTCCTTCAGCCCCAGGCCGATGAAGGACAGCGCCGTTTCCGACCGCACCATGTAGGGGAACGAGATCATCAGGTCGACGATGATGTAGCTGGTGAACGACGGCAGCAGGTGGCGGCGGATGATATGGCCGGACGACGCGCCGCACAAGCTCGGCCGCCAGCACGTATTCCTGCGTCCGCTCGGTCAGCAGATGGGTGCGGATCCGCCGCGCCAGCGTCGGCCAGCCGATCAGGCCGAGGATGATCGAGATGAAGAAGAACCGCGTCTCGGACGACCAGTGGTCGGGCATGAACGCGGCCAGCGCCATGAACAAGCGGGATCGACGGCACCGTTCGGATCGCGTCGGTGATCATCTGCAGGACGCTGTCGATCCAGCCGCCGAAATAGCCCGCCACCCCGCCGATGACGAGCGCGAGGACGAAGGAGATCAACACCCCCAGCGTGCCGACCGCGAGCGAGGTCCAGATCGCGTGCAGGGTGCGGCCGAAGATGTCCTTGCCGCTCGCATCGGTGCCGAAGAGGTGGATCTTGCCGCCGCCGTCGACGCCGAACAGGTGGATGTTCGCAGCGGGATGACGCCAGAGAAGCTTGTACTCCCAGTCGCGGACGAAGAAGCTGCACATAGAGCCGCTTGTCGCGGTTCTCCGTCACCACCCAGCGGAAATTGGTCTCGATCGAGCGTTCACGCTCGGTCGCGTAGATGAAGGGGCGGACGGAAAAGCCGTTCTCGTCCCAGAACTTCGGGAGTCTGCGGCGCGCCGTTTTCGTACTGCTCGTCGCGCCCGGCGATGGTCGGGTCGTAGGGCGACAGGAACGGCGCAAACAGCCCCATCAGGATCATCAGCACCAGCGCCCACGCGGCGATCATCGCGGTGCGGTTGCCGCTTGAACCGCGCCCAGATCAGCTGCCCCTGCGAGGCGGTGAAATAGGCCTCCTTGGCCTTCTGGTCGATCCCGCCGACGGTTGCTGTCTTGCTGTCCGAACATCGCTCTATCCCATCAGGCCGCGGCGCACGCGCGGATCGATCAGGGCCAGCAGGATGTCGGTGACGAAGTTCAGCGCCACGATGCTGGCGGTCAGCAGGAAGATGATCGCGCCGGCCAGCTGCTGGTCGTTCGACCGCGCGAGGCTTTCGAACAGCAGCGCGCCGGCTTCGGTCAGCGTCAGGATCAGCGCGACGATCGGCAATTCGTTGAAGATGCGGTTGAGGTCGAAGCCGAGCGAGTTGATGACCGGCCCCAGCGAATGCTTGGCCGGATAGCGCCACAAGAAGCTTGCGCGCCCGACACCCCGCGCGCCGAGGCGGCGGTGACGTAGAGCTTGCCGATCTCGTCCAGCATCAGCGCCCGCACCGTCTGCAGCGCAAAGGCGGTGGCCGACCAGCCGAGGATGAAGACCGGCAGCCAGGCCCGGACGAGGAAATCGCCGAACTTCGCCCAGCTCCAGGCCGCGTCGCGGTATTCCTTCGAGAACAGCCCGGTCAGGCTGTCGCCGAAGAACACCGTCGAAAACAGCATGATGATCAGCGCCAGCAGGAAGTTCGGCAAGCGCCAGGCCCAGATAGCTGACAAAGCGCAGCGAGTTGTTGGTGATCGGGTTGTTGCGAACTGGCCGAGATGATGCCGATCGGCACCGCGATCGCATAGGACAGGATCAGGGCCGCCAGACAGATGCCCAGCGAGATCCAGAACTTGTCGGCCAGAAGCTGGTTGATGTTCAGGCGCAGGATGCAGCTGTCGCCGAATTCGCCATGCACGAAGACGTTGTAGACCCATTTGCCCCAGCGCTCGAGAAACGGCCGGTCCAGCCCGAGCCGCCGCTCCTCGGCCTCGATGTCGGCGATGGTGATCTGCGAGCCTTGGGTGTTCTTGAACGCCAGATAGCGCTCGGCGCAGGTGCCGGGCACCAGCTCCATCAGCGTGAAGACGATCAGCGAGACGGTCAGCAGCGTGACCATCGCCATCACGGCACGGGTCAGCGCGAACTGGACGAATTGGGCCATGATGCCGCGCGTCCTCGTCGGTCGGCGACCGACATCGGGCCGGGGCCGAGCGGACGGACGCCGCCCCGGCCGTCTGGCCTTCATGTCAGAGTCACGCCGATCACTCGTCAAGATACCACTGCGACGGCCGGTACGGATAGGTGCGGTAGTACTCGTAGGACGCCGTCTTGAACTCGGGGAAGTTCTTCAGCTCGTTGCGGTGATAGATCGGGTCCGGCGTCAGCGCCGTGCCGATGAACAGCAGGTTCGCCACCATGTTCTCGACCAGCCGGTTGCGCCGATGCGCCTCGAACTCATCGCGTGCCCGACGGCGTCGACTGGAAGCGCGTTGATGTCGGCCATCAGCTGCTTGACATAGTCCGGCGGCTCGACCCCGCTGGCACCATTGCTATCGACCCATTCGGCCCACAGCATGCCGGTGCGATGCGCGAAGTAGTTCTCGAACGGCGGCACCCACAGCTCGTTGTTGCCAAGGATGATGCCCAGCGGCTGACCCTTTTCCCACAGGCCGACATCGAGCTGGTTGGACGATTGCGCCGAGCGGTATTCGTCCGGCGTCACTTCCTTGACCGTCGGTCTTGATGCCGACATCGGCCCAGTTCTGGCCGATCAGTTCGACGACCTGGCCGGCGATGCCCTGCGTCGCGAACTGCATGTTCAGCACCAACGGCGTCGCCATTCGGCAGATCGCGGAAGCCGTCGCCATCCTTGTCGACCAGGCCGACCTCGTCCAGCAGCGCCTTGGCGCCGTCCGGATCATATTCGATCGCGAAGGTCTTCCACTTCGGATCGACAAAGTCCGGCAGCGGCGAGAAGCCGGTGTACTGCTGGATCGTGCCCTGGCCGAAATAGGCCGACCTCGTTCAGCTCGTCGCGGTTGATCGCGATCGACATGGCCTTGCGGAACCGCAGATCGCCGAACACCTCGCGCTTCGGCTCGTCGGCCGAGGTCACGTTGAACGAGATCGCGTGCATCGCGATCTTCGGCTTCAGCTGGATGGTGTAGTCGCCCTTTTCCTGGTTCTCCAGCAGCAGCGGCGCGTCGGAAAGCTGCAGCGACTGCGACTTGTAGTCCACCTCGCCGTTGACCAGCTTCAGCAGCCGCACCTCGTGGTCGTTGGCGTAGAGCTCGTCCATCTCGTTGATGTAGGGCAACTGCTGGCCCGTCGTGATCGACCTGGAAGAAATAGGGTTGGCGACGAAATGCCGGCCCTCGGTCGTGTCGCGGATG
>CAVPRV010000007.1:0-18692 GCA_963707885.1 uncultured Alphaproteobacteria bacterium
TAAGGGAGTAGGCGGGAAACCGTCTCGTGGGTTCGAATCCCATCGTCTCCGCCACCGCACATAACGTATTGTTACTTCGAGGTTTTCCCGGCGATGTCCAACGGCTTGTTGTCCAGAATGGACCACAGGAAGGCCGAGAAAGATGACACGCGCTACCTCGTTCAGCCTCGCGGCCCCGGCAAGAGCTGGGTGTTCCGCATGGTGACCCCTCTCGATCTCGTGGGCGTTCCGAACCGGTGGGACGGGAAGCCGCTCGGGAAAGAGATCAAGAAGGGCCTTGGGACACGGAACCTCCCAGAGGCCCGCAGACCCAGAAACGACCAGTAGTGCAGAGGCTTGAGGATGAACCCGGCCCGTGCAATCGACCGGAACGCCTGCGCATAGGCATGGGACCCCGTTACGCCACGCCGTTCAAGGTGCGCGGGGCGCCGATGATCTGCGGACCGGAGCATGGCGGTCACGCGAAACCCTGTGGTTTCTGCTGCCATACGCCGTGGCCCGCGACCGCGGTACCGTGGTCAATACGCCTCTGCCCTTCGACGCCCTCGACGCCCATACGCGGACAGCACTGTGGTGGATGCACCGCACGATCGTGTCGGGCGATGCCGGTCTTGACTTCATGGCGGATGCCAGCGAAGGCGAAGGCCCCCAGACCGGGACCGGAATGATCCTGGCCGGGGAGATATACCCGTTCCAGTCCTGTCCGGGATATCTGTACATGGATTGGACGATGCCTGAGCCGCTGCCAACGGGGCCAAACCCCGTTTCCAGGTTTTGTCCTTGCGATACGGCGCTCAGCCTCTTCCAGTCCGCCTGGAATCACGCGAACGGACGGCGCAAGGAGACCTTAACGCAACATCGTGAACTCGCCGTTGCACTGGCCGGGGTAGGCAGTGACCGGGTCAGGCGGTGACATGGCTCGTTCGAGGGTTTCAATCGGCGTGCCCTCGCGCAGCGCGATCCGAACTTTCCCGGGCAGCGGCGAGTTTTCCGCGCTGGCGCCGAGGTCCGACGCGTTCACGCTCAGACGCTCCATGAGGGGATGGCCAAGCCACATCCTCGGGGCGATGAACCGAACCGTTTCGCCGCACCAGGACCTCGTCATGAGCGTTCCCTCTAGCGAGCGGCGGGACCAGTCGACGCCGGAGTACTCCTCGTAGATGGTCTGTTCGAAGTTCTCGTAATCATCGAATAACGGGATTCCGCGCTTCCAGCCGCTCGACCAGCTTCGCGAAATCCGCCAGCGAGCGGGTCAGCCGGTCGATCTTGTAGACCACGACCATGTCGACGCGCCCGGCGTTGATGTCGGCAAGCTGGAGCTTAGGATAGAACGCATAGTTCCGTTTGGTCGTCTCGGCTTGAGTTCCTCATTCGTTACTTATTCGATGGTTTCTGCGACCGCAAAGCGCCGGAAAGAATATTGCAGCGCAACCAATGTCAGAAGTCCGATCAAAGTCAGCGTTAGCCAGCTGGCCAATCCTGGCAGCACCAACGTGGTACCCATCGCTCTGAACGTGATCAGACCCGCGGCAATCGATGCCGCCACAGCAGCGAAAACGAAGAGCGTTTTTGCGATAAACTCGACAATTGAGCGACCAAGGAATTCAAAGTCTGCCCGTCCCATCGCAACGAGCTTTGTCGGGAACAGAAGATGCACCGTGTTCTCAACTGCATAAATGAGAAACGTCAACGGAAGCGCAAAAGCCGCAAATATCAGCGCAACTCGTGTCGTGACGCTCTCCTCGAAGACAAGTGCACTCGCAATTATTGCCAGAGTAATGACATAGGCCAGCAGTGTTTGAACCACGAGTTGGCCCGCGCAAATGCGCCAGGGCGCGATGGGCAGTGTCTTGTAGATTTCCATCCGGCTCAGGTCACCGCGAAAGTCGCAGACCATGTTGCGCGGTAGGATGAACGCGATGAAGATGTAGATGATCATCACTGTCTGCGCTTGCGTGACCGGCGCGCCGAGCGCCAAGGAAATCGGCGCGATACACGCGGCGAGACCAACAAATACGACGATAAGCTTGAACGAATTCCGCAATGCGTTGAGGGCCTGCCGCACGGCAATGGGACCCACGCCACCTAGAATTGGGGCACGACGGATCGAGCGGACCTCGGTCCGTTCCGTCGCCCAGAACGATCCACCTTGTTTGATACGCTCCCAGCGGTTGCTGAGCCTGGCATGCTCCTCAAGGGAGCGGTCGGTCGTGCGTGCATCGAGCACTATGACAGCGCGCAACAGGGCCGCATTGATGGCGATCGCGACAAGAGCCCAAAGAGCCAGATCGGCAAGCGATGTCACCACGAAAAGCTCGGCAAACACGATGTAGGGGATCAGGACAATGGTCCCGATCCATGAGTGTCGAAACTCGGACAGAAGGTCGACAATCCCACGGTCGGGTGTGGCCCACGCAAAAAAGAGGGTTACCACTCCAAATACGCAAAGCAACGCCGTTGCCGGCCATCGCAGCCGCGCGAACCGGCTGCCGTCGAGCGCATGCCCAGCCATACTGATGACGGCGCTGTTCAACTGAACGAACACAAGCGTCAGGAGCGTGGCGATGAAGACCGGCAGGACCGATCCTGCTTGCGGCTGCACAAGGATCGTGACGAACACGCTACTCAAGGTAACGCCAGCGACATAGGCAGCGAACTTATAGACGATCAGATCCCGCCGGCGGAACGGGCCGGCAAAGAGAAAATTGATCTCGTTCGGCGAAAAATGAAACGTAGGACCGGTCGTCATCAATACGGTGAGTAGCGACAGCCCAAGCATGCTGAGCGGCATAAAAGTAATGATCTGCTCGCCAAAGGCTTGCCGGTCCAGAGCCTCGGTTCCAAAGAGGCCCGTGGCAGAGGAACTGTTTGAGACGATCAGGAACCAAATGATCCCACCGAATGCGAGAGTGAAAAGCAGGCCGCGCACGCTTGCCAACTGGAGCAAGCGCTGGCGCAGACCGCCACGCAGTCGCAACATCAGAAGTTGGGTAAGTGCAGCATCCATCTCTTAGGCCGCCGCTGTCTCTGAGTTCTGGTCCGAAGCTTGGGTGATTGAGAAATACACTTCTTCAAGGGCCGAAGTGCTGTCCGTATGGCCGACCTCGCTCAGCAGGTCTTCCATCGTGCCAAATCGGCGGCATTCGCCAAGGTTCAGCACCATAATATGTGTGCACAAATTCTCGAACAGGCTCAAAAGGTGCGAGCTTATGATAATGGAAGCGCCAGCCCGCGCGCGGTCGCGGATGGCTTGTTGAATGCCCCGGATGCCCTGGGGATCCAGCCCCGTCAGCGGTTCATCGAACAGGAGCACTTTTGGGTCATGCAGAAAGGCACAGGCGATCGCCACCTTTTGCCGCATACCGCGCGACAAGTTGTGGACGAGCGTATTGCGCTTGTGTGTGAGTTCGAATGACGCAAGGAGCGCTTCGGCATCCTTTTCGAAGTCTGCGAGTTTGTAAGCAGCCGCCGTGAAAGCCAGGTGTTCCCAAACCGTCATGGTGTCAAAGAGCCGTGGATCGTCAGGAATATAGCCGAGGTTTGCTTTGGCCGCGATGGGCGCCTGGACAACGTCATGGCCAGCAACCAAGAGACTCCCCGAGCTGGGCGGAATAATCCCGCACAATGTACGCAAGGTCGTTGTTTTGCCAGCCCCATTCGGTCCGAGCAATCCAAGGATTTGGCCTGGTTCGACCGAAAAGCTGAGGTTCTTCACGGCCGTGAAGCCTTTGTACTGCTTGCTGAAGTTCGTGACTGTAATCATGTGCTCTCTGCTCAACACTTTCCGGTTTGCGGGTAACTGAGCGGGCTGGGCTGCTCTCCAGCAGCGTTCAAGTCATCGATGATTTGCACCAATTCATGTCAAATCTAAGTCCAAAACGGCTCTGTCAAAGGAAATTGGCTTGAGGCAGGACAGGTGGCCGGGTAGCGTCTTGGGATGACGAAACGCGACCCTTTCAAGTGCTTCAAGACGAGCCCCTAAATCATGTCGCGTTCGAGCCCAGAGCAACGCAAACGGTCTGGGCTATGTTAAACGGTATTCGTCAAGCAGATGGCCGTACAACCTCAACGCTTCCGTCGCCCGTGCGTCTTTCAGCCAGACTGTAATCGGCAAATGCCTTCTGCCGAGATCAATACGGATATGCGCCCAGGTCGTGATGCTCCGCGGCACGCCTATCGGTACAGGGTCGATGACATCATCTCCATAGCCATTCAATCCGTAGGATTGGATGTACGAACAGACAAATCGTTGCTGGCCGATCCGCAAGAAATCATGGGTGAAGGCAAAATGAGACGACCTTGGACGCCGCCCCATTTCGCTCAAGGCGCATGGGGTCTGCACGGCATGCAACCCCACGTATCAGCTAGCAGACGACGCGGCCGCCATCGCCGACTTGGGTCAATCGCGTAGAAGCCTGGGCGTGCGACGTCATAGCGTTGATCGAGGTCTCCGGAACACACACGTCACGCCCACGGACGCCTGATCACCTTCAGGGCACTCCAGTGTGTCTTTGCCCTCTCCAGTTCATCTGACTTCGCGCCTTCCAACACGAGAAAGGTCGGCCAGACCGCATCGAGGCTCACGGCGTCGACCGTGTCGCGCTCGACAAGAAAATCGAGACTACGGCGAACCACCGCCACATCGTTCGCCAATCCGTAGGCGTCCTGGAGCCTCTTGAGCCGTTTCAGGAATTTCTTTGCGTCCTTCGCCCGCAGTATGGGCTGCGCAATCTCGACCGCGTAGCGGAGTTTCTTGAGTTCCTTTCGAAAGTCGTGCCTTTCTTCCACCGAGTGATGCGACAGCCCTTTCGCCGCTTTGACTGCCTCCTCCCACCTATGTTCCAGCGATCGTCTCGAGAGCCGTCCAAGTTTCTCGGCCAGCCGTTCGGTCTGGTCGATATCGACACGCACGAGCCATCCTCGCCGCGCGATGAACATTTCCAACGCGCTGAAGAAGCTTGTGCCCCTTTCGCCGGCTAGGATAGTTCGCAACCTGTCGCGGTCTTCCTTCGCCGATGAAGACAGCGCCGCGATCACGGCGGCGGCCGGCTGTTTCGCCGCCTCAGCATCGCCAAGCGTCGTCGCGACGAGATGGTGCGACACATCGAGGTCACGCGTTCGCCCGGCCTCGCGAGCAAGGGACTTCGCCGCCTGCGCAAGCTGCCTTGATGCATGAGAGTCGATCGCGGAACGGAAGAACGACAATGCGACCCTCAGCCGCCGCAATCCAATCCGGAGCTGGTGCGGACCTTCGGGATCGTCGGTTTCAAGTGTCGTCCTGATACCTTTCGCGATCTGAGCCTCGCACCCCCGAAGCACGATCACCGCCCCCTTCTCCGCTGTAAGTTTCGCCTTCAATCGATACATGCGCGCCACATCCGCAATAGCCGCAAAACCGGATTCCAATTCGTCCGTCCGCAAGAGACACTGACCAAAGTCAAAGCTGGAACCGGTATAGGCCCAAAAGGGGATGAGATTCAGGCATCGTCCTCGGGGCTACGCTCGTGCTCGCTCAGGAAGCCACGAATGAACTGCCGGATCTCACGTGACGCCGAGGTGTCAAGGTCGTCGCAAAGTTCCACGAAGGCGTCGCGTTCGCGTCTGGGCAGTCGCAGGACCAGTTGACTGTCCTTGCGGTTCTTCTTGTCCTTGCCTTTTCCCATCGCGCTCGCAGAGCATCCATGTTGATATTCGGTGCGAATTCGTATATACAATATATATATTCGAGAGTCACGAGGAGGGCCTCCGATGACCGTTCAGATTGCACGATGCATGCTATTGCGTGAAAGAAACGGCTACGGCCGCCCGTTCCTGCCGTGGCTGCCGGCATTCCTCTACAAGCAACGGGCCGGGTGACGCGGTTCAGGTGATCTTGCCTTCGGACTTGCGCGTCTGCGACCGGGAGTAGGGGCATTTCTCAATTGCAATTTCGCTACCCGGACCGCCCCGGGGGGCGATGTCACGGCCTCTCAGCCCATGCGATGGAGACCGGCCTCGGATCGTCGTCTCAGCCAGTCGTGAGCAACCTCGGCTCTGGCACCGTAGACTTCTGCCGAAGCAATCTCGCCAAGATGGCTTGCCGGATTCCGGATTGGCTTGGCGATACGGTCACCGCCGCCTACGCGCCAAAGCCACACGACTTCCCCCGAGCCGTTGGTCTCGGCAATGAAACGAACGCCTTTGCTCATGAGCACCCCCGCCAGTCATGAAGCAGTTACATTAGCATTGCAGCAGCGCTCAGACAATTCCCATAGCGGTGGCCCTGACCATGGTGTGGGAAGGCGCATAGGTTCGCCCAATGGCGCCTCCGTATGATCCAGGTGCTGCGAATTTGCCGTTGGCGGAATCTCTCGGAGAACCTTCTGTGATTTCGACGGGGGCGACCTCTGGGCTACGCCGGCAGCGGTGTGACCGGGTCCCTTTAGGCCTGCCGCTGCCCCAGATATGGGGTCACGGCGCCAGCTTTTTTCGACATACGGTACCATCTGACATGAAATCGTTGCACTTCCTGTGCCTTGTGCCCGCAAGCGAGCGGGGAGTGCCCAGATGCCGCAGGAAGGATCGCAGACACCGCTGAGGACACTCTTCCTCTCGGACCTCCACCTCGGGGCGCTTGGCGCGCGGGCGGACCGGCTGCTCGACTTCCTCGAGAAAACGCCCTCCGAGAGCTACGTGCTCGTCGGCGACGTCCTCGACCTGTGGCAGCCCCTCCTGCCGAACTGGGGTCGCGAAGACCAGGCGGTCATCGATCACCTGCGGCGACGTCAGCAGGATGGCGCGCGAATTGCCTACCTGGTCGGCAACCACGATCCCTTCCCGAACCGCGCGCCGGCGGACCGCCGGCTGCCGGCGGACCCGCAGGCCGAGATCGTCCACGAGGCCGCGGACGGGCGGCGTTTTCTCGTCCTGCATGGAGACGCTGTCAACTCGCGCCTCGTGCGCGCCCATGCCCGCGACGATTGCTGGTCGTCGGCGTGACCTCGGTGACACGGCGCGCGGAGACGACAGAGACGCGGACCGGGGCCTGGGTCAGATCACTTCTCGAACGCAAACCGACACGGCTCGTCACTGTGGCGATTGCCAACAAAACCGCTCGCACCGCTTCGGCGCTGCTTGTGAAAGGAGAAACCTACAGGGCCGCACCGACCACCTGAGCGAAGGAGAAACAAAAAGGCGCCCCACCTGCGCCGCAACTAGATGCAAGGGCAGAAGATAGTGATGATGATCGAACGGGCCGCTGCCGGGACACCCCGAGGTGCTGTCAGGGCGTCACAGCTCGATAGTCTGATTGGGATCCGGCAAGCGGACTTCATCAGGGCCAGCGGTCAAATGCATCGCGCGCAAAGGCCGGACAAATGACCGCAACCTGCTTCGATCAATGTCGCTCACGAACCCCTTTCAAAACCGGAGCCGTTGATCCAAACACAGATCGATGTGCAGGTCGGAGCCGACTGCAAGGGCAAGCAGCGGCTCGCTCCAAGTCGCTTGGCGGCAAGCCTGCCACGGCCAATTGTCCCATGCGGAACGGGCGACGGGGAGGGGCGGCGAAACCATTTGACGTTGACGCTATCATCGCGTGTTGTACAGATATTCAATAGCCCCGTTTGGAGCTCCCCCGCATGTCGCGATGTTCGTTCGGGCCAATCATTGGTCAGCCAATTCGGCGATTGAACAAACCGCCGACGCAGCTGATTCGAGAATGCGGGCGCCAACGGACGCGGAGGGCACGAAGATAAAACTCGTCAGCCATCTTCTGCGAGGCGACATCCCCGGAACGTCGCGAAAGCTCGAGGCGCATGTCTGGGGCGCCGGGGGTGCCCGGCCCAAGGTGGTGATCCAGGCGGGGCTACATGCCGACGAGATGCCCGGCATGATCGTTGCGCAGCACCTCATGGATCGTCTCGACCTTGCCGAAGGCGAAGGGCGGATCACCGGCGAGATCTGGGTCGTGCCCGTTGCGAACCCGATCGGCCTCGGGCAGTGGATCGCCCACAAGCCGCAAGGCCGGCACGAGATGGAAAGTCAGCAGAACTTCAACCGTGGCTTCCCGGACCTCGCAGAACTTGCCGGCGATCGGATCGACGGACGGTTGACGGAACTCGGAGGAAGAGAACCTTGCCGTGATCCGCAAGGCCTTCGCCGACGTGCTGGAGGATCTCCCGCGACCGACCGACATCGACGATCTGCGCCTGACGCTTCTGGGCTGGTCACACGACGCCGACCACGTGCTCGACCTGCACTGCGATCACCAGGCGATCCTGCATTTCTATGCCTCTCCGTTGCGGCCGGCCGACACCGCGACCCTTGCGCGTTCGATCGGTGCGGAACTGGTTCTCGAACAGGAGGTCTCCGGCGGGAACGCTTTCGACGAAGCGCACACGGCCCCCTGGTCGGCGCTGCGCCGCCGCTTCGGCGCATTCCATCCGATCCCGGACGGCTGCTTTTCCGCGACCGTCGAGTATCGCGGTCAGGGCGATGTCGACGACGACATGGCGGCCGAGGACGCCGCGCGGCTGATGGTCTTCCTGGGTGCAGTGGGCGCGGTCATGGGCGAACCCGCCCCCGCTTTCCCCGAGGCGCCGGTCCTGCCGCTGGGTGGGGCGGGCGAGGTCTTTGCGCCGCAGGGGGGCATCGTGCTGTGGCGTGTATCCCCCGGGGACAGGGTCCAGATGGGCGACCTTCTGGCCGAGGTCCTCGACCCTGTCACGCGGGTGCGGATGCCAGTGGCCGCGACGACCTCCGGCGTCGTCTTTCGCATCGAATTGTGGCGGTCCTGCCTGCGTGGGCAGAGCCTTGCCCATGTCGCGGGACAGGACATCCTGCGCACGGGTCATCTGTTGTCAGACTGAAAAACATACCAGGGAGCTAAGTGATGAAAAGAACACCGATATCCATCCTGGCCGGCGCCTGTCTGGCCATTGCGATGGGCTTCAGCAGTCCGGTGCTTGCACAGGACACCACACTCGACCGCGGGATCGGGTCGGAATGGTCCTCCCTCGATCCGCATGTGAACTTCGATGCCGCCGCGGGCTGGATCCTCGGCGACGCCTACGAGGGTCTCGTGAACTACAACGGAAACGACATTCTTCCCGGCGCTGCCGAAAGCTGGGAAGTGAGCGAGGACGGCAAGACCTTCACCTTCCGCCTGCGCGACGGTCTGGTCTGGTCGAACGGCGATCCGCTGGTGGCGCAGGACTTCGTCAACGGGCTGATGCGCACGCTCCTGCCCGACACCGGGTCCGAGCGCGGCTACTATTTCACTTCGGTGGTGCAGGTTGTGGGCGCGGGTGACATCGTCAACGGCGACAGCACCGACATCGCTACCCTGGGCATGACGGCGCCTGACGACCGCACGGTGGTGATCGAGCTCGAAAACCCCGCGCCTCACCTGATGAACATCCTTGGGGGCGCTTTCTCGATGCCGCCGCTTCACAGCCCAAGCGTCGAAGCCGGCGGGCCAGGCGTCTTCATCGACCCGGCGCAGGTGGTGACCAACGGCGCCTACCTTATCCGTGAGGTCGTGCCCCAAAGCCACGTCCTGATGGAGCGCAACCCGCTTTATTGGGACGCCGCGAACGTCCAGATCCCAACGGTGAAGTACCATGTGACCGAGGACGCCTCGACCGAACTGCTGCGCTTCCAGGCCGGCGAGATCGACATCACCTATGACATCCCGCTGGCGCAGATGGAGGCGATGCAGGCTTCGAACCCCGATGAGGTCAAGATCACGGCCGGTGTCGATATCGTCTACTACTCGTTCAACCTGACGCGCGAGCCGTTCCAGGACATCAACCTGCGCCGCGCGCTGACGCTGGCCATCGACCGCGAAACGCTCGAAGGGCGGATCGTGCGCGCCGGGGCGACACCCAACTACTCGTTCTCGGGCGGGTTCGATCCGAACTACGACCTGCCCACCTTCGACGAGGCCTCGATGACGCAGGAAGAGCGCAACGCGCTCGCCCAGGAACTCTACGCGGCCGCCGGCTATGGCCCCGACAATCCGCTGACCATCAACATCGTCGCGACGGTTGCCGAGGAATCCACCCGCCGCGCCCAAGGCGTCGCGCTGATGTGGAAGCAGACGCTTGGCGTGAACGCGGTGGTCGAACCGCAGGAGCGCAAGGCCTGGCTCGACACCTTCTATGCCGGCGACTGGGACGTGTTCGCCGACAACCTCGTCGGCGACTTCCCCGGGCCCGAGACCTTCCTGCCCTACATGCGCCCCAGCGCCGAGGCCGGATACAACTGGGTTTCGCCCGAGTACGAAGCCGCGATGGACGTGGCCGCCGCCGAGACCGACCCGCAGGCCCGGCTCGATGCCCTTGCGGTGGCCGAGAAGATCCTGCTGGACGACTACATCGTCGCGCCGATCGCGATCATCCCGTCGCGCCAACTGGTGAGCAACCGGGTCGGTGGCTGGGAACCCTCGGCCGTCGGCTACCACAACAGCCAGTACCTGACGCTGGAATAGGGACGGCAGGAGACGGTCCGGGTATGGCCCGGGCCGACCCCTCTTCGGCGGCGAGGCGATGCTGAAATTCCTGACACGACGGCTGGGCGACGGACTTCTGACGCTGGCGGCGCTTGTCACGCTGACCTTCTTCGTCGTGCGACTTACTCCCGGCGGGCCATTCTCGTCGAACCGCAAGATCTCGCCGGACATCCTTGCCAATATCGAGGCCACCTATCACCTCGACGAACCGCTCATCCAGCAGTTCCTGCGGTACGTCTGGGGGGTGGTCCGGTTCGATTTCGGCCCGTCCATCCGGTTCCGCGACTACACGGTGGCAGACATCCTTGTGACCGGCCTGCCCTATTCGCTGACCATCGGGTTCTGGGCCGTCGTCGTCGCCACGGTCACCGGGGTCACGCTGGGTATCCTCGGCGCCCTCAAGCGGAACTCCATGATCGACTACTCGGCTGGGGTTATTGCCGTCATCGGCATCGCGGTGCCGATCTTCGTGATCGCGCCGTTGATGCAGGTCTATTTCGCGCTGACCCTGCGGTGGTTTCCCGTCGGCGGCTGGACCGGGGGCTGGCGCAGCCTCGTCCTGCCGATCGTGGCGCTTGCCTTGCCCAACATCGCCTACATCTCGCGCCTCACACGCTCGGCCATGATCGAGACACTGCGCGAGAACTATGTCCGTACCGCGCGCGCCAAGGGGATCGGAAACAGCCGGGTGATCTGGCGCCATGCGCTGACCGGGGCGATCCTGCCGGTGGTGGCCTATCTTGGACCGGCGACTGCGGCGATCATCACCGGGTCGATCGTGATCGAGACGATCTTCGCGCTGCCCGGCATCGGGCGGCATTTCGTGGACGCGGCGCTGAACCGCGACTATCCGCTGGTGATGGGCATCACCATCCTCTACGGCGGGTTCCTGATCGTCTTCAACATCCTCGCCGACATCCTGCGCGGCTGGCTCGATCCCCGGGTGCGACATGAGTGACGCCAGCCTCGCCTCGCCGCCACAAAGCGAACTGTCCCTGAAACTCGGCCGCTTCCGGCAGAACCGGCTTGCGATGACCAGCCTTGTGATCCTGACGCTGATCGTCTTGGCCTGCTTCTTCGGGCCACTGTTCTTTCCCTTCACCGGCGAGGACGCGAATTTCGATGCGATCAACCAAGGAGTCGACTTCACCTCGATCCACCTTTTCGGGACCGACGATTTCGGACGCGACCTTCTGGTGCGAACGCTCGAGGGCGGCCGGGTATCGCTGACCATCGGATTTCTCGGCGCGCTTGTCGCCGGGATCATCGGCGTGCTTTACGGCGCCGTTGCCGGGTTCGTCGGCGGCAGGCTCGACCGCGTGATGATGCGGCTGGTCGAGGTGCTTTACGGATTTCCCTACGTGATCCTCGTGATCCTGCTGTCGATGCTGTTCGGCGGCGGCAATACCGCGCTCTTCGCGGCCATCGTCTTTACCCTCTGGCTCACGCCCGCGGTGATCGTGCGCGCACAGGCGCAGTCGCTGGCGAGCCGGGAGTTCGTCGAGGCCGCGCGCGCAAGCGGCATGACCAATCGTCAGATCATTCTCACCCATATCGTGCCCAACACGATCTCGACCGTGATCGTCTACGGCAGCCTTCTGGTGCCCGAGGTGATCCTGTCGGAAAGCTTCCTGTCGTTCCTCGGCATCGGGATCAAGGAACCGCAGGCCAGCTGGGGCAACCTGATCCAGGCCGGAACGGCAACGATGAGCACCGACATCCGCCTGCTCCTGCTGCCGGCGGGGATGCTGGCCACGGTGCTGTTCTGCCTGAACTTCATTGCCGACGGGCTGCGCGACGCGTTCGATCCGAATGACCGATAGCCTGCTCTCCGTCCGCGACCTCAGCGTCGTGTTCCGCCTTCCCGACGGGGCCATGACCGCGGTCGACCGGGTCAGCTTCGACGTGGCCCCGGGCGAGGTGCTGGGCATCGTGGGCGAAAGCGGCTCGGGCAAGAGCCAGATCCTGTTCAGCCTGATGGGCCTTCTGGCCGGCAACGGCACCGTGTCGGGACAGGCATTCTTCGAAGGTCATGACCTTCTGGCGATGGACCCACGCGCGCTCGACCGCGTCCGGGGCGTGTCGATGTCGATGATCTTTCAGGACCCGATGACCTCGCTCAACCCCTACCAGAGGGTCGGAGACCAGCTGGCCGAGGGGCTGGTGGTCCACAAGGGCATGTCGCGCGGCGACGCCGGGCGCGAGGCGGTGCGCATGCTGGACCGCGTGCGCATTCCCGACGCCGCCAGCCGGGCCCGGCGGTATCCGCACGAATTCTCGGGGGGCATGCGGCAGCGCGTCATGATCGCCATGGCGCTGCTGGTGAACCCAAGGCTTCTGCTGGCGGACGAGCCGACGACCGCGCTCGACGTGACGATCCAGGCGCAGATCCTCGACATCCTGGCCGAGCTTGCCCGCGACATGGGCACCACGATCGTCTTCGTCACGCACGACCTTGGGGTCGTGGCGCGCCTCTGCGACCGGGTGATCGTGCTTTACGGCGGGCGCATCATGGAGGAAGGACCGGCAGAGACGCTGTTCGCCACACCCGCGCATCCCTATGCGGCGGGACTTCTGCACACGACGCCGCGGATCGCGGCGCCTCTGACGCCCCGGCTCGAGACCATTCCGGGCACGCCCCGTTCGGGCGGGGCGATGCTGCCCGGATGCCCCTTCGCTCCGCGCTGCGAGCGGCGCATCGACCGCTGCGACACGATCGAGCCACCGCTTGTTGAAATCGCGCCGGGCCGCCGGGCCGCCTGTCATCTGGTCGAGGGCCTGCGATGACACCGCTGCTGGAGGTGCGTCATCTGAACGCCGGTTACCCGGTCTCACGCGGCTTTCTGTCCCGGTCCGGAACTCTGCCCGTGGTGCATGACGTGTCGTTCACCCTTCTGGCCGGCCGCACGCTGGGCGTGGTGGGCGAGTCGGGTTGCGGCAAGTCCACCCTTGGCCGGGCGATCCTGCACCTGATCCCGCCGCTCTCTGGTGAGGTTCTCTGGCAGGGACAGGACCTTGCGGCACTCTCCCCCGACGCCCTGCGCCAGCGGCGTTCGGAGTTCCAGATCATCTTTCAGGACGCCTTCGCAGCACTCGATCCGCGCATGACGCTTGGGCGCATCGTCAGCCAGCCGCTGGTCACCTTCGAGCCGGGATTGACCCGGGCCGAGCTTCACGACCGTGCCGCCGAGGCGCTCCGCATCGTCGGCCTTTCGCCCGACTTCGCGGCGCGATATCCGCACGAGTTGTCGGGCGGGCAGGCTCAGCGCGTGGGGATCGCGCGGGCGATCATCGGTGGACCGAAACTCATCGTCTGCGACGAACCGGTCTCCGCGCTCGACGTCTCGATCCAGGCGCAGGTCGTCAATCTTCTGATGGACCTGCAGGACAGGCTGGGCCTTGCGCTGATCTTCATCTCGCACAATCTCGCGGTGGTGCGCCACATCAGCCATGACGTGATGGTCATGTGCCTTGGCCGCGCGGTCGAGACCGCATCGCGCGACGATTTCTACAGCGGTCCGCTGCACCCCTATTCGCGCGCGTTGATGGATGCCGTTCCAGAACCCGACCCGGCGCGAGAAAGGGGGCGGCTCGGCCTGTCGTTGCCCGGCGAACTGCCCTCGCCGCTTGCCCCACCGCCGGGCTGCGTCTTCGTCAGCCGCTGTCCCCGTGCCCAGGCGCGGTGCCGCGCCGAACGGCCGATCCTGCGCGAGGTGTCGGCGGGCCGCCATGCCGCATGTCATTTCGTGGAGACGCCGTGATAAGCCTGACCGACCTTGCCCGTTCGTGGGCCGCGTTGCCACAGATCGAGACGCTGCGCGCGTCGGGCGACGGGCGATGGGCGTTCTGGTCCTGGTCCGGCCTGGGCGAGGTGGCAGAGATCTGGGCCGCGCCCACCGACGGCTCGGCCGCGCCCAAGCCGCTGACCGCGGGCAGCCGCGATCACCTGACGATCCGCGATGTCGACCACGACGGGCGCCGCCTTATCCTTGCCCATTCGCCCGATAGCTGCGAACACGACCAGCTTCTGCTTCTTGACCGCGACCGGGGCAACGTCCTGATGCCGCTGACGCCGGTGCAGCGCGACCACTACGTCTATGGCGGCCGCTTTTCCCCCGACGGGGCCTCAGTCAGCTACATCAGCGATTTCGACGACGACAGCGGTGCGGTGGTCGCGGGCTGTCTGCTTTACCGCCATGACCTTGCGACCGGCGCGCGGACGATCCTTTACCGCACGCCCGATCCGTTCGGCGCCGGCACCGAGTGGAGTCCGGATGGCCGCCACCTTCTCTGGCACCGCCACAGGCTTGCGCCCGGCGCGACGCAGGTCTGGGTCGTCGGCGCGGACGGAAGTGCTGCGCGCGAACTTGTCTGTCTGGGGGACAAGGCGGTGGCGACGGGGTGGTGGCTTGACGACGACCACGTCGCCATCGTGGCCGACGGGCCTGAGGGCGACCGCGTGGGCATTGCCGCGCTTGATGGAAGCGGGATCGACTGGCTTGCCGGAGAACCAGCGCTGAACCCGCAAGCACTCGTCATCGGCGCGAACGGCAGCTTCGCGTGCCTCGCCTACGAGGACAGCACCCTGCGCGCGGTGGCGTTCAACGGGCGGGACCACAGCCCGCTTCCTAACCTGTCGGGCCGCCGGTCGCTTTTGCCCCACGACGGTCTGCCCGATGGCGGCTGGCTGGCCGAGGCTTACGACGCCTCGGCCCCGCACGAGATCGTCCGTGTCGCACCCGACGGTACCTGCACCCGGCTTGCCTCTGCTCCGGCCAAGGGACTTCGCTTCGTGGCCCCCCAATCCATCCACTGGACCGCGCCCGATGGCGAGACGGTGCAGGGCTGGCTCTATCGCCCCGAGGGCCCAGTGCGTGGACATGTGACCTATGTCCATGGCGGCCCGACCTGGCATTCCGAGGATTGGGTGAACCCCAAGATCCAGTTCTGGGTGGCGTTGGGGTACTCCGTGCTCGACCCGAACTATCGCGGCTCCACCGGACGCGGCATGGTCTGGCGCGAGAAGGTGAAGGAGGATGGCTGGGGCGGGCGCGAGCAGGCCGACATCCGCGCGGGAACCGAAGCGGTCATTGCCATGGGCATCGCTCCCGCCGACCGGATCGCGGTGGCGGGCAACTCCTACGGCGGGTTTTCCAGCTGGTTCGCCATCACGCGCCACGCCGATCTCGTGACCGCGGCCATCCCGATGTGCGGGATGTACAAACTCGACATCGACTACGACGCGACAGAGATGCCCTGGGGCCGGGCCTATAGCGAGGAAATGATGGGCGGCAGCCCCGAGGAGGTGCCCGAACGCTATGCCAACGCGAGCCCCGGCAACTTCATCGCCGACATCCGCGGCCACGTGATGATCGTGCACGGGCTGGCCGACAGCAACGTCGGCCCCGAGAACACCCATGCCGCCGTGCGGGCCTACGGCAGCGGGCATCCCGCATGAAGTAAGCCTGTTCGAGGACGAAGGCCACGGCGTCACCCGGCGCAGCAACCTTGGCGCCTACCTTGCGCAGACGGCCGAGTTCCTCGACCGGGCTTTCGCGGCGGGGCGCCGGTGAAGGGCTTCTTCGTCCCCGGCCCCGGCGACGACGGCGACCCCGTCACCGGCCACTACTACGAGGCGGCCTCGGACGACCCGACCCGTCCGCAGGTCTGGGGCTATACCGACCGGCTGAGCTACGCTCCGGGCGAGACCCTTCGCCTTCACGCCATCTCCAGCAGCCCCGAGATCGCGCTGACGATCCTGCGGGACGGACTGACGCCAGTCGAGATGCTGCGCACCCGCGTCCCCGGCGGTTTGGCACCCACGTCCGCCGATTGCTCGGTCCGGGGTTGCGGCTGGCCCGAGCGCGCCACGATCCCCCTGCCCCGCGACTGGCCGTCCGGTGCCTACCGGCTTTGCTTCGAAGTGCTGGGCCACGCGTCCGAGCACGTGGTCGTTCTGCGCGCAGGCGCAACGGTCGCTCCTCTTGCCATGATCCTCTGCACCGGCACATGGTGCGCCTATAACGACTGGGGCGGATCGAACCATTACCAGGGCCTGACCGGCCCTCGGGCCGCGCCTTTGCGGCCGAGGTCTCTCTGCACCGGCCCTGGGTGACGGGCTTCGTCGCCTGGCCGGAGGGCGCGCCGCGCATCCCCCATGCTTCGCCGCTGCGCACCCGGCCACGCTATCCGCACATGGAATTCGCGCGGGCGAATGGCATCTCGAAGAAATATGCCTCGTCCGGCTGGGCGGCATTCGAACGCCCCTTCGCGCTTTGGTGCGAGGCCGAAGGGCTCGCCGTCGACGTCCTGACCCAGCACGATCTGCACCTCGACCCGGACGCGCTGTCGCGCTACCGCCGCGCCGTCATCGTCGGTCACGACGAATACTGGACCTGGAAGATGCGCGATCACCTTGACGTCTGGGTCGACGCCGGCGGCGACCTGGCGCGGTTCGCGGGCAACTTCTTCTGGCAGACCCGGCTGTCGGACGACCTGTCGGTGCAGACCTGCCACAAGTCACGGGCCGAGGCCGAGGACCCGGTCGCGGACCCCAGGCGGCTCACGTCCTACTGGGACCATCCCCAGGTCGCCCGGCCCGCCGTCGCAACCATGGGCCTGACCGGCGCGGCCGGGGTCTATGCCGGGTGGAGCCGATGTGCCGCACATGGTTCGGGCGGCTTCACGATCTACCGGCCCGACCACTGGTCGGTGCGCGACACCGGCCTCGGCTACGGCGACGTCCTTGGCGCTTCGGCACACATCTTCGCCTACGAGGTCGACGGGATCGACACACGATGACACATGGCCTGCCGTTCGCCGCTGCGACACGGGGCTGCAGGGCGACCTCACCATCGTCGCCCTGTCGCCGGCGACGACGCTTGCCCATTCCACCGGCCCCGGCGACGCCGACCGCTTCATCGGAACCGAGGATGCCGAGGAAGTCGCAGCCAAGGTCTACGGCAGTACCGATGCGGAGGCTCTTGGCCGGGCCTCGCGCGGAAACGGCTGCATGGCGGAATACCGGCGCGGCAAGGGCGCGGTGTTCAACGCGGCAAGCTGCGAATGGGTCGCGGGCCTCATCGCCCGCGATCCGGCCGTCGAAGAGGTGACCCGGCGCGCTCACCGGCCCTGGCCTAGGGACCGGCATCAGCGGAACTGGCGCAGAACGGCTTCGAGGTTGTCGCCGAGTTCCGGGCAGAGATAGCCGCCCTCCTGCACGATGACCGTGGGCAGGCCAAGCCCGGCGATGGCCGAACCGATCCGGGCGAAACCGGAGGTTGTGACGGCAAGGCCCGCGAAGGGATCGCCTTCGAAGGCATCGAGGCCAAGCGCCAGTACCAATGCCGTGGGCGCGAAAGCTGCCACCCGGTCAAGTGCCGCGTCGAGCGCCTCAAGAAAGCCGTCATCGCCTGTCCGGCGCTGCAGGGAAGGTTCAGGTTGGCGCCCTTGCCCGCGCCGTCGCCGGTCTCGTCCGAATAGCCCCAGAAGAACGGATAGTACCGCACCGGGTCGGCGTGGATAGACACGGTCAGCACGTCGCCGCGCGCGTAGAAGATGCCTTGTGTGCCGTTGCCGTGGTGCAGATCGACGTCGAGGATCGCCACCCTCGCGCCCTGCGCGGTCAGATATTCCGCCGCGATGGCGCTGTTGTTGAGATAGCAGAACCCGCCCGCGCTTTCGGCGAAGGCATGATGCCCGGGCGGGCGGCATAGCGCATAGGCGGCCCGCGCGCCGCCCCGGACAAGGCCCGCGGCATGGAGGGCGGTCTGCGCGCTGGCATAGGCCGCGTCCAATGTCGCCGCGCCGATCGGGCAGGAGGTGTCGGTCATGTGGTAGCCCGCCTGCCCCACCGCCGAGGCCGGATAACCCACATCGCGTCGGTCGGGGTGGATGTTCGGAATGACCTCGGCGCTCGCACCCCCGATCCGCTGCCAGCGCGGGAAGATGCCGCGCAGGAAGGTGAGGTAGCGCTCGGGGTGGATGGCCCGGATCGGCTCCTCGCCGTGATCCGCGGGCATCACGGTTTCAAGTCCCATCCGGCGCGTCGCGGCAAGCAGCGCGTCGGCCCGGGCCGGTTTCTCGGGGCAGGGCTGGGGTGCGCCAGAAGACAGGAAGAACTGCGGGTCATGGGCAAGCTGGCGGGGGTCGAAGACGGCTTTCATCGGGATCTTTCCGTCAACTGGTCGAGCGCCGGGCC
>CAVPRV010000008.1:0-291414 GCA_963707885.1 uncultured Alphaproteobacteria bacterium
CGCCGGGACGCTCGACATCGACGGTCGCGCGGCCACGGTCTTCGGCCTTGCCGGTCCCGGCGGTCAGGGACTGATCCTCGACCCCGGCCAGAGGTTCCGGGTCGATCTGACCAACGATCTCGACGTCGGCACGATCATCCACTGGCACGGCCAGATCCCGCCCAATGCGCAGGACGGCGTGCCGGACATGCCGATGCCCCTGCTCGCACCGGGAGAGACCCGATCCTACGACTTCGAGGCGCGGCCGGGCACGCACTGGATGCACAGCCATGTGCCGACGCAGGAGATGCAGCTGCTCGCCGCGCCGCTGATCGTGCGCTCGGCCGGAGGATCGTGGCTGCCGACCGGCAGGAGGTCGTGATGTTCCTGCATGACTTCTCCTTCAAGTCCCCCGAGGAGGTTCTGGCCGAGATCAGCGGCGGCCATGGCGGCGGACACGGCGCAGGCCATGGTGCCGGTGCAGCGCCCGATCAGGGCGCGCCCATGGGAGGCATGGGGGCGATGCAGGGCATGGACCATGGGCGCATGGGCGGCATGGCGGCATGGGCAACATGCGCGGAATGGGCGGGATGATGGGCATGGGCGGCCAGATGGGCGGCATGGCCATGGACCTGAACGACTACGACTGGGACGCCTATCTCGCCAACGACCGGACCCTGTCGGACCCCGAGGTGGTGCAGGTCGAGCGCGGCGGGCGCATCCGGCTGCGGGTCATCAACGCCGCCGCGGCGACGGTGTTCTGGATCGACACCGGGCGGCCGAGGCGCGACTGGTCGCGGTGGACGGGCACGCCGTCCAGCCCGTCGCCGGGCAACCGGTTCGGGCTGGCGATGGGCCAGCGGCTGGACATCGAGATCGACCTGCCGAACGAAGGCGGCGCCTGGCCGATCCTCGCCCTGCGCGAAGGCGCGCGCGAGCGCACCGGCCTGATCCTCGCCACGCAGGGTGCCGAGGTCCGGCGTCTCGATGCCATGGCGGAGACCGAGGCGCCCGCCTTCGACACCGATCTTGCGCAGGAGGCGCGCCTCATCGCGCTGGACGCCCTGCCGGACCGACCGGTGGATCGCAGCCAGATGCTGATGCTGGGCGGCTCGATGCAGCCCTATGTCTGGACGATCAACGGCGCCGTCTGGGGCCAGCACCAGCCGATCACCGCGCGCAGCGGCGAGCGGGTCGTGCTGTCGTTCCACAACATGTCGATGATGGCCCACCCGATGCATCTGCACGGCCATGTGTTCCAGGTCGTCGGGCTGAACGGGCGGCGCGTCGCCGGTGCGCTGCGCGACACGGTTCACGTGCCGCCGATGTCGATGGTCGATGTCGCGCTCGACGCCGGCGAGGCCGCGCGCTGGATGCTGCATTGCCACCACATGCCGCACCTTGCGACGGGCATGATGACCGAGTTCGCGGTCACGGCGTCGGTCTGATCCGGGCGGGGCGTCCGGACAGGGCGCCCCGACTCCCGACACCGATCCTGTGCTGTCCTGCCCCATGTTGTCGTGAGGGCCGGTCAAAAGGCGCACCCTGCGGGTGAAAATCAGGAGGATGAGATGATGAACTGGAACGATATGGGCTCCGGAATGGGTTTCGGAATGGGGTTTGGCTGGCTCTTCGGCCTGCTGATCCTCGTGCTGGTGGTTTTGGCCATAGCAGCGCTGATCAAATATCTTCGGAAATAGACGAAAGGACTTCGCAATGACCTACACGATCAATCGCATGATCTCCGACGCCGGTATCGACGACGTCGACGCCCGCGCGCGAAAGGCGCTGGCGGACCATGGCTTCGGCGTCCTGACCGAGATCGACGTCAAGGCGACGATGAAGAAGAAGCTCGATGTCGAGATGCCGGCCTATCGCATCCTCGGCGCCTGCAACCCGAAGATGGCGCATCAGGCCATCGGGATCGAGCCGCGGGTGGGCGCGATGCTGCCCTGCAACGTCATCCTGCGCGAGGTCGAGGGCGGCGTCGAGGTCAGCGCCATCGATCCTGTGGCGTCGATGCAGGCGATCGAGAACGCCGAGCTGACGGCCGTGGCGGGCGAGGTGCGCGACCTCCTGGCGAAGGCCGTCGCGGCGATCTGAGATGAGCCTGCGCGCCGCCATTCTCACGGGCCTTGCGATCCTCGGGATCGGACTGCTCGCTGTCTGGCAGTTCGCGCCTTCGGTGTTCGCCGAGGCGCGCAGCCTTCTGGACGCCGAGCGTCTGGAAATGCTGGTGGCGCGCGCGGGTCTCTGGGGGCCGGTCCTGATCGTCACGCTCATGACCCTCGCGGTCGTGGCCAGCCCGATCCCGAGCGCGCCGATCGCACTGGCGGCCGGAGCGGCCTACGGACATCTCTGGGGGACCGTGCAGGTCGTGATCGGCGCCGAGCTCGGGGCGCTGATCGCCTTCGGTCTCGCGCGGGTTCTGGGGCATGATGTCTTGCGGCGGGTGTTCGGTGACCGCGTCGATGCCGGGCTGCTCGGCTCGCAGACCGCGTTGACGGCGACGGTTTTCGCCAGCCGCCTGATGCCCTTCGTGTCCTTCGACATGATCAGCTACGCGGCCGGACTCAGCCGCCTGCATGCCTGGCGTTTCGCCTTCGCGACACTGGCCGGGATCATCCCGGCAAGCTTCCTGCTTGCCCATTTCGGCGGCGAGGCGGTCAGCGGAGACCTCGGGCGCGCGACATGGGCGGTGCTCGGCCTCGGGCTCGTGACGGGATTGCCGCTGCTCTGGGTGGCGCTGCGGCAAAAGCCTGAAAAGGAAAATCCATGACGAAAAGCGATTACGAGAAGAACAGCATCACCCTGCCGGGCGCGGTGGCCATGGGAACCGGCGTGATGATCGGCGCGGGCATCTTCGCGCTGACCGGACAGATCGCCGAACTTGCCGGACCGCTCTTCCCGCTCTCGTTCGTCGTCGGCGCCATCGTGACCGCGTTCAGCGCCTACACCTACATCAAGATGTCGAACGCGTATCCGTCAGCGGGCGGCATCGGGATGATCCTGAAGAAGGCCTACGGCCCGACGACGGTCGCGGCGGGCGCGGCGCTCCTGATGGCGCTGTCGATGGTCATCAACGAAAGCCTCGTCGCGCGCACCTTCGGCACCTACACGCTGCGGGCGTTCGGCGGCGATCCGGACAGCGTCCTCGTGCCGGTTCTCGGCGTCGGGCTGATCGTCTTCGCCTATCTCGTGAACGTCTCGGGCAACCGTTCGGTCGGGCTGCTGTCCATCATCATGGCCGTGCTCAAGGTGGGCGGCATCGCGCTGTTCGGCGCGGCCGGCCTCTGGGCGAGCGGCATCTCGTTCGAGGCGACGGGGGGATGACATTGGCGCCACCGGGTTCGTGGCCTCGGTCGCGCTGTCGATCCTGGCCTTCAAGGGCTTCACGACGATCACCAACAGCGGCGCAGAGGTCACCGACCCGCACCGCAACGTGGGCCGGGCCATCGTCTGGTCCATCGCGCATCTGCGTCGTCGTCTATCTGCTGGTCGCCTTCGCGGTCGGCTCCAGCCTGCCGCTCGACCGCATCGTGGCGGCGAAGGACTACGCGCTGGCCGAGGCGGCCGAGCCCGCGCTCGGGCAGACCGGCTTCTACCTGACGGTGGCGCTGGCGCTGGTGGCCACGGCGTCGGGTCTGATCGCCAGCGTGTTCGCGGTCTCGCGGATGCTGGCGATGCTGACCGACATGAAGATGATCCCGCACAGCCATTTCGGGATGCCGGGCACGATCAAGGACCACACGCTCGTCTACACGGTCGTGATCGCGGGCTTCCTGACGGTCTTCTTCGACCTCAGCCGCATCGCCTCGCTCGGGGCCTTCTTCTATCTGGTGATGGACATGATCATCCACTGGGGCGTGTTCCGGCATCTGCGCGAGGAGATCGGCGCGCAGGGCTGGGTGCTGCTGACGGCCATCGCGCTCGACGCGGTGGTGCTGGCCGCCTTCGCCGCGATGAAGTGGCAGTCCGACCCGCTGATCGTCGTGATCGGCGTCGACCGGCATGGCGCTGGTGTTCCTGTTCGTCGGGATCTTCCTCGCGCGCAATCCCGCCCCGGAAGGCGCTCACGACCATCACTAAAAAGGGCTTGAGCTTCCAACGGCTGGAGGCCGCAAGCTGAAACAAGACATCGAAAGGCTGGCAGACCATGGAGCACGATCATCATCACGCGGCGCCCGACATTCCGGCGGGGACCGAGACGGCGAAGGACCCGGTCTGCGGGATGACGGTCGCGGTCAAGCCGGACGGGCGTCACGCCGCGTTCCAGGGCGAGACCTTCCATTTCTGCTCGGAGAAGTGCCAGACGAAGTTCAAGGCGGATCCGTGGTTCTACGCCTCGGGCCGCGCCGCCGGGCAGAAGAAGGCCGCCCCGGCCAACGTCCAGTACACCTGCCCGATGCATCCCGAGATCGTCCGCGATGCGCCGGGGTCCTGCCCGATCTGCGGCATGGCGCTGGAGCCGATGGTGCCTTCGGACGAGCCCAGCGAGGAGCTGACCGACTTCACCCGCCGGATGTGGATCTCGGCCGCGGCGGCGGTGCCGCTGATCATCCTGACGATGGGCGAACTGGTCGCCCTGCCGGTGCGCGACTGGATCGGGCATCAGACCGCCAGCTATCTCGAGTTCGTGCTGGCCACGCCGATCATCCTCTGGGCCGCCTTGCCGTTCTTCCGGCGCGGCTGGGATTCGATCGTGAACCGCAGCCCCAACATGTGGACGCTGATCAGCCTCGGCGTGGCGGCGGCCTATCTCTATTCGCTCGTCGCCACGTTCCTGCCGGGTGTGTTTCCGGAACAGTACCGGATGGGCCACGGCGTCGGCACCTATTTCGAGGCGGCGGTCGTGATCGTCGCGCTGGTCTTCGTCGGCCAGGTGCTGGAACTGCGCGCGCGCGAACGCACGGGCGATGCGATCCGCGCGCTTCTCGACCTCGCGCCCAAGACCGCGCGGCGCATCCTGCCGGACGGCACCGAATACGACGCGCCGCTGGAGAACATCATGGAGGGCGACCGGCTGCGCGTGCGCCCCGGCGACGCGGTGCCGGTCGACGGCACGGTGATCGAGGGCCGCTCGTCGCTGGACGAAAGCATGCTGACCGGCGAGTCGATGCCGGTGGAAAAGGGTCCGGGCGATGCGGTGACCGGGGCCACGATCAACAAGAACGGCAGCTCTGGTGATCGAGGCGGGCAAGGTCGGCGCCGACACGGTGCTGGCGCAGATCGTCGCCATGGTGTCGAACGCGCGGCGGTCCCGCGCGCCGATCCAGGGGCTGGCCGACCGGGTGTCGGCGGTCTTCGTGCCGACCGTGGTCGCCATCGCCATCATCGCCTTCGTCGTCTGGCTGATCTTCGGCCCCGAACCCGCGCTGGTCTTCGCCATCGCCTCGGCCGTGTCGGTGCTGATCATCGCCTGCCCCTGCGCGCTTGGTCTTGCCACGCCGATCTCGATCACCACGGCGGCGGGGCGCGGCGCGCAGGCGGGCGTGCTGATCAAGGACGCCGAGGCGCTGGAGCGCATGGCGGGCGTCGATACGCTGATCGTCGACAAGACCGGCACGCTGACCATGGGCAAGCCGAAGCTGACGGATACGTTGTGGCGCTTGGCGACATCGACCGAGACCGACCTGCTGTCGCTGGCCGCAGCGCTGGAGCGCGGCTCGGAACATCCGCTGGCCGAGGCGATCGTCGAGGGCGCCGAGGCGCAGGGTGCGCCGCGTCAGGAGGCCACGGACTTCGAGGCCGTCACCGGCAAGGGCGTGCACGGCCGCGTCGGCGGGCGCGCGGTGGCGCTCGGCAACGCGGCGATGATGCGGGAGATGGGGCTCGACACCGGCGCAGGCCGAGGCAAAGGCCGACACCCTGCGCGCCGAGGGCAAGACGGCGATGTTCGTCGCGCGTCGACGGCGCGCTCGCCGGCATCGTGGCGGTCGCCGACCCGATCAAGGACAGCACCGCGCAGGCGATCCGGGAACTGCATGCGCAGGGGCTGCGGGTCATCATGGCGACCGGCGACAACGAGCGCACGGCGCAGGCGGTGGCGGGCAAGCTCGGCATCGACGAGGTGCGCGCGGGCATCCTGCCCGAGGCCAAGAAGGACCTGATCGACCAGTTGCGCCGCGAGGGCCACAAGATCGCCATGGCGGGCGACGGGGTGAACGACGCGCCTGCGCTGGCCGCCGCCGATGTCGGCATCGCCATGGGCACCGGCGCGGATGTGGCGATGGAAAGCGCCGGCATCACCCTGCTGGGCGGCGACCTGATGGGCATCGTGCGGGCGCGCAAGCTCGCCCGCGCCACCCTGCGCAACATCAAGCAGAACCTGTTCTTCGCCTTCGCCTACAACGCGCTTGGCGTGCCGATCGCGGCCGGGCTGCTCTACCCGGTCACCGGCCTTCTGCTGTCGCCGATGATCGCGGCGGCGGCGATGAGCCTGTCGTCGGTCTCGGTGATCACCAACGCGCTGCGGCTCAGGCGGGTCGATCTCTGACCTGCCAGCACACCACACCAATCGAAAGGAAAATCAGATGACCCAAGACACTTTTTCCCGCCGCACGCTCCTGGTCGGCGCGACCGCGCTCGTGGCCACCTCGCGGCATTGTCAGATTAAACTGATCTGCTAGAGTTTGAGCTGGGAATTTCGACTGCCTTCTTGTCGCGTTGCTTGGTGATAACCAAGCAAATAAGGCTATTGTGCCGGAAACGCAAAGCTCCGGAGGGCAGGCGAGCGGCCAGCCTCTTTAATCTGACAATGCCTTCGGGAGCGATGCCGATCTGGCGGAGTAGCTCTCCCCCGACATCATGAGTTTCCAGGCGATACGCGCCATCTTGTTAGCAAGGGCCACTGCAGCCAGTTTGGGCGGCTTGCGTTTCAGCAGATTGACCAGCCAAGGGAAGGCAGTGCCTCGGCTCATGCGAAGCTGCCGTATGACAGCGGTCGCCCCGACCACCAGAACACTGCGCAAGCTTTCGTCACCGGCACGCGTGATCGAGCCGAGCCTGACCCTGCCCGCTGTGGAGTGATCCTTGGGTGTCAAACCGATCCAGGCCGCGAATTGCCGCGCGGAACGGAATGCCTCGGGCGCTGGGGTTTTCAGGATCAGCATAGCTGCGCCAACCGGACCAATCCCAGGTATTTTTGCCAGACGCCGACTGCAGGGGGCATTCTTATGCCAGGTTCGGAGCCTGGCCTCGACATCGCTGATACTTGCCTGGAGTTGCCTATACTCTTCAGCTTGGGCTGCAAACAGCTCACGCGCCAGACCCGGCAGACTCTCATCAGCCTGAATGCGAGCCAGCAAATGAGGAATATGCACAATACCGGTCGCGACAGTCAGGCCGAATTCCGCGGCATAGCCCCGGATTGCATTCGCCAGCTGCGTGCGGTTCCGGATCATCCGATCGCGCAGGCCCATCAGCATCAGCGCAGCCTGCTGTTCAGCGGTCTTTACGGGCACAAACCGCATTGCCGGGCGGCTCATGGCTTCACAGAGTGCCTCGGCGTCTGCCGCGTCATTCTTGCCGCGCTTGACATAGGGTTTGACCAACTGGGGTGCGATCAGCTTCACCTCATGGCCGAACGATCCCAGAAGCCGCGCCCAGTGATGCGACGCACCGCAGGCTTCAATCGCGATCACTGTGGGCGAAAGCCGCTTGAAGAAGGCGATCATGTCGGAACGCCGCAGCTTCTTCCTCAAAATCGGCTCCTCAGCGGCATTCACGCCATGCAGTTGAAAAATGCGCTTGGACGTATCCATGCCAATTCGACAAACATGTTCCACGGACGGTCTCCTCTGTCTGAGATCTGCTACGACCTCATACTGGCACAGGTGATGCCGTCGGGGGCCGTCCACACCATCATCGCCAGCGACTGGATCGCATGCCCTCAATCCGCCGTTTGCGGATCTCGGCGGCAAACATAGGTCCGAACCGGTGCCACCAGAATCGCACCGTCTCGTGGCTGACTTCGACACCGCGCTCATGCAGCAAGTCTTCGACATTCCGGAGTGAAAGCGGGAAGCAGATGTACATCATCACCGCAAGGCGGATGATCTCTTCGCTTGTCTTGAAATACTTGAACGGGCTGCGTTTCGTCATTCGTAGACGCTAACCAGCTCCCCTCTCCGGCTTCAAGCTGAGTTCCTTTGACACCGCCCTCTGCATGGAAAATGGAGGCGCAAGGCACGCAAAAAACGACCGAAAATCTGGCGTTTTTCTATTCAATATCAATAACTTATGTGGGTGGCGGAGAGAGAGGGATTTCGAACCCTCGAGACGGTTCCCCGCCTACACACTTTCCAGGCGTGCGCCTTCGACCACTCGGCCACCTCTCCGTGAGGCGCGGTTATAGCGGGCAATGCGGCGCGATCAAGGGCGAAGTCAGCGGAAGAGAAGGCGCTTGCGGAACTTTTCGCGCCCCGGCGTGAAGTGATCGCGCTGCCAGTTGTCGCCGGGGTCGAGCAGTGCGGCCTTCGCGGCCGTGCCGCCGGCCCTGCCCGCGAGTCTCAGTGCGACGGTGCGGAAGTAGAGGTGGCGGTGCAGCCGCATGAACTCGTTGACGAGGATCGGCATCACCTCGGCCGCGCGGTCACCGGAGAGGAGCAGCATGTTCTCGTCGTTGTTCGTCACCGAGGCGGAGGAGAAGTTGGCCGAGCCGGAGAAGGCGCGCGGCACGGCGCCGAAGGGGTCGATCATCATCAGCTTGGTGTGGATGTAGTAGATATGCGCGGTCTTGCGGTGCAGTTCCTCGCGCAGGAACCAGCGGTCCAGCGCCTCGCCCTCAAGCCCAGCCGCGACGCTCTTCAGGGGCAGGAGAGCGCCCATCGCGACGATGTTGTCGGGGTCGGCCTCGATCGCGGCCATCACCCGGTGGGCGGCGTCCGAGCGGCCGGAATTCTCCGCCACGATCATGCGCAGCGTGTTTGACGGACCGGTGAACGCGGCGCCGATCTCGGGCGCGACACCGAAGGCGGCGGTCAGGAACCCGGCCTCCTCCGCAGATGCCATCTGGCCCGCATACCAGCCGAGCATGCCTTCGGGCCGGGGTGAGAAGACCGCCGTGATCGCGTGGTCGACAAGCGGCGCCGGGTCGGGCGTCAGCGCCGCGTTGATCATGCGGAACTCAGCGGGCGGCGGGTCCTTGGCGAGCTCCTCCCAGTAGCGGTTGTAGCGCTCGGCGAGGCCCTCGTCCTCGATCTCATGGGCGAGGTTGGCCTGGCCGAGGAAGCCGGAAGGCGTGAAGTTCGTCGATCCGGTCCAGACGGCGACCGGGTGGCCATTCTCCAGAAGCACCATGAACTTGTTGTGGGGGATCCCCGCCCACCAGGTGCGGGGATGAAGCGTCAGCCCTTTCCGCGCCATCGACGGCAGTTTCAGGTCGGGGTCGAGCATCGCCGCCCAGTTGGCGAGCGAGGTCTCGTCCTGGTAGATGTCGCCGTTCGCCCGCCGGTCGCCGGTCTTGACGCTGATCCGCACCTTGGCGCCGGATATTGCGGCGTCGCGGAGCGCGGCAAGGAATGGGAAATAGGTGAACTCGTAGGCCGCGACGCGCAGCTCGAACGCTTCGCCCCGTGCCCTTCCGACGAAGTCGAGCGCCGCCTCCACCAGCCCGCGCGACAGCCACGTCACCTTCGGATTGGTGATGTCCTTCTGCTCGTCCGGCGTCGGATAAGTGTTGCCGAAGCGGCGGGCGAAGGCCTGTCCGGGCACAACGCCGCGATTGAAATGGATCTTGTGGCGGGCCGAGGCGTGGTTGAGCGTCGCCACCTGCAGCTCGATATCGGTGCCTGGGCGGAGGTCCGAGGGCGTCCCGTAGAGCGGGCGGATGACATAGTCGGTCGCGGTGGCCGGGGTCGCATCGTAATCCGACCACTGGAAATCCTGGATCGGGTGTTCATTCGTGGGCTTCAAAGTGCCGGGTGCGGGGTTCGGCGCGGTTTCCTCGAAGACCTTGAAGCCATTCATCCAGTCGATCCTGCCGCCCGGACGGCGCTTGCCGAGCGCGAAACCCAGAAGCCCGGCGCGCGCGGCGTCGGTTGCATCCATGCCGAAAAGGACGGTGTGGGTTCCGGGGATCGCATGGACGCTGATCCCGTCCTTCGTCACGCGCATGGACACTCCCTTCGACAATCTAGAGGCGCGATGCCCGCACCCGAGACTGCCACAGAAATAGCGGCGTCCGAGGGCAACTTCGCGTCAGTCCGACAGGATCAGGCTCACCCGGCGGTTCTGGCGGCCCTTCTTCTCGATCTTGCCGATCCGTCACCCGGCCGATCTCGCCGGTGCGCGCGACATGGGTGCCGCCGCAGGGCTGCAGGTCGATCTGGTCCGGCGCCCTGCCCGATCCGGATCAGCCGGACCCGGCCCTGCCCGACCGGCGGCGCCACCGACATCGTCTTCACGAGGCCGGGATTGGCGGCGAGCTCCTCGTCGGTGATCCAGTCCTCGGTCACCGGCAGGTCGCGCGCGATCAGCTGCGTTCACCGCGGCCTCGAGCGCGGCCACGTCGCCCGGCGGATGCGGCATGTCGAAATCGAGCCGGCCCTTCTCGGCGCCGATCTGGCCGCCGGTCACCGGCAAGCGGGATCACGACCGACAAGCAGGTGCAGCGCGGTATGGACCCGCATGTGGCGGTAGCGCCGGTCCCAGTCGAGCCGCTGGCTCAGCTCGGTGCCGACCGGCGGCAGCGGCTGCGGTTCGGCCGGGACGAGGACGACCGCGCCGCCCTCGCCCTTCACGGTGGTGGCGATGGCGATCCGGCCGCCCGACCAGTCGACATGCCCGCTGTCGCCGGGCTGGCCGCCGCCGGTCGGGTAGAAGAGGCTCGCGTCGAGCACGATGCCCCCCTCGGCGGTATGGCCGGTGACGCGCGCCTGCGCCTCGCGCAGATAGGGATCGTCGCGGAACAGGAGCGCGGTCAAGTCTCGTCTCCCTCGGCAATCGCGTCCGCGTCGGGATCGTTGCTGATCTGCGCGGGATCGACCTCGGCGGTCGTCTCGGCCGGCCTCGGCCGCTGCCGGCTTCGGCTTTGGCGCCTCGCCGCGGGGGCCGGGTACCAGCGCCTCGGGGTTGCGGATCCAGAGGTCGCGCTGCGCGAACGGGATCTCGATCCCCTCCTCGGCGAAGCGTTCCGGCGATCTCGTGCAGGATCTCGGACTGCACCACCAGCTTGAAGTTCACATCCGACAGGATCGCCCGGATCTCGAAATTCAGGCTGTCGGCGCCGAAGCCCACGAAGAAGACGCTCGGCGCCGGGTCGACCAGTCACCAGCGGCTGCGCCTCGGCGATCTCCTTCAGGATCGCCTCGACCCGGCGGGTATCGGTGCCGTAGGCGACGCCGACCGGGATGATCACCCGGCCGGTCAGGTTGCCGCGCGTCAGGTTCGTCACCACGCCGGAGATGAGATCGGCGTTCGGCACGATCACGTCGGTCCGGTCGAAGGTCTCGATCCAGGTCGAGCGGACGGAGATGCCCTTGACCGTGCCGACTGGCCGTTGACCTCGATCATGTCGCCTTCCGAGATCGGCCGCTCGATCAGCAGGATGATGCCAGAGACGAAGTTCTGCACGATGTTCTGCAGGCCGAAACCGATGCCGACCGACAGGGCACCCACGACATAGCCGAGCGCGGAAAGGTCGATCCCCGCCGCGGTGATCGCGATGAGCGCCGCGAGGAAGATCCCGACATAGCCGAGCCCCGACGATCAGCGCGTTCTGGACCCCCTTGTCGAGCCTGGTGCGCGGCAGGATCGCCGATTTCAGCGCACCCTGAGCCAGCCGCGTGATCGTGTAGCCGATCGCGAAGATCACGACGAAGGTCACCAGCACCGCCGGCGACAGCGCGTGTCCCGCCGATCGTGATACCCTCGCTGAACCGGGTCCAGGCCTCCGTAGAGGTCGGTCACCCGCGCGCCCCAGATCAGCGCGAAGAGCGGCACGGCGAGGATCGTCAGCAGGAAGCCGATGAGCACCGGCAGCAGAGCCTCGCGCCCCTCCTCGCCCGACCGGGTGGCAACAAGGTAGATGTCGGTCGCGAAGCGCTGGAGCAGCACGATCAGGCCCAGAAGGCCGAGCGAGGCCACGGTCGGCCAGATCAGGGCATTGGCCGCCGCGACATAGCCGATGACGGCCAGAAGCGGCGCAAGGACGGACACGGCCATGACCGCCATCCCGATCATGCCGAGTATGCGGTTGCGGAACTCGGCCCCGGTCGCCGCCGCGGCTTACCCCGCCTCGTCGCGGCGCGGCCGATGAAGCTGTCCGAGACGGAAGAGGAAGATCGCGAGCACGCAGACGAGCGGGCGCAGCCCAGACCGCCTGCGCGGCCATCGAGAGGGGCGGCCGCACCTCGGTGATGAAGGCACGGCGGAACGCCTCGAGCGCCATCATCATCGCGATCATGTTGACGTGGAACCGCGCCTCGGCCGAGCCGGGCCGAGAGCGACATCCCGATACCCTCGACCCGGAAGAGCCATGCGCCGATCCAACGCGCGGTGAAGAAGAAGAACGCCGCCTGCGGCAGCGCCGAGATCAGCGCTCCGGAGCGGATTCCGGTCATTCCGGTCGCCTTGATCGCCGCGACGAGAAGGACCACTCCGCCCACCGGCACGATCACCTGACCGAGCGAGACGAGCGCCGCGGCGATGTCGCGGCCGCGCATCGAGGCGCCGCTCTGCAAGCCGCAGCGACAGCCGCTCGATGAAGGTCGGGCCGCGCAGGACGAGGACAGCCGCGATGGCGAGGAAGAGGACGATGATCGGCAGGTTGTTCTTCAACTCGGTCCGCCGCGCGGCGTTGTTCCATGCCTCCCCGGCCTCGGCCCAAAGCGTCTTCATGCCCTGGTCAACACCGCCCATCCGGCGGGCCAGTTGGCGCGGATTGGCCGGTGTCGGCGACAGTCTGCAGAAGCTCGCTCGCCTGCCGTGCCCGGATGCGGGCGTCGATCTGGCGGATCAGCCCGTCTGCGCGGCTGCGGGCCTCGACCGCGGCGATCCCCGGCGCCTGGAGCTTGGCGAGCTGATCGTTCAGCGCCTTGCGCCGGGCGGCGATTTCGGGGGCGTCGGGCTTTTCCTCGCTCGGCGCGGGGCCAAGTGCCGTGATCTGCGACTTCACCGTCTCGATCTGCGCCGCGTTGGCGTTCTGCGCCTGCGCGAACTTGGCGCGCCAGTCGACGATGGCGCTTCGCACATCGTCCAGCGCGGCGGTGCTGACGCGGTCGGCCGCCAGCGCCTCCTCGGCCCGCTTCGCGGCGTCTTCCCAGGCCTTGTAGTCCGGCTCCTGCACGTCCTGCGCGGCTGCCGCGACGCGGCATAAGACAGACCGCACAGCGCCGGCAGCAGGCCGAAGCAGAGGACAAGGAGCAGGCTGCGCAGCGTCCGCATCAGTCGACGAACACGCTCGGCACCGCGCGCGGCGCTTTGGGCGAGCCATTCCGGCGCGGGCAGACCCTTGGCACGCAGGAAGTCGGGGTTGAAGAGCTTGGACTGATAGCGCGTTCCATAGTCGCACAAGCGGCGTGACGATGGTGTGCCCCGGCCCCATTTCTCGCGCCATGCGGATGGCGCCGGCAATGTTGATCCCGGTCGATCCGCCCATGCAGAGCCCCTCCTCGGCCAGAAGGTCGAAGACGATCGGCAGCGCCTCGGAATCGGGGATGCGCCACGCCATGTCCGGCGTGATCCCTTCGAGATTGGCGGTGATCCGCCCCTGCCCGATCCCCTCGGTGATCGAGGAGCCTTCGGATTTCAGCTCTCCGGTCGTGTAGTAGCTGTAGAGCGCCGCGCCCTCCGGGTCGGCGAGGCCGATCTTCACGCCCTTCGGTTGCAGCGCCATCGCGACCCCGGCGAGCGTGCCGCCCGACCCCACCGCGCAGACGAAGCCGTCGACCTTGCCGCCGGTCTGTTCCCAGATCTCGGGGCCGGTCGTTTCGACATGGGCCTGACGGTTGGCGACATTGTCGAACTGGTTGGCCCAGATCGCGCCGTTTGGTTCGGTTTGTGCAAGTTTTTCGGCCAGACGGCCGGAATAGCGCACATAATTGTTCGGATTCTTATAGGGCGCGGCAGGCACCTGAACCAGGTCGGCGCCGGCGAGACGCAGCATGTCCTTCTTTTCCTGGCTCTGCGTTTCGGGAATCACGATCACCGTCTTGAACCCCATCGACGCCCCGACAAGCGCGAGCCCGATCCCGGTATTGCCGGCCGTGCCTTCGACGATCGTGCCGCCCGGGCTTCAGAAGCCCCTTCGCCACCGCGTCGCGGATGATGAAAAGCGCGGCACGGTCCTTGACCGACTGGCCGGGATTGAGGAATTCCGCCTTGCCGAGGATCTCGCAGCCGGTCAACTCGCTGGCCTTGCGGAGCCGGATCAGCGGGGTCTTGCCCACCGCATCGGCGAGGTCGCTGTAAACACGCATCTGCATCCTCCTCTGGCCCGTTCCCTTCCTAGGCCGCGCGCAGTCCGACCTCAAGCCCCGACCTCAAGCCCCGGCTTCGGCCCGGAGCCGTGCCCGGTTGCGATCGAGCCAATAGGCCAGCAGGATCAGCGGCCCGGTATTGACCTCGCCCGTCCCGACCATCTCCATCAGCCGCTCGAAGGGCAGGACATGGGCGCGGATATCCTCCGCCTCTGACGGCAGCCCGCCAAGCCCCGCCGCCGCGTCGGGCAGATCGGCAATGCCCACATAGGTATAAAGGAACTCCGCCATTGCCGCCGGCGAGGGATAGTAGCGCGACGCCGGGATGAGGGCGCGAAGCACGAGTCCCGCCTCCTCCTCCGCCTCGCGCCGGGCCGTGGCCTCGGGCGTCTCGCCCGCATCGACGCGGCCCGCCGGCGCTTCGAGCAGCCAGGGGCCGAGATCGCCGCGCGCATGCGGCCCCATGCGGAACTGCTCGATCAGCAGCACCCGGTCTCGGATAGGATCGTAGGGCAGCACCACCGTCGCGTCGCCGCAAAGGAACACGCCGCGATTGACCTCGGGGCTCATCGCGCCGTCGAAGCGGCGGAAGCGCAGATCGTATTCCTCGACCGCGAAGTAGTTGGCATAGACTTGGCGCACCCGCGTCTCTGCCACATCACCCGGCGCGGCCGTGCGCCGCAGCGTCAGCGCGGCCGCCTCGCGCCCGGCCCGGACGCGCGCCCCGCCGCGCATCAGCATCATGCCGTAGCGCGCCCAAAGCTTTTCGGCCGGAACCACGCCCATCTGGCGCATGAAATCGCCCGCCGTCGCCACCGCGACCTCGCCCCAGCGCGCCACCCAGTCCGGCAGCGACCAGGGCGCACCCGGCTGCCAGCGTCCGGGTTCGGGGAAATAGACCCGCGCCGTGCGGGGGCCTTCCGCCGTCTCGACGCCGATCTCGCGGGTGACGAAGTCAAAGCCCGCCTCGTAGAAATCGAGCCGCGCGACATCGGCCTCGGCGAGGTCCGCCACGCAGAGCCCCTCGGCCCCGGCACCGCCCTCGACGATCAGCGGAAAGGCCCCGTCCCCCGCCCAGGAGACCGAATGGTCTGGCAACCGCGCCGGCACCGTCGGCACGATCGCGCCCCAGCACCTCGTGCAGAAGCGGCGGGTGACAGAGCGTCCCGTAGAAGAAGAAATTGGTCAAAGGCCTATTTCCAGCGCCGCGCCGCCCATTCCGACAGAAGCCCCGCCAGCGCCCCGCCGGCGATGAGGACCGAGAATCACGTCCCAGGCGATCATCCGCAGGAGAAAGTCGACCGCCAGATCGAAGATGCCGACGATCGCCTCCATCGGCCCCTCGTAGGCCGGCCGGAACGCGAGAAGGAACATCTCGTAGGTCGAGAAGATGACCAGCGCGAGCCCCACCATGACGGCCGAGGTCTTCAGCCCCGAATTCACCGCCTGCCAGTTGCCGCGCCCCGCCTCCGGCCCCATCACGCGCCAGCCGGCGACCAGCCCGATCAGCGCCGAGACGAAGGAGAAATAGCCGAACTGCGTGCCCTCGGGCATGTGCGGCTTGAAGATTTCGGCCGTGAAAAAGGCCAGCACCGCGAATGCGAAGGCGGCGAAGAGCTTGGCTGCCGTGGGCACTAGACTGCTGGCCTCGTTACCGTGATCTGCATTACGTCGCAGTTTCCGCCGTGAAAGGCGCCGGCGCAAGAGGTGAGATAGAAATTCCACATCCGCCGGAACCGCGTATCGAAGCCGAGCGAGGCGACCTCGTCCCAGCGGTCGTTGAAGACCTCGTGCCAGCGGCGCAGCGTCTGGCTGTAGCTCTCGCCGAACTCGAACGACCCAACGAGGCCGAGGCCCGCGCGGCTGATCTCGGCCCGCAAGGCCGACGAGCGATGGGAGCATACCGCCAGGAAAGATGTATTTCTGAATGAAATCAACGCCTTTTCGGTAGATCTCAAAGCGCTTTTCCTGCAGGGTTATGATCTGCAGCGTCGCATTCCGACCGGGTTTCAGCCGATCGCGCACGGTGTCGAAATAGACCGGCCAGTACTTCTCGCCCACCGCCTCGAACATCTCGATGGAGGCGATACCGTCATAGGATCCGCGCTCGTCGCGGTAGTCCTGAAGCTTCAGATCGACCCGGTCGGAGAGGCCCGCGCGCGCGATCCGGGCCTTTGCGTAGTCCAGTTGCTCCTTCGAAATCGTCAGACCCGTGACTTTAAGGCCACGCTCTTTCGCCGCATATTCGGCAAATCCGCCCCAGCCGCAGCCGATTTCCAGAACGTGATCGCCGGGCCGGACCCCCATCCGGTCGACGAGTGCCGCGTATTTCTGCCGCTGCGCCGCCTCCAGGCTCTCCTGTCCGGTGCGGAACAGCGCCGAGGAATAGGTCATGCTCTGGTCGAGCCAGAGTGCGTAGAAGTCGTTGCCGAGGTCGTAGTGGTAGGAGATGTTGCGCTTCGCCTGCCGGCGCGAATTGGCGCGCAGGAGGTGGCGCAGCCGCTCGTAGGCGCGCACGAAGACCATGCCCGGAAAGCCGTCATAGACGCTCTGGTTGTCGGCATGGATGAGGTCCATGAACGCCTGAAGGTCGGGCGAACTCCAGCCACCTTCGAGATAGGCTTCGCTGAACCCCAGATCGCCCTCGCGGATCAGCCGGGCGAAGATGTCGTCGTCATGGACATGGATTTCGCCGACCGGCCCGGCGCCCCTGCCCTCGGCGCGGAAGCGTCGTCCGTCCCGCAGCACGAAGTCGAGCCGGCCGTTCCTCAACTCGCTCGCGATCCGGAAGACCTGCGCGAAATAACGCGGCAGGTCGCTCTGGCCGTCTGTGGTGCGCAGGATCTCCATGGCAATACCCCCGGGGCAGGAGCGTAGCGCGGTCAGATGCAATCCGGCAAGAAGGTCATTTTGCGGCTGCGGCATTCCGCTTCGCATAGGCGGCAAGCGCCCGGGCGCGACCTTCGGCGAGGTCAATGAGCGGCGCCGGATAGGCGCTGTCCGCGATCAGGCCCCAGCGCCGCGGCGCGGCCTCGAAATAGGCGCGCGCCGTGGCCGGCACATTCGCCTGCCCCTCGGCGATGAAGGCGCGCCGTAGGCACCGCCCGCGTCGAACTTCTCCGCCTGCGTCCGGGGATTGAAGACGCGGAAATAGGGCGCCGCGTCCGGTCCCGACCCGGCGACCCATTGCCAGCCCATCGCATTGGCGGCCGGATCCCAGTCGGTCAGGCACTCGGCGAACCATTTCAGCCCTACCCGCCAGTCGGTCAGGAGATGCTTGGTGAGATAGGAGGCCGCGACCATCCGCGCCCGGTTGTGCATGCGGCCGGTGACGAACATCTCGCGCATCGCGGCATCGACGAAGGGCTCGCCGGTCATGCCCCTGCGCCAGCGTTCCGCGTCGTCGTTATCGTCCCGCCAGGGGAACCCGTCCCACTCCGCGCGCCAGTTGCGCCGGTCCATGTCCGGCGCGTGATAGAGAAGATGCCAGGCGAATTCGCGCCAGCCCAGCTCCGAAAGGAACATCTCCGCGCCCGTCACACCGGCCGCCCGCGCCGCCATTCCCGCATGCCAGATCGTGCGCGGCGAGATCTCGCCCCAGGCAAGGTGCTCCGAAAGACCCGAGGTGCCGTCGCGCGCGGGATCGTTGCGGTCCTCGGCGTATCGCGAGAGCTTTTCGCGGACAAAGAGGTCGAGCCGCTCCCGCGCCGTCGCTTCCCCGACCGAGGCAAAGCGCGCCACGACCCCTGCCCCGCGATTCATCGCCGCGCCCATCGCCCAGTCCGGCAGACGACCGGATGCCGGCCAGCCACCGGGTGGCGGCCGGAGCCGCGCCGGCGCCGCTTCCGGCCCGCCCGGATCGCGGGCGCGCACCGCGCGCCAGAACGGCGTGAAGACGCTGTAGGGCTTGCCCTGCCCCGTCTCCACCGTCCAGGGCTCGAACAGCACCGCTCCGGGAAAGCTCCGCGCCTCGATCCCCTCGTCACCGAGCGCCGCCTTCACCTCCCGGTCGCGCGCGATCGCCGCGCGGTCGTAGCCGCGCGTCCAGTAGACCGCCCCGGCTCCGGTCTCCGCCAGCAGCGCGCGCAGCACCTCGAGCGCCTTCCCCCGCCGCAGCACCAGCCGCGACCCCGCAGCCTCGAGCGCCCTCGCGAAAACCGCGATACCCTCACCCAGCCGCCATGTCGCCGCAGCGCCCAGCGCCTCGACCGTCTCGTCGTGGATGAAGACCGGGATGACCGGCCGCCCCGACGCCACCGCCGCTGCCAGCGCCGGATGATCCGCGAGCCGCAGGTCGCGCCGCAACCAGAGGATGACCGCCGCCTGATCCTGCTCTTTCATTGTGGGAAAAATACCTCCGGGGGGCACGGGGGGCAGGCAGCCCCCCGCCGCTCGGTCAGAGCACCGCTTCCAGCCCGGCAATCAGCCGAGCCACATCCTCGGCCGAGGTATAATGCACCATCGACAGCCGCAACACCCCGGCCCCGGGGTCGATCCCCATCGCGGTGAGCGGCCTGACCGCATAGAAATCCCCCGCCCAGCAATTGATCCCCCGCGCCGCCAGCGCCGCCGAAACCGGCTCCGCCGCCCGCCCGAGGTCCACCGCCACCGTCGGCGCCCGCGCCGCCGCGTCACGCGGACCGATCAGCCGCAGATCGTTGCGCTCCGCCAGATAGTCGAGAAGCGGCTGGCAGACCGCCACTTCCTGCGCCCGCATCAGGTCATGCACCGCCGCCCCGCGCTTGCCCGCATCGGGCTCGGGGCCGAAATGATGGGCATGGAGCGCGTCGAGATAATCCGCGATCCCGGCCGAGGCCGCGACCTGCGCGTGATCCGGCCCCGCCGGGGTGAAGCGTTTGTAAAGCGTGTCGCCGTTGAACCAGTGGCCCTGGTTCGGCAGTCGCATCCCCAGATCCTCGCGGATCGCCATGATCCCCTGATGCGGCCCGTAGACCTTGTAGGCCGAGAAGAGATAGATGTCGGCGCCGAGCGCCCCCACGTCCGGCAGCCCGTGCGGCGCATAGCTCACCCCGTCGACGCAGGTGGCCGCCCCCGCCTCGTGCGCCATCGCGACGATCTCGGCGACCGGGTTGATCTCGGCCACCACGTTCGAGCAATGCGGAAACGCGACGAGCCGCACCCGGCCGTCCTTGAGGAGAGGCCCCAGCCGCGCCGGGTCGAGATGCCCCGTCGCCGGGTCGATCTTCCACTCGCGGATCTCCACCCCGTCCTCGGCCAGCCGCCGCCAGGGGCCGGAATTCGCCTCGTGGTCCTGATCGGTGACGACGATCGCCTCTCCCGGCTTCAGCCAGCGCCGCACCGCCTGGGCCAGCACGTAAGTGTTCTGGGTCGTGGAGGGGCCGAAGCTCAGCTCGTGCGCCTTCACCCCCATCATCGCCGCCAGACGGGCACGCGCCTCGTCCATCTCGGCCCCGCCCGCCGTGGCGGCGGCATAGGGCGCATAGGGCTGTACCTTCCGTTCGCGGTAGAACCGGGTCAGCCGGTCGATCACCTGCCCGCAGGCATAGGAGCCGCCAGCATTCTCGAAAAACGCCTTGTCGGCAAGTTCGGGCACCGAGAAGGCGGGAAACTGTCGACGAACGAATGCCAGATCGAGCTTGGTCATATGTCCCCCGTTCCTCGCTGCGTCGAAAGTGCTAACCGAGACGGGGGCGAGAGTAAACTCGTGGCAAAGGCCCCGGCCCAACCGGGGCCGGGGCGCTCCCGGTTCTTCTCGCAGGTCCTACCGCACTTCGGACCGCAGCCCCTGGATGATCGCCCAGCACATCAGCAACAGGACAAACGTGAACGGAAGCCCGGTCGAAATGACCATCGCCTGCAACGCGCCCAAGCCACCGCCGACCAGGAGCACGATCGCCACTGCGCCCTCGAAGGTGCACCAGAAGACCCGCTGCGGCACCGGCGCGTCGACCTTGCCGCCCGCCGTGATCGTGTCGATGACGAGCGAGCCGGAATCGGACGAGGTCACGAAGAAGACGATGACGAGCACGATCCCGATGACCGAGGTGATCGACGACAGCGGCAGCCCTTCCAGCATCGCGAACAGCGACAGGGGCGGGTTGTAGCTGTCGATGACCTGCGCCTTGACCGCGCTCGTCGCCGGATCGGTCAGCACCTGATCGATGGCGACGCCACCGAAGACCGCCATCCAGAAGACGCAGACGAGCGACGGGATGATGAGGACGCAGGTGATGAACTCCCGCACCGTCCGGCCGCGGCTGACACGCGCGATGAACATGCCGACGAAGGGTGACCAGCTGATCCACCACGCCCAGTAGAAGGCCGTCCAACCCTGCATATAGCCGGTATCCTCGCGCCCGATCGGGTTCGAGAGTGGAAGGATCTCCCTGCCATAGGCCACAAGCCCTTTGCCGAAATCGGCCAGGATCGTCATCGTCGGCCCGGCCAGAAGGACGAAGATCAGAAGCAGCGCCGCGATCGCCATGTTGATCTCCGACAGGATCTTCACGCCGCCATCAAGGCCGCGCAGCACCGAGACGAGCGCGATGCCGGTGATGACCGTGATGAGGACGATCTGAACCGTGACATTCATCGGAATGCCAAAGACATGCTCAAGCCCCGCATTCGCCTGTTGCGCCCCAAAGCCAAGCGACGTGGCCAAACCGAAAAGCGTGGCGAAAACCGCGAGGATATCGATGACATGGCCGGTCCAGCCCCAGATCCGTTCCCCGAAGATCGGGTAGAAGGCGGACCGGATCGTCAACGGCAAACCCTTGTTGAACGAAAAGAGCCCGAGCGCCAGCGCGACAACCGCGTAGATCGCCCAGGGATGCAGCGCCCAGTGATAGATCGTGGCGGCCAGGCCCATCTGCTTGGCGGCCTCGACATTGGCCGCGATGATCGTGCCATCCTCCGCGATGGGCGACGGCACACCGAGCGGTTCGGAAATTGCCATGTGAAGGACCGGCTCGAGCACGCCGAAGAACATCAGCCCGATACCCATGCCTGCTGCGAAGAGCATCGCGAACCAGCCGATATAGGTATAGTCCGGCACAGCATCCTTGCCACCCAGCCGGACCGCGCCCCAGGGACTGACGATCAGGAACAGGCAGAAGAAGACAAAGATATTTGCCGCGCCTAGGAAAAACCAGTCGAAGGTCGAGGTCAGCCACGGCCTGAGCCAGCCAAAGACAGCCGCCGCCTGATCCGGCAGCGCCAGAGCGTAGAAGACAAAGGCCATGATACTCAGGGCCGAAACCATGAAGACCGGGTTGTGAATGTCAAAGCCGAACGGCCCCAGATTGCCTTCGACGTTGTCCTGCCCGATCGTGTAATCGGTGTCGATCAGCGCCGCAGCCCCCTCGGGGAGCGGTATGCCTTGGGTATTGTCGGTTTCGACCATCTGATCCACTCCTGTCTGGTTTTTCCGTCTCGTCTTCAGGCGCGGTTCAGCCGCGCACCACCATCACCGACGCCGCGGAATGTAGCGCCATCGTGCCGCCATGCGATGCCCAGATATAATCCGTGGCATTCGGGATATGGCTCGCCATGACCACGAGATCGGCGCCAGTTTCCGCAACCGCCGCATGCAATTTCTTGTCAAGGTCGATGGCGGGGTCGGCGCTCACGACCAGATGCGTGGAGACGCGGTGGCCGTGCCTGGTCGCTTCGGCGGCACCGAAGGCCTTCAGCCTTTCCCCGACCTCGGCGGGCGTATGGCCAAGTGCGCTTGGCTCGGGCGCCGTGACCGCGACATAACAGGTCTCTGCCCCGTAGTGCCGCGCCAGATCGGCCGCGATCGCAAGCGCCCGCCCAAGTTTATCGGCATGGCGCAGATCGACGGGGACCATGATTTTCTTGAACACTCTTCCCTCCTTGGCATGTTGCTTCGGCGGCAGATATCGGCACGGCCTTCCGGGCGAGGTGATCACCGCAACGGTCCGGGCAACTCTGGTTCGGATGATGCGGCGTGATTGTCTCGCCGAACGACCAGTGACCGAACAAAATGACGCATTTTGCGACAATTCACGTGCCCGGTAGAGCATTCATACGCCTCGGCGTCCACCAAACCGATCCGCACCCGACAATCGCCGCGCCCGTCCGGACCCCGTCGCAGAGGGGTTAAAACTGCATGAATGCATTCATCATATTATAATGATTACAGTGTATTACAGACACATTCTCGCGATAAGCACACTGCAATTCAAACCCTTGCCGCGTCCCGCCGCTGCCCCTATATTGATGCCGTCAGGGGCAACCCTGACTATGGACATAAACGCGCTCGTAATAACCGGATCGGACCCGGGGGCGGTACCCGGCGGCTCCACCAATCACCCGTTATTGGCGGGACATGGGGCCGAAACAGGATCGACGAACGTCTAAAGGGGTTAGCTTTGTCCCGGTGAGGTACCACCGATATCGGTCCGTAAAGTACAGTTGCCAATAACAACCGTGCTCCGATGGCTCTGGCTGCGTAAGCAGTTCGAGTGATCGAAACTTAAGCCCTTGCGCCTAGCAGCGTAAGGCGGGGTTCGCAGGCACCTGGCAACAGAAGCCTGCACTTTCCTCCCTTCATGTTTCGTCAACGACGGATCCCTAGGATCGGACCGGCATGGGTCCGGTTGGCGGAGCGTATTCGATGACGAAGCTCGAACTTCTGAAGGATTGGTATCAGCGGGTCTGGGTCGAGGGCGATCTGCGGGCGATCGACGCCTATTTCGCGCCGTGCGCCGGGGCCGACGGTCTTATGCCCGACGGCCAGGTCAGCATGGAGGATTTCCGCGCGCTGGTGCCGGCGCTCCTCGCGCTCGTCCGCGACCTCGCCATCGACATCGACCGCAGCGTCGAGGCCGGCGACTGGCTCTGGGCGCAGATCACCGTCCGGGCACGGACCGCGCGCGGGGTCGATCCGATCCGTGCTTCGGGGCAGGTCATCGTCCGGATCGAGGACGGCAAGATCACCGATGCCTATAACGCCTTCGACTTCATCACCTTCTTCGAGCAGGCCGGGCTTTTGCCCCATGACGCGTTCATGCTGCTCCTCTCGGGCGAGAAACTCGGCTGACCCGCCCTGGTCCGGGGCCGCACGGACGGGGCTTGCCGGGGCGTCGGGACGCGGTCATCATCGCGGCCATGACGCGCGCCCCGGCCTTCCTAGCGATCTGCCTCGCGCTTTCGGCAATGCCTTCCACGCCGGCGGCGGCCTGCGATGTCGCACTTTTGCTTTCGGTCGACGTGTCGGGCTCCATTGATCGCGGCGAGTACCGGCTCCAGGTCGACGGGATCGCCGATGCCCTCGCCGACCCCGAGGTCGCCGACGCGCTCCTTCTCGGCCAGATCGCCCTCAGCGTCGTGCAGTGGTCGGGAACTGCGAAGCAGACCTTGTCGCTGCCCTGGCGCCGGATGCTCTCGCCGTCCGAGATCGCCGACTTCGCCGCCCGCGCCCGGGCCCTGCCGCGTGCCTATACCGGCTCGGACACGGCGGTCGGCGAGGCGATCGCCTTCTCCGTCCAGCAATTCGACGCGGTGACGGACTGCCGGCGCAAGGTCATCGACATCTCCGGCGACGGTCCGCAGAACGCGGGCTTCCCGCTCGCCCCCGAACGGTCCGGCGCGGCTGCGGCGGGGATCGAGATCAACGCCATCGCCATCGAGGATGTCGGCCGCTCGATCCCGATCACAGAATTCTATCGCCGCTATGTCATCACGACGAACGGCTTCGTCATCACCGCGCGTGGCCTCTCGGACTATCCCCGCGCGATCCGACAAAAGATCCTTCGCGAGGTGGCGAAGCCGCTCGGCTGAGGGCTTGACGCGGCCGGGCACCGGTGCCAGCCTCTGACCATGGGGCCCGCGACCGCGCCCCGTGAGGCCCCGGCCCAAGCGTCGCATCCTTCGCCCGCGTCAAGAAAGGATGCAACATGCCCGGCTTCGGCTCCATATCCGCCCTCCAGCTTTCTCGCCTGATCGGGACCCCCGATTGTCCCGCCCTTGTCGACGTTCGCATAGACGAAGACGTCGCGGCCGATCCGCGCCTGATCCCTGGCGCGAAGCGCCATCCCTTCGACCGGATCGAGGAGCTTGTGCCCGAGCTTCAGGGTCGCGCCGTCGTTGTGATCTGCAGGAAGGGTCTGAAACTCTCCGAAGGAGTGGCCGCGCTCCTGCGCTGTCACGGGGTCGCCGCCGAGACGCTCGACGGCGGGACCGACGCATGGGGCGAGGCCGGTCTGCCGGCCATCCCCGTCGCCGCCCTTCCCGGATCGCGGCTCTGGGTCACGCGGCACCGGCCCAAGATCGACCGGATCGCCTGCCCCTGGCTGATCCGGCGTTTCGTCGACCCCGCCGCGCGGTTCCTGTTCGTCCCCCCGCCCGAGGTCGAGGCGGTCGCCGCGCGCTTCTCAGCGACGCCCTTCGACATCGAAGGCGTGCAGTTCAGCCATCGCGGCGAAAACTGCAGCTTCGACGCGCTTCTGGACGATCTCGGACTTCATACCGAGGCGCTCGACCGGCTCGCCGCCGTGATCCGCGGCGCCGATACCGACCGGCACGACCTCGCGCCGCAATCCGCCGGTCTTCTCGCGATTTCGGTCGGATTGTCGCGGCAATACAAGGACGACCTCGCCCAGCTCGAGGCCGGCCTTGTCCTTTACGACGCCCTCTACCGCTGGGCGCGCGACGGCCATGAGGAAGGCCACGACTGGCCCGCGGGGCGCAAGGCATGACGGCGGAAGCGCCGCTCTGGCGCGTCTTCGGGCGGATCGGCCTTCTGTCGTTCGGCGGGCCCGCAGGGCAGATCGCGCTGATGCACCGCGAACTGGTCGAGATCCGGCGCTGGCTGAGCGAGGCCGAGTTCCTGCGCGCGCTGTCGTTCTGCATGCTCCTGCCCGGGCCCGAGGCGATGCAACTTGCGACCTATGCGGGCTGGCGGCTTGGCGGGGTCCGGGGCGGGCTGATCGCGGGCGGGCTTTTCGTCGGGCCGGGTGCCGTCCTGATCCTCGCGCTTGCGGCGGGCTATGCCGCGTTCGGACAGGTGCCGCTGGTCTCGGCGCTCTTTCTCGGGGTCAAGGCTGCCGTCGTGGCCATCGTGATCGAGGCGCTGCTGCGCGTCGCGAAGCGGGCGCTGAATGGCCGGGCGGCGCGGCTCATCGCGGCCGGATCCTTTACCGCGATATTCCTCTTCGACCTGCCCTTCCCGCTGATCGTGATCGCGGCCGCCATCGCCGGGGCGGCCTTCCTGCCGCGGACCGTGGCCGACGCGCTTCCCCTGCCGCGCAATCCCCGACTGGGCGCGACGCTGGCCGCCGGCCTCGGCCTCTGGTGGGCGCCGGTCGCGCTCCTTGCCCTTCTCGGGCAGGATTTCCTGGTCCGGATCGGGGTCTTTTTCTCGACACTGGCGGTGGTCACCTTCGGCGGCGCCTATGCTGTCCTCGCCTACATGACCCAGACCGTGGTGCAGGATTACGGCTGGTTGACCACACCCGAGATGATGGATGCGCTCGGCCTTGCCGAGACCACGCCGGGACCGCTGATCCTGGTGACGGAATTCGTCGCCTACCTTGCCGGCGCCGGCGAAGGGTCAAAGCTTCTGGCGCTGGCGGCGGCTGGGCTGACGCTCTGGGTCACGTTCGTGCCCTGCTTTCTCTGGGTCTTCGCCTTCGCGCCCTATATCGAGTGGATTGCCGGCCGGCCGCGCCTCGGGGCGGCGCTCGCGGGGGTCAGCGCGGCGGTGGTCGGCGTGATCGCGACCCTGGCGCTCTGGTTCGCCCTCCATGTCTTTTTCGGCCGGGTGCATGAAATCAGCGCCGGCCCCTTCGCGCTGGCGCTTCCCGATCCCGCCTCGATCCAGATCGCTCCGCTTCTCATCGCGCTCGGCGCGGGGTGGCTGCTGCTCGGGCGGCACTGGAATCTTCTCGCGGTACTGGCGCTCTCTGCACTCGCCGGCGCGGCGATCACCGCGGCTTTCTGAGGGTCGGGCCGAACGATCCCCAAGCCCCTCTTTCAATCCGTTTCGAATCCCTTATGCTGACCTCGATTGAAGACCGGAATTCGTCCCCATGACCAAATCCATCGACTACGGCAACCTCATGCACCGCGCGATGCGAGGGCTGATTCTAGAGGTGCTGCGCGGGGTCGAGCGCACCGGCCTTCCCGGCGAGCATCACTTCTTCATCACCTTCGACACGCGACACCCCGACGCCGAACTCGCCGACTGGTTGCGCGAGCGCTATCCGGAAGAAATGACGGTGGTGATGCAGCACTGGTACGAAGGGCTGACGGTCGATGACGAAGGCTTCGCCATCACGCTGAACTTCGGCGACACGCCCGAACCGCTCTATATTCCCTTCGACGCGATCCGCACCTTCGTCGATCCCTCCGTCGAATTCGGCCTGCGATTCGAAACCCAGGACAGCGACGACGACGAGGACGACGAGAGAGGAGGAGGAGGACGCCGAAAATGCGTCCCCCCAGGAAGCCGAGGTCGTCAGCCTCGACAAGTGGCGGAAATAGACCCGCGGGCCGGTTAGCGCCACCGTTACCGACATCATCCTTGGCCGGGGTCGGGGAATCGCATAGCAAGTGCGCGACCCGAGCAAAGGACGGATGATTTTCATGACCAAGACCCGCACCGAGACCGACAGCTTCGGCCCGTTGGAAGTTCCCGCCGACAAGTACTGGGGGGCGCAGACGCAGCGGTCGATCATCAATTTCCCGATCGGCTGGGAAAAGCAGCCGGTCGCGATCGTCCGGGCGCTCGGGGTGATCAAGCAGGCGGCGGCCGAGGTCAACATGGCGACCGGCAAGCTGGATCCGGCCATTGGCAAGGCAATCGTCGAGGCGGCGGCCGAGGTCGTCGCGGGCCGGTTCGACGACAACTTCCCGCTCGTGGTCTGGCAGACCGGCTCGGGCACCCAGTCGAACATGAACGCGAACGAGGTGATCTCGAACCGCGCGATCGAGATTCTCGGTGGCATGATGGGGTCGAAGAAACCCGTTCATCCGAACGATCACGTGAATATGGGCCAGTCGTCGAACGACACCTTCCCGACGGCGATGCATGTCGCCATCGGCATGATGGCGAACGACGTGCTCTTGCCGGGGCTGGAGAAGCTGCACAAGGCGCTCGTGGCGAAATCCGAGGCGTTCAAGGACATCATCAAGATCGGCCGCACCCATACCCAGGATGCGACGCCGCTGACGCTCGGCCAGGAATTCGGCGGCTACGCGCATCAGGTGTCGCAAGGCATCATGCGGGTGAAGAAGATCCTGCCGGAAATCTACGAACTGGCGCAGGGCGGCACCGCGGTCGGCACCGGCCTGAACACGAAGAAGGGCTGGGACGTGGCGATCGCCGCCAAGATCGCCGAGATCACCGGCCTGCCCTTCGTCACCGCGCCGAACAAGTTCGAGGCGCTGGCCGCCCATGACGCGATGGTCATGTTCTCGGGCGCGCTGAAGACCGTCGCCGCCTCGCTCTTCAAGATCGCCAACGACATGCGGCTTCTGGGCTCCGGCCCGCGCTCGGGTCTGGGCGAGTTGATCCTGCCGGAGAACGAGCCCGGATCGTCGATCATGCCGGGCAAGGTCAACCCGACCCAGGCCGAGGCGCTGACGATGGTCTGTGCCCATGTGATGGGCAACGACGCGGCCGTGGGGTTCGCCGGCTCGCAGGGCCATTTCGAGCTCAACGTCTACAACCCGATGATGAGCTACAACGTGCTCCAGTCGATGCAGCTTCTCGGCGATGCGGCCGCGAGCTTCACCGACAACATGGTGGTCGGGACCGAGGCGAACATCGCCCGGATCGACAAACTGATGAAGGAAAGCCTGATGCTGGTGACCGCGCTGGCGCCGACGATCGGCTACGACAACGCCACCAAGGTCGCCAAGACCGCGCACAAGAACGGCACGACGCTGCGCGAGGAGGCGATCGCGCTCGGCTTTGTCGACGGCGAGACCTTCGACCGGATCGTGCGTCCCGAGAAGATGGTCGGGCCGGAGGAGTAATGGCGGAGATCGTCAACCTCCGCGCCGCGCGCAAGGAACGCGACCGCGCGAAGAAACGCGCGGAAGCCGATGAAAACGCGGCGCGCTTCGGCCGCACGAAAGCCTTGAAGGCGCTCGAGAAGGCGCGGGCCGAAAAGTCCCGCGACGCACTTGACGCGCATCGGCGCGAGGAGCCTCAGGCGTGAGCCGTCCGGTTAAGCGGTCGCTGACGCTGAACGGGCACCGCACGAGCGTCTCGCTGGAAGACGAGTTCTGGCGCGCCTTTCGGGCACTCGCGGAGGAAAGGGGCCAGCCGATAAACGCGCTCGCAGCCGAGATCGACGCCGTGCGCGGCGTGGATACCGGTCTGGCGACCGCGATCCGGCTTTATGTTCTGAAGGAATTGCAGGCGCGTCAGGCGCTAGGTTGACGCCGCCTCAGTGGCTGAACGCGCTGCCCGGAAAGGGGTAAAGTGCGCGGCGGATGCGCTTGGCGAGCGATTTTTCCTGCTCTTCCCGCGCGGTCAGCTTGGACTTCTTCTTGGCCTTGCCGTTCAGTTCGCCGTGAAAGAGCGACTGAAGCTCCTCGCGCGAGAGGATCGGCTGTTCGACGACGGGTTCGGGCTGATGGTGAATACCGATCGACCGCCATGTGGGAATGGCGATGCGCAGACGGCTCTGCGCGCTGACGACCGGGGACTCGTAGTCCGGGACAGACACCGCAAGTGATTTCATCGACATGGTACCCCCCAAAGGAACCGCAGCTGAGTGGCAGGTTTCAGCCTATAAGAACGCCCGAGCTGATGAGCAGGATTTCAGCCGATCACTCGTTACAAAAAGCGAATCACCGAGGTGACTAACAGAAAATGCACCATTTTCTTGGCAAGGATCAATTCAAGGTTGCGTTTCAGGATTGTTTCAACCTGCTCACCAATTGTGACGTTGCGTCACGAAACGCGACGGCGAGGTGAATCCCCGACCGCGACCGCACGGTCAGGTGCGCTTCGGGGACCGGCACGCGCCCGGGCACGGTCGCGAAGCGCAGGTCCCGGATCAGGAGCGCGAGAAGAAGCGGCCCTTCGACCATGGCGAACCCCGCCCCCGGGCAGACTCGCGGCCCGGCGGAGAACGGCAGGAAGGCCGCGCGGGACGCGCGCCGGCCGGCATCGCCTTGCCAGCGATCGGGATCGAACGCATCGGGCCCCTCCCAGAGCCGTTCGTGCCGGTGCACGTGCCAGGGCGACAGCACGATCTGCGCGCCAGGTGCCACGGCGCGACCGCGCAGGGTTTCGGGCCTGACATTCTGGCGGACCATCATCGGGACGGGCGGGTAGAGCCGCAGCGCCTCGCGGAACACGTCACGGGTGAAAGTCAGCCGGGAAATATCTGAAAATTCGACATTATCTGGAAGACTTGCAACCTCGGCCGCGACCCGATCCTGTATCTCGGGGAATGCCGCAAGAAGGTAGAGCGCCCAGGCGAGCGCCGATGCCGAGGTCTCATGCCCGGCAAGGAAGAAGATCGCGACCTGGTCGACCATCTCGGCGGTGTCGAAGGGACGGCCGGTCTCGGGATCCCGCGTCGTCATGATCTTGGTCGCCAGATCGTCAGGCGCGGTGCCGGCGCGGATCGCCGCCATCCGTTCTTCGGTCAGCCGGGTGATGAGCGCCCGGATCGCCCGCGCCGTCGCCGTCGTCCGCCGACGGTGAAAGCGCGGGAAGAAGCGCGGCAACGGCACGAATGCCGCGAGGTTCAGAAGCGGCTGGGCCTTCTGATGGGCGCGGAACTGGTCAAAAACCTCCGCCGCGATCTCATGCTCGATCGGGATCGAGAAGAGTGTCCTGAAATATCACATCCGCCGCCGCATGGCTGGCCTCTGCCTCGATCTCGACGATCTCGTCAGCTCTCGCCCGCAGCCGGTCGCGCGCCGCGAGCGCCGCCGCGCGCATGGCCGGGAAGGTGTCGTGCAGCCGCCCGCGCTCGAAGGCCGGATCGATGATCCGCCGCTGGTGCCGCCATTCGGCGCCATTGGTGACGAAGACGGAATGGCCAAGAAGCGGCGCCAGCCCTTCGCGGACCCGGTCGGATTTCGGGAAATCCCCCGGCCGCTCCTTCAGGACGAGATCGATCAGCGCCGGGTCGTTGCAGAGATAGGACCGGAAGAACGGCGTCCGGAACTCCGCCATCCAGGCCCGGTAGAGCCGTGCGGGTTGCGCCGACAGGATATCGGCCCGGAAGAGCTTCAGGTAGCGCCAGAGCGAGACCTTGTCCGGCCGTGCCGCGGGTTTCGGCGGGATCATGCGACATCCCTGTAGCGGTTCGCCGGACGTTCGATCCGGCTTTTCGACGGTGCCCGGTCGCGGTAGCGGGCGGCCAGCGTCATCGGCCCGGCGGTGATCTGGAAATAGTCGTAGTCCCCCGGCCGGTCAAAGGCGCAGAGATACTGGAAATGCAGCCGGAAGAACCGCCACCGCAGGGCTTTCCAGCGCTCGGGGCTGAGCGTTTGCGTGAACGCGGCCGATATCACCAGCGGCCAGCGCTTGTCGTCCGGCGCAACGCCGCTGACACTGACCGGATCGCAAAGCGCGAAGGCGCAGCCGTCGCCGGGGGCAGTGACATCGACCCAGGCCAGTTCCCGGCGCGCCGAAAGATAGGCGAGATCGCCGCGAAGCTTCTGCGCCTTCGGCAGGAACGACGCCATCGGCACGACGTGGCCGAGCGACAGGAGGCCGAGGACGGGCCCCCGCTCCGGCACCCTGCCCGCCCGGATCAGGTCGGCAAGGACCGAGACCGCCAGATGCGCGCCCGAGGAATGGCCGACGACCAGCACCTCGTCCCAATCCTGCAGGAGCGCCTCGGCGATGCGGTCGGCGAACCCGGCCATCCGCGCCTCGAGTTGCGGTGGGTTGGCGCCGCCGGATTGGGCCGTGAAGGCATAGTCGTGCATGAGGTAGTAGGCGTAGAAACGTCCGTCGGCCTTGCGAAAGCGCCAGAGCACGCCCCAGACCAGCGCCGCCGCGCCGATCCAGCCGAGCGACGCCGGCAGCCCGAGCGACGGGAGCCACAGGCCGAGACCGCGCGCAAGGCCCCATCCGGCCAGAACCGCCAGCCCAAGCTGAAGAAGCAGAAGGACAATGGGATAGAGCGCGGCGATCGTCGGCCCCTTCCGCAGTCGCATCAGCCGGAAGATCGCGCCCGAGCCGATATAGGCCCAGGCCGTGCGCAGAAGCTGCCAGTAGGTCTGGGCGATGCCGTGGCCCATCGAACCGCGAACGATGTCGGACCAGACCAGGACTTCGACATCCGCGTCGACCTCCTGCCCGTCGATCCGGGCTGAGACGTGCCAGCCATAGGTGCCGTCGTCCGCCCGTTTCGGTTTCAGCCCGATCGCATGGCCGCTGATCGCCGCCTGGGCCGCCGCCTCCTTGCGGTAAAGCTCGCGGTAGCGGCGCGGGTGAAACGGATCATAGCCGGGAATGTAGAAGACCCGGCGCCGTCTGACCCTGTCCCGGTTGCTGTCGCCCATCGCCGTGTCATTCCGCCATTCGGCCCTGCCCGGCCCGATGCTAGCGAAAACCCCGTCGGAAAACAAAGCCTTGTGGCGGGGCGCCCGGACTCAGAGATCGCGACCGGCGAGAATCCGGCCGGCGGCCTGACCGAGTTGGCGCGAGACGTCGACAAAGACCGCATCGAAACCGGCGAAGAGGGCGGCGTTCAGCGCCCGCCCCGCCTCGCTTTGCGAGAAGGCGATGTAGTCGCGCATCTCGCTTTCCGCAAGCGGCGCATAGGCCATGACGAGGTAGGAGTGGATCCAGACATCGGTCTCGTCGCGGATCGCGTCCTCCTGCGACCATATCTCGCCGATGATGTCGTCCTCGCTCATCTCCGGCGCGAGCGCGCCGACATCGCCGAGGCCCTGGTAGAAGGCGTAGTTGGCGTTCATCGCGCCCGAGACGTTGGCCTCGATCAACCCGTTGACCGAAACGAATTCCTCGACGAGCGCGATCCGAGGATCGCCGGCCGCGCGCATCTCGTCGTATTTCAACCGGCTTGCATCTTCGACCGCCTCGTCGAGAAGCGCCCGGCGGGCGGAAATTTCCAGAACGGTCACCCGTTTCCCGAGATCGGAGGTGAAGAAGTCCTGTATGGCCGCGATATCGGCTCCGGACCGGGCGAGTTCCGCTTCGAACTGGTCTGAAAACTCGGGCAACATCCGGTCGACCGAATAGATCTGCGAGACGGCCGCCGACCAGGCCGCCCCGCCGGACCCCGGAAACATGTCGGTTTCGAGCTGGGCGCCGTAGGCATGGCCTTCCTGGCTCATCACCGCGAAGACGTCGGGCAGCTGCAGCGCCGCCTCGAGCGCCGCGACCTCGTCGCTTGCAGCGCGGGCGGGGCCCGCGATCAGGCCCCCGATCAGGCCCGCGATCAGGATCGCCACGGCGGCGACCGGCGCGAAAAGGCGGCTGAACATGGGCAAACCTCCGTCGGGGACGCACCACACCTAATCGTGCCGCGCCGCCCTGCCAAGCCGCGTCACGGAAAAGAGTGGCCCTTGCGCGAAAGGTCGCGGTCATTCGCTTTCCGGACGCACCAAATAACGGTTGCACTGGCCGAGCGGGCCAGCTAAATCCCGCCCCCACGACGACCCCCGATGCGGAGAGGTGCCGGAGCGGTCGAACGGGGCGGTCTCGAAAACCGTTGTGGGTGTGAGCCCACCCAGGGTTCGAATCCCTGTCTCTCCGCCACCTTCCCAAGCCATCGAACTGATCCCCCGTTCGGCGTCCGCAATGCGGCCTGTCGTCCGGGCTATGGGGCCGTCATCGGGCGAGGCGTCTTGGCGGGACGGCTGGGCGCCGGATTTCCCGGTGTCGATCTGTTCTTCATGCCTCACCGGTGAAATGCGTCCGCTCAGCGGATCCGGGCATTCGTTTCCCGCATGGGCGATTAATCGGTTGCCCGAACCGCGACGCCCGCTTAGCCTGTCAGAAAACGAAAACAAACGATTTAAAATGGGAGGAGCCAATGCGGCAAATTGTCGTCGGTGTATCTTTGTTCGCCCTGTCGGCCGGGATGGCCGAAGCAGCAGGAAAACTCAGTCTCTACTGTGCGGCCCAGGAAGAGTGGTGCCAGGTCATGGCCCGCGGTTTCGAGGACGAGACCGGCATCGACGTCGACATGACCCGCAAGAGCTCGGGCGAGACCTTCGCCCAGATCAAGGCCGAAGCCGGCAACCCCAAGGGCGACGTCTGGTGGGGCGGCACCGGCGACCCGCATCTGCAGGCGGCCGAGGAAGAGCCTGACGGAGCCCTATGACTCGCCGATGCGCGGCCGAGCTGCACGACTGGGCGATCTCGCAGGCAGAAAGCGCCGGCGACCGCACGATCGGCATCTATTCCGGCGCGCTCGGCTTCGGCTACAACACCGAGCTTCTCAAGGCGAAGGGCCTCGACGCGCCGACATGCTGGGCCGACCTGATCAAGCCCGAATACAAGGGCGAGGTGCAGATCGCCAATCCGAATTCGTCGGGCACCGCCTACACGACGCTCGCCACGATGGTGCAGCTGATCGGCGAGGAGGGCGGCTTCGAGTACATGAAGGGGCTGCATGCCAACGTCAACCAGTACACCAAGTCGGGCTCGGCCCCGATCAAGGCGGCGGGGCACGGCGAGACCACGATCGGCATCGTCTTCATGCATGATGCCGTGGCCCAGACGGTCGCGGGCTTCCCGATCGTGACGGTCGCGCCCTGCGAGGGCACCGGCTACGAGATCGGCTCGATGTCGATCATCAAGGGCGCGCGCAACCTGGAGAGGCCAAGAAGTTCTACGACTGGGCGCTGACCGCCGAGGTGCAGAACGCTCGCGCTCAGGTCAACGCCTACCAGGTGCCGTCGAACGAGGCCACGCAGCCGCCGAAGGCGCCCGACCTCGCCGCGATCAAGCTGATCGACTACGACTTCAAGAAGTACGGCTCGACCGACGAGCGCAAGCGCCTGCTGGCGAAGTGGGACGAGCGACGTCTCGCACGCTGCCGCAGTAGGCCTTTGCGGGACTAGTCACCGTCTGAAGAGACCGAGCCGCACCCGGCCACTGATCTTCTGGATGTCGCCGGCGTGGGTCGGGTTCTGCCGTGTCTGCCCTGGTACTGGCCGGTGGCGGATTTCTGGCACTTCGAGCTGGCTTCTGCGACGGCTGGCCGGTCGACACCGACTCCGCGCCGGCGGCCTTCCTTCTGGTCGCAGGGCGAGAAGCTGCTGGCTTGCTGCCGCTGCCTGCCGGCCTGCTCGCGCCGCTGCTGATCCTGCGGCGGCGCAAGACCGATCCCGTCTTCGCCAGGTGCTGCTCGCGGCTGGTGCGTTCGGCTTTGCCTGGCTCGCCGCGCAGGGCTCGGCATCGGCCTCCGCGGCTGGAGTTCGGGCTGGCTCGAGGCCGCTGTTCGGCCCGCTCGGCGACCGCCAGTTCGGCATGGGCTCCGGCGCCATGCTGCGTGGCCGTCGGCGCTTCTCTGTTCATCTGTCACCCACGGCATCTGCCGCGCGCGGCGCGGTCAGCGGCGATGTCTTCGTCCGGCGGCCATCGGTCGGCGTCGATCGCGGCCTGGTCGCCGTCTTCATCTTCTTCCCGCATCGTCAAGATCCTGGTCGCAGCGCCTTCGATCACCGAGGACGGCAGCATTCGCGTCCCCGGCTTCTTCCCGCGAAGTTCTTTCGACGCAGCGATCTGGGGGCTCGGCTGCCTCACGCGGCAGTCGCGCTGCGGGGTCGCCTGGAACTCGCTGTTGCTCGGCCGTCGCTCGTCGGCGTCGGCACGACGCTGCTCGGGCTCGTCTTCGCGCTGGTCGTCACGCGCACCGGCTTTCGCTGCAAGCGCGTGCTGCGGGCGCTGACCGTGCTGCCGATCATCACCCCGCCCTTCGTCATCGGCCTCGCCATCATCCTGCTGTTCGGCCGCTCCGGCACGGTGACCCAGTTCGTCGCCGAGCCTTCGACTGGGACCAGCGACCCGCTGGGTCTACGGCTTCCCGGGCGTGCTGGCTCGCGCAGATGCTGTGCCTTCACGCCGATCGCCTTCCTGGTGCTGATCGGCGTCGTCGAAGGCGTCAGCCCGTCGATGGAGGAGGCCGCGCAGACGCTGCGCGCCAACCGCTGGCAGACCTTCCGCACCGTCTCGCTGCCGCTGATGCGGCCGGGCCTCGCCAACGCCTTCCTGCTCGGCTTCATCGAGAGCATGGCCGATTTCGGCAATCCGCTGGTGCTCGGCGGCAATTTCGACGTGCTGTCGACCGAGATCTTCTTCGCCATCGTCGGCGCCCAGCACGATCCCGGCCGCGCCGCGATGCTGGCGATCGTGCTGCTCTCCTTCACGCTGCCGGCCTTCTGCGCGCAGCGCTCTGGCTCGGCCGGAAACGCTACACCACCGTCACCGGCAAGGGCGATGCCGGCGTCATGCCGCGCCGCTGCCGCGGCCGCTGCGCTGGACCGCCTACGCCGATCGCCCTGCCCTGGGCGGTCTTCACCGTCGTCATCTACGGCATGATCCTCTTCGGCGGCTTCGTCGAAGCTCTGGGGCCGCGACCACACGCTTCACGCTTCGCCACTACCTCACGCGCCTTCGCGATCAGCTCGGGCGCATTCGGCCTGCGTCTGGACCGGCACGGCCTGGAACAGCTTCTGGACGACGCTGCAGATCGCCGCCGTCGTCGGCGCCGCTCGACCGCCGCCATCGGCCTGCTCACCGCCTATCTGCTGGTGCGCCAGAAGTTCGCCGGCAAGCGCGCCTTCGAGTTCGGCACCATGCTGTCCTTCGCCATCCCCGGCACGGTGATCGGCGTCGCCTACATCATCGCCTTCAACGTGCCGCCGATCGAGCTCACCGGCACCGGCATGATCCTCGATCATCGCCTTCGTCTTCCGCAACATGCCGGTCGGCGTGCGCGGCCGGCATCGCCACCCTGGCGCAGCTCGACAAGAGCCTCGACGAGGCCTCGCTGACGCTCGGCGCCAACACCTGCCAGACCGTCCGGCGGGTGATCCTGCCGCTGCTGAGGCCGGCCATCCTGGCGGCCCTGGTCTACAGCTTCGTGCGCGCCATGACCGCGATCTCCGCCGTCATCTTCCTGGTCTCGGCCCGCTACGAACATGGCGACCACCTACATCGTCGGTCGGGTCGAGAACGGCGAGTACGGCATCGCCATCGCCTATTCGCTCGGTGCTCATCGTCGTCATGCTCGTCGTCATCGGCCTGCTTCCAGCTGCTCGTCGGCCAGCGCCGCCTCGGCCGGCGCGGCCGCCCCGGCAACAGCCGCCTAGGCAGGAGGTGCCGATGATGAGCATCCAGAGGCCGCCTCCGTCGCGTTTCGCCAACGTCACCAAGGCCTTCGGCGCCGGTGGTCGCGGTCCAGACCGTGAGCCTCGACGATCGCGCCGGGCACGCTGGTGACGCTGCTCGGCCCTTCGGGCTGCGGCAAGACGACGACGCTGCGCATGATCGCCGGCCTGGAGATGCCGACCGCGGGCCGGATCCTGATCGGCGACCGCGACGTCACCACACCTGCCCGCCGACCGACCGCGACGTCTCGATGGTGTTCCAGTCCTATGCGCTCTTTCCGCACATGACGCGTGCTGGAGAACGTCGGCTACGGCCTGAAGGTCTCGGGCTGGCCCAAGGCCGAGACCACGCGAGCGCGGCCGACGACGGCGCTCGAGCTGGTCGGCCTCGCCGGCTTCGGCGAGCGGCTGCCGTCCGAGCTCTCGGGCGGCCAGCAGCAGCGCGTCGCCGTGGCGCGCGCCCTGGTGCTCGAGCCGCAGGTGCTGCTCTTCGACGAGCCGCTCTCCAACCTCGACGCCAAGCTGCGCCGCCGGGTCCGCGAGGAGATCCGCGAGCTCCAGCAGCGGCTCGGCCTCACCGTGGTCTACGTCACCCACGACCAGGAGGAGGCGCTGGCCGTCTCCGACCGGATCATCGTCATGAACGAACGCCGTGATCGCCCAGAACGGCACGCCGCGCGACCTCTACGAGGCGCCGGCCGACCGCTTTCGTCGCCGACTTCATCGGCGACGCCAATCTCGTCGACTGCGAGATCGTGACGGTCGACGGCGACACGGCCGAGATCGCCATCGGCGGCCTCCGCCACCGGCTGCCGTCGCGCGGTCTTCGGCCGGGAAAGGCGACGCTCGCGATCCGTCCGTCTCGCGTGCGGATCGTTCCGGATGCAGGGCTTCCCGCGACGGTCGAGAAGGTGACCTATGTCGGCGCACGGATGGAATATTCCTTCGGCGGCGATTTCGGCCTGATCTTCGCTGTCAGCGACAATATCGACGCGCCCTACAGGGCCGGGACACGCGTGCGGATCGGCCTGGCCAGAATCCGGTCCGGTGCTGGTAGCCTGATGCCTAATCGGCGCGCGATGCCGGTCCGGTCAGTCGGCGACCGCCAGGCGTAGGCGTCTTCGGCGATCTTCGACGAGGTCGCGCCGAACACCTCTGGCGCACCGATGATCACGCGACCGCCGCGCGAGATCATCGTCGGCGGCATCCTGATGTTTCGACGACACCGCCCGCCTCGGCCACGAGGAGCTGGCCCGCAAGGCAATCCCAGGCGTTCATATGTTCCTCGACATAGCCGAGAAGCTTGCCGCTCGCGACATAGGCCAGCGAAAGCGCGCCGGATGCGTTGCGGTAGAAGACACCGCCGGCGTCGATGATTCCGTCCACGAGATACTTCATCCCGCTCGCTCGCGTGCGCCCGGAAAACCCGACGCCGACCGACCCGGTGCGGATGTCGCGGCCCCGAAGGACACCGATAGCGCACGTTCGTTGCAGAACGCGCCATGGCCCCGCCGGACATGGTACATCTCGTCGTGGTTGGGGTCGTGAATGACGCCGATCTCGGTCCGCGATCCCGTCGACGCCTGCGAGCACCACGGTCCAGCCGGGAATGCCGTGAATGAAATTCGTCGTCCCGTCGATCGGGTCGATCACCCAGGTAAAGCCGCTGGTGCCGGGCGTCGGCGCATCCTCTTCGCCGACGATCCCGTCATCGGGAAATGCGTCGGCAAGAGCCTTGCGGACGAAGGCTTCGACATTCCTGTCGGCCTCCGAGACGAAATCCTGATGGCTCTTGACTTCGACCTTCAGCCCGTCGAAGCGGCGAAAATAGCCGAGGGCCATCGCGCCCGCCTCTTCCGCGATGCGCCGCGCTGCGGCATAGCGTCTGTCGATTTCGCCTGCGTTCCATTCCCGTGCCTTGCACCGATCTGTCGCGGCGAGGCTAGCAGCATGACCCGCCCGGTGCGAGAGGCGATGTTCGATCCGAGCCGCTTCAGCGCGGCGATCTTCGATCTCGACGGCACGCTCGTGCACAGCGAGCATGTCTGGGAACGGGCGAAGGTCGAAGTGACGGCGCGCTACGGCCGGCGCCCGACGCGCGCGCTTCTCGACGCCCATGTCGGGCGCGGTCTGAAGGATTTCCTCGACGAGCTTTTCGGCATGCCGCTGACGCCCGAGATGCGCCGCCCCATCGGCGACCAGATCGGTGCGGAGGCCGACCCTGGCTCGACAAGCTGGGCGAACGGATCCCCGGCGCGCGCGACTGGCTCGTCGGCCATGCCGAGGCGGGCCGCAGAATCGCGGTTCGCTCCTCCTCGCCGCGCCGGCACATCGACAGCGCGCTCGAGATGCTCGGCCTCCGCGACGTCGTGGAGCTTGCGGTGTCGAGCGCCGAGTTGCCGGTCGGCAAGCCCGATCCCCTGCCCTTCGCGACCACTCTGTCGGGCCTCGGCCTTACGGCGCAGGACGCCTTCGCGGTCGAGGATTTCGTGGCCGGTGCCCGCTCGGCCACCAGTGCCGGGCTCTTTACCATCGCGGTCGGCCCCGGTTGCACCGGCCCCGCCGACGATTTCCGCCCGTTCCGCGCCGACAGCTTAGCGGAACTGACCCCAACCCCAGCAACAGGAGTGCACCGATAGCCCCGCCGGTTCGCAGGCACACCAACACGAAAGACCAACCAACAAGGAGGAAACCATGACCATATCCAAGCTGCTTTCAACGGTGGTCGCTGCCGCCGCCTTCGCCTGGACGGCGATGCCGGCCGCCGCGCAGGATTGCCCGCGCGGCGATCTCGACGAGCGGTTCTGCGACGTCGACGGCGACCTGATCGCCGACATCCCGACCGATGCCAGCCGAGCTGACTCGACCCCGACACGCTGATCTTCGCCTATACCCCGGTCGAGGATCCGGCCGTCTACAAGACCGCCTGGGCCGATTTCCTGACCCATCTGGAAGCAGAGACCGGCAAGAAGGTCGTGTTCTTCCCGGTCCAGTCGAACGCCGCCCAGATCGAGGCGATGCGCTCGGGCCGCCTGCATATCGCCGGCTTCAACACCGGGTCGAACCCGCTGGCGGTGAACTGCGCCGGCTTCCGCCCCTTCACCATCATGGCGGCGCCAGACGGCAGCTTCGGCTACGAGATGGAGATCATCACCTATCCCGGATCGGGCATCGAGAAGGTCGAGGACATCAAGGGCAAGCAGCTGGCCTTCACCTCGCCGACCTCGAACTCCGGCTTCAAGGCGCCTTCGGCGATCCTCAAGGCCGATTACGACATGATCGCCGGCACGCGATTTCGAGCCGGTCTTCTCGGGCAAGCACGACAACTCGATCCTCGGCGTCGCCAACAAGGACTACCCGGCGGCCTCGATCGCCAATTCGGTGCATGACGCGGATGATCGAGCGCGACGTGATCAAGCGCCGACCAGGTCGTGTCGATCTACAAGTCGCAGACCTTCCCGACCACCGGCTATCGGCGTCGTCTACAACCTGAAGCCGGAGCTTGCAGGACAAGATCCAGCGACGCGTTCTTCAGCTTCGACTGGGAAGGCACCACGCTGCAGGACGAGTTCGAGAAGATCGGCGAAGGCCAGTTCCTCCCGATGACCTACAAGGAATTCTGGGACGTGATCCGCAAGATCGACGCGGCCAACGGCGTCAGCTACGCCTGCGAGTGATCCGACGTACCAAGGCGGCGCGGCCGGTCCGGGCCGCCGCTTCACTACAATGACAGGGGGCGGGCATGCTGCGGCTGGAAAAGCTGACCAAGACCTATCGCGACCGGCGATCAGGCGCTGAAGGCGGTCGACCTGGAGATCCCGCAAGGGCCAGGTCCTGGCGCTGATCGGACCGTCCGGCGCCGGCAAGTCGACCCTGATCCGCTGCATCAACCGGCTGGTCGAACCGACCGGCGGCAAGGTCTGGCTGGGCGACGTGGAACTGACCGCGGCTGGGCGCCGCCGGCGCTGCGGCGCGCAGCGCCGGCGGATGGGCATGATCTTTCAGGAATACGCGCTGGTCGAACGGCTGACGGTGATGGAGAACGTGCTGTCCGGCCGGCTCGGCTATGTCGGTTTCTGGCGCAGCTTCCTGCGCCGGTTTCCGCAATCGGACGTGGACGAGGCCTTCCGCCTGCTCGACCGGGTCGGGCTGCTGGCACATGGCCGACAAGCGCGCCGACGAACTGTCCGGCGGCCAGCGCCAGCGCGTCGGCATCTGCCCGCGCCCTGATCCAGAACCCCGCAGCTGCTGCTGGTCGACGAACCGACCGCCAGTCGCTCGATCCCAAGACCACGCCGCCAGATCATGCGGCTGATCTGCGAACTGTGCGCCGAACGCGGCCTGGCCGCGATCATCAACATCCACGACGTGGCGCTGGCGCAGATGTTCGTGCAGCGGGTGATCGGCCTGCGGCTCGGCGCCATCGTCTTCGACGGCACCGCCCGACGGCCTGACGCCGGAGGTGCTGACCACGATCTACGGCGAGGAGGACTGGGAGGCGACCGATCCGCGAAGGTCGAGGACGAGGAAGCCGACGAGCCGAGGTGCCGCGCATGACCGACGCCGCCGTCTCCGAGCTCGACGCCCTGATCGGCCAGCCGTGGAAGAAGCCGCCGCTGATCAAGCGCGCCTGGCTGCGCTGGGCGCTGGCGCTCGGCGCGGTCGTCTATCTGGTCGCTGGCGATCGCCTCGATCGAGGTCAACTGGACGCGGGTCTACGAAGGCCTGGACCGCGGCGCGGCACTTCGTCGCGTCGTTCTTCACGCCCGATTTCATCTCCCGCTGGCGGCGACATCTGGGACGGGATGCTGGAAAGCATCATCATGACCGTCGCCGCCTCGGTCGTCGGCATCGCTGATCTCGATCCCGATCGGGCTGGGCGCCGCGCGCAACATCGCGCCGCTGCCGGTCTATCTGATCTGCCGCGGCATCATCGCGATCAGCCGCGCGCTGCAGGAGATCATCGTCGCGATCCTGCTGGTGGCGATCTTCGGCTTCGGCCCGCTGGCCGGGTTCCTGACGCTGTCCTTCGCCACCATCGGCTTCCTGTCGAAGCTGCTGGCCGAGGATATCGAGGACATGGACCAGGTCCAGGCCGAGGCGATCCGCGCCACCGGCGTCGAGCTGGTTGCAATGGATCAACTACGGCGTGCAGCCGCAGGTCATGCCGCGCCTGATCGGGCTTGTCGATGTACCGCCTCGACATCAATTTCCGCGAAAGCGCGATCCTCGGCCTGGTCGGCGCCGGCGGCATCGGCGCGACGCTGAACACCGCCTTCGACCGCTATGAATTCGACACCGCGGCGGCGATCCTGATCATCATCATCGTCATCGTCATGGCGCTGGAATACCTCTCCGGCATCATCCGGGCGAGGGTGCAGTAATGCCGGTCAGCACGACTGCCGACGGCAGCCAGGTCTGGCAACGCCGCACCGCGACGGGAAGACGCTGGTGCGCTGGGTCGGCTGGCTGATCGGCGTCGCGGTCTTCGTCTGGTGCTGGCAGCGGATTTCGCGACGCGACCACCTGGTTCTTCGTCTGGGATGCGCCGCGCATCGCCGGCGACATCTCGGACCGCGCGACGCCGCCGCGCTGGTCCTATATCGACAAGCTCTGGGTGGCCGATCTGGGACACGCTCAACATCGCCACCCTCGGCACGATCGCCGCGCTGTTCCTGGCGGTGCCGGTGGCGTTTCTCGCCGCGCGCAACACCACGCCCGTCGACGCTGCTTCGTCCGGCCCATCGCGCTGTTCATCATCGTCTCGACCCGCTCGATCAACTCGCTGATCTGGGCGCTGCTGCTGATCGCCATCATCGGGCCCGGGCGTCTTCGCCGGCGTCATCGCCATCGCCATCCGCTCGATCGGGTTCTGCGCCAAGCTGCTCTACGAGGCGATCGAGGAGATCGACCACGGCCCAGGTCGAGGCGATCACCGCCACCGGCGCGAGCCGCTGGCAGGTCATGGCCTACGGGATCGTGCCGCAGATCCTGCCCGCCTTCGCCGGCATCGCGGTGTTCCGCTGGGACATCAACATCCGCGAATCCACGGTGCTCGGCCTGGTCGGCGCCGGCGGCATCGGCCTGCAGCTGTCGGCCTCGCTCAACATGCTGGCCTGGCCGCAGGTGTCGCTGATCCTGATCGTGATCCTCTTCGCCGTGGTGATCAGCGAATGGGTCTCGGCCAAGGTGCGCGGCGCGATCATCTGAGACGGACCGGAACGCCGCCGCCCCGGCCTCCGGAACCGCTTTCCGGACCCCGAGGAGACCGACTCAGCTTGCCGGGAATTGTTTGCTCGGGGTCGCGGCCGAGGGGCGTCTGCGCCCGAATGGCGCGAAAAACTCTGTGTTTCCAATCAATAGACGGCGCAATCGGGCAGTTTCGCCACATTCAAACTCATCCTAAAGGTTAATGCGACGCGCCTAAGCGTGAACAATGCGGCGGGACAACGAGGGTCCTGCAAGGTTTCCCGGTCGGTCTACTCGCCGATTGTTTCCGCCGCTCTGCTTTTCCACACGCATAGGTAATCAAGTCGCCCGCGCGCAGCGTTTAACCTTGTCAGATATCGGAACAAATCCGCCTTAGACCAGCCCGATTTACCGGTTCTTTACCGTGTTGTCGGCGGCGCGGTTGCCCCGGCACGTTGGTGAGTGACCTTGTGTCATGGCGTACGAGTTCTGTTGGCCCCTGTCCCGCCGGCAAACACCGCCATGTCGGGGCGCGAACCTCCGCCCCGACATGAGGGGATGCGCGATCGCAACACGACACCGAAGGCAGCTATGGAACACGACAACTTATCCACCAATGCCGCAGGCACGTCATTGAAGCCTGCGGGAGCGGTGGCCCGGCCGGATCCGGGTCGCCGCCCCCACCGTCTGGAACCGATCCGCTGGACCCTGCCCGGCTTTTGCGGCGGGGCGCGGGTGACCACTTCTTTCGGCGACCTGCCGATCCAGGCGCTGCGCCGGCGCGACCCCCTGCGCACGGTCCAGGGAACGCTTGCCAGCGTCGAATGGGTCGATTGCATCCAGCTCGACGACGAGTTCCTGCACGCCAATCCCGACGCGCTGCCGGTCCGCATCGGGGCCGGCGCCTTCGGCCGCGGTCGGCCCGAGCGCGATCTCATCGTCTCGCCGCATCAGTTGGTGAACGTCTGCCCCGGCCAGTTCCGCCAGGATTTCCGCCATGCCCGCGACCTGACCGACCGGCCCGGGATCCTGCGGCAGCCCGGGATGCAGATCCGCTACTATGTGTTTCACTGCGCGACCCCGGCCGCCGTGATGGTCGAAGGATTGTGCGTCAGCGTCAGCCCCTGAGCGGGGTCACTCCTCGGCGTCCGGCGCCTCCGACACACCGCGAAATCCCGTCGCCACCACGAACTTTTCCGAGCTGTCCGCGCGGCTGGCCGGCGGCTTGACATTGGCGACCTTGGTGAAGGCGCGCTTCAGAAGCGTCTGCAATTCGACCTCGGCGCCGCCGGCCAGCACCTTGGCGACGAAGGTGCCGCCCTCTTCCAGAACGTCGAAGGCGAAATGGGCAGCCGCCTCGCAGAGCGCCACGATGCGCAGATGGTCGGTGCCCTTGTGGCCCGACGAGGCCGCCGCCATGTCGGACATGACCACGTCGGCGCGGCCGCCAAGCCAGTCCTTGACCTTCTCGTCGGCATCCTCGGCAAGGAAATCGAGCTGGTGGATCTCCGCCCCGGCGATCGGATCGACCTCCTGCAGGTCGACGCCGAGCACCCGGCCCACGTTCTTGCCGGACTTCTGGCCAAGCGCGTTCACCCGCTCCACCGCGACCTGGCACCAGCCGCCGGGCGCGCAGCCAAGATCGACGACCCGCGCACCGGGAACGAGAAAGCGGAACTTGTCGTCGAGTTCGAGGATCTTGAAGGCCGCGCGGCCGCGATAACCTTCCTTCTTCGCCCGCTGCACGTAAGGGTCGTTCAGCTGGCGCTCCAGCCAGAGCGTCGAGGAAAGCTTGCGCCCCTTGGCGGTCTTCACCCGCACCCGCAGATCGCGCTGCCCGCGCCCCGATGTCTTGCCGTAGGTGTCTTCGCCATGTCTCTCCGCCCGGGGCACGATCGGCCGCGCCCTGCCCTTCATTCTGGTTCAAATACGCAAACCGAGCCCCGGCCGCAATCGCGCGGCATGGCGGGGCGTTCAGAACGGTCCGTCCTCCAGCACACCATCGGCCGACATCTGCGCATAGAGCAGCCCCTCGCGCAGGCCCCGGTCCGCGACCGACAGCCGGTCGGTCGGCCAGATCCGCATCAGCGCCTGCAGGATCGCGGCGCCCGACATGATCAGCGAGTGCCGGTCGCGGCCGATGCGCGGATCGTTCCGCCGCCCCTTCGGGGCCCATGCTGAGATAGTCGCGGATCACCCGGTCGATCTGGTCCGAGGTCATGCGCAGCCCGTCGACCTTGGTCCGGTCATAGCGCTTGCAGGCCCAGATGGCTGGCCGCGACCGTGGTCACGGTGCCGGACGTGCCGATGATCTGGAACCCCTCGCGCGGCTGGCTGGCATTGTAGGGCGAGAAATCCGACAGGTTCTCCTCGAAATACCAGCTCATCAGCGCGAAGCGCGCGGCATCGTCCTCGACATCGGCGAACTGGTCCTTGCAGCGTCGCGACACCGAGCGGCACCGAGATCCAGTCGACGACCTTGGCCGCCGGAAACGGGCTTTCGGGCGGATGGAACCCGGCATGAAGCCGCATGATCGCCCGCGGCCGCTCGCCGCGCGGCACGGCCGAAAGGTCGATCCACACAAGTTCGGTCGAGCCGCCGCCGATATCGACGACCAGAAGCTGCTCGGTCTTGGTCGAGACCAGCGGCGCGCAGGACATGACGGCCAGCCGCGCCTCTTCCTCGGGCTGGATGATCTCCAGCGGCAGCCCGGTTTCGCGGGCGACGAGGCGGAGGAACTCGCCGGCATTCGTCGCGCGCCGGCAGGCCTCGGTCGCGACCAGCCGCATCCGCTTGACCTCGTGCTGTTCGAGCTTGCGGCGGCAGATCTGCAGCGCCTGCACCGTGCGCGCCATCGACGACGCGGCTGAAGCCGTCCCGACGCCTCGAGCCCGTGGCCGAGCTGGACCGATTTCGAAAAACTGTCGACGACATGGAACTGATTGCCCTTCGGCTGGGCAATCAGCATCCGACAACTGTTCGTGCCCAGATCCAGCGCCGCATAGAGCTGCGCAGGATCTGGCCTTGGGGTGCGGGCGGCTCGACCGATTTCGGGAACGCGCCCGCACCACTGGGACGCCTGGGCGCCATGATTGCGCCCTCCGATATGCTGTTGGCTTCAATCTAGTGCCCCTAGGGCATCCGCGCAAGCGAAGCTGCACCCGGCATCGGGTTTTGTGGTCCGCGCCGATCCGGACCTTCGCGGCGGGTTTCCGGCCCGGCTCATGATCTTCATGAGGAATTCGTTGATTGACACCCTTCCCCGCTGTGGCGTCGGGGACGCGTCCGCGCTATCCATGAGGGGCAGGTCGCTCCGGTCGCGCACAATGTCGAAAACCGTCATCGGCCGTCGCGAAACGCAGAGTAATGAGGGCGGCAACGAAGAGGAATCGTCATGGCAGATGTGACAATCGTCTACTGGCGCGACATCCCGGCCCAGGTCATCGTGGGCAAGGGGCGCCGGGGCGTGAAGAAGCCGCTGCCGGAGCGGTTCGAACAGGCGATCGACCGCTGCGCGATGAAGATCGGCGCCGACGGAACCGACGCCTATCTGGCCGAATGGCGCAAGGCGCCGCCGGTCGAGGTGGCGGGCGAGGATGCCGCGGTGGCGAACGCCGAAGCGGCGCGACTCGACGCCGAATACGACAGGAGCGCCTCAAGGCGCTGATCGCGAATGATGGCTGGGCGTGACACCCGAACGTATTTGGAGGACGGCAATGGCGCTTCTGAACTTCCGCCGCAAGGAAACCCCGGCCCCGGCCGGCGTTTCGGCCCCGGTCGAGGCCTTCCTGAAAGGCTACTCGATCGAGGTGATGCCGCGCACCGCCGAAAAGGTCGAGAGATTTCCGCGACCTCCTGCCCGCGGGCACCCGCGTCTACATCGCCCATATCGACGGCACCCCGATCGAGGACATGGTGGCGACGGCCAAGCGGCTCCATGCCGAGGGCTTCCCGGTCATGCCGCATTTCCCGGCGCGGATCATCAAGGACAAGGCGATGCTCGGCGACTGGATCGCGCGCTATCAGGGCGAGGCCGACGTGAAGCAGGGTCTGATCCTCGCCGGCGGCGCTGCCGAACCGGCTGGGCGAGTTCCACTCCTCGATGCAGCTTCTGGAAACCGGCCTCTTCGACAGGCGGGCTTCGAGCGTCTGCATGTCGCCGGCCACCCCGAGGGCAACCGCGACATCGACCCCGACGGGTCGGACGCGAAGGTGATGGAGGCGCTGCGCTGGAAGCAGGCGTTCACCAAGCGCACCGACGCCAAGATGGCGATGGCGACGCAGTTCTGCTTCGAGGCCAAGCCGGTCATCAAATGGGTCGACCGGCTGGAGGCCGAAGGCATCGACCTGCCGGTCCATATCGGCATCGCCGGTCCCGGCCAAGCTGCAGACCCTGATCAAGTTCGCCATCGCCTGCGGTGTCGGCCCGTCGCTGAAGGTGCTGCAGAAGCGCGCGATGGACGTGACCAAGCTGCTGCTGCCCTACGAGCCGACCGATGTCGTCGCGGCAACTGGCCGCCCACAAGGCCGCCAATCCCGACTTTCGGCATCGAGCAGGTGCATTTCTTCCCGCTCGGCGGGATCAAGACCAACGCCACCTGGGCCATCGAGAACGGGCGGCGACTTCGGCCGGCCCGGCCACGCAAAGCCTGAGAGATAAGGAAAGCCAATGACCCGCACCGTTCTCGAATCGAAATCCAAAACCGTCGTCATCGGCTTCGATGAACCGTTCTGCGTGATCGGCGAGCGGATCAACCCGACCGGGCGCAAGAAGCTGGCGGCCGAGCTTGAGGCGGGCGATTTCTCGACCGTCGAGAAGGACGCGCTGGAGCAGGTCGCCTGCGGCGCGATGGTTCTCGATGTGAATGCGGGCGTCGTCTACAACTCCAACCCCAACCCGAACGAGACCGAACCGCCGCTGATGACCAAGATGATCGAGCTCGTCCAGGGTCTGGTCGACGTGCCGCTTTGCATCGACAGCTCGGTGCCGGGCGCGCTCGAGGCCGGCCTCGAGACGGCCGAGGGCCGGCCGCTTCTGAACTCGGTGACGGGCGAGGAAGACCGGCTGGAACTCGTTCTGCCGCTGGTCAAGAAATACAACGTGCCGGTGGTGGCGATCTCGAACGACGACACCGGCATTTCGATGGACCCGGACGTGCGCTTCGCGGTCGCCAAGAAGATCGTCGAGCGCGCCGCCGATTTCGGCATTCCGGCGCATGACATCGTGGTCGATCCGCTGGTGATGCCGATCGGCGCGATGGGCACCGCCGGGCAGCAGGTCTTCACCCTGGTGCGCGCCTGCGCGAGGAACTGGGCGTCAACACCACCTGCGGCGCTTCGAACATCTCGCTTCGGCCTGCCGAACCGGCACGGCATCAACGCGGCCTTCCTGCCGATGGCGATCTGCGCCGGGCATGACGAGCGCGATCATGAACCCGGTCCGCCCGGTCGAGATGGAGGCGATCCGCGCCGCCAACTTCCTGATGAACAACGACGCCAACGGCACCGAGTGGATCAAGTTCGCCGCGTGCTGGATGCGGTCAAGGAAGGCATGAGCTTCGCCGAAGCCTCGTCGAGCCAGTCCGGCGCCGCTTCGGGCCGCCGGGGTGGACGCCGCTCCCGCGGCTGATCCTCAGACCCCTGAGACAAGAGACAGAAAACCCCGCACGATGCGGGGTTTTTATTTTGGGCCAGTAGCTTACGCCGCGACTCTAGACTCGGTCCGTAAAGCATCTTCGCCTGCGAAAAGGAAAGAAGCCGCCGTTCGCGCGCGTCCCAGAGGTGAAGCTTCGCACATTCGAAGCTTTCGCGCAGGGTCATCCGCTGCGCCTGTGCCAGGTCACGGTGATCGCGCAACACCTCGGTCAGCCGGTAGAACGGGATGCGGCTGTAGAGGTGATGAACATGGTGGATACCGATATTCGCGGTCATCCAGCGCAGGACGGCCGGCAGGTCGTAGTGCGAACTGCCATGCAAGGCCGCGTCGTGCAGATCCCAGTCGGTATCCTTGTCCCAGTAGGCCTCCTCGAACTGATGCTGGATGTAGAAGAGCCAGACCCCGGCCGCGCCTGCCAGGATCGAGGTCGGCAAGAAGACCATGAGGACCGGCATGAGCCCGCCGAACCAGATGATCAAAGCCAGCGCCGCGGCAATCGCAACATTGGTCGCCATCGCGCTTGTCCAGTAGCGGGCGCCGGCCCGCATCAGCCCGATCGGCAGCGCGGTTCTGCAGAAGGAAAAGATAGCCCGGCCCGAGCACCGAACAGAACCAGCGGATGCCGGTAGAGCCGGTAGCGGAACCGTCCGAACGGCGTCAGGCTGCGGTATTCATCGACCGTCAGCGTCGTCACGTCGCCCATGCCGCGCTTGTCGAGATTGCCGGCCGATGCGTGATGCTCGGAATGGGTCCGGCGCCAGACGTCATAGGGCGTCAGCGTCAGCACGCCGAGCGCCCGGCCAACCCAGTCGCTCAGCGTCCGGTTCGCGGAAGAAGGCGCCGTGGCCGCAATCGTGCTGGATCGCGAAGAGGCGCACGAGAAAGCCGGCATTCAGAACCGCGAGGCCGAGGGAAAGCCACATGCTGATCGAGAGCGCCCACCAGGCCAGCGCCCAGATCAGGAAGAACGGGACGAGCGTCACCCCGAGTTCGAAGAGGCTGCGTCCGGTGCGCGGTTCGCGGTAACGTGCCAGGACCTGAACCCAACGCCGTGCCGGCTGATCGGATAGGTTTGCGCGATTTAGCGCCGATTCTTCGTTTCTCACGTCGGGGAAGCTCCTGCCTGACAGCTGACCGGATATACTAAAGACAGGATTCCGCAACCCCGCGCAGCGTCCGGCTTCGCGACGGGGGGATCATTCTGACCTCAAGCCCGGTAAAAACATGCATTGTCCCGAGGTCGTGATCGACCACGGCATGGTCGCTGACCCATCCGCCCATCGTAAGATAAGTCCTGAGAAGCGGTGGCAGGCCCTGCATCGCCCGGCGATGGTCCGGGATTCGCCCCCGTAGCCGCGCGGCGAAGCGGAAGACCCGCGGCGCCTTGACCTTGGGCAGCCAGCGCTTCGGCGCGAGATGTCGGGCGCGCAGCATCGCGAAGGCGTCGAGATACGCCTCCGCGTCGGTGCCCGTGAAGGACGAGCAGCCGAAGAGCATCTCGACCCCCTCCTCGTCCACGTAGCGGGTCATCGCCCCCCAGGCCACCCGCAGGATGTCCGGATCGTGCCAGTCGGGGTCGAGGCAGAACCTCCCCATCTCCACCATCCGGCCGCGATACGACGAAAGCGCGGAAAGTTCGTAATACTGCGCCGAATAGCTGCGCCCGATCTCCGTCCCGTCGCTGAGGGGAAGCAGCCGGAAGGCCGCAACGAGCGTGCCGCTCCGCTGCTCCTCGACCAGGACATGGCGGCAGATCGGATCGAACCGGTCCACGTCGAGCCCGCCTGCCTCGCCAAGGCCCCGCGCGGTTCGGAAGATCCGCCAGCGCAGCTCCTGGGCGCGCCGGATGTCGCCGTCCGTCGCCGCGAAGCGTGCCACGTATCGGCCTGCCCTGAATGCCCGCATCCCGCGCGTTCTCCGGCTTGGCGGAGGCGCTCCCGCCCCCTACACTCTGCTCTGGCGACATTGTATCCGAACTGGACAACGAAACGACAACGAAATGGGGGAGTGGCATGACGGCGAAGATCCAGAAATCCGATGAGGAATGGCGGGCCCAATTGTCGGAGCTTGCCTACAAGGTGACCCGCACGCACGCGACGGAGCGTGCCTTCACCCACGACGATTTCCCGAAAGGCCCGGCGACATTTCACTGCGTCTGCTGCGGCGCGCCGCTCTTTGACGCCGAAACCAAGTTCGATTCCGGCACCGGCTGGCCCAGTTTCTACAGTCCGATGGACGCGGAAGCGGTCGGCGAGACCGACGACCGGAGCTGGTTCATGCGCCGGACCGAGGTCCATTGCGCGGCCTGCGACGCCCATCTCGGCCATGTTTTTCCCGACGGCCCGAAACCGACTGGGCTGCGCTACTGCATCAACGGGGTGGCGTTGACGCACCGGGCGAAGGAGTAGGCTCCGGGCAGCGCGGCCCGTCAGTTGGTGTTGTTGTTCAGAAACTGGCCGGCGCTGATATTGCCGATATTGCCAAGAAGCTGACGCAGGAAGCTCAGCCCCTTGATATTGCTGTCAGTCACCCGGCGCGAGAGCACGACTGCCTGGCCGTTCTCCAGACCGAAGCGCTCGACGTTCTCGACCGTGCCGCCCTCGTCGAAGCTGACCGCGACGACCTGGCGGTCGATTTCCTTCGGCTCGCGCGGGCCGTAGTGGCGGAAGCGGCTGCCGACATAGTACCAGGCGCCGCCGGTGAGGAGCCCGGTCGAGGACGGACGGCCAACGGCCCGTGCCACGTCATCGCGGGTGGATTCCCCGACAACGACCTTTTCCAGGTCCTGGTCGCGCGGAACGTAGCCGTGGTTCTGATAGAGTGCGGTGCAGGCGGCAAGCGCCATGAGCATCAGCACGATCGCGCCGCGCCTTACCCCGAAACCGAGCCTGCCCATACCACCCTCTTGCCTTGCCGCCTCAAGCCTTCTATCCCGCTTACAACATGCCGGGGCAGTCCTTCAAGGACGAAGCACCCCGCCCGACCCCGCCCCTTCAACGAGAACCGACCGATGACGTCCGAGCCATTGCCCTATTCGCACCCGTTCCGCATCGCCGATCTCGCCGCGCGGAAGCCGACCCGGTTCGACCTTCATCCCGACGCCGAGGCCCGCGCGCGGATCGCGTCGGCGCTCGGCATCCTTTCTCTCGACTCCGCGTGCCTTCACGGCGACCTGCGCCCCGCCGGCCGGCACGACTGGACGCTCGACGCGCGACTGACAGCGGGGGTGACGCAAGCCTGCATCGTCACGCTCGTGCCGGTCACGGCCGATATCGACGTGACCGTGGTGCGGCGCTTCCTCGCAGAGATGCCCGAACCCGAGGGCGACGAGATCGAGATGCCCGAAGACGACAGCATGGAACCGCTGACCGGGACCGTCGACGCAGGCGCGATCCTTGTCGAGGCGCTGGCCCTTGCGCTGCCCGCCTATCCGCGTGCCGACGGGGCCGAGCTTGGCAGCCTGAGCGCCGCCGCGCCCGGCGCCGAGCCGCTCGACGCCGAGGCCGTGCGGCCGTTCGCGGGGCTGGCCGAACTGATGAAAAAGGCCGACAAGGACGATTGACCGCGGCCGGGATCGCCCCTGCTTCGGCGGCACCAGAAAAGACTTGCGCCCGCGCGGAATCGCAGTATGTTCCCGGCCTCGCTTGAACGTTGGGTTCGCACCCGGTCGCTTTGCGGCAACCTGTGACGAAACCCCAGGAAATCCGGGCCAAGGCCCCAAATAACCCGAGGTTGAGACATGGCTGTCCCTCAGAACCGGACCACGCGGTCCCGCCGCAACATGCGCCGCTCCCACGATGCCCTGGTCGCCGCGAATCCGAACGAATGCCCGAATTGTGGCGAACTGAAGCGTCCGCATCACGTCTGCGGCGCCTGCGGTCACTACAATGACCGCGAAGTGGTCGCGCAGACCGCCGAGGTCGACCTGGACGAAGACGCGGCGTAAGGCCGCGTCCGAACGGCCGGCGCCATGCCGTCATCGAATGCCATGCAGCCCGAGGCGCCCGGACACGGGGCTTCGGGCGGTATCGTCATTTCCGTCGACGCGATGGGCGGCGACCGGGGCCCCTCCGCCGTTGTCGCCGGCATGGCCGAATCCGCCGCGAAGAATCCCGAGATCGAATTCATCGTCCACGGCCCCGAGGATGAGCTGGCGCGCCTCATCGGCAAGCGCCCGGAGCTTGCCGGCCGCTGCACGATCCGCCATGCGGCCGGCGTCGTCAGCATGGACGACAAGCCGGGCCAGGTCATGCGCCACGGCGAGGGCACCTCGATGTGGTCGGCGATCGAAAGCGTGCGCAATCACGAGGCGACGGTCGCGGTAAGCTGCGGCAATACCGGCGCGCTGATGGCGCTCTCGGTGATCCGGCTTCGCAAGCTTCCGGGCATCAACCGGCCGGCGATCGCCTGCCTCTGGCCCTCGCGCAATCCCGGCGGATTCAACCTGATGCTCGACGTTGGCGCCGACATAAAGGCCGACGCGCCCGACCTGCTGCAATTCGCGCTGATGGGCGCCTCATATGCCCGCAACGGGCTTGGAGTTGCGCGGCCGCGGATCGGGCTTCTCAATGTCGGGACCGAGGAACACAAGGGCCGGGCCGAGCTGAAGCAGGCGCAGGACCTGATCCAGACGGCGACCGGGACCGGCGGCTTCGACTACGTCGGCTTCGTCGAGGGGGGCGACCTGCCCTCGTCCCGCGTTGACGTGATCGTGACCGACGGCTTCACCGGCAACGTTGCCCTGAAGACGGGGGAAGGCACCGCGAGGCTTGTCGGCGACTTCCTGAAACAGGCGTTCAATGCCGGCCTGCTTTCACGCTTCGCCGCCCTCCTCGCGCTAGGATCCTTGCGCCGGCTGCAAGGCCGGATCGACCCGCGGCGGCAAAATGGCGGCGTCTTTCTCGGGCTGAACGGTACCATCGTCAAATCTCATGGCTCGGCCGACGCGACCGGCGTCTCCGCGGCGATCAAGCTGGCCTTCAAGCTTGCCAAATCCGGCTTCCAGGAGCGGCTCGCGGCACGGGTTGCCTCTGCTGCTCAGGCGGGGCAGGATGCCGCCGACGGTGAGGCAGAGGGCAGGACACATTCATGACAATCCGTGCCGTGGTCCGGGGCGTCGGGCACTATCTGCCCGAGCGCGTGGTCCCAAATTCCGAATTCGAGGCACGGGTCGACACCACCGACGAATGGATTCGCACCCGGACGGGAATCGAGCGGCGCCACTTCGCCGCCGAGGGCGAGACGACATCGGATCTCGGCGCGAAGGCAGCCGAGGCGGCGCTGGCGGATGCCGGGATGACGGCCGGAGATCTCGACGCGATCATTCTCGCCACCTCGACGGCCGATTTCACCTTTCCGTCCGCCGCGACGATGATCCAGCAGAAGATCGGCATGACGACGGGCTTCGCCTTCGACGTGCAGGCGGTCTGCGCCGGATTCGTCTTCGCACTGGCGAATGCGAATGCGCTGATCCAGTCGGGTCAGGCGAGACGGATTCTGGTCGTCGGTGCGGAAACCTTCAGCCGTATCCTCGATTTCACCGACCGCTCGACCTGCGTCCTCTTCGGCGACGGCGCCGGCGCGGTGGTGCTCGACGCCGCCGAAGGCACGGGAACCTCAGCCGACCGCGGCATCCTCGCCACCGATCTCAAGAGCGACGGAACCTACCGCGAGATTCTCTATGTCGATGGCGGCGTCTCGACGACGGGCACAGTCGGGCCATGTCCGGATGCAAGGCAACCAGGTGTTTCGCCACGCGGTCGAGAAACTGGCCCAGACCGCCCATGCCGCGCTCGACAAGGCCGGGCTGACGAGCGCCGATGTCGACTGGATCGTGCCGCACCAGGCGAATCTGCGCATCATCAGCGCCACGGCAAGCCGGATGCAGGTGCCGATGGACCGCGTGGTCGTCACCGTGCAGGACCACGGCAACACCTCGGCCGCCTCGATTCCCCTCGCCTTGTCGGTCGGCAAGGAGCGCGGACAGATCAAGAAGGGCGACCTTATCGTCACCGAGGCGATCGGCGGCGGACTGAGCTGGGGCGCCGTCGTTCTGAGGTGGTGAAAAGCCGCTTGAAAGCCCCTGCCCAAGCCATTGATATTGACTCGGAAATTTAATCCGCCCATCCTCCCCCAAACAGCCCGGGGGACGAGATGACCGAAAAAACCTTGACTCGCATGGATCTGAGCGAAGCGGTGTTCCGCGAAGTCGGCCTTTCACGCAATGAATCTGCGCAGTTGGTCGAAGGTGTGCTGCAGCACATGTCGGATGCGCTGGTGCGCCGGCGAGACCGTCAAGATCTCGTCTTTCGGCACGTTTTCGGTGCGCGACAAGGCCGCCCGCGTCGGCCGCAACCCCAAGACCGGCGATGAAGTGCCGATCCACCCGCGCCGGGTCCTGACCTTCCGCCCCTCGCATCTGATGAAAGACCGCGTCGCGGCAGGCAACAGGGGCTGAGGCGTCACGTGATGGAGAAATCGGCCGAGGCCTTTCGCACGATCAGCGAAGTCTCCGAACTCCTGGACACGCCCGCCCATGTCCTGCGGTTCTGGGAAAGCCAATTCTCCGCAGGTCAAGCCGGTCAAGCGCGCCGGCGGGCGGCGCTATTACCGCCCCGCCGACCTCGCGCTTCTCGGCGGCATCAAGAAGCTGCTCCATGAGGACGGGCTGACGATCCGCGGCGTGCAGAAGATCCTCAAGGAAAAAGGCGTGCGCCATGTCGCGGCGCTGTCCAACGTCGATCTCGCCCGCTCCGACACGACAGAGTCCGGCGAGGCAGCCAATGTGGCGACAAAACCGGCCTCGGCCGGGCAGCGGGGCGATGCCGGCCATTGGCCCGCTTCGCCGCCGCCCGACGTGGCGGCAGAGGGTGACAACCTTGTGCCCGATCCCGACGACGCGGCCGCGCAGCGCGGCGATCCCGCCAGCGAGCCAGGGCAGCCCCGCGGCCGGTCGATATCTCCGGGGGCCGAGCAACGGGCGGAACTGGGGCGTCAGCGCAACAATGCCCCCGAGGCACCGATGCAGGTCGACGTGCCGACCCTTCCCAGGGAGAACGGCGGGCAATGTCTTACCCCTTGGCACCGATGCGTCACCGTCTGGAACCGAAGCCGGCCGGCACCGCCGCGGCCGCGAAGCCGGCGTCGGCCAATCCAGCCGGCCGCCGCGATGCTCCGCGCGCATGGACACGCTGCGCGCACGCGACAAGACAGAGCGAGTTGATGTCGGTCTATCTGAGCGGCTCGTCGATCTGCAAGGAACGTCTGGCGCAAAGCGACCGGCCCGCGCCGCTGATGGCTCCGACCCGTGGCTCGGCTTTCATCCGCTCACCGGATATGCGTTTTGACGCTTGCCCCCGCCCCGACAATCGGCCTATACTGCGCCTCGTCGGGCCGTGGCGCAGCCTGGTTAGCGCGTCCGTCTGGGGGGCGGAAGGTCGTGAGTTCGAATTTCACCGGCCCGACCATCACCGAACCGCCCACCCCGCCGCGGGGTGGGCGTTCGCGTATCAGGAGGCGTGCAGATGACCGGCACCGGCGTCTTGCCGACGCCGGCGATCCAGGCGATGATCGCCCGGGGCGCGATCGCCGGCGAACCCCGCCGTCACCGACGCACCAGGTCCAGCCCGCCAGCCTCGATCTGCGCCTTGGCACCGTCGCCTACCGGGTCCGCGCCTCGTTCCTGGCCGGCAAGGGCCGCACGCGTCGCCGATCGCCTCGCCGAGTTCGAGATGCACCGGATGGATCTGACGCATGGCGCGGTGCTGGAAAAGGGCTGCGTCTATGTCGTGCCGCTGATGGAGCGGCTGGCGCTGCCCGCCGGCATCACCGCCGTCGCCAATGCCAAAAGCTCGACCGGGCGGCTCGATCTGCTGACCCGCGATCATCACCGACGACGGCGTCGAGTTCGACCGGATCCCGGACGGGCTATGCCGGCCCGCTCTATGCCGAGATCTGCCCGCGGTCAGCTTTTCGGTGCTGGTGCGCCCCGGCATGCGGCTGAACCAGATCCGGTTTCGCGGCGGGCCAGGCGGTTCTCACCGACGCCGAGCTGACGCGCGCTGCACCGAGCGACGCCGCTGGTCGCCGGCGACGGCGGTGATCTCCGACGGGCTGGGCTTCTCGGTCGATCTGCGGCCCGCAGACGGGCGATCTCGTCGGCTACCGCGCCAAGCCCCATACCGGGGTGATCGACCTCGACCGGATCGGCGCATTACGCCCCCGCGGATTTCTGGGAAGAGGTCCGCACCCGCGACGGCGCGGATCATCCTCGACCCCGGCGCCTTCTACATCCTCGTCAGCCGCGAGGCGGTGACGATCCCGCCCGACTACGCCGCCGAGATGGCGCCCTATCTGGCGATGGTCGGCGAGTTCCGGGTGCATTACGCGGGCTTCTTCGATCCCGGTTTCGGCTGGGCGCGAGCCGGCGGCGCCGGCTCGCGCGGGGTGCTGGAAGTGCGCTGCCACGAAGCGCCCTTCGTGCTGGAGCACGGCCAGGTCGTCGGCCGGCTGGTCTACGAACGCATGGCCGGCACGGCCCGACGCGGCTCTACGGCGCCGGGATCGCGTCGAACTATCAGGGCCAGGGGCTGAAGCTGTCCAAGCATTTCCGCGCCAGCGTAGCGGTCGCCGCGCGGCCGTCAGCGCCCCAGCCGCCGGGTGATCCGCGCCGCCTGCCGTGCGCGTTTCGCCAGCCTCGCGGGCATTCGCGCTGACTTGGCCATCGTCAGGCGTCATCGCGGTCTTCGCGCTCGCCTTTGCGGCTGACGCTGGCCGACACCCTTGTTGATGCCGAGATTCATCAGAGCGGCCGCATCGACCGTGTTGATCGACCATGTTGACGAGCCGGTTAAGGTTCATGTTCTAACCTCCCTCAATCCTCGAACAGTTCGGTCTGACCGATCGGTCTTCCGTCGTCGTCGTCGTCCGACAGCGCCGCGCTCGCCCGGCAGCGGGCGGTTGTCGAGCAGCCCCGCCGCGCGCAGCTCCTTCAGCCCCGGCAGGTCGCGCGCCGACTTCGAGCCCGAAATGATCGAGAAAGGCTTGCGTCACCACGAAGGTCACCGGCCGCCCCGGCGTCATCCGGCGGCGCCCGAAGCGGATCCATTCGAGCTCGAGCAACTGGTCGACGGTGCCGCGGCTGACCGCGACGCCGCGGATCTCCTCGATCTCGGCGCGGGTGACCGGCTGGTGATAGGCGATGATCGCCAGCGTCTCGATCGCGGCGCGGGACAGCTTGCGGGTCTCGACGGTCTCCTTCTGCATCAGAAAACCGAGGTCGGGCGCGGTGCGCATCGCCCAGGCATCGCCGACCTTGACCACCCGCACGCCGCGCCCCTCGTAGCGCTTGCGCAGATGCACCAGCGCCTCGGCCGGGTCCGCGCCATGCGGCATCCGCGCTTCAGCTCGGCCACCGTCACCGGTTCGGCGGAGGCGAACAGGATGGCCTCGACCATCCGCTCCTGCTCGGCCATCGGCGGCGCCTCGAACAGGCTCTTCTTCGGTGGGCTCTCGTCGGGATCGGTCACGTTTCTTTCCGTCTGATGGATCGGGGCGAAGGTCTCGCCCTGGCGCAGCTCGATCTGGCCCTGCCTTGGCCAGTTCCAGCGAGGCCGCGAAGGTCGCCGCCGTGGCGGAGCGGCGGCGCGGCGGGATCGGCGGTCCAGCCCTCGGGCAGGTAGGACTGACAGATCGGTCCATTCGCCGGCAAAGCCGATCAGCCCGCGCATCCGCTCCAGCGCCTGTTCCATCGTCAAGACGTGGTCGCGGTCCATCGCGTAGGGGCGGAACTCGTCCTTGGTGCGGATCCGGGCATAGGCCTGCATCAGGTCCAGCAGCGTCGCGCGTATAGGTCACCTGGCGCAGCCGCGTCACGTCCTCGGGGATGCCGCGGGCGAAGAAGTCGCGGCCCTATCTGGTCGCGCCCCATCAGCCGGGCGGCGGCCTCGCGCATCGCCTGCAGCCGTTCGAGCTGAAAGGCGAGATGCGCGGCCAGTTCCTCGCCCGAGGGGCCTTCGTCGGACGGATCGGGCGGCAGCAGCAGGCGCGATTTCAGGAAGGCGAGCCAGGCCGCCATCACCAGGTAGTCGGCCGCAAGTTCGATGCGCAAGACCTTGGCTTGTTCGACGAACATCAGGTACTGCTCGGCCAGTTGCAGGACCGAGATCTTGCGCAGGTCGACCTTCTGGGTGCGCGACAGCGTCAAGCAGCAGATCGAGCGGCCCCTCGAACCCGTCGACATCGACGATCAGCGCCTCGGCGGCGAGCCGGTCGCTGACCGTGACAGTATCTTCCTGGAAGCCGTCCGGCTCAGCCATGCGCCCGTTCCTTCAGAAGCGCCTCAAATTCCGCTTCCAGAGCGGCGATGTCAATGGTTTCGGGCACTGTGCGGCGGGCGAGCGCGGCTTCGGCGCGGGCGGAGGCGGCCGGGCGAAGGCGGCCGGCGGCGGCGGCGACCGCCTCCATCTCTGACCGCTTGCCGTTGCAGTGAAGGACCATGTCGCAGCCCGCCGCGATCGCCGCTCCGGCGCGTTCGCCGATCGTGCCCGACAGCGCCTCCATCGAGATGTCGTCGGTGAGAAGCAGGCCGCCGAACCCGATCCTGTCGCGGATCGCGCCGATCACGGCCGGAGAGGCGTCGCCGGACGGTCGGGATCGAGCGCGTCGAAGACGATATGGGCGGTCATCGCCATCGGCAGGTCGGCGAGCGCGGCGAAGGGGGCGAAATCCGTGGCCAGCAGCTCCTCCAGCGGCGCCGGGACGCGCGGCAGGTTGAGGTGGCTGTCGACCACCGCCCGACCGTGGCCGGGGATGTGCTTGACCACTGGCAGCACGCCGCCCGCCAGAAGCCCCTCGGCCGCGGCGCGCGCGGCGGCGGTTACCGTCGCCGCATCCGCGCCAAAGCAGCGGTTGCGCAGGAACGGGTGCGTGTCCGGCCCGGCAATATCCGCCGACGGCGCGCAATCGGCGTCGATCCCGACGGCGCGAAGCTCGTCCGCGATCAGCCGGTATCGGAGCCAGAGCGCGCGCTCCATCCCCGCCGCCCCGGTCGCCGCGACCTGATCGAGCGGCGGCAGCCATTCGCGCCAATGCGGCGCGCGAAGGCGCTGCACGCGCCCGCCTTCCTGATCGATGAGGACCGGCGCGTCGCGGCCGACGCTGGCGCGAGGTCGGCGGTCAGCCGGCCAACTTGGTCCGGCGTCTCGACATTGCGGGCAAAGAGGATGAAACCCCAGGGATCGGCCGCGCGAAAGAACGCAGCCTCGTCCGGTGACAGGAGAGAGCCTTCGCAACCAAGGATCGTGGCCGAAGCCGCTGCGGGCATCAGCGCACCACGGCGGGCACGCATTCGGCGTTTTCGGCCTTGAGTGCCGCGCAGAAACGGCGCGCGTCGTCGAGATCGTCAAACCCTTCGACCCGGAGGCGATAGAAGGTCTCGCCGCCGCTGGTCGCAGCCTCGATCACCCGGCGCTTGCCGTCGAGAAGCGCACCGAAGCGGGCGGCGGTCTTGTCCCATTCGAGCCGGGCCTGCGCCTCGTTCGGATAGGCACCGATCTGCACCAGACGGGTGCCCGCGGCCAGAGTTTCCGGCGCCAGATCAAGGGCCTGCGGCGCCAGGGCGGCGGCCACTGCTGCGGCCGCGGCCTCGGCCATCGCGTCGATACCGATATCGGATGCCGGCCTTGCCGCCGGGCGGAGCGAACGCGACACACCGGGCACGTTGGCCGAAATCACGTCGGCCGCAACGGCCGGAGGCTCAAGACCGGTTTCCAGAGGCAGGGCCTCGACCGGGCCGTCGGGAAGCGGCTCGGCGGGGCGGAGGGCCGCAAGATTGGGCGACGCATCGGCAGGCGCGGCGACGGCCGGCGCGTCGGTAAAGTCGCTGCCGGGCGCCTCGACGGGCGGGAACGTCGTCGCGGCGCGTTCGTCGACGGAGGCAGCAAGCTCGCCCATCGGCTGGTCTTCCTCGGCCAGCCCGTCGGGTCGCGGGGCCAGCGTCAGCCGGTCGGCCGGATCGCCCGCCGTCCCGTCCGCCGCGATCTCGTTCACCGCCATCCCCTGATGCGAGGCCAGCTCTCCGCCCGGATCGTCGGGGGCGACGCGCGCCGGACCTTCCAGCGCCTGAATCACCGGCACCCCGCGCACATCGCGGACAGCAAGGTCGTAGGCCCAGACGCCAAGCCCCGCGATCAGTGCGACCGAGGTCAGCGCGCCGGCGCCGTTCATCCATTTCTGCATCCGCCCGCCCTGCCCGGCCGAAGCCGTGCTGGTGGCATGATAGGCGTCAAATTCGTCGAAATCCGCGTCCGCCATGCTCTGCCTCGCTTGTCGACCGCCACCGGCTTGCCGATGCGGTCCGCGTCTTGCCTGCCTTGCCCCGGCGGCGGCGCCCTTCGGTCAGCGCATTTCTTCCACAGGGGTCACGCCAAGGATAGCAAGACCAGCGGAAATGACAACGCCCGCCGCCCTCGCAAGGGCGATTTTAGCCTGGCTTGTCGCCACATCGGCCTGCAGGAAGCGCAAGGACGCGTCTTCGTTGCCCCGGTTCCAGAGTGCATGGAGGTCGGATGCCACCTCGTAGAGGTAGAAGGCGACCCGGTGCGGCTCTTGACCGCGCACGGCGATTTCCACCAGGCGCGGCCATTCGGCGATCTTCCGGGCAAGTGCGATCTCGGCCTCGTGCGAAAGCTGGCTCAGGTCCGCGCCCGCAAGCGTCGCGTCGTCGGCCGCGATGCCCGCCTCTGCCGCCTTGCGGATCACCGAGCAGACGCGCGCATGGGCGTATTGCACGTAGAAGACCGTATTGTCCTTCGACTGTTCCAGCACCTTGTCGAAGTCGAAATCGAGCGCCGCGTCGTTCTTGCGCGTCAGCATGACGAAGCGGGTCACGTCGGCGCCCGCCTGTTCCACCACGTCGCGAAGCGTGACGAACGTTCCGGCCCGCTTCGACATCTTGAACGGCTCGCCGTTCTTCCAGAGCTTGACGAGCTGGATCAGCTTCACCTCGAGCGGCACCCGCCCGTTCGAGAGCGCGGAGACCACCGCCTTCAGCCGCTTGACATAACCGCCGTGATCGGCTCCGAGAACGTCGATCAGCTGATCGAAGCCGCGCGTTATCTTGTCGTAGTGATAGGCGATGTCGGGGGCGAAATAGGTCCAGGACCCGTCCGACTTCTTCACCGGCCGGTCGACATCGTCGCCATGCGCGGTGGAACGGAAAAGCGTCTGCTCCCGCTCTTCCCAGTCCTCGGGCAGCTTGCCCTTCGGCGCCTCCAGCGTTCCTTCGTAGATCAGGCCCATGCCGCGCAGGGTCTCGATCGCCGCCTCGATCTTGCCGGTGCCGTAAAGCGCCTTTTCCGAGGAATAGACATCCATCGTGACGCCGAGAAGCGCCAGATCGGAGCGGATCATCGCCATCATGGCCTCGGTCGCGAAGTCGCGCACATCGGTCAGCCAGTCGGCTTCGCCCTTGTCCAGGAGGCTGGTGCCATACTTCGCCTTCAGCGCCTCGCCAACCGGGATCAGGTAGTCGCCGGGATAGAGCCCCTCGGCGATCTCGGGCGACAGGCCGCAGGCCTCGCGGTAGCGCTCGTAGGCAGAGCGGGCGAGCACGTCGACCTGCGCGCCGCCGTCGTTGATGTAATATTCGCGCGTGACCTTGTAGCCGGCGAAATCGAGAAGGCTCGCCAGAGCGTCGCCGAAGACCGCGCCGCGGGTATGGCCGACATGCATCGGGCCGGTCGGGTTGGCCGAGACGAATTCGACGTTGACCTTCGCGCCCTGCCCGAGCGTCGAGCGGCCGAAATCGCGCCCCCCGACCAGCGCCGCCCTGACGACGCCCTGCCAGACGGTCGGTGCGAGCCGGAGGTTGAGAAAGCCCGGCCCGGCAGCCTCGGCGGTGACGATGCGGGGATCGGCCACGAGCCGTTCGGCCAGAGCGTCGGCGATGGCGCGCGGCGCCAGCCCGGCGGGTCGGGCAAGCACCATCGCCGCGTTCGTCGCCATGTCGCCATGCGCGCCGTCACGCGGCGGCTCCACCGCGACGTTGGTGGTATCGAGCCCTGCCGGCAGTGCGCCTGCCTTGACCATGTCGTCCAGACTGGCGATCACCAGCGACCGGATTTCGGCAAAAAGGTTCATGTCATACCTCTGTGATTGGCCCGGCCATGCCAGAGGCCGGCAGCGGCGTCAATCCTTGGCCCCGTTCTGGCCCCGCTCTCGCGCCTCCTCGACCACTTCGTCGGGCTTGCTCAGGAACACGATCCGGGTTCCGGGCGCCAGCTTGGGATCGGCATCCCCGCGCAGGAACTTCACCTCGCCATCCTTGGCGAGGCGGGCGAGCAGGATCGAATCGGGCCGACGGGCGCGCCATTCGTCAAACCCGAATTCCTCGGTGAGGCGCGTCATCCGGAAGCTCCAGCCCTCCTGCATCACGGCGTCGAACTCGTCATAGGTCCGGCCGTTGCCGAAAGGCCGCCCGCCGAGCTGCGTCGGCAGGGCGTGGCTGGACTTCCCGGCGCGCTGACGTCCGATCTGGTAGGTATTGTCGCGGCCGAATTCCGGCGCGAGGTCGGTGGTGACGAGCGTGTTGTAGGCATCGTTGTCAGTGGCGGCGACGATTATCCGGTAGCTCAGAAGCTCCACCTGCCGCTCTGCCGCTTCCGAGAGGATGTCGCCGTAGAATGTCGGCACACCTGCGGTCCGCGGCCGGATCAGATGGGCATGGTTCGGGTCGCAGACGAGGACCGGCACCTCGGCCTTCTTCAGAACTTCGGCAAGCCCCGTCGTGAAGCGCGAGCCGCCAACCAGAAGCACGCCCGGCACCTCGGCACCCGCAAGGCCCAGCGCCCTGGCCAGCGGGGCGAGCGTGAAGCCGTGCAGCACCACCGTCGCCAGCACCAGAACGAAGGCCAGAGGCCCGATCAGCACCGCATCCGGACGCCGGCCGCGGCGAGACGCTCGCCGAAAAGCCCGGCGACAGCGACCAGCACGACCCCGCGCGGACCGGTCAGCGCGATCAGCAGGCGCTCGTTGCGCGGCAGGTCCGTCCCGATGAGCGAGATCAGCACCGTCAGCGGCCGCGCGATCATCACCACGGCGAGGACGAAGACCACGGTGCGCCAACTCAGCTTCTCCACCATCGCGAAATCGAGCGAGGCGGCGAGCAGGATGAAGACGCCCGACACCAGCAGGATCGTCGCATGTTCCTTGAAGCGGCGGAGTTCCACGAAGCTCGGCAGGTCGGAATTGGCGAGGACGAGACCCATGACCGTCACGGCGAGAAGGCCGCTTTCGTGCAAGAGCGTATCGGCCAGAGCGAAGCAGCCGATCAGCGTCACGAAGAGAACCGGCACCTTCATGTATTCCGGCACATGGTTGCGCCAGAAGGCGCGCGATATCGTGAAGCCCGCCGCGAAGCCGATCAGCGCGGCTACGGCGATGCCGAACGCCACCTCCAGGAACGCATGTCCAGGCTGTTCGGCCGTGCGCAACACCAGCACGACTTCGAAGCGCGAACACTGCCGCGAGCGCCCCGATCGGGTCGTTGACGATCGCCTCCCATTGCAGAAGCTGCGCGGGGCGTCGCGGCAAGTCGCGCCTGCCGCAGAAGCGGCGCGATTACCGTCGGGCCAGTCACCACCATGATGCCGCCGAAAACCGTAGCGGCACTTCCCAGCCGAGCCCGGCCCCGTAGCGCAGCGCCAGCGTGGACAGAAGCCAGCCGAGCGGCGCGCCGATCAGGACGAGCCGCCGCACCCCGTGCCGCGCATCGTGCAATTCGTGGAAATTGAGCGTCAGCCCACCCTCGAACAGGATCACCGCCACCGCGAGCGAGATGAGCGGCCCGGTCAGCGGCCCGATATCGCGCGCCGGGTCGAAGATGCCGAAGACCGGCCCGATCAGGATACCCGCCGCCAGCATCAGCACGATGGCCGGCAACTGGAACCGCCAGGCCAGCCACTGTGCACCGACGCCGAGCGCACCGACGAGCGCAAAGGCCGAAACCGGGTTCAGACCGCCGCCCGCTGCGCCATCTACCATATCGCGCCTCTCCCTAGACAGACCGCGTTATGCCGCCATCGACGCGAATGTTCTGTCCGGTGATGTAGCCGGCCCCGTCCGAGGCGAGGAAGGCGATGGTTGCCGCGATCTCCTCCTCGTGCCCGTAGCGGCCCATCGGAACGCGGGCTCGGAACTCCTCCTTCTCGGGCAGGCTGTCGATGAAGCCGGGCAGGACGTTGTTCATGCGGATGTTCTGCGCGGCGTATCTGTCGGCGAAAAGCTTGCTGAAGGCCGCGAGGCCGGCACGGAACACGCCCGAGGTCGGAAAGACCGGATCCGGCTCGAACGCCGCGAAGGTCGAGATGTTGATGATCGCGCCGCCGCCCTGCGCCTCCATGATCGGCGTGACGAGCCGGGTGGGCCGGACCGCGTTCAGGAAATAGACCTCCATCCCCTTGTGCCAATCCTCATCCGTCAGGTCCAGAATTGGCGCACGCGGCCCATGGCCGGCGGAGTTCACCAGGACATCCACCCTGCCCCAGCGCTCCATCGCGCCGTCCACCAGCCGCTTCAGGTCGTCGTTCGACTGGTTCGACCCGGTAACGCCGAAGCCACCCAGTTCCTTGCCCAAAGCCTCACCCTTGCCGGAGGAAGAGAGAATGCCGACTTGAAAGCCGTCCGCCGCGAGCTTGCGTGCCGCGGCGGCACCCATGCCGCTGCCGCCCGCCGTAACCAGTGCCGCTTTCTGGGTCATAAGTACTTCTCCTTCGCGGCCTCGCCGCACAAACGTTCATGTTCCTGAATTGCGAAGCGGTCGGTCATTCCCGCGACATAGTCAAGCACAACGCGGGCGAGATCGGTCTTGCCCCGCGCCTTCGCCACATCCGACTGCCATTCGGCCGGCAAAAGGCCCGGATCGTTCAGGAACAGGGGAAAGAGGTCGTTGATCATCGCCGTCACGCGCTGCCGCTCTTCCACGACAGTCGGCGCGCGGTACATGCGGGCGTAGAGGAAGGACTTGATCGCCTTGAGATTCTGATAGAGCGGCTTGGAAAACCGGATGATCGGCCCCGGCATGTCGCGGATGTCCTGCGCGGATTGCGGATCGCTGGCCTGAAGCCGGTTCTGCGCGACGGCGATCACATCCTCGACCATCACCCCGAAGACCCGGCGCAACGCCTCGTGCCGACGCCGCGTGGGGTCGAGGCCGGGATAAAGCCGGTCAACCTCGGCGAAAGCAGGGACCAGTGACGGGCAGTTCCATCAGGTCGGCCTCGGTGAAGAGTCCCGCTCGCAACCCGTCATGCAGGTCGTGATGATTGTAGGCGACATCATCGGCGACGGCGGCGACCTGCGCCTCGGCCGAAGCATGGGTGTGCAGTTCCAGATCGTATTCGGCGTTGAACTCGGCCAGCGCATAGGGCATCTCGCCGCCCTCCTTCACGGCATGCGAACCGCTCGCATGGGGGCCGATCACCGGGCCGTTGTGCTTGGCGATCCCCTCCAGCGTCTCCCAGGTCAGGTTCAGCCCGTCGAAATCGGCATAGTGGCGTTCCAGCCGGGTGACGATGCGGATCGCCTGCGCGTTGTGGTCGAACCCGCCATGTGGCGCCATCAGTTCGGCCAGCGCGTCCTCGCCGGTATGGCCGAAGGGCGGATGGCCTAGGTCATGGGCCAGCGCCACCGCCTCGGCCAGGTCGGTGTTGAGGTCGAGCATGCCCGGCGATGGTGCGCGCAACCTGCGCCACCTCGATCGTATGGGTCAGACGGGTGCGGTAATAATCGCCCTCGTGTTCGACGAAGACCTGCGTCTTGTGCTTCAGGCGCCGGAAGGCCGAGGAATGGATGATCCGGTCGCGGTCGCGCTGGAAGGGCGAGCGGAAGGTGGACATGGTTTCGCGGAACTGCCGGCCCCGGCTGTCGGCGGGATGGCAGGCATAGGGCGCAAGGGTCATCGGGTCCGGTTCTTGTAGCGTCTCGGGTTCGTCATATATGATGGGGTGAGGAATTGACACAGGTTGCCGCGATGGAGTTGACCCTGCCCCCGAAAGTGACGCCGCGCGCATACGCACGGCTGGCCGAGATCAACGCGGCCTCGGGAGAGGCGAAGGCGTTGCGCGTCGCGGTCGAGGGGGGCGGTTGTTCGGGCTTTCAATACGACATCCGGCTCGACGATCCCGCGCCGGACGATCTGGTGCTGGAGAGCGGTGGCCAGAAGGTCCTGGTCGATGCGGTCTCGCTGCCGTTCCTCGCGAATGCCGTCATCGACTTTTCCGAGGAACTCATCGGCGCGCGGTTCGTGATCGAGAACCCGAACGCGACCTCGTCCTGCGGCTGCGGCACCAGCTTTTCGGTATGAGCGTCTGAAGGCCTTTGCAAGTCTGTAAGGTCGAATGTGCGCACGGCATTGCCGACGGGGGACTGTCGACATCGCAATTGATCCAGATCAGCCTGATCGGCCCCACGTGAGCGCATGGTTTTTTCGAGCGATCCGCTCGGAAAGTCCTGAGGACACACCCATGACATTCACACGTAGAACACTGCTGGCGCTGGTCGCCGCGACACTGCCCGCGGCATGGCTCAACCCGGTATTGGCTGCCGAGACAACGATCACGGCCTCGCTTTGGGACACGGGGCCGGATTCGATGGCAATGATGGGTACGATGCCACCGATGGGAATGGCAATGTCGCCGGACGCGGACATGTCGATGGCGACGATGGGCATCACGCTTAGCGCGGCCTCCGCTCCCGCCGGGACAATCACCTTCACGGCCACCAACGACTCCAAGGAAACCATCCACGAGATGGTCCTCGCCCCGATTTCGGACCCCAGTACGCCCATGCCGTATGATGACGCGACGATGAAGGTCGATGAAGATGCCGCCGGACATCTGGGCGAAGTCGCCGAGCTCGACCCCGGCGCGTCCGGCTCACTGACGCTTGAGATGAAGCCCGGAACCTACATTCTCTACTGCAACATACCCGGACATTTTGCGATGGGAATGTGGGTGCTGTTCACCGTCACCGGGTGATCCTGAGCCTATCTTGGCCTTGCGCCCCGGGCCATTCGCTTCGATTATCCCAGCGATAGGCTCGGGGGGCTGCCATGAAGATCGCCACCTTCAACATCAACGGCATCAAGGCCCGGGCCGAGGCGCTGCCCGCCTGGCTCGACGATGCCTCGCCCGACGTGGTGCTGTTGCAGGAGATCAAGTCCGTCGACGAGGCCTTTCCGCGCGATCTCTTCGAGGATCGCGGCTATTTCGTCGAAACCCACGGCCAGAAGGGCTTCAACGGCGTGGCGATCCTGTCGAAGCTGCCGCTCGAGGACGTGACGCGCGGCCTTCCGGGCGACGAGGCGGACGAACAGGCGCGGTGGATCGAGGCGACGGTGGTGGGCAAGACCGCGCTCAGGCTTTGCGGGCTTTACCTGCCGAACGGCAATCCGGCGCCGGGGCCGAAATACGACTACAAGCTGTCGTGGATGGCGCGGATGAAGGCGCGGGCGGCGGAGCTTCTGGCCGAGGAAATGCCGGTCGTCCTCGGCGGCGACTACAACGTGATCCCGCAGGCCGAGGATGCGGCGAAGCCCGAGGCCTGGACCGAGGACGCGCTCTTCCGGCCCGAAAGCCGGGCGGCATTCCGGCGCATCCTGCATCTGGGCTATACCGAGGCGTTCCGCACCCGCGAACCGCGGCCCCGGCCACTATTCGTTCTGGGATTACCAGGCGGGCGCCTGGGCCGAAGAACAACGGCATCCGGATCGACCATCTGCTGCTGAGCCCGCAGGCCGCCGACCTGATGCGCGAGGCCGGCATCGACAAGGCGGTGCGCGGCGGCGACAAGCCGTCGGATCACGTCCCGGTCTGGATCGAGCTCGACGCCTGACCTCTCAGCCGGCGGTCACGTCGTGGCCGTAGAGCCAGTCGAACCGGCCGAGCATCCGGTCCGGCGCGAAACGACCCGCGAGGCGCAGACCGGCATGGGCGATGTCGCGCCTGATCCCCGACAGGTGGTAGTTCCGCGCATTGGCATTGGCGGCCTCGACGATGCGGCGCACCCGGGCCATGCGCGCCGACTGATAGGCGGCGAAGGCGGCATCCGGTTCCTTTGCCGCCAGACAGCTTGGCCAGAACCCAGGCATCCTCCAGCGCCATGTTCGCGCCCTTGCGCGAGGAAGGGCAGCGTCGGATGCGCGGCGTCGCCGAGGATCGCAGCGCCCTGCCCGTGCCATTTCGGCGCCACCGGATGGCGAAAGAGCCCCCAGAGATTCGGCCGCTCGATCCGGTCGAGCCAGCCGCGCACTTCAGGCACGAAATCCTCGAAACGCGATGCGCAAGGCCAGCGGGTCGTCGGTCAGCGACCAGCTTTCCTCGGCCCATTTGCCCCGCTCCTCGACCGCGACGATGTTCCTGAAGCCGCCCGCCCCGCAGGGGATAGGTCACAAGATGCCGACCGGGTCCGAGAAAGACCCTGGCCACGGGCGCGATGTCCGGTTCGGCCGGCAGCGTCGCGCGCCAGGCCACCTGACGGGTGAAGAACGGCGCGACGGTGCCGTTGAGCGCGGCGCGCAACTTCGAATGGAGCCCGTCGGCGCCGATCAGGATCCCGGTCTCGAGCTCCGCCCCTTGCGCCGTGGTGACCCGCGGAGGGTGCGCGCCGAGCATCGACCGTCTCCACCGTCTGCAAGAGCCGGATCGTGACGCCCGCCGCCCGGGCGCCCTCGGCCAGGCAGTCGATCAGATCGGCGCGGTGGACGAAGCGGAAGGTCTGGTCCGGCCGGTCGCGCAAGAGGTCGAGCCGCGACCACCCGGCCGCCGGTCTCGCCGTCGATCAGTATCCACCGCCCCGGCGCGCATGCTGGCCCCGGCAAGCGCGTCGCCGAGGCCGAGCGCCTGCGATCACGCGGGCCCCGTTCGGCGAGATCTGCAGGCCCGCGCCGACTTCGCCGATCTCGGGCGCCTGTTCCAGCACCGTCACCTCGGCCCCGCGAAGCGCCAGCGCCCGGGCGACCGCAAGCCCCGCGATCCCGGCCCCCAGCACCGTCACCTTCCGTCCGTCCAGCATCGTCGTCCCTTCAAACGCAACGGCACCGGAGCCTTTCGACCCCGGTGCCGGAATTCCACTTCCCCTTGGCCCGGGGATCAGTCGTTGCGGTGCACGCGTTCGCGCCGTTCGTGCTTTTCCTGCGCCTCGAGCGTCATCGTCGCGATCGGACGCGCATCGAGTCGCTTGAGCGAGATCGGCTCGCCCGTCATCTCGCAATAGCCGTATTCGCCGTTGTCGATCCGGCGCAGCGCCGCGTCGATCTTCGACACCAGCTTGCGCTGGCGGTCGCGGGTCCTGAGTTCCAACGCCCGGTCGGTTTCCTCGCTGGCGCGGTCGGCGATGTCGGGGACGTTGCGGGCGCTGTCCTGCAGGCCTTCCAGCGTCTCGGCCGACTGTTCCAGAAGTTCTTCCTTCCAGACCTGAAGCTTTCGGCGGAAATATTCGAGCTGGCGCTCGTTCATAAAGGGTTCGTCTTCAGCCGGACGGTAGTCGTCGGGAAGAAAGATCTCTGCCTTCATCTCTGCTCCGCTCCTCCGTCCGGACTTGGAATTCAGATCGCTGATATTCATCCGGCACTCCTTGCGCGCTCCCATAGCCCAAGCGGCCGAGGATGTCACTAGGGCATGGGCCGGCTTGCGGCAATTTGATTGCGCGGGTAAGACTGCGTCGAACATCCTCGGCCATCTTATCAGAAATACAATGAAATTTACCGGAACCGATCAGTACGTCGCGACGGAAGACCTGACTGTCGCCGTGAACGCATCAGTCACGCTGGAGCGTCCGCTATTGGTGAAGGGAGAGCCCGGAACCGGCAAGACCGAGCTCGCCCGGCAGGTCGCCACCGCGCTTGGACTGCCCGATGGTCGAATGGCATGTGAAGTCCACGACCAAGGCCGCGCAGGGGCTTTACGAATACGACGCCGTCAGCCGGCTGCGCGACAGCCAGCTCGGCGACGAGCGGGTCCATGACGTGAAGAACTACATCCGCAAGGGCAAGCTCTGGCAGGCCTTCGAGGCCGAAACCAAGGTTGTCCTTCTGATCGACGAGATCGACAAGGCCGATATCGAGTTCCCGAACGACCTTCTGCAGGAACTCGACCGGATGGAGTTCCATGTCTACGAGACCGGCGAAACCATCCGCGCCAGGCACCGGCCGGTGATCATCATCACCTCGAACAACGAGAAGGAATTGCCCGACGCTTTCCTCCGGCGCTGCTTCTTCCACTACATCCGATTCCCCGAGGCCGAGACGCTGAAGCGGATCGTCGATGTGCATTTCCCCGGCATCAAGGACGACCTCCTCGCCACCGCGCTCACCCAGTTCTACCAGATCCGCGAGACGCCGGGGCTGAAGAAGAAGCCCTCGACCTCGGAAGTGCTGGACTGGCTGAAGCTGATCCTTGCCGAGGACCTCGCGCCAGAGGACCTGAAACGCGAGGGGACGAGCCTTCTGCCGAAACTCCACGGCGCACTCCTGAAGAATGAACAGGACGTGCATCTCTTCGAACGGCTCGCCTTCCTCGCCCGCAGCCGCGGCTGAATGCCTTGCGGGGAAAAACGCGCCCGGCCGGGCTGGTCGGCGCGATGTAGGCAGGCTAGCTTCTGCCAGCAGGAAGAGGAACGCATGGCCCGCCCAGACACGCTCGTGATCCGCCCGATCGGGCCAGACGACGCCGTCGAATGGCGCCGGCTCTGGCGCGCCTATCTCGCCTTCTACGAGACCGAATTGCCGGACGAGGTCTACGAGGCGACCTTCTCGCGGCTCCTGTCCGGCGGCGCGGGCGAATTCCGCGGCTTTCTGGCGCTCCTGGACGGCAGGCCCGTCGGGCTCGCCCACTATCTCTTTCACCGGACCTGCTGGTCGGTCGCCGATACCTGCTACCTGCAGGATCTTTTCGCCGACCCAGAGGTGCGCGGCCAGGGCATCGGACGGGCGTTGATCGAGGCGGTCTATGCCGCCGCCGACACCGAGGGCGCCGCCTCGGTCTACTGGCAGACGCAGGAATTCAACACGACCGCGCGGCGGCTTTACGACCGGATCGGCGTGAAGACCCCCTTCATCGAATACAACCGGGACTGAGCCTTTGCGCCACGTCCTGACCGCCTGTCTCACCGCACTCGTCCTGTCGGGCTGCGGCGTCGCACCGCCGACCGGCTCGGGACGCCGCCATCGCGGCGGTGTCCCGACTTGCCACCGATGCGCCGGTTCCCGCCAGCGCCGCCAGCCCGCCGGAGCGGTCGAACGCCGAGATGGCGCGCGATTTCATGGATCTCTCCTTCTCGCTCGAAAGCGGCCGGGCGTTGCCTGTCCTCACCCGGTTCGAGGAACCGATCCGCGTCCGCATGACCGGCACAGCGCCGCCGACGGCGGCAGAGGATCTCGGCCGGCTCCTCGCCCGCCTGCGCAACGAGGCCGGGATCGACATCGCGGCGGCCAGCGGCGGCGCCAGCGCAGATCACCGTCGAGTTCCTGCCGCGCAAGGTCATGCAGCGGCTGGTGCCGCGCGCGGCCTGCTTCGTCGCGCCCGCGTGTCGGGTCATGGGACGAGTACCGCCGCGCGCGCCGGGCGCGAGCTGGACTGGACGACCCTTACCCACCGCGACGTCGCGGCGATCTTCGTCCCGAACGACACTGCCCCGCAGGAGGTCCGCGATTGCCTGCACGAGGAACTGGCACAGGCGCTGGGGCCCCTCAACGATCTCTACCGGCTGCCGGATTCGGTCTTCAACGACGACAACATCCATACCGTCCTGACCGGGTTCGACATGTTGATGCTGCGCGTGACCTACGCGCCGGAACTGCGCAGCGGCATGGCTGCGCCCGAGGTCGCGGCCCGGCTTCCCGGCCTTCTCGCCCGCCTCAATCCCGCGCGGCGAACGCGGCGGCGCGCCGTCCGCCGACCCGACCCCGCGCGCCTATACCGAAGCGATCGAGACCGCCCTCGGCCCCGGCACGTTCGCGGCCCGGCGCCGCGCGGCGGCGCGCGACGCGCTCGGCATCGCCGAGGCGCGCGGCTGGCGCGACACCCGCGCCGGCTTTCGCCTGGTTGGCGCTTGGCCGGCTGTCGCTCGGGCATGACGCGGAGACCGCGCCGGATCGCCTTCCACGAAGCCGCCGCGATCTACGAAAGCCGGCCCGAACTGGCGCTGCAGGCGGCCCATGCCGACATGCAGCTCGCCGCCTTCGCGCTGTCGGACGGCCAGGCCGGAGGAGGTGATCCTGCGCACCAACCGGGCCCTGCCGCTCGCCGCCAGGGCCGAGAACGCGGCCCTTCTCGCCAGCCTCCTGATGGTCAAGGCAGAGGCGCTCGACCTCATCGGCCGGTCCTCCGAGGCGCGGCAGGTCCGCCTCGACAGTCTCGGCTGGGCGCGATATGGCTTTGCCTCCGACGCCGAGGTGCGTCTGCGGCTGATGAACATCGCCGCGCTGTCGCCGGCAAGGAGATCGAGGCAGAAATGATCTTCTTCGCGGCCATTCTCGCAGGCGCCCTGATCGGATGGATTCGCGCCACGCGCCGGGGCGGCAATCGCTTCGACAAGCTGCAATACGCGATCGCCCACGCCATTTTCTTTGCAATTCTGGGGCTCTTCGCGACGATCCTCTACCATCGCTTGAGCTGAGGCGGATGTTCCTGCGGTTCTTCGAAACCCTGCGCGGAACCGGCATTCCGGTCTCCCTGCGCGAGTATCTGGGCTTTCTCGAAGGCATGGCGGCGGGGCTCGTCACCTACGACATCGACGGCTTCTACTACCTCGCCCGCACCGCGATGGTGAAGGACGAACGCCACCTCGACCGGTTCGACCGCGCCTTCGCGGAAGCCTTCAAGGGGCTCGAGACGATCACGGCCGACCAGGTGCTGGAGGCGATCGACCTGCCGCGCGACTGGCTGGAACGGATGCTCGAACGCACCCTGACGGCAGAGGAGAAGGCCGAAGTCGAAGCCCTCGGGAGGTTTCGACAAGCTCATGGAGACGCTCAAGAAGCGGCTTGAGGAGCAGAAGGGCCGGCATCAGGGCGGATCGAAATGGATCGGCACCGCCGGCACCTCGCCCTTCGGCGCCTATGGCTACAACCCCGAAGGCGTGCGGATCGGCCAGAAGGAAAGCCGCCACCAGCGCGCGGTGAAGGTCTGGGACAAGCGCGAGTTCCGCAATCTCGACGATTCCGTCGAGCTTGGCACCCGCAACATCAAGGTCGCGCTGAAGCGCCTGCGCCGCTGGGCGCGCGAAGGGGCCGCCGAGGAACTGGACCTGCCCGGCACGATCCGCGCCACCGCCGAACACGGTTATCTCGACGTCAAGACCCGGCCCGAGCGGCACAATGCGGTCAAGGTGCTTCTGTTCCTCGATGTCGGCGGCTCGATGGACCCGTTCGTCAAGGTCGTGGAGGAGCTCTTTTCCGCCGCGCGCTCCGAGTTCAAGCATCTCGAATACTACTACTTCCACAACTGCCTCTACGAGGGCGTCTGGCGCGACAACCGCCGCCGCTGGGACCGGCAGACCCCGACGGCCGAGGTGCTGCGCACCTATGGCGGCGACTACAAGGCGATCTTCGTCGGCGACGCGTCGATGTCGCCCTACGAGATCGCCCATCCCGGAGGCGCCAACGAGCACTGGAACGCCGAAGCCGGCCAGGTCTGGCTCGGCCGGGCGCGGGAGCAGTGGCCGGCCCATGTCTGGCTGAACCCGCTGCCGGAGCGGCAGTGGCAGTATACCCAGTCGGTCGGCATGATTCGGCAGATCTTCGAGAACCGGATGTTTCCGCTGACGCTCGACGGGATCGGCCGGGCGGTGAAGGCGCTGACGTGAGCAGGTTCGTCCGCCTCTGGCAGGGCCACCGGTTCCTCGCTTTTCTGCCGCCATCGCCATCGCCCTACTCCTCGCCGCCCGGATCGTGGTGCTCGCGCCTTACTGGCCCGGCCCGCCGGATGCCGAGCCCCCGCGCTCGGACCGGACAGGCGGGGCAGTGACCGGCTGGATTCCGGCACTCGTCCCGCAATACGGGCTCTGGCTTCGGGCCAGCCTTCACGATCATGCGCATTGAGCGGGCGGCGGGAATGCCCATATTGAGACCATGCTGAGAGTCCTCCCCATCCTCCTGGCCCTGCTCTACGCCCTCGTCTACTGGCGCTTTTCGGCCTGGCGGACGGCGCGGGAGCTTGATGCGCGCTCCACGCCGCTGGCCGACCCCGCGCTCCTGTCGGTGACCTCGCGGCTCGCCAAGGCGCTCGGCGTCGCGCGGGTGCCGGTCCATATCTACGAGATCGCCCCGGTGAACGGGCTCGCCGCGCCGGACGGGCGGATCTTCCTGACGCGGGGCTTCTACCAGAAGTTTCGCGAGGGCGCGGTGACGGCGGAGGAGTTGGCGAGCGTGGTCGCGCACGAGCTCGGCCACGTGGCGCTTGGCCATTCGCGGCGACGGATGATCGATTTCACCGGGCAGAACGCGATCCGGGTGATGCTGGCGACGGTGCTCGGCCGGCTTCTGCCGGGGATCGGGGTCTGGCTGGCCGGGTTCGTCACCTCGCTTCTGGCGGCGCGGCTGAGCCGGCAGGACGAATACGAGGCGGACGAGTGGGCCTCGGCCCTGCTCGTCAAGGCCGGGATCGGAACCGGGCCGCAGAAATCGCTCTTCGACAAGCTCGGGCACCTGACAGGGATGGGCGGCGCGGGCAGCCCGGCCTGGCTGATGAGCCACCCGAAGACCGGTGACCGGATCGCGGCGATCGTGGCGAACGAGCGGAAATGGGGCGTCGGGCCGTGAGGCCACGAGGTCTGCCGCCGGCAAGGTGGGATTAAACCTGCCCTGCACCGCCCTGATGCTAGTCAGCCGCCAAGCGCCTTGCCAAGGCGCGGCAGACCCGCGCGCTTCAGAAGCGGGCGGAGCGGCTGGGGCTCGCCCGAGAGTCGCTCGGCCTCTGCCCGCACCGCCTCGACCACGCGCGCGACCGTTTCGGGCTGTGCTTGCCAGAGCGCCAGCAGGAAGGCGTCGGGATCCTCGCGCCGCAGCCCTTCCTCGCCGAGCGTGTGGCGCGGGAAATCGGCGGCGTTGAAGGTGAGGATGAGATCGGCGTTGCCGGCGATGGCGGCGGCGAGGACGTGGACGTCGGCCGGATCGGGCAGCCAGAGCCGCGCCTCCAGCCCCGCGCGTGGCGCGACGGCGGCCTTCGGGAACTCGGCGCGCAGCGCGGCAATCTCGCCGCGCGCCACGAGTTCCGCGCCGGGGCCGAGCTTGACCGTCGCCCGCGCCCATTCCTCGAGGATGCGCTCCGACCAGAGCGGCGTGTAGAGCCCTGCCCGCGCCACCCCGATCAGGATCTCGCGCAGGACCGTCGGATAGAGAACGCAGGCATCGAGAAGCGCCTTCATCCGTCGAGCCGGAAGAACAGCGCCTTGAGATAGCCGCTTTCGGCCAGTTGCGGCAGTTGCGGGTGATCGGGCCCGGCAAACCCGGTGTGCAGAAGCTGCGACCGCCGCCCGCCGCGGCCGATGCCGCGCGCCGAGGCGTTGCGGAACTGGGTGAGGTCCGCGGCATGCGAGCAGGAGCAGAGACCGAGATAGCCCCCCGGCGCGACCAGCGGCGCCGCCAGCCGCGCCACCCGCTCATAGGCCCGCAGCCCGGCCTGCAAGCGCCGGTTTCGACGGCGCGAAGGCGGGCGGGTCGCAGACCACGAGATCGAAGCTCGCGCCCTCTGCCGCCAGCGCCTCCATCACCGCGAAGGCGTCGCCCTTGCGGGTGGCGAAGCGGTCGGCCCGATGCCGATCGCCCCTGCCCCGGCGGTCGCAAGCTCCAGCGCCGGCGCCGAGGCATCGACGGCGAGCGCGCTTGCCGCACCACCTGCCAGCGCCGCGAGGGAGAAGCCGCCGACATGGGAAAAGACGTCGAGCACCCGCGCGCCCTTCGCGAGAGATGCGGCAAAGGCGTGGTTCGGGCGCTGGTCGAAGAAAAGCCCGGTCTTCTGCCCGCCGAGGAGGTCGGCCATGTAGGTCGCGCCGTTCATCGGCACCGGAACCGGCCCGTCGAGCGCGCCCGCGAGAACCACGCGTCTCTTCGGCCAGCCCTTCGAGCGCCGCGCGCCCGGCCGGTGCCGTTCTTGACGATGGTCGCGACGCCGGTGACGTCGGCCAGCGCCGCGGCAAGATCGCTCGATCATCGCCTCGGCCCAGGCGGCGTTCGGCTGGATCACCGCGGCGTCGCCGAAGCGGTCGATGACGACGCCCGGCAGCCCGTCGGCCTCGGCATGGACGAGCCGGTAGAACGGCGCGTCGTAGAGCCGTTCGCGCAAGGCGAACGCCCGGGCGAGCCGCGCCGCGATCCAGTCGCGATCGATCACCGCGCCCGCGTCGCGGTCGAGCATCCGGGCGATGATCTTCGATTTCGGGTTGACCGTGACGGTGCCCGAGCGGGCTGCGGTCGGCATCCTCGAGCCGGGCGATGGTGCCGGGCGACAGCGCCTGCGTGCGCCGGTCGGTGACCAGCTCGTCGGCATAGACCCAGGGAAAGCCGTGGCGAAGCGCGCGCGCCTCGGCCTTCGGCCGAAGGCGGACGGTGGGAAGGTCATTGGCGTCGGTCATCGGCTGCGTCCGGCTGGGGAAGGTGTGCGACACCTAGCCCCGCATCGGCCGCGACGGAAGAGCGGAGTGCCAAAAGCGGCGACCCCGGCCTTTCGGTCGGGGTCGCGGTCCGGGAAGGACGTGCCGGTCAGTGCGCCGGCTGCGTCCCGATATGCGTCCGCGTCCAGAGGCGTTTGAGACCCCGGCCGAGGCCGCGCATCATTTCGGCCATCGCCTCCGCGCGCAGTGCGCGCGCGTTGATCAGAATGGCGTTGATATCCGCCGTCGCCGGCATTTCAGTCTTGATTCTGGAGGCCATGTCAGGCTCCTTTGTTTCCGCTATCATCGATCAGGAGATAGGCGTTGCTGCAGCGCAGCACCACGGACAGAACCGAAACCCCGCTATGTGCGGCCGACATGCCTGCGCCGCAGCCCGCCGATCCGGAGCTTTCTGTTTGTTAGCGCTAACGGTCTGTGTTAGAGGTGGAACCGCAGATATCTGGACCAGGACCGCCGAGGAGTTATGCCATGCCCGTCAATTCCCGCCCCGCAAACCCGCGTCCGCTCGACCCCCGCCTCGCCACGATCACCGACCGCATTCGCGCCCGCTCGCGGCGACCGCGCGCCGCCTATCTCGACCGCATCCGGCGCGCGCCGGCGAGGACGGCCCGGCGCGCGCGCATCTGAGCTGCGGCAACCAGGCCCATGCCTATGCCGGCGATGGGCGCGGACAAGGCCGAGCTTGCGGGCGGGCGCGCGCCCAACCTCGGCATCGTGACCGCCTACAACGACATGCTCTCGGCGCATCAGCCCTTCGAGGACTACCCGAACCTGATCCGCGCCGCCGCGCGCAAGGCCGGCGCCACCGCGCAGGTCGCGGGCGGGGTGCCGGCGATGTGCGACGGGGTCACGCAGGGGCGCGCGGGGATGGAGCTGTCGCTCTTCTCGCGCGACGTGATCGCGCTCTCGGCCGGCGTGGCGCTCAGCCACAACTGCTTCGACGCGGCGCTCTTTCTCGGGGTCTGCGACAAGATCGTGCCGGGCCTGGTGATCGCGGCGGCGACCTTCGGCCATGTGCCGGCGGTCTTCGTGCCGGCCGGGCCGATGACCAGCGGGCTGCCGAATGACGAGAAGTCCAAGGTCCGCCAGCAATTCGCCGCCGGCGAGGTCGGCCGCGACAAGCTGATGGAGGCCGAGATGGCCTCCTACCACGGGCCCGGCACCTGCACCTTCTACGGCACCGCCAACACCAACCAGATGCTGATGGAGTTCATGGGGCTGCACCTGCCGGGCGCGTCGCTTCGTCAACCCCGGCACGCCGTTGCGCGAGGCGCTGACCGTGGCGGCGGTGCGAACGCGCGGCGGCGATCACCGCGCTGGGCAACGACTACCGCCCGGCGGGCGAGATCCTCGACGAGCGTGCCTTCGTCAACGGCATCGTCGGGCTGATGGCGACGGGCGGCTCGACCAACCTCGTCCTGCACCTGCCGGCGATGGCGCGCGCGGCGGGCGTCGCTGCTCGAGCTCGAGGATTTCGACGCGATCTCTCGGCGATCGTGCCGCTGATGGCCAAGGTCTATCCGAACGGGCTGGCCGACGTGAACCATTTCCATGCGGCCGGCGGGCTCGCCTACATGATCGGCGAACTGCTCGAGGCCGGGCTTGCTGCACCCGGACGTGCGCACCGTCGCCGGCGACGGGCTTGCCGCGCTATACCCGCGAGCCGGAGCTGAACGACGGCGCGCTCGGCCTGGCGCGGCCGGCGCCAAGCGAAAGCCTGAACGACAAGATCCTGCGCCCGGCGGCCGATCCCTTCCAGCCCACCGGCGGACTGCGCGAGCTGACCGGCAATCTCGGCCGCGCGGTCATCAAGGTCTCGGCCGTGGCCGCGGAGCATCAGGTGATCGAGGCCCCGGCCCGCGTCTTCACGAGCCAGGACGAGGTCAAGGCCGCGTTCCAGCGCGGCGAGTTCACCGACCGACACGGTGGTCGTCGTCCGCTTCCAGGGGCCGCAGGCGAACGGCATGCCGGAACTGCACTCGCTGACGCCGACGCTGTCGGTCCTGCTCGGACCGCGGGCTCAAGGTGGCGCTGGTCACCGACGGGCGGATGTCGGGGGCCTCCGGCAAGGTGCCGGCGGCGATCCATGTCAGCCCCGAGGCCGCCGACGGCGGCCCGCTCGCCCGGCTCCGCGACGGCGACATCGTCCGGCTCGACGCGACGGCGGGCACGCTTGAGGTGCCCGGCGTCGATCTCGACGCCCGCGACGCCCTGTCTGCCCGACCTCTCCGCCAACCGCCACGGCACCGGCCGCGAGTTGTTCGAGACGTTCCGCCGCAGCGTCGGCGCCGCCACCGACGGGCGCCTCGGTGCTCTTCTGATCCGATGCCCTTCATCTTGCCTCAAATATCCCCGCCGGAGGCATCCGCTCTCCCCGCCCCCGCGACCGAAAGGACCAGAGCATGACACCAGCCGAACAAAGCCGCCGCGCCGCCGGGATCTGCGCGCTCGCCCCGGTCGTGCCGGTCCTCGTGATCGACCGGATCGAGGATGCCGCCCCTCTGGCCCGCGCGCTTGTCGCGGGCGGCCTGCCGGCGCTCGAAGTCACGCTGCGCACGCCCGCGGCGCTCGACGCGATCCGGGCGATGGCCGAGGTGCCGGGCGGCATGGTCGGCGCGGGCACGCTTCTCACCCCGGCGGACGTGAAGGCCGCGAAGGCGGCCGGCGCCCGCTTCGGGGTCTCGCCGGGCGCGACCGACCGGCTTCTCGCCGCCTGCGAGGAGGAGGGGCTGCCGCTCCTGCCCGGCGCGGCCACCGCGACCGAGGTGATGGTGCTCCTTGAACAAGGCTACACGGTGCAGAAGTTCTTTCCCGCCGAGGCCTCGGGCGGTGCGCCCGCCCTCGCCTCCATCGGCGCGCCGATCCCGCAGGTCAGGTTCTGCCCCACCGGCGGCATCGGCCCGAAAAATGTCGGTGACTATCTCGGGCTCAAGAATGTCCTCTGCGTCGGCGGAAGCTGGGTCGCACCGAAGAACCTGGTCGGCCGCCGGCGACTGGGCGGCGATCGAAGCGCTCGCCCGCGCGGCAGCGGCCCTGCCGCGCTAGACGCCTCGACAGTCGACGACAGGCAAGACGGGCCCCGGCTCACCCCTCGTCGGGATCGCCGAGCAGGGCGCGCCGAACCGCGCCCCTGGAGCAGGCGGCCTCGCCGATCTGGATCCAGGCCGCGACAAAAAGCACCGCCAGCGTGAGAAGAACGTGGCCGGCATTGGTCGCGAGCGGCATCTCGACCCCGAAAGCTGATACAAGGCGCAGCGCCAGCACCGCGAAGCCCGCGGCCGCCACCGCGAAGACGAAGGCGTAGCGGCAGCGGTTGCGGCGCATCGCCAGAAGCGCCAGGACCGGGACTGACCGGTCGGCACCGCCGCGCCGCAGACCCGGCGGCGAGGCGGCAAGGCCGACCGCGAGCGCGAAGGCGAGAAAGCCGAAGGACACAAGCACCGCCGGCGCGAAACCCGGCGCGCTCGCCGTCGCGAGGACACCGAGGAGGAGCGCCGACGTCGCGCCCGGCAGGAAAGCCAGCACAAACAATCTGATCGGATGAAAATTCCGCATGAATCCCGTCCCCGCGCCCCCTCGCCCGACCAAGACTGCCCGCGCAAACGGGCAGCCGAATGGCGGTGCCGAGGTCTTCGCGCGGCGAAACCCGGCAATCGGAGTGACAGGAAAGCGGGAGAAATCCGGAGTGGCCCGGCGCGGGTTGCTAGTGCTTGCCCAGGCCTGGCGCGATCCGTGCCGCGCGGCCTCCGCGCCGCGCCGGGGTTTGCGGGGCGACGAGCCCCGCGGTCAGCACGGCGTTCATCGGATGGTCCGGCGCACCCGGCGGGTAATGCGCAATGAGGACGCGCAGCGCCTCGCGCGGGTCGGTCCCGGCGGCGAGGCTGAGCGCCCAGTCGAGAAAGATCGACCGGCATTCGCCGAGGCTGATCCCCTCGATCGCATAGCTTTCGCGGATCAGCCCCTTGGGGTCGGCCACCGTCAGCTCCATCATCTTCCTTCCCATCCGGCCCCGTCCCGTCGGATCAGTCGGCCTGCCGCGCGGGCGCGTTCAGGCTGGCGACGATGATGCCTTCGGCGCCGCGCCACGTGCCGATCCAGCAGCGACGCCATCCCGGCGAGATCCGACGCCCCGGTCTCGCGCATGAGGAAGGCCCGCGCGCCTTCGCCAACCGCCTCCATGTCGAGCGGTTTCTCGGTCAGGAGCCTGCCGCCCGCCTGGAGCCGCCAGAGGAAGCGGTAGGCTTCCTGCAGCGCCGCCTCGTCCTCCTTCGACAGATATCCGGCGCGAAGCCCCGCCCGCAACTGCGGTTCCACCCGCCGGGCCGGCGATGCGGCGCGCAGCGCGCAGGATTGCGCCAAAAGCTCGATATCCTGAAGCCGGCCGGGGCCGATCTTCGCCTCCCACGCCCCATCGGGCGCCTTGGCGGCGAAGATCCGCTCGCGCATTTCGGCGACCTCGGACAAGACCGACGGGGCACCACCCTTTGCGGCGAGAACCGCGAGGCGCACCTCCTCGACCTCGACGGCAAGCGCCGGGTCGCCCGCCATCGCCCGCGCCCGCGTCAGCGCGAGGTGTTCCCAGGTCCAGGCCTCGGTCATCTGGTAGTCGCGGAACGACTGCACCGAGGTCGCGACCGGCCCCTGCCGCCCCGAGGGGCGGAGCCGCATGTCGACCTCGTAGAGCCGCCCGTCGGCCATCGGCGCGGTGAGCGCCGTCACCAGCGCCTGGGTGAGGCGCGCGTAATAGGCCCGCGCGGCGAGCGGCCGCCGGCCGTCGGAGGCCTCGACCCCGGCCGCGTCGTAGATCACGATGAGGTCGAGATCCGAGGCCGCGTTCAGCCGCTCCGCCCCGAGCGAGCCCATGCCGAGCACCACCGCCCCCCGCCCCGGCGGCGCGCCGTGCTTGGCCGCGAATTCGGCCACCACGACCGGCCAGAGCGCCGCCAGCACCGCGTCGGCGAGATCGGCGTATTCGCGCCCCGCCGCGCTCGCGTCGATCAGGCCGCGCAGGTGGTGGACGCCGATGCGGAAATGCCATTCCCGCGTCCAGCGCCGCGCCGCGAGCAGCCGCGTCTCGTAGTCGGTCGCCGCGGCGAGCCGGTCGGCGAGATGCGCCGTCAGCGCCTCGAGCCCCCGGCCATGGCGCGAAGAAATCGCCGCCGATCACCGCGTCGAGCACGGCGGCGTTGCGCGAGAGATAGGCGGCGAGACCGGGTGCGGTTGCGCAGATGTCGACGATCAGGTCGATCAGGTGGGGATTGGCCTCGAAAAGCGAAAAGAGCTGCACGCCCGCCGGCAGCCCCGCGAGGAAGCCGTCGAACTGCCGCAGCGCCTCGGACGGGTTCGCGGCGCGGTCGAGCCGGGTCAGGATCTCCGGCTGGACCCGCTTGAAGATCGCCACCGCGCGTTCGGAGCGGAGGCGGGATAGGAGCGCCAGCCATCGACAATGTCGCGCGTCTCGGCGCTCATCTCAGGCTCGTCCCGCGCCTCGCCGGGGGCGAAGAACCCCTCGGTCAGATCGGAGACGCGAGTCAGCCGGTCGAGCAGCGCCGCGCGGAAGCGGTCGGTATCGCCCTCGCCCGACATCCGGGCGATGCGGTCGAAGCCCTCGGAGTCGGCCGGCAGGTCGTGGGTCTGGGCGTCGCCGACCATCTGCACCCGGTGCTCGACCTCGCGGTGGGCGCGGTAGAGCGCGGTCAGCTCCTCCGCGTCGTCCTCCGGCACCCAGCCCTTCGCGGCCAGCGCGGCGAGGCCGCCGACGGTGTCGCGGGCGCGCAGGCTCGGGTCGCGGCCGCCGGCGATCAGCTGGCGGGTCTGGGTGAAGAACTCGATCTCGCGGATGCCGCCGACGCCGAGCTTCATGTCGTGGCCTTCGAGCACGATGCGTCCGTGCAGTCGCTTGTGGTCGCGGATCCGGAGCCGCATGTCGTGGGCGTCCTGGATCGCCGCGAAGTCGAGGTGCCGGCGCCAGACGAAGGGGGTGAGCGCCTTCAGGAACCGCTCGCCCGCCGCGATGTCGCCGGCCGAGGCGCGCGCCTTGATATAGGCGGCGCGTTCCCAGGTGCGGCCCTGCGCCTCGTAATACTGCTCGGCCGCCGCCATCGAGATGCAGACCGGCGTGACCGAGGCGTCGGGGCGCAGGCGCAGGTCGGTGCGGAAGACGTAGCCGTCGGCGGTCAGGTCGGAGAGCAGCGCGGTCATCTTGCGGATCACGCGGATGAAGGCGGCACGCGCCTCCTGCACGTCGGAAGGATCGTAGCGGGTATCGTCGAAGAGGCAGATGAGGTCGATGTCGGAGGAATAGTTGAGCTCGCCGGCCCCCATCTTGCCCATCGCGAGGGCGACGATCCCGGCCGCCGCTTGCCGCGTCCTCGGGCACGGCGCCCGGCAGCTTGCCGCGGCGGATCTCGTCGGCGGTGAGGGTGCGGAGCGCCCTGTCGACGGCCCGGTCGGCGAGCCGGGTCAGCGCGCCGGTGACAACTTCCAAGGGCCAGACCCCGCCGAGATCGGCGAGCCCGGCGAGGAGCGCCACGCGGGCCTTGGCCCGGCGAAGCGCCGCGCCGAGGGACTCGGCCGGCGCGGCGCCAAGCTCGGCGAGAACGGCGTCAAGCGCGGCTTCCGGCGCTTCGGCAAGGGCGGCCTCCAGCCAGTCGGCCTCGCGCGCCATCAGGCCGGCGAGATAGGGGCTGCAGCCGGCCGAGCCTTCGAGGAGCCCGCGCAGCTCGGGGGCCAGCCCGGCGAAGCGGGCGCGCGGTTCCTCGGTCCGGGCGGGGTCGAATGCGATCGGGCAGCGGGTCAGGCGGGATGCGAAACTCATGGCCCGACAGTATCGGCCGGCTTGGCAGCGTCAACGGTCCGCCGCGAGCCGGGACGGAATATCGCGGGCGGGATGCAGGAGATCCGATCGGATCGGGCCTCCGTCCCCGTTTCGCCCGGCGGCAACGCCGGGCAACGGCCCACGCCACGCGGCCTTGCACTCGGCACCCCGACATGGCTTCAATGCCCCGACGGGACGGCAGGAACGGCGGGAAGATGAGCAAGAGCCTGAAACGGGTCGCGGCGGCGCTCGACGCGGCGGGGCTGGGCAGCGAGATCCTGGAGATGCCGGGAGAGACGCGCACCGCCGAGCAGGCGGCGGCGGCGGCGGGCTGCGCGCTCGACCAGATCGCCAAGTCGATCATCTTCCGGGGCGAGGCAACAGGCCATGTCGTCCTCTTCCTGACTGCCGGCGGGAACCGCGTCTCGGCCGCGAAGGCGAGCGCGGTCGCGGGCCAGGCGCTTGGCAAGGCCGATGCCGAGCTGATCCGCGCCGAAACCGGCTTTGCCATCGGCGGCGTGGCCCCGATCGGCCACCTGACGCCGATCCGGAGCTTCTTCGACCCTCGCCTTCTCGACTTCGACACGGTCTGGGGCGCAGCCGGCACCCCGCGCCATATCTTCCCGGTCAATCCGCGCGCGCTGTTGCAGGCCACCGGCGCCGAGCTTGCGGACTTCACCGAATAGCCGTCCCGAAACGCCGTGTCGGCGGGTCAATGTAAATTTCTTTCACATACCCCTTGACGACAAGCCGGAGACACCCGATCTTTGGTCATGTGAAACGGATTTACATCAACCCTACGGAGGAAACCCGCATGTCCACCATCGCAGCCTGGCCCGGTCGGGCCGAAATGTGGCTCGACGAGCGCGGCAAGGGCGCCTGGATCGCCGTTATGGTGCTCAGCTTCATCTTCTTCTGGCCGCTCGGCCTCTTTCTTCTCGCCTACATGATCTGGAGCAAGCGCATGTTCTCGAAATCCTGCGGCTGGGGCCGCCACGATGCCCATTCCAACATGGCCCGCCACCACGCCAAGCGGCACGGCTTCCGGTCCTCGGGCAACACCGCCTTCGACGCCTACAAGGCCGACACGCTCGACCGGCTGGAACGCGAGCAGGAGGAATTCGAAGGCTTCCTGAAGCGGCTGCGCGAAAGCAAGGACAAGGCCGAGTTCGACCAGTATCTGGATGAACGCGCCCGCACCGCCCGCGAAGCCGAGAGCGACGACGATACCACGCCCGGCGCCACGCAAGGCGACGAGCGGCGCAGCCCCGACCGGCAGGAACCGGGCCGCTACTGACCCCGGAACAGGCTCCGAAAGGCGGCCCGGCAATAGCCGGGCCGTTTTCTTTTCGCCATAGGGATGCGGGGAATTGTCCCGAACTCGGGACTTGGCGGACGGGATCACGCTTGCTAACGTCGCCACATCACACGAGCACCGAAACCTGCCACTCCGGCCGATCATGCGCCATACGCTTCCCATCGCGCCCCAGTTCTACGTGACGGCCCCGCAGCCCTGCCCCTATCTCGAGGGGCGGTCGGAACGGAAATTGTTCACGGCCCTTCAGGGCGAGAATGCCGAGAAGCTGAATGACGCGCTGTCGAAGCAAGGCTTCCGGCGCTCGCAGAACGTGCTCTACCGGCCATCCTGCGCCGAGTGCACCGCCTGCCTTTCCGCCCGTATCCGGGTCGCGGATTTCACCCCGAGCAAGAGCCAGCGCCGGACGATCCGGCGCAACGCCTATCTCCGGCGCGACGCCACCAGCCCCTGGGCGACCGAGGACCAGTACGGTCTCTTCCGCCGCTATCTCGACAGCCGGCATTCCGACGGCGGCATGGCCGACATGGACATCTTCGAATTCGCCGCGATGATCGAGGAAACTCCGGTCAAGAGCCGCGTCGTCGAATATACGGCCCCGCCGGAGGAGCCGGGCGGGCGGCGGGCGCTGACCGCGGTCTGCCTCACGGATGTGCTCGATGACGGGCTGAGCATGGTCTACAGCTTCTATGAGCCCGGCAAGGTCGGCGACAGCCTCGGCACCTATATCATCCTCGACCATGTCGAGATCGCCCGCCGCTCGGGCCTGCCCTACGTCTATCTCGGCTACTGGGTGCCGGGGAGCCGCAAGATGGGCTACAAGGCCGGCTTCAGCGCGCTCGAGATCTACAAGAACGGCCGCTGGCAGGATATCGGCAATCCGGCCGACCATACCGGCGAGACCCATCCGCTGTCCGTCGATCCCATCGCCGAGCAGGTGGCGCGGATCGCGCTTCCCGAGGCTCGCCCGGCTCGGGGGTGAGTTGTGGCCCGGCTACGCACGAGGATGCACAAATGGAACTGGGGAATTTTTCGGTCAGTCTATCGGTGAACGACATTGACGCTTCCCGCGCGTTCTACGAGGCATTGGGGTTTTCGGTTTTCCTCGATCAAACTGACCAGGGGTGGCTCATTCTCAAGCAGAAGGGCTGCATCATCGGCCTCTTCCAGGGCATGTTCGAGGGCAACATTCTGACCTTCAATCCAGGCTGGGATGAAAATGCCCAGCCGGTGGCGAGCTTCACCGACATTCGCGCGATACAGACGGCTCTGCGAACAGCGGGGATTGCCATCGACACGCCGGTCGAACGCGAAAGCGGACCCGCGCGACTTATGGTCACCGATCCGGACGGAAACCGGATCCTGATAGATCAGCATGTCTGACCGACCATGGTGGCCGGCCCAGCCAGACCGGCCAACCGTTCAGCTGTTCGGCAGGAGCGCCGGGACGATGGTCACGATCGCCGGGAACATCCACAGGATCGCGAGGGCGAGCACCTGGATCAGCACGAAGGGGATGATGCCCCGGTAGATCTGCGCCGTCGTCACGCTCGCCGGCGCCACGCCGCGAAGGTAGAATAGCGCGAAGCCGAAAGGCGGCGTCAGGAACGATGTCTGCAGGTTTACCGTGATCATGATCGTCACCCAGGACGGGTCGTAGGTGCCGCCGTAGATCACCGGCCCGACGATCGGCACGACGATGTAGATGATTTCCAGGAAATCGAGCACGAAGCCGAGGATGAAGAGCACCAGCATGACGATCAGGAAGGCCGTCCATTCCTGCTCGAACGAGCGCAGGAAGCTCTGGATATAGTGCTCGCCGCCGAACGAAATCAGCACGAGGTTGAGGATCTGCGAGCCGATGAGGATGCTGAAGACCATCGAGGTGACCTTCGCCGTCTCGCGCACCACGGGGCGGAGCACGGAGTTCCTGAGGAGCACCCAGCAGGCATAGAAGATCCCGAACATCGCGTAGAAGTAGAGCCCGCGCGCCGCGTAATAGGCGATGAGGTCGGGGATGGCGATGTCGGAGCGGTTGATCCTGAGGTCGAAGTTGATGCCCACGAGGATCATGATGACAATCGCGAAGGAGGTGGTGACGATGATCGCGCCGCTCTTCTTCTGGTCGTGCAGCCGGCGATAGGCCGCAAGGAGAAGCGCGCCGCCCGCGCCGAGTGCGGCCGCAGGCGTCGGGTTGGTGATGCCGCCGAGGATCGAGCCGAGGACGGCGATGATCAGCACCAGCGGCGGAAAGACGACGCGGACGAGGTCGTTATGCGCCATGCTCCGGGCCGCCGCGCCGCATCCGTATAGGGTGATCGCGAAGGGGATCGCGAGGATCATCAACGCCGGCCCCGGCCCCATCGTCGGCGGGATCAACACCGCGTCGGCGAGAAGGCCGAGAAGGATGCCCCCGCCCCGACCACGAGCGGCTTCGGATCGGCTGACGGCGAGACGCCGCGCGCCATCGCGAGCAGCAGCGCCGCGAGCGTGAAGAGTACCGCGACCCCGGTGCCGACCGGGGCGGCGTTCGCGACCATCCCGGCATGGGCGGTGACCAGTTCCTCTTCGCTGCGCTTGTGACTTTTCACAATACCGCCGGCCGCGTCGATCTCGGACTGCTGTGCGACGGCCGCGTCCCACGCCTCCTGGCCGTGGAGCGCGATCATCGAGGCCTTGCACTGGTCCGGGACCTTGGTGCGCAGCGAGGCCGCCTGTCCCGAATCGGTAAAGCTGTCGACCGTCAGGTCCTGGCTGCCGACGAGATTGATCTCGCCGGCGAGGAGCATTCCGCCGATGATCGCGACCGGCGCGAGGACGAACCAGCGCATCGCGTCCGAGCGGGTGACGATGTCGCCGCCCACCGCTTCGAGCGCGACGGGTGGCGCCTTTTCGGGGTTCACCAGCGCGTAGCCGAAGGCATAGAGCCCGTACATGAGCGCGAGCAGGATCCCCGGCAGCAGCGCCGCCTGGAAAAGCGTGCCGACGGAGAGCACTGCCGCCTGCCCAAGATAGGTCAGCGCGTCCGAACAACCTGCTGCCCCGGCGCGCACTTCCTGGCCGGCGGCGTATAGGTCGCCCGCCAGCGTGCCGAGAAGCACGATGACGATCGAGGGCGGGATGATCTGGCCGAGCGTGCCGGAGGCGGCGATGACGCCGGTCGCGAGCTCGGGCGAATACTTGCTCCGAAGCATCGTCGGCAGCGACAGAAGACCCATCGTCACGACGGTGGCGCCGACGATCCCCGTGGAGGCCGCGAGGAAGGCGCCGACGACGACGACCGACACCGCAAGCCCGCCCGGCAGGGGACCGAAGACCCGCGCCATCGTGGTCAGAAGCTCATTGGCGATCTTCGAGCGTTCGAGCGTGATGCCCATCATCACGAACATCAGGACCGCGAGCAGCGTCTCGATCGACTGGCCGGCGAAGACCCGTTCGTTCATCCGGTTGACGATGAAGGCGAGGTTGCGGTCCATCGCCAGTTCCCAGCCGCCGACGAAGAGCGGCTCGGTCGCCCGTGGCAGGTCCGGATAGCTGAACTTCGATATCTCGATATCCGACACACCCTGCGCGATCAGCGCCTGGTAATCGGCCGTGCTCCGGTCGAGGAACTCGTGGACGAGAAGGCCCGAGCTGTCGAGCGCCGCGAGGATGCCGAAGGCGATGATCCCCGCCCCGCCAAGCGCGAAGGCCACCGGAAAGCCCGAGAGGATCCCGCTGAAGAGGCACAGGAAGACGATGATCAGGCCGATCTCGACGCCGTCAAATCCGAGAAACATGGTCCATCCGTTCCTTAATGCGTGCCTTCGTAGGCTTCTTCACCCGCGCCGAGGCTGTCCCTGTCGAGGTATTTGCCTTCGCTGGCCGGGCCCCCGATCCACTCCAGAAGCGAGCGGTAGAAGAAGGCGATCGCCTGCAGGAAGGTCAGCGCCACGAAGCTGAGGATCAGGAGCTTGAAGAGGAAGTAGGCGTCGAAGCCGTTGGGCGAGAAGCCGATTGTCTCGATGTTCCAGCGCACGGCCTTGGCCTTCAGCATGAGCTTGTCGAGAGTGTCGGAGGCCGAGGTATTCGGCACCACCATCACCCGCCAGAAGAACGACCAGGCAAAGAGCCAGGTCAGCGTCGCGACCGGCACCATGAAAACGAGCGAGCCGAGCATGTCGATGGCCTTCTTCCAGCGATAGGAGACGTTGGAATAGACGAGGTCGACGCGGACATGTCCGCCCTGCACGAAGGTGTAGGTGACGCAAAGCGCCACGATCATCGCGTTGTAGAGCTTCAGCTCCTCCGACCACCACGAGAGGTCCTTGGTGAAACCGATGCCGAAGAAACCGAACTCGATCTGGGCGACGCGGAAGATCCGCTGCAAAAAGACGATGGCGATCTGCTGGATGACCATGATCAGGCCGACCCAGGCGACGACGCGGCCGATCGTGTTGGCGAACCATTCGAGGCCGCGCACGTAGGCCCACATCACGGGCCGGCGCCAGAGGCCGATGGCGGTCAGGATCAGGAAGACGACGAGGAGGACGAAGAAGAACTCCCGCGAGGCGCCGTAGTAGATGAACCGCATCAGCGATTCCTTCACCTCCGGCGTCGGCATCGGTTTGTTGATATAGGGCAACCAAGCCAGCCACTCGCCCGGATGGGTGATGGCGTAGAAGAAGTTCACGATCGCGTTCATGATACTCGCGAAGAACCACCCGATGGCGCTCACCATCACATCCCCCCATGGTTCATACGGCGCATTTCGCGCTCACTCTGGTCATGACCCCCGGCCCTCGCGGGCCGGGGATCTGGTCGTGTCGGAAGCGGCCGGGGCTCAGCCCAGGACGCGGTCGCGTTGCTTGGTGTAGGCGCCGTCCGAGAGCTTGATCCACGCCGCCGAGGATTTCATCGACGGGATGTAGCTGTCGTAGATCTTCTTGTAGAGCTCGTCGCCCAGGTTTTCGTCATGGACTGCCTGCGCCGCCGTGCCGAAGGCATCCCAGACAGCATCCGGGAATTCCAGCGTCTTGACGCCGGCGGCCTGAAGTCGGGCAAGGGCCGCCGAGTTGTTCGACAGGAACTGCGCGAGGTTCCACTGATGCGCCTCGCCGGCGGCGATCTCGTAGATCTTCTGCTGCGCCGGGGTCAGGCTGTCATAAACCTCGCGGTTCATGGCGAGCGAGAGGCCCGCGCCCGGCTCGTGGAAGCCGGCGGTATAGTAGATCTTGGTGATCTCCTGGAAGCCGGCCTTCTCGTCGGCCCAGGGGCCGATCCACTCGGTGCCGTCGATCGCGCCGGAAGAGAGCGCCTGATAGACTTCGCCACCCGGCAGGTTCTGGACCGAAGCGCCGAGCTTGCCGAGCGCCTTGCCGCCAAGGCCGGGCATGCGGAACTTCAGACCGTTGAAGTCCTCGGGGCCGGTGATCTCCTTGCGGAACCAGCCGCCGGCCTGGGCGCCGGTATTGCCGCCAAGGTAGGACTTGAGGCCGAAGATCTGGCCAAGCTCGTCATGCAGCTCCATCCCGCCGTCATGATAGTACCAGTTAGCGAGTTCCTGCGCGGTCATGCCCATCGGCACCGAGGTGAAGAAGGCGTAGCCCGGGTGCTGGCCGACGAAATAGTAATCGGCGCCGTGATACATGTCGGCCTGGCCCGAGGTGACCGCATCGAAGACCTCGAAGGCGCCGACGAGTTCGCCCGCGGCCTTGAGGTCGACGGTGAGCTGGCCGTCGGTCATGGCGGTGATCGTGTCGGCGCAGCGCTGGGCGGCGTCATGAACGCCTGCGAAGTCCGCGCGACCAGGTGGTCACGAGGGTAAGTGTCCGGTTGCCTTGCGCATAGAGCGGCGCAGCCAGCGTGCTCGCCGCGGCTGCGGCCGTGCCGCCGACGGCGGCCTTCGTCAGAAATGAACGACGGTCCATTCGGGTGTTACCTCCCATTGAGTGTGTTCTCCCAAAGACGCCCGTCCGCCTTGCCGGCGGATCATCGCGACTGACCAGACAGTAGCGGCGCATTTCCGCCGAGGGAATACCGAGAACTGCGTAGAGACGGCGCAATCTGCGCCTGCCGGCGAACCGGACCCGCCACCCGGCCCCGTCTGCCACGAATTGACGGGCCGCATCCGCTGCGCACATTCTGCCAGGCGAATCGGGGATGGATCGGGGAGAGCACGGCGAGATGCGGATCGGGTTGGCAAGGCTAAGGCGCGCCCTGCGCCTGTCCTACGGTCAGAAGATCTACCTTTTGGCGACGCTACCGGTCGTCGTCGCGGCGGCGGCCATCGCGGTTCTCGTCGCGATCCAGGCCCGGGCGCTCGCCGAGCGCGAGATCGCGGGGCTCGAGGCCCAGCTCATCACCGCGAAGAAAGAGGAGCTCAGGAACTACATCAGCCTCGCCCGCACTGCCTTTACCGCGATCTACGGCAATGCCCTTCCGGACGACGAGAGGGCCAAGACCGAGGTGGCGCAGATCCTCGCCGCGATGATCTACGGTCAGGACGGCTACTTCTTCGTCTACGACTACGAGGGCACCAATATCGTGGCCCCCCGCCAGACCTGGCTCATCAACCGCAACTGGGCGGGGCTTAGCGATCCCGAGGGCACACCGGTCGTGGACGAACTGATCCGCATCGCCCGACAGGGCGGCGGCTACCATTCCTATATCTGGACCAAACCCTCGACGGGCGAGCCCGCGCAAATGGTGTCCTACGTGATCGGGCTCCAGGACTGGCGCTGGGCGGTCGGGACCGGGGTCTTCCTCGACGATGTGCTCGGATCGGTCGCCGCCGCGCGGTCCGAGACCGAGGCGCGGGTGCGCCGCACCTTCGAATGGATCGCCGCCATCGCACTCGGCTCCGTGCTCTTAGTCTTCGCGTCGGGCATGGGGATCACGATCCGCGAGCGCCGCCTGGCCGACGCCAAGCTGAAGAAGCTGACCCAGCGCATCATCGACACCCAGGAGGAAGAGCGCGGCCGCGTCGCGCGGGAACTGCACGATTCGATCAGCCAGATCCTTGTCGGCGTGCGCTACACGCTGGAGCTTGCCCGCCGCCGGCTCGGCCTCGGCGATCCGAGGGCCGAGGAAAGCCTCTCGACCGGAATCGGGCGGCTGAACGGGGCGATCGGCGAGGTTCGGCGGATCAGCCGCGACCTGCGCCCCGGCGTCCTCGACGATCTCGGCCTCGGTCCGGCGCTGCAGGCCCTGGTCGAGGAATTCGGCCGCCGGACCGGCATCGAGACCGAATTCGAGACCGTGGTGTTCCGCAACAGGCTCGACCAGGAGGCGAAGATCGCGCTATACCGGATCGCGCAGGAGGCGCTGACCAATATCGAGAAACATTCCGGCGCGACTCGCATCCGCCTGATGGCGCGCGGCCACAGACAGGGCGCGATCCTGAGGATCGAGGATAACGGCTGCGGCACCGGTGCCGCGCGCGGCGACCAGGTCGAGGGCGGGCTCGGCCTGCGCAACATGGCCGAGCGGATGGAACAGCTCGACGGCAGTTTCCGTGTCCTCTCCTCGTCCTCCGGCACCGTGATCGAGGCGCAGGTGCCGCTCACCCACATGCTGCCGCCCGCCGGGCAGTCGCCAAAGACGGGAACCTCCGCATGACCGATCCGACCCGCATCCTGATCGTCGACGACCACCCGATGGTCGCCGAGGGCGTCCGCGCCATCCTGGAGACCTATGACGACATCGATGTCGTCGGCACGCTCGGCAATGGGCAGGAGGCGATCGACGGCGTCGAGGCGCTGGCGCCCGACGTGATCCTGCTCGACCTCAACATGCCGCAGCTCAACGGCCTTTCGGCGACCGAGATCCTGCTGGAACGAGATCCCGACACGCGGATCGTGATCCTGTCGATGCATGACAGCCCCGAATACATCTCCACGGCACTCCGGCACGGCGCGATGGGCTACATCCTGAAGGACGTGCCGATCGAGGAGATCAAATGCGCCATAGACAAGGTGATGGCGGGCGAGCGCTACCTCTGCACCGGCGCCACGGCGAGCCTCAATCCCGGCACCGCGGACGGGCGCGAGCCCCTGACCCAGCGCGAACAGATGATCCTTCTGGAGCTTGCGCAGGGCAAGTCGAACAAGGATGTGGCGGCCGATCTCGACATCTCGGTCCGCACGGTCGAGACGCACCGCAAGAACATCAAGCGCAAGCTCGGCATCGCCACGACCGCGGGGCTGACGCGCTACGCGATCGAGCACGGCGTGCTGCAGGGCACCGGCAAGGGCTTGTGACGGGTCGGGAAGCACCGCCTCGGGGGGCATCGAGCCCCGCTTGGCGGGAGCCGCGGAACCGCGTCTCTGCGCCCGTCCCTGTCTTCTGTTTACAAATACCTCCCGGGGGTGAATTGCCGCCCGAAGGCGGCAAGAGGGGGCGGGACGCCCCCTTCCCCGCCCGCAGCCTCAGCCGCGCTGGGTAAGGAAGACCCCCGCCGCCATCAGCGCAAGCCCCGCCGCGCGCATCGGCGTGACCTGCCGGACGATCGCCCCCATCAGGCCGAACTGGTCGATGACCGCCGCCGAGACCAGCTGCCCCAGAAGCACGCAGGTGATCGCGTTGCCAAGGCCGAATCGCGGCGCGACCCAGGTGATCGACAACACGTAGAACGCCACCAGAAGCCCTGCGAGGAAGAGGTGCTTCGGCTGGCCCGGCGCCGAGGCGAGCGCAGAGCTGCCGCCGGTCGCGACCATCGTCAACGCCGCGCCAAGGAAGGCTACGGCAAAGAGGATCGTCGCCGCCGCCGCCGGCGACTCGATCCGCCCGCCAAGCTTGGCGTTCAGCGCTGCGAGGACCGGGATGCCGATCCCCGCCAAGAGCATGATCGCCGCGTAGCGCATGGTTTCCGCTGTCATTTCCTCGGCCTTTCGTCCCTGTGGTCACGCCCCGTCGCGGCGATCCTGACGGCACCACCTGCCATTGTCCATCCGGGTCCATCCGGCTCCACCCGGGGTCGGCCAAGCGAGGGGCGCGATTGCCGCAATCCGGCCGCACCCGTCTGACCCATGCCCCACGCGCCTGCTGCCGGGTTCCGGCCCGAAATCCGGGCCCGCCCCCTTGCAAACGCCGCCGCCGGCCCGATCTAGGACGGAACCCCAGCGGGAGACGATCTTGACCTATGCACTGTTCCTGGCCGGACTCGTCGGCCTCTTCGTCGGCGGCGAGTTCCTGATCCGGGGGGCGGTCGGTGTGGCACGGCGGCTGCATGTCCCGCCCTGGTCATCGGTCTGACCATCGTCGGCTTCGGTACCTCGACACCGGAACTTCTCGTCTCGATGCAGGCCGCTTTGTCCGGGGCGCCGTCGCTCGCGATCGGCAACGTGATCGGTTCCAACATCGCGAACGTCCTCCTGATCCTCGGCCTGTCGGCGATGATCGCGGTCGTGCCGATGCGCTTCGCCGACATGCGGCGCGATTTCGCGGTGATGATCGGCGCGACGCTTCTGCTCTGGCTGATGATCGCGGGCGGGATCGTCACGCGGCTGGAGGGCGCAATCCTGAGCGCGTCGCTCTGCCTCTATCTCTGGCTCTCGCTCAAGGACACGGCGGGCAGCGCCCCACCAGAGGACGGGCTGGCGACGGCCCCGCTCTGGAAGAGCATCGCCATCGCGATCGGCGGGCTCGTCATCCTGATGATCGGCGCGCGGCTTCTGGTCGACAGCGCGACCGAGATCGCCCGCGCCTTCGGGGTCAGCGAGGCGGTGATCGGCCTGACCATCGTCGCCGTCGGCACCTCGCTGCCGGAACTGGCGACTTCCGTTGTCGCGGCGATGCGCCGCCATCCCGAGATCGCGGTGGGCAACATCCTCGGCTCCAACATCTTCAACGTCCTCGGCATCCTCGGCATCACCGCGCTCGTCACGCCGATCCCGGTCGAGCCACGCTTCGCCGGGCTCGACATGGGACTGGCATTCGCCTCGGCGCTGGTGATGCTCGGCTTCGCCGTTCTCGCCGGGCGGATCGGCCGGCTCGGCGGTGCCGTGCTGCTGACCGGTTACGCGGGCTATGTCGGACTGATGGCCGGCAGGCTGACCCGCGCCTCACGCCGGCCGGATAGCGATCTCGCGGCGGCCGTCCCGGCTGCGTGCCGGCGACATCAGCGCGGTCGCGGCGACGGATTCGCTTTCTTTCGCAGAACTGGCGGCTGTGCGAAAGAAAAATAGCCTCAGACGGCCCTATGCGACACATTGTTCCAGAATTTTGCCGGTTGACGCCCCCGCGAACGCCTGCCTAATGTCCGCCGCACAGCAGCAAAGGGACCCCGGGCAATGGCACCGATCCTCGTACTTGTCAGGACATGGCGCATGGGCCGGTGACGGTTGACCATAACGGTTCCCATGCGCCCCCGAAAATCTCGGGGGCTTTTTGTTGCGCGAACGAACGGCACGGACGGAGAAGACGAGATGACACGGCAGATGACCGGAGCGAAGATGGTGGTTCAGGCCCTGAAGGATCAGGGCGTCGAGGTGGTATTCGGCTATCCCGGCGGCGCCGTGCTTCCGATCTATGACGAGATCTTCCAGCAAAACGACATCCGCCACATCCTCGTGCGCCACGAACAGGGCGCGGTCCACATGGCCGAGGGCTATGCCCGCTCGACCGGCAAGCCGGGCGTCGTGCTGGTGACCTCCGGCCCCGGCGCCACCAACGCGGTCACCGGCCTGACCGACGCGCTGATGGATTCGATCCCGATCGTCGTGCTGACCGGCCAGGTGCCGACCTTCATGATCGGCACCGACGGCTTCCAGGAGGCCGACACGGTCGGCATCACCCGGCCCTGCACCAAGCACAACTGGCTGGTGAAGGACACCGACAAGCTGGCCGAGACCATCCACCAGGCCTTCCATGTCGCCACGCACGGCCGCCCCGGCCCGGTGCTGGTCGACATCCCGAAGGACGTGCAGTTCGCCACCGGCACCTATTCCGCGGCCGCGCAAGGCCCGCGTCGCGCATTACCAGCCGAAGGTGAAGGGCGACCTGGCGAAGATCACCGAACTGGTCGAGCTGATGGAAAAGGCCGAGCGGCCGATCTTCTACACCGGCGGCGGCGTGATCAACTCCGGCCCCGGCGCAAGCCAGCTGCTGCGCGAGCTGGTCGATGCGACCGGCTTCCCGATCACCTCGACGCTGATGGGCCTCGGCGCCTATCCGGCCTCGCGGCAAGAACTGGCTCGGCATGCTCGGCATGCACGGGCTCTACGAGGCCAACCTGGCGATGCATGACTGCGACCTGATGATCAACGTCGGCGCCCGCTTCGACGACCGGATCACCGGCCGCATCGCCGATTTCTCGCCCGCGCTCGAAGAAGGCCCATATCGACATCGACCCCTCGTCGATCAACAAGGTGATCCAGGTCGACCTGCCGATCGTCGGCGATGTCGGCCATGTGCTCGAGGACCTCCTGAAGGTCTGGAAGTCGCGCGGGCGCAAGATCAACAAGGACGGCCTTGCCAAGTGGTGGGGGCAGATCGAACAGTGGAAGCTGAAGAACTGCCTGACCTACAAGAACTCCGACACGGTCATCAAGCCGCAATACGCGCTGGAGCGGCTCGAGGCGCTGACCAAGGGCCGCGACCGCTACATCACCACCGAGGTCGGCCAGCACCAGATGTGGGCGGCGCAGTATCCTCGGCTTCGAGGAGCCGAACCGCTGGATGACCTCCGGCGGCCTCGGCACCATGGGCTACGGCTTGCCGGCCTCGATCGGCGTGCAGATCGCCCATCCCGACGCCCTGGTCATCAACGTCGCGGGCGAGGCCTCGTGGCTGATGAACATGCAGGAAATGGGCACCGCGGTGCAGTTCCGCCTGCCGGTCAAGCAGTTCATCCTCAACAACGAACGCCTCGGCATGGTGCGCCAGTGGCAGCAGCTGCTGCACGGCGAGCGCTATTCGCATTCGCTGGTCCGAAAGCCTGCCCGATTTCGTCAAGCTCGCCGAGGCCTTCGGCTGGAAGGGCATCCAGTGCACGGACCCCGGCATCTCGACGACGCGATCATGGAGATGCTCGACTATGACGGGCCGGTTCTCTTCGACTGCCTGGTCGAGAAGCACGAGAACTGCTTCCCGATGATCCCGTCGGGCGAGCCGCATAACGAGATGCTTCTGGGCGATGCCTCGACCGAGGGCGCGATCCAGGCCGGCGGCGCGGTGCTGGTTTGACGGAGGCCGGGGGCTTGCCCCCGGACCCCAGAGTATTTGGACCAGAAGAAGCAGAGGGCAGCATGTCCGCACTGAACATCAAGAAAGGGTCGACCAGCCATTCGGCCTACGACCTGCGCGATCCCCATGCCGAGATCCGGGACGCCACACGCTCGCGGTGCTGGTCGACAACGAGGCCGGCGTGCTGGCCCGGGTCATCGGGCTTTTCACCGGGCGCGGCTACAACATCGACAGCCTCACCGTGGCCGAGGTCGACCACAAGGGCCACCGGTCGCGGATCACCATCGTCACGACCGGCACGCCGACGGTGATCGAGCAGATCAAGGCGCAGCTTGGCCGCATCGTGCCGGTGCACGAGGTCCACGACCTGACGGTCGAGGGCGCCTCGGTCGAGCGGGAACTGGCGCTCTTCAAGGTGGGCGGGACCGGCGAGAAGCGGGTCGAGGCGCTGCGGCTGGCCGACATCTTCCGCGCCAACGTGGTCGATTCGACGCTCGAGAGCTTCGTCTTCGAGATCACCGGGACGCCGGAGAAGATCGACGCCTTCGCCGATCTGATGCGCCCCCTCGGCCTGGCCGACGTGGCCCGCACCGGGGTCGCGGCGCTGTCGCGCGGGGTCTGAGGAAACGCGGGGCCCCGGCCCACGGTGGCTGGGGAAGGGGTCATGGGGGGACCCCGCGCCGGCGATGTGCCGAAGACCGGTTCGGGTATACGTCGAATCAGAATTCGGACCGTTCCGTTCGAATCCGACACTCGTTCTCTCAACGAAACCCGAGGCGCCTTAGCCGTCGGTCGTCAGCGTTCCCGCCTCGACGGCTGCGGTCAGTTCGCCTCGTCCACTGCGCCGTCGCCGTTCGCGTCGATCGCGGTGAAGCCTTCCTCGGTCAGGTTCGGATAGACCGCCTGCAGTTCGGCCATCGAGAGGTTGCCGGTGCCGTCGGCGTCCATGTCCGAAATCCCCTGCGCGAGGGCCATGCCGGTGGTGGCGAAGCCGAGCGCCAGGGTGAGTGCCAGTTTCTTCATCGGATCATCTCCTTGATCTTGAATCGCGAAGGCCGCGTTTCCGCCGCCCTCAAAGAACAGGACGCAGAAGGCGGGGCTTTATTCCCCGCGCCGCGCCCCGGCCTCGCCGACGCGCGGACCCTCGCCCATTGCCGGCGCCCGGCGCGCGGGAAGCCGCCGGAAATGCCCCGACATCGGGCGGCGAAAGCCGGCTCGGCGGATTTCCCCCAGGTTGTGCTGTCTCGTGCGCGCGCCAAAGTCGGGGGGAGAAGGAGACATGCCATGTCCGATCATGCCTCGCCACGCCGCCCTGCCCGCGCCGGAGACCGACATCGTCGGCTTCATGCCGGACCTCCTGCGCCTCGCGCGGATTCTGCTGCGCGATCCGGCCGCCGCCGAGGATCTGGCGCAGGAGGCTCTGCTCAGGGTCTGGGCGCAGATTGCCGCCGGGGCCGAGATCGACGATCTCCGGCCCTATCTCATGACCTCCGCCCGCAACCTCGCCCGGCGGCCGGAAGCGTCCCGCGCTCGCGCTTTCGGAGGCACCGGAGCCCACCTCCCCGCCCGAGGCGCCCGGCCGGCTGGCGCTGCGCGAGGTGGCGCGCGCGCTGTCGCGCCAGCCGCGGGCCGAGGTGAAGCTGGTGATGCGGCAGGCGGCGGGAGGCGAGAGCTATGCCGATATCGCCGCCGCCGAGGGATTGCCGGTCGGCACGGTCATGTCGCGGCTCTCGCGGCTCCGGGCGCGGCTCCGGGCCGATTGCGGGTTGCCGGCCGACGGCCCGGCGGCAGCGCTTCTGACCGGGGAGGACGCGGCCTGAAGCCGCCGCCGGAGCCGCGCTTGCCCCGAAAGCACAAGGGCTCCGGGTTACCCCGGAGCCCAGTCTTGTCAGACGAAATCTGCTGGCGATCAGCCGGCGATCGTGCCGGCTTCCTGCGCGGCCTTCAGCTCGTCCGCGTCGACGGCGCCGTCGCCGTTCACGTCGACCGTGGTGAAGAGTTCGGCGGTCATGTCCGGGTAGGCCGCGGTCAGTTCTTCGATCGAGTAGGTGCCGTTGCCGTCGGTGTCGGTCACGACGGTCTGGGCATTGGCGGCAGCGGCGAAAGCGGCGACGGCGCCGAGGGCCAGAACGAACTTTTTCATCACTGTTTTACTCCAGGTAAGGGCAACCGCCCTGAGAATCAGTGGCTTAACCGCCACCGCGGCTTATGTGGCGCTTCCCCTGCACATCCCGCAAGTGGCTGTAACATGCGCGATCACGCCGCCGTGATCGCTCTGGCGGAAAGGTGCCGAGCACCTCAGCGGCAATTGCGCGTCTTCTCCGCGCACACGGCGCATCTGCGCCACCCCGAGCCCGCCGAAAAGAAAGCGGGGGGCCCGGAGGCCCCCCTAGTTTCGCCGTTCAGGCTCATCCTTCGTACCGCTCGGTTTTCTGCCTGCGGCCTGAACGTCGTCGGGGGCGAGCGCACCCGCCCCGGAAACCTGTCACCGGAGTGACCGGTATTCTGTCTCTCAGCTGCACCCGCTCGTCCCGCCGCAGGTGTTGCACTTCATGCAGGTGCCGTTGCGCACCAGCGTGTAGTTGCCGCATTCGCCGCAGGGGTCGCCCTCGTAGCCCTGCATCTTGGCCTTGGTGCGGGCGTCCATGCGTGACACGGTGCCGGTGGCAAGCGCGGTCGCCCCGGCTGTCAGCACCGCCTGCGCCGTCGCCGGCACCAGCGTGTTCAGCGCCGCGACCGGATCGCCGGCAAGCGCCGTCGCCCCGACCCCGCCCTGCAGCACCACCAGCTCCTGCGGCAGGCGCTTGCTCAGATAGCCGGTCGAGGTGATCTGACTCAGCACTTCGAGCGATTTCGACGCGGCCGATCTCGCTGACCTCGCTGACGTTCGGCTCGCCCTCTTCCTCGCCGCCGCCGAGATCGTCGAACGACGCGCCCTGCGGCTTCACATGGGCCAGGTCGGTGCGGTCGAGGTAGCTGACCGCCAGTTCGCGGAAGATGTAGTCGAGGATCGAGGTCGCGTTCTTGATCGAGTCGTTGCCCTGGACCATGCCGGCGGGTTCGAACTTGGTGAAGGTGAAGGCATCGACGAATTCCTCCAGCGGCACGCCGTATTGCAGGCCGACCGACACCGCGATGGCGAAGTTGTTCATCATCGCGCGGAAGCCCGCGCCTTCCTTGTGCATGTCGATGAAGATCTCGCCAAGCTGGCCGTCCTCGTATTCGCCGGTGCGCAGGTAGACCTTGTGGCCGCCGACGATGGCCTTCTGGGTGTAGCCCTTGCGCCGTTCGGGCAGCTTTTCGCGGTGCGAGCGGACGATTTCCTTGACGATGACCTTCTCGATGATCTTCTCGGCCAGAACCGCGGCCTTTTCCTGCGCCGAGCCGGAGGCGAGGATCTCCTCGGCCTCCTCGTCGTCCTCGACGAGGGCCGAGGCCAGCGGCTGGCTCAGCTTCGAGCCGTCGCGGTAGAGCGCGTTGGCCTTGATGCCGAGCGACCACGACAGTTCGTAGGCCGCCAGCGTATCCTCGATCGTGGCGTTGTTCGGCATGTTGATCGTCTTCGAGATCGCGCCCGAGATGAAGCGACTGCGCCGCCGCCATCATGTGGATGTGGCTGTCGACGCAGAGGAACCGCTTGCCGTTCTTGCCGCAGGCGTTGGCGCAGTCGAAGACGTGGTAGTGCTCGTCCTTCAGATGCGGCGCGCCTTCGAGCGTCATGGTGCCGCAGACATGGTCGTTGGCGGCCTCGATCTGCTTGCGGGTGAAGCCGAGGTGGCGCAGCATGTCGAAGGTCGGATCGTTCGAGCTTTTCGTACCGGGATGCCAAGGGTTTCGCGGCAGAACTTCTCGCCCAGCGTCCACTGGTTGAAGACGAAGCGGATGTCGAAGGCCGAGGGCAGCGCGGCCTCGATCTTCTCGAGCTCGGCCTGGCCGAAGCCGTGGCCGATCAGCGAGGTGTGGTTGATGCCGGGGCAGTTGCCGAGCGAGCCGTGGCCGACGGCATAGGCGATGATCTCCTCGATCTCGGCCGAGCCGTAGCCGAGCGTTTCGAGCGCCGCGGGAACCGAGCGGTTGATGATCTTGAAGTAGCCGCCGCCCGCGAGCTTCTTGAACTTCACCAGCGCGAAGTCGGGCTCGATCCCGGTGGTGTCGCAATCCATCACCAGGCCGATCGTGCCGGTCGGCGCGATGACCGTCGACCTGGGCGTTGCGGTAGCCGTGCTTCTCGCCCAGGCGCAGCGCCTCGTCCCAGGCGGATTTCGCAAGGGAAACAAGGCGCTTGGTCGGGACAGTTCGCGTGGTCGAGCGCCACCGGCTTGACCGCGAGGCCCTCGTAGCCGTCGGTCTTGCCATAGGCCGCGTTGCGGTGGTTGCGGATCACCCGCAGCATGTGGTCGCGCGTTCTTGGCGTAGCCCGGGAAGGCGCCAAGCTCGCCCGCCATCTCGGCCGAGGTGGCATAGGAGATGCCGGTCATGATCGCGGTCAGCGCGCCGCAAAGCGCCCGGCCCTCGTCGCTGTCATAGCCGAGCCCCATGTTCATCAGCAGCCCGCCGATATTGGCGTAGCCGAGGCCGAGGGTGCGGAAATCGTAGGACCGCTGGGCGATTTCCTTCGACGGGAACTGCGCCATCATCACCGAGATTTCCAGCGTGACCGTCCAGAGCCGCGTCGCATGGACATAGGCTTCGGCGTCGAAGGCTTGTTCTTGTGGAAGGTCAGCAGGTTCATCGAGGCCAGGTTGCAGGCCGTGTCGTCGAGGAACATGTATTCCGAGCACGGGTTGGAGCCGCGGATCGCGCCGTCTTCCGGGCAGGTGTGCCAGGCGTTGACGGTGTCGTGGAACTGGATGCCGGGATCGGCGCAGGCCCAGGCGGCGTGGCCGACCTGCTCCCACAGATCGCGCGCCTTGACGGTCTTGGCGATCTTGCCGTCGGTGCGGCGGATCAGCTCCCAGTCGGCGTCGTCCTTCACCGCCTTGAGGAAGGCGTCGGTCACCCGCACGGAGTTGTTGGAATTCTGGCCGGAGACCGAGGCATAGGCTTCACTGTCCCAGTCGGTGTCATAGGTCGGAAATTCGATGCAGGCGTAGCCCTGCTTCGCGTAGTCCAGCACCCGCTTGACGTAAGTTTCGGGGATCGCGACCTTTTTCGCCGACCTGATCGCGGCTTTCAGGGCCTCGTTCTTCGCGGGATCGATGGCATCCTCGGTGGCGCCGTCCCAGCTGCGGATCGCCGCGAAGATCTCGTTCAGCTGGCGCTCGTGCATCTTCGAGCCGGCGACCAGCGCGGCGACCTTCTGCTCTTCGATGACCTTCCAGTTGATGAATTGCTCGATATCGGGGTGATCCATGTCGCAGATCACCATCTTGGCCGCGCGGCGCGTGGTGCCGCCCGACTTGATCGCGCCGGCCGCGCGGTCGCCGATCTTGAGGAAGCCCATCAGGCCCGGAGGACTTGCCGCCGCCCGACAGCGTCTCGCCCTCGCCGCGGAGCGAGGAGAAGTTGGTGCCGGTGCCGGAGCCGTACTTGAACAGCCGCGCCTCGCGGACCCAGAGATCCATGATGCCGCCGTCGCCGACCAGGTCGTCCTGCACCGACTGGATGAAGCAGGCATGCGGCTGCGGGTGCTCGTAGGCGCTTGCGGACTTGGTCAGCTCGCCGGTCTTGTGGTCGACGTAGTAGTGGCCCTGCGACGGGCCGTCGATGCCATAGGCCCAGTGCAGGCCGGTGTTGAACCACTGCGGGCAGTTCGGCGCGGCCATCTGCTCGGCCAGCATGAAGCGCATCTCGTCGTAATAGGCCTGCGCGTCGGCTTCGGTGGTGAAGTAGCCGCCCTTCCAGCCCCAGTAGGCCCAGGCGCCGGCGAGGCGGTCGAACACCTGCTTGGCGGAGGTTTCGCCGACAAAGCGTTCATCTTCGGGCAGCTCGGCCAGCGCCTTCTCGTCGGGCACCGAGCGCCAGAGAAATTCGGGCACGCCCTTTTCGCGGACCTTCTTCAGCCGCGCGGGCACGCCGGCCTTGCGGAAATACTTCTGCGCGAGCACGTCCGAGGCGACCTGGCTCCAGCCCTCCGGCACTTCGACGCTGTCGTTGCGGAACACGATCTTGCCGTCGGGATTGCGGATCTCCGACACGGTCGTGGTGAATTCGATCTCGGAATAGGCGTCGCGCCCGGCCTTGGTGAATTTGCGTTCGATCTTCATGTCTGCCCCATCGTTTCCTTTCTCTGGTCCGCGGCGCGTTCCTTGTCGGAACGTCTTGCCGTGCGACGCCTTCGGGGCGGTCAAGGGACAAGCCATCTTTCGCAGCGGATGCGCCCGCTGCGTCCTGGTCATCTGTGAATGAGACCGATGTTGGTGTAGTACTGTCCCCGTCGTGCCTACCACTAAATCTTGTGGCTTCTCCGTCAGCCCATACAAACTGACGTATCCCCCCCGGTCGGGTCAACTAGTTTTTCACGAATTCGGGAGGAGATTTCGGTTGACCTGCCAGTGACGCCGAAGCGTGGTGATTCACCGGGCCGCGGTGTCGCCGGCGGCCAGCCGGGAAATCTTTTTCCCTCAAGGGTTTTGGCCGGCGGGGCTGACAATTCAGGTGAATTGACACGGCCGTTGCGCTTCGGCAACGCGTCGGGACGGGCGGGTCAGGGCAATCACCGGTCGCGAATTTCTGAAGGCTGGTCGGGGCGAGAAGATTCGAACTTCCGACCTACGGTACCCAAAACCGTCGCGCTACCAGGCTGCGCTACGCCCCGACGCCCCGTCTCTAGCGAGTCGGGGGCTGGAGGGGAAGGCCTAAGGTTGGTCGCAGGACCAGAGCGCCGCCGCAGGATCGACGGCGGGATGGCGCAGTTCCGCCCCTTCGCCGAGCCCCAGCCGCGCGGCGAGCCCGCCCTGGATCTCCAGCACCATCAGCGTGCCCTCGGGCCCGGGAATCGGCGTCAGATCCCCCGGCACGGCATTGTCATGGACGCCGTTCACCCGGCCGTCCGGGCCGATGAAGATCATGTCGAGCGGAATCAGCGTGTTCTTCATCCAGAACGAGACCGCCTGCGGACGTTCGTAGATGAAGAGCATGCCCGCGCTCGTCGGCAGGCTCTTCGCGGAACATCAGCCCGTTGGCGCGTTCGCCGGCGTCGTCGGCGATCTCGACCGCGAATCGCGCCTGGCCGCCGTCCCAGCGGAACTCGGCCACCGTGTCGGTGCAGGCCGCGACGGCCGGACTGGCGAGAAGAATCGCGGCAAGCGTCGCGCGCAGGATCATTTCTTCTCCCTGACCGCCGCTTCCCAGGAGGCGACCTGCGCCGCCATCCGGCCGCGCTTGCCCTCGATCACGCGCAGGCAGACCGCCTCGCCCGGCTGCAGGTCGGCGAAGCCCGAGCGGCGCAGCACCTCGATATGGATGAACACGTCCTCGGGCCGGCCATAGACATTGGCGAAACCGAATCCCTTGGTCTTGTCGAACCACTTCACCCGTGCCGGCTCCAGCGGCAGCGCGGCGATCTCGGCCGCGTCGCTGTCGCCGAGATCTTCGATCGGCATCGCGTTATCGGTTTCGGGCGGCAGGATCTCGAGCACCTCGACCGCCTGGGCGCCGCGCGCCGTCTGCTGGACGAGCACGGTGATTCGCGCATTGTCGGCGACGGAACTCTGGCCGAAATTGCGCAGGACATTGGCATGCAAGAGAATGTCGCCGCCGCTTTCGTCGGCGACGATGAAGCCGAATCCCTTCGCAGGATCGAACCATTTCACGCGGCCGACGACCTCGTGCTGGTCCTGTTGTTCTTCTGTCATAACCCGTCGTTTCCCATCCCCGCCCCCATTGACCGGCCCAGCCGAAGAGGAAGCGGATTGAAGCTCACTGTAGGCACCGAAGAAAAACTGATCACCAACAATCGCGACGGTTAAGGGTTCAGTCGCGCAATCTCCCAGACGTCCGCCAGCGTCGCGCGACGCCATCGGAAGCGGTCATGCAGTCGGAAGGGCCCATCGGCCCAGAACTCGATCTCCAGCGGTCTGAGCCGTATCCCGCCCCAGAAGGGCGGTCGCTCCGGCGCCAGTCCCTGCGCCGCGGTCACTCGTGCCACCTCAGCCATCAGCTGCCCCGGGAGGCAAGCGGTTCGGATTGCCGCGACGCCCAGGCGCCGAGCCGGCTTTGCAAGGACCGCGAGGCGAAATACGCATCCGCCATCGGCCCTTCCTCGCGGCTGGTCAACCCCCTGACCCGGATCTGCCTGCGCAGCGACTTCCAGTGCATCACGAAAGCCGCCTTGCCGGCACTCGAGATTTCGCGCCCCTTGGCCGAACCGTAGTTGGTGTAGAAGAGAAAAGCGTCGGCCTCAATCTCTTTCAGAAGCACCATCCGCGCATTCGGCAACCCGTCGGCATCGACGGTTGCGAGCGCGATGGCGTTCGGGTCGTTCGGTTCGGACTCTTCGGCCTCGTCCAGCCAGGCCCGGGCGATGGCGAATGGATCGTCGCCCGCGAATATTCCGCTTCGGTCTGCCATTGCCGGGCCTTCCAGGCTGTTTCACGCTCTGATTGTACACTGCCGAAGGACTTCGCCAAGCGGTGTCCCCTGCCCTTGAAGCAGGTTGGAACTTCGCCTAATGCTTCGTAACTCGTTAAGAAAGTGGCGCAGGGGCAGAATGGCAACCAAATTGATGGCCGGCAAGCGCGGCCTGATCATGGGGCTTGCCAACGACAAGTCGATGGCCTGGGGGATTGCCAAGGCCTGTGCCGAGCACGGTGCCGAGATGGCGTTTTCCTACCAGGGCGAGGCGTTGAAGAAGCGGGTCGCGCCGCTGGCGGCACAAGTGGGCGTCACCGAACTGGTCGAGTGCGACGTGGCCGATGCCGGATCGCTCGACGCGCTCTTCGCGCATCTCGAACGGGTCTGGGGCAAGCTCGACTTCGTCGTCCATGCGATCGGCTTTTCCGACAAGAACGAACTGCGCGGCCGCTACGTCGATACCGGGATCGACAATTTCCGCATGACGATGGACATCTCGGTCTATTCCTTCACCGCCGTCTGCCAGCGCGCGGCGGCGATGATGCCCGATGGCGGCTCGCTCCTGACGCTGACCTATTACGGCGCCGAGCGGGTGATGCCGCATTACAACGTGATGGGCGTCGCCAAGGCCGCGCTGGAGGCATCGGTGCGCTATATCGCCGAGGATCTCGGCAAGGACGGCATCCGCTGCAACGCGATCTCGGCCGGGCCGATCAAGACGCTGGCCGCCTCCGGCATCGGCGATTTCCGCTACATCCTGAAGTGGAACGAGCTGAATTCGCCGCTGCGCCGCAACGTCAATCAGGACGAGGTCGGCAAGTCGGCGCTCTATCTGCTCTCCGATCTCGGCTCGGGCGTGACCGGCGAGATGCATCACGTCGATGCCGGCTATCATATCGTCGGCATGAAGGCGGTGGACGCCCCTGACATCGACGTCGTGACCGGGAGGAACGGCAAGGAGAACGGGCAATGAGCGACCGGCTGCCGCACGAGAAAGGCTTCCACGTCTCGTGGGACCAGATCCACCGCGACGCGCGGGCGCTCGCCTGGCGGCTCGACGGCAAGGGTCCGGATGCCGGCGCCTGGCGGGCGGTCGTGGCGATCACGCGGGGCGGCATGGCGCCGGCGATGATCGTCAGCCGCGAACTCGACATCCGCGTCGTCGACACGATCTCGGTCAAGTCCTACAACCATCAGGACCAGACCCAGCCGCGGGTGATCAAGGAACCGCAGGCCGACATCATGGGCAAAGACGGCTCCGGCGTGCTGGTCGTCGACGACCTCGTCGATACCGGCAAGACGCTGGAACTGGTGCGCAGGCTCTATCCCAAGGCGCATTTCGCCACCGTCTACGCCAAGCCCGAGGGTCGAGCGATGGTCGATACCTACATCACCGAGGTCAGCCAGGACACCTGGATCTTCTTTCCCTGGGACATGGCGCTGCAATATGTCGAGCCCTATCGCGGCACGGACTGAGGCGCGGTGAGCAGGCGGTTCAGTGCCCAGATCGAGCGCCGGCTGCATCAGCTTTTCGATGTCAGCCTGATTGCCAAAGGTGCCTTCGCCGCCACCGAACTGCTCTCTGGCATCGCGATCTGGCTGGTCAGCGCGGACTGGGTGATACGAACGGTCGGCTGGCTTACCCATTACGAGATTGTCGAGGATCCCGGCGATCGCCTGGCGACCTGGCTGCTGGGGCTGGCCCACGGATACACCGTCTCGACCCAGCATTTCTGGGCGCTCTACCTCATCGGCCACGGTGTGGTGAAACTTGCCGTCGTCACCGCGCTCGCCTACCGCATCCTTTGGGCCTATCCCGCCTCGATCCTCGTTCTGGTCGGGTTCATCCTCTACCAGCTCGACCGGTTTTCCGTCACCCATGCGCCGTTTCTGATCGCGCTCACCCTCTTCGACCTCGTGGTGATCTGGCTGGTCTGGCATGAATACCGGCGCATGAAGGCGGCGTCCGGGGCGCGGTGAGACGCCTTGCCTCCGGCGGGGATCCTTGTACCAAGGGAGCCGAAAGACTGCCGAGGAGCCTCACGCGATGACCCTGCCGCTCAACCCCGACATGGCCGCCACCTTCCCGCCGCCGGTCATGGAGGCGCGGCGTTGGCTGGAAGGTGTCACCTTCCCGCCCGACCGGCCGCTGATCAACGTGAGCCAGGCGGCACCGATGGAGCCGCCGCCCGTCGGATTGCGACAGGCGCTGGCGGAGGCGGCGCTGAACGATCCGGCGGCGCATCTTTACGGGCCGGTGCTCGGCCTGCCCGCCTTGCGCGCCGAGGTCGCGGCGCAGTGGTCGGCCTCCTATGGCGGCGAGATCGCGGCCGGTGAGGTCGCGATCACCCAGGGCTGCAATCAGGCCTTCTGCGCGATCCTCGCGACGCTGGCCCGGTCTGGGGATGAAGTGATCCTCCCAACCCCCTGGTATTTCAACCACAAAATGTGGCTCGACATGCAGGGCGTCGGGGCGGTGCCGCTGCCGACCGGGCCGGGGCTGATCCCCGAAGCCGGCGTGGCGGAGCGGCTGATCACCGCCCGCACCCGCGCCATCGTTCTGGTGTCGCCGAACAATCCCGGCGGCGTCGAATACCCGGCCGAGGTGCTCCGCGCCTTCTTCGATCTGGCGCAGGGCGAAGGGCATCGCGCTGATCGTCGACGAGACCTACCGCGATTTCGACGCCCGAAGCGGCGCGCCGCACGATCTTTTCGCCGATCCCGACTGGCGTGGGACGCTGGTCCATCTCTACTCCTTCTCCAAGGCCTACCGGCTGACCGGCCACCGCGTCGGCGCCATCGTCGCCGATGCGGCGCGGCTCGCCGAGGTGGAGAAGTTCCTCGACACCGTCGCGATCTGCCCCTCGCAGCTCGGCCAGATCGGCGCGCTCTGGGGGATGCGCAACCTCGCCCAATGGGTGGCGGGCGAGCGGGCCGAGACGCTGGCCCGCCGCGCGGCGCTCGAAGCCGGGTTCGCGCGGCTCGCGGGCTGGGAGCTTCTGGGCTGCGGCGCCTTCTTCGCCTATGTCCGCCACCCCTACCCGATCGCCTCACCCGATCTGGCCAGGCGGCTGGTGCGCGAGGCGGGCGTTCTTCTCCTGCCCGGCACCATGTTCCGGCCCGCCGACGATCCGGCCGGCGCGCGGGAACTCCGCATCGCCTTCGCCAATATCGACAGCGCGGGGATCGGTCGTCTCATCGACCGGCTCGCGGCGTTCAGGGCCTGACGGGAGCACCGGACGGGCGGCCTTGCCCCGCCCCGTCCGCTGGCCTAAACACCTTCGCAAAGGTCCGTTCCGGGGGAAGGAAACGCCATGTCGAGCCCGCTGCGCAGCAAGAAGCGCGGAAACACCATTGTCTGGATTCTGATGGGGATGCTGATCCTCGGCCTGGGCGGGTTCGGGGCGCGCAATTTCGGCGGCTCGACCACCGCGCTCGGCAAGGTTGGCGACCGCGAGATCGACCTGCGCGACTACGCCCGCGCGCTCGCAGCGCGAGATCTCCGCCGTCTCGGCCCAGATCGGCCAGCCGTTGAGCTTCGCCCAGGCCCAGTCGCTCGGTATCGACCGGACGGTGCAGGCGCGGGTCCTCGCTTCTGCCGCGCTCGACAACGAGGCGGACCGGATCGGCCTTTCGGTCGGCGATGCCGAGGTGCGCAGGCAGTTGCTGACGGTGCCGGCCTTTCAGGGCCTCGACGGCAAGTTCGACCGGGATACCTATACGCTGACCCTCCGGCAGGAAGGGCTGAGCGAGACCGAGTTCGAGGCGAAGCTGCGTGACGAAGCCGCCCGCACGGTGCTGCAGGGCGCGATCCTCGGCGGCACGGCGGCGCCGGAGACCTATGTCGCCCGCATCGCCGCCTGGGCGACCGAGACGCGCGACTTCACGGTGGCCGAACTGATCGCCTCGGACCTGCCCGAGCCCGTGCCCGCCCCGGACGAGGCCGCGATCAAGGCCTATTACGACGCCCATCCCGACGACTTCACCCGGCCCGAGACCCGGCGGATCAGCTATGTCTGGCTGTCGCCGGACATGCTGGCGGGCGACGTGCGAGCTCGACGAGGCGGCGCTTCAGGCCGCCTATGCCGAGCGGATCGACGAATTCGTCACACCCGAGCGGCGGCTGGTGGAACGGCTGGTCTATCCCGACACCGCCAGCGCCGAGGCGGCGAAGGCCCGATACGACGCCGGCGAGGCGACCTTCGAGGATCTCGCCGGGGAGCGCGGGCTGACGCTGAGCCGATGTCGACCTTGGCGAGATGTCGAAGGACGCGCTGGGCGCGGCCGGCGAGGCGGTCTTTGCGCTGACGGAGCCGGGCGTCGTGGGGCCGATCGAGTCCGATCTCGGGCCGGCGCTCTACGCAATGAACGGCATTCTGGAGGCGCAGGAAATCAGCTTCGAAGAGGCGCGCGACGATCTTTCCTCCGAGGCCGCGACCGACAAGGCGCGCCGGCTGGTGGCCGACAAGAGCAGCCCGATCGAGGATCTTCTGGCCAGCGGCGCGTCGCTGGAAGAGGTCGCGAAGGAAACCGGGATGGAACTGGGCACGATCGCCTTCAGTGCCGGAACCGAGGACGGCATCGCCGCCTACACCGCCTTCCGCGAGGCCGCGAAGGCCGTGAAGGCCGAGGACTTCCCGGTGCTTGCCTCGCTTGATGATGGCGGCGTGTTCGCGCTTCGGCTCGACGGGATCGACCCCCCGGCCTTGCGCCCGCTCGACGAGGTGCGCGATCAGGTCGTCACCGCATGGACGGCAGCCGAGACCCACGCGCGGCTGGTGAAGCTGGCCGAGGATGTGCAGGCGAAAGTCGCCGCCGGTGCATCTCTGGAATCGACCGGGCTCGTCGCCACCCGCTACGAGGACTTCGCACGCGGCGGGTTCATCGCCGACACCCCGTCCGCGGTGGCAGAAAAGCCGTTCACGCTCGGCGACGGCGAAGTGGCGGTCGTGGACAGCACAGACCGGGTACATCTGGTCGCGCTGACCGCGATCAGGGCCGCGGACCCGACCAGCGACGAGGTGGTGCAGACTCGCGAGGCGCTCGAGGCGCAGCTCGGCCAATCACTGGCTCAGGACATGTTCCAGCTCTTCACCCAGGCGATGGAGGCCGAGGCGGGCATCCGCCTCGATGCCGGCGCGATCAACGCCGTCCATGCGCAGATGAACTGAGGCCCGCCTTGGCACTGACCCCCACCTTCGAGGATTTCGAGGCCGGCTGGGCGCGGGGTGAGAACCAGCTCGTCTACGCCCGGCTCGCCGCCGACCTCGACACGCCGGTCTCGCTGATGCTGAAGCTCGCGGACGCGCAGCCGATGAGCTTCATGCTCGAATCGGTGACCGGCGGCGAGGTGCGGGGACGCTATTCGGTCGTCGGCCTCAAGCCCGACGTGGTCTGGGACTGCCGCGGCACCGAAAGCCGGATCAACAGGCAGGCGCGCTATGACGCTGAGGCATTCGAGCCGCTCGAAGGCCATCCCCTGGCGACGCTCCGGGCGCTGATCGCCGAAAGCCGGATCGCGATGCCAGAAGGGCTTCCGGCCATCGCCGCCGGCCTCTTCGGCTATCTCGGCTACGACATGATCCGGCTGGTGGAGCATCTGCCGAACGTCAATCCCGACCCGATCGGGGTGCCGGACGCGGTCCTGATGCGCCCGACCATCGTCGCGGTTCTCGACGGGGTGAAGGGCGAAGTGACGGTCTGTTCACCGGCCTGGACCGGTTCCGGCCTCTCGGCGCGGGCGGCCTATGCCCAGGCGGCCGAACGGGTCATGGACGCCGTCCGCGATCTTGAACGCGCGCCGGCGGGCGAGACGCGCTCGCTCGGCCATTCGGCGCATCTGGGCGAGCTCAGGTCCAACTTCACGCCCGAGGGCTACAGGGCGGCGGTCGAGAAGGCCAAGGACTACATCCGCGCGGGCGACATCTTCCAGGTCGTGCCCTCGCAGCGCTGGACCGCCGATTTCACCTTGCCGCCCTTCGCGCTCTACCGCTCGCTCCGGCGCACCAACCCCTCGCCCTTCCTCACCTTCTTCAATTTCGGCGCGTTCCACATCGTCGGCGCCAGCCCCGAGATCCTCGTGCGGCTGCGCGGCGGCGAGGTGACGGTGCGCCCGATCGCCGGCACCCGGCCACGAGGGCGTACGCCCGACGAGGACCGCGCCTTCGAGGCCGACCTCCTGGCTGACCAGAAGGAACTGGCCGAGCATCTGATGCTTCTCGACCTCGGCCGCAACGATGTCGGCCGGGTGGCGAAGATCGGCACCGTGCATCCGACGGAAAAGTTCATCATCGAGCGCTACAGCCACGTGATGCACATCGTCTCGAACGTCGTGGGCGAGATCCGCGACGATGAGGACGCGCTGTCGGCTCTCCTCGCGGGCCTGCCCGCCGGCACGGTGTCCGGCGCGCCAAAGGTCCGGGCGATGGAGATCATCGACGAGCTGGAGCCGGAGAAGCGCGGCATCTATGGCGGCGGCGTCGGTTACTTCGCCGCCAATGGCGAGATGGACATGTGCATCGCGCTCAGGACCGCCGTGGTGAAGGACGGAAAGCTCTACATCCAGGCCGGCGGCGGTATCGTCTATGACAGCGACCCCGAGGCGGAGTTTCAGGAGACGGTGAACAAGTCCAAGGCGCTGAAGGCGGCCGCCGAGGATGCCGGCCTCTTCGTCCAGCGCGGCAATTCCTGACCGCCGTGCCGGAGCCCGCTCTCACTCGTCCAGCATTGCCGCCGAGACAGGCCCGACCACAGTGCCCTTGGCGCCGGCCGCGATCCAGTCCTGGAGCGCCGCGACGGTTTCGGCCGCCGAGGTGCCGCTGACCACCACTTCGCCTTGGCGCGCTGCCTCGAAGGCCGCCCGGTCGAGATAGCGGGCGATGGCGGCCGCGCTTTCGCCGCCGGCATCGAGGTCGCGGTAGACATCGGCATGTGGCAGCGCCGCCCCCTCCGCCGCCTGCCGCGCCGGATTGAGGCCGCGCGCATAGCTCACCAGCCCGCGCCCGTCGGTGGCCAGCAGCGCCACCAGATGCTGCGCGACCCGCCGGTCGGTCTGGAAGGACGCGCCCGGCGCGCCGATCAGGGCCACGGCTTCGGGCAGCGTCTGGACGAAGCTTTGGTAGCTGACCTCGAGGTCGCTTGCCGTCGCGCCCTCGGGCAAAGCAGACGCGAGGATCGCGACCTCGTGCCCGGCAAGTCGGTAGACGGCGGCGCGGGCCGCGGCGTCAGGGCGTTCGGGGTCGATTGCGATGGTCACGGGCCGGCCAAGGGCCGCCAGCGCATCGGGTCCGACGCCGCCGTTCTCTTCGCCGATATCCTCGAGGATGACGGAGAGGAGCGGAAGGTGCTCGGGATTGTCGAACCGGGCGCCGAAACGCGCGACGGCGGTCTCGGTCGGCAGCATTTCCGGCGTATCGAGCACGATCTCGGGTATGGGGGCCGGGGCGAAGGGCTGGCTTTCGGCCCCGGGCACGTCGACGGACGACGCGTCGGAGCCGATGGTCGGAAGGCGGTTGACCTTCACCCCCGGCACGGACTGGCCGAAGCCCGGCTGCGGCGCGTTCGCGGCACCGATGGGCGCGCGCGGCGCGATGTCGATGATCACCGGCCCGTCATCCTCGGCCGGCAGATCCTCGGAGGGTTCCGTGTCGGGCGATTCGGTGGCGGGATCGACGATCGGCGCTGGCTCGGGCGTCGCGGGTTCGGGCGTCGCGGGTTCAGGCGTCGCGGATTCTGGTCGCCGAAGGCGCCGTTTCGCCCACCGGGGCCGGCGGAGTGGTCTCCACAACCGGCTGTTCGGCGGCGGCTTCGGGCGCGGGTTCGGCGACCGGGGCTGTCGCGGCGGGTTCCGGCGCAGCCTCGGCCGTTACGATCTCGGACGTGGTGTCGGCGTGGGCTTCGGAGCCGAGGACCGGCGCGGTGGCCTCGCCCGGTGGCGGCACCGGAACGGATGTTTCGGCCGCAGGCGCGGCTGCCACAGCCGGCGCCGTCACGGTCTCGGGCGCGGCGGGCGCGGATGGTGCCTCGGACTGGCCTTCGGGAATGGCGGCCGGGCTGACCTCGGCCAGTTTCGGCGCGGCCTCTGCCTGAGGCTGGGTGACACCGGGCGCCGCGGCGGTGGCCGGGGCGGGTTCCTGGGCGGGAAGGACCGGGTTCTCCTCCGGCTTCGGGCGGGCGAATTCCGATCCGGCGGGCACGTCGACCTCGGGCGTCTCGGGGGCCAGCACGGCGATGTCGGCGGCTGCCGGCGCGGGTTCGGCAAGCGCATCGGTCCCGGCCTCGGGGGCGCTCGCCGGCGCCGACACGGCGAGATCCGACACGGCGAGATCCGGTTCAGGCACGGGTTCCGGTTCCGGCTCGGGCATCGCGGCGGGTTCGGGCGTGGCGGCCTCCGTCGCCTCGGGCGCGGGTGCAGCTGCCATCTCGGCCACCGTTTCCTCTGGTGCCGTATCCTCGGGCGCGCTGCCCTCTGCCGGTTCGGCGGTTTCGTCCGCCGCCTGCGGGCGTCTCGTCACCGTCGCCGGCCGCGTCGTTCACCGCGACCGGGTCCGTCACCGGCACCGAGGCCGGGGGCATCATCAGCGATACCCCGGCAAGGCCCAATACCGAGGCAAGCGCCCCGATCAGCAACCCGAATACATAACCTTTGCCCACGTCAGCCTCCGACGCCTGTCACCTCTCGTTGGCCCGCTTCTTGCCTTGACCCGGCCGCGCGGCTCTGACCATGTATAGCCCGACACGCGGGCAGGTTCACCCCCCGATTGCGTGTCAGCGAAACGAAGGCCCGACCATGCTGCTTCTGATCGATAACTACGACAGCTTCACCTACAATCTCGTCCATTATCTGGGCGAACTTGGGCGCCGATGTCGCCGTCCACCGCAACGACGCGCTGAACGTGCAGGAGGCGATGGCGCTGAAGCCCGTCGGCCATCGTGCTGTCGCCCGGCCCCTGCGATCCCGGATCAGGCGGGCATCTGCCTGGCCCTGACCGCGGCCGCGGCCGAGACCGGACACCGCTGCTCGGCGTCTGCCTCGGCCACCAGACGATCGGCCAGGCCTTCGGCGGCAAGGTCGTGCGCTGCCACGAGATCGTGCATGGCAAGATGGGCACGATGCATCACGCCGGCCAGGGCGTCTTCGCGGGCCTGCCCTCGCCCTTCCAGGCCACGCGCTATCATTCGCTGGTCGTCGACCGCGACACGCCTGCCCGACTGCCTCGAGGTCACCGCCTGGCTCGAGGACGGCACGATCATGGGCCTGCGCCACCGCGACCTTGCCGATCGAGGGCGTGCAGTTCCACCCCGAAATCGATCGCCTCCGAACATGGCCACCAGATGCTGCGGAATTTCCTCGAAGGCGCCCGGTGCCGCTGCGGTGCCGGCATGAGCGACGACCTGCGCCCGCTGATCGGCCTGGCCGCCGACCGGCCCGCTGACCCGCGCCGAGGCCGAGCGCGCCTTCGAGACCCTGTTCGAAGGCGCGGCGACGCCCGGCGCAGATGGGCGGCTTGCTGATGGCGCTGCGCACCCGCGGCGAGACGGTCGAGGAGATCGCCGCCGCCGCCGCGCGTGATGCGCGCGAAATGCCACGCGGTGCGCGCGCCCGAAGGGGCGATGGACATCGTCGGCACCGGCGGCGACGGCAAGGGCACGCTCAACATCTCGACCGCGACGGCCTTCGTCGTCGCCGGCGCGGGCGTCGTCGGTCGCCAAGCACGGCAACCGCAACCTGTCGTCGAAATCCGGCGCGGCGGATGCGCTGACCCAGCTGGGCATCAACGTGATGATCGGCGCGGAAGCGGTTGAGAAGGCGCTGGAAACCTGCGGCATCGGCTTCATGATGGCGCCGATGCACCACCCGGCGATCCGCCACGTCATGCCGACGCGGGCCGAGCTTGGCACCCGCACCATCTTCAACCTCCTCGGCCCGCTGACCAACCCGGCCGGCGTCAAGCGCCAGCTGACCGGCGCCTTTTCGCGCGACCTGGATCCGGCCGATGGCCGAGACGCTCGCCGCACTCGGGTCCGAGCGCGCCTGGCTGGTCCACGGCGCGGACGGCACCGACGAGATCTCGATCGCCGGCGCCGACCTGGGTCGCCGCCCTGGAGGACGGCAAGGTCCACGAATTCGAGCTGCACCCCGAGGAGGCCGGCCTGCCGGTCCACCCGTTCGAGGCGATCCTCGGCGGCACGCCCGGAGGAGAACGCCGCAGCCTTCCGCGCGCTTCTGGACGGCGAGACCGGTGCCTACCGCGACGCGGTGCTGCTGAACGCCGCCGCGGCGCTGGTGGTCGCCGGGCAAGGCGAGCGACCTGCGCGACGGCGTCGCGATGGCCGGCCGAAAGCATCGACAGCGGCGCCGCGAAGGCCAAGATCGAGGCGCTGGCGCGCGCGACGCAGGGCGGCATGATCCCGGCCGGCCTGGGCGCATCTGCCGCTTCTTCACCACGCGACTGGCCCGCGCATCGCGGCCGCGCTCGCCGCCGAGACGCGCGGCGATCCTGCCGCCCGCGGCGCGAGCGCTTCGCCGCGCTCGACCTGACCCCGCCCGAGCGAGGTGCGCGTCGGTGATCCTCGGCCAGGACCCCTATCCGACGCCCGGCCACGCCCATGGGCTGGCCTTCTCGGTGGCACCCGACGTCTCGCCCCTGCCTCGATCACTATCCAACATCTACAAGGAGTTGCGAGACGATCTTGGATGCACGTCCGGCAGAATGGCGACCTGCGCGGCTGGGCGCGGCAGGGCGTGCTTTTGCTGAACACCTGCCTCACGGTGCCCGCCGGGCGATGCCGGCGGGCCATGCCAGGCTCGGCTGGCAGCGGCTGGCCGAAGAGGTGCTGCGACGCGGTCTCGGCCCGCCCCGCGGCCTTCCTGCTCTGGGGCGGGCATGCGCAGAAGCTCCGCCCGCACATCCGCGCGGGCGATCATCTGGTTCTCGAGACGGCCCATCCCTCGCCGCTCTCGGCCCGCCGCGGCTTTTTCGGCTCGCGCCCCTTCAGCCGGGTGAACCTCTGGCTTGCGCGCACGAGGGGCCGAACCGGTGGACTGGGGCCGATAGCGCGAAAGTGGGGGTTTCCCACCCCCACGCCCCCGGGAGGTATTTGCGAACAGAAGAAGGCGGGAGGGCTTTTCGAAGGCGGGGCACGGCGGTAAGGAGGAGGCATGGATATTCTCGACAGGATCAAGGCCTACAAGCTGGAGGAGATCGCCGCCGCGAAGGCCGCGCGGCCTCCGGCAGCGGTCGAGGCGGCGGCGCGGGATGCCGAGCGCCGCGCGGCTTCGCCGGGGCGCTCTGCGCGCGCCGCGCGGACGGGCTACGGGCTGATCGCCGAGATCAAGAAGGCGAGCCCCTCGAAGGGGCTGATCCGCGCCGATTTCGATCCGCCGGCCCTGGCCCGCGCCTACGAGGCGGGCGGGGCGACCTGCCTTTCGGTGCTGACCGACGCGCCGTCGTTCCAGGGCGCACCGGAGTTCCTGACCGCCGCGCGCGCGGCCGTGTCCCTGCCGGCGCTGCGCAAGGATTTCATGTACGACACCTATCAGGTCGCCGAGGCGCGCGCCTGGGGGGCGGATTGCATCCTGATCATCATGGCATCGGTGTCGGACGCGCAGGCGGCGGAACTTGAGGACGCGGCCTTTGGCTGGGGCATGGATGTGCTTATCGAGGTGCACGACGCGGCGGAGCTTGAGCGCGCGCTGCGGCTGAAGTCGCCGCTTATCGGCATAAACAACCGCAATCTCAAAACCTTCGATGTCACACTTGAGACAACGCGTCGGCTCGCCCCGTCGATCCCGGCCGACCGGATGCTGATCTGCGAAAGCGGGCTCTTCACCCCGGCCGATCTCGCGATCTATGGCCGCCAGCGGCGCGCGCAGCTTCCTCATCGGCGAAAGCCTGATGCGGCAGGCCGATGTCGCGGCAGCGACGCGGGCGATCCTGGCCGATCCGGTGGGAGGTCTGATCATGGCGCTGACGCATTTCGACAAGGACGGCCACGCGCATATGGTCGATGTCTCCGACAAGGCGGTGACCGATCGGATCGCGGTGGCCGAGGCGCGGGTGGTGATGCAGGCCGAGACGCTGGCGCTCGTCACCGAGGGGCGCGCGAAGAAGGGCGATGTCCTGGGCGTCGCGCGGCTGGCCGGGATCATGGCCGCGAAGCGCACGGCCGATCTGATCCCGCTCTGCCATCCGCTGCCGATCACCAAGGTGGCCGTCGATCTTGTCCCCGATCCGGGCCTGCCGGGCGTCCGGATCGAGGCGACGGTGAAGACCACCGGCCAGACCGGGGTCGAGATGGAGGCGCTGACGGCGGCGTCGGTCGCGGCGCTGACGGTCTATGACATGCTGAAGGCGGCCGAGAAGTCGATGCGGATCGAGGGGCTGCGGGTTATCCTGAAAGATGGCGGAAAATCAGGGCGTTACGAAGCGAAGTGAAGGCGAGATCGCGGCATGATTTCGTTGACGAGGCACTTGGCCGGCTCTTCGCGCTTTGCGCGCCCGTCGGGACCGAGACGGTGCCGCTGCGGCACGCGGCGGGCCGGGTTCTGGCGGAGCCGGTGGTGGCGCGGCGCGACCAGCCGCCTTTCGCGGCTTCGGCCATGGATGGCTACGCGATCCGCGAGGCCGACCACCGTGCCGGCGCGGTTCTGAACGTCATCGGTGAAGCCGCGGCCGGACAAGGCTTTTCCGGCACCGTCGGCGCCGGCGAGGCGGTGCGCATCTTCACCGGCGCGCCGGTGCCCGACGGCGCCGACCGGGTGATCCTGCAGGAGGATGTCACGCGGGAGGGCGATCGGATCACCCTTGGCGACCGGCTGGAAGAGGGCACGAACATCCGCGCGGCCGGGCAGGATTTCCGCGTCGGCGACCGGATCGAGGCGCCGCGGCGTCTGCGGCCCCGCAGATCTCGCGCTGATCGCCGCGATGAACGTCGCCGAGGTGACCGTCGCACGGCGGCCGGTGGTGGCGCTGATCGCCACCGGCGACGAACTGGTCATGCCGGGCGAGGCGCCGGGGCCGGACCAGATCATCGCCTCCAACAGCTTCGCGCTTGCCGCGCTGGCCGAGGCGGCGGGCGCCGAGGTGCGGATGCTGCCGATCGCGCGCGACGACGCCGAGAGCCTGCGCTTCACCCTCGGGCTGGCCGAGGGCGCCGACCTGATCGTGACCATCGGCGGCGCCTCGGTCGGCGATCACGACCTTGTCGGCCCGGTGACCGAGGCGATGGGGATGGAGCGGTCGTTCTACAAGATCGCGATGCGGCCCGGGAAAGCCGCTGATGGCCGGGCGGCTGGGCGCGTCGATCCTGCTCGGTCTGCCGGGAAATCCCGTTTCTTCAATGGTTTGCGGGCATATCTTCATGCTGCCGATGCTGCGCGCGCATGCAAGGCCTGCCGCCGCGCACCGGCACCGCTGCGCCGCGCGCGGCTGGCGCTGCCGGTCCCGGCGAACGGGCCCGCGCCCATTACATGCGGGCGCGGGTCGAGACGGATGGCGACGGCGCCCGGATCACGCCGTTCGAGCGGCAGGACAGCGCGCTTCTGTCGGTGCTGGCCGAGGCGAACGCGCTTCTGGTGCGACCGGTCGGCGATGCCGCGCGGCCCGAAGGGACCGAGGTCGACTACATCCCGCTCTGACGGCCCTGAATGCCGATGCCCGAATTCGTTGACACAAAACGGGAACACGCGTAGAACGTCGAAAGAACGCCGTGGCAATCGGCAAAGGAAAACAGGCATCATGCTGACCCGCAAGCAACTGGAACTGCTCGATTTCATTCAAAAACGCGTGCACCGCGACGGGGTTCCGCCCTCCTTCGACGAGATGAAGGACGCGCTCGACCTGCGGTCGAAGTCGGGCATCCACCGGCTGATCACGGCGCTGGAGGAGCGCGGCTTCATCCGCCGCCTCGCCCACCGGGCGCGCGCGATCGAGATCGTGAAGCTGCCCGACGCGATGGAGAGGCCGCGGCTTCTCGCCCCGGGTGATCGAAGGCGACCGGCACGGCGCCGCCGAAGGGCGCGATGCCGGTCACGCGACGTCCATGCGATGGAACTGCCGGTCATGGGACGGATCGCCGCCGGCGTGCCGATCGAGGCGATCCGCGAAGTCTCGCATCATGTCGCGGTGCCGGGGTCGATGCTCGCCGGGCGCGGCCAGCACTACGCGCTCGAGGTCAAGGGCAATTCGATGATCGAGGCCGGGATCAACGATGGCGATATCGTGGTGATCCGCGAACAGACGACGGCCGACAACGGCGATATCGTCGTGGCCCTGGTCGAAGGCCACGAGGCGACGCTGAAGCGGTTCCGCCGCAGCGGCGGCATGATCGCGCTCGAAGCCGCGAACCCGGCCTACGAGACGCGGGTCCTGCCCGAGGATCACGTGAAGGTCCAGGGCCGGCTGGTCGGGCTGATCCGCAGCTACTGAAGCTCTGCCCGGCGGCGATCGCGTGCGCGGCTCGGGCCGGGAGTTCCAAAGCCGCTTACCCGCAACCTCCTTCGCGCTGACGATCCGGAGATCGCCGCCGGCGGCATAGACCGCGAGCGCGCCCGTCTCGCGCAGCTTCCGCACATCGTAGATCCGGCAGCCAGCGGGCACCGGCCCTTCCCAGTCGGTCGGAGAGGACCACGAGCCCGTCCCCCGCGCAGGCGGCGGCCGCCCGGGCCGAGGCGCCCTTGCCGGTGAAGTGCCAGGCCGGACGCCCCGCCACCACCGCCTGAAACGCCCCCGTTTCTGCCGGTCAGGCCGGGCCGGGCGAAGGCGTCCTCCTGCGCGGCAAGGTCGCCGTCATCCTCGAGCCAGCTCTTGCGCGACGAAGCCCGCGCCCTTCGGTTTCGAAAGCGCCCGCCCTTGTCGCCCATCACGCCGATGAGCGAGCCGTCGCCGGCAACGAGCAGCGCGGGCCGGTCAGCCGACATCCAGAAGGCCAACGCCGCGACTGTCGCCACGCCGCCGGCGGCGCGCAGCGCGACCGGTCGGCCGATGAGGACGACGAGCCCGCCGAGCGCCATCAGCGGCAGCGTCAGCGGCGGCGGCGTCGGCACCGCCACGACCGCCCCGTCGAGGCCGGCCACCCAGTCGCGCGACGCGGAGGATCGCCCAGGTTCCCTGTTCCATCACCCAGAGCGCCGGCGCCGCGAGCCCGATGCCGGCACAGCAGCGCCGCGACCACCCCGGCCGGCATCACGACGATGCCCATCAGCGGCACCGCGAGGAGGTTGGCGAGCAGCCCGTATTCCGCGATCCGGTTGAAATGCGCCGCGGCGATCGGCGCCGTGGCGAAACCGGCGGCGAGCGACGACAGACAGAAGCATCGCCACCGGCCGCAGCATCGCGGGGACGCGGCGCTGCGCCTGCGCCCAGGGCTTGAACGCCACGATCAGCGCGACGGTCGCGCCGAAGGACATCTGAAAGCCGGGCTCGATCAGGCTTTCGGGTTCGAGCAAGAGCACGATCAGCGCCGCGATCGCCACCGAACGGAGCGAGATCGCCCGCCGGTCGGCAAGCACCGCGACCAGCATCACCGCCACCATGACGAAGGCGCGCCGCGTCGCGACGTTCGGCCCCGCGAGAACGAGGTAGAAGGCCGCCGCGAGCAGCGCCAGCGAACGCCGCCATCTTCCGCGTGTCGAGCCTGAGCGCGAGCGGCGCGATCAGCGCCAGCCCGTAGCGGCAGGAGGCAAAGACAAAGCCGGTCAGAAGCCCCATATGCAGGCCCGAGATCGAGATGAGATGCGACAGGTTCGAGCCCGCTGAGCGCGTTGTTCGTCGCCTGCGACACGCCCGAGCGGTCGCCGGTCATCAGCGCGGCCGCGAAGGCACCGGGCTGCCCCTCCATCCGCGCCTGCATCGCCGTGGACGATCGCCCGCCGCATCCGGAACGCCATCAGCGGCAGCCCGCCCTCCGGCGGCGCGATGGCCAGCACCGGCGCGCGGGTATAGCCTACCGCGCCGAGTTGCGAGAACCAGGCCAGGCGCTGGAAGTCGAAGCCGCCGGGTTCGACCGGGCCGTCGGGCGGCGACAGGTGGCCCGAGAGGATCACGGTCAGTCCCGGCTGCGGATCGGTGAAGCCCTGGTCGCCGTGCAGCGCGACCCGCACCCGCTCGGGCGTGCGCTCGGGCGGAACATCCTCCAGCACGACCCGGTCGAGCGTCAGCCGCAGCTGGTCGGAGAAGGAGCGGTCGATATCGACGATCCGCCCCTCGACCGGGCCGTAGTAGCGGAAAGTCAGGACCGGAGCGGCCACGAGATGCGCCGCGAGCCGAAGCGAGCAGCAAGCCCGCAAGCGATCAGCGCGAGCCCGATCGCCGGAACCCGCGCAAGCTCGGGCCCCCTGAGCGCCGGCAAGCGCGACAGACCGCGCCGCAAGCCCGGCCGCGCCAGACGTCGCCGGCCCCGGTTCGACCCGCAGCGCGAAATAGAGACCGATCCCGATGCGACAGGCAAGACCGGCACCCAGGGCAGGAGCCTGCCCCGCGCCGCGCCGAGCGCCTCAAGCGGACCTGTCAGCACCCGCACCTTGTTTCCCCGTCCGGCTTTGCCTAATGAACCGGGGCGCAGCCTGAACGCTCATGGTTTCCGAAAGGTTAACGCCGCCCATGTCCGATGTCGTCACCCGCTTCGCCCCCTCGCCCACCGGCTACCTGCATATCGGCGGCGCGCGCACCGCGCTTTTCAACTGGCTCTATGCCCGCGGGTCGCGGCGGCAGGTTCCTGCTCCGGATCGAGGACACCGACCGCGAGCGCGCTCGACGCCCGAGGCGACCGCGGCGATCCTGAAGGGTCTGACCTGGCTCGGCCTCGACTGGGACGGCGAGGCGGTCAGCCAGTTCGACCGCGCGCGACCGCCACGCCGAGGTGGCGCACGAGATGCTGGCGCGCGGCCATGCCTACAAGTGCTTTTCGACGCAAGACGAGATCGAGGCCTTCCGCGAGGCCGCCCGGGCCGAGGGCCGCTCGACCCTCTTCCACAGCCCCTGGCGCGATGCCGATCCCGCGACCCATCCCGACGCGCCCTATCGTCGATCCGGCTGAAGGCCCCGCGCGACGGCGAGACGGTGATCGAGGACGCGGTGCAGGGCGAGGTGACCTTCCGCAACGACCAGCTCGACGACATGGTTTGTTTACGCTCCGATGGTACGCCGACCTACATGCTGGCGGTCGTCGTCGACGATCACGACATGGGCGTGACCCATGTGATCCGGGGGGACGACCACCTGAACAACGCGGCGCGCCAGACGCAGGTCTACCGGGCGATGGGCTGGGCGGTGCCGGTCTGGGCGCATATCCCGCTGATCCACGGACCGGACGGCAAGAAGCTGTCGAAACGCCACGGCGCGGTCGGGCTCGAGGAGTACCAGGCGATGGGCTACCCGGCGGCGGGGATGCGCAACTACCTGACCCGGCTCGGCTGGGCCATGGCGATGACGAATTTTTCACCGATGCCCAGGCGCGGGACTGGTTCGACCTGAAGGGAATCGGCCGGGCCCCGGCGCGGCTCGACTTCAAGAAGCTCGAAAATCTCTGCGGCCAGCATATCGCCGCGCACGCCGGATGCCGAGCTTGTTGCCTGAAATTGAGGCATATCTGGAAGCCGCGCGGCCAGCCCGCCCTTTCGCAGGCGCAGAAAGATGGGCTTGTCACGCGCTCTTTACTGCCTGAAAGAGCGCGCGAAGACCTTTCCGGAACTTCTTGAAAAAGCGCATTTTGTGCTTGGACAATCGGCCATATCGACCCGGACGAGAAGGCGGCGCAGGCGCTCGATCCGGTATCCCGTGGTATACTGAGAGAATTGACGCCGCAGCTGCAAAATGCTAGCTGGAGCCGGGAAAGCTGGAGGAGATCGTGGCCAGCGTCGCCGAGGCTCACGGGACTCGGACTCGGCAAGATCGCGGGACCGCTCGCGCGGCACTTGCCGGACGGACGGTCAGTCCCAGCGTTTTCGACATGATGCTCGTCATCGGGCGGGAGGAAACCCTCGCCCGGACTGAAGGATGCGCGGCCTGAGGCGCAAAGTCGTGCGCGCTGGCTGCCACGTTGACCCTCCGACCGGCCATGACCGGGCGGATGCCAGGAAAGGAAACTGCGATGGATAAGATGATCAAGACCGCGACGCTGAGCTTCGACGGCAAGTCGATCGAGTTGCCGATCCTGCAGCCGACGGTCGGGCCGGACGTGATCGACATCCGCAAGCTCTACGCGCAGGCCGACGTCTTCACCTACGATCCGGGCTTCACCTCGACCGCCGCCTGCGACAGCGCCATCACCTATATCGACGGCGACAAGGGCGAACTGCTCTATCGCGGCTATCCGATCGAGCAGCTGGCCGAGAAGTCGCACTTCCTCGAGGTCTGCTACCTGCTGCTCTACGGCGAGCTGCCGAACGAAGCCGCAGATGATCGACTTCGAAAGCCGCATCACCACGCACACGATGGTGCATGAACAGATGCACTACTTCTTCCGCGGGCTTCCGCCGCGACAGCCACCCGATGGCGACCATGGTCGGCGTCGTCGGCGCGATGTCGGCCTTCTACCACGACAGCACCGACATCAACGATCCCTGGCAGCGCGAGGTCGCCGCGATCCGCATGATCGCCAAGATGCCGACGATCGCCGCGATGGCCTACAAGTATTCGATCGGCCAGCCCTTCGTCTATCCGAAGAACGCGCTCGATTACGCCTCGAACTTCCTGCACATGTGCTTTTCGGTGCCGTGCGAGGACTATGTGGTCAATCCGATCCTCGCCAAGGCGATGGACCGGATCATCATGCTGCATGCCGATCACGAGCAGAACGCCTCGACCTCGACGGTGCGTCTGGCCGGTTCGTCGGGCGCCAACCCGTTCGCCTGCATCGCCGCCGGCATCGCCTGCCTCTGGGGCCCGGCGCATGGCGGCGCCAACCAGGCCTGCCTCGAGATGCTGCGCGAGATCGGCACCGTCGACCGGATCCCGGAATTCATCGCCCGCGCCAAGGACAAGAACGATCCGTTCCGGCTGATGGGCTTCGGCCACCGCGTCTACAAGAACTTCGATCCGCGCGCCAAGGTGATGAAGGAAAGCGCCGACGAGGTGCTCGACCTGCTCGGCATCCACAACAACGAGACGCTGCAGGTCGCCAAGGAGCTGGAGCGGATCGCGCTCGAGGACGAGTATTTCGTCGAGAAGAAGCTCTATCCGAACGTCGATTTCTACTCCGGCATCATCCTCGAGGCGATGGGCTTCCCGACCTCGATGTTCACGCCGATCTTCGCGCGTCAGCCGCACGGTCGGCTGGATCTCGCAGTGGAAGGAAATGATCGGCGACCCGACCCAGAAGATCGGCCGCCCGCGCCAGCTCTACATCGGCCAGACCACGCGCGACTACGTCGACGTCGAAAACCGCTGATCGGTCACGATCCGGGGTCAAACGGCCGCCCTTCGGGGCGGCCGTTTGCGTTCAGCCGCCCCGTCCCGCAAGCGCCCGGATCAGCGCCCGCGCCTCGGCCGGCGGCGCGGCCTCGGTCCGCCGGTAGACGCGCCCATCGGTGCTGCGGCTCGCCTGCCCGTGGTCGATGAGCGACCGGCGCAGGAGCGCCCGGTCGCCGAAGAGATGCCAGCGGTCGAGAACCGCGTTCACCTCAGCCTCCGCCATCTCGCGCCGCGCCGGAAGATGCGCCCAGAGCGCCCAGAGGCAAAGTCCCTGCATCGCGGTCCTGGCCGGCCAGCGGATCATCCGCCCTTCGGCATCGAAGGTCCGCAGCGCCTGCGCCAGCCGCTTTTCATCGACCGGTCCGGGCGGAGCCCCGGCTGCCGTTGCCGCCGAGGCGCGCGCTTTCAGATGCTGGTAGTTGCGGAACCCGCCGGCGCGGGCGATGTGATTGAGAAGCCCCAGATGCCCCGGCAGCGCCCCCTCCTCCGCCAGCCCCTTGCGCAGGGCCCGCGCAAAGGCCGCAAGATCGCTCACGTGAAAGGCAATCGCATCGCGTGCCATGTCCTGTCCTCCGACATGCGCCCTGCCCCGCCTGTCGCGGGGGCCGATGGTCGCCCTTGCCGGCGTGGCGCTTGTGGAAACAAGCGGCCGTCGATGCCGTAACGCAGGTTTAGCTGACCCCTTCGGGGCGGCGACGCCTTGGTGAACTGCGGACCGGCATCAGGATACCCCCTGCGGGAACGGCACCGCAAGGGGGCGGCGCAAGGCGGTCACATTCGCCCGGATTGGTCCGGGGGTTCAGGCGGCCGCGGAGGCGTGCTCCTTCGAAATCCGCTCGGCCTCGCGGCCATAGATTTCCTCGTAATGGTCGAATTCGGTCTCGTGCCAGGCGGTGCCTTGCGTCGCCGAGCCGAGCGCCATCACCAATTCCTCCTCGACGGAGGCCGGAAGGAGGGCGCGGAAGATGTCCCAACCACGGCAATCTGGATCGCGGTCGAAGCCGAGGACCTGGCCTTTCAGCGCCGAGATCATCGACACCATCGCCCCGGAATAGATCGAGGGCACGTGGATCGCCACGCGCTCGATCGGCTGCAACAGGATCGGCCCGGCCTTGGCCAGCGCCTCGCGCACCGCCATTCGGCCGGCGGTGCGGAAGGCGAAGTCGGAACTGTCGACGCTGTGGTACTTGCCATCGGTGAGCGTGACCGAGATGTCGGTGACCGGAAAGCCCATGGGGCCCCGGTCGAGCGCCTCGCGGGCGCCCTCCTCGACCGACGGGATGTAGTTGCGCGGCACGGCTCCGCCCTTCACCACCTCGGCGAACTGGAACCCGTCCCCGCGCGCGCCCGGCCGCACGGTGATCGCGACATCGGCGAATTGCCCGGCCCCGCCGGATTGCTTGCGGTGGCGGTAATGCTCCTCGACAGGGGCGGAGATCGTCTCGAGGTAGCGCGGATCGGGTATGCCGGTTGTCACCTCGACACCGAAATCCTCGGCGAGCGAGGCCAGAACCTGTCGCTCGTGCATCACGCCCTGCAGCTTCAGAAGCGCGTGGCCCGTCGCCTGGTCCTGCCCGAGCGACAGCATCGGATCGGCCTCGGCCAGCCGGCTCAGCGCCGCCGACAGCCGAACCTCGTCACGCTCATGAACCGGGGTGAGAAGACGGGCGAGTGCGGGCGGGCAGCCGCGCCCCCAGTCCGGGACCGCAACGGCCGCGTCGGCGGTGAAGACCCGGCCGGCATCGAGCTGGTCGGACTTGACCGAGATCCCGACCTCGCCGAGGCCGAGTTGGCCGTTGCCGCCCTTGCCGCCGATCTCGACGAGCCCGCCAAGACTGGCACCGCCGAGGGACGCGCCCTGCTTCACCCCGTCGCTGAGCGCCCGGAGCATCACGCATTTGCCGAGATGCTTGCGGATCTGGGCATGGAACCCGACCGCCTGCGCCTCCCCGACCCCGAGCCTTTCGCGCAAGGCAGCGACTTCGGGCACCTCGTGACGGAGCGCCTTCATCAACCGCAGGATGCCGTTCTTGTGGCTCGCGGAGCCGAGGAAGGTCGGGATGACATCGCGATGCTGGGTCTCGCGCCGCGCGATCTCGAAGAGCGCGCCGGTGGCGGGTTCGTGGTCCTCGATCAGTTCCTCCAGGAGCGCGTCGTCATAGTCGGACATGTGTTCCAGCAACTCGGCCCGCGCCTCGTGCTCGCGCTCGGTCACGTCCTTCGGCATGGCGACGAGTTGCGAGGGCTGGCCCTCACGGTAGCGCCACGCGCGTTCGGAAATGAGGTCGACGGCACCAACGACCTGGCCGCCCTCGCGGATCGGGATCTGGCGCAGCACGACGGTGTGACCGGTATAGGCCTGAAGCGCCGAAACGATGTCGCGCACCCGTCCCTTCGGCATGTCCATGCGGTTGACGAAGATGAAGACGGGCACGTTCGCGGCCTCGATGGCGCGGAGCCAGGGCGCGGCGAGGACCGCCTCTTCCGGATCGGGCGCGACACAAAGGACCGCGGCATCGGCGGCCAGCAGCGCCGCCCCGCCCATGCGGGCGAATTCGGGGCCCCCGGCCAGGTCGAGCGCGCACCAGTCATCGCCCATGAACCCGAACCGCGTCAGCGTGAGATGGCCGGCCGTCTCGGACCGGGGATGGCCGTCCTCGAGCGCGGCAAGCGCCCGGACAAGCTCGGTCTTCCCCGATTGAGACGGCCCAAGTACCGTGATGCAGCGCATGATATCCCCCGACGGCACGCGACCGGGCGCCTTCGCTGGCTGGCCCCCGTGCCTTCGGGCCATGCGCCCTCATGCCCCAACTCTCGACCCCGAACCGCCTGCGGTCAAGTTCCGAAACGTGACGTTTTCATCTTGCCGGAAATATCCCCGCCGGAGGCAGGCTGAGCAGACCCGGCCCCGCCGGGGCGGCGAGACAGGGACAATGGCGCGGGAACCGCGCCGCAATCGGTTGCGCCTTACCGCCCCTGGAACTGCGCCGGCCGCTTTTCGAGGAACGCCGCCACGCCCTCGCGGAAATCCGCCGTCTGCCCGCATTCGCCCTGCAGCCGCGCCTCGAGCGCGAAGCTGCGCGTCGAGGTCGTTGCCGAGACTCGCGCGCATCGCCTCCTTGATCCGGGCGAAGGCCCCGGTTGGCCCCTTCGCGAGCGCTGCCGCCCGCGCCCGCCAATGCGCCTCGAACGCCGCGTCCGGAACCGCTTCCCAGATCATGCCCCAGTCGGCTGCCTGACGGCACTCACCTTTTCGGCGAAAAGCGCTGCCCCCATCGCGCGGGCCATGCCGATGGTGCGCGGCAGCCCATAGGTGCCGCCGGCATCGGGGATGAGGCCGATCCGGGTGAAGGCCTGGATGAAGCTCGCGCTCTCGGCCGCGATCACCACGTCGGCGGCAAGCGCGAGGTTGGCCCCCGCCCCGGCGGCCGCGCCGTTGACCGCGGCGATGACCGGGACCCGCGCGGCGAGGATCGCCCGCAGCATCGGCTCGTATTCCTCGGCGAGGACGCGGCCCACGTCGAATCCGCCCGCGACCGCCGGGTCGCTCAGATCCTGGCCCGAGCAGAAGGCGCGGCCGGTGCCGGTCAGGACGATCACCCGCGCGGCCTCCGCCGCGCGGCCCACGGCCTCGGTGATCTCGGTCCGCATCGCGCGGTTCAGCGCGTTCATCACCGCTTCGCGGTCGAGCCTGACGACGGCGACGCCGTCCTTCTCCTCGTAGCGGATTGTCTGATAGCTCACGCGCGCCTCCTCCGGTCCCGTCGCCGCGCCAGATTAGCGACCTGCGCCGGAACGCAAAGCAAATCCCGGCGTCACTGATTCAGGATTTCATCCAGCCGGGCGCGTTCCTCGGTGCTGAGCGGCGCCGGGGCGGCATCGGGCGCCGATCTCCGGCGGCGAAGGTAGACCCCCGCCGAGGCGAGCGCGACCAGCAGCATCGCCGGGCCGGCTATCCAGAGGATCAGGTTCTCGCCCGTGGCTGTCGGTTTCAACAGCACATATTCGCCGTAGCGGTCGACGAGGTAGGCGATGACCTCTTCGTTGCTGTCGCCCGCCACGAGCCTCTCGCGCACCAGAATCCGCAGGTCGCGCGCGAGATCGGCGTTGGATTCGTCGATATTCTCGTTCCGACAGACCAGACAGCGTAGCCCCTGGCTGAGCTCGCGCGCCCGCGCCTCGAGAACGGGATCGGCGAGCATCTCATCCGGCTGCACGGCGCCCGCCGGACCCGCGAGAAGCGCCAGGACGAGGATCAGCCAGCGCATCCCCTACTCCGCCGGCGCGGCCATCGCCGGCGCCTTGCGCGCCCCGGCCGCGACACGGTAGCGCCGGTCCGAGAGGCTGAGGATGCCGCCGAAGGCCATGATGATCGCCCCCGCCCAGATCCAGTTGGCGAAGGGTTTCACATAGGTCCGGACCGCCCAGCCGCCATCGTCCTGCGGATCGCCGATGACGAGGTAGAGATCGCGCCAGACACCGTTGTCGATCGCGGCCTCCGTCGTCGGCATCCCGGCCACGGGGTAGACCCGCTTTTCAGGATGCAGAAGCGCCACCTCGCGCCCGTCCTTCGTGGCCCGCATCGTCGCGGTGGTGGAGATGAAGTTCGGCCCCTGGACCCGCTCGACACCTTCGAGCGTGATCGTGTAGCTGCCGCACATCGAAGCTCTCGCCGACCTTCGCCACCCGGATATCCTCGATATCCCAGGCGGTCAGGCAGGCAATGCCGATGAAGGTGACGCCGAGGCCCGAATGCGCCGCCGCCTTGCCCCAATCGGCGCGCGGCAGCCGGGCGAGGCGCGGCAGCCGCCGTCCGGCCCGCTGCCAAAGCTCGGTCATCGCCCCCGCGATGACCCAGACGCCGAGTGCCGCGCCCACCGGTGCGAGCGCCGAGCGGCCGGTCTGCACCGCGAAGGCGAGCGCCCCGAAGGCGAGCGCCAGCGCGAGCGCGCCGCGCAGGGGCCGGGCGCTTCGCCCGAGGTTGGCGCGTTTCCAGGGCAGGATCGCGCCCACGGGCAGGATCGCGGCGAGGAGCACCATGAAGGGCGTGAAGGCCTGATCGAAGAAGGGCGCGCCGACCGAGAGCTTGCGCCCGAAGGCCAGTTCCGCAATGAGCGGCCAGAGCGTGCCGACGAAGACCACGAAGGCCGCGACCGACAGAAGGACGTTGTTGAGCACGAGCGCCGATTCGCGGCTGACGACGCCGAAGACACCCTTCGCCTCCATCGTCCCCGCCCGCGCGGCATAAAGCGTCAGCGCGCCGCCGATGAAAACCGCGAGGATGGCGAGGATGAAGACCCCGCGCTCCGGGTCGTTGGCGAAGGCGTGGACGCTGGTGATGATGCCCGAGCGGACGATGAACGTGCCGATGAGCGAGAAGCCGAAGGCGAGGATCGCCAGGAGGACCGTCCAGCTTTTCAGCGCCTCGCGCTTTTCCACGACGATGGCCGAATGGAGGAGCGCTGTGGCCACGAGCCAGGGCATGAACGAGGCGTTCTCCACCGGGTCCCAGAACCAGAACCCGCCCCAGCCAAGCTCGTAATAGGCCCACCAGGAGCCGAGCGCGATGCCGACCGTGAGGAACATCCAGGCGGCCAATGTCCAGGGCCGGACCCAGCGCGCCCAGGCGGCGTCCACGCGCCCCTCGATCAGCGCGGCGACCGCGAAGGAGAAGGCCATCGAGAGGCCGACATAGCCGAGATAGAGGAAGGGCGGATGGAAGGCGAGGCCGGGATCCTGCAGAAGCGGATTGAGGTCCTGCCCGTCGAAAGGCGGCTCGACGAGGCGCAGGAAGGGGTTCGAGGTGAAGAGGATGAAGGCGAGGAAGGCCACGCCGATCATCGCCTGGACGCTCAGCACCCGCGCCCGGAGCCGCTCGGGCAGCGCATCGCCGAACCACGCCGCCGTGGCGCCGAAGCCCGAGAGGATCAGCACCCAGAGCAGCATCGAACCTTCGTGGTTCCCCCAGACGCCCGAGACCTTGTAGAGCATCGGCTTCATCGTGTGCGAGTTGTTGACGACGAGCTTGAGCGAGAAGTCCGAGGTGACGAATGCGTAGGTGAGGGCGGCGAAAGAGATCGCGATGCAAAGGAACTGCGCCGTCGCCGCCGGCCCTGCGGCGGCCATCCAGCCGCGCCAGCCCTTCTGGGCGCCGACGAGCGGGACCACCGCCTGAAAGGTGGCGATCATCAACGCGAGGCTCAAGGTGAAGTGGCCGAATTCTACGAACATGGGGCGAGCATAGAGGCTTCGCAGCCCCGGGGGAATGGGCTGCGCGCTGATGTCGCGGGGTCGTGAGGAATGGCGGGGGGCCGTCTGCCCCCCGCGCGCCCCGAGGGTGTTTCTGCAACGAAGAAACGAGCGGGTTAGCGATCCTCGCGCCGGCGCCATTCAGCGAGTGCGGGGTTGTCGCCATCCTCCGGCGGCGGAGCCGCCGACGCGGAGGTAACCGCCATCTGCGGGCGGGTGCGGAAGTAGTGCGCCTCGCGCGCACCGAAATAGAAGCCGACGATGGCGGCGAGGAGCCACCAGAGCGGTTCGGGCACGTAGTTCAGCCCGACCATGCGCCGGGTGAAGCTGTCGGGGTCGACCATCGCGTAGGCGAAGAGGCCGAGCGTGCCGAGCGCCAGCATCGGCCGCGGCAGCCGGTTCAGCCCGTTCACGAAGCGGTCGAAAAGGCCGGGCCGGACATACTGGAACTCCGCCCCGTATTCGTCGAGCGCGGCGAGATAGGCCTCGTGCGTGGCCTGCATCGTCTTCGTCGCGTTGGGCGTGAAGACCTCAGCCACGTTGCTGACGGCCTGGCCGATGGCCGTGGTGGCGGCGGGCGCCCCGAGAATCCGTCCGATCATGCCCATGTCGCGGTCCTCGCCCGATGCTCGGCTTCGCTGAGGTGGAAGCGCGGCGAGATGAATTCCTCGGCCCGGGTGATCCAGCCGCCCTTGCCGCCATCGCGCCGGCGCGCGTATTTGCGGTTGGCGGGCCGGGCATCGGCGAGACTGTAATAGTAGTTCCGCCGGGCAATCCCGTAGGCATCGGCGATGAGGTCGGGCGCCCTGTCGGCGGCGCGACGGGCGGCGGCGATGGTCATCGGCCCGAGGACGCCGTCGACGGTCAGGTCGTTGCCCATCTCGTTGAGGAGCCGCTGCAGGATCTGCACCGCGTTCGAGCCGGCATTGACATACATGTCGAAGACCGAAGGCTGCAGCGCCTCGGGCAACTCGGCGATGCGCGGGCGGCGGAAGTAGTGCTCGACAAAGATTTCCGCGGCCTTGTCGCGGGTCAGGCGGCGGACGTCGGCCTCGCTCACCTGCCCGTCGCCGGTGAGGTCCAGCCCGAGGCGGCGCATCGTATGGATGGTGACGCCGTATTTCGTCGCCCCGCCGGGATCGTCGGGGTCGTTCACGTAGCCGCCCTCGCGGGCGACGATTTCGCGGGCAATGTCGGTGACGGTCTGCATGAGCTTTTCCCCCAGGGATCGGAGGAAAGGCTCTGACGAAAAGGTTAATTCGTTGCAGCCCCAGCGTTCGGATCAGCGTTCGGATCGACATATATGCCCTGTTCCTTCAGGGCCTCGACCACTTCTTTCGGCATGTAGGTCTCGTCGTGCTTGGCGAGAATCTCGGTCGCCTGGAAGGTGCCATCGACCAGCTTGCCGGTCGCCACCACGCCTTCATTCTCGCCGAAGAGGTCGGGCAGAACGCCTTCGTAGCGCACCGGGATCGCCTCGTTCGTGTCGGTGACGCGGAAGGTGATCGCGGCACCCTGCCCGCGCACAAGGCTGCCTTCTTCAACGAGGCCGCCGATGCGGAAGGTCTCGTTCGGACCGGGCGCCTTCTCGGCGACCTCTGTGGGCGAGCGGAAATATTGCAGCGCGTCGGGCGCTGCAAGGTAGAACGCCCCGAAGCTTGCCGCCATCGCCACGGCGGCAAGGACGATGATCTGGATCCGGCGTTGTTTCTTCAGTCCCTTCATCGCGTCCTCACGGGAAGACCGGGGCGAGCATGAGGCCCGCCGTCTCCTCTATCCCCAGCATAAGGTTGGCGTTCTGGATCGCCTGCCCCGACGACCCCTTGGCGAGGTTGTCGAGCGCCGCGACGACGAGCGTTCGCCCCGGCAGCCGGTCGGCCATCACACCGATATGGACAAAGTTGGAGCCCGCGATCGACCTTGTCGAGGGGAGTGCGCCAAAGGGTAGCACCTCGAGGAAAATCTCGTCCGCGTAACGCTCGGCAAGGGCGGCGTGAACCGCCGTCGCATCGCCCCGCACGTAGACAGTGGCGAGGATGCCCCGGTTGAAGGGCATCAGGTGCGGCGTGAACTGGATCCGTACCGGCCGGCCCGCAGCCTTGGAAAATTCCTGGTCGAATTCGCCGAGATGCCGGTGAGCGCCGCCCGCCGAATAGGGATGGGTGCCACCCGAAAGCTCGGCATGGAGGAGGTTTTCCTTCAGGGACCGCCCTGCCCCGCTGACCCCGGCCTTGAGGTCGAGGATGATCTCGTCGAGGTCGATCACGCCGGCCTCGATCAGCGGCCGGATCGCGTATTGGCCCGTCGCGGCGTTGCAGCCAGTGCCGGCGCAGAGCCGGGCGGCGCGAATCCCATCCCGGTAGAACTCGGTCAGGCCGTAGACGGCGGTCTTCTGCAATTCGACCGCGGCGTGGGGCTTGCCGTACCACTTTTCGTATTCCGCCGGATCGCGGAGCCGAAAATCGGCGGAAAGGTCGACGACCTTCAGATCGCGCGGCAACTCCTTGATCACCGCCTGAGAGGTCGCGTGCGGCAGCGCGCAGAAGGCCAGATCGACGCCGGAGAAATCCATGTCCTCGATTTTTTCCAGCACTGGCAGCTTCAGGTGACGCAGGTGCGGGAAGACCTCAGCCATCGCCATGCCGGCCTTGCGGTCGCCGGAAAGTGCGACGATCTCCATCGCCGGATGGGTGGCGATCAGGCGGACCAACTCGGCCCCGGTATAGCCGGACGCGCCGAGAATGGCGATCTTGTGGGTCATGGCGGGCCTCGCATCACAGAACTCGCCGCTTGATGGGCGACGGGGGGCCGGGATTCAACTGATTTCTTCGTGTAGGCGGGCCGGCTAGGCCAGCGGATACTCGGCCAGCGCTTCGTGAATGGCGCCGTCGCCGGTCAGGTGCGAACGGTAGAGCACCACCTCCGTCACCGGAAAAGGCGCGCTGCCGAAGGTGGCGTGGCGGGTCAGGAACCGCGCCAGCGCCGCCTCGGTTCCCGATCCGGGGCCCGATCCCGGCCGGAACCAGGCAAGCGTGACATGCGGACGGAACCGGGCCCGGTCGGGCATGATGCCCGCGCCGTGAAGCAGGCTCCTCACCTTGCGCTGGAGGATGTCGAGCGGCTCGGACGGCGCTATGGCGGCGAAGAGCGTCTTCGGCGCCGCCCCGCCGAAGATGTCGAGCCCGTCGATCCGCAAGCTGAACGGCGCGGCGGCGAGGTATTCGAGCGCCTCGTGCGCAGCGTCGATCCGCTCGACGGATTCGTCGCCGAGAAAGGCGAGCGTGATGTGGAACGTCTCGGGATCGACGTGGCGGCCGACCGGAAGGTCGGACTGCAATTCCTCCAGCCGCTCGCGGATATCCTCGGGGACGGGAATCGCGACGAAGGCGCGCATCGCCGCCCCTCAGGCCGCTTCGAACGCGATCCGCCGGCGCAGGAACTGCGTCGCCTTCGACGAAACCCGGACTGGATCGCCGGTGGTGAGGAATTTCGACACCGTGCCGGCGCCGAGGAATTCCGGGCGCCGGGCGAGGTAGTCCTTGAGGCTCGGCGCGACGAGATCGGCCTGCGAATAGACCTTCACGCCCGACCCGAGCGCGTCCTGGAAGATCGCCTGCATCAGGGGATAATGGGTGCAGCCGAGCATGGCCGCCTCCGGCTTCGGCATCCGTCGCATCAGCGCCTCGACATGGGATCGGACGAGCGCCTCGGCCAGCATCTCGTCGCCCTGCTCGATCGCATCGACGACACCGCCGCAGGGCTGCGCCTCGACATCGACGCCGATGGCTCGGAAGGCCAGTTCGCGCTGGAACGCGCGGGAGGCAACCGTCGCGGGCGTGGCAAAGAGCGCCACGTGCTTGACCGCAACCTCGCGCGGCGGCGAGTTGTCGCCCCATTGCCGTTCGGTCAACGCCTCGATCAGCGGCACGAAGACGCCGAGGACGCGCTTATCCTTTGGCACCCAGGTTTCCTGCATGCGCCTCAGCGCCACGGCCGAGGCGGTGTTGCAGGCGAGGACGACGAGGTTGCAGCCTTCCTCCCAGAGCCGCTCGACCCCGGCGCAGGTGAGGTTGAAGATGTCGTCGGCATCGCGGACGCCGTAGGGCGCATGGGCGTTGTCGCCGAAATAGACGAAAGGCACGTCGGGCATCGCCTTCGCGACCCCGTCATAAACCGTGAGCCCGCCGAGCCCCGAATCGAAAATGCCGACCGCCATCCGCGCTTCCCTTCCCCGGCCGGGGCCGGGTTGGCTCAGGCGCGGTATTTCTCTTCGAATTCAAAGCCGTAGCCGCATGACGACAACAGCTTTGGCGACAAGTCATACGTCGCCCGGCCGAGGAAATCCATCATCTGTTTCGCATCCGCCCCGAATGCGTCGGGCCAGGCGCGCAGGATCGCCGTGCCGACGCGACATCGACTCGATAGCAAAAGTTGTGCCCGTCGCTATTCCGCCGCCGCCTTCAAGGGCGCGCCGCCGGCGCGGATCAGCGCCAGAAGTTCCTCGCGCCGTTTCGCGGCCTGGCGTTGCGAGGCTTCCTTCACCTCGCCGAAGCCTCGGATGTCGAGCGGCAGGCGGGCGAGCGCCTCGGCCGCGTCGCGGGTGGCGGGCGTGACCTTCGGCAGGATCTCGGCCATGTCGGACTCGTATTCGGCGATCAGCGCACGCTCCATGCGGCGTTCGGAGGCGCGGCCAAAGGGGTCGAACGCGGTGCCGCGTAGGCCCTTCATCGCGGCGAGGAGCCGGAAGACGGGGACGATCCACGGCCCGAATTCACGCTTCCTCGGCCTCCCGTTCGGCCCCTTGCCCGCCAACAGCGGCGGCGCGAGGTGGAAGTTCATGCGGAAATCGCCCTCGAACTCCGCGCGGACCTTCGCGGCCGTCTCCAGGTGCAACCGCGCCACCTCGTATTCGTCCTTGTAGGCGAGAAGCTTGTGGTAGCCTTCTGTCACAGCCTCGCGCAGATCCTCGGGCGCGGAGGCGACGAGGCGGCGGAAGCGATCGGCATAGGCGGTGTTCTGGTAGGACCGGAGATGATCCGCGCGAAAGTCGATCTTTTCCTGCAAGGACAGAGGGGTTGCGGCCGGTTCCTCACCTGCCTTTGCCGCTGCGTCGGGATGCGTGGCGGCCCAGCGGCCGATCTCGAAGGCGCGGAGGTTGCCGGCAACAGCGGCGCCGTTCAACTCGATCGCCTGGCGGATCGCGTCGGCAGAAAGCGGCACGAGCCCCTTCTGCCAGGCCACGCCCAGCATGAGCATGTTGGAATAGATCGAGTCGCCCATCAGCCGCCGCGCCAGTTCGGTCGCGTCCAAGAACCACACCCGGTCGCGGAGCCGTGCTTCAAGAGAGAGTCGCAAGGCACCGGACGGCAAGCGGAATTCCCGATCGCGGGTGAAGGCGCCGGTGATGATTTCGTGGGCATTGACGACCCCGCCGGTGCGGCCGGTCTTCATCAGGCCGAGGGTCTTGGCGCCCCCGGTCACGACCAGATCGCCACCGATCACGCAATCGGCCTCGCCCACCGCGACGCGGATCGCGCTGATATCGGCGGGCTGCTCGGCCAGCCGCAGGTGGATGTTGACCGCACCGCCCTTCTGGGCGAGGCCGGCCATCTCCATCATCCCGGCGCCCTTGCCGTCGATCTGCGCCGCCTGCGCGAGGACCGCGCCGATGGTCACGACGCCGGTTCCGCCGACCCCGGTGATCAGCACGTTGAAGGTGCCGTCGATCTTCGGCAGCGCGGGCTCCGGCAGGTCCGGCAAGTCGAACGCCGCAGCGTCGGCTTTCTTTACCTTCGCGCCCTTCAGCGTCACGAAGGACGGACAAAAGCCGTCGAGGCAGGAGAAGTCCTTGTTGCACGAGGACTGGTCGATAGCCCGCTTTCGGCCAAGCTCCGTCTCCACAGGCACGATGGAGACGCAGTTCGACTGCACCCCGCAATCGCCGCAGCCTTCGCAGATATCGGTGTTGATGAAGACCCGCCGGTCGGGATCGGGGAACAGGCCCCGCTTGCGACGGCGGCGTTTTTCGGCGGCGCAGGTCTGGATGTAAAGAATGACCGACACGCCATTGATATCGCGCATCTTCTTCTGAATCGTGTCAAGCTCATGCCGCTCGTGGAATGCCATTCCAGCGGGAAAGGCGCCGCGGTCCACGTCTTCCTTGTCGTCATAGACGACCGCGACATGCTCCACCCCCATCGCCTGCACCTCGCGGGCGATGCGGGCGGCGGTGAGGCCGCCTTCGTTCGCCTGCCCTCCGGTCATCGCGACCGCGTCGTTGAAAAGGATCTTGTAGGTGATGTTGGTTCCGGCGGCCAAGGCGGCCCGAATGGCGAGGATGCCGGAATGGTTGTAGGTCCCGTCGCCGAGATTCTGAAAGACATGCGGCGTCTTCGAGAACGGTGCCTCGCCGATCCAGTTCGCGCCCTCGCCACCCATCTGGGTGAAACCGAGGGTCGAGCGGTCCATCCACTGGACCATGTAGTGGCAGCCGATGCCGGCATAGGCGCGGCTGCCCTCGGGCACCTTGGTGGACGTGTTGTGCGGGCAGCCGGAACAGTAATAGGGCAGCCGCGCCGCGATCTCGGGCGCGTTGTCGGCCTTCTTCGCCTCGCGCACTGCGGCAAGACCGGCCTTGATCCCGTCGGTGCCGCGCCCCTCCTCGATCAGGATGCCGCCGAGCCGTTCGGCGATCCAGGCGGGGTCGAGCGCATAGCGGGTCGGGAACAGCTCTTCCCCGGTCAGGGCGTGCTTCCAGCCGTAGACGCGGCGGCCCTGGCGGTCGTCGAAGATCGCTTCCTTGACCTGCACCTCGATCAGCTTGCGCTTCTCCTCGACCACGACGATGAGGTCGAGCCCCTCGGCCCAGTCGTGAAAGCCCTTCATGTCGAGCGGGAAGGTCTGGCCGATCTTGTAGGTGGTCAGGCCGAGCCGCTCGGCCTCTGTCGCGTCGATGCCGAGAAGCGTCAGCGCATGGACGAGGTCGAGCCAGTTCTTGCCGGCCGCGACAAAGCCGATCTTCGCACCGGGCTTGCCCCAGATGCGGCGATCCATCTTGTTGGCGTGGGAAAACGCCTCGGCGGCGAAACGCTTGAAGTCGATCATCCGCGCTTCCTGCGCGACGGGCGTGTCCTGAAGGCGGATGTTGAGCCCGCCTTCGGGCAGGCGGAAGTCGGGCGTGACGAAGGACATGCGGAAGGGATCGCCGTCGACGACGGCCGTCGCCTCCACCGTGTCCTTCATCGTCTTGAGGCCGACCCAGACGCCGGCGAAGCGGCTCAACGCCCAGCCGTATAGCCCGTAGTCGAGGATTTCCTGCACGCCCGCGGGGCTGACGACGGGCATGTAGGCATCGACCATCGCCCAGTCGGACTGGTGCAGCGTGGTGGAGCTTTCCCCGGTATGGTCGTCGCCCATCGCCATCAGGACGCCGCCCATCGGCGAAGTGCCGGCCATGTTGGCGTGCCGCATCACGTCGCCGGACCGGTCCACCCCAGGCCCCTTGCCGTACCAGAGCGCGAAGACGCCGTCATAGCGCCCTTCGCCCCTGAGTTCGGCCTGCTGGGTGCCCCAGACCGCCGTCGCCGCCAGATCCTCGTTCAGCCCGGGCTGGAAGCGGATGTCGTTCGCCTCGAGGAGCTTGCTCGCCCGTGCCATGTTGAGATCGACCCCGCCGAGGGGCGACCCGCGATAACCGGTGACGTAGCCGGCGGTGTTCAGGCCGGCCTTGCGATCTCGCTCCTTCTGCGCCAACATCAGCCGCACCAGCGCCTGGGTGCCGTTCAGCAGCACCGGCGACCGGGTCAGGTCGAAGCGGTCATTCAATGAAATCTGCGGCTTGCCCATCTGGCCCTCCCCGCTTTCCGAGCAAACTCATTATAGGTCAAAAACGCTGACCTACAAAGCCTCTTTTCCGGACACGCGACCGACAAATATCACTTTGCCGTTTTTGTTTCGCTTTCGCGCCCCATGTAATTGCGCGATAAGGCCACGGTCGGAAAACGACAGAAAGAAACGGAATGGATTGGGACAAGCTCAGAATATTCCACGCGGTCGCGGATGCGGGCTCTCTCACCCATGCGGGCGAGGCGCTGCACTTGTCGCAATCCGCCGTGAGCCGGCAGATCCGTTCGCTTGAGGAAAGCCTCGACACCACATTGTTCCACCGCCACGCGCGGGGACTGATTCTCACCGAGCAGGGGGAATTGCTGTTCGACGCAACCTCGTCGATGAACCGGCGGCTGGAAACGGCGTCGGCGCGGATCCGCGACAGTGAGGACGAGGTCTTTGGCGAACTCAGGGTCACGACGACGACCGGGTTCGGCACGCTCTGGCTCGCCCCGCGCCTCGGCAAGCTCTATGAGAAATATCCCGACCTGAAGATCGACCTGATGCTGGAGGAGCGCGTGCTCGACCTGCCGATGCGCGAGGCCGACGTCGCCATCCGGATGAAGGAGCCGAGCCAGGCCGACCTCATCCGCCGCCGGCTGATGAGTGTGCGGATGCGACTTTACGCGACGCCGGATTACCTGGCGGCCAAGGGAACGCCGAGCGGGCTCGAGGACATGTCGGAGCACCGGCTGATCAGCCAGAACCCCTCGACCGCGCAAGTCGCCGCCGGGGCAACGTTGGTGCAGAGCCTTCTGACCTACGACATCCGCTCCACACTCACCGTGAATAATTACTACGGCGTGTTGCAGGCGGTGCTCTACAATCTTGGCATCGGCGTGTTGCCGGACTATCTGACGGAGGATTTTCCGAACCTTGTCCGGGTACTTCCGGACGTGGAATCGAGCGAGGTCCCGGTCTTCCTCGCCTATCCGGAGGAACTGCGCCATTCCAAGAGAATTTCCGCATTCCGCGACTTCGTCATGGAAGAAATCATCTCGTACCGGAAAAAGCGGATCGAGGACGAAACAATCTGAGGTTGCAGTGCGGCATGTCTGCAACGCATACCGGCCATGTAGCACCTGCGGCATGATTTCTCTTGAACGGTTCGCAAACCGCACATAAATCGGGATTGAAGGCGACAGTTGAGGCAACTCTGGTCACCTTCTACCTCCCTGTTGGACTTGGGCCGAGCTTAGCTCGGCCTTTTTTTGCTCTGCCGCGCTGTCGATCTGTCCGTCCGGCGATCGGTCGATCAGCGTATTGGCCGCCCCTCCAGCGGCCCCGGAAGCTTGAGAGCCATTCACATCAAATTCCTCAATCAACACAAACTCGACGCAAAAGCGCCCATTTTGATATTCAGCCTCAAGGTGTAGCGATGTTGAGCTACTAAGCCATAGGAGGAAGACATGACCTGTATCGGCGAACTTCAGCTCAAATGGACGTCTGCCGCGCTATTGCTTTGCTTGTTTCCAGCGCAGGGCAATGCACTCGATATCGGCGCTGGTGTTGGCGTCGGCGGCAGCGGTGGTGTGAATGCGGGGGTCGGCGCGAGTGTCGGCGGCAGCAGCGGCGTGAATGCAGGCGCCGGCGCGAGTGTCGGCGGCAGCAGCGGTGTGAATGCAGGTGCTGGCGCGAGTGTCGGCGGCAGCAGCGGTGTGAATGCAGGTGCTGGTGCGAGTGTCGGCGGCAGCAGCGAAACGACCGGCACAGGCACGACCGGCACTGGCACGACCGGCACTGGCACGACCGGCACTGGCACGACCGGCACTGGCACGACCGGCACTGGCACGACCGGCACGGGAACGACCGGCACGGGAACGACCGGCACGGGAACGACCGGCACGGGAACGACCGGCACGGGAACCCGCCTGACTGCCGCCGGCACGGCGGGCATTGCCGGAACCGGGACGGTCCTTGGTTCCGATCTGGTGGGCATGATGGTCATGTCCTCCGATAGCCGCGCGATCGGCGTGGTTCAGTCGGCCGACGTCCAGCCGGGCGGGTCGATCATGGTGCGGGTCGCGCTGGTCGAACAACTCAGCTCTCACGCGCCTTACGTGCGGATACTGCTGTCTCGGATGCCGCGCCAGAATGACGTCATAAAGGTCCACATGACACTGGACCGGTTTCTACGGAAACTCTAACCCCGGCGGCATCGCGGACTCGCCGCGGTGCCGGCCTTCGGCGACCTCGATCGGCCACGCACATTCCGACCCCGTTTGCGATCCGCCGCGGCTTTACATCCCGGTTCTAGCAAAAGCGCGAATTATCTTTCGCAACGACAAGTGGCCCTTTCCTCCGCCTGTCTTCCCCCCTAAAACGCCCGCAACCGCGAAGCTCCGGGGGATGGAATGCAGGAACCTGAGATCACCGAGGATCTGATCGCCGCGCATGGGCTGAAGCCCGACGAGTATCAGCGGATCCTCGAGATCATCAGTCGCGCGCCGAGCTTCACCGAGCTCGGCATCTTCTCGGCGATGTGGAACGAGCATTGTTCCTACAAGTCGTCGAAGAAATGGCTTCGCACACTGCCGACGACCGGCGCCCAGGTCATCTGCGGCCCCGGCGAGAATGCCGGCGTCGTCGATATCGGCGACGGCCAGGCGGTGATCTTCAAGATGGAGAGCCACAACCACCCCTCCTATATCGAACCGCATCAGGGGGCGGCGACGGGCGTCGGCGGCATCCTGCGCGACGTCTTCACCATGGGCGCGCGGCCCATCGCGGCGATGGATTCGCTGTCGTTCGGTGTGCCCGAACATCCCAAGACCGCACATCTCGTGAAGGGTGTGGTCGAGGGCGTGGGCAGTTACGGCAACTGCTTCGGCGTCCCGAACGTGGGCGGCGAGGTCCGCTTCCACCAAAGCTACAACGGCAACTGCCTCGTGAACGCCTTCGCCGCCGGCCTCGCCGATGCCGACAGGATCTTCTATTCCGCCGCTTCCGGCGTCGGCATGCCGGTCGTATATCTCGGCGCCAAGACCGGCCGCGACGGCGTCGGCGGCGCGACGATGGCATCGGCCGAATTCGACGACACGATTGAGGAAAAGCGCCCGACCGTGCAGGTCGGCGACCCCTTCACCGAAAAGCGCCTGCTTGAGGCGTGCCTCGAACTCATGGGGTCGGGCAGCGTCATTTCCATTCAGGACATGGGCGCGGCCGGCCTGACCTGTTCGGCCGTCGAGATGGGCGACAAGGGCGGGCTCGGCATCAGGCTGCAACTCGACGACGTGCCGCAACGCGAGGCGAACATGACCGCCTACGAGATGATGCTGTCGGAAAGCCAGGAGCGGATGCTCATGGTGCTGAAGCCTGAGAAAGAGGCCGAAGCCCGGGCGATATTCGAGAAATGGGACCTCGACTTCGCCATCGTCGGTGAGACCATCGCCGAGGACCGTTTCCTGATCCTGCACGGCAACGAGATCAAGGCCGACCTGCCACTGTCGAAACTCTCGTCCAGCGCGCCGGAATACGACCGTCCCTGGGTGCCGACGCCGGCCGCAGCACCTCTGAACGATGTGCCCCGGATCGACCCGATCGAGGGGCTGAAGGCGCTGATCGGCTCACCCAACTACGCCCACAAGTCCTGGGTCTGGGAGCAATACGACACCCAGGTGATGGCCGACACGGTCCGCACGCCGGGTCTTGGTGCCGGTGTCGTGCGCGTCCACGACACCGGCAAGGCACTCGCCTTCACATCGGACGTGACGCCGCGCTACGTGAAGGCGAACCCCGTCGAGGGCGGCAAGCAGGCAGTGGCGGAAGCCTACCGCAACCTGACCGCCGTCGGCGCCCTGCCGCTGGCCGCGACCGACAACCTCAACTTCGGCAACCCCGAAAAGCCCGAGATCATGGGCCAGCTCGTCGGCGCCATCAAGGGCATCGGCGAGGCGTGCAAGGCGCTCGACATGCCGATCGTCTCGGGCAACGTCTCGCTCTACAACGAGACCGACGGCAAGGGCATCCTGCCGACGCCGACCATCGGCGCGGTCGGGCTTCTGGCCTCGCTCGGCGACCTCATCGCGGGCTTGCCCTCAGAGGGCGACATCGCCATCGTCCTCGGCGAGACCAGGGGCCATCTCGGCCAATCCGCGCTTCTCGCCGAGGCCTTCGGCCGGGAAGAGGGCGACGCGCCGCAAATCGACCTCGTCGCCGAACGGCGGAACGGGGAGTTCCTGCGCGCCAACCGCAAGACGGTCCGCGCCGCGACCGATCTCTCGGACGGGGGCCTTGCCCTCGCCGCCTTCGAGATGGCCGAGGCCGCCGGTCTCGGCGTGACGCTCGAGAGCGGCGAGACCGCGCTGCTCTTCGGCGAGGATCAGGCGCGCTACCTCGTCGCCGTGGCGCCGGACAAGGCCGACGCCCTCCTCGCTGCCGCCGGTGCCGCAGGCGTCCCGGCCGCGACCGCCGGCCGTTTCGGCGGGCCCGACGTGCGGTTCGGCGACGCCTCGGCGCCGCTCGGCCCGCTCTCGGACCTCTACCGGACCGCCTTCGAAGCCGCGGTGAGCTGACCTGAGGACCTACTCGTCGGCGCGAACGCGCGCGTCGAAAACATGGCCGGCTGGCGCCCTCGGCGACCTTGCGGCGCCCGGCGACGCGGCATACATTCGTGCAAAGACGACAATGGAAGGACGCCTCATGGCGATGGAAGCGCGAGACATCGAAACCCTCATACGGGCGACGTTCCCAAAGGCGAAGGTCACCATCACCGATCTCGCCGGTGACGGGAACCACTTCGCCGCCGAGGTCATCGACGAAAGCTTCCGCGGCATGAATCGAGTCCAGCAGCAGCGCGCGGTCTATGCCGCGCTCAAAGGAAAGATGGACGGCGCGCAGGGCGAACTCCACGCGCTCGCGCTGACCACCAAGGCACCGGAGTAACCGATATGACCACAACAACCGCATCCGACCAGATCCGCGATACCGTCGAGAAGAACGATGTCGTGCTCTTCATGAAGGGCACAAAGACGATGCCGCAATGCGGCTTTTCCAGCCGCGTCGCGGGGGTTCTGAACTTCATGGGCATCGACTATGCCGACGTGAACGTGCTCGAGAACGCCGATATCCGCCAGGGCATCAAGGATTTCTCCGACTGGCCGACGATCCCGCAGCTCTACGTGAAGGGCGAATTCGTCGGCGGCTGCGATATCGTCACCGAGATGACGCTCTCTGGCGAACTCGACCAGCTCTTCGACGCGAAGGGGGTGGCCTACAACAAGGACGCCGCCGACAAGATCCGCGCCGCCAACGCCTGATCGCCGCACATCCCGGCTCCAAACAGAAATGGCCGCCATTCGGGCGGCCATTGTGCCTGAGAGCGTAGGGTGGGCGCGCCCGGAGGCGCGATCCTATTGCAGCCGCTCATCGACCCGGTCGGCAAGCGCTTCCGCCCGGGCCGCGATCTCGGCGAAGGTCTCGGTGATGATCTCGGGGATCACCGGCACCTCGATCCGCTCGGGATTGGCCCGGGCATTCGCGGCCACCCGCTCGGCCACCACCGCGCGTTCCTCGGCGGCACGAAGCTGGTCCTCCAGCCCCGCCGCCTTGTCGGCCAGCATCAGCCCCGCCATCAGGAGCATGCGCGCCTCCGGCATCCGGCCGATCTGGCCGACGAGCGTCGTCGCCTCGTTGTCGAGCATCTTGGCCGCGGCGCGCAGGAAATGCTCCTCGCCGTCCTGGCAGGCCACCTCGAAATCGCGCCCGCCGATGGAAATCGTGACGTCCGGCATCAGGCCACCTCGCCGATCAGGGGTTTGAGTTCGGAGAGGATCTCCTCCATCTCCGCCATTTCGGCCGCGCGGGCGATGCGCAGGGCCTCAAGCTCGGTCATCATCGAGCGGTTGATGAGGTGCGGCTCCGCCACCCCTTCCTGCGCGGCGTCGCTCAGCGCGCGATTCGCCTCGGTCAGATCGGCATTGAGCTGCTTCTGCCGCTGCAGCTCCACGCCCGCGGTATTCAGCTGTTCGGTCAGGCGGCCCACCTTCTTCTCAAGCGCCTCGACCATTGTTTCCTGCTTTTCCCTGATCGCACGCACCCGTTCGGTTAGTTGCGCGTTCGCGGTCCGCTCGGCATCGAGCGCGTCGCGCAGGCGGGTCAGCTCGCCCTCGTCGGCACCCGCGGCCGGCGCTGCTCCGGACCCCTGGCCGAGCAGATCCAGCCCCGCGCCAATTCGTTCCAAGGCCACCGAAATCCGGCGTTCCAACTCGGTTATGTCGCTCATTTCCTCAGGCCCCCTGACGTTTCACTCGATCACGTTTCTCGAATAACCGGGGCCTCGGACACTCATGCCTTGTCAGCGAATCGGACCGGCCCCCACCGGCCCCGAGTTTAGACCAAAGCTGTCGCCGATTTCTCCCCCTTTCGCGTCAGCATCTTAGCGGGCGCGCTTGATCTCGCCTGCGAGCCTGCTATCAAGCCGGCGACCTTGCATCCCAGAACGGAAGGACCGCCCCCGTGGACATCGCCACCCTTCGCGAAAAGCATGCCGATCACTGGATGAAGGCCTGCGCCATCCGCGCGCTTGCCATGGACGCGGTCCAGGCGGCGAATTCCGGCCATCCGGGGATGCCGATGGGCATGGCCGACGTGGCGACGGTCCTGTTCGGGAAGCACCTGAAATTCGACGCCTCCGCGCCGAAATGGGCCGACCGCGACCGCTTCATCCTGTCGGCCGGCCACGGCTCGATGCTGATCTATGCGCTTCTCCACCTCACCGGCTACGAAGACATGACGCTCGATCAGCTGAAGAACTTCCGCCAATGGGGCGCAATCACCGCGGGCCACCCGGAATACGGCCATGTTGCGGGGGTCGAGACCACGACCGGCCCGCTCGGCCAGGGCATCTCCAACGCCGTCGGTTTCGCGATGGCCGAGGAATCCCTGCGCGCCCGCTTCGGCGCGAAGATCGTCGATCACCGCACCTGGGTCATCGTCGGCGACGGCTGCCTGATGGAGGGCATCAGCCACGAGGCGATCGGCCTTGCCGGGATGCAGAAGCTTTCGAAGCTCATCGTGCTTTGGGACAACAACAATATCTCCATCGACGGCAAGGTCAGCCTCTCTGACGTGACTGACCAGCGCGCCCGCTTCGCCGCGGCCGGCTGGAAGGTCCTTGCCTGCGACGGCCACGACCCCGTGGACATCGATCGCGCCCTGACCGAGGCCAAGACCTCCGACCGGCCGGTCCTTGTCGACTGCAAGACCCATATCGGCTTCGGCAGCCCGAAGAAGCAGGACACCGCCGGCGCCCACGGCTCGCCCCTCGGACCCGACGAGATCAAGGCGACGAAGGAGATCTACGGCTGGAACCACGGCCCCTTCGACATCCCGAAGGACATCAAGTCCGCCTGGGAGAAGATCGGCGAAAGGGGCGCCGCCGCCCGCACCGACTGGGAGGCGCGGCTTGCCACGCTCTCGGCCGCGAAGCGCGCCGAATTCGAGCGGCAGATGACACTGGGCACGCCGAAAAAGCTCGTCGCGACGATCCGCGCACTGAAGAAGCAGAATTCCGAACTCCAGCCCAAGGTGGCGACCCGCAAGGCCTCCGAACACGTGTTGGAAGTCGTCAATCCGGTGATGCCGGAGACGATCGGCGGATCGGCCGATCTGACGGGATCGAACAACACAAAGACCGGCGATCTCGGCATCTTCAACCCGGAAAACCGCAAGGGCCGCTACGTCCATTACGGCATCCGCGAACACGGCATGGCGGCGGCGATGAACGGCATGGTGCTGCATGGCGGCGTCCGCCCCTATGGCGGCACGTTCCTCTGCTTCACCGACTATGCGCGGGGTGCGATGCGGCTCTCGGCGCTGATGGGGGTGCCCACGGTCTATGTGATGACCCACGATTCCATCGGCCTCGGCGAGGACGGCCCGACCCACCAGCCGGTCGAACACCTCGCGATCTGCCGCGCCACGCCCAACACCTGGACCTTCCGCCCCGCCGACCTGATCGAGACGGCGGAGGCCTGGGAACTGGCGCTGACGGCGGAAAAGACGCCCTCCGTCCTCGCGCTCAGCCGGCAGAACCTGCCGACGGTGCGGACACTGTACACGTCGAAGAACCTCACTGCGCAGGGCGGCTACATCCTGCGCGAGGCCGGGGCGAAGCGGAAGGCGATCCTCTTGGCTTCCGGATCGGAGGTCGAGATCGCGCTGAAGGCCCGCGACATCCTGGAGGCCGAGGGTATCGGCACCCGCGTCGTCTCGATGCCCTGCATGGAGCTTTTCGCCGCCCAGCCCGAAGCCTACCGCAGGCGGGTCCTGCCCGCGGGCCTCGTCCGCGTCGCCATCGAGGCGGCGGTGCGCCAACCCTGGGACCGCTGGCTTCTGGGCGAGCGCGGGCGCGAAGCCAAGGCCGCCTTCGTCGGCATGGACAGCTTCGGCGCCTCGGCCCCGGCGGAACGGCTCTATGCCGAGTTCGGCATCACCGCCGAGGCGGTGGTGGCGGAGGTCAAGGCGCGTCTCTGACGGCGGTCACGACACGCCGAAGAGGCTGCGGATCTCCTTGGTGAAGGCGGCCCGCACGTCCGTCATCTCGCCCGCCGAGACGTGGCTGTCGAGCACGTCGAAAACGGCGCGGATCGCAAGGTCCGTGTCGCCGAGGGGATCGGGCGCGAAGCTCTTCTGCACCGCCGCGACGAAATCCTCGGCATGGCGCATCCGCACCGGATTGCGGGCACTGTTCCAGCTTTCGTAGTAGACGCCGCGGATCAGCGTCGGAAGCTGCGCGCCGAGGTCGGTCGCCTCGTTCACCATCAGGTGGTCGCGCAATGTCTGCAGCACGGACCGCAACAGCCGGTAGCTGCGCTGCTTGTCGTTCCAGCCGATGCGGCTGTCGATCTCGTTCACCCAGATATTGGCGGACTGCACCGCCTCGTCGATCACCTTCAGCCCGAGCGCACTCATTTCGGCCTCCTCGCCTGTCGTGGGTCTGATCGAGAGGACCACGTTCCGCATCCCGGCCCATTGACGGCGGTCAGTGCCACCCGCCGCGAAAGGCGCGAAATTTGGGGCGGAACCAGTCCGAAGGGCCGACATGGAAACCGCACCGCAGATCGTCTTTCACGGCATGGACGCCTCGCCGGCGATATCAGCCGGAAGGCCGACGGCGTCCATGTGAAAGGCCACCCTGAGTGGCATCACCGCCGGGTCGTCCGGCTCTTTCCTGACCAAGGCTACGGCTTCATCAAGTCGAGCGGCGGGCTCGAAGTCTCTTTCCAGCGCGACAGCGTGATCGGCAGCGACTGGGACCGGCTCGACCTCGATACCGACCTCGAATTCAGCCTGGTGGACGGCGAAAAGGACCCCTCCGCGGTGAACCTCTCGCTCAGGTCGTAGCCGGCGGGTCAGTTTGCCGCGGGCTTGTCGCCGCCGGTGAGCGCGGCCCAGAGCGGACCAATCCCGCGCGTCACAACCGGGATCAGGATCATCCCGAGGGCGAGCCCCAGAAGTCCGTCCATCACTGCCGTGATCAGCCACTGGAGGAATCCGGTTGCCGGTCCGCTGATGCCATTCACCGCCGTCGCTGCCATGTGGTGAATCCAGTCATAAAGGACCGGCCAGCCCAGCACATCCAGCCCGTGAATGATGATCGACCCGCCGACCCAGAGCATCGCCGCCGTCCCGACCGCCGACAGGAGCGCCATGAGCTTCGGCATCCCCTTCACCAGTCCGGAGCCCACGGCGCGGCCGAATCCGGTCCGCGCCGTCGCCGCCAGATAAAGGCCGATATCGTCCATCTTCACGATCAGCGCGACCGAGCCGTAGACCGCCGCCGTGATCGCCGACCGCGACAAGCGCCAGCGACGCCGCCTCCATCCACAGAACGCCCTTCGGGGATCGCGGCGAGCGCGATGGTCATGATCTCGGCCGACAGGATGAAATCGGTCTTGATCGCGCCCTTGACCCGCGTCTCCTCCAGATGGACGGGATCGCCGACATCCATGTCTTCATCGACCTCCGGATCGGCATGGGGGAAGAGCATGTGAAAGATCTTCTCCGCGCCCTCGAAGCACAGATAGGCGCCGCCGAGCATCAGCAGCGGCGTGATCAGCCAGGGCGCGAAGGCGTTCATCAGCATCGCTGCCGGCAGCAGGATCACCAGCTTGTTGAAGAGCGAGCCCTTGGTGATCTTCCAGATGATCGGCAAGCTCGCGCTTTGCCTCGAAGCCGTGGACGTATTTCGGCGTGACGGCCGCGTCGTCGATGACGACACCTGCCGCCTTGGTGCCGGCCTTCGCCGCCATTCCGGCGACATCGTCGACACTCGCCGCCGCCACCTTGGCGATCGCGGCGACGTCGTCGAGAAGCGCAAGCAGTCCACTCATGATCCATCCTTACCCTGTATCCGGCGCAGCCTACCGCAACGCGGACCGGAGGCAAGTCGATGACGGAATCGGTCACAGTTGCGTCGGCTTCGGCGGATTGTCGAAGCTGTTTTCGCTAACACCGCCGCGTTTCCGCTAACATGTTGAAAGGACGGGTTTTCCGGGCCTTGATCCTTTGCTATGCGGAAGCCGACGGCGCTGGCGCGCGTCACTGCGGCCCCGGAACAGGAGACTTGGACATGACGGTCACCATCGGCATCAACGGCTTCGGCCGGATCGGGCGCTGCACGCTGGCCCATATCGCGGAAGCCGCTCGCAACGACGTGCAGGTGGTCAAGATCAATGCCACCGGCCCGATCGAGACCAACGCGCATCTGCTGAAATACGACAGCGTTCATGGCCGCTTCGGCGGGCCGGTGAAGGTCGCGGGCAACACGCTCGACCTCGGCCGCGGGCCGATCGAGGTGATGTCGACCTACGACCCCGATGAGCTCGACTGGGAGGGCGTCGACGTCGTGCTCGAATGCACCGGCAAGTTCAACGACCGCGACCAGGGCGGCGGTCCATCTGGGGCGCGGCGCCAAGCGCGTGCTGGTCTCGGCCCCGGCGAAGAACGCCGACAAGACCGTGGTCTATGGCGTGAACCACCGCGAACTGAAGCCTGACCACCATGTCGTCTCGAACGGCTCCTGCACGACGAACTGCCTCGCGCCGCTCGCCAAGGTGCTGAACGACGCCATCGGCATCGAGCGCGGGCATCATGACGACGATCCACAGCTACACCGGCGACCAGCCGACGCTCGACCGCCGGCACAAGGACCTTTACCGCGCCCGCGCCGCCGCGATGGCGATGATCCCGACCTCGACCGGGGCGGCGAAGGCGTTGGGCGAGGTTCTGCCGGAACTGTTGGGCAAGCTCGACGGCACCGCGATCCGGGTGCCGACGCCGAACGTCTCGGCCGTGGACCTGACCTTCGTCGCGGCCCACGACGTGACCGTGGCGGACGTCAACGAAGTGGTACGGGAAGCGGCGGCAGGATACATGGGCATGGTTCTCGCCTATGATCCCGAACCGAAGGTCTCTATCGACTTCAACCACACGCCCTATTCCTCTATCTTCGCGCCGGACCAGACCAAGGTCGTGGGCAAGCGCACGGTGCGGGTCCTGGCTTGGTACGACAACGAATGGGGCTTCTCCTGCCGGATGGCCGACGTGGCCGGCGCGATGGGGCGGCTCCTGCAATAAGGAGCTTCGGGGGGTCTCGCCCCCGCCCATGACCAACCGGATCGCCCTGACGCTCGTCCTCCTGATTGTCCTCTTCTTCCTGGCCGACCGTTTCTGGCTCCATCTTGACGCGCCGGTCTTCCTCGGGCGCAGATTCGTCGATTTCATTGAATTTCTCGCCTTCTGGCGGTGAGGCCGCTAGTCTTCTGTTGACGCTTGCGACGGAATTTGTTGTTAGCGGTAACGGAAACAGCCCCGCTGCGACAGAGGAGGACTACGATGACGGTGAAGGTAGCGATCAACGGTTTTGGCCGGATCGGGCGGAACGTTCTGAGGGCGATCGTCGAGAGCGGGCGCAAGGATATCGAGGTGGTGGCGATCAACGACCTCGGCCCGGTGGAGACCAATGCCCACCTTCTGCGCTTCGACAGCGTCCACGGCCGCTTCCCGGGCGAGGTCAAGACGACCGCGACCACGATCGACGTCGGCCGCGGCCCGATCGAGGTCTCCGCCATCCGCAACCCGGCCGAGCTTCCCTGGAAACACATCGACGTGGTGATGGAATGCACCGGCATCTTCACCGACCGCGACAAGGCGGCGATCCATCTCGAGAATGGCGCCAGCCGCGTCCTCGTCTCGGCACCGTCGAAGGGTGCGGACAAGACCATCGTCTTCGGCGTCAACCACAAGACGCTGACCAAGGACGACCTCATCGTCTCGAACGCCTCCTGCACGACGAACTGCCTCTCGCCGGTGGCTTACGTGCTCAACGAGGCCATCGGCATCACCCGGGGCTTCATGACCACGATCCACAGCTACACCGGCGACCAGCCGACGCTCGACACGATGCACAAGGACCTCTATCGCGGCCGCGCGGCGGCGCTCTCCATGATCCCGACCTCGACCGGGGCGGCGAAGGCGGTGGGCCTCGTGCTGCCGGAGTTGAACGGCAAGCTCGACGGCGTGGCGATCCGGGTGCCAACGCCCAACGTCTCGGTCGTGGACCTCGTCTTCGAGGCCGCCCGCGACACAAGCGTGGAAGAGATCAACGCCGCGATCAAGGCCGCCGCCGATGGCAAGCTCAAGGGCATCCTCGGCTATACCGAGCAGCCGAACGTGTCGATGGACTTCAACCACGATCCGCATTCGAGCGTCTTCCACATGGACCAGACCAAGGTGATGGACGGAACAATGGTCCGCATCCTGTCCTGGTACGACAACGAATGGGGCTTCTCCAACCGCATGGCCGATACCGCCGTCGCGTTGGGGAAACTCATTTGAGCCAAAGTCAGATGGCATTTCACGGGCGCCCGATGGGCGCCCGTTTTATGTTTCGGGGCCGCTGATCACGGCAGCCCCCGCCACCCCGACTCATTCCCGACGACGGCCGCAATGTGACGGATCGCGCGAAAGCGCAGGCTGTCCACCAGAAAACCGAACACAACCGACGGTCGGTAGATGAAATCGCTGAACCGCGCATGCCGGGGTCCGATCAGGCCCCAGGCGAGCCGCGCGGACAGCTACCCCGCAATCGCATAGCCGGCCCATTCGTGCGGATGCTCCAGCACATCTCCCGTGGCAAAGCAGAACACGAACAGGCCAACCCGGCAGAGAAAATTCGGCGGGAAGCCGGTTTGGGAGGCGCCAAGCGGGCGTTCACTCGGACGTCCGGGGAACCTGGCCCGGCGTCGGTCAGCGAAACTTTTCCGACAAAGCCACCTTCACCGGACTTGTCACGAATTTCGAAACGTCGCCGCCAAGACGCGCGATTTCCTTGACGAGCTTCGACGCGATCGCCTGACGGCGCGCATCGGCCATCAGGAATACCGTTTCGATGGACGCGTCCATCGCCCGGTTCATGCCGACCATCTGGAATTCGTACTCGAAGTCGGCAACAGCCCTCAGACCCCGCAGGATCACCGTCGCGCCGACATCGCGGGCGCAGTCGATCAGAAGGTTCTCGAACGGGTGAACGACGATTTCCCCGCCGGTCACGGCGACTATCCCCGCGCACTCTGCCTCGACCATTGCCACACGCTCCTCAAGCGGGAACAACGGCGCCTTGTCCCGATTGATCGCCACACCGATGACAAGCCGGTCCACGAGTGCCATCGCGCGCTGGATGATGTCGGTATGGCCGAGCGTGATCGGATCGAACGTGCCGGGATAAAGGCCGGTGCGCATGGATCGTGGTCCTTTCCCACTCAGGATCGCGCTGCCACGCAACAATATTGCGCGATCTTTTGCAAGCTTTTCCCGCCGCAGCGCGGCGAAATGCTCAGTTGCCCATGATCATGCCTTCGAGCGCGTCCTTCTCCATCGCGAGTTCAGAGATGCGCCCGGCGACGACGTCGCCGATGGAGATGATGCCGACCATCACCCCGCCGTCCATCACCGGCATGTGGCGGAACCGGCCGGTGGTCATCTTTTCCAGAACCGAGTCCGTCGTATCGCTCGGCGCGCAGGAAATCAGGTTTCGGGTCATCAGCGCATCCACCGTCTCGCCGAGGCAGACCGCGCCTCGCCGGCCGAGGTCGCGCACGATGTCGCGTTCCGAGAGAATACCGAGCGGCACCTTGCCGTCCTTGGAAACCACGACCGCGCCGATCCGACGTTCCGCCAGAAGCCGCGCGGCATCGGCGATACTCGTCCCTGGCGCCACAGTGATGACGTCGGACTTCGGTCTGGAGCGCAGAATCTGATGCACCTGCATGGCAACCTCCTGAGGACACGGGCCTTTTGATCAGCGTCGTTCCTTCACCCCGTCCTGTCAAGCCAAGGCTTCGAGCCGGGCGACTTCGCGGCGCACGCCCTGGGCCAGAAGCTCGGCAAAGCGGTTGAGCCGGTCGACCCGGCGGTCGTCGGGGTGACGGATCAGGTAGAAGGTCCGCGTGAGCGACACCTGGTCGGGCAGCACCTTCACCAGGCCCGGTGCCGACGACATCGCGAAATCATGGACGACAGCGATGCCGGCGCCGTTGCGGACCCAATTGAACTGCACCGAGACCGAGTTCGAGGCGAGCGTCACAGCCTCGGTTCCCGCCTCGGTCTGATAGTCGAGCTCCTTGTCGAAGATCAGGTCGGAGATATAGCCGATGGTCCGGTGGTGCCCGAGATCGGCAAGCGTGGCGATCGGCGGGTGGCGGTCGAGATAGTCACGCGCGGCGGCGAGGTGGAGCTTGTAGTCTGTCAGCTTCTGCACCGTGAGCCGGCCTGAGGCCGGGCGGCTGACCGCGATGGCCATGTCGGCCTCGCGTTTCGACAGGTTGAAGACACGCGTTTGGGCGACAATCTGCACGTCGAGGCCGGGATGGTCGTCGCAGATCTGCGCGACGATCTGCGGCAGGAGGTAGTTGGCGCAGCCATCCGGCGCGCCGATGCGGATCTGCCCGGTCAGACCGCTGCCGCCGCCCGCCTCGTCCATCGCCTCGGACACCGCCTGTTCGGCCCGGATCGCATAGGCGAGAAGCCGTTGCCCCTCGACGGTCAGCGTGTAGCCCTGAGGCGAACGGGCGAAGAGCCTGAGTGCCATCGCCTCTTCCAGCTTGCCGATCCGCCGCCCCACCGTTGCGGGGTCGAGTTTCAGCACGCGTCCCGCCCCCGACAGGCTCTCGGCCCGTGCGACGGCAAGGAATATGCGCAGATCGTCCCAGCCCGACATGTCTTCTCCTTTGCAAAAATGCAAAACCCATTTGGGAAACTGCCCCTTTTTCTGGCAATTCTGCAAGGCTATCCTACCGAGGAAATTGCAGGAGGCTTTCATGAAAGAACTGAACCACTGGATCGACGGCGAACGCGTGAAGGGCACGTCCGGCCGCTTCGCCGATGTCTTCAACCCGGCCACGGGCGAAGTGCAGGCGAAATGCCCGATGGCATCCGCCGCCGAGACCGAGGCCGCCATCGCCACGGCCGCCGCCGCGCAGCCCGCCTGGGGCGCGATGAACCCGCAGCGTCGGGCTCGCGTGATGATGGCGATGGTCGGCCTGATGAACCGCGACATGGACACGCTCGCCGAAGCGCTGAGCCGCGAGCATGGCAAGACGCTGCCGGATGCGCGCGGCGACCTGCAGCGCGGCCTCGAGGTGATCGAGTACTGCATCGCCGCGCCACAGATGCTGAAGGGCGAGTTCACCGACAATGCCGGCCCCGGCATCGACATCTATTCGATGCGCCAGCCCCTCGGCGTCGTCGCCGCGATCATGCCCTTCAACTTCCCCGCGATGATGCCGCTCTGGCATATCGGCCCGGCGCTTGCCTGCGGCAACTCGGTCGTCCTGAAACCATCCGAGCGCGACCCCTCGGTGCCCCTGATGCTGGCCGAACTGTTCGTCGAAGCGGGCTTGCCGAAGGGCGTCTTCCAGGTCGTGAACGGCGACAAGGAGGCGGTCGATACGCTTCTCGACAGCGAGACCATCCAGGGCGTGTCTTTCGTGGGCTCGACCCCGATCGCGCACTACATCTACAGCCGCGCCACCGCGAACGGCAAGCGCGCCCAGTGCTTCGGCGGCGCCAAGAACCACATGATCATCATGCCGGATGCCGACATGGACCAGGCCGCCGACGCGCTGGTCGGCGCCGGCTTCGGTGCCGCTGGCGAACGCTGCATGGCCGTCTCGGTGGCCGTGCCCGTCGGCGACAAGACCGCCGACCGTCTGGTCGAAAAGCTGGTGCCGCGGATCGAGAAGCTGCGCGTCGCGCCCTATACCGACGGCGACAATGTGGATTTCGGCCCGGTCATCACCAGCCAGGCCAAGGAGCGCATCCTCGGCCTGATCAATTCCGGCGTCGAGCAGGGTGCGACGCTCGTCGTCGACAACCGGGACTTCTCGCTCCAGGGCTACGAGAACGGCTTCTTCGTCGGCCCCCATCTCTTCGACCACGTGACGCCGGACATGGACATCTACAAGACCGAGATCTTCGGCCCGGTCCTGTCGGTTGTCCGCGCCAAGACCTACGAAGAGGCGATCGGGCTGGCCATGGACCACGAATACGGCAACGGCACCGCGATCTATACCCGCGACGGCGACACCGCGCGCGACTTCGCGCACCGGATCAACATCGGCATGGTGGGTGTCAACGTGCCGATTCCGGTGCCCTTGGCCTATCACACCTTCGGCGGCTGGAAAAAGTCGATGTTCGGCGACCTGAACCAGCACGGGCCGGATTCGTTCAAGTTCTACACCCGCACCAAGACCGTGACCGCGCGCTGGCCCTCGGGGCTCAAGGAAGGCGGCGAGTTCCACTTCAAGGCGATGGACTGACCCTCGCGCCATCCCGACGACGGGCGGCCCTCGGGCCGCCCTATCGCGTTCGCGGGCGGCTTCGACGTCAGATTATGTCGCCGAAGCAGAAGAGCTTCTTCTTGAACCCGTGGTCGAACCACTTGCCCTTCCAGTAGCCGACAGTGCCACCGATGACGACGCACCATTTGTCGGTGGTCATGCCGATCGTGTAGCTGGCGCGGAAGACGAACAGCTCGATCGTATCGTGCATTTCCGCCTTCTTCTTGCTCAGCGTGTAGGTCCGGGACGCGACATCGACGCCGGCCAGGACGAAGATCAGCTTGAGAGTCATCGACCAGTTGTCCTCGGGCCCGCAAAGCTTCATCGAGCCCTTGATGCCGATCATCTTCCAGATGCTGGCCTCGAACGGCTGCTCCTTGCAGCGGGCGAGCGTGACCATCTCGCCCAGAGAAACGACGGGTTCGCCCGGGGCGTCCGCTCCAACCAGGTCGTCGCGGCCGAGCGCGTCGAGATAACGGCGTTTGACCTCGGCCGGGGCAAGGCCGCTTTCCTTTGCGATCTCGGCCCATTCCGCGTCGGTGATGGTGGCAATCTGCACTTCGGACATCGGACAATCCTCTATGACTTCTGGGGAACGAGGATCATGATAACCCACGCGCGCCGCACAATCCACGGTTGCGCCCCGGATACGATGGCGTTGTCAGAACGGGCGCCGCAGCACGCGGTTGCCGGCGCGTGCACGTTTGTCATTGATAATATACTTGATATCAATGTGTTAGCACCGATTACCCGTCCGGGTCGGGGGAATAAATCCGACTTCCAGGACAGGGTCTTGGTCATCGGATCGAAGAGCCAGGCCTCGATTACCGGAAAGCTTCCCATCTGGACCCCGTGGATATAGTCGGCCTCGGTCAGCCCGGCGGCGGCAGTCGTCGCGCGCTTGCCTGCATGGGCCGCGTCTGTTCAACTGCCGCGAAGGACGGTCACGAGGAGGCTTTGCGATGAGCGAGCCGGACTTCACCATCGGCGTCGAGGAAGAATACCTGCTCGTCGATCGCGACAGCCTCGCGCTGGCCACCGCGCCCGAAGCGCTGATGGCGGCCTGCCGGGCCGAAATGGAAGACCAGGTCAGCCCGGAATTCCTGCAATGCCAGATCGAGATCGGCACCCGGGTCTGCAAGGATATTGGCGCGGCGCGCGACGATCTCAGGCGGCTGCGCTCCTGCGTGTCGCGCCATGCGGCCGGGCACGGGTTGGCACCGATCGCGGCTTCCTGCCACCCGTTTTCGAACTGGAAGGACCAGCACCATACCGACAGGGAGCGTTACAACGACCTGCGCCGCGATCTTGGCGGCGTCGCGCGGCGGTTGCTGATCTGCGGAATGCATGTCCATGTCGGTGTCCCGGCAGAGGACATGCGGATCGACCTCGTCAACCAGCTCTCCTACTTCCTGCCGCATCTCTTGGCGATGTCCTCCTCCTCGCCTTTCTGGCAGGGCGAGGATACCGGGCTTGCAAGCTATCGGCTGACCGTCTTCGACAACCTGCCGCGTACCGGCCTGCCGCCGAAATTCACCAGCTGGGCGGAGTTCGATCGGGCGGTCACGGCTCTTGTGAAGATCGGACTGATCGAGGATTTGTCGAAGATCTGGTGGGACCTGCGCCCCTCTGCCCGCTTCCCGACGATCGAGAGCCGGATCTGCGACGTCTCGCCCCGGCTGGAGACGGCGCTGTCGCTCGCGGCGATGACGCAGTGCCTGACGCGCATGCTGTGGCGGCTGGCGCGGGTCAATCAGCGCTGGCGGCTCTACGACAACTTTCTCATTGGCGAGAACCGCTGGCGGGCGCAACGTTACGGCATCACCGGCGGGCTGATCGATTTCGGCCGGCTGGAGGTGGTGGACTTCGCCACGCTTCTTGACGAGATGATCGCGCTCGTCACCGAGGATGCCGAGGCGCTCGGCTGCACGGCCGAGATCGAGGCGTTGCGGCGCCTGCCCGAGACCGGCACCAGTTCCGACCGCCAGCGCGCGGTCAGGATCGAGGCGCTGGAAGCGGACGAGGACGAGCCCGCGGCGATGCGCGCCGTGGTCGCGCATCTCATCGAGGAATTCCACGCCGACCTTTGACCGCAACGAAAAAGGGAGGGCGCAGCCCTCCCTTCCCGTCGTCGATCTGCGTCCGGTCAGGCCTTGCGGCGGCGGCGGAGTGCCCCCATCGCGCCGAGACCGCCGACGAGCAGGAACCCTGCGGCCGGAAGCGGCACGGCCGAGGGTACGAGCTGGCCGTAGAGGTTGGCATGCGACAGCGACTGTCTGCCATTGGCGATCGACCAGGTGCCGCTCGTCACGCCGGGCGCGAGGCCGAAGGCCGCCCAGTCGGGGTTAAGCTGGGCCACGCCGCTCTTGAAGGCGAGGACGAGGTTGGTCCACATCATGCCCGTCGGCGCCGCCGGCAGGAGGAAGGACCAGACGCCCGAAAGACCGCCGGTGCCGGTGACGTTCAGGATCGCCGGGCCGCTGTCCGACTTGTCGATCAGCTGATAGCCGGCGCCGAGGATCCCGAAGAGCGGATCGGGGTTCGCCCCTTGCGAATTGCCGCTGATATTGCCGACGCCCGAGGCGATGCAGGTCGCGCCCGGCGCGACCGTCGTCACGGTGAACTCCCGGTCCGTCGTCGCGGCCGTTCCGGGGCACAGCGTCGTGACCGTGGCGGCGCCCGCCGTTCCAACACCCAAAAGAACTGTCGCGACTGCGCTCAGCGCGAAGCGACCGAAAACTGTTTTCATGATTGCACCCTTCCCACCCAATGGCACCACACCTCCCGTGTTTCTACCATGATTCCAGGCGTTTGGTAGCGGAATCTTCAAGACGAATTACCGTTACAGCTGCCAGTTGAATACCCTGATTATCCAATGCACAATTCCGTCCCGGCAGGTGGGATATCGTCGATTTCGGCAACGACGCCGACACATCACCCGACCGACCGGTCCCGGACCCTGATTCGCGAACCGGCCCCGCGCTGCCGCCCGTGCCGACTTCGGCCTTGCAAAACTCTTGCAACAGTTGGAATTTAACACGCGTTCAATTCGCCACGATGCCGCCTGGAGGAGACATGGACTTCGCGCTGAGTGAGGAACAACAGGCCATCTTCGACATGGCGAAGGCCTTCGGCGCGGAGCATATCGCGCCCTTCGCCCGCGACTGGGAAAAGGCCGGCACGATCCCAAAGGCGCTCTGGCCGAAGGTGGCGGAACTCGGCCTTGGCGGGATCTATGTCAGCGAGGAACACGGCGGTTCAGGGCTGACACGTCTCGACGCGACGCTGGTCTTCGAGGCGCTGGCGATGGCCTGCCCCGCCGTCGGCTCATTCCTGTCGATCCACAACATGTGCGGCGGCATGATCGACAAGTTCGGCAGCGCCGAAATGAAGGCCGCCTGGCTGCCGGCGCTGACCTCGATGGAAAAGATCTTCTCCTACTGCCTGACCGAGCCTGGTTCCGGCTCTGACGCCGCGGCGCTCCGCACCCGGGCGGAGCGGACGAACGAAGGCTGGCGGCTCAACGGCACCAAGGCCTTCATCTCGGGCGGCGGCTATTCGGATGTCTATGTCACCATGGTCCGCACCGGCGAGGACGGGCCGAAGGGCATCTCGCACCGTGATCGTCGAGGATGGCGCCAAGGGCCTCTCCTTCGGCGGACTCGAGGACAAGATGGGCTGGCGCGCGCAGCCGACCGCGCAGGTGCAGTTCGACGATTGCGTCGTGCCGGCCGGGCAACCTGATCGGCGAGGAGGGCAAGGGCTTTGCCTATGCGATGGCCGGTCTCGACGGCGGGCGGCTGAACATCGCGGCCTCCGCCCTCGGCGGCGCGCAGGCGGCACTCGACACGACGCTCGCCTACATGGGCGAGCGCAAGGCCTTCGGCAAGACGCTCGACCAGTTCCAGGCGCTTGCAGTTCAGGCTCGCCGAGTTGGAGGTCAAGCTGCAGTCGGCGCGCGTCTTCCTGCGCCAGGCGGCGTGGAAGCTCGACAACAAGGCGCCCGACGCGACGAAGTTCTGCGCGATGGCCAAGATGCTGGTCACCGACAACGCTTTCGACGTGGCGAACCAGTGCCTGCAGCTGCATGGCGGCTACGGCTATCTCGCGGATTACGGGGTCGAGAAGATCGTCCGCGACCTGCGCGTCCACCAGATCCTCGAAGGCACGAACGAGATCATGCGCCTGATCATCGCGCGCGCATTGCTGGCAGAGCGCGACTGATGGACGATATCCACGATCCGCAAGGAAGGCCGCGCCGGGCGCATCACGCTGAACCGGCCGAAGGCGCTGAACGCCATAACCTACGAGATGTGCCTCGCCATCGACGCCGCGCTGAAGGCCTGGCGCGACGACGACGAGGTCGCGCTGATCCTGATCGACGCGGCAGGGCGAGCGCGCGTTTTCCGCCGGCGGCGACATTGCCGAGATGTATGCGACCGGGACGAAGGGCGACTATTCCTACGGCCGGAAGTTCTGGCGCGACGAGTACCGGATGAACGCGCGGATCGCGGAGTACCGCAAGCCCGTCGTGAGCTTCCTGCAGGGCTTCACCATGGGCGGCGGCGTCGGCGTCGGCTGCCACGGCAGCCACCGCATCGTCGGCGAGACCAGCCAGATCGCGATGCCGGAATGCGGCATCGGCCTGGTGCCGGATGTCGGCGGCTCGTTCCTCCTGGCGCTGGCGCCGGGGCGCCTTGGCGAATACCTTGGCACGACGGGCGCCCGGATGGGGCCGGCCGACGCGATCCTCGCCGGTTTCGCCGATCTCTTCGTCCCAGAGGCGGAGTGGGACAGCGCTCAAGGCGCGGCTTGTCGAGACCGGCGACGCGCAGGCGGTATTCGTCGGCGACCGCGCACCGCGCCGGAGGGCCGGCTCGCCGCCGCTCCGGCCCGAGATCGACGCCCATTTCGCCGGCGAGACCCTGGGCGACATCCTCGCGGCGCTGGGGCACGCCGGCACGCGCCTTCGCCGCCGAGGCGCTGAAGGCACTGGCCCGTGCCTCGCCGCTCTCGGCCGCCTGCACGGTCGAGATGATGCACCGCTTGCGCGCCGCGCCGTCGATGCGCCGCGGCGCTGGAGCTGGAATACCGTTTCACCTACCGTGCCATGGAACATGCCGATTTCATCGAAGGCATCCGGGCCGCGATCATCGACAAGGACCGCACCCCGCGCTGGCGCCATGCCGCGACCGGAGGCAGTGCCGGCAGTGGACGTATCGAGGATGCTGATGCCGCTCGGGCAGAACGCACTGACATTCGAGGAGGAAGGCACATGAAGATCGGATTCATCGGACTTGGGCAACATGGGCGCGCCGATGGCGGCCAACCTCGTCGCCGCAGGGCACGAGGTCAGGGGCTACGACCTGCACGCGCCGATGCCCGACGGCGTGCCACGGCGCCATCGGCGCCGCAGGCGCGGCGACGGACGCCGACGTGGTCATCACCATGCTGCCGAACGGCGCGATCCTGCGTGCCGTCGCAGACGAGGTGATCCCGGCGATGAAAACGGGCGCGGTGCTCTGCGACTGCTCCACCGTCGACGTGGAAAGCGCCCGCGCGGTGGCCGAACAGGCCGAGCGCAGCCGGGCGTGCTCGCGGTCGATGCGCCGGTCTCGGGCGGGGTCGGCGGGGCGGCGGCGGGCACGCTGACCTTCATGGCCGGCGGCTGCGGACGCGGCCTTCGCCAACGTCAGCGCCGCTCTTCGAGGTGATGGGCCAGAAGGCGGTGCATTGCGGCGCCTCGGGCGCCGGACAGGCGGCGAAGATCTGCAACAACATGATCCTCGGCGTCACCATGATCGCCACCTGCGAGGCCTTCGCGCTGGCCGACAAGCTGGGCCTCGACCGGCAGAAGATGTTCGATGTCGTCTCCACCTCGTCGGGCTATTCGCTGGACGATGAACGCCTATTGCCCGGCGCCCGGCGTCGGGCCGCAAATCGCCCGGCCGACAACGACTACAAGCCGGGTTTCGCGGCCGAACTGATGCTGAAGGACCTGCGCCTGTCGCCAGCAGGCGGCGCGAGGCGGCGGATGCCGACACGCCGATGGGCCAGCTGGCAGCGCTTCTCTACGCAGACCTTCGTCGAGACCGAAGGCGGAAAGGGCATGGATTTCTCGGCCATGCTGCCGCGCTTCGAGAAGCGCCATCGCGGCTGAAATCCGCCGATCGCCTCCCGGCGGGGAATCCTTCGGCACCGCGCATGCTACCCCGTAGGCAAAGCAACGGAGATTCGCATGTCCAACCTCCTTGGGCGCCTCGCCCTCCCCGTCCTGGCCGCGACCCTCGCGTTCTCGGGCCAGCCCGTCGCCGCCGACCAGCGCGGCTGCCCTCCGGGACTGGCCAAGAAGGCCGTGCCCTGCGTGCCGCCCGGCCAAGCGAAGAAGTACCGGTATGAGACGCACGAACGGATTCGGCACGGCGACAGCATCCATGATTACGACTACCACCTGATCCGCTATCCTGACCGCTACGGGCTTGACCCGCTCGGCCCCGGTGAACGTTATTACGTCGTGGACGGGCAGATACTGCGCGTCAGCGAAGAGACCTATGAAGTGCTGGACGTCATCCGCGCCATCTCCGCGCTTCTAGACTGAAGGACAGAGCCCCTGCCCCAACCCCAGACGAGATCGCGATGACGGGCTGGGTCGAGGAGGCCGCCGGGTTCGAGCGGCTCGACGGCGACGCGCGGCGGCGGCTGGAGCGGCTGCGCCCGGTAACCCTGGTCCGTGGCACGGCGCTCTTCCACCCCGGCGAGGCCGCGAAGGGCTTCGTGGTCGTCCTTGCCGGGCCGGATCGACGTATTCCTCACCGGCCCGTCGGGGCGCGACATCCTGCTCTATTCGGTCGAGCCGGGCGGCTCCTGCGTGCAGACGACGCTCGGGCTTCTGGGCGGCGAGGACTATTCCGGCGAGGCCATCGCGGCGACCGATGTGCGCGCGGTGCTGATCCCAAAGGTCGAATTCCTGTCGCTGATGGACGGATCGCCGCCCTTCCGGGCCTTCGTCTTCGCTGCCTTCGCGCTGCGGATGCAGGGGATGCTGCACCTTCTGGAGCGCGTCGCCTTCCAGCGCGTGGAAAGCCGGCTTGCCGCCGCCCTTCTCGACCGGGCCGAGGGCGAGGAGGTGCGCGCCACCCACCAGGAACTCGCGACCGCCATCGGCTCGGCGCGCGAGGTCGTGTCGCGACGGCTCGATGCGCTGGCACGGTCGGGGCTGGTCGCGACCGAACGGGGCGCGGTGCTGATCCGCGACCGCACGGGCCTCGCCCGGCTGGCCGCCGTGCAGGACTGAGGTCCGAAACGCCCTACCTCTGTGACAAGGTCACAGACAGCGCCTGTGCATCCCGGCATCCTCACGCATGGACCTCCGAACGACTTGGGGGTGGGAAACGGAGATATCCCATGTTCAAGACCAATGTCGGCAGCATCGACCGCGTGCTGCGCATCGTCCTCGGCCTCGCGCTTCTGGCCGGCTTCTTCCTCGACACCGAGGCGACCTATCGCTGGGCCTATCTGATCGGCATCGTGCCGCTCCTCACCGGGCTGATGGGCTCCTGCCTGCTCTATTCGATTCTTGGGCTCAACACCTGCCCGATGAAGAAGAGCTGACGCCGGCGCGGGAACCGCCCGTCCTTTTCCCGCGTTGGCGGGAAAGGAAAGGGAGTTCCCGATGCTTGCAGTCCCGACGCCCGGTGTTTTCCTGTGCGCGCCGGCCTATGCCGTCGGCGACCCGTTCCCGGTCTGTCGCAGCAACATGATCATCGACGTCGACCGCCACGGCCTGCCGCCGGTGGACGGGGGCTGGCGCTACCACGCGGCCGGAGGAGACATCCTCCGGGTCGATTCGCGCGATTTCATCGTGATCGAGGTCATTCCCGGCGGGCGGAAGCCCTGACGGCGCCGCGCTACTCCGCCGCCACCCGGCGCGGTTTCAGCATCGGCGCGAGATAGCGCCCGGTATGGCTGCGTTCGACCTCGGCCACCTCCTCGGGCGTGCCCACGGCGACGATCTCGCCGCCGCCGTCGCCGCCTTCGGGGCCGATGTCGATGATCCAGTCGGCGGTCTTGATGACGTCGAGGTTATGCTCGATCACGACGACCGTGTTGCCCTGCTCGACCAGTTCGTGCAGCACCTCCAGCAGCTTCTTCGACATCCTCGAAATGCAGACCGGTCGTCGGTTCGTCGAGGATATAGAGCGTGCGGCCGGTGGACCGCTTCGACAGTTCCTTCGACAGCTTGACCCGCTGCGCCTCGCCGCCCGACAGCGTCGTCGCCTGCTGACCGACCTTGATGTAGCCGAGCCCGACCTCGATCAGCGCATCCATCTTCTCGCGGATCGACGGGACGGCCTTGAAGAAGCTCCTGCGCGTCTTCGACCGTCATGTCAAGAACGTCGGCTATGCTTTTGCCCTTGAACTTGATTTCCAGCGTCTCGCGATTGTAGCGGTGGCCCTTGCAGGTCTCGCAGGTGACGTAGACGTCGGGCAGGAAGTGCATCTCGATCTTGATGACACCGTCGCCCTGGCAGGCCTCGCAGCGCCCGCCCTTGACGTTGAAGCTGAACCGCCCCGGCTTGTAGCCGCGCGCCTTGGCTTCGGGCAGGCCGGCGAACCAGTCGCGGATCGGGGTGAAGGCGCCGGTATAGGTGGCGGGGTTCGAGCGCGGCGTGCGCCCGATCGGGCGCTGGTCGATGTCGATGACCTTGTCGAGATGCTCGAAGCCCCTTGATCGTCTCGCAGGGCGCCGGCGTCTGCGCGCGCGCCGTTCAGCCGCATCGAGGCGGTCTTGAACAAGCGTCTCGATCGTCAGCGTCGACTTGCCGCCGCCCGAGACGCCGGTGACGCAGACGAAACTTGCCCAGCGGAAACTCCGCCGTCACGTCCTTGAGGTTGTTGCCGGTGGCCTTGACGACCGTCACGCTTCTTGCCGTTGCCCTTGCGGCGCTTGCTTCGGCACCGGCGACCTCGCGGGTGCCGGACAGATACTGCCCGGTGAGCGAGGCCGGATCGGCCGCGATCTCGTCCGGCGTGCCCTGCGCCACCACCTGCCCGCCATGCACCCCGGCACCGGGGCCGATGTCGAAGACATAGTCGGCCTCGCGGATCGCCTCCTCGTCATGTTCGACCACGATCACCGTATTGCCCTGATCGCGCAGGTTCTTCAGCGTTCCCAGCAGCCGGTCGTTGTCGCGCTGGTGCAGGCCGATCGACGGTTCGTCGAGCACGTAGAGCACGCCGGTCAGGCCCGAGCCGATCTGGCTGGCCAGCCGGATACGCTGGCTCTCGCCGCCCGAAAGCGTGCCGGCATTGCGCGCTGAAGCGTCAGGTATTCCAGCCCGACATTGTTAAGAAATCCAAGGCGTTCGCGGATTTCCTTGAGAATCGCGCGGGCGATCTCGTTCTTCTGCTTGGTCAAGGTTCGCCGGGCACCGTGTCGATCCAGGCAAGGCCTCCTTGATCGACATCTGCACCACCTGACCGACATGCAGACCGCCGATCTTCACCGCCAGCGCCTCGGGCGCAGCCGGTAGCCGTCGCAGGCGCCGCAGGGGCGGTTGTTCTGGTAGCGCTCGAATTCTTCGCGGATCCAGGCGCTGTCGGTCTCGCGGTAGCGCCGCTCCATGTTGGGGATGACGCCCTCGAAGGTGCGCGTGACCTCGTAGACGCGGCCGCCCTCGTCGAAGCGGAACTTGATCTCCTCGTCGCCCGAACCGTAGAGGAAGAGCTTCTGCACCTTCTCCGGCAGGTCCTTCCACGGCTTTGCGTCGCATCGAAACCGTAGTGCTTCGCCAGCGCGTCGATGGTCTGGATGAAATAGGGCGACTTGCCCTTGCTCCAGGGCGCCAGCGCGCCCGTCCGTCAGCTTCAGCGTCACATCCGGCACCACCAGCCGTTCGTCGAAGAACAGCTCCACCCCGAGCCCGTCGCAGGCCGGGCAGGCCCCGAAGGGCGCGTTGAACGAAAACAGCCGCGGCTCGATCTCGGGGATGGTGAAGCCGGAGACCGGGCAGGCGAAGTTTCTCGCTGAAGGTGATCCGCTCCGGGCTCGCCCTCGGGCGGCGCGGTTTCCAGAATGGCGATGCCGTCGGCCAGGATCGAGCGCGGTGCGGAAACTGTCGGCCAGCCGCGTCTCCAGCCCCTCGCGCACCACGATCCGGTCGACGACCACGTCGATGTCATGGCGGAACTTCTTGTCGAGCGTCGGCGGCTCTTCCAGCTCGTAGAACTGCGCCGTCGACCTTGACCCGCTGGAAGCCCTGCTTGCGCAGCTCCAGGAATTCCTTGCGGTATTCGCCCTTGCGGTCGCGCACGATCGGGGCCAGCAGGTAGGCGCGCGTGCCCTCCTCCATCGCCATGACCGGTCGACCATGTCCTGCACCTGCTGCGCCTCGATCGGCAGGCCGGTGGCGGGGCTGTAGGGCGTGCCGACGCGGGCGAACAAGCAGCCGCATGTAGTCGTAGATCTCGGTCACCGTGCCGACGGTCGAGCGCGGGTTCTTCGAGGTCGTCTTCTGCTCGATCGAAATCGCCGGGCTGAGGCCGGAGATGTGATCGACATCCGGCTTGTCCATCATGTCGAGGAACTGGCGCGCATAGGCCGACAGGCTTTCGACATAGCGCCGCTGGCCCTCGGCATAGATCGTGTCGAAGGCGAGGCTGGACTTGCCCGAACCCGACAGCCCGGTGATCACCACCAGCTGGTCGCGCGGAATATCGACGTCGATGTTCTTGAGGTTGTGCTCGCGCGCGCCGCGCACTTCGATGAATTTCTGCTCGGCCATGCCAGCCCCCGCGATCAGCGGTTAACTAGATAGTGCATGAGCGACCGAGTCTCCAACCGAAAATATGAGAACGAATGCGGTGAACTTGCCAGGACGGTTGCGATGCCCGCGTCCGGCGCCAAGGGCCCGATGCCGCGATCCGGGCGATCATGCCGCCCCGGCACCGCCGATCGACCGGAACTGCATCAAATTCGCTATTATGAATGTTAGTTGCGGCGCGGCACTGATCTCTGAATTAGCATCAGCCCGGATCGCGACTCGATCATGCGCGCAGCCGACCAGTTCCGAAAGGCCCGCAACGCATGCTGCCCTTCCTGCGCCCCTCCGCAGCGCGGGCAACCGCGTCAGGGCGCATCGCACCCAGGCGATGCTGTCCGAGTGGCAGGTCGCGGGCGAGCTCGATCCTGATCGACGTGCGCGACGGCACCGAACTCGCCGCGTCGCGGCCAGCGCGGCAGGCGCACTGCACGTGCCGCTGATGGCGCTGAAGATGAAATGCGACCCGTCAAGCCCGGAATGCCTGGCCGAACTGTCGCTCGACCGGCCGGTCGCGCTCTACTGTGCCTCGGGCGCGCGCAGCCAGATGGCCGCGCAGATGCTCTGGGCATGGGCTACCGCGAGGCGCACAACATCGGTGGTCTCTACGACTGGCACGCGGCCGGCGGCGCGATCACCCGCTGAGGTACCCGCCTCGGGCGGAGGCGGGAGGCCGTCTGCCCCCCGGCCCCGGATCAAGTCCGGGGCTCCCCCCGAAGGTATATCAACCAAGATGAACGGCAAATCGCGCTTTCCTTCGACTGCGGCACAGGCGGAGGCGCCGATGACCGCCCAAGGTGAAAGCGCCCCGTCTCCCCGGCCGCGCCGAAAGGCAGGGCCGCCCGAGTTGGGGCGCCGATTCTTGCTTTCATCTTGGCCGAAATACCTCGGGCGGAGTCCCCCGCCTTCGCGGGGCGGGGGCAGCGCCCCCTTCCACCTCAGATGTGGATCGCGCGGCCGTAGGCGTCGAGCACCGCTTCGTGCATCATCTCGCTGAGCGTCGGGTGCGGGAAGACGGTGTTCCATCAGGTCTTCCTCGGTCGTCTCCAGCGTGCGGCCGACGACGTAGCCCTGGATCAGTTCGGTCACTTCCGCGCCGACCATGTGGGCGCCCAGAAGCTCGCCGGTCTTCGCGTCGAACACGGTCTTGATCATGCCCTCGGGCTCGCCCAGCGCGATCGCCTTGCCGTTGCCGATGAAGGGGAAGCGGCCGACCTTGACCTCGTAGCCCGCCTCCTTCGCCTTCGCCTCGGTCAGGCCGACCGAGGCCACCTGCGGGTGGCAATAGGTGCAGCCGGCGATGGCGTTCGGCTTGATCGGATGCGGATGCTCGCCCGCGATCAGCTCGGCCACCATCACGCCCTCGTGGCTGGCCTTGTGCGCCAGCCACGGCGCGCCGGCGATGTCGCCGATGGCATAGAGCCCGTCGACGCCCGGTGCGGCAGTATTCGTCGGTCACGACATGGGTGCGGTCGATCTTGACGCCCAGCGCCTCGAGCCCGAGGTCCTCGACGTTGCCGACGATGCCGACGGCCGAGATCACCGTGTCGAACTCCATCGTCTCGGTCTTGCCGCCCGCCTCGATATGGGCGGTGACCTTGCCCTTGGCGCGGTCGAGCTTCTTGACCATGGCTTTCTCCATGATCTTCATGCCCTGCTTGACGAAGGCCTTCTTGGCGAAGGCCGAGATCTCGGCGTCCTCGACCGGCAGCACCCGGTCCATCACCTCGACCACCGTCGTCTCGGCGCCGAGCGTGTTGAAGAAGCTGGCGAACTCGATGCCGATGGCGCCCGAGCCGATGACCAGCAGCTTCTTCGGCATCCGCTGCGGCTGCAGCGCGTGCTTGTAGGTCCAGACCAGATCGCCGTCGGCCTCCAGCCCCGGCAGTTCGCGCGCGCGCGCGCCGGTGGCCAGGATGATGTCCTTGGCGGTCAGCTCCTCGGTGCCCTTGTCGGTCTTGACCGCTGACCTTGCCCTTCGCCGGCGAGCGTCGCCTCGCCCATGAACACGGTGATCTTGTTCTTCTTCATCAGATGGCCGATGCCGCCCGACAGCTGCTTGGCCACGCCGCGCGAGCGCTTCGACCACCGCGTCGAGATCGTAGCCGATGCCGTCGGCCTTCAGCCCGAATTCCTTGGCGCGGTGCATCAGGTGGAAGACCTCGGCCGAGCGCAGCAGCGCCTTGGTCGGGATGCAGCCCCAGTTGAGGCAGATGCCGCCCAGATGCTCGCGCTCGACGATCGCGACGTTCAGGCCCAGCTGCGCGCGCCCGGATCGCGGCGACATAGCCGCCCGGGCCCGCGCCGATCACGATCATGTCGAATGCTCTTCGCGGCCATGTCTCTCCTCCCTCAGAAAAAGTAGTTTGCCATTAAACTACTTTTCGATTCCGCGCAATGCGCAGGCGCCGTAGCCGCTTGCACTGCGCGCATGGCTGGTTTCAGCCCAGTTGTTCCAGCTCGCGCACGATCGCGCCATAGCCGCCCTTCGCCAGAAAGGCGAGCTTCCTCGCGCGCGTGGTCTGCGCGCCCGAGCGCCGCGTTGCGATAGGGAAAGCGGCCGAAGCGGCGGATGACCTCGCGATGCGCGCGCGCGTGGCATGCAGCGTTCGACGCCCCGGTCATCCGGCATCGGCTATGAACGAGCGCCACGCCGCGGTCCTGATCGGCGAGGTCTTCGGAATGCATCAACGGCAGGTAGAAGAACTGCCGCGCCGGCTCCGCGATCTCCAGTCCCAGCCATGCGGCAATCGCAGTCGCGGCGCGCCGCGCAGGGCGCGGTGCGTCGGTGGCGAAGGCCGTCGGCATGCCGCGGAACATGTTGCGCGGGAACTGGTCGGTCAGGATCGAGGATAGCGCAAGCGCGCCGCGCGGGCCGTGTCAGCCCAATCGTCGAGCTCGCCCGTCGGCGCCGCCTCCCAGGCGGCCAGGAAACGGTCGCGGATCTCGGCATCGACGACGTCGTCGTGCCCGATACCAGCCGGCCGGGCCGACCTCGTCCAGCCAGAACTCCAGACATCGTCGTCCGGTTCTTGCCATCGCCCCCTCCTCGTCCTTCTCGCAGGCTGCACAGAGGCGTGTCGCAGGATCAAGCCGTCGCGAGGCTTCGCCGAGTGCCGCGATCGCTCGCATCGCAGTCGATCGCGCGGCTTCCTGCGCAGCCTCCATGCGCCGCCTCGACGGCAACAGGACTGGCGGCACCGGGCGAGAGCAGCGCGAAAGCGCCGGTCTGCCGGCGCCGCAGTGCCGGGCGCCGCGTCATCCGCCAGCCGGCATACAGCGGCCAGGACCGCGATCAAGCAGACGCCATGAACAGGAAGAAGCCGTTCGGCCCGATCGATCTCCATCAGCCAGCCGGTGATCAGCGGCCCGGTGATCGCGCCGAGCCCGTTGATGAAGATCAGCCCCGCCGAGGCCGCCGCCATGTCGGAATTGTCGAGAAAGTCGTTGGTATAGGCGACCAGCAGCGAATAGAGCGGGTTGGAGACGCCGCCGATCAGGGCCGCGATGACGAGCAGGCAGACAAGCCGAACGGTCGAAGGTCGCCGCGCAGATCATCGCACGCCAAGCGCGCCGAGCGCCGACGAGGCCCAGGATCAGCATGCGCCGGTCCATCCGGTCCGACACCCAGCCGATCGGATACTGCAAGACCAGCCCGCCGACATAGATCGCCGCGACGAAGATCGAGATCTCGCGACACGTCAGCCCCGCCTCCGTGCCGTAGACCGCCGACATGCCGAACTGCGCCGAGAACACGCCGCCCAGCAGGAACATGCCGACACAGCCAAGCGGCGAGGCCCGGTAGAGTCGCGCGAAGCTCATGCGGCTTGGTCGTCTCGAACGCCGGCGCCGGCGCGACCGACAGCAGGATCGGCGCGAAGGCGATCGACACCAGGACCGAGGGGATGACGAACAGGATGTAGCCCGACGGATCGCCGAAGTTCAGCAGCACCTGCGCCGCGATGATGCCGACCATCTGCACGATCATGTAGAGCGACAGCGCCTGGCCCCGGTTTTCGTTGGTCGAGGCGTCGTTCAGCCAGCTTTCGGCGGTGATGTAGACGCCCGAGAAGGAAAACCCGATCACCACGCGCATCAGCGTCCATGCCATCCAGTTCGGGCGCCGCCGCGTACAGGATCAGCACCGCCGAGATCATCGAGCCGAGCGCCGCGAAGACCCGCACATGGCCGACCCGGCGGATCAGGTCGGGCGCCATGCGCGATCCGAAGCAGGAAGCCCAGGAAATAGGCCGACATGACGATCGACATCTGCGAAGGTCGAGAACCCCTCGATCGCGCCGCGGATACCCAGCAGCGTGCCCTGCATGCCGTTGCCGACCATCAGCAGCATCATGCCGAGCAAGAAGGGCCCAGGAACTGCGCAGGACAATCAGCATGAAGATGTCTCACTTTGTCAGTAGCCAGTCTCGCCGGGACGGAATGGCATCTGTGCAGGTCCGGCCGCGACCCGGTCTGGCGCGGATCGCGCCCTTCGGCAGATCAGAAGCGACGCATCACCATAGGAAAAGAACCGGTAGCCGTTGGCGATGGCATGGGCATAGATCCGGTCGGATCCGGTCCGCCCCCATCAGCGCCGAGACCAGCATCATCAGCGTCGATTTCGGCAGGTGGAAATTGGTCATCAGCCCGTCGGTCACGCGAAAGCCGATAGCCGGGATAGATGAAGATGTCGGTCGTGCCCGCCAGGGACGGACGCAGCCTGCCCGTCGTCCGCCGCGCTTTCGATCAGCCGCAGCGCGGTGGTGCCGACCGGGATGACGCGCCCGCCCGCGGCCGCGTGGCGTTGATCTCGGCGGCGGCCTGCGCGCGTGACCTCGCCCCATTCGGCGTGCATCTTGTGGGTGGTCACATCGTCGACCTTGACCGGCAGGAAGGTGCCCGCGCCGACATGCAGGGTGACATGGGTGAACTGCGACGCCCTTCGGCGGCAAGCGCCGCCAGCAGGTCGCTCGTCGAAATGCAGGCTGACGCCGTCGGCGCCGCGACCGCACCGGCATGCGCGGGCCAAGACGGTCTGGTAGTCGTCCCGGTCCTGCGCGTCGGGCGCACGCCGCGCCGCGATATAGGGCGGCAGCGGCATCGCGCCCGCCGCGGCCAGCGCCGCGTCGAAATCCTCGCCGGTCAGGTTGAAGCGACAGCGCAGCCTGCCCGTCGGCAATCGCGCTCACACGTCGGCCGAAAGCCGGTCGGAAAGATCGATCACCTCGCCCTCGCGCAGCTTGCGCAGCGGCTTGACCAGCGCCGCCCACGCACCGTCGGCGCGCGGCTCCAGCAGGGTCACCTCGATCTTCGCGTCGCCGTCGCCCTGCGCCCGTCATGCGCGTCCGCGTGCCGGTCAGCCGCGCCGGGATCACCTTGGTGTCGTTCAGCACCAGCCGGTCGCCGGGGCCGAAAGATGTCCGGCAGGTCGCGACACATGCAGATCGCGGATGCCGTCGCCCTCGGCCACCAGCAGCCGCGCGGCGCTGCGCGGCCGCGCGGGCCGCGTCGCGATCAGCCCCTCGGGCAGGTCGAAATCGAAATCGCTCAAGCTTCATTGGCTCAGTTCACTGTCAGGTCGGCGGTCGGCCGGCGGAAGATCTCGCGGAACATGCCCGGCGTCAGGATCGACAGCGGGTTGACCGAGACCTGCGGCGTCGGCGGCGTGCCCCGGTCAGGCGGTAGTTGAAGCCGAACAGCCCCTCGCGGCGTCGCGAGAAGATCTGGCCGATGCCGTTGAGGAGATAGATCGGCGAGATCGCGCCCTGCAGGTCGATCCGCCCGGCGCCCGTCCTGGTAGGTGCCCGCCGCCGAGATGCCGAGCGAGGGGCCGACGGCCGACCCGTCGCGGATTTCGACCGCCGACGGGGTCAGGCGGAACTGGCCGCTGACATCGTTGAAAAGGCAGCCCGGACCGTTCAGCTGACCGAGCAGCCCCACGACCGAGATCGCATCGAGAAGTCCGGCCAGCACCGGCGCATCGACGACGCGGATCTGACGGATCGCAAGGCTGCCGTCATACTCGCCGGCGGCGGCCAGCGGTCGCAGCGCCATGTCGAGCGTCCCGCCGACACCGCGGGTGAAGATGCCCGCCGCCCGAAGGACCGCGCCGGCGTCGTCGGAGGTCAGCCGAAAGGCGCTGCGCCCGCCCGCGGGCACGACCGCGCCGCGAATCGGCGCCTCGCCGTTGACCCGGCCGATGAAATCGCCGGTGAAACCGCCTTTCCGTGGTGAAGGTGCCGCGAAAGCCGGTCAGCGCGACGCCGGACGAGACCTGAAGCCGGTCGAGCGCCACGGTGATCGGCCCGCCGCCAGTGCCGCCGCCAGTGCCGAACGTCGCACCCCTGAGGTCGAGCCGGCCGCCGTTGACGGCGACGCCGACCGCCTGCCCCTTGCCGCGTCCGGTCAGTTCGACCTGCCCGTCGAACCAGTTGCCGAGCTGCGCGGTGCCGAACCGCGCCGCATCCAATCCCCCATCGGCCTTCAGCACCAGATCGCCGGCGACGCTCAGCCCGGCCGCATCGAGCTCCATCCGGTCGATTTCGGCCGGCTGGCCGAGCCGCCCCCGGATCGCGAACCTGCCGCGCTGGCCGGCGGACTTGGACCAGCCGATCTCGGGGATGCGCAGGGCTACCCCGGCGAGGTCGGAACCGATGGCGAATTCCGTCGCCGTTCCCTTCGCCAGGTCGAGCGTGACCGTCGCCCGCCCGGTGCCCGAGACCGCGCCCTTCGGCAGCGCGACCCCGAAGGCCTCGAGCGCGCGGGAGGAAAGCTCCATCGTCCCCTCAACGCGGCTCTTCCCCTTCTCCTCGGGCGCGAAGCCCTGTCGCCAGGTCACGTCGATGGGGACGCCCGACAGGGTGGCGGGGCCGGCGATCTCCATCCCCGCGCGGGTCGCGGTCAGGGACAACGCGCCGGCAGTCAGGAGCCGGCCCGGCGCGATCGTCTCGGATCGCAGATCCAGAAGCTCTGCCGTCACGTTGTAGTCGACATCCCGGGGCTGGATCTTCGGCGCCAGCGCAAAGTCGAGCACCGCCTCCACCCGTGCCCGCCCCTCGGCCAGATCGACGGGCCGGTCGGACTTGGTGAGGAACTGAAACGGCGGCTGGTCGAGCAGCGACAGCGCCGCCGTCATGGTGCTGTCGGTCCGCAAGGTGAAGCGCGCCGGCGCCGGCTTGATCCGGAGATCCGGGATCTCCATCACCGATCCGGCCATATCGACCTTTCCGCCCTGAGGCGCGGTCACATGCCCCCGGTCGACGACGAGCGCATAGGTGTAGTCGATGATCGTCGCATAGCCCGCGCCTTCCTCGACGGGCGGCAAGGTCTTTAGGATGCGCACCTCGGTGTCGCGAAACTCCCAGCCGATGGTGAAGTGCGGGTCGGCGCCGGGCCGGAGCCTGAAGGCCGATTTCACGTCGAAAAGCTGGCTCGTCGCGACATTCTGTTCCAGCCATGCACGCGTTTTCGGCACCGCAGCGACCGGCCAGAGGGCAAGAAGACGCTCGCTCTCGATCTGGTTGATTTCGACATCGAGCGCCACTTCCCAGCCGTCCGGTTCGGTCGCGATTTCGCCCTTGGCGCTGATCCGCCGGTCACCGTCGAGAAGCACGAGCTGGCCGAGATCGACCCGGAACGGATCGAGCGCCAACCGGAAGTCGAGGGCACCCTGGCTGAACGTGACCGGATCGGCGAATAGCCCTTCTGGGTCGGCATTGAGATCGGTGATCTTCACCTGCCCGACTAGGGCGTTCGGCAGTCCGTTCGCTATGTCCTTCAGCCAGGCCCTGGCCCCGGCACGAACGCGCAGGGAGGGGCCATCGACCGCGATGTCGGGAAAGGTGATCTGGGCGGTTTCCGGATCGTAGCTGAGATCCAGCCGCGCCCGGTCGAAATGCACAGGCTTGGCGCCTTCCGTCGGCTGCAGGGCGCCCGCGCCGATCTCGAGCGTCGCGATCAGATCGCTGTAGCTGCCGTCGGCCGCGATGCCGGAGCGGATCGATCCCGAAATCGGCGCGTCGAGGGCGGCGAGCCAGGCAAGCGCCGGCGATTGCGTGGCGAGGTCGCGGGACGAGACATGGGTGATCTGCGCCGACAGCGTCGCCTCGGGCGAGTCCTTGACCGAGGTGAAGCTGATCTGCGCCCGCGCCTGCCGACGGCCCGCCTCCTCCAGCGTGAAGCCAAGGTCGATCCCGATCTCGGCTGCGGTCTGCGTCAGCGCCAGCCAGCCGCCGGCCGCGTTCCAGATCTGGCCGCTGCGGTCGTCGCGGAGCCGCAGGTCGAGCCCCTCGACGGTGATCTTTTCCACCCCGTTCAGCACCGGAAGGGCGAAGGCGGCATCGATCGCCTTCACCACCTCGATCGGTCCGAGCGCCCCCGCCGCCCCGGCGACGTCGGTGCCGAGCGACAGGTCGAGGCTGCCGTCCGGCAACCGGCGCAGCGAGACCTGCGCGCCGTAGATCGAAAGCGAGCGCGGCTCCAACTTGCCACGAAGGATCGGCTGCGCCTTGAGCGTCGTGCGCAGGTCCGGCAGGATCGCGATCCGCGTGCCGCCCGCGCTGAACAGCTCGACCGCGCGGAGCCGGACATGCGGCACGAAGCGCGCGTCGACCAGAAGCTCCGCCCCGCCGACCTTGGCCGAGGCGACGCCCGCGAGGGCCGCATTCGCCCGCGCCTCGATCCGCTCGACCACCCAGGCGGGGGCGGCGATGACCTTCCCGGTTAGGCCGAGCCCGATGTTGACGAGGATCACCAGGACAACGGCGAGCAAAAGCAGCCACAGCCCCGGATGCCGCCAATGCAGCTTCCGGGCGGGTGCGGAGCCCGTCGTCGCGTCCTTGTTCGTCATCCTGCCGCCCTGCCCGTCCCCGCCCTGATGGCGGGCCGCTTCCGGGCTTCCCTTTATCTTTGCGGAAAGCGGATTAAAACACAAAGTGGAAGCTCACTTCAAAGGATGGCAGAGAGATGCTCACTGTTGGCGACAAGGCCCCCGATTTCACCCTGCCCCGCGATGGCGGCGGCACCGTCTCGCTCTCCGGCCTCGCACCGAAGAAGGTGGTGCTCTATTTCTACCCGAAGGATGATACGCCCGGCTGCACGACCGAGGCGCTGGATTTTACCCGTCTCGCCGATGAGTTCGCCGCGGCCGGGAGCGTGGTCGTCGGCGTATCGAAGGATAGCGTTACGGCGCATGACAAGTTCTGCAGAAAGCACGGGCTCGGCGTGATCCTTGCCTCGGACGAAGCGGGCGATACCTGCGAACGCTTCGGCGTCTGGGGCGAGAAGAAGATGTATGGCAAGACCTTCATGGGCATCACCCGCACCACGTTCATCATCGACGGGACCGGCAGGATTGCCCGGATCTGGTCCGGCGTGAAGGTGGACGGCCATTCCGCCGAAGTCCTCGACGCGGCTCGGGCGCTGTGACCCTCGCACTCGCCGAGATGGCGGTTGAGGTGCTGACCACCGCCAACGGTCGCGCCAAGACCGCGTTGTCGCACGCCCATGCCGCGCGCTGGCGTGCGGCTCGCGATGCCGGCGCGCCGCTGGAGATCGGCCGGGCGGAACCGCCCCCGCGCCCTGCCCGGCCGGAAAAGCCCGACCTCCTTCCGCCGCGCGACGTGCCGCGCCGCCGGCCCGGCAGCCCCCAGGGGCGGATCGCGCTCCTGCACGCGCTCGCCCATATCGAACTCAATGCCGTCGATCTCCACTGGGACATCATCGCGCGGTTCACCGACGTGCCGATGCCACTTGGCTTCTATGATGACTGGGTGAAGTCGGCGGACGAGGAATCGAAGCATTTCAACCTTTTGTGCGACTGCCTGGAGAGCATGGGCAGCCATTACGGCGCCCTGCCCGCCCATGCTTTCATGTGGCGCGCGGCCGAGGATACGGCCGGCGACCTTCTCGGCCGGCTCGCCGTCGTGCCGATGGTGCTGGAGGCGCGCGGACTCGACGTGACGCCGGGGATGATCGGCATATTTGAAAAGTCCGGCGACGCGGGCGCCGTCGCGGCCCTGCGGACGATCTATGCCGAGGAGGTCGGCCACGTCGCCTATGGGGTGAAGTGGTTCAACTGGCTCTGCGGCCGTGACGGGATCGACCCCAAGGAGGCCTTCCACCGCCTTGTCCGGCAGTATTTCCACGGCCCCCTGAAGCCACCCTTCAACGAGGAAAAGCGTGCCGAATCCGGACTTCCGCCCGACTTCTACTGGCCACTTGCCGAAGAGGTGGCGTCGGCGCCCGGAACGGCCGGATTTCGCTGAAGGCCCGGTAAACAAGGGAAATTTCACCTGGACCGCGGCGCTCACATCGGCGGGATTTCGCCGATGACGGCGTGTTCCGGCCGTTCTCCCGGCCCTCGAGTTCAAACGCCTTGCGAGGCCCGGTCCCGATTGCTAAGCCCTCCTTGGCGGGTTCTTGGGGATAGGAACCTGCACTCTGGATGATCAGAACAACGACCAAAAAAACGGGGGCAGGATTGCCAGGACGTGTCATTGGACGCTTTCACGCGGCGCTCGAACGCCGACTTCCGGAACAGCGCCTCTTTCTGCGCTCAGACACGGAGACCCGGTTCGTCCGGCTCCGGCCCGTCACGCAGGCCGTTGCCCTCGCCGGTTCGGCCGCCGTGCTGGCCTGGACCATCGTCGCCACCGCGATCCTCCTGATGGATTCGATCGGCTCGGGCAGCGCCCGCGAACAGGCCCAGCGCGAACAGGCGACTTACGAGGCGCGGCTCGACGCGCTGTCGGTTGAACGCGACAAGCGCGCCGATGAGGCGCTCGCGGCGCAGCAGCGCTTCGCGCTGGCCCTCGGGCAGGTTTCGGCAATGCAGTCGACCCTTCTCGCCTCCGAGGAACGCCGCAAGGAACTGGAGACCGGGATCGGCGTGATCCAGGCGACGCTGCGGCGCACGATGACCGAACGGGACGAAGCCAGCCGCCGCGTGGTCGAACTGCGCGGCGGCCTCGGAAGGCCCGCAGCCGAGCGTGAATGGCGCCGCCACGAGCGAGGATATCGCCGAGACGCTCGACTTCGTCACAGCGGCTCTCGGGCGAACCGCGACCGAGCGTGACGCGATGGCCGAAATGGCTGACAAAGCCAAGGCCGACGCCGACGAGATCGCCTACGACAAGAAGCTTCTCGAAGAACGGCACGACGAAATCTTTGCCAGCCTCGAAGAGGCGGTGACAATCTCGATGGCGCCGCTCGACAAGATGTTCGTCGTCCGCCGGCCTCGACCCCGACGACCTGATCGATCAGGTCCGGCGCGGCTATTCCGGCCAGGGCGGCCCGCTTGGCCCGCTCGCGCCGATGATTTCACCCGGCGGCGACGCCGACGCGGAACGTGCCGGGCGCATCCTCGAGGGTCTCGACCGGATGAACCTCTACCGGCTCGCGGTCGAAAAGGCACCGTTCGCGATGCCGCTCAAGACTTCGTTCCGCTACACGTCCGGCTTCGGCCGGCGCTGGGGCCGGATGCATGAGGGTATCGACATGGCCGGTGCGCTCGGTTCGCCGATCTATGCGACCGCCGACGGCACCGTAATCCATGCCGGCTGGGAATCGGGCTACGGCAACCTCGTGAAGATCCGCCACGAATTCGGGATCGAGACCCGCTACGGTCATCTCTCGAAAGTGCGTGTCGAGGTTGGCCAAAAGGTCTCGCGCGGCGACAGGATCGGTGATATGGGGAATACTGGCCGCTCGACAGGCACACACCTCCACTACGAGGTGCGCACCGGCGGCTCCGCAACCAACCCGATGACGTTTATCAAGGCGGCCAACAATGTTTTCTAAAAGCAGGATCAACGAGCCCGGACCGAAAGCGGGCTCCGGGACCGAACAACCCAAGGCCGCCGAGCCGGTGACGAAGCCGTCGTTCGACTACGCATCCTCGACACCGAAGGCCAAGCCGCCGGCATCGGTCCTGTCCGCAGACCTGACCATCACCGGCAACGTCAAGACCTCGGGCGACATCCAGGTCGAGGGCGTGGTCGAGGGCGATATCCGCGCGCATCTTCTGACCGTCGGCGAAAGCGCCACGATCAAGGGCGAGATCGTCGCCGACGACATCGTCGTGAACGGCCGCGTCATCGGCCGGGTGCGCGGTCTCAAGGTCCGCCTCACCTCCACCGCGCGGGTCGAGGGCGACATCATCCACAAGACCATCGCGATCGAGATCGGGCGCGCATTTCGAAGGTTCGGTGCAGCGCCAGGAAGACCCGCTCGCCACGGGCGGCGGCGCGAAGCCGGCCATCGCACCGGCGACCGCTACCGCGGGCCAGTGACCGGGATCCCGGCCGAAACGATCTTCGGCTCAAGGGACTGATGATGCGGGCGCCTCCGGGGCGCCCGTTTTCGTTTCAGCCCATTTTCGTTTCAGCCCGTTTTCGTTTCAGCCCGTTTTCGTTTCAGGACAAATTCCTGCCCGTCACCGTTCGAGGAGCCGCCGGTACATGTGCCAGGTCGCATGGCCGAGGATCGGCAGCACCAGGAAGAGGCCGAGGAAGAGCGGCAGCATCCCGAGGAACAGGAGAACCGCGATGACGATGCCCCAGACGATCATCGCCCCGATATTGGCCATCACCGAACTGCACCGACAGGATCATCGCCGACACGAAATCGACCTCCCGGTCGAGAAGCAGTGGCAGACCGGCGACGGTGATCGAGAAGAGAACCGCCGCGAAGCCCGCCCCGATGACAGAGCCGACAATGCAGCATGACGGGACCGTTGCCTTCGAGAAGGAGCGCGAACGACGAGGTGACATTGGTCATTGCCGACAGCCCCATGAAGAGCGCGAAGATCGTATGGGCGACGAAGACCCAGAACATGAACATCAGGAGGATCACCATCGCCATCGACGGAATCTGCCGGTCCTTCTGGGAAAACACCACGCCCAGCACCTCGCGCCAGACCAGGGGTTCGCCGGCCTCGATCCGCCGGCTGACCTCGTAGAGCCCGACCGCCGCGAAGGGGGCCAGGATCGGGAAGCCGACGATGACCGGGATCAGCCACCATTCCTGGCCGGCTGCCGTGTAGACGAGATAGATGATGATCCCCCCCGCCACATAGATCGCGCTGAAGAACAGCCCGAAGGCCGGCGCCTTGAGAAAATCGGTAAATCCCGCTTTCAGGACCGGCCCGATATCGGACACGGCCACGTGCCCCACTTCCGGCAGGACATCCGCCTCAGCCCGCATGACAGTCATCCCTCCTTCATCGCGCCCAACGGGAAGGCTAGGACAAGGTCCGGGCGGCTGGCAAGCCTTCATCCCGTGCGGGGTGCGCGTGAGGTGGCTCTACCCCCCCTTGCCGGGAGGATCGACGAGAAGGCGTCGCGGGACAAACCCCACCTTGCGCGACGGCGACGATTGTCGTCAGTCGTCTGCCTGCGCCTCGGCGCGGCTCTTGCCGGAGACATCCATCGCCAGGGTCGCGGCCATGAACCCGTCGAGGTCGCCGTCGAGAACGCCCTGCGTGTCCGAGGTCTCGTGCCCTGTGCGCAGGTCCTTCACCATCTGGTAGGGCTGCAGCACGTAGGAGCGGATCTGGTTGCCCCAGCCGGCATCACCCTTGGCGTCGTGCTGGGCGTTGATCGCGGCGTTCCGCTTGTCGAGTTCGAGCTGGTAGAGCCGCGAGCGCAGCGCGTTCATCGCGATCTCGCGGTTCTGGTGCTGTGACTTCATCGACGAGGTGACGACGATGTTGGTCGGAATGTGGGTGATCCGCACCGCCGAGTCGGTGGTGTTGACGTGCTGCCCGCCAGCACCCGAGGAGCGGTAGGTATCGATGCGGATCTCGCTGTCGGGGATGGTGATCTCGATATTGTCGTCGACAACCGGATAGACCCAGACCGAAGAGAATGAGGTGTGCCGCCGCGCGGCGCTGTCATAGGGCGAGATGCGCACCAGCCGGTGGACCCCGGATTCCGATTTCAGCCAGCCATAGGCGTTCGGTCCGGAGATCTTGTAGGTGGCCGACCGGATGCCAGCCTCCTCGCCGGGACTCTCGCTCATCAATTCGACCTTGTAGCCTTTCTTCTCGGCCCAGCGGACATACATCCGCGCCAGCATCGACGCCCAGTCGCAGCTTTCCGTCCCGCCCGCGCCGGCGTTGATTTCCAGGAAGGTATCGTTGCCGTCCGCCTCGCCGTCGAGAAGCGCCTCGAGCTCCTTCGCGGCGGAAAGCGCCTTCAGTGCCCGGAGCGCGCCCTCGGCTTCCTCGACGATTTCCTTGTCGCCCTCGATCTCGCCAAGCTCGATCAGCTCGACATTGTCCTTCAGTTCGCGCTCGATCCGGCGATAGGTCTCGACCGCGTCGACCAGCATCTGCCGCTCGCGCATCAGTTTCTGGGCGCGCGCCGGATCGGACCAGAGGTCGCCGTCCTCGATCATCGCGTTCATTTCTTCGAGCCGGTGCGGCGCGGTTTCCCAGTCCATCCGCTGGCCGAGAAGCTTCAGCGACTTTTCGACCGCCTCGACAATGTTTTCCATCTCGGCGCGCATGGCCGTTTCCTTCCGTCAGTCGTCGGGCGTGATACCGGAGGCTCAGGCCCCGGGCAAGAGAGCCGCGCCTGGCATGCTCAATAATCCATGAAGACGGCCTCGGGCCGTTCCCGAAGTGCCAGGGACGACATGGGTATGCCGCCCGGCGGGATCAATACAGCCCGCCGGAACTCAGCGTCCCGAAATCGGCCTTCTTCGGAATGATCTTGGTCTTCCCGGTCGCGGTCGTGACCGTCGTGCCGCCCTCGTCCCCGCCAAGCTCTCCGTAGGCATAGAGCGGAAGGTTCTGGCCCATCGCGAAGCCGCCATCGACCATCGCGCCAATGCCGAAGATCGGGATCTCGCCGTCGCGGAAGAACTCCGCCTGGACGAAATCGCCCGAAACGTCGTCGGGCAGCCGTTCGCCGGTGAAACGGTTGATCTTGATGAAATGCCCGCCTTCGGGAACCTTGAACTGGCCGCCACCGTATTTCGCCACCGCCTCCTTCATGAACGCGTTGAAGACCGGGACGCAGAGCGTGCCGCCATAGGCGCCGGCGCCGAGGCTGCGGGGCTGGTCGTAGCCCATGTAGCAACCCGCGACGATGTTCGAGGTGAAGCCGATGAACCAGACATCCTTGGCGTCGTTCGTCGTGCCGGTCTTGCCGCCCACCGGCACCGGCAGATTGACGCCAGAGCCCGATCCGCGAAGGACGACGCCCTGCAGCATCGAGGTCAACTGGTAGGCCGTCACCGGGTCCAGCACCCGTTCCCGGTTCGAGATGATGCGGGGAGAAACGCCGGGATCGAGACTCGCGAGTTTGCAGTCGACGCAGTCGCGTTGATCGTGGCGGTAGATCGTGCGGCCCCAGCGATCCTGAACCCGGTCGACCAGCGTCGGCTCAACCCGCTCGCCGCCATTGGCGAACATCGCATAGGCCGCGACCATCTTGAACAGGGTGGTCTCCTGCGCGCCAAGGGCGTTGGCGAGGAACCGGTCGAGATGATCGTAGACACCGAATCGCTCGGCGTAGCTGGCGACGATGTCCATGCCGATTTCCTGCGCCACCCGCACGGTCATCAGGTTCCGCGACTGTTCGATCCCGGTCCGCAAGGGGGTCGGGCCGTAGAACTTGTTGGACGCGTTTTTCGGCCGCCAGAGACCCTGCGGCGTATCGACCTCGATCGGCGCGTCGACGACGATGGTCGCGGGCGAGAAGCCGCTGTCGAGGGCGGCGGAATAGACGAAGGGCTTGAAGGAGGAGCCCGGCTGACGCTCGGCCTGGGTCGCGCGGTTGAAGACCGAGGACTGGTAGGAGAAGCCGCCCTGCATCGCGATGACCCGGCCGGTATTGACGTCCATCGCCATGAAGCCGCCCTGCACTTCCGGCACCTGCCGAAGCGACCAGCGCTTGAACGTGCCGTCGTCGTTGGCGAGCGCCGCGACAAGGACGACATCGCCGACCGAGACGAGATCGCCAGCCCTCTTCGCCTTCTTGCCGAGCCGGCCGTCGGCCTGGCGCTTGCGCGCCCAGGTCACGTCCTCGGCGGGGATGAAATGGCCGTCCTCGTCGTCCGAGACACCCTCGATCCCGATCCGCGCCGCGCTTTCCCCGACCTCCAGAACGACCGCCGGCAGCCAGCCCGCCACGTCGCGCGGCACACTGGTTTCCGACAGGGCCACGCGCCAGGCCTCCTCGGAGCCAAGCGCCTCGGGAGGGATCACCTTGCGGGTGCCGCGCCAGATACCCTGGCGCCGGTCGTAACTCTCCAGCGCCTCCTGCAGCGCCGTCGCGGCGGCAAGCTGCATCTCGGGGTCTTCGGTCGCCCGGATCGTCAGGCCACCGCCGAAGAACTCGTCCTCGCCGAAGCTGCGCGAGAGCTGGCGCCGGATCTCGTCGGTGAAATAGTCGCGTGGCGGCAGCGAGGTCTTGAACGAGGGATAGTCGCCGCCCTGCACCGTCTTGAGGGGCGCCGCCAGCGCGGTGTCGAGCGTCGGCTTGTCGATGTAACCGTTCTGGAACATCTCGCCGAGGACGTAGTTGCGCCGGTCGATCGCGGCTTCGCGGTTCTTCACCGGGTGGTAGCTGTAGGGCGCCTTCGGCAAGCGCGGCGAGATAGGCGGCCTCTTCCGGCGCCAGGTCGGCGAGGGTCTTGTTGAAATAGGTCTGCGCGGCCGAGGCGACCCCGAACGAGAGGAAGCCGAGGTCGATCTCGTTGAGGTAAAGCTCGAGGATCTTGTCCTTCGGCAGCGTATCGACGAGCCTCGTGGCGAGGATCAGTTCCTTGATCTTGCGCTCGGCCGTGCGGTCGCCGCCGAGAAGGAAGTTCTTGGCAACCTGCTGCGGGATCGTCGAGGCACCGCGCAGCGTCTTGCCTCTTGTGCGGATCGCGTCCCAGAGCGCGCCGGCCATGCCGCGCGCGTCGAAACCCTTGTGGGTATAGAAATTCTTGTCCTCGGCCGAGATGAACGCCCATTTGACGATGTCCGGGATCTCCTCGATCGGCGCGAACATGCGCCGTTCGGTCGGCGAATTCGTCCATCAGGCGGCCTTCGCCGGAATAGATCCGGCTGATCGTCTTCGGCGTGTACTGGGCGAGGTATTCGTGGTCGGGCAGATCGCGGCTGTACATCCAGAAAATGGCGCCGACCGTCAGCGCGGCAAAGACCGCGGCCGTGACGACCCAGCTGAAGAAGGCGCCGAAGAAGGAAAGGACGAACCGGATCACGAAAAACTCCCAAGCGAACGGAGCGTCTATACCGCGCGGCCGCGAAGGGGTCAAAACAACTTGCCGCGCATCGGCGGGGAACGCCCACGCGCCGCGCGACGCCGTGCCCGCCAGATGCGGGACGTTACTCCGCCCCGCTCCGGCGGCGTCACTGCCGGATCAGCCGCGCCTCGGCGGCGTCTGCGACCGCCCAGGCGCGCAGCGCGGCGAGAATCGCCTCCTGGAAACCGGCGCGCCAGACCGGATCGGCAAGCCGGCGCCGGTCGGCCTCGGAGGACAGGAACCCGACCTCGAGCAGGATCGACGGGATATCGGCCGATTTCAGCACCGAGAAGGCCGCCTCCTGAATCGGATGACGGTGCATCCGACCGCCCGACTCCTGGATCGCGGTGACGAGCGCCTCGGCGAGCCGGTCGGCGCGCGGCTGGGTTTCGATCCGGGCCATCTCCATCATCACCGACGCGACCATATCATCCTGCCCGGCCAGATCGACACCGGCGAGAAGATCGGCGCGGTCGTGCCGCTCGGCCAGTTGCGCCGAGGCGGCATCGCTCGATTCGTCGGAGAGAAGGTAGACCGTGGCGCCGGTGGCCTCGCCCTCGGCCAGCGCGTCGGCATGGAGCGACAGGAACACATCCGCCCCCGCCGCCCGCGCCACGCTGATGCGGGTTTCGAGCGGCACGAACACGTCTTCCTCCCGGGTCAGCGTGACCTGCAGGCCGCCCCGGCGCAGCACTTCGGCCAGTTCGCGGGCGAAGCCGAGCATCAGGTCGGCCTCCACCACGTCACCCGCCTCGGCGCCGGGATCTATGCCGCCATGTCCGGGGTCGAGAACGACGACGAGCGGCGCGGCCCCGGTCTGGCGCCGCTTCGGCGCCTCGACCACGACCGGTTCGGGCAAGGCCCAGCGCGCGGCCTCGGGCACACCCGCTTCGGTGAGCGCCGCGAACCGGCCCGCCTCCTCCGGCACCAGCCGCAGCCGGATTTCCGCCTCGCCGCTCTCTGCCACGCGCTCTTCCGCGCTGTCGATCCGGTAGGGGCCGTCCAACTCGGCCACGAGCCGCGACCAGCCCTCGCGAATCGGCCCCCAGCCGAGCGACCGCACCCTCGAGGAACGGTCGAGCGTCGCCGGGCGCGACGGCCCGAACTCGATCACCGAGAAATCCGCCACCAGCCGGGGCGGATCGTCAAGCAGGAAGGCGCGGTAGGGCACCGCCTGGCTGATCGAGAGGTCGATCGCGATCCCGGCACCCTCGTCGGCGACGCGCGACGCCGCAGGATCGAGACGCGCGAGCGCGCTCAGATCGCCGGCCAGCGCCGACTGGCCGATCAACAAGGACGCGAGCCACAAGGACGCGAGAAGGTGAAGCGCGATCGCCCGGATAATCATGCCCTGCCTGTTTTCGCCGATCATAGGCGCCGCCGCGACCCGGCGAAACTCCTATCCCCTGGCCTTCATGAACTCGTGAAGCCGAACCAGCCCCTCGCGGATGTCGGCGGTCGACCGGGCATAGGAGAACCGCAAGGTCCCCGCCCCCCGGCGCGGATCGAAATCGAGCCCCGGCGTGACCGCAACTCCGGCCTTGTCGAGGATCTCGGCCGCGAAGGCGCGGCTGTCCTCGGTCAGGTCCGAGACATCGGCGTAGATGTAGAACGCGCCGTCGGGCGGCGCGATCCGGGTGAAGCCGGCCCGAGGCAGCCCCTCCAGCATCAGCCGGCGGTTCTCGGCATAGACCGCGCGGTTCGCCTCCAGCTCGTCGATGCAGCCAAGCGCCGCGAGCGCCGCGACCTGGCTCGCATGGGGTGGGCAGATGAACATGTTCTGCGCCAGCCGCTCGACCATACGGACATGGCTTTCGGGCACGACCATCCAGCCCACGCGCCAGCCGGTCATCGAGAAATACTTGGAGAAGGAGTTGATGACGCAGACATCGTCCGAGATCTCCAGCGCCGAGACCGCGCGGTCCTCGTAATGCAGCCCGTGATAGATCTCGTCCGAGACGAAGGCGATACCGCGCTCGTGCCGCCGCTTCGATCAGCGCGGCAAGTGACGGCCGGTCGAGCATCGTGCCGGACGGGTTCGCGGGCGAGGCGACGATGAGGCCCTGAACCTCGGCGGGAATGTCCCCGGGGCGTGGCTGATAGCGATCCTCCGCCTTCGTCGGGATGCCGACTGGCGTCAGCGACAATGCGCGCAGGATCTGCCGGTAGGACGGGTAGCCGGGCTCGCCCAGCGCCACCTTCTCGCCCGCGTCGAACAGCGCGGTGAAGGCGAGCAGGAAGGCCGCCGAGGACCCGGCGGTGACGATCACCCGCGCGGGGTCGAGATCGACCCCGTACCAGAGCCGGTAGAGATCGGCGATCCCCTGCCGGAGCGCCGGCAGGCCGAGCGCCACGGTATAACCGAGGGCCTCGGTCTCCATCGCCGCCGCGAGGGCCACCCGCGCGCCCGTCGGCGCCGGGGTCGAGGGCTGACCGACCTCCATGTGGATCACATGGCGCCCGGCGGCTTCGGCGGCGCGCGCGGCCTCCATCACGTCCATCACAATGAAGGGATCGACCATCCCGCGGCTTGATGTGCGCATGCTCCCCTCTCTATCGTGGCGGGCGAGACCCGGGCCGTTCATCACAGCACCGGCAGCGAAGGTCAATGGGCCGCACCCGGCCCGCCCTTGCGCACCGGGAGATTTCTGCGATTGTCGGCCCCCGACATGCCGAGGCGCAGGACGCCGCGCCGCAAGACAGGAAACGCCCGATGAAATTCGCCCCGCTCGCCTTCGCAGCCCTCATCGCCTCGCCGGCCGCGGCTTTCGACCTTTCGGCCATGTCCGAGGCGGAGCGGACCGCCTTCCGGGCAGAGGTCCGCGCCTATCTGCTGGAAAACCCCGAAGTCCTGTCCGAGGCGATCGGGGTTCTGCAGTCGCGCCAGGCCGAGGCCGCAGCGCAGGGCGATCTCGCCCTCGTCAAGGCGAATGCCAAGGACCTCTTCGAGGACGGCTATTCGTTCGTCGGAGGCAATCCGGACGGCAGCCTGACAGTCGTGGAATTCATCGACTACCGCTGCAGCTATTGCCGCAAGGCCCATGCCGACGTGGAGGAACTCGTCGCCTCGGACGGCGATATCCGCTACATCGTGAAGGAATTCCCGATCCTCGGCGACCAGTCGGTCATCGCCTCGCGGTTCGCCATCGCAACTCTCCACGTCGCCGGGGAAGAGGCCTATGAAAAGGTCAATGCCGGCTTTTACGAAAGCTTCCGCGGCGACGTGACCGAAGAGACGCTCATCGCCTTCGCGACCGATCTCGGGCTCGACAGTGCCGCGATCATGGCCGGAGATGGACGCGCCGGAAGTGACCAAGGTGATCGAGGACAACCATCTTCTGGCCCAGCGGATGCAGATTTCCGGCACCCCGACCTTTGTCATGGGCGAGCAGATGCTGCGCGGCTACGCGCCGCTCGAACTCGATGCGGGCGATCGTCGCCGAGGAGCGTGGCTGACGGATTTCCGAACGCGTGGTCAGGCGGCCTGCATCCCTTTCCCCGGGCCATCAAGCGGCAGGAGAAAGATTGCGAGAAAGGCGCGATTGCCAAGGACGTTGAGCGGCGCGCCGGCGGCGAACGACGCGCTGACCCACGATCCCGGAATCGCCGGCTGGACCCCGCCCGAACAGATGCTGACGATTTACCGGTCGGGCAACCACAGGCTCCCGCTCTTCCTGACCTGCTCACAGTTCGGCGCCGCCGGGAAGGCCACGCTGGTCGAGATGATGTTTCCTGCCGATACGGAAACCGAAGGCACCCTGACGGTGATCGACGCCGGGTAGCCCCGGTGCAAGGGCCAGATCCTCAACAGGAAATCGACGTCGGTGACGGAGGCGAATTCCTCGCGCGGTCGGTTGGCGATTGAGACCTCGTCCAGCCCTTGCCGAACCTCCGCCCGGCTCCAGACCGCAAGTCTTCCTCCCCCTTGCCGTGGTTGCAGCCTGCCGGCGGTTGCGGCAAGCTTGGCCTCAGTCACGAGGGGGGGAGTCCATGTCGATAGTCCTTGCGCCGATGGAGGCGCGCGATCCGGACGAACCGCACCGCGCAGCCACGACGCTCGAACTGTTCTTCGACCTCGTCAGCGTCATCGCCATCGCCGCCGTGACGGCGGGCTTCCATCACGCGATCTCGGAAGGCCACGGGATCGAGGCGCTGCCACGCTTCATCTTCCTCTTCTTCGCGATCTGGTGGGCGTGGATGAACTACACCTGGTTCGCTTCCGCCTTCGACAATGACGACCGGGTCTACCGGATCCTCGTCATGGTCATCATGGGAGGTTCGCTGCTCTTCGCCGGCGGAGCGGAGTACATCTTCGAAACGCTGGATTTCAGCTTCGGCCTGCTCGGCTGGATCATCATGCGACTCGGGATGGTCTGCCTGTGGCTTCGCGCGGCATCCGGCTGCCCCGACTACCGGACTACGGCACTGCGATACGCGACCGGCATAGCCGCCGCCCAGATATGCTGGATCATCCTCTACTTTACCGCGACGCCCGCTTCGACGGCCTTCTATGTCGGCGGTTTGCTCTGCTTTCTTGTCGAATGGTCCGTTCCGCCCTTCGCCGAAAGCGCGAATCGGACGCCTTTCCACCGCCACCACATCATCGAACGCTACGGTCTCCTCATGATCATCTCGCTGGGCGAGGTCGTGCTCTCGATCTCCCACGGCTTTGGCTATCTCTTCGGCGACCACCCGGAATACGGCGTCGTCGTCGTCGCGGTGTCCGCGCTGGTCATCGTTTTCTCGATCTGGTGGGTCTATTTCTGCGAGGCCGAGCATCTGCCCGCCGCGACCTTGGGAACCGTGCTTGTCTGGGGCTACGGCCACGTCTTCATCTTCATCGCGACAGCCGCCACCGGCGCCGCGATCGCGGCCTCGATCGATGTGGCCACGCACCATGCCAACACGACGCAGGCCGAGGTCTCGAAGTATCTCGGGGCCGCGATGGCGCTTGGCGCCGCCGCGCTCTGGGGGGCGCGGGACCGCGCGCTCCACCTGCCAACTCACCTCTCTCTCGCGCTGCCGGTGATGGCGCTCGCCTTTCTTCTCGCGGGCGCACTCGGCCTTCCGGTCTGGTGCTTCGCGGTTCTCTCCGTCCTGCTCGTCCAATGGCGGGCGCCGCACCTGCGGGCGAAAGCCGGGGACCGTTGACGGAGATGAACCGAAACCTGCCGCGGACAGGCCTTGCAGAGCCGACGACGTCGCCTACAAAGGCAGGGCGCGGTCAGGACATGCGGAGACAGACATGAGCGACGATCCCCTCGTCATCTTCACGCCTTCGGGCAAGCGCGGCCATTTTCCGGCGGGCACGCCCGTCCTGACCGCAGCTCGGCAACTCGGCGTCGATCTCGACTCTGTCTGCGGCGGGCGGGGGATATGCTCCAAATGCCAGATCACGCCGGGTTATGGCGAGTTCTCCAAGCACGGCGTCACCGTCAGCGAGGACGCGCTCAGCGATTGGAACGAGGTCGAGGCGCGCTATGACCGCATTCGCGGCCTGAAGCAGGGCCGCCGTCTTGGTTGCCAGGCAAAAGTCATGGGCGACGTCGTTGTCGACGTGCCGCCCGAAAGCCAGGTGCACCGCCAGGTGATCCGCAAATCCGCGACCATCCGCGACATCACGATGGACCCGGCCACACACGCCTACTACGTCGAGGTGGCCGAGCCCGACATGCATTCACCCTCGGGCGATTTCCAGCGCCTATGCGACGCACTGCGCGACCAGTGGCAGATCGAGGGGCTGGAGGCGGAAGCCAGCCTTCTGGCAAAACTCCAGCCCGTCCTGCGCAAGGGCGCGTGGAAGGTGACGGTGGCGATCCATCGCGATCACCGCGACAAGCCCCGCATCCTTGATATCTGGCCTGGCTTCTGGGAGGGTCGGCTCTATGGCCTTGCCATCGACCTCGGCTCGACTACCATCGCCGCCCATCTCTGCGACCTGAGGAACGGCAACGTTCTGGCCTCGTCCGGCATGATGAATCCGCAGATCCGATTCGGCGAAGATCTGATGAGCCGTGTCAGTTATGCCATGATGAACCCGGGCGGCGACAGGGAAATGACCGACGCCGTTCGCACCGCCATCAACGGGCTGGCGCAGTCCATCGCGACTGAAGCCGAGATCGACCCGGGCCAGATCGTCGAGACGGTGTTTGTCTGCAACCCGGTCATGCACCACCTGCTGATGGGCATCGACCCGGTCGAACTTGGCCAGGCGCCTTTTGCATTGGCTACGTCGGACAGCCTGTCGCTAGCGGCGCGCGACCTCGACCTCAACGCGATCCATCCCCACGCGCGGATCTATATCCTGCCCTGCATCGCCGGTCATGTCGGAGCCGACTGCGCCGCCGTGGTATTGTCCGAGGAACCGAAAAAATCAGAAGATATCGTGCTCATTGTTGACGTGGGCACCAATGCCGAGATCCTGCTTGGCAACAAGCACCGGGTGCTCGCCTGTTCCTCGCCCACCGGCCCGGCCTTCGAGGGCGCCCAGATCAGCGCCGGCCAGCGCGCCGCCCCGGGTGCCATCGAACGGGTGGAGATCGACCCCGCGACGAAGGAGCCGCGCTTCAAGGTCGTCGGCTGCGATATCTGGTCGACCGACGACGGCTTCGCGGCGGCGACGGCGCAAACCGGCATCACCGGCATCTGCGGATCGGGCATCATCGAGGTCGTGGCAGAGATGCGGATGGCGGGGCTTGTAGACGCGGGCGGGCTCATCGGCTCGGCTGAGCAGACCGGGACGGCGCGATGTGTCCCGACCGGGCGGACCCATGCCTATCTGCTCCATGACGGCACGGCCGAGGGCGGTCCGCTGATCAGCGTGACTCAGGGCGACATCCGCGCGATTCAGCTGGCGAAATCGGCGCTTTACGCCGGTGCCCGGCTGCTGATGGACGAGCTTGCCATCGACAAGGTCGACCGGGTCGTGCTGGCCGGCGCCTTCGGCGCTCACATCTCGCCGAAACATGCTATGGTTCTTGGCATGATCCCGGATTGTCCCCTCGACAAGGTGACCTCGGCCGGCAACGCCGCCGGAACCGGCGCGCGGATCGCGCTTTGCAATATCGCCGCCCGGGCAGCGATCGAGGATGAGGTGAAACGCATCTACAAGGTCGAAACCGCGATCGAGCCGCGGTTCCAGGAGCATTTCGTCGCCGCCAATGCGATCCCGCATGCGACGGCCCCCTTCCCGGAACTGAGCGCCATCGTCACCCTGCCGGATGTCAGCTTCAACACCTCCGGTTCGGGCGGCGACGGCGGACGCAGGCGGCGGCGCGGCTGACGGGATGGAGGCCGGGGATCCTGTCGCCGACCTCATCGCGGCCACCGGCCGGTCCGACCGCGCGGCCTTTTGCGCGCTCTATTCCGCAGCCTCGGCGAAACTCTTCGGCGTCGCGCTCCGTATCCTCAGGGACCGGAGCGAAGCCGAGGACGCAGTGCAGGAAGTATTCACAAGGGTCTGGCTGAACGCCCGCCGCTACGATTCGGCGCGGGGTCGCGGCATGACCTGGCTCATCGCCATCGCCCGGAATCACGCCATCGACCGGCTTCGCGCCCGGCCGGCGGCGACCGAGGACGAGACCGCCATCGCCCGCGTCGCCGACACCACGCCCGGGCCGGAAGCCCAGAGCATCGCGCGGGGCGAGGCCAGGCGCATCGCCGACTGCTTCGACCTTCTCGAACCGGCGCGGGCCGAGGCGGTGCGCGGCGCCTATCTGAACGGGCTGAGCTATCAGGAGCTATCCCGCCACCACGACGTGCCGATCAACACGATGCGGTCCTGGCTGCGCCGGGGCCTGCAGAAACTGAAGGAGTGCCTCGAGGCATGAGCGATCCGACCGGTCATATGCCCGAACGTGAGGCGCTGGCGGCCGAATACGTGCTCGGCACCCTGCCGCTCGAGGAGCGGCTGACGGCCGAGGCGCTGATCGAGGGCGATCCGGGTTTCGCGGCGATGGTCGAGGACTGGCAGAACCGCCTCTCGCCCCTCAACGACGCCTATGCGGAGGTGCCGCCGCCCGCTGATCTTCTCGACCGGATCGAGGCGCGGCTCTTCCCGGTGCCGGAGCAGCCGCGGCGGCGGCTCTGGCTCTGGGGCGCGCTTGCGGGTGCGGCATTGGCGGCCCTCGCCGCCATCGTGATCCTGCCGGTCCTGACGCCCGGCGCACCCGTCACCGCGACGCTGACCGGCGAGGGACAAGACCTTGCCGTGGCCGCGCGCTTCGACGCGAAGGCCGGCGAACTGACGGTAGCCCGTGCGGCGGGTCCGGCGGCCGAACCCGGCAAGGACTACGAGCTGTGGCTGATCCCCGCTGGCGAGACCCCGATCTCCATCGGCCTCGTCCGCGAGGGGGATCTGACGATCCCGGTCGCGGCGCTCCCGGCCGGAACCACGCTCGCGATCACGCTCGAACCGGAAGGCGGATCGCCAACCGGCGTGGCCACAGGCCCGCTCCTCGTCGCGACCGTGATCGGCGGCGCCTGAGCGCGCCAGTCCCCGCGCGGGGCGGAAACTATCTCGCGACAAGATTTTTCCGCGCGACGCGCAACTTCTGCCGCCCCCGCTCCGTAGCTCCGTGCAGATCAGGGGGAATAGGTCCCCCTGCCTGCGAAAGGGAGATCCTACATGACCCGCATTTCCATACTTGCGCTCGCCTTCTCCGCGATGACCGTTCCGGCCTTCGCCGAAAACCCGATGGTCGGCGGCGCCGAGATGTTCGAGACGAAGAACATCGTCGAGAACGCAGCGAATTCGGCCGACCACACCACGCTCGTGGCCGCCGTCACGGCCGCCGGCCTCGTCGATACGCTTGCGGGCGAAGGCCCCTTCACCGTCTTCGCCCCGACGAACGACGCCTTCGGCATGCTCGCGGCCGGCACGGTCGACGACCTCCTGAAGCCCGAGAACAAGGACGCACTGACCAAGGTCCTGACCTGCCACGTCGTCGCGGCCGACGTCATGTCCGGGGCGCTGGCCAAGATGATCGCCGACGATGGCGGCATGCATGCGGTCCCGACCGTGGGCGGCTGCACGCTGCAGGCGATGGTCGAAGACGGCAAGGTGAAGATCGAGGACGAGCGCGGGCGCAAGGCCACCGTCACCATCGCCGACGTGAAGCAATCGAACGGCGTGATCCATGTGATCGACACGGTGCTGCTGCCGGCGATGTGATCGGCGTCCCCGTCCAAGTGGAGAGTGCCGGGGCGCCTGATCCGTCAGGCGCCCCAGTTTTCAAGCAACTCTTCCGGGTCAAGCGGCCTGGCCTGCGACCCGTCGGAGATCCGTCCCGGTGTCCGGCTCAGCCGTGGCGCCGGGGCGGGCTGTGTGACACCCTCGTGGCCGACATAGGTGCCGCGCGCCCGGTTGTGGACGTGCCCCGGCGCCTCGGCGATGGTCAGGACCGGTGCGGCACAGGCATCCGTCGCTTCCAGAAGCGCCGCCCATTCGTCCCGCGTCTTCTCTGCGATCCGGGCCGCCACGACCACGCGCATCTCGGGCCAGCGGGACCGGTCCAACTGGTCCGGCACCGCGCCCGCATCGAGTCCGATCCGCGCGAGAAACTCCGCCCAGAACTTCGCCTCGATGGCGCCGACCGCCAGAAAGCCACCGCACTTGCAGCGGTAGCAACCGTAGAACGGCGCCGCACCGTCGAGGATGTTCGCCTCCCGCGCATCTTGCCAGAGGCCCGCCGCCGCCATTCCCTGGATCATCGCCATCAGATGCGCGGTCCCGTCGCTGATCGCGGCATCGACCACCTGCCCCTTGCCACTCCGCACCGCCTCGAGGAAGGCGCAGACCATCCCGAAGGCGAGATACATCGCCCCACCACCGAAATCGCCGAGAAGGTTCAGCGGCGGCACCGGCTGCTCCGCCGGGCCGATCGCGTGGAGCGCGCCGGAAAGGGCGATATAGGTGATGTCGTGCCCGGCCGAATGCGCAAGCGGACCGGACTGACCCCAGCCAGTCATCCGCCCGTAGACGAGCCGCGGATTGTCCGGAAAATCCTCGGGCCCGAGGCCGAGCCGTTCCATCGCCCCGGGCCTGAGCCCCTCGATCAGTCCGTCCGCGCGACCGATCAGTCGCCGGGCGACGCCGCGACCTTCGTCGGATTTCAGGTCGAGCGCGACGAAGCCCCGCCCCCGGTTGAGTATATCGTAGTCGAGGCCAAGGAGATGCCGGTTTCCCGGCCGCTCGATCCGGATCACCTCGGCGCCCATGTCGGCGAGCGTCATCGCGGCGAAGGGCGTCGGGCCGAGCCCGGCGATCTCGACGATCCGGAGCCCGTCGAGCGGCCCCCTCACGTCCCCGCCTTCTCTTCCAGCATCAGCCATTCCTCCTCGGCCGCCGCGAGCGCCGCCTGCCGTTCGGCCAGCCCCTCCGAGGCGCGGCGGAACTTGTCGGGCGCGGTCTGAAAGAGCGCCGGGTTGGAGAGAAAATCGCTGAGCTTGCCGATCTCCGCCTCCAGCTTCTCGATGGTGTCCGGCAGGGTCTCCAGGCGGTGTTTCTCTGTGAATGAAAGGCCTTGCGCGGGTTTCTTTATCTTGACGTCGGGCGTTGCAACCGGCTTCGGCGCCGACTTTACCGCCTTTTCCAACGCCGGCGCGGACGCGCCTTTCTGCGCCTGATAGTCGCTCCAGCCACCGGCATAGTCGACGGCCCGCCCGTCGCCTTCCATCGCGATGGTCGTCGTCGCCACCCGGTCGATGAAATCGCGGTCGTGGCTGACCAGAAGCACGGTGCCGTCGTAGTCGCCCAGAATATCCTGCAGGAGGTCCAGCGTCTCGACATCGAGATCGTTGGTCGGCTCGTCGAGCACCAGAAGATTCGACGGCTTCGCCATGATCCGCGCCAGCAGGAGCCGCGCCTTTTCGCCACCCGACAGCGAACCGATCGGCGCGCGCGCCTGCGCCTCGTCAAAGAGGAAATCCTTGAGGTAGCCCACGACATGCTGCGGGGCACGCCCCGCACCATCACCTGATCCGACCGTGCCCGACACCGCCATCTCGGGATCGTTCGTCAGGCTGTCCCAAAGCGTCGTCGAGAGGTCCAGCGCGGCGCGGGCCTGATCGAAGACCGCGATCTCGAGCTCGGTGCCAAGCGCGACGTCGCCCGTATCGGGCGCGACCTCGCCCGTCAGCATCTTCAGAAGCGTCGTCTTGCCCACGCCGTTCGGGCCGACAAAGGCCACCCGGTCGCCGCGCATGATCTGCAGATCGAACGGTCGCAGGATCAGCTTTGGCCCGAAAGCCTTTGAAATTGCCTCTCGCTTCGATCACCCGCTTGCCCGAGGATCTGGCCCGAGTCCAGCGCCATGTCTGCCGTGCCCTGCCGGCGGATCAGCGCCGCCCGTTCGGCGCGCAAGTCGCCTGCAAGCGCGCTGACCCGGCCCTGATTGCGCTTGCGCCGCGCCGAGATGCCCTCGACCGCCCAGCGCGCCTCTGCCTTGATCTTGCGGTCGAGCTTGTGGCGGGCAAGGTCCTCTTCGGCCCAGATCTTGTCGCGCCAGTCCTCGAAATGCTCGAATCCCTGCTCGCTGCCGCCGCACGCCCCCGGTCGATCCACAAGGTCGCGCGGGTCAGCGCCCGCAGGAACGCCCGGTCGTGCGAGATCAGCACAAAGGCGGCGCGGGTCTCGCGCAGCTGCGTCCTCCAGCCAGCCGATTGCCTCGATGTCGAGATGGTTGGTCGGCTCGTCGAGCAGCATCAGTTCCGGCGCCTCGGCCAGAAGTTTCGCCAGCGCCGCGCGCCGCTTCTCGCCACCCGAGGCGGCATCCACCCGCGTCGCGGGATCGAACCGCAGCCCCTCGGCGACCATCGCCACGCGGTAGGCCTCGTCCTCTGGCCAGCCCGCGGCGCGCGAAGTCGCCCGAGCGTCTCGAATTCCGCGAGATCCGGGCTCCTGCTCCATGTAGCCGACAGTCACGCCCGGCGACGCGACCCGGCTCGCCCCGGTCGGCCTCCACGAGGCCGGCCATGACCTTCATCAGCGTCGACTTGCCCGACCCGTTGCGGCCCGACAAGCGCCAACCGGTCCCCGGGCTGGACCACAAGATCGAGACCGTCAAATATCGGATCGCCACCAAAGGTGAGCGATATGCCGGAAAGCTGCAGAAGTGGTGCGCGGGCCATGGCCGATCAGCTAGCCGGGGCGTGGGGCGCCGTCAACGCTCCCCGTCTTCTTCTGTTCAGAAATACCTCGGGGGTGAATGCGGCGCAGCCGCAGAGGGGGCAGCGCCCCCTGCCTCCTGCCCGGGAACCTTTGCTATTCCGCCGCCGCTTTCGCGGCGTCGATCTCGGCGGCGCGCTTCTCGACCAGCTCGACGATGTGGTCGATCATCCGCTCGTTGGTCTGCTTGTGGTCCTGCTTGCCGGCGACATAGACCATGCCCGACCCGGCGCCGCCGCCGGTGAAGCCGATGTCGGTCATCAGCGCCTCGCCCGGGCCGTTGACGACGCAGCCGATGATCGACAGCGACATCGGCGTGTGGATATGCGCGAGCCGCTTTTCCAGCTGCGTCGACGGTCTCGATCACGTCGAAGCCCTGCCGCGCGCAGGACGGGCAGGAGATGATGTTGACGCCGCGGTGGCGCAGGCCGAGCGACTTCAGGATCTCGAAGCCGACCTTGACCTCTTCCACCGGATCGGCCGAGAGCGAGACGCGGATGGTGTCGCCGATCCCGGCCCAGAGCAGGTTGCCGAGGCCGATCGGCCGATTTGACCGTGCCGGACACGAGGCCGCCGGCCTCGGTGATGCCGAGGTGCAGCGGCGCGTCGGTCGCCTCGGCCAGCTGCTGATAGGCGGCGGCCGCGAGGAACACGTCGGAGGCCTTCACGCGAGATCTTGAACTCGCGGAAATCGTTGTCCTCGAGGATGCCGGATGTGGTCGAGCGCGCTTTCGACCATCGCCTCCGGGCAGGGCTCGCCGTATTTCTCCAGCAGATGCTTCTCGAGCGAGCCGGCGTTGACGCCGATGCGGATCGAGCAGCCGTGATCCTTGGCCGCCTGCACCACCTCGCGCACCCGCTCCGGCGCGCCGATGTTGCCGGGATTGATGCGCAGGCAGGCCGCGCCCGCCTCGGCCGCCTCGATGGCGCGCTTGTAGTGGAAATGGATGTCGGCGACGATCGGCACCGGGCTTTCGCGCGACGATCTCGCGCAGCGCCTGGGTCGACGCCTCGTCCGGGCGCGAGACGCGGACGATGTCGGCGCCGGCCTCGGCCGACCGCCTGCACCTGGGCGACGGTCGCCGCCACGTCCGAGGTGATCGGTGTTGGTCATCGTCTGCACCGCGATCGGCGCGTCGCCGCCGACCGGCACGTTGCCGACCATGATCTGGCGGGACTTGCGGCGCTCGATGTCGCGCCAGGGACGGATCGGATTGTGGGTCATGTCAGCCTCGGCTCGCACGCGTTGGCCCCTAGATAGCCCGCGCCGGGCGGATCGACAATGCGCGGGCGTTATTCGCTGGCTGGCGCCGACATGACGGCGCCGGCATCGGCGACGTCATCGGCTAGCGCCGGATCGGCGTCGCGGCTCAGGTCGGCCAGCGCGAACTTCGCCGTCAGCGCCTCGGGCGACAGGACGAGGTTCTTGACGACCGAGCCGCGATCGCCCGCCGGACCGTAGGTCGGGCCGTTGACCGCGAAATAGACCGAGCCCGCATTGCCGACGCGCAGCACCGGCGCCTCTTCGGTCTTCGGCAGCACATAGTGCTCGCCGGCGTCGAGGATCTTCTCGAAGATGACCGTGCCGTCGGCGGCCTGCACCCGCACCCAGGCCGGGCGCACGGCAAGGAATTCGACCTCCGGCGCATCGGCCGCGACGACCTGCACCGGGCTTTCGCCAGGGTCGGCGTCTCGGCCGCGGGCGCCTCCGCTTCCGACGCGTCGGCAACGGCCAGCGACCGACGCTGCGCGGATCGAGCGTCGCGATCGGGCCGTCACGGGCCACCAGCACCGGCACGTCGAGCGCGGCCGGGCGGTAGAGCCGGTCGAGCGCCTCGGGCGCCGGCGGCAGCGCGTCCTGCCCGGGCAGCGCGGCCAGCGCGACTTCGCCCGACTGCATCTGTTCGGGGCGGTCGCTCCGGCCCCGGCGAGGGGGTCAAGCTCTTCCATCACGCCCGACGCCTGTTCGACCGGGGCAAGCTCGACCTTCTGCATCTCCTGCAAGACCGACCAGCCGCCATAGCCGATCCCGCCGATCAGCATCGCAGGACGGGGATGGAGCCGATCGCGCCGGGCTCGACGCCCGACTAGAACGCCTCGCCGCGCGGCACGAAGCTGGCGTTCGGGTTGGCGAGGGGGTCGCTGTATTCGATCTTTCGGCGTCCCGGCTTCGGCCCGGAGCGGCGGCCGACATGCCGTGGACGACGGTGAAATTCGCCTCGGCGCAGAAGCGCTCGAACGCCCATTCCGCGTCCATCCCGAGGTAGCGCGCGTAGGAGCGCACGTAGCCCGCGACGAAGCCCGGGGTTTCGAAGGCCGAGATGTCGCAGTTCTCGATCGCGGCGATGTAGGTCGCCTTGATCTTCAGTTCCCGCTGCACGTCGAGAAGGGATTTCGCCATGGTCGCGCGCTCGCCGCGCATCACATCGCCGAGCCGCAATTCGAAGTCGTCAAACCCCATCGGTTTGTCCGCTTCCTGCGTCGAAGGAGGTACCCTCCGCCCGATCATGCCCACTGCCCCGTCCGTTATCCCCAATTGGCCGACGATTCGTCGTGCCAGTGCCGTCCTATTCAGGATTTAATATCACAGGGCAAGCACGATTGCGACCGCCGAAGCCGCTACGCGGTGAGTTCGGCGCGATTTAGCGCGCAATGTGCCCAGAGCTTGTCCATGGCGCGCACGAGATGATCGATATCGGCCATCGAGTGCACCGGCGAGGGCGTGAAGCGCAGCCGCTCGGTCCCGCGCGGAACCGTCGGGAAGTTGATCGGCTGCACGTAGATCCCGTAATACTCGAGCAGCATGTCGGAGATCTTCTTGCAGTGCACCGGATCGCCGACATGGACCGGCACGATATGGGTGCCGTGGTCGATGATCGGCAGGCCCAGCGCCCTGAGGCGCGCCTTCAGAACGCGGGCATTCTCCTGCTGCCTGTCGCGCAGCTCCTGCCCGGTCTTGAGAAAGCGGACCGAGGCCGCCGCCCCCGCCGCGACCGCCGGCGGCAGCGAGGTGGTGAAGATGAAGCCCGGCGCATAGGACCGGATCGCGTCGCACATCTTGGCGGAGGCCGCGATATAGCCGCCCATCACGCCGTAGGCCTTGGCCAGCGTCGCGTTGATGATGTCGATGCGGCCCATGAGGCCCCGCTTCTCGGCGATGCCGGCGCCGCGCGGGCCGTACATGCCGACGGCATGGACCTCGTCGAGGTAGGTCAGCGCGTTGAATTCCTGTGCGAGATCGCAGATCGCCTCCATCGGGCTGATGTCGCCGTCCATCGAATAGATCGATTCGAAGGCGATGAGCTTCGGCGCGGCGGGATCGTCGGTCTCCAGCATCTCGCGCAGATGGGCGAGGTCGTTGTGCCGGAAGATGCGCTTGGCGCCGCCGTTGCGGCGAATGCCCTCGATCATCGAGGCGTGGTTGAGATTGTCGGAATAGATGATGAGCCCCGGGAAGAGCTTCGGCAGCGTCGAAAGCGTCGCGTCGTTGGCGATGTAGGCCGAGGTGAAGACCAGCGCCGCTTCCTTGCGGTGCAGGTCGGCCAGTTCGGCCTCCAGCCGCTTGTGATAGACCGTGGTGCCCGAGATGTTGCGCGTGCCGCCCGATCCCGCGCCGGTGGCGTCGAGCGCCTCGTGCATCGCCGCGAGAACGGCGGGATGCTGGCCCATGCCGAGATAGTCGTTGCCGCACCAGACGGTGATGTCCTTTTCCGTCCCGTCGTCCCTGGTCCAGATCGCCTTCGGAAACTGGCCATTGCGGCGCTCGATGTCGATGAATGTGCGATAGCGGCCTTCGTCATGAAGACGCTGGATGGCCCGGTCGAGCTCTGCAGTGTAGTCCATTTTCGTCTCCCCGGCTCTTGGTCTGTCGCTCCAAGCCCTAGGCGGCCTGTCCACTCCTTTCCTTGATAAAGGTCAATTTCCGTGATGGCGAGGGTACAATTTGCCGCGCGGGCGGAGGCGCCGGTCGAGCCCGGCGGCACGCCGGGAATCACCCCGGCTTCCGCCCCTTTTGCGGCCAACTGGACAAAACCGGCGCGGCTGATACGGTCTGGCCAAATCAGACAGGAGACCGCCATGAGCCTCGACGCCGTTCTCGCCCGGATCGACGAAACCCTGCCCGCCGCCACCGAGCGGCTCTTCGAGCTTCTGCGCATCCCCTCGATCTCCACCGACCCGGCCTACAAGGCCGATTGCGCGACGGCCGCCGACTGGCTCGTCGCAGACCTGCGCGGCCTCGGCTTCGACGCCTCTGCCCGCGCCCACGCCGGGCCACCCGATGGTCGTCGGCCAGTCCGACGGAGACGGGGCGCCATCTGCTGTTCTACGGCCACTACGACGTGCAGCCGGTCGATCCGCTTGACCTCTGGCACCGCGATCCGTTCGACCCGGAGATCCAGGACACGCCCAAGGGCAAGGTGATCCGCGCGCGCGGCGCCTCCGACGACAAGGGCCAGTTGATGACCTTCGTCGAGGCCTGCCGGGCCTGGAAAGACGTCACACGGCAGCCTGCCCGGCCGGCTCACGATCTTTCTCGAGGGCGAGGAGGAATCGGGCTCGCCCTCGCTCGTCCCGTTCATGACGGCAGAATGCGGCGGAGCTGAAGGCCGATCTCGCGCTCATCTGCGACACCGGGCCTTTTCGAATCGACGCAGCCCGCCATCACCACGATGCTGCGCGGGCCTGCTCGGCGAGGAGATCACCATCACCGGCCCGAACAGGGATCTGCATTCCGGCATGTACGGCGGGGCCGCGATGAACCCGATCCGGGTGCTCACGAAGATCATCGCCTCGCTGCATGACGAAAACGGCCGCATCACCGTGCCGGGCTTCTACGACGGGGTTGCCGAACTCCCCGACGAAGTTCGCGCCCAGTGGCAGGCGCTCGCATTCGACTACCAGAAATTTCTCGGCGATGTCGGCCTCTCCGTGCCCGCCGGCGAACACGACCGCACCCCGCTCGAAATGCTCTGGTCGCGCCCGACCTGCGAGGTCAACGGCATCTGGGGTGGCTATACCGGGGCCGGGTTCAAGACCGTCCTGCCCTCGCAGGCCCATGCGAAGATCTCGTTCCGGCTGGTCGCCCGGCCAGGACCCGCTCGCCCTGCGCGACGCCTTCCGCAACCATGTCCGAACGATGGTGCCCTTCGACTGCGAGGTCGCGTTTCACGACCACGGGGCAAGCCCGGCCGGCGTCATGGACATCTCCGATCCCGCCTTCGAAGCCGCAAGGGGGGCGCTCGGTCAGGAATGGGGGCGGCCGGCCTCCTATGTCGGCTGCGGCGGCTCGATTCCCGATCGCCGGCTTCTTCCAGTCGATCCTCGGCATGGACGCGATGCTGATCGGCTTCGGCAAGGACGACGACCAGATCCACAGCCCGAACGAGAAATACGATCTCGAAAGCTTCCACAAGGGCATCCGCAGCTGGGCGCGCATCCTCGCCGCGCTGACATGATCCCGGGGTTCCGCGACCTGACGCTCCCCGTAAACGGGCAGGAGATCGCCTGTTCCACGGGCGGGTCCGGTCCGGCGCTGCTCCTGCTCCACGGCTTTCCCCAGACCCGCGCGCTCTGGGCGAAGGTGGCACCTGAACTGTCCCGCCGCTTCACGGTCGTCGCCGCCGACCTGCGCGGCTACGGCCAGTCCTCGAAACCGAAAGGGGCCGAGCACTACACGTTCCGCGAAATGGGCCGCGACCAGTTCGCCCTGATGACGGCGCTCGGGCACGAACGCTTCCACCTCGTCGGCCACGACAGGGGCGCACGCACCGCCCACCGCATGGCGCTCGACGACGAGGCGCGGCTCCTCAGCCTCGCGCTGATGGACATCGTGCCGACGCATCATCTCCTCAGCCATCTCGACCGCAAGGTCGCCGCCGCCTACTATCACTGGTTCTTCCTCGCCCAGCCTGCCCCCTTCCCCGAAGACATGATCCGCGCCGATCCCGACAGGTTCTACGAGTCCTGCCTTCTCGGCTGGGGCGGCGCGCGGCTCTCGGACTTCGACCCCGGACAGCTTGCCGCCTACCGTGCCGCCTGGCGCGATCCGGCGACGACGGGGGCGATGTGCGACGACTACCGCGCAGCGATCCGCCTCGACTTCGACCTAGACGCAGCCGACCTGCCCCGCCGCGTCTCCTGCCCGGCGCTCGTCCTCTACGGCGCCACGGGCGCTATGGCGCAGGCCTACGACGTTGCCGCCACCTGGACAGATCGCCTCGCCGACATGCGGGCGCAAGCGATCCCCGGCGGGCATTTCTTCATCGACACCGCGCCAGCGGCCACGGCCGCTGCGCTTCGGGATTTCCTGGCATGAGCGACCTGACGATCCGCGACGCGACAGAAGCCGACGAAGCCGCCTGGCGAACCCTATGGGACGCCTATCTCGGCTTCTACAAGGTCGATCTCGACCCCGGCACCACCGAACGGACCTGGGCGCGGCTGATGGACGCGGCCTCGCCGCTCAAGGCCCGCCTCGCCGTCCAGGCCGGGCGGCTTGCCGGCTTCGCGATCCACCAGCATCACCCGTCGAGCTGGGTCGCCGGCGACGACTGCTACCTCGAGGACCTCTTCGTCGCCGAGACCGCCCGCGGCGCCGGGATCGGCCGCGCGCTCATCGACGATCTCGCCGCGCTGGCCCGCGCGAAAGGCTGGCACCGGCTCTACTGGCACACCGACGAAGGCAATGCCCGCGCCCGCGCTCTCTACGACAGCTACACCAAGAGCGACGGACATATCCGCTACCGGCTGCGCCTCTGACCGCCCGGTTTCTTCGTGGCCAAAATACTCCCGCCGGAGGCGTCCTAGTGCCGAACGAGCGCCATGCGGATCAGCTTCGCGATCAGCACCGCCCAGGGCGCGGCATGGAGCAGCAAGTCAAGGATGTCGACCGGCCGCGTCAGCGTCCCGCTCATCAGCATCTTCAGCTTTTCCCAGATATGCGGTTCGGGAAAGAACGGTGCGAGTCCAAGCGTTAGCGCCGCGAGGATCGCTATGTTCATCGGGATCTTGTCGAGGATGTCCATCTCGTCTCCGCAATTGCGCCCGACCGGCTTAGACCGTTGCGACGACCCGGGCACTGAGGCGAAATGGCGCGGTTGACGGGACTCGAACCCGCGACCCCCGGCGTGACAGGCCGGTACTCTAACCGACTGAGCTACAACCGCGCATTGGGTGCCATCTCGTGGCGGTCCCTGGAGGGACGGGCTCGGGCGATCCGGGGATGGTGGCGCGGTTGACGGGGCTCGAACCCGCGACCCCCGGCGTGACAGGCCGGTACTCTAACCAACTGAGCTACAACCGCATAACCATCCACCCGGATCGCCGCCCGAGCGTGGAGCGTGTAATAGGCATGACCGCTCCCCCCGTCAAGCGCGGGCGGACGTTTTGCGAAAGGTTTTTGATTGCCGGCCCCGGGCGCGGCATGGTGGGTCGTGAGAGGCTCGAACTCCCGACATCTTCGGTGTAAACGAAGCGCTCTACCAACTGAGCTAACGACCCGATGGCGGAGCGTTTAGCCGCTGTCGCCGTTCCGGGCAAGCCTCGATCAGGCGATGCGGGCCCGAACACCGGGACGAGGCCCGAGTCACGGGCGGACCGCGCCCCTGAGACCGATCCCGACAAGGCCCGCATTGATGAGAAGATAGGGCGACGTGCCGCCGAAGATCATGCTGACGGCCTTCGCCCAGTCGGCCAGGTGATGGACCGGCTCGGACGCGATGAAGAGCCCGGCGAGAATCGGCAGGGCGGATGCGAGCCAGGTCAGGGATTTCGGCTTGATGTATTTGCGCAGGTTGCTCACGGCGGGCGGCCTTTCGGGCGAAGGGAAAGGCCCCGATCTGACCGCGTTTCGCGTTGAAGCCGCGTAAAGCCGGCGCGCGGTGCGCCGAGATCGCTGTCACATGGTCAGGAAATGGTGGGTGATGAGGGATTTGAACCCCCGACATCTTCGATGTGAACGAAGCGCTCTACCACTGAGCTAATCACCCGTCGGCGGGCTAACTAGCGCTATTCGGCGGCCTCTTCAAGGGCTTCGTTCCCGTTGCCCGCAGCCTGCCCGCCCCCGCCCCCGCGGCGGAGCCGGACGATCAGGACTTCACCCGTGGCGAGGTCCTTTTGCCGGTTGACCCGGGCCTTGCCGAACGGCGGCAGCGCCAGAACCTCCCCGTCGGCAAGCGCCTTGCCGAGGATGTCGAGCACCGCCTCCGTGATATGCCGGACGTCGCCCCTCTTCGCGCCGGTGGCCGCCACCACCCGTTCGAACAGCTCCTTCTTGCGAAGCACCGGTTCCGCCACCGCCGGCGCGGCCTCCACCGGAGGCGGGCCCGCCGTGGCCGGCTTCGGGACGGGGCCCGGTTTCCGCGCCGCGCGCGGTGCCGGCTTTGCTCCTGATGCCGCAGATTTCTTCGTCGCCATGGTTCGACTGCCCCGCTCGGTGTTTCGACCGACACTATAGAAGGAACGCCGCCAATCCAACATATCTTGCAAAGGCTTGCACGGGAGGCCGCCCGGATCGCCTTCCCGGGCCGTGATCACGAATGTCGGATATCGCAATATTTAGTGATCACAAATTGGCGCCCCGTTGACGCTTATCAATGGCGGCACCGGGGATTGTCGCGTATTTTTTTGCGTGGCCCGGATCGGGCTGAAAATTTGGGTGGAGGGATTACCATGACGACTGAACTCTCGCGTATCGGACTGGTTCTTGCGGTGGTCGGCACCATGGGCTGGGCCTTGCCTGCCGTCGCCGGAGGCGGCGGCGAGGAATCCGAAGCCGTCGCATCGGACGTGGCCGAAGTGCCGGCGGGCGAACAGGCTGCCCGCGACTGGCGGTCCTTGCCGCGCAAGGAGCGCGCTGCGCGCGAATGGCGGTCCTTGCCGAAAGGGGAGCGGATCGCGCGCGAGCGGCGCGGGCGGCGTCCCGGGATCCTCGGCCACTGACCCGACGAGCCTCGCAAACATCGAAGGGCGCGGCTTTCGCCGCGCCCTTTTCATTTCGACCCGACCTTGCGGTCAGTGCGCCGTCGCGCCCGCGCTGTCGCCCTTGTCGGCCATCGCGGCCTTGGCGGCGGCCTCCTCGGCCTCGGCATCCCACTGGATCGGTTCGGGCATCCGCGTGAGCGCCAGCTTCAGCACATCACGGACATGAGCGACTGGGATGATCTTCATCCCCGCCTTCACGTTATCCGGGATTTCCGGCAGGTCCTTGGCGTTCTCTTCGGGGATCAGCACCGTCTTGATGCCGCCGCGAAGCGCCGCCAGGAGCTTTTCCTTCAGCCCGCCGATGGCCAGCACGTTGCCGCGCAGGGTGACCTCGCCGGTCATCGCGATGTCCTTCCTGACCGGGATCTGCGTCAGGACCGAGACGATGGAGGTCACCATCGCCACGCCCGCGCTCGGCCCGTCCTTGGGTGTCGCGCCTTCGGGGACGTGGACGTGGATGTCGATCTTTTCGAAAACCGGGGGCTTCACCCCGATCTCCGGGCTGATCGCCCGGACGAAGGAGGACGCGGCCTCGATCAATTCCTTCATCACGTCGCCGAGCTTGCCGGTCGTCTTCATCCGGCCCTTGCCCGGCAACCTCAACGCCTCGATCGACAGCAGGTCGCCGCCGACGGAGGTCCAGGCAAGGCCGGTGACGGCACCGATCTGGTCCTCCTTCTCGGCCAGCCCGTAGCGGAACCGCTTCACGCCCAGAAACTCCTCGAGGTTCTCCGGCGTGACCTCGATCCTGTCGGCATCCTTTCGGACGATCCTGGTCAGCGCCTTCCGCGTCAGCTTGGAGATCTCGCGTTCGAGATTCCGCACCCCCGCCTCGCGGGTATAGGTGCGGATCATCTCCTGCAGCGCCTCGTCGGTCAGTTCGAACTCGCCCTTCTTCAGGCCGTGGTTCTTGACCTGCTTCGGGACGAGATGCTGCTTGGCGATCTCGTGCTTTTCGTCCTCGGTGTAGCCGGCGAGCGGAATGATCTCCATCCGGTCGAGAAGTGGCGACGGCATGTTGTAGGAGTTAGCCGTGGTCAGGAACATCACGTTCGAGAGGTCGTATTCGACCTCCAGATAGTGGTCCATGAACGTGTTGTTCTGTTCGGGGTCGAGCACCTCCAGCATCGCCGAGGCCGGGTCGCCACGGAAATCCTGGCCCATCTTGTCGATTTCATCGAGCAGGATCAGCGGGTTCGTGGTCTTCGCCTTCTTCAGCGCCTGGATGATCTTGCCGGGCATGGAGCCGATATAGGTCCGCCGGTGGCCACGGATCTCCAACTCGTCCCGGACACCGCCGAGCGAGATGCGAATGAACTCGCGCCCCGTCGCCTTCGCGACCGACTTGCCGAGGCTGGTCTTGCCGACGCCCGGGGGGCCGACGAGGCAGAGAATCGGACCCTTCATCTTCTGGGTGCGCTGCTGCACGGCCAGATATTCGACGATCCGCTCCTTGACCTTTTCGAGCCCGTAATGGTCATTGTCGAGCACGGTCTGCGCGGCGCGCAGGTCCTTCTTGACCCGCGACTTCACGCCCCAGGGTAAGCTCAGGAGCCAGTCGAGGTAGTTGCGCACAACCGTGGCCTCGGCCGACATCGGCGACATCGACTTCAGCTTCTTCAGCTCGGCCTCCGACTTGTCGCGGGCCTCCTTGGAGAACTTGGTATTGCGGATCTTCTCGGCCAGTTCGTTGAGTTCGTTCTGGCCGTCCTCGCCGTCGCCCAGCTCCTTCTGAATGGCCTTCATCTGCTCGTTCAGATAATATTCGCGCTGGGTCCGCTCCATCTGCGTCTTGACGCGCGACTTGATCTTCTTCTCGACCTGAAGGACCGACATCTCGCCCTGCATCAGACCGTAGACCTTCTCGAGTCGCTCGGCCACGTCGAGCGTCTCCAGAAGCTCCTGCTTCTGGTTCACCTCGATGCCGAGATGGCCCGAGACGAGGTCGGCGAGCTTCGCCGGTTCGCGGCTTTCGGCCACGGACGCCAGCGCCTCCTCCGGCACGTTCTTCTTGATCTTGGCGTAGCGCTCGAACTCCTCGGCGACCGAGCGCAGAAGCGCCTCGACCGTCGCCGGATCGCCCGGCATCTCGGTCAGCGGTTCGCATTCGGCCTCGAAATAGGAATCGTTCTCGATGAACTCGACGATGCGCACGCGGGACTTGCCTTCGACCAGCACCTTCACGGTGCCGTCGGGCAGTTTCAGAAGCTGCAGCACGTTGGCGAGGACGCCGGCCTTGTAGATCCCGTCGGTCGAGGGATCGTCCTGGGTCGGGTCGATCTGCGACGACAGCAGGATCTGCTTGTCCTCGCGCATCACCTCTTCCAGCGCCCGCACCGATTTTTCACGGCCGACGAAAAGCGGCACGATCATGTGCGGGAAAACCACGATATCGCGCAGCGGCAACACCGGGAAGCTGGGGGACAGTCGTTCTTTCATTCGCGTATCCTGTTCTCGGCTAAAGGACACCGGCCCCGATCGTCGGCGGCACCCGGCCCTTTCCGTTCCGCGCTCTATCTAAGTAAACGACGCACCCTCTTCAACCGGTCGAGAGCACGCGCCCTCACACAATGCCGTTGCCGGGCGGCAAGGGCAAGAACGCAAAAGCTCGATTTGCGCGCAGCCGGCATCGCCCCGCGCCCCGTCGGTGGCGACGTCTCGCGCCACGCAGTCCGGACTGGCGCCGCCCGGCAATCGCGCCGGGCGGCCGGTCCGTCACTCACCCGCTCATTCGGCCGCGATGGCCGGTCGGGACTTCTCGGCGGGCATGCTCAGAACCGCGTAGCTGCGCCCGTCCTGGCTGTAGGGCTGGCCGATCCGGTCGCAGGCCCAGCCGAGCTGCCGCAACGCCCTGAGAAGCGGCAGCCGGGTGAGCGAGATCAGTTCCGAAGCACCCTGCGCCCGCGCCATGTCCGCCAGTCCGTCGACGATCAGCGACAGGCATTCCGCCCGCTCCTCGGCCGAGCCGATGTCGTCGGCCATGACGAGCCGCGAGCATTCCCAGACGAGCGGCGTCCGGATCGGCCCGTCGATCACGCTTTTCGGGATCGTCGGCAGCTTGCCTTCCAGAACGTCGTTGAGCATGCAGCCCGCGCCGTTCCACTCCGCGATGGTCGACAAGGCCCTTGCCCCGCCGAGCACGCGACCGTCCTGGACGACGAGCGAGTAGTGCGTCATCGGGTTGTCGTACTGGTCCATCTCGACGAAGTCGTTGTGCGGGATCTCCCAGCCGAGCTCGTCCACGAAAACCCGCTTGCGCATTCTGAGGTAGTCGTAGAACGCCGCGCCGTGCTGGTGCATGTTGAGCAGGTCGAATGTGATGTTTTCCATGATATGCCCCTCCTGATAGGCGGGGCAATTAGAGCACTAACCCGAAACGGGAAAAATCCTATTTGGCGAGTTGTTGCCACAGTTTCGCCATATAATTGTGTAGTGCGCCTTCTGAGCCGCTTGCCGGCCGCAGATCCGCATCCTCACTCGTCAGATGAGGGCGTAGCCCACGGCGATCGACACCGCCTGGCTGATCGTCTTGGCGCCGAGCTTGAGCTTGGCGTTCTTCAGCCGCTGCTTGATCGCACCCTCCGACACGCCAAGAGCATTCGCGATCTCCTTCAGGAGGAGACCGTCGCGCACCATCCGCAGCGCTTCCAGCTCTGCCTCGGTCAGGTTCGTGGGCGGCGCGGTCGCCTCGTGCAGGCGGCGCAGCTTGTGGGAGAGGATCTCGATCTCCTCCTCGGTGAATTCCCGATCGGATCGCGCGAACGATCCGAAGCTGCGCTGGCCTTCCGTCCCGGTCGACGCGCAGGAGATCGCGGCTCCGAATTTCAGCCCGTGCCAGGCGGCCTCGGTGAAGATGCCGCGCGGGTCCGGCAGCGTGATCGAGCTCCAGCGGATCGCACCGGAATTGGCGTAGAGCCACTGCATGACCGGGTCGTGCAGCATGTAGCCGCGCTGGGTGTAATATTCGACCCAGGCGTCCGGCAAGGCATTCGTCTCGGCGATCGGAAAGGCAAAACCGACGCGAAGCGCGATGTAGTAGCCTGCCGGCGCAAAGAAGGAAAACTCGCGCCCATTCGCGGCGTGATCCATGCTATCGTCTTCCTGTTTGCGTGCAGGCGGGTCACATTCGAACGACCCAGAGTTGTGAAGGCAGTCCGGATATGCCACGAATTGCCGGGCGAAGGAAGACTATGGGACGTGAGGGACGCAATGGGCAGTGAAGACCGGATCAGCACGCTCCTGGCCGGTCTGCATCAGGCAAGTCCGGCCGGCTTCGCGATCGCGCTTCACGTCCGCTTCACCGCACCGAAATACCTGTTCCAATCCTACGCCAAGGACTGGCTCGATACCTATTCCCGCGAAGGGCTGGTCCTGCACGACCCGGTCGTGCGCTGGGGATTCGAGAATGAGGGGACGATCCGCTGGAGCGAAATCGAAGATCCCGCCGGCATCATGGAGCGCGCCCGCGAATTCGGATTGAACCATGGCGCGGTCATCGCGCTGACCCGCAACGGGCGGCGCACGATGGCCGGCTTCTCGCGCTCGGACCGCGACCTGACGGATGCGGAGATCGACGGGCTGAAGGCGGACCTGATCGAGTTGCACGACCTGACCGAAAGCGTCGAGGCGCTGTCGCCGTCAGTGCACATGACGCTGAAGCAGATGTCGATCTATCTGACGCACGGATGAGTATCGCACCGCGGAATAGTCGGTGGATATACTCAGGGAGTGATTGCACCGTACTTTCCGGCTTTGCGAGCGCGCCTTCGGATCAGAGCGGCTCGATATCGCCCTCAGCCCGGGCAGCTTGGAAATCGGCGACGAAGGCAGCCAGCCGCCCTTCGGAGATCGCGTCGCGCAGACCCTGCATGAGTTCCTGATAATAGTGCAGGTTGTGCCAGGTCAGGAGCATGGACGCGATGATCTCTCCGGACCGGAAGACGTGATGCAGGTAGGCGCGGCTGTAGCTCCGGCAGGTCGGGCAGGTGCAGGCCGAATCGAGGGGGCGTGGATCGTCCATGTGGCGGGCGTTCTTGATGTTGACCTGGCCGGCCCGCGTCCAGGCCTGCCCGGTGCGGCCCGAACGCGACGGCAGGACGCAGTCCATCATGTCGATGCCGCGCATCACCGCGCCGACGATGTCGTCGGGTTTGCCAACCCCCATGAGGTAGCGGGGCTTGTCCTCGGGCAGGAAGTCCGGCGCGTAGTCGAGGACCGAGAACATCGCCTCCTGCCCCTCGCCCACCGCGAGGCCGCCGATGGCGTAGCCGTCGAAGCCGATGGCGGTCAGCGCCTCGGCGCTCTCCTCGCGCAGCGCCCGCGTCACCCCGCCTTGCACGATCCCGAACAGCGCATGTCCCGGCCGGTCGCCGAAGGCGTCGCGCGACCGCTCCGCCCAGCGCATCGACAGCCGCATGGATTTCGCGACCTCCTCCTCGGTCGCGGGCAGGGCCGGGCATTCGTCGAAGCACATGACGATGTCACTGCCCAGAAGCTTCTGGATCTCCATCGAGCGCTCGGGGCTGAGCATGTGCTTGGAGCCGTCGATATGGGACGAGAACCGCACGCCCTCTTCGGTGAGCTTGCGCAGGGCGGCGAGGCTCATCACCTGGAAGCCGCCCGAATCGGTCAGGATCGGCCGGTCCCAGTTCATGAAGCGGTGCAGCCCGCCGAGCCGGGCGACCCGCTCGGCCGTCGGGCGCAGCATCAGGTGATAGGTATTGCCGAGCAGGATATCGGCGCCGGTCGCGCGGACGGATTCGGGCAGCATCGCCTTCACCGTCCCGGCGGTGCCGACAGGCATGAAGGCGGGTGTGCGGATATCGCCGCGCGGCGTGCGGATGGTCCCGGTCCTGGCGCGGCCGTCGGTCGCGGCCAGATCGAAGGAAAAGCGTGTTGTCATGACGGCCGCTCTTATCCGGTCGCAGGGCGCTTTTGAAGGGCCGCGATCCGGCGGAGCGCCCGCGGATGCGGGCGCAGGCCTTTGTCTCGCGCCGGGCACTTGGTACCGGCACGGCCGCGGGGCTGTTCCGGAGAGAATGCGGGCAGCCTTTACGCCCCCCGGGCAATTCCCTATATATTCACTCAACAACCAAGCGAGACGCAGATGACCGCCGAATCCACCGCCCCTGTCGAGGGCACTCCGCTGATCAAGCCATCGACGTCCGACCACCCGCTCTACGAGCGCGTCGTGGAGGCGTGCCGCACGGTCTACGACCCTGAAATCCCGGTCAATATCTACGATCTCGGGCTGATCTACACAATCGACATCTCGCCCGAGAACGAGGTCGGGATCATCATGACCCTGACCGCGCCGGGCTGCCCGGTCGCGGGCGAGATGCCGGGTTGGGTGGCCGACGCGGTGGAGCCATTGGACGGGGTGAAGCAGGTCGACGTCCAGATGACCTTCGAACCGCAATGGGGCATGGACATGATGTCCGACGAGGCGCGGCTCGAGCTCGGGTTCATGTGAGCCATCAAGTCTTTTTGCTTGATATTTTACGAAACAAGTCATACGGCTTGATATTAACTGAAACAAGCATCGTGACTTGCCATGACCGTCGCCGTCCTGACCGGAGACCTGATCGATTCGACCGCAGCCGGGGTCGAGGCGACGGATCTGGCCATGACTGTCCTCGCCGACGCGGCGCATGAAATTTCCCTCTGGCCGGGCGCCGGTCCGACCCGCTTCACCCGGTTTCGCGGAGACGGCTGGCAACTCCTTGTCACTCCGCAGAAATACGCTCTCCGCGCGGCGCTGACCCTGACCGCGCGACTGCGCGCCACCCCCGCCGCGCCGCCAACCCGGATCGCCATCGGCCTCGGCAGTGCCGAGAGCATCGGCGGGACCGACCTCTCCGACGCCCACGGGCCTGCCTTTTCGTCCTCGGGGCGCGCGCTGGAGGCGATGCCCCGCGGCACGCGGCTGACCATCGGCGGCACGGCCGACCGGGGCCCGGGCCACCTCGGCTCGGCCCTCGTCGACCTTCTCGACGAACGCACCGGCCGCTGGACACCGGAACAGGCCGAAGCAGCGGCCTTCGCCCTCAATCCCGACGATCCCACCCAGGCCGATATCGCCGGCCGGCTCGGCATCTCCTCCCAGGCGGTCAGCTACCGGCTGGGCGGGGCGGGCATGGCCGCGATCCGGCGCGCACTTCAGGCCTGGGAGGCCGGGGCCGACCAGGAGGAGAAAGCCGGATGATCGAAACCTTCGCCGCCCTTCTCCTTGCCCATGCTCTGGCCGATTTCGTCTTCCAGACCGCGTGGATCGCTGCCAACAAGCGGCGGTTTCCGGTGCTCCTGCTGCACGGCGCCGTCGTGCTTGCCACCGCGCAGGCGGCAACCGGGCGGATCGATGCCTGGGAACTCCTGGCATTCGCCCTCCTCCACGTGGCCATCGACGCCGCGAAGATGCGGCTGGCCACCCCCGGGCTGCCCGGCTTCCTTACCGATCAGGGCGCACATCTGCTGAGCCTCGCCGGGCTGGCCTGGCTCCGCCCCGACCTCGTCGCGGGCGGGTTCTGGGGCGATGCCCCGGGTCTGCCCCCGCTGATGGCCTATCTCGCCGGGGCGATCCTGACGATCCGCGCGGGCGGCTTCGCGGTGGGCGAGTTGATGCGCGACTACCAGCACGCCAGCCTGCCCGAAGGCTTGCCCAATGGTGGCCGCATGATCGGCCTTCTGGAACGCGCGATGATCTTTCTTCTGGTGCTCGTCGGCCAGCCCGCCGGCATCGGCTTCCTGATCGCCGCCAAGTCGATCCTGCGCTTCGACACCGCCTCGAAGAACCAACATGCCAGCGAATACGTGATCATCGGCACACTTGCCTCCTTCGCCTGGGCGCTCGCGGGGGGATATGCGACGCTTTGGCTCGCTGCCGCACTGTCCCCCATTGAGATCGCGGGCTCCGCGCCTTAGATTGGAAGCAGGAAACGGAGACACCCATGTTCGGCATTCCCGGCAAATCCCCGGTGACGCTCACCCCCCGCGCGGTGGCGCAGATTGCGCGGCTGATGGCGAAGGACGGCGCCTACGGCCTCAAGGTCGGCGTCAAGAAGGGCGGCTGCGCGGGCATGGAATACACGATGGAATTCGCCGCCGAACCCGGTCCAATGGACGAGGTCGTCGAACAGGATGGCGCGCGGGTGATGATCGCGCCGATGGCGCAGATGTTCCTTTTCGGGACCGAGATCGACTACGAGACATCGCTTCTCGAATCCGGCTTCAGGTTCAACAACCCGAACGTCTCCGAGGCCTGCGGCTGCGGGGAATCGATCAAGTTCAAGGACATGCCCGACGGCGCCGGGGCATGAGCGTCTCGGACGCCGATATCGCCTTCGCGCTGGAGCTTTTCGACGGGATCGGCCCGCTTACCACCCGCAAGATGATGGGCGGGCTCTGCCTATACCGCGACGGGACGATCTTCTCCCTCCTCCATTCCGACGGCTCGATCTGGCTCAAGGGCGCGGGCGCCTTCGCCAAGCGGGTGACCGAAGAGGGATGGGAGCGCTGGACCTATTCCCGTGACGGCCGGAAAACCACCGCCATGCCCTACTGGCGGCTACCACATGCCGCACTTGACGATCCCGCCCTCGCCTGCATGCTCGCCGGGCAGGCTTTGAACGAACTGACCTGAGGGAGGCGACCATGCGGCGGAAACTGGCGGCCGGGAACTGGAAGATGAACGGCACCGCAGCGAACCTCGCCGAGATCGAGGCTCTGGTCGCCGCCCATCCCGATCCGCGCTCCGAGGTGCTGATCTGCCCGCCGGCGACTCTGATCGCGCAGATGGTGCGGAAGGCCGGCAAGGGGCCGGTCGCGGTGGGCGGGCAGGATTGCCACATGAAAGCCTCCGGCGCCCATACCGGCGACATTTCGGCGGCGATGCTCGCCGATGCCGGCGCGCGCTACGTGATTCTCGGCCATTCCGAGCGCCGCGCCGATCACGGCGAAAGCGACGCGCTGGTTCGCGCCAAGGCCGAAGCCGCCCTTGAAGCCGGCCTCATCGCGATCATCTGCGTCGGCGAGACCGAGGCCCAGCGCGACGCGGGCGAGACGCTCGCCGTGATCGGGGCCCAGCTTCAGGGCTCGGTCCCCGACGGTGCGACGGCTGCGAACGCCGTCATCGCCTATGAGCCGGTCTGGGCCATCGGCACCGGGCGCACGCCGACGCTCGACCAGATCGCCGAGGTGCACGATGTCCTCCGCGCCGCGCTTTCAAAGCGGTTCGCCGATGCCGGCGGCATCCGCCTGCTCTACGGCGGCTCGGTCAAACCCTCGAACGCGGCCGAGATCTTCGCGACCTCGAATGTCGACGGCGCGCTCGTCGGCGGGGCAAGCCTCAAGGCCGCCGATTTCGGCGCCATTGTCGCCGCGCTCGACGCCGCCTGACATTCCCGACCTTTTTGTCGCTCCCGGAGGCGCGGGCGCGCCGGGCGCCGTGACAGCATCTGCCGGAACGATCCCTGCGCGGAGCCGAACCGGCCTTGTCGACAGCCACCGATTTCCCTGCGCCGCGCAACCCGAGGCTGCTCGCGAACCTTGCCTGCATCGCCTCGATGGTGATCTGGGCGGTGGGGTTCCCGCTTGCCGACGCATTGCTCGCGACGTTGCCGGCACTGACCGTCGCGGTGCTGCGGATGACGCTTGCGGCGGGCGTCCTCGTCCTGGCCTGGCTTCTTGCCGAAGGCGACGCGGCGCTCCGGCGCGCCGACTGGACGAAGGGGCTCTGGGTCGGCGCCATCGGCTTCGGGCTCGGCGCCTGGCTTCTGGTCTTCGCGCAGCAACGCACCGACGGGATCACCGTCGCGGTCATCCTCGCGACGATGCCGGTGGCGGGGATCGCGCTCGAATGCCTCCATGACGGGCGGCGGCTGAACGGCCGGCTTGTCGTCGGGCTGATCCTCAGCGTCCTCGGCGGGGGCGCCACCTACTGGGCGCGGATGGGACATATCAACATGGGCCTCGGCGCGCTCGCGGCCTTCGCCTCGGTGATCGTGTTCAGCTGGGGTTCGCGCGCATCGGTCACCGCCCTGCCCTCCCATACGGCGCTGGCGCGCTGCGCCGTCACCCTCACCGGCGGCGCGTTGTCGCTGGTGATCGCGCAACTCGTCTGGCCAGCTTTCGGCGGCGAGTCGGTCCCCTGGTCAGCGATCGGCCCGCGCGAATGGAGCTATCTCGCGGTCTACGCGATCGGCTCGCTCGCCCTGTCGCAGGTGCTCTTTCTCATCGGCGTCGCCGGCCTCGGCATCGGCGTCGCTTCGATGCACATAAACATCGCCCCCTTCTACGTCATGCTCTTCGCGCTCGCCTTCGGCGCGGGCTGGAGCTGGGGCCAGGGCGTCGGCGCCGCCGTGGTCGCCCTTGGCGTCATCATCGCCCAGGGCCGCGACCGCGCCGCTTGAATCCCGTGCGCCGCTCGGCGGGCGGCGTTTCGAGTTTGCGTTGAATCAGGATTCGAAGCTTTTTCGTTCGAATTCTGATACTTGCAATTTCATTGGAAACCCGGAACGCTTTGGCTCGCCCCGACCGTTACCGGAACCGAGATGCAGAGCCTCAGCCAGTCCCCGACCGACGCCACCTTCGTCCAGAACCCCTACCGGTTCTACGGCCGCGCCCGAAAGGCCGGTCCGCTCTTCCACTGGGACGACTACGGCCTCGTCTGCGCCACCTCCGCCACCGTAGTGGGCGCCATCCTGCGCGACCGCCGCTTCGGCCGCGAAGTGCCGGAGGAAATGCGCCGCCCGGTCCCGGACCACCTTCGTCCCTTCTACGCGGTCGAGGCGCATTCGATGCTGGAACTCGAGCCGCCCCGCCACACCCGTCTCCGCTCGCTGGTGCTCAGGGCCTTCACCTCGCGCCGCATCGCCGCCCTCGCGCCGGAGATCGCGGCCCTCTCGCACCAGCTCATCGACGCCCTTCCTGCGGGCGAGTTCGATCTTCTCGGCCAGTTCGCCCAGAAACTCCCGGTCATCATCATCGCCCGGCTTCTCGGCGTGCCCGAGGACAGGGCCGACGATCTTCTCGCCTGGTCAAACGCGATGGTTGGCATGTATCAGGCCCGACGCACACGGGCCACCGAGGACGCCGCCGTCGCCGCGACAGAGGCATTCGTCGCCTTCCTGCGCGGCCATGTCGAGAACCGCCGCACCAGTCCGGCGGACGACCTCATCACCCATCTCATCGCCGCCGAAGCCGAGGGCGAAAAACTCTCCGCCGACGAGCTGATCGCCAACTGCATTCTCCTCCTGAATGCCGGCCACGAGGCGACGGTCCACACTTTGGGAAACGGCGTCAAGTCCCTGATCGAAAACGGTTACGGGACCGACGCCCTCACGCCGGACAGGGTCGAGGGCACCGTCGAGGAGATCCTTCGCTTCGATCCTGCGCTCCACCTCTTCACCCGCCACGCCTACGAGGATGTCGAGATCGCCGGTCACCGCTTCCGCCGTGGCGACGAGGTTGGCTGTCTCCTCGCCGCCGCCAACCGCGATCCCGGCGCCTGGGAAAAACCGGGCCGCTTCAACCCGGATCGACCGGCCAAGCCGAACCTGACCTTCGGTGCCGGACTGCATTTCTGCGTCGGCGCCCCCCTCGCCCGGCTTGAACTTCAGACCGCCCTGCCGATTCTCTTCGGCCGGCTCCCCGGCCTCGCGCTCGCCGAACCGCCCCGCTACGCGAACCTCTACCACTTCCACGGCCTCGAACGGCTGATATGCACCCGATAGCCCTTCATCTTGCCGGAAATTTCCCGGAATCATTCAGTGGTGCGCCATTGGTTCGAGAGCAAATCGACGACTGGCCGCACCCCCGGAGCATTACAGCGGCAGCAATGTCGTGGACTTGATCTCTTCCATGCTCAGAAGCGCCGTCACGTTGTAGATCTTCACCTCCGAGATCAGCGCCTGGTAGAAGGTGTCGTAGGCGCGGGCATTCTTCACCCGCACTTTCAGGATATAGTCGATGTCGCCCGCCAGCCGGTGCGCCTCAAGCACCTCGGGCCGGGCCTTGAGCGTGCGCAGAAACCTCTTTTGCCACTCGGTCTCATGCTCCGATGTGCGAATAAGCACGAAGAAGCAGGCCTCGAGTCCCAGGGACTCAGGATCGAGGAGCATCGTCTGCCGGCCGATCACGCCGGCCTCCCTCATCTTGCGGATGCGATTCCAGACCGGCGTCTTCGACGAGCCGACTTTGCGGGCGATCTCTTCCAGCGACTGGCCGGCATCCTCCTGCAACTGGCCGAGAATTTTCCGATCCACCTCGTCAAGCCGGACTGACATTCGCGTTTCCTTCCGATTTCGAAATACGGGCCTATTTCACGGCGATATACGGAACACATGTCCTTATTGGCAAGAGCCTATGGCGGAATTATGGGAAAATTTCCTATATTGAGCGAGAACGGCAGCCTCGCAGCAGCCTCGACGCCTGAAAGGACACCCCATGAGCCGCGCCTTCACGCCGAAAGTCGTCACCGCCAACGCGCTGATCGAGGGCGACGTCGTCTATCTCACCGCCGACGACCGCTGGACCCGTGACCATGCCAAAGCCGAGTTGATCGATGACGAGGCGCATGCCCAGATTCGGCTGCTCCGGGCCGACCGGCAGCGCGACATCGTCGTTGGCGCCTATCTCGCCGACGCGAAGTCGGGCCCGAACGGCCCCGAACCGATCCATTTCCGCGAGGCGTTCCGCACCCGCGGCCCCTCGAACTACCCGCACGGCAAGCAGGAGGCCGGCAATGTATAAGTACAGCGATTTCGACGAGGCCTTCGTTCGCCAGCGTAACGCGCAGTTCCGCCAACAGGTCGAACGCCGCGTTTCGGGCGCCCTGACAGAGGACGAATTCCGCCCGCTCCGGCTGATGAACGGGCTCTATCTCCAGCTTCACGCCTACATGCTGCGCGTGGCGATCCCTTACGGCACGCTGTCGTCGCGCCAGATGCGTCAGCTCGCGCTGATCGCCGAGCGCTGGGACAAGGGATACGGCCATTTCACCACACGGCAGAATATCCAGTTCAACTGGCCGAAGCTGACCGACGTGCCCGACATCCTCGAGGCGCTGGCCGAGGTACAGATGCACTCGATCCAGACTTCCGGCAACACGATCCGCAACGTCACCGCCGACCATTTCGCCGGCGCCGCCGCTGACGAGATCGAGGATCCGCGCCCGACGGCGGAGTTGATCCGGCAATGGTCATCCGACCATCCGGAATTCCAGTTCCTGCCGCGCAAGTTCAAGATTGGCGTCTCCGGCGCACCGCATGACCGCGCGGTGACCAAGTCGCATGACATCGGCATCAGAATCGTCCGCGGCGGCGGCGGCCAGACGGGGTACGAGATCCTCGTCGGCGGCGGCCTCGGCCGCACGCCGATGGTCGGCCAGGTGATCCGGCCCTTCCTGAAGAAAGCGGATCTCCTGCCCTATCTCGAAGCCATCGTCTCCACCTACAACGTGATGGGCCGGCGCGACAACAAGTTCAAGGCACGGGTCAAGATCACCGTCTTCGAAAACGGCATGGAGAAATTCCGGGACGCCGTCGATGCACGTTTCGAACAAATCAAACGGATATGGACCGGCGTTGACGCGAATATTCTTTCAAATATCGAACAATCCTTCGCTCCGCCCGCCTTCCGTGAAGCGCCCGAGGACGGCTATGAGATCGCCCGCAAGGCCGATCCCGTCTTCCGGGCCTGGACCGACACCAACCTGACCGCCCACCGCGCGCCGGGCCATACGATCGTCACCGTCTCGCTGAAGGCGCATGGTGCGACGCCGGGCGACGCGAGCGCGGCGCAGATGCGGCTTCTGGCCGATCTGGCCGACCAATTCGGCCACGGCGAGTTGCGGATCAGCCACGAACAGAACGTGGTCCTGCCGCATGTCCACAAGTCCGACCTCTGGGCGCTTCACGCGGCGTTGAAGTCGGAAGGCCTCGCCACGGCGAATATCGGGCTCGTCTCCGACATCATCGCCTGCCCCGGCATGGACTACTGCACGCTCGCCACCGCCCGCTCGATCCCTATCGCGCAGCAGATCGCGACGCATTTCCAGGCGATCGGGCTTGAGGAGGAGATCGGCGCGCTCAAGATCAAGATCTCGGGCTGCATCAATGCCTGCGGCCACCACCATGTCGGCCATATCGGCATTCTCGGTCTCGACCGGGCGGGGGTGGAGAACTACCAGATCACCCTCGGCGGCGATCATACCGAGAACCTGACGCTCGGCGAACGCGCCGGGCCGGGCTTCGCCTATGACGAGGTCGTGCCGGCGATCGAACGGCTCCTGCTCGCCTATCTCGCGCTGCGCGACGACAGGGCCGAGAGCTTCCTCGACGTCTATCGCCGTCTCGGCGCGGACCCCTTCAAGGCGGCACTCTACCCTGCCGAGGCCGCCCGCGATGCCGCTTGAAGCGCCCTTCCCCTCGCTCGACCAGAGGGTCGCAGCGCTCAACGAACGCTACCGTCACCATTCGGCGACGGCGGTGCTCGAACGCGCGCTCAACGACCCCGAGGTCGGCAGCCTCGCACTCGTCTCGTCTTTCGGGGCGGAATTGGTGGTGCTCCTGCACCTCGTCTCGGTCATTGCGCCCGGCACGCCGGTGATCTTCATCGACACCCAGATGCTTTTCCCCGAAACGCTGGAATACCAGCGCGAAATTGCCGAGAAGCTGAACCTGACGGACCTGCGCACCATCCGAGCCGACCGGCGCGACACTGCGTTCGAGGACCCGGACGGGACGCTCCACGAGGTCAACACCGATGCCTGCTGCCATCTGCGGAAGGTCGCCCCGCTCGAACGCGCGCTTCAGGGCTTCGACGGCTGGATCACCGGCCGCAAACGCTATCAGGCCGGCACTCGCGCCGCGCTCGACTTCTTCGAGAACGAGGAAGGCAAGCGCATGAAGGTCAACCCGCTCGCCCATTGGGGCCGCGAGGACCTCGAGGACTACATCGTCAACAACCGCCTGCCGCGGCATCCGCTGGTGGCGAAGGGGTATCCGTCGATCGGCTGCGCCCCCTGCACCAGCCCGGTGAAGGAAGGTGAGGATCCCCGTGCAGGGCGTTGGCGGGGAACGAAGAAACAGGAATGCGGCATCCATTTCATCAATGGCAAGGCCGTGCGCGGCCCGATACCGCAGGATGAACCCAAGGAGACGGCAGCATGAGTGTCATTGTTCGCGACGACGGCTTTCACGCCGGGGACGATCGGGACGACGGGGCGATCGAGATCGGCGCCGACACCCTGCCCGAGGCGCTGCCAGAGCGTTTTGACGGAATCGACCTCATCCGGGTCGCCTTCCCGGCGACCTCCGACGGGCGCGGCTTCACCCTCGCCCGCCAGCTCCGCGCGCGCGGCTATGCCGGCCGGCTCCGGGCCAAGGGGCCGCTCATATCCGACCAGTACGCGATGGCGCGGCGGTCGGGCTTCGACGAGGTCGAAATTCCTGACGACATGGCCGCCAGGCAGCCAGAGGCAGAGTGGCTTTTTCGCGCTGACTGGCGCGACCATGACTATCGGTCGCGGCTGAAAGCCTGACGTCCGGGCTTTCCCCCACTCAAAAACCTGCATAGAAGGAAAGGCGGGCGACGCGCGCCTTTGTGAAACATGAACGATCTGAACAAAGTGAACGACGCTTCCGCCAAACCCGTCCGCACGCTGCCGGATGCCCAGACCGTGATCGAGGTCACGCACTGGACCGACAGGCTCTTCTCCTTCCGCGTGACGCGGCCGCAGAGCCTGCGCTTCCGCTCCGGCGAATTCGTGATGATCGGGCTTCTCGACGAACGCGGCAAGCCCCTCTTGCGCGCTTACTCCATCGCCTCGCCCTCCTGGGACGAGGCCTTGGAATTCTACTCGATCAAGGTGCCCGACGGCCCCTTGACCTCGAAGCTCCAGCATATCCAGCCCGGTGACCAGATCATCCTGCGGCCGAAGCCGGTCGGCACGCTGGTCCTCGATGCGCTCCTGCCCGGAAAGCGGCTCTGGTTCCTCGCCACCGGCACCGGCATCGCGCCCTTCGCCTCGCTGATGCGCGACCCGGAGACCTACGAGAAATACGAGCAGGTCATCATGATGCATACCTGCCGCGAAAAGGCCGAGCTGGAATACGGCCGGCAATTGGTCGAAAGCCTGAAGGACGATCCGCTGATCGGCGAGTTCGTCGGAGACAAGCTGAAATACTATTCCACGACCACGCGGGAAGAGAGCGCCCATATGGGCCGCATCACCGACAACCTGACCTCCGGCAAGGTCTTCGCCGATCTCGGCATTCCGCCGATGGACAAGGAGCACGACCGCGCCATGGTCTGTGGCTCGCTGGCGTTCAACCACGACGTCAAGGCGGTGCTGGAAGGCTTCGGTCTGCGCGAGGGGGCGAATTCCGAACCGCAGGAATACGTGGTCGAAAAGGCTTTCGTCGGCGACGGGATCTGATTTCTCGACAACCGGGAATGTGGCGAGGACTGTTGCAACCCTGCAATTGCCGCGCCGCGCCCGCCCCCGTTCGATTTTGAGTTACACCCTACTGTAACGGAGTGATGACATGCCTGACCCGAAGGGTGGGGGTTTGCGCCGCCCGGCAGGGGTTCTTCAGTCCGAGGCGCCAGATGAACATCCTCCCTTCGTCCCTCCAGGCCAGCCCGGCGGCCGTCGTTCGGCTTCGTGCGGGCTCCGTTCTCTAGATCCTCGTGGCGTTCATCATCGTCTTCGACCTTCTGCATCTGGCCTCGATGCCGGTCCAACTGCAGGGAATGAAGGCGGATGTTGCGGCGATGCGGGGCGCGGATCTCGCCACCTAGAGCGAGCAACGGCGCAACCTCATCCTCGCGCACCGGTCCTGGGCCGGCAGCCCTCCGGCATCTTGATCGGGCGTTGACGAAAAGGGCCGCGCGGAGCGATCCGCGCGGCCCGTTCGCCTCTCAAGGGCAGGTTTCAGAGGCCGAGCGCGGCCTTGACCTGACCGAGCGCGGCCTTCAGCAGCTCCGGGCTGTCCTTGGCGGCGTCGACCGCCGATTTCAGCGTCGCCTTCGTCGCGTCGTCGAGGGACGAGCCGTCGATGGCGGCATTGACGGCGTCGGCATCGTAGGATGCCGGGTCGAAGATATCCGCAACGGCTTCGGCCGCGCCGGTGGCAGCTTCGGTCGCGGTCTCGGTCGCGGTCGTCGCGGCGGCGGCAGCGTCTTCGGCGGCCTTGGCGGCGGCCTCTTCCGCGGCTTTCGCGGCGGCGGCGGCGGCTTCCTCGGCGGCCTTGGCCTCTTCAGCGGCCTTCGCGGCCGCGTCTTCCTCGGCCTTCTTGGCGGCCGCGGCGGCGTCGTCCGCAGCCTGCTGGGCCATCGCGGCCTCTTCGGCCGCTTTCTGCGCGGAGGAGTAATACCAGTAGCCGCCGCCGGCGAGGACGACGATCAGTGCTGCGATCAGAAGATTCCGGTTCATGATGCGGTCCTTTTTTCAACAAGATGACGGGTCGGCGAGGCCCCTATGACAGAAAGCATGGCGTTCGAAAAGGGCCGGTGGACGGCAGCCGCAGGAAACCGGCTTGAATTGGCCATCCGGGCCGACTAATTTGCCCGCCACAGAACTGGCCACGACAGAAGGAGTGCCACCATAGCCCGCAGACCGCACAACGCCCCGCCGCAACGCGATACGGGACCCCGCGTGAACGACCGCATTCGCGCCCCGGAGATCCGCCTGATTGGTGCCGAGGGTGAAAACGTCGGGGTCGTGACCCCGGCCCGCGCCATGGAGATGGCCGCGGAAGTGGGCCTGGACCTCGTCGAGATCTCGCCCAATGCCGAGCCGCCGGTCTGCAAGATCATGGATTTCGGCAAGTTCAAATACGAACAGCAGAAGAAGGAAGCCGAGGCGCGCAAGAAGCAGAAGATCATCGAGATCAAGGAAATCAAGTTCCGCCCCGGCACCGATACGCATGACTACGACGTGAAGATGCGCTCGGTGGTGAAGTTCCTCGAGGAAGGCGACAAGGTGAAGGTGACGCTGCGCTTCCGTGGCCGCGAGATGGCGCACCAGGAGCTTGGCCTCGACCTTCTGAAACGGGTTGCGGCGGATGTCGAGGAGATCGGCAAGATCGAGAACATGCCGAAGCTCGAAGGCCGCCAGATGGTGATGATGATCGGCCCGAAATAGGCCGGTCCCGACCGACCGCATCGGCCCTCCCGGCGGGAGGGCCTTTTCTTTCCGGGGTGCCCGATGCTTTCCTATCAGCACATCTACCACGCCGGAAACCTCGCCGACGTCCACAAGCACGCGTTTCTGGCGGCGATGCTTTCCTATCTAACGCAGAAGAATAAACCGCTCTCCTATCTCGAAACCCATGCCGGGCGCGGGGTCTATGCGCTCGACGCTGCCGAGGCGCGGAGGACAGGCGAAGCCGCGGTGGGGATCGGCAGGGCCGAGGCGCTCTTCCCGGCGGATCACCCCTATCTGCGGGTCCTGGCCGATGTCCGCGCCCGCTACGGTGCGGCGGCCTATCCCGGATCGCCGCTCGTCGCGGCGCTGTCGCTGCGCCCCGGCGACCGGATGCAGCTTGCCGACCTCCATCCGCAGGAATTCGCCGCCCTCAAGGCCACGATGGCCCCCTACGGCGCCGACTGCCGGCAGGAGGACGGAATGAACTTCGCCCTCGCCCGCACCCCACCCGACCCGCGCCGGGGGCTGATGCTCATCGACCCGAGCTACGAGGTGAAGGCCGACTATACCGCCCTGCCCCCGCTCATCGGCAAGATCCATGCGAAGTGGAACGTGGGCGTGATCGTCCTCTGGTATCCGATCCTCGCCAGCCGCGCGCATCTGCCGATGCTGGCCGAGCTCGAGGCGATGGCGCTTCCCAAGGCGCTCCGGCACGAGCTGCGCTTTCCTCCGGTGCGCAACGGTCACGGAATGATGGGAAGCGGCCTTTTCGCGGTCAACGCGCCCTATGGCTCCGACGAAGAAACCAAAAAGATCGCTTCCGTCTTCGCGCGCCTGAAATTCGATGGGCGCCCCTAATCCGCCGGCAAGGGTGTCGGGACGAAGGCGATCTGTTCCAGCGGTGCGTTTCGCTCCACCTCGCAACTGCCCTCTGCAATCGGGATGTTCGTCATCGTCCTGTACTCGTCGATGACCGAGGGGTCGGTCCCGCAATGGCCCCCGGCCCCACCCGCGACGCAGACCGCGTCGTGAAATCGCAAGAGCACGACGAGCGGGCAGGTCAGATCCGCCGCGACACCGGCATATCCTTCGGGAAACCGTTCGGAGTTGCGCCCCTGGCTGCGAAGGAACAGGAACTCGGTCAGAAGGCCGCCCTTGGACTGCATGTAGGCTTCGATGCGCTCGGGCTTGTAGTTCGAATAGACGATCGCGTTGCGATAGGCGGCGTCGGAGTCGGGCGTCTGCCCGCGCGCCGCCCAGATCAGCGCTTCGGCGTAGTCCTGCCAGAATTCGCTGGTGTAGGGCGCATAGGTCAAACGCTTCCTCTTCAGGGCCAGCCCCTCTTCCCAGCTCGGCGGCGACTCGATCCGTATCCGGTGCGTGTCGGGGGTCGCGAGCAGCATCAGAAGCGAGGAGGAATAGGGCTGGTCGGCGATCTTGCGCCGGGCATCCGCGATGGCCCGGTTGGTCACCTCCTCCTCGAAGGCGGGCAGGCCATGCGCCCTCGCATAGCCGTCGTAGTAGCGCGCCGCCTTCACATCCGTGGTGGCGGGATCGCTGAGATAGGCCTGGAACAACGCCGCGTTCTCTTCGGTGAAATCGAAGGTCCGCATCACGCGCGCACGGCGCGCGAAATCGAGCCGCGAGTCGTCGCTGGCTGCGAGAAGCGGATCGATGCGATCGAGATAGGACCACGGCAGGTTGGCGTCATAGGCGCTGTAGACGCGGCAGAAATCGGCGGTGATCGGCGGCTCGCCTTGCGAGACAGGGGCATAGACATCGCAGACCCGGTCCATCTCTTCCAATGAGCCGCCCCATTGCGGGGCGAACGAATCCGCCGCATTCACCACCGTCAGCCAGTTCGGCGACGTCTCCATGATCTTGGCGAGCACGGCCATCCGGTCCGGCTTTCCCGGCATCCGGTCTCGCATTGCCATGATCAGATCGACCGTAACGACGTTGCCCGGCTCGATCTCGTAGGCGCGCCAGGCCTCTTCCGCCGCCTGCAACATCAGGGTTTCGTACATGTCCATGGCGTCAGGATAGGTAAAGCGGCTCAGCTCCTCTCCGCGGACGCGGATGGCCATGGAATGCAGCATCTTTGCCGACGCAAGATGGGATGCCGCCGTTTCGGGCCGCGCTTCCAGCCATTTCCCGACAAAATCGAAGATGCGCGGGTCCGCGACGTTGAAGACGCTGTAGAGAACGCGCGTCTGTTCGTACCGGGTATCCCCGTCAGGGCCCTCCGCCGATCCGAGCAGCGCCTCGACCCTGGATATGTCACCGGCGTGAATCGCCGCGAACAGGGGAGGGAGCGCATCTTCGCTCGCAACCGAAGGCAGGACCGAGCCCAGAACCAGCGACACCGCCAGAGAAAGTAGAAGCTTGGGAGACATCGACACCCCGCGAATCATCCGGATCCGCAATGCGTAGGCATGAATTTGGACAAAAGTGGGCCGCTCTCCAAAAGGCTGATTTGCCGGTCACAAATTCACTCGCGGATTGCGGTCCCTCTTTCCCTTGGCGCCGGCCGGATCGGGATCTCTTTCAAGAGCCCGCCCACCCCCATCGCCGCGATGTCGTCGTCCGTCACCTCGAGCCCGCAGGCCAGCCGCTCCAGCACCCAGTCGGCGCCGTTCAGAGCCGGCGATCGCGCACAGCCCGGCAGGCCAATCACTGGCCGCCCGCCGATCGTGCCGTGAAAGAGGAGATTTCCCGGATCGACAGGCAATCCGAAGCGCGCGACCCGGCCGCCCGCTTCCCGCACCGCCTCGGGCGCGGTGTCGTGCAGGTCCGATGTCGCCGCCGCCGTCAGGATCAGCGCCATCTCGCCGCGAAGCCCCTTCAGCGCCGCGGCAATCGCGCCGGGCTCGTGCGGCACTGTCACTACCTCGACAAGCTCCATCCCGAGCGCCCGAAGCCGCCCCGCCACCGCCTCTCTCCCCTTCACGGCCAGCTTGCCGCCGGCCTCTCCCTCCTCCGCCACGGTCAGGATCAGCCCGGCCGAGCGGTGCAGGACCGGCCGCACCCGGACCGCATCGCCCGCCACCGCGCAGGCGACCTCCAGCACCGCCTCCGCGACAGCGTAGGTGATGACCTTCACCGTCCCGACGAGCGTGCCAGGCGACACCCGCGCGAAGGGCGCGAGCGTCGCGAAGGTCAGCGCCGGGTCGATCCGGTTCAGCGCATGGATGCGGGTCGCATCGAGTTCGACGATCCCCGGAAGGGTCGCATTGAGGTTGACCCGGCCCGCATGCGGTGACGTGAGCCGCAGCCCGGCCGCGCCCGGCACGGGCACCAGGGCCGCCGCAAGCCGCGCTGCGGCCGCGTCCTCGCCGACATCGCCGGGGTCGAGCCGTGCGACGGTCACCCGGGCAATCCCCGACGCCGTCAGCGCCGCCACGTCGCCGGCGCCCAGCATCCTGCCCTTCGGCAGCTTCCGCCCCGCCAGCATCAGCGAATGCGCGAGGATCGCGCCTTCCGCCTCGGCAACCGGCACCGACCCGAACCTCATGCGCCGCGCCTCAGCACCCGGGTGATCTCGGCCATCACCGAGACCGCGATCTCGGCCGGTGACTTCGCCCCTATATCGAGGCCGACGGGCGCATGGATCCGCGCGATCTCCGCTTCGGAAAACCCCGCCTCCACGAGCCGCACCACCCGTTTCGCATGGGTGCGCGTCGAGCCGAGGCAACCGAGGTAGAAGACCTCCGAACGCAGCGCCGCCGCGATCGCCGGATCGTCTAGCTTCGGATCATGGGTCAAGGTGACGACAGCGGTGCGCGGATCGAGCCCGAACCCCGCCAGCGCCTCGTCCGGCCAGTCGTGACTGACGGTTTCGCCCGGAAACCGCTTGGCCGAACCGAAGGCCTCGCGCGGATCGACGATCAGGGGATCGTAGCCACAGGCCCGCGCCATCGCGACGAGCGGCTGGGCGATGTGAACGGCCCCGACGATGACCATCCTGAGCGGCGGATTGTGGATCGCGACGAACTCGGCGCCCTCGACCCCCGACCGGTCCGACCGGAACCGCTCCGCGAACGCCCCGTCCACCGGCACGAGCCGCCGTGCCCAGCGCTCCAGATCGACCGCATAGGCCAGCGGCCGCCGCTCCGCGCGCGCCGAGACGATCTCCGCCAGCATCGCCTCCGGAAGACCGGCGCCGACCGGCTCGACCAGAACCCGGATCGTGCCGCCGCAGGCGAGGCCCACCGCGAACGCCTCGTCGTCGCTGACACCAAAGGACAGTATCCGCGAAACGCCATCGGCAAGCGCCGCCCGCGCCTCCTCGACAACTGCGCCCTCGACGCAGCCGCCCGACACCGACCCCATCATCTCGCCCGTGCCCGACACGGCAAGCTGGCTGCCCACCGGCCGCGGCGCCGAGCCCCAGGTCTCGATCACCGTCGCCAAGGCCGCGCCCCGGCCGGCGCGATGCCAGCCAAGCGCGATCTCGGGAACGCTTTCGTGGTCCGGCCTGTCCATCAACGCACCTCCGACCCCGAATATGGCGCCGGCCGGCTGGCCCCGCCAGAGGCAAAGCGCCCGCCGGTTTCCACTTGGCGCAAATATCCCCGCCGGAGGCATCCTGAGCCGCCCCTTCGCAAGAAGGGGCGGCGAGGCAAGAACAATGGCCCCGGAACGGGGCCGCACCCGGATCACGCCGGGCGAATGCGAAGCTGAAAGCAGTTGTTGCGCGCCGAACGGACATCGACGAAGGCCACCCGCCGGTCAGCGAGAAGTCCGGCCGCATAGCTCTCGACCTCCTCGCGCCGCACCACGCGCCCGGTGCCGTAGACGATACGGTGATCCGATGTGTAGCCCTTCAGCAGGTAATCCGCGCTCGTGGTCAGGATCGGCGGCACGCCCGCGCCCTCCCACCGCGCGCAATCCCCGGCGCAAAGGAAGATCGGACCGGTCTCGGCATAGGGCTGCGGCGCCGGGAACGGCCGGTGCGCGAGGATCAGGTATTCCTCGCCCGCCGGCGTGTCGTGAAGGCAGTGGCGGCAGGGCACGCCCTTGCCGTCCGAGACCGCACCGCGTTCGGCCGGCTGCCCGTTCGCATCCGGCCCGCCCGCCCTGAAGGCCGCGACCGTCGCGCTGTCCATCGCTTCAAAAACAATCTGCATCAGAACCACTCCTTGTCCGGGGTCCCGAAAAACTAGGTCCGGACGCGCAGCGTGGCGACCCGGTCCTTGCGCATTGGCCCCGGACGGGAGGGGCGGGGCCAGAGCGGCGTGGGGCGGATCAGGCCGACGGCGCCCGCCCTGCCCCTCATCTCATTCCGCCGGCACCTCGCGACCGCGCGGGCCGGACGACAGCCGGCATCCGGCCCTACGGGATGCGCCCAAAGCCGTCGCGTCAGGCTCCTGTCAGTCTGGCGGATTGCTGGTGGCGGGGCGTCCCTTCGCAAGGATCCGAGCCTTCATGTCCGTCGGCCCCGCCCGCCTCCGCACCCTCGCCGCCGCCGTCACCGGCGCCGGGGTCTTCCTCGCGGCTGGCTGGCCGCTGCCGCTTCTTCTCGGGCCGATGCTCGGCTGCCTTCTCGCGGCGCTCTTCGGGCTTGGCCTGAGGGACATGGGCGGGTTCGGCACCTTCATGCGCTCCTATCTCGGCGTCGCCATCGGATCGACGGTGACGCCCGCGCTCATCATCGGTCTGCCGGCCCACGGCGCCTCGCTGGCGCTGGTCCCGGCCTTCGTCGTGGTCATCGGCGGTCTCGGCTATCCCTTCTTCCGCAAGGTCATGGGCTTCGACCATGCCACCGCCTTCTATTCGGCGATGCCCGGCGGCCTTCAGGACATGCTGATCTTCGGCGAGGAAGCCGGCGGCGATGTCCGCGCGATGAGCCTCGTTCACGCGACCCGCGTCCTCGTCATCGTCATCGCCGCCCCGTTCCTGATGAGTGCGCTCTACGGGGTGGACCTGACGCGACCGCCAGGCCTTTCCTGGCGCGACCTGCCGATGGGCGAGATGGCGCTGATGCTCGTCGCCGGCCCCGTCGGCTGGAAGCTCGCCGAGCGGGTGGGCATGTTCGGCGCCTCGATCCTCGGGCCGTTGATCCTGACGGCGGCGCTCAGCCTTTCCGGCCTCATCTCCCACCGCCCACCGGCCGAGCTGATCTGGGCGGCGCAGTTCTTCATCGGCCTCGCGGTCGGAGCGAAATATTCCGGCATCACCGGCAGGGAACTCCGCGTCGATGTCGGCGCAGGTCTCGCCTTCGCGGTGCTTCTCGCCCTCGTCTCACTCGGCTTCATCGAGATCGTGACGCTCGTCTCCGGTGCGCCCTTCATCGACATCCTTCTGTCGTTCCTGCCGGGCGGACAGGCGGAAATGGCGATGATCGCCATTGTCGCCGGCGCCGATGTCGGCTTCGTCGTCGCCCACCATCTGACGCGGATCTTCTTCGTCATCCTCGTCGCCCCGGTCATCGGCCGCGCGACCGGGCAGCGCGGGGGGCGTTGACATGGCGCTCCGCCCGTGGCTGGCTCGCCCCGGCCACATCGGGAGTCGCCCATGTCCCTTGAGCTCTGGCTCGCCTTCGCCGCCGCCTCGGCCGTGCTTCTGGCCATTCCGGGGCCGACGGTCATTCTCGTGCTCACCTACGCCCTCAGCCAGGGACGCAAGGTGGCACTGGCGACGGCCGCCGGCGTGGCGCTCGGCGATTTCGTCGCGATGACCGCCTCGCTTCTCGGGCTCGGCGCGCTGGTCCTGGCCTCGGCCACGCTGTTCTCCGCGCTCAAATGGGCCGGAGCCGTCTATCTGGTCTGGCTTGGGATCAAGCTCCTACGGTCGCGCCCCGAAGGCGGGCTCGGCGTCGACAGTTCGGCCGAGCTTCCGGCACGTGGCGTCTTCGGCCATGCCGCCGCCGTCACCGCGCTCAATCCCAAATCCATCGCCTTCTTCATCGCCTTCGTGCCGCAATTCCTGCAGACCGGGGCACCGCTCGGACCGCAATTCGCGATCCTGATCGCCACCTTCGTGACGCTCGCCACGCTGAACGCGCTTGCCTATGCGCTCTTGGCCTCAAGGATGCGCGAGAGGATGCGGCGGCCCTCGACACGGCTCTGGCTCAACCGGGCCGGCGGCGGGGCGCTGATCGGCATGGGGCTCCTGACCGCGACGCTGCGGCGCGCCTGATCGCCCGTGACACTTCTCGCCCCCCTCGCGAACCGCACCTTCGCCCGGCTCTACGGCGCGCAGGTGACGGCGCTGCTTGGCACCGGGCTTCTGACCATCGCGCTGGCGCTCCTGGCCTTTGACCTTGCCGGGGCGCGGGGCGGGCTGGTCCTCGGCTATGCGCTGACGCTGAAGATGGTCGCCTATGTCGGCATCGCGCCGGTCGCGAACGCGCTTCTGGGCCACCTGCCCCGGCGCGGGCTTCTCGTCGCGCTCGATCTCGTCCGCGCGGGCGTCGCGCTGATGCTGCCCTTCGTGACCGAGATCTGGCAGATCTACGTGCTGATCTTCGCCCTGCAGGCCGCCTCGGCCGCCTTCACGCCGACCTTCCAGGCGACGATCCCCGACATCCTGCCGGACGAGAAGACCTACACCTCGGCGCTCTCGCTCTCGCGCCTTGCGCTCGATATCGAGAACCTGGCGAGCCCGGCGCTCGCCGCGCTCCTCTTAACGCTGATGCCGGCGAGCGCGCTGTTCTTCGGCACGGCGGCGGGGTTCCTCGGCTCTGCCGCGCTGGTCTGGCGGGCCGATCCGCCCCGCGCCGCGGCGCGGCCGGCGGCAGGCGTCTGGCAGCGGACCTCTGAGGGCACGCGGATCTTCCTCGCGACGCCCCGGCTCCGCGGCCTCCTCGCGCTGAACCTCGCCGCGGCGGCGGGCGGCGCGATGGTAATCGTCAACACCGCCGTCATTGTCGGCACGCTTTTCGAGGGCAGCAAGACCGGGGTCGCCGTCGCGACCGGGGCCTTCGGCGTGGGCTCGATGCTCGCGGCCCTTGTGCTGCCCCGGCTCCTCTCCGCGCTGCCAGACCGGCCGGTGATGCTGGCAGGTGCGGCGGGGTTGAGCGTCAGCCTGATCTTCGGCGCCGTGATCCTCGCCCTCGCCCCCGTCTTCGCGGCGGAGCTCTGGCCCGCCTACCTCATCTGGATGGCCGCGACCGGCCTTGCCTACTCGACGATCCTCACCCCGACCGGCCGGCTCCTCCGCCGCTCGGCCGAGGCGGCGGAACGGCCGGCGCTCTTCGCCGCGCAGTTCGCGCTGTCGCATCTGTGCTGGCTTGTCACCTACCCGCTCGCGGGGATTCTCGGCGCCTGGGCCGGGATGACCACGGCGGCGGTGCTGCTCGGGCTTCTCGCGGCCCTCGCGACCCTCGGCGCGATACGGCTCTGGCCGCGCGCTCTCACGGATCTGTCGCCGGACGGAAAATGACGCGGCTGACCGCAAGTCCGCCGTCATCGCGCGCCGATACCGTCTCGCACGTCCCGAACGCCTTCAGGAACGGGTAGCTGCCCGATCCCTTGCGGATGTCCATCAGCATGAGGCCGCCGGGACGGAGGCAAGCGGTCAGGACCGGCTCCAGCCGCTCCACCTTGTAGACATCGCCGAAGCCCGAGAGGTTGCAGACGAGATCGCAGGGCACCAGTTCGGCCGCGTCGCGAATGACCCTCACCTTGTCGGCGGCAACGCCCGCCTCGGCGAGGGCCCTCAGATACGGCGCGACCCAGGCACTTTCGGCTTCGGCGAAGGCCCCGCGATGGTCGATATCGACAAGCAGGATCCGGCAGCCGTCGCGGGCATGGGCCGCCAGCGCCAGCGACCGCGCCGTGCCGCCGAGATCGGCCAGCGTCCCGATCCGCGCGCCCTCCGGCAAGAGGTCGAGCTGGCCGGCATCCTCGGCCCGCCCGCGCCAGTCGTCGACGATCGCCGCCTCCGGCCGGATCCCGTGCCGCTCCACCAACTTCGCCACGTAGGATCCCTTCGGCGGCAGACCGCCGTGCCGGAGCGCGATCTCGCGCTTGTTCGCCTCCCAGAGCGGCATCGCCGTGGTCCGGTCCGTCAGCAGCGCCTCGACCTTGGCGGGGGCGCGGAAATAGACCCTGCGCCGGGCGCTTGCGACCGGATAGAAGGCATCGACCGGCTGAACCTTGCCGCTCAGCCTGTGGATCCCGACAAAGTGGCTCAGCATCGCCTGCCCCCAGACACCCGCCGGCTGGCGGCTGACATGGACCGGATCCCCCGCCGCCTGCGCCGCCTCGTAGTCGGCTTTCAGCGACGCCTTGAGGAAGGGCGGGATCGCGAAGGGATCGGACATGAGCCTGACCAGGTCGGCGAGGATCGGGCTCTGGACCGGCAGGCCGAGAACCGACACGCCCACGCGACCTCCCTCCGCAAGATCGTGGCCGAGCACGTAATCGCTGTCATAGCCCATCGGCCGGAGGCAGCAAACATCGGGATCGACCCAGATCATGCCCGAGCATTTGCGGATCATCTGGATGCGGAAGTAGTCGGCAAAAAGCGTGCCACAGTCCTCCGTCCGGGCCGGGTCGAGTGCGCCTTCATCGACGATTTCGCCCGCATCGCGTCGGACGACGCCCTCTGGCAGGTTCGCAACGTCGCCATAGGAAAACACGGTGACTGCCTGGCCGTGATCGACGAAGGACTTCAGGCAAAGCTGCTCGAACCAGCTCAGCCTCTCCCCGGTCCAGAATGTCCCGACCTCGCGCCTGCGTGCCATGCCTGCTGCCTTCAGATGCCTCGGGCCCCCGGCCCTTGTTTTGCCGGCATTCTGGGGGTTTCGCCCGATCTTGCCAACCCTCGCACCGCCGCCGCCGTCGACGCCGTTGTTTGCCTGGACGCGGGCCCCGTGCTATCGGTCGCCGGGGCACCCCCCGGACCCGCCCCGCCTCCGCGAGACCCGCCGCCCGATCCTGTCTTCACCCCGGACCACGATGGCCATGCCGAGCCCTGAGCGAAAAATCCTCGCGATCCTGACCGTGAAGAACGAGGGCGCCTTCCTCATCGACTGGCTCGCCCATCACCGCGCCTGCGGCTTCACCGATTTTCTCGTCCTCTCGAACGATTGCGACGACGGCACCGACGCGATGCTCGACCGGCTTCAGGCGATGGGCTGGCTGACCCATTTGCGCAACGAGGGCCCGCATCCCAAGGGCCCGCAATGGGAGGCGTTGAAGCTCGCCGACCGGCATCCCCTGACGGCGGCGGCGGACTGGACCCTCTTCCTCGACATCGACGAATTCGTGAATATCCATGTGGGCGACCGCAGCGTCGGCGCGCTTCTCGACGCGCTGCCCGGGGCGACGGCGATCCCCCTCACCTGGCGACTCTTCGGTAATTGCGGGCAACGCGGCTACGACGACCGCCCGGTGCCCGAGGTCTTCACCCGCGCCGCGCCGGCGGTGATGGGCTGGCCGTGGCGCGCGGCGCTCTTCAAGACGCTCTTTCGCAATGACGGAAGCTACGGCAAGCTCGGCGTCCACCGGCCGCGACAGCCCGACCGCGCCCGGCTGGGCGACCAACGCTGGTTCGACGGGTCGGGCCGGGCATTGCCGTCCTCGTTCCATACCGGACGGGTCTTCTCGAATTACGGTCAGGACAATTACCGGCTGGCGCAGCTCAACCACTACGCGCTTGGTGCGATGGAAAGCTATCTCGTCAAATGCGACCGCGGCCGCGCCAACCGCGACGCCTCGGCCTTCGACCTTTCCTACTGGGTCGAGCGCAACTTCTGCGACGCAGAGGATCGCACGATCCTCGCCCTCGGCCCGAAGATCGCGCCCCTGCGCGACGGGCTTCGCGCCGACCCGGTGCTCGGCCCCCTGCACGAGGCTGCCGTCGCCTGGCGCCACACGCGCTTCGCGACTCTGATGCGCGAGGAGGCCTGGCGCGGGCTCTTCGGGCGGCTGATGATGGCGCTGCCCAGCCGGCCACTCTCGCGCGAGGAGCACGGAATCATAGCAGCCTTCGCCGTACGCACCTCGGCGGAAACAGAGTCCGGTGGCGATACCGATTGAAACCGGGCAGGGAAACAGTCCCCCTAGAATGCGCCTAAAATCGTCAATGATATCAATATCCCTGCTCACGACGGCTTGCGCGCCCCCGCCAGCCGGACGCAGATTGGTCAGCGGGAAGTGTTTGGGTGTGGTGGGGTATGCAGAGCGACGACGCGAGTACAGCGGACCCCCGGTCCCTGTCCGATGCGGATTGGTTCGCCCGGATCGAGGAGATCGGCGAAGAAGCGGGCTACTTCCAGTGGCTCGGTTCGTCGCATTCCGCCTTCTTTCTCGATGAAAGCCCTACCCTCATCGTCACCTTCGAGACCGTCGCCTCGATCCGGACCAGCCAGCCGGGGCAGTTGCCGCTCGGCTATCACGTCGCCAAGGGGCGCGGCTGGTCGCATCTCTGCCTGATCGCGCGCGAGGATACCTGGTATCGCGACAAGGCGGTCTACGCCTTTTTCGACCGGCTCGTCGACGACGCCTTCTTCGAGGATTTCGACCAGGTCGTGTTCTGGGGCGCGGGCATGGCGGGTTATGCCGCCGGCGCCTTTTCGGTCGCCGCGCCCGGCGCCACGGTGATCCTCGGCGCGCCGCAGGCGACGCTCGATCCGGCGGTCGCCGGATGGGACCCGCGCTATTCGGAGATGCGGCGCACCTCCTTCACCGACCGCTACGGCTATGCCCCCGACATGACCGAGGGCGCCGGACCGGTCTACGTGATCTTCGATCCCGAGCAGAACCTCGATGCGATGCATGCGGCGCTTTTCAAACGCTCCCATGTCACGCTCCTGCCCTGCCGCAATCTCGGCCGCGACATCGGCACGACGCTGGATCACATGCGCATCCTGCCCTCGCTTCTGGCCGCCGCCGCCACGGGCGCCTTCGACGCCCGGCTTTTCCGCATCTTCTACCGGGCGCGGCGCAACTACCGGCCCTACCTGCGCAACCTCCTCGCCCGGCTCGATCAGGACGGGAGGGTGCGGCTGGCCGCGCTTCTCTGCCGCAACGTGACCGCGCGGCTCGATGCGCCGAAGTTCAAGTCCCGGCTGGCGGAGCTGGAAAGCCAGCTCGCCGCCGCGGGCGAACGCCTGCCCCCCGCCCCGCGAAAGTGAGTGCGCGGCCCGTCTCGACTGCGGTCAGCAGCGATAGGCGACGGCGTGAAGTTCGTAGATGTCGCTGCCCGGCGTCACCGGGTCGAAGACCACGGTATTGGCGCCGCCGTCACGGGCATCGGCCATGATCTTGTTGCGGGCGTATTTCACACCCTGATCGGCCAGGGTGCCATAGACGCCCGGCTTCATGCGGATATCGCTGATATAGGCACAGGCGCCGACCTCGGCCGCCGTCGCATCGCGCACGCCGGCCACGCCGACGAAGCCCGGATCCTGCGTGCATCCGCCGATGCTGGCGACCAGGAGCACGCTTGCTGCTATCTGTCTCATCTCTCTGCCCGATCCTCTCGCGGGCGCCGTGCCGCGCCCCTCGCGCAAGTTTGCGTCGGAGCGCGCGCCCGCGCAAGCCCGGCCATGCCAGACCCGCCCGGATCGGCGGATTGCCCCTCAGGCCGGCGCCACTGCGCGGCGATAGAGGTGCCAAGTCGCGTGGCCGAGGACCGGCATCGTCACCGCGAGGCCAAGCAGGAATATCGCCGACCCCGCCGCCAGAAGCCCCGCCACGATCAGCCCCCAGAGCGCGATCGTGCCCGGATTCTCCCGCGCCACCCGGAAAGAGGTCACGACCGCGACCGGCAGCCCGACCGCCCGGTCGATCAGGAGCGGGAACGAGACGACACTCGCCGCGAGGACCAGGGCGGCGAAGACGAAGCCCACCGGGATGCCGAGCGCGATCATCGCCCAGCCGCCGGGTGTCGTCAGCACCTCGGTCACGAAGGCCGTCGCCGTGGCTGGCGCCTCCGGCCCCATCGTCACGACGAAGATGCCGTGCGCGGTCAGAATCCAGAGGATGAAGACCACGAAATGCGCCAGCGCCAGCAGCAGGATCGCGCCGAACCGGGGCGATCCGAGAACGGCGAACCCGTCCGACCAGCCCGCCGCCTGCCCCGCTTCGCGTCGCCGGCTCATCTCGTAAAGCCCGACGGCCGCCGCCGGGCCGATCAGCGCGAAGCCCGACAGGAGCGGAAAGGCCAGCGGCAGGAGGCTGCGATGATAAGCCGCCCAGATCAGGCAGGCCCCGATGATCGGGTAGATAAGCCCGGCGACGAGGACATCGGACCGAAGCGCCGTGAAATCGCCTAGACCGAGCCTGAGTGCCTCCCGCAGGTCCGCGACGCCGATGCGCCGCACCTCCGGCGGTGCGGCCCCCTCGCCGCCGATCTCACGCGTCACCGCGCCGATATCCTTGCCGGCATTTCCGAGGACCCGCGCGCCCCAGGACAGCGGATTTCCGATCGTGTTGGCCATGGTTCTCACCCCGCTTTGCCACTCTGGCGGCGCGGCCGGACGACGGCCCTATGCGATCGGGGTCAGGGGTCCGGACGTCACCGATGGCACTAGTCTAGCACAGCCTGGCCCGCGCGGGATCACACGATTCGGCGAGTGAATCAGCCGCCCGCATCGAAAGCCGCATCCACCGGCACCTGCAAGGCGGTGGCAAGCGCGTTGGTCTGGCTCGCCATTGCGATGACGGCCAGGAGCTCGCCGTGCTGCGCCTCGGTCATCCCCTTCGCCCGCGCAGCGGCGGTGTGGGAATGGATGCAGTAGTCGCAGCCATTGGCGACCGAAACCGCGACATAGACCAGTTCCTTCGTCAGCGGGTCGAGCGCGCCCGGCGCCATCACCACCTGCAACCGCTCCCACACCGCCTTCAGAAGCGCCGGATCCGCGGCAAGCGCGCGCCAGAAGTTGTTGACGTAGTCGGTCTGCCGCTTCGCACGGATGTCGTCGAAGACGGCAAGCGCTTGCGCGCCCGCCGCCGTGTCGCTCAGGACGGGCAGAACCGCCATCAGACCACCGCCATCACGCGCGCCGGCCCGCCGGTGCCGCCGGCATGTTTCGGCGCGCCGATGAAGATCGTCGCCCCCTTCGCCGGCAGCTTGTCGAGGTTGGCGACGTTTTCGATCCCGAAGCGTCCGCCGGGCAGCCAGGAATTATGCACCGCGAAATCAGCCGAGTTGCCGGGATCGAGCGAGAGCGTATCGACTGCAATCGAGGCCGCGCCGAGCTCGGCCAGGTAATCCGTCGCCTCCTTGGAGAAGCCGGGAAAGGCGAAGCTGCCGTCCGGCGTGTTGCGGTAGAGCGGATCGGCGACCTTCGCGGCCCAGCCCGAATGCATGCCGATGCAGGCGCCGGCCGGAACCTCACCATTCGCGGCGATCCAGGCGTCGATATCCTCCTTCGTCACCATCGCATTGGCATCTTCGGCCGCCTTGGCCGTGATATCGACGACACAGAGCGGCGCCATCAGGTTCTCGACCGGGAGGTCCGCGACCGAGGCCCCGTCCTTCGAGAAATGCAGGGGCGCGTCGATATGGGTTCCGGTATGTTCGAAGATGGTGAGCTTGAAGAGCTGGTAGCCCGACGTATCGAAATTCACCGCCTCGTCGTAGAGGATGCCGGGATTGCCGTCGAAGGTCGGGAAGGCGCCATCATAGCTGTGGGTGAGGTCGATGACCTTGCCCGAGGATTGCGCCAGCGCCGCCCGCGCCGGGATCAATCCGGTCGCGGCCGTTGCGAGCCCGGCGACGGCCGCCCTCCGAAAGAGGTCGCGCCGCGACAGCATGGATTTCCGCACTCCGTCGATAACACAGGCATGACACATGGTCTTTCTCCTCGCTGCTGGATCCGGTCGTTCTGCGGCCGGCTGACGCAACGGTAGCAAAGCGGCGCGCCAAGTGGCGAAATTTCTGTGCGGCCCGGCGCATGATCCGCCCGACGGCGGCCGTACGGGCCGACTTTCGCTCGCACCCGCCCCGGGCGGTACGGCCAATTGCATCCCCTTGCCCGGAATCGCGGCGCGCCTTGGGCGCCGCCCGTCGGCAGATTTCTTCGCCATGCCGCCGTCCGACCCCGTGGAAAGCCGCGCCCGAAACGTGTAGGCCGAAGGCATGAGCCAGACCCTGACCCTCCGCCGCCCCGACGACATGCACCTTCACCTGCGCGACGGCGCGATGCTGGAAGGTGTGCTGCCGGAATCCGCGCGCCATTTCGCCCGCGCCATCATCATGCCGAACCTCGTGCCGCCGGTCGTCACCGGGGCCGACGCGGCGGCCTACCGCGAGCGCATCCTCGCCGCCCTGCCCGAGGGCATGGCGTTCGAGCCCCTGATGACGCTCTACCTGACCGAGGCGACCGACCCGGCGGACGTCGCCGCGGCGGCGGCTTCGGGGCTCGTGAAGGCGGTGAAGCTCTATCCCGCCGGCGCCACGACCAATTCGCAATCGGGCGTGCGCGACTTCGACAAGGTGCGCGGCGTGCTGGAGACGATGGCCGAGATCGGCCTGCCGCTTTGCGTCCACGGCGAGGTGACGGACCCGGAGGTCGACATCTTCGACCGCGAGGCGGTCTTCATCGACCGCGTGCTCGACCCGATCCGCCGCGCGACGCCGGGGCTGCGGGTGGTGATGGAACATATCACCACCAAGGAGGGCGTCGCCTACGCCCGCGCCGGCGGCGCGGATCTCGGCGCGACGATCACCACGCATCACCTCGTCATCAACCGCAACCACATCCTCGTCGGCGGCATCAGGCCGCACTACTACTGCCTGCCGGTCGCCAAGCGCGAAATCCACCGGCTGGCCCTGCGCGAGGCGGCGACCTCCGGCGAGGCGCGGTTCTTCCTCGGCACCGATTCCGCCCCCCATGCCGATCCCCTGAAGGAAAGCGCCTGCGGCTGCGCCGGCTGCTTCACCGCGACCAACACGCTGTCGATCCTCGCCCATGTCTTCGAGGAGGAAGGCGCGCTCGACCGGCTCGAAGCCTTCACCTCGCTGAACGGCGCCGCCTTCTACGGTCTCGACCCGAATCCCGGACGGCGTCACCCTGACCAAGGGCGCCGCCGCGCCTACCCGGCGAAGATCGAGACCGGCGCCGGCCCGGTCACGGTCTTCGACCCCGGCTTTCCGCTCCACTGGCAGGTCAGCGATTGACCATTCACCTTGCTGCAAATATCCCCGCCGGAGGCTCCCGGCCTCGCCACCTGATGCCTCCGGCGGAGATATTTCGGCCACAGATGAAGTCGAAAGGACAGACGACATGATCCCGAGCTCCTTTCCCCCGAAAGAGGAAATCGCCCGCCTGACGGCGCGGATGCTGCTGGAGATCAAGGCGGTGCATTTCAACGCGGCCGAGCCGTTCACCCTCGCCTCCGGCCTGCCCTCGCCGACCTATATCGACTGCCGCAAGCTGATCTCCTACCCGCGCATCCGCTCGACCCTGATGGATTTCATGGCCGTGACCGTGATGCGCGAGGCGGGGTTCGAGGCCTTCGACAACATCGCGGGCGGCGAGACGGCGGGCATTCCCTTCGCCGCCCTGGTGGCCGAGCGGCTGGCGCTGCCGATGACCTATGTGCGCAAGAAGCCCAAGGGCTACGGCCGCAACGCCCGCATCGAAGGCGCGATGAGCGAGGGCCAGCGGGTGCTTCTGGTCGAGGATCTGACCACCGACGGCGGCTCGAAGCTGAGCTTCGTCGATGCGATCCGCGAGACCGGCGCGAGCTGCGCCCATACCGCGGTGATCTTCTACTACGGCATCTTCCCCGAGACGGTGAAGACGCTCTCCGACCACGGCGTGGCACTGCATTTCCTCTGCACCTGGTGGGACGTGCTGGCCGAGGCGCGCGAATCAGGCGCCTTCGACACGGCCACCCTCGACGAGGTCGAGACCTTCCTGACCAACCCCCGCGCCTGGCAGGCAGGCGAACGCGCAAGGACTGACGCCTGCGGCATCGGCGAGGGCCTTGCGACCCTGCCCGGATGACACGGCGCAGATGTTGACAGAGGTCGCCGCTGCCGACCACATCATATTGTGGTATGCTGTGCTTATCCACCGCTCATCCACAGCAATATACAATTTGCGTGGTCCGACTCGGAATGGCGCATAGCCCTTGATCGAAAGACGGGGGACAGAATGAACGACGTAGCGACGATCCGTGCGGTCCAACCGCAGCCGGAAAACGATACCGCATTCCGCACAATATCGAGGCCGAGCAGCAGCTCCTCGGGCGCGATCCTGACCAACAACGACATCTACGACCGGATCGCGAGCCTCGTGAAGGCCGAGCATTTCTTCGAGCCGGTCCACGCCCGCATCTTCGAGATCGCGGTGGCGCGGATCCAGAAGAACGCGCTCGCCTCTCCGGTGACGCTGAAGGGCTATCTTGAGGACGACGAGGGGCTGAAGGAGCTGGGCGGGCCGGCCTATCTCGCGCGGCTCGCCGGCGCGGCGATCTCGGCCTTCGCGGCGCGCGACTACGCGCAGATGATCTACGACCTCGCGGTCCGGCGCGAACTGATCCGGCTCGGCCAGGACATCGCCGCCCGCGCCCAGACGATCGAGGTCGACAACGATCCGAAGGACCAGATCGTCGAGGCCGAGCAGCGGCTCTACACGCTCGGCGAACAGGGCACGGTCGAAAAGGGCTTCGTCTCGTTCCTGAAGGCCACGACCGAGGCGGTGCAGTCGGCCCTCGCCGCCTATCAGCGCGACGGCGGGCTTGCCGGGCATCTCGACCGGGCTTGACCGATCTCGACAAGAAGCTCGGCGGGCTGCACCCGTCGGACCTCCTGATCCTCGCCGGGCGTCCGTCGATGGGCAAGACCTCGCTCGCCACCAACATCGCCTTCAACATCGCCAAGGCCTACAAGCGCGGCAAGCGCCCGGACGGGTCCGAAGGCACGGTCGAAGGCGGGGTCGTCGGCTTCTTCTCGCTCGAGATGTCGTCCGAACAGCTGGCCGCGCGGATCCTCTCCGAAGCCTCCGAAGTGCCGTCCGAGAAGATCCGCCGCGGCGACATGACCGAGGCCGAGTTCCGCCGCTTCGTCGAGGCCGCGAAGGCGCTCGAAGCCTGCCCGCTCTATATCGACGACACGCCCGCCGTGCCGATCTCGCAGCTCGCCGCGCGGGCGCGGCGGCTGAAGCGGACGCACGGGCTCGACGTGCTTGATCGTCGACTACCTGCAGCTCGTCCGGCCCGCCTCGGCCAAGGACAACCGGGTGAAGGAGGTCTCGGAGATCACCCAGGGCCTCAAGGCGATCGCCAAGGAACTGAACATCCCGGTCGTGGCGCTCTCGCAGCTGTCGCGTCAGGTCGAGAACCGCGAGGACAAGCGGCCCGCAGCTGTCGGACCTGCGCGAATCCGGCTCGATCGAGCAGGACGCCGACGTGGTGATGTTCGTCTACCGTGACGAGTACTACAAGGAACGCGAAAAGCCCGGCGACCACGAGCTCGACAAGATGGCCGCCTGGCAGGAGGTCATGGAACAGGTGCACGGCAAGGCCGAGGTGATCATCGGCAAGCAGCGCCACGGCCCGATCGGCCATGTCGAACTGAGCTTCGAGGGCCGCTTCACCCGCTTCGGCAACCTCGCGAAGCCCTGGCAGCAGGGCGGCGGCGACGGGTTCTGACCTCGCGGCGGCCGACCGATCGCGACGGCGGGCTTCCCCGCCGTCCGAACCAGGCGCGGCCCTGCTTTCCCCTTGACCTTGCGGGACAAGCTGTCAAAACCCCCGCCATGGCCCGCGCGACCCTCACAATCGACCTCGACGCGATCGCCGCGAACTGGCGGGCGCTGGCCGCCATGGGCACCGCCGAGACCGGCGCCGTCGTGAAGGCCGATGCTTACGGGCTCGGCGCAGCGCGGGTTGCCGGCGCCCTCGCCACGGTCGGGGCGCGGCGCTTCTTCGTGGCACTGGCCGAGGAAGGGGCGGAGCTGCGGCGGACGCTCGGTCCCGGCCCCGAGATCTTTGTTTTCTCCGGCCACATGGACGGCGACACCGACGCGATCCGCGACGCCGCCCTGATCCCGCTCCTGAACGCGCCGGAACAGGTGCAGCGGCACCGGACGGCGCTTCCCGGCCACGCCTTCGGCGTCCAGCTCGACACCGGAATGAACCGGCTCGGGATGGAGGAGGCCGAATGGCGGACGCTTCGCCCGGCGCTTCTGGCAGCGGGGCCGCGGCTTCTCATGTCGCATCTCGCCTGCGCGGACGAGCCGGATCACCCGATGAACGCCGCCCAGCTTGCCGCGTTCCACCGCATGACCGACGGCGCGGGCGTCGCGCGGTCGCTCTGCCGCGACCGGCGGGATCCTGCTCGGGCCGCGACTATCATTTCGACCTGACGCGCCCCGGCATCGGCCTTTACGGCGGCCAGCCCTTCGCGGCGGCGCGGCCCGTCGCCACGCTCTCGCTGCCGGTCATCCAGATCCGCGACGTGGCGCAAGGCGAGACCGTCGGCTACGGCAACGGCTGGACCGCCGCCCGGCCCTCGCGCATCGCGACGCTCGGCGCGGGCTATGCCGACGGCCTGATCCGGGCGATGACCGGCCGCGCGCGGGTCTTTGCCGGCGACCTGCCCTGCCCGCTCGTCGGTCGGGTGTCGATGGACCTGACGGCGGCGGATGTCACCGATCTCGACCGCGCGCCCGATGCCCTCGACATCCTCGGACCGGCACAGGGCGTCGATGCGCTGGCCGAGGCCGCCGGCACGATCGGCTACGAGATCCTGACCGCGCTCGGCCCCCGCTATGCCCGCGCCTATACGGGAGCGACCGCATGAGCCTCCTCGCCCCTCTCGCCGCCATCGGACGACTCGTGCTTGTCGGCCTCACCACGCTCGGCCGGATCGCGATCTTCGCGGGCGAGACGATCAGCCATCTGGTGCGCCCGCCCTTCTACCCGAAGGAGTTCGGCCAAGCCCTGATGCAGATCGGCTGGTTCAGCCTGCCGGTCGTGGGAATGACCGCGCTCTTCACCGGCGGCGCGCTCGCGTTGCAGATCTATGCCGGCGGCGCGCGCTTCTCGGCCGAGGCGGTGGTGCCCTCCATCGTCGCCATCGGCATGGTGCGAGAGCTTGGGCCGGTCCTTGGCGGTCTCATGGTCGCGGCGCGCGTCGCCTCCTCCATCGCCGCCGAGATCGGCACGATGAAGGTCACGGAACAGATCGACGCGTTGGTAACTCTGTCGACCAACCCGATGAAATACCTCACGGTTCCGCGGGTTCTGGCGGCAACGCTCGCGGTGCCGGTTCTGGTCGCGGTGGGCGACAGCATCGGCATCTTCGGCGGCTATCTCGTCGGCGTCAACCGGCTCGGCTTCAACCCGTCCACCTATCTCAGGAATACCCGCGAGTTCCTCGAAGTCTGGGACGTCGTGTCGGGGCTCTGGAAGGGCGCGGCCTTCGGTTTCATCGTGGCGCTCATGGGCTGCTATTACGGCATGCATTCCGAACGCGGCGCGCAGGGCGTGGGCCGGGCGACCAAATCGGCCGTCGTCGCCGCCTCGGTGCTGATCTTCGCCGCGAACTACCTGTTGACGGAGGTCTTCTTCGCCGCATGATCACCCTGACGGACGTCCACAAGGCCTTCGGCAAAAACCGCGTCCTGCGCGGGGTGAACCTGACGATTCCGTCGGGTGAGAGCATGGTGATCATCGGCGGCTCCGGCACGGGAAAATCCGTTCTTCTCAAATGCATTCTCGGCCTCGTTCATCCTGATAGCGGGTCGATCGCCGTGGATGGCGAGGATGCCGACACCAAGGCCCGCGACGCCTTCCTCGCCCGCTTCGGCATGCTCTTCCAGGGCGGTGCGCTCTTCGATTCGCTCCCGGTCTGGCAGAACGTCGCCTTCCGGCTCCTGCGCGGCTCGCTGAAGCGGCCCAAGGCCGAAGCGCGCGAGATCGCCATCGAGAAGCTGCGCCGCGTGGGCCTCAAGGCGGAGACCGCCGACCTTTTTCCGGCCGAGCTGTCGGGCGGCATGCAGAAGCGCGTCGGCCTCGCCCGCGCCATCGCCGCCGAGCCCGAGATCATCTTCTTCGACGAACCCACGACCGGGCTCGACCCGATCATGGCCGGCGTCATCAACGAGCTGATCCGTGAGATCGTGACCGAAATGGGCGCGACCGCAATGACGATCACCCATGACATGACCTCGGTCCGCGCCATCGCCGACCGGGTGGCAATGCTGCATGACGGGGTCATCCAGTGGACCGGTCCCATCGCGGAAATGGACAGCACGCCAGACCCTTACGTCCAGCAATTCATCCACGGACGGGCCGAAGGGCCGATCGAGGCCGTGCGCTGACCGCTGCTGCCGGCCCACGGGCAGTTCTCCGCCTAACCGTTCGGGAAAATTTGACTTTTCGCCTCCCACTGCCTAGCCTTTTCGGTGATGGGACGAGGGCTGGAGAGGTATGATGACTTCGGCTCAGGGCGCCTTGCCCGCACTCTACGTACTGATTGCCCTGTTCTGTATCCCACCGATCCTCAGCCTGCGCGCCTGTTTCAAGCGGGCCGGACATGTGCGCCGGCGCGGCGGACGCGGGCTCTGGCCGATGGCCGGCGCGGCGGTCTCGGTAGCGGCGCTGACGTTCAATCTCGGTGTCGTCGGTGTTGCGGCCTTTTCCCTCAACAGCGGCGGGACGGAACTTGGCCGAAGCCACGCGGTGGCCCTCGTCCTCACCTGGCTCTGCTTCTGGATCTGGTTCTTCGTGGTCGTGATGCTCCGAAGGCGGCGCCGGAAGATTGTCTACTGACCGCGGCCCTTGGCGCCTCCGCGCGGCTGGTGTAACTCTGCCGCCATGCTGCGCATCGCGAACCTCCTCCTGCTGATCCTCTTTCCGGTCGCCTGGTTCGCGCCGCTCCTGCGCGCGGGGCTCCTGCCCTTTTTCGAGCTCGACGAGATCTCGGTCGTGACCGGGCTGCAGGCACTCTGGGAAAAGGATGTGGCCCTCGCGCTTCTCGTCACCTTCCTCGCGATCTTCGCGCCCTACATGAAGACGATCGGCCTCGCGCTGGTGCAATTCCGCCTCGCCTCGCCGCGCATTCTCGGCGTGCTGCACGCGCTCGGCCGACTCGCGATGGCCGACATCTTCCTCGTCGCGCTCTACATCGTTCTGGCCAAGGGTGTCGGCGTCGGACGGATCGAGACCGCCTGGGGCCTCTATCTCTTCAGCGCCTGCATCCTCGCAAGTCTCGCTATCTCGCACCTGACCGAGCGCGCGCGGCTGCCGGCGGGTGCCCGCTGACGCGGGCGGCCTCCGGCGGGGATATTTCCGGCAAGATGAAGACGGAGAAGCCGGGCCGCTTCAGGTTTTCTTAACCGGAATCGGATCGGGTTCGGCTTGCGGTACAGGCGGGGACGCCGATGACCGCGCAAGGTGAAGCGCCTCGCCGGCCGTTGGACCGATCCCCGGCGGCGAGGCGTGACATCGCCTCCCCTTCATCTTGCCGCAAATATCCCGGGGGAGGACCGGACCCCCGGGTCCGGGCCGGGGGCGGCACCCCCGCTCTGCCCTTGCGGGCCTCTGCGCCTTCGGGCAGGAAGGGCGCATGGCGAAATCCGGTCCTACCTACACCTGTGCCGAATGCGGTGCCGTCCACAAGAAGTGGAGCGGGCGTTGCGACGCCTGCGGGTCATGGAACTCCGTCGTCGAGGAGGCGCCGCTCTCGGCCGGTCCCGCGACCAAGTCGCTCGGCGCCGCCAAGGGCCGCAAGATCGAGCTCACGACGCTTGCCACGCACGAAACCCCGCCGCCTCGCGCCGCCTCGGGGCTTGGCGAACTCGACCGGGTACTCGGCGGCGGCCTCGTGCCGGCCTCGGCGATTCTTGTGGGCGGCGATCCGGGGATCGGCAAGTCGACACTGCTCCTGCAGGCCGCCGCGAGTTTCGCGCGGAGCGGCCTGTCCTGTCTTTACGTCTCGGGAGAGGAAGCGAGCGCGCAGGTGCGGATGCGGGCCCACCGTCTCGATCTTTCCGACGCGCCGGTCCAGCTCGCGGCCGAGACCAACCTGCGCGACATCCTCACGACGCTTGACGCGACGCGGCCCGACCTCGCGATCATCGACTCGATCCAGACCATGTGGGCCGATCACGTGGACTCGGCCCCGGGCTCCGTCTCCCAGGTCCGCGCCGCAGCGCACGAGCTGGTGAGCTTCGCCAAGAAGCGCGGCACCTCTGTCATCCTGGTCGGCCATGTCACCAAGGACGGCCAGATCGCCGGCCCCCGCGTGGTCGAGCACATGGTCGACACAGTGCTTTATTTCGAGGGCGAGCGCGGCCACCAGTTCCGCATCCTGCGCGCCGTGAAGAACCGCTTCGGCCCGGCCGACGAGATCGGCGTCTTCGAGATGACCGGCGCGGGGCTGGCCGAGGTCGCGAACCCCTCCGCCCTCTTCCTTTCCGAACGCGGGCAGGCGAGCCCCGGCTCGGCGGTCTTCGCCGGGATCGAGGGCACGCGGCCGGTGCTGACCGAGATCCAGGCGCTGGTCGCGCCCTCGCCGCTCGGCACGCCGCGCCGCACGGTGGTGGGGCTCGACAGCGGACGGCTTTCCACAATTCTCGCGGTTCTCGAATCCCGTTGCGGCATCCCCTTCACCGGACTCGACGTCTTTTTGAACGTCGCCGGCGGCATGCGCGTTTCCGAACCCGCCGCCGACCTCGCTGTTGCCGCCGCGCTACTCTCTGCGCGCGAAGACGTGGCTTTGCCTTCCGACATGGTGGTTTTCGGTGAAATCAGCCTCTCGGGCGCGTTACGTCCGGTCGGCCAGACCGAAAACAGGTTGAAAGAAGCGCAAAAACTTGGTTTCTCACAGGCAGTCGCGCCGGATCGCTCGAAAATCGAGCCCGGCGACGGGATGCGGGTGCGCAAGATGCCCGACCTGACGACGTTTGTCGGCGAGATGTTTGCCGCGGGCTGAACGCGAGGAGCGAGGGCATGGAAGGTTTCACGATCGTCGACGCCGTGGTGGCCGTCATCATCCTGATGTCGGCGATCCTGGCATACAGTCGGGGGTTCGTGCGCGAAATCCTCGCCATCGCGGGCTGGGTCGCAGCCGCGGTCCTCGCCTTCGTCTTCGCGCCGCAGGCCGAGCCGCTGATCAAGCAGATCCCGATCCTCGACAAGTTCCTCGGCGACAGCTGCGAATTGTCGATCATCGCCGCCTTCGCCGGCGTCTTCGCGCTGTCGCTCATCGTGATGTCGATCTTCACGCCGCTCTTTTCCTCGGCCGTCCAGCGATCGGCTCTTGGCGGCATCGACCAGGGCCTCGGCTTTCTCTTCGGGGTGCTGCGCGGCATCCTCCTCGTTGCCGTCGCCTTCGTCGTCTACGACCGGGTGCTGGTGAACTCGACCGTTCCCGTCGTCGACGGGTCGCAATCGGCCAAGGTCTTCGCCTCGCTGCAGGAGCGCCTGAACGAGGAAGTGCCGCAGGATGCGCCGGGCTGGATTCTCGCGCGGTATCAGGACCTCGTCGGCGATTGCGGCGCGCCCACGGAAACGACGACCGGGACCACCACCGGGACCGACGGAACCGGCGCCAAGACCCTGACCGTTCCGGGCAACTGACGTCTCCGTCGCGGTTCGCCCGTGACATGGGCGTGACATGGGCGCCCGATGGTTCTAAACGGGGGGCAAATCCTGCTGCCCGGATTCGGAGACACGCGCGATGCGCAGACACCTCGCCCACCCCTTCGACGACGACAAGTTGAAGGAGGAATGCGGCGTCTTCGGCGTCATCGGCGTTGCGGATGCCGCGAACTTCGTGGCACTCGGGATGCATGCCCTTCAGCATCGCGGCCAGGAGGCGGGCGGCATCGTCGCCTACGATCCGGCCGAGGGCTTCAACAACGCCAAGCGCTTCGGCTACGTGCGTGACAACTTCACCAAGCCCGACGTGATGGAAACGCTGCCCGGCAGCCTCGCCATCGGCCATGTGCGCTATTCCACCGCCGGCTCCAAGGGCTCCACCGCGATCCGCGACGTGCAGCCGTTCTTCGGCGAATTGTCGATGGGCGGCGTCGCCATCGCCCATAACGGCAACCTGACCAACGCCACCTCGCTCCGCCGCGACCTGATCGAGCGGGGCGCGATCTTCCAGTCCTCGTCGGACAGCGAGTGCATCATCCACCTGATGGCGCGGTCGATCCAGAAGTCGATCTCCGAACGCATGAAGGACGCATTGCGCGCAGTCGAAGGCGCCTTTTCGGTCGTCGCGATGACCCGCACCAAGCTCATCGGCGTGCGCGATTCCCTTGGCGTGCGCCCGCTCGTCCTCGGTAAAATCGGCGACGACGGCTATGCGCTCTCGTCCGAGACCTGCGGGCTCGACATCATCGGCGCCGAGTTCCTGCGCGAGGTCGAGCCGGGCGAGATGGTGGTGATCTCGAAGGGCAAAGTCGAAAGCTCGCGTCCGTTCGGTCAGTCGAAGTCGCGCTTCTGCATCTTCGAGCATGTCTATTTCTCGCGCCCCGACAGCATCCTCGGCGGACGATCCGTCTACGAGACGCGCTGCCAGATCGGGGTGGAGCTTGCCAAGGAAAGCCCGGTCGAGGCCGATCTCGTCTGCCCGGTGCCCGACAGCGGCACGCCAGCAGCGATCGGCTACAGCCAGCAATCGGGCATTCCCTACGCGATGGGCATCATCCGCAACCAGTATATGGGGCGCACTTTCATCGAGCCGACCGAGCAGATCCGCAATATGGGCGTGCGCCTCAAGCTCAACGTCAACCGGGCTTTGATCAAGGGCAAGCGGGTGATCCTTGTCGACGACTCGGTGGTGCGCGGCACGACGAGCCGCAAGATCAAGGACATGATCATCGATGCCGGCGCCGCCGAGGTGCATTTCCGTATCGCGTCGCCGCCCACCGCGTGGCCCTGCTTCTACGGCGTCGACACGCCCGAGCGCGACAAACTCCTTGCCGCGACCATGTCCGAGGACGAGATGCGGGAATGGATCGGGGTCGACAGCCTCAAGTTCATCTCGCTCGACGGTCTCTACCGCGCCGCCGGTGAGGCCGGCGGCCGCAACGCCAAATGCCCGCAATACTGCGACGCCTGTTTCTCGGGCGAATACCCGGTGGCGCCGTCGGACCAGATCGCCAAGGGCTTCGAGATGAAGGCGGCGGAGTAAGCACGGGCACCCCCGTCCGCTACCGCCGGCACCATTTCCTCTGCTCGCTCGGGTTCGAGGGCAAGGGCTATTCCGACGCGTTCACCGCCAACATGGCCGCCATTGTCATGGGACGGTCCCCTACCCCAGGCGGCAGTGCGAGGAGTGCGAGGCGCAAGGGAGGATCGACCGGCTCGGCGCCGCCCACGTCTTCGCGCTGAACCTTGCGCCCGGCGACCGGCTGACATGGGGCAAGGCAAAGACGCGGATCCGGGCTTCGGTGCCGTCCGGCAGTCTCCGCTGGCTTTGCGCGGGCTGCGAATGGGAACCGCTCGCGCTTTGCGAGGCAGCCCTCGCGCGGCTCCACGGCGAGGCGTGATCCAAAGGAAAACGCCGCGCCCCAAGGGCGCGGCGTTTGAGCCTTTAATGGAGCAAGACCTGTAATCAGGCCTTGCGGGACTTCAGCGCCGCCCAGCCGCCGGACACCACCAGCGCCGCCATCACCGCCTTGACCGCATCGCCGGCAAGGAACGGCAGCATCCAGCCCGAAAGGAGTTCGGGCACCGTCTTGCCCATCACCAGAGCCGGCCAGGCGAGGCCCGGGACGTAAAGGAGCGCCGAAGCGACGAGCGCCGTGACCACCATCATCAGGAAACCCCGTGCGCCGCGATCCGCCGCGTAGCCGGCGATCCAGGCCATCATCACGAAACCATAGAGAAAGCCGGCCGTCGGGCCGACCAGCGCCGAGGCCGAAAGCCCATTGGCAAAGACCGGCAGCCCCATCGCCCCTTCGGCAAGATAGGCGACGAGCGTCAAAGCCCCCATCCGCGCACCGTAAGTCAGGCCGACGATCAGGATCGCCAGCGTCTGCAGCGTCATCGGCACCGGGAAGCCGACAGAGATCTGCGCCGCGAGCGCGATGAAGAGCGATCCGCCCAGAACCATGACCGCTCGGGTCAGAAACGACTGAGACGGCACGAGGGCCTTTGAGAGAGTCATCTGGCGATCCTTCCTCTGACAGATTTGCCGCGCAATTTCGCCGCAGCGCGGCGCGCTGTCAACCAAATCTGTTGCGCCCGCGCCGCGCCAATGCCAAAGGGGCGCCATGACCGACGCACCCGATCCCAAACTCGCCCTCGTCACCGGCGCCTCGCGTGGGCTTGGCTTCGCGCTCGCCGCAGCACTCGGCGCGGCCGGCTGGCATGTGCTTGCCGTCGCCCGCACCGCCGGTGGGCTCGAGGAGCTCGACGACCGCATCAAGGCCGCCGGCGGCAGCGCCACGCTCGCGCCGATGGACGTGACCGACGCCAAGGCGATGGAGCATCTCGCCCAGTCCGTCGCGGCCCGCTGGGGGCAGCTCGGGCTCTGGGTCCATGCCGCGATCCATGCCGCGCCCCTCGCCCCGGCCGGGCATCTCGACGCCAGGGATTTCGACAAGTCGATCGCCTGCAACCTCCGGTCCACCGCGATGTTGATCCCTCTTCTCGAACCCCTGCTCCGCGCCGGCGCCGGCAGCGCGCTCTTCCTCGACGATCCCCACGCGGGCGAGAAGTTCTTTGGCGCCTACGGGTCCACCAAGGCCGCCCAGATCGCGCTGGCGAAAAGCTGGCAGGCCGAGACCGCGAAGATCGGCCCCCAGGTCCTGATCGAGAGCCCGCGCCCGATGGCGACCGCGACGCGCGCCCGCTTCTTCCCCGGCGAGGATCGCGCCCAGCTCGCCGATATCCACGACGAGGCCGCCCGCATCCTCGCGGCACTTTGATCGACTTGCGCGAGGCCCCGATCCCCGCACCGCGCGCTTTACCCTTGTCGCCTGCTGGTTTAGTCAGGGACCAAGCAGCAAGAGGCCGGGCATGCGCATCCTGATCACCAACGACGACGGCATCAACGCGCCGGGGCTCGACGTCCTGACCGCCATCGCGGAGGAGATCGCCGGCCCGAAGGGAGAGGTCTGGACCGTCGCGCCGGCCTTCGAGCAGTCGGGCGTCGCGCATTGCATCAGCTACACTCATCCGATGATGATCCTGAAGCTCGGCCCTCGGCGTTACGCGGCCGAGGGCAGCCCGGCCGACTGCGTTCTGGCGGGCCTCTACGACGTCTTGCAGGGCGAACGGCCCGACCTTGTCCTTTCGGGCGTCAACCGCGGCAACAACGCCGCCGAGAACGTGCTGTACTCCGGCACCGTCGGCGGGGCGATGGAGGCCGCACTCCAGGGCTTGCCCGCCATCGCGCTCAGCCAGTTCATGGGGCCCCTGACCGACGACCTCGAGACGCCTTTTGAAGCCGCCCGCGACCACGGCACCGCCGTCATCCGCGCGCTTCTGGATAAGGGCGTCTGGGACAAGGGCGACTACCGGCTCTTCTACAACGTCAACTTCCCGCCCATTGCCGGGCCGGACGTGAAGGGAATGAAGGTCGCGGCCCAAGGCTACCGAACCGACACCTTCTTCGGGGTGGAGCCGCATCTCTCTCCCTCGGGCAAGAAATTCCTCTGGATCACCGGCGGACCGCAGCACCTGCCGACCGCGCCCGGCACCGATGTCGCGGTTAATCTCGACGGCTATGTCTCGATCACGCCAATGAGGGCGGACCTTACCGCCCACGACACGCTCTCCGAGCTAGAGGCGCGGCTCGCATGACCGACGTGGCCGAGCGGAAGATGCGCTTTCTCTACGCGCTCCGCTCCAAGGGGGTCACGGATTCGCGGGTGCTGACGGCGATGGAGAAGATCGACCGGGGCGACTTCGTCCGCGGCATCTTCACCGACCGTGCCTACGAGGACATGCCGTTGCCCATCGCCTGCGGCCAGACGATCAGCCAGCCCTCGGTCGTGGGTCTGATGACGCAGGCGCTGCAGGTCAGCCCGCGCGACAAGGTGCTGGAGGTCGGCACCGGCTCTGGCTACCAGGCCGCGATCCTGTCGCTTCTCGCCCGCAGGGTCTATACGATCGACCGGCACCGGCGGCTGGTGCGCGAGGCCGAAAACGTCTTCGCGGCCCTCGGACTGACCAATATCACCGCAATCGCCGGCGACGGCAGCCACGGCCTGCCCGACCAGGCGCCGTTCGACCGGATCATCGTCACCGCGGCGGCAGAGGACCCGCCCGGGCCGCTCTTGGCTCAGCTTCGGATCGGCGGTATCATGGTTTTGCCGGTGGGGCAGTCGGATACGGTGCAAAGCCTGATCAAGGTCACGCGCACGCCTCAAGGCTACGAGTACGAGGAATTACGGCCGGTGCGCTTCGTGCCGCTGGTCGAAGGGCTGGCGCAGGACTGAGACCGGCCGGCCATGGACGAGAGACCCGGTCAACAGGGTCCCCGCGAGATGATGAGGATACGAGCGATGAGATTTTTCCCGACCCCTACCTTCCGCCTGCCCCTCCTCGGGATCGGCGTCCTGATGCTCACCGCCTGCCAGCCGGGCGGCCGTTTCGACGCGGACCTGAGGCGCTTCGGCGGGACCGGGCTCGACACCTCGGCGGCGGCGAGCGCGGCCGCGGCGCGGCCGGCGGCGGATGCGCGCGGCATCATCTCCTATCCCGGCTATCAGGTCGCGGTTGCTCGGCGCGGTGACACGGTCGACAGCGTCGCGGCCCGGATCGGTGTGCCGGCGGGCGAGCTTGCCACCTACAACGCCGTCGCGCCGGGCACGGCGCTCCGCGACGGCGAGGTGCTGGCGCTGCCCCGCCGGGTGGCCGAACCTTCGCCCCTGACCGGCGCGCCTGCCACGAGCCGTCCGATCGACGTGACCACGATCGCCTCGGGCGCCATAGACCGGGCGGGCGCGGGCCAACCCGCCGCGCCGGCCGCGACGAGCACCGTGTCCTCGACCATCGGCAATACCGAACCGATCCGCCACCGCGTGATGCGCGGCGAAACCGCCTATTCCATCGCCCGGCTCTACAACGTCAACGTCAAGGCGCTGGCCGACTGGAACGGCCTCGGCCCCGACCTTGCGGTGCGCGAGGGCCAGACGCTGCTGATCCCCGTCGCCGCCGCGACAGCGCCCGTGCGCGAGGTGGTGACGGCCCCAGGCCAGGGCTCGCCGACCCCGACGCCGCCCTCGGCGGCAACGCCGCTGCCGGCGGAAAAGACCACGCCCGCGGCCGAGCCGGTCAAGACCCCGCCCGCCGCCGATCTCGGAGCGCAGAAGACGGCTGCCTCCGGCACCGCGAAACTCGCCATGCCGGTCGCCGGCAAGATCATCCGCGGCTACCAGAAGAAGAAGAACGAAGGCATCGACATCGCGGCCGGCGCCGGCACCTCCGTCGGCGCCGCCGGGGACGGCACCGTCGCCGCGATCACCAAGGATACCGAGCAGGTGCCGATCCTGGTGATCCGACACGAAGGCAACCTCTTGACCGTCTATGCCAATATCGACGGGATCACGGTGGCCAAGGGCGACAAGGTCAAGCGCGGCCAGACCATCGCCAAGGTCCGCTCCTCCGACCCCGCCTTCCTGCATTTCGAGGTCCGCCAAGGCTTCGACAGCGTCGATCCGGTGCCCTACCTGCAATAGGGGCGCTGCCCCTCGCCCCGGAACAAGTCCGGGGCTCACCCCGAGGTATTTCCGCCACGGTGAATGGAAAGGCCGTCCTGCCCGCCGCGGGCTGGCTTGGAGTCATCCGACACAGCGACCTGCCCGCGGTTGCGGGCCCGCGCCTTTGCGGGCGCAGGTCGGGTGGGCGCCCGAAAAGGCGCGTCAGATCCTGACGCCTCGCCGGCCTGCCAGATCGGTGAAATACTGCCAGGCCACCCGGCCCGACCGCGCGCCGCGCGTCGCCTGCCACTCGATGGCCTCGGCGCGCAGCGTCGCGTCGTCGATCGCGACCCCGTGCGCATCGCAATAGCCGCGGATCATGGCAAGGTAGTCGTCCTGCGAGCAGGGATGGAAGCCGAGCCAGAGCCCGAACCGGTCCGACAGCGACACTTTCTCCTCCACCGCCTCGGAGGGGGTGATGGCACTCGACCGTTCGTTCTCGATCATGTCGCGCGGCATCAGGTGACGTCGGTTCGAGGTCGCGTAGAAGACGACATTGGCCGGCCGGCCCTCGATTCCGCCGTCGAGGACCGCCTTCAGCGACTTGTAGTGCTGGTCATCATGGCTGAACGACAGGTCGTCGCAGAAGAGGAGGAACTGCCGCGTCCGGGCGGCGCGCAGATGCGTCAGAAGCCGGCCGATCGATGGCAGGTCCTCGCGCTGGACCTCGACGATCTTCAGGCCCAGCCCCTGCCGCAGCACCTCGGCATGGATCGCTTTGATCAGCGAGGACTTGCCCATTCCCCGCGCGCCCCAGAGAAGCGCGTTGTTGGCCGGCAGGCCACGCGCGAAGTGGAGCGTGTTTTCCAGCAGCGTATCTCGCGAGCGGTCGATCCCGACCAGAAGCCCCAGATCGACGCGGTTGACCTCGGCCACCGGCTCCAGCCGGTCTGGGCCGACATGCCAGACGAAGGCTTCCGCCGCGTCGAAATCCGGCAAGCCGCGCGGCGCCGGCGCGAGCCGTTCCAGCGCCTCTGCGATCCGGGCCAGTTCCTCGCTCATTCCTTGCCCGCCGCCTCGCCGGCCGCGACCTCCTCGTCCTCATCCTCGAACCAGAGCCCTTCAGCCCTGAGTTTCGCCTCGCGTTGCTTCTCGACCCGCGCGACCAAGAGGATGGACACTTCGTAAAGGCCATAGACGACGGTGAAGAGGATCACCTGGCTGACGACATCGGGCGGCGTCGCGATCGCCGCGACCATGAGGATGCCGACGACGGCGTATTTGCGCACCCCGCCGAGGCCGGCCGCGGACACGAGACCGGCCTTGCCCATCAGCGTCAGAAGAACCGGGAGCTGGAAGCAGAGGCCGAAGGCCAGGACGAACTTGATCGTCAGCGCGAGGTATTCCTCGATCGAACCGAAAAAGGCGATCCCGGCGGCCGTGGTCGCGGCCGGATCGACCGTACCGGCCGCCGGCACCGGCCCCGCCTTCTGGAAGCCGAGGAAAAAGTCGAAGGCCAGGGGCAGGATCACGTAGTAGGCGAACGCCGCGCCGGCAATGAACATGCCGGGCGAGGCAATCAGGAACGGCAGGAAGGCCGATTTCTCGGTCTTGTAGAGGCCGGGGGCGACGAAGCGCCAGAGCTGGTAGCCGATGAAGGGGAACGACAGCACGAACCCGCCGAGGAACGAGATGCGGATCGCGACGAAGAAGCCTTCCTGAAGCTTGATCATGGCAAGCGAACAATCCTGCCCACGATCGGCAAGCGCCGCACAGATCGGCCGCGTGAGGAAGTCGAAGATCGGGTCGGCCACGGTGAAACAGGCGACCATGGCCACGACGAACGCCAGAAGCGCCCAGATCAGCCGCGACCGAAGCTCGGTCAGATGTTCGATCAAGGGCGCTGTCGAGTCGTCGATATCGTCCTTGCTCATGCCTTGCCCTTTTTCGTCGCGGGCTTGGCCGATGGCGCTTTCGTAATCGCCTTGGTTGCCGTCTTGGGGGCTTTTTTCGACGCCGGCGCCTTGGCGGTCGTCTTTGGCTTGGCCGGCGCCTTCGGCTTTGACGCGGCCTTGGTGGACGGGGCGGCCTTGGCGGGCTTCGCCGCTGTGGCGGGCGCGGGCTCTGCGGCAGGCTTCGGCGCGGCCCGCGCCGCCGCATCGGCCGCCTTCTTGTCGGCAAGCGCCTGCGTCGCGGGGCCCTTCGGCGTCGTCGAGGGTTTTGCCGGCTGCCACTTCTCGAATTTCGAGGCCGCCTCTTCCAGCGCGTCGAGGCCGAGGCTCTTCTTCGTGGTCATCGCCTTCAGATCGTCGGCCGTCTCTTTCACGCCGGTCTCGCGCGCGGCCTCGTCCATCGCGCGCTGGAACTCGCGTCCCATCGACCGCGCCTTCGCAGTGAAACGTCCCAATGTGCGGAACATCCCGGGCAGGTCCTTCGGACCGACCACGATCAGCGCCACGATGCCGATGAGCAGAAGCTCACTCCAGCCGATATCCAACATGTTCGCGTGCGTCCCGGCTTACGCGAAGGGCAAGGCTCAGGCCTTGTCCTTCTCGGCTTCGGGGGTCACATCGCGCGCTTCGGCGGCCGAGGCTTTCTCGATTTCCTCGCCGCCTTCCTTCACGCCCTTCTTGAAGGCCGTGATGCCTTTGCCGACCTCGCCCATGAGCGAGGAGACCTTGCCGCGCCCGAAAAGCACGAGGACCACCACCGCGATCAGAAGAAGGCCCGGAATGCCGATATTGTTGAGCATGTTCGTCTCCCTGGGGCGCATGTCCTCGCGCCCGTCAATGATCTATCCGATTTAAGCTCTGACGGCCGACTGTCCAAGGGCTTTGCGCTTCCCGGAGGCGGCCCGGGCCTTGCAGCGGGCGGCCAACTGACAGTATTCTGTCAGTTGCGGCCCTCCGCCGCCCGATCGAACCCCGATGCGCCGCGCCGACCGCCTCTTCGACCTCGTCCAGATCCTGCGCGACGGAAAGCTCCACCGCGCCGCCGATCTCGGCCGCCGGCTCGGCGTCTCGACGCGCACGGTCTGGCGCGACATGGCAGCCCTTGCCGGCTCCGGCCTGCCGGTCGAGGGCGCGCGCGGGGTCGGCTACCAGCTTCGCGATCCGACGACGCTGCCGCCGATGACGCTCACCCGGGACGAGTTCGAGGCGCTGCGCCTCGGCATCACCCTTGTCGCCGGGGCCGCCGACCCGACGACGGCGCGCGCGGCCGTCTCGCTTCGCGCCAAGATCGGCGCCGTCGCCCCAGTCCGCGCGCAGGATCCCGGCGCCGACAGCTTCGTCTTCGCCAGCGCCGAAGCCGCGCGCGCGGCCCCCTACCTCGCGCTCATCCGCCGGGCGATCCGCGATCACCTGACGCTGGCGCTCGGATATCCCGATGCGAGCGGGGCGGAACGGGTCCGGCGCATCCGGCCGCTTCATCTCGACTACTGGGGACGCGCCTGGACGCTCACCGCCTGGTGCGATCTTTCAAACGATTTCAGGGTATTCCGCGTCGATCTTCTGACGTCTCTCGCGCATGACGGCGGGGCGTTTCTGCCCGAACCGGGCAAGATGGTGGAGGATTACCTTGCCCGTTTCGACCCGCGCTAGCGGCGCGGCTTACCAGCCGAAAGCCTTGCGCAGCATGTTGATCGCGACGAACGCGAGGAAGACCGCGAAGACCCGCTTCAGGGGCTTGGGATCCATCGCGTGGGCGAGCTTCACGCCCCAGGGCGCAGTGATGAGCGTCATCGCGATGATCACCGCGAAGGCCGGAAGGTTCACCGAACCGACCGTATAGGGCGGCGGCGCCTCGGCGGCGGTCAGGAGGAACCCCGCGACCGAGGGCACCGCGATCACGACGCCGAAGCCCGCGGCCGTCGCCACCGCGCGGTGGATCGGCAGTCCGTAAAGGCTCATAAGCGGCACACCGAACGATCCCCCTCCGATCCCCATGAGGACCGAGAAGAACCCGACAAGTGGCGAAATGACGGCCCGGCCCGGCCCGACCGGCATCGCCTTGCCCAGCCGCCAATCGGCCCGGCCGAACCCGAGATAGAGGGCGACGACGAGCGCGAGGCCGCCGAAGATCGCCTGCAGGACCGGCGTCCGCAACTGCGCAACCACCAGAACACCCAGCACCGCGCCGATGGCGATCCCCGGTGCCCAGCCCTTCAGCACCGACCAGTCCACCGCGCCCTTGCGGTTATGGGCGACGATCGACCGCATCGAGGTAACGATGATCGTCGCGAGCGAGGTAGCGACGCAGATCTGCATGAGGTCCGGCCCCTCGTAGCCGAGCCCGGCGAAGGCGTAGTAGAAAGCCGGCACCAGAATGATGCCGCCACCGACGCCGAGAAGTCCGGCAACGGTGCCCGCGAAGGCGCCGATCGCCAGCAAGAGCGCCAGCATCGGCAGAAGGTCGGGGAGTTCCGGCATCGCAGGCCCTTTCGCTCGGTCGCCCGCCGGCAGATACAGCGCCGGGCGCGGATTGGCCAGAAGACCCGACCGGATCGCCGAGACCGGACCCGGGCTGCCGGCTTGACGCCGGGGCGGAGGGGCCTATCCTTCCCGCCGCGAACAGGGCGGCCCGCCGACGCCGGCCCCCACTTTCAGATGAGGGATGCAATGCAAGGCGGGTTGTTCCGTTCCGCGGCGATTCTCGGCCTCTTGTCCGCCGTGGGGCCGTTCTCGATCGACATGTATCTGCCGGCGATGCCGGAGATCGGCCGCGCGCTTGGCGCCGATGTCGCCGGCGTGCAGATGACGATCACCGCGTTCTTCATCGCCTTCGGCCTCGCGCAGCTCGTCTACGGCCCCTGGGCCGATCAGGCCGGGCGCAAGCCGCCGCTCTATCTCGGGCTCGCGATCTTCGTCGCCGGCTCGCTCGGCTGCCTGACGGCCGACGGGATCGGCACGCTGACGGCCTGGCGGTTCGTGCAGGGTCTCGGCGCGGCAGTCGTCATGGTCGTGCCGCGCGCGATCATCCGCGACCTGCATACCGGGCACGAGGCGACGCGGCTGATGGCGCTGATCATGCTGGTGATCTCGGTCTCGCCGATGCTGGCGCCGCTGGCCGGGTCGGCGGTGATCGCTGTCGCCGGCTGGCGGATGATCTTCGCGGTCCTCTGCCTTGCTGCCGTCGCGAGCCTCCTGATGACCGGGTTCCTCCTGCCCGAGACGCTGAAGCCCGAGGATCGGGTGCCGGTCAACCTCCGCTCGCTCGCGCGCGGGACCGCGACGCTGCTTCGCGACCGGATGTTCATGGGCCTGACCTTCGTCGGCGGCTTCGGCATGGCGAGCTTCTTCGTCTTCATCGCCTCGGCGAGCTTCGTCTATACCGGGCAATACGGGCTGAGCCCGACTGGATTCTCGCTTGCCTTCGCGCTCAATGCCATCGGCTTCTTCGCGGCGAGCCAGCTTGCCGCCGGGCTCGGTGCGCGCTGGGGCGCGCGGCGGGTCGTGCTCTGGGCGACGGCGGGCTTCGCGCTGTGCGCCCTTGCGACGCTGGGGCTCGTCGGCTCCGGCATCGACGCGCTGCCGGTCCTCGTGGCCGGGCTCTTTCTCGGCAATGCCTGCCTCGGCCTCGTGATCCCGACCGTCGATGGTCATGGCACTCGACGATCACGGCGAGATCGCCGGCCTCGCCTCCTCGCTCGGCGGCACGCTGCAGATGCTCGCGGGCGGGCTCGTGGTGATGCTCACCGGGCCGTTCTTCGACGGGACCGCGCTGCCGATGGTGGCTGCCATCGCCGCCTGCGCCGTCGCGGCGACCGGGCTTGCGGCGCTGGTCCTCTCCCGCCAGGCGCCGGCGCGGGCCTGAGGCCGGGGAAGCCTCCGGCGGGGATATTTGCGGCAAGATGAAGGGGCAGTCAGGCCGCGAGGTCGCGCATCGGGTCCAGGGCCGCGTCGAGAACCTCGAGCCCCGCCCCCGGCGCGTTGGCGCGTTCGGAGAGGATCCGCCGCCAGCTTCGCGCGCCGGGCTGGCCGTGGAAGAGGCCGAGCATATGGCGGGTGACCTGGTGGAGCCGTCCGCCGGCTTCCAGATGGTGCGCGATATGGGGCCGCATCGCCTCGACCACCTCGAAGCGGTCGGGACCGGGGCCCGCGCCGAAGATCCGCGAATCGGCGGCGCCGAGTATCCCGTAGGGGTCGTGATAGGCCGCGCGCCCGATCATGACCCCGTCGAGCCCGCCCGCGAGGAACGCTTCGGCCGCGTCGAGCGAGGCGATGCCGCCGTTGACCGAGATGTGGAGCTGCGGGAAGGCGCGTTTCATCGCGAGGACGAGAGGGTAGTCGAGCGGCGGGACGTCGCGGTTCTCCTTCGGGCTCAGGCCCTGAAGCCAGGCCTTGCGGGCATGGATCGCAAACCGCGTGACCCCGGCGCCCGAGACGGTATCGAGGAATGCCGGCAGAACCTTGTCCGGCACCTGATCGTCGACGCCGATCCGGCATTTGACCGTGACCTCGACCGTCGCTGCCGCGATCATCGCCGCCACGCAATCGGCGACAAGGCCCGGCCGCTCCATCAGCACCGCGCCGAAGCAGCCCGACTGGACCCGGTCGGACGGGCAGCCGACATTGAGGTTGATCTCGTCGATAGCCATAGTCGCCCGCGATCCGCGCCGCCTCGGCCAGTTCGGCGGGATCGGACCCGCCGAGTTGCAGCGCGACGGGATGTTCGACCGCGTCGAAGCCCAGAAGCCGGTCACGATCCCCGTGGATCACCGCCGGCGCCGTCACCATCTCGGTGTAGAGGAGCGCCTTCCGGCTCATCTTGCGGTGAAAGACCCGGCAATGGCGATCCGTCCATTCCATCATGGGAGCAATGGAGAGCCTGGCGTGTTGATTTATTTGCATTTTTCTTGCATCTTCAAACTGTTGCGTGGCAAAGCTGCTACGAAGAAATACGCCCCAATATCCCCCGATTTACTCCGCTTCGATGACTCAGCGCACACGATATGGCCACTATAGGCAAGCTTCCCTCCGGTGGATACCGGGTCCAGATCAGACGCAACGGCCGCTACGCCTGCGAGACCTTTCACGGTCGTGACAACGCCTACAAACAGGCCCGTCAGGCAGAGACGCGTGTCGACCGGGGCCCGTCGCCGAACACGTCGTCCGCTGCCCGCCTTGCGACGTTTGGCGATCTCGTTGACCTGCATATAGACGACATGTGCGCGATTGGGAAACCACCTCGCCGAAGCAAGGCCGCGACCCTGTCAACTTTGAAAAACGACCTCGGCAAGGAGCGGATTGGCCATATCAATCGCGCGATGCTGATCGAGTATGTGATTGACGTCAGCGCCTGTGGGTCCAAATAGGGCAGTTTGATCAGATAGCGTTTCTGGCTCACCGTAGCCACCGGGGAGTGGGACGTGAGACTAACAACCGGAACGCGCCAAAGCGCTGGCGAGAAGATCGTCAAAAACATCAAACGCGCCACCCACAAACAGTATTCATCGGATGAGAAGATCAGGATCGTCTTGGACGGGCTGCGTGGCGAGATTGGTTTTTCGTGGCTACCGAACCGACTGTCTCATGGAGCAAGCCCCTCATCGGCGGGGTGGTGTGCTTGACCTTTCAGCTGCCAGTCTACGGGCTGACACTATGGACCATCGGTGCGGCCCTTACCGAGATCGGCACGCTGCTTAAATCAACCGCTGCGCTCATTCTCACTATCAGTCGCCCCTTCGGCCTGTGTCTTCAAACCATGCGAAGACTGGCTGTCCTAGGCCTGCAAATGCTCATCGGTGCCAACCAAGCCGCCCCAAGGCGGGCACTCGCGCAAATGCAGCGAATGGCAGCAATGAACCCGCACAGCGGTCCTCGGACAGAGTGCTGCGAATGACGGTTCCGAGCCCAAAGTGCTGAATGCTGCATCGGCGGCTAAAGGCGGCTATGCGCCGTATTGCAGACGTTGCAGCAAGAAAAGACTGGCCAAGTTCGGCTCTCGACCTTGCCCCGAAGACGAACCGCGTGTCGCCCGTTCATCATCTGTATGGAATGCCCGGATCCATGTAGACTGACCTGCATGAAATTGCACCAGGACATCGCGTTCTGTTCGTCTGCGGATGGGACGCGCATCGCCACGGCCGCATGCGGTTCGGGTCCGGTGATCCTGCGCGCGGCACATTGGTTGAGCCACGTCACCTACGATCTCGACAGCCCGATCTGGCGGCCGTGGGTCGAGATGCTCTCCCGGAACCATCGCTACGTCCGCTACGATCCCCGCGGCTGCGGCCTGTCCGAGCGGCACTGCGCCGACCTATCGCTGACGGCCTGGCACCATGATCTGGAGGCGGTCGCGGGAACGATCCGGGAAGATCGGTTCGCCTTACTGGGAGTGTCGCAGGGCGGTGCATTGGCGATCGACTATCACGGTTCGCCATCCGGAGCGCGTCTCGCATCTCGTCTTGTTCAACGCATATGCACAGGGCGGCCGCGCACGCGCCCGAACCGATGCCGAGCGGCTGGAGGCGGAGACGCTCGTCAACTTTGTCCGTATTGGCTGGGGCCGCGAGAACCCCGCCTTTTGCCAATTCTTCACGAATCTCTTCATTCCCGACGGCACGCCTGAACAGCATCGCTGGTGGGGAGACCTGGAACGCGAGACAGCGACAGCCGACGTCGCATCGGAGACGCTGCGGCAGATGCAGGGGCTGGACGTGCTCGACCTCTGCCCGCGGGTCCAGGTGCCAACACTCGTGGTCTCCTGTCGAAATGACCTGCGCGTCCCGTTCGAACAAGGCGCGAAGATCGCCGCCGGCAATCCCCGGAGCGAAGTTCGTGCCGCTCGACAGCGCCAATCACGTGCTGTTGCCGGATGAGCCGGCCTGGGCCGTCTTTCACCGGGAACTGGCCGCCTTCCTTGGCGACACCCGGCCTCCCGGCGCGGCCCCTCGGCAGGCCGGGCTGACTGCGGCCGAGGCCATGGTGCTGCAACTCTTGGCAGAAGGGCTCGACAACCGCTCGATTGCCGAACGGCTCGGCAAGAGTGAGAAGACAGTTCGCAACCAGGTGTCCGTGGTCCTGTCCAAGCTCGGGGTCCAGAGCCGGGCGCAGGCGATCGTTCGTGCCCTGAATTCGTAGGGGCAGCTTCGGGACATTTGGCCCATGAGAAATCCATCGGTTTGGGACTCCTGCATCATGCCTGAGACTCGCCGGAAGGCGCAGACTTTCCTCCAGCGGCAATGTCGCCGCAACCGGAGGAAAAACAGATGCCCCTCGACGAAACCACACTGAACGTCTTCATCGGGCGCGTGCTCGGCGACCTCGGCGGTGCCGTAAGCATTCCGCTCGTTCGGATCGGCGATGCGCTGGGTCTCTACGCCGCGTTAGACCGGATCGGACCGGCAACGCCGGAGACTTCGGCCAGGGAGGCCGACTGCCATCCGCGTTACGTGCGGGAGTGGCTGTCGGCACAGGCGGCCTCTGGCTATATCACGCACGAGGACGGAATGTTCTCGTTGTCGCCAGAGCAGGCCTTTGTCTTCGCCACACCCGACAGTCCGGCGAACATGATAGGCGCCTTCGACACCGCCGCTGCAATGGTTGAGAATCAGGCCAAGGTGCAGGCGGCGTTCAAGACCGGGAAAGGCGTCGGCTGGGGCGACCAGGCGGGATGCCTGTTCTGCTCGGTCGCGCGGATGTTCCGTCCCGGCTACGTCAATGCGCTGGTTCAGCAATGGCTCCCCGCGCTTGACGGCGTGACGGATGTGCTGAATGCCGGCGCGAGTGTTGCCGACATCGGCTGCGGTCACGGTCGTCTCGACGATCCTGATGGCACAGGCGTTCCCGGCGTCAACCTTCGTCGGCTACGACTTCCACTCCGGATCGATCGCGGCCGCAACGGCCCATGCAGCGGCGCATGGCGTGACCAACGTCCGCTTCGAAGTCGCCCGGGCGCAGGACTTTCCCGGAAACTACGACTTCGTGACTTGCTTCGATTGCCTGCACGACATGGGCGCCCCTGCCGCCGCTGCCAAGCACATCAGAACGGCCTTGAAGCCCGGCGGCACCTGGATGGTCGTCGAACCCATTGCCGGCGACCGTCTCGAGGACAACCTCAACCCGGTCGGGCGGCTCTACTACTCCGCCTCCACGATGATTTGCGTTCCGACGTCGTTGGCGCAGGAAACCGGCACCGCTCTGGGTGCTCAGGCGGGAGAGGCGCGCCTTGCCGAGGTGATCCGCTCCGGCGGCTTCACCAAGGTCCGTCGCGCCGCCGACACGCCGCTCAACATGGTGCTCGAGGCAAGCTGAAACCGGCGCAAAAGTTGGCGGTGCGCGCACCAGGGCCGCCGCCAACGGGCCGGTCGCGCCAGCTTTCGCGATCGCGCCCGGTTCAGCGTCGCCTAGTTCAAATCGCTTGAGATCTCCATACCAAGTTTTCGTCATATCTGCCGCAATGTCACCGTTGATCGCCTCATTCCGCGATCACGACCTTGGTTTGCGAAGCGGATGTTCGCCTCCGGAACAGCCAATTCACGCTGCGTCCGTTCTCCAGGCGTTGGGTGCCGAACCGCCAGGGTCGCCTTAGGGCCGCGAGTGGCGGCCAGGGTCGGGACGGACCCAAATTCTGACCGGGCCGCCCGTTCGGGATGTCAGGCCGGCACTTCGGCCTGGATCGTGCGGATCCGCACCTTGCGAGCAGCCAGGGCCAGCAGAACCGAGCCCGCGCAACACCATGCCGCCATCCCCAGCATCTGCGTCGGAAGTGAGACCCCCAGGTCAATCAGCACCCCGCACAACCCCGGCCCGAGCGCGGTCGACAACACCATCGCCGCAACGATGATCGAGCGGATGCCCCCGAGGTTCGCAAGCCCGTAGACCTCAGGCCAAAGCGCACCCATCAGCGTGCCGGAGAAACCGTGGCTCACCCCCAAAAGCAGCATGAATACATAGACACCCCAAACCGGCGTGATCAGCGCCACCGCAAGCGATGCGATCGCCAGCGGAACCAGCACGAAAGGCAAAAGTCTGAGTGCGCCAAACCGGTCGACCAGCCCGCCGCAGATGAAACCGAAGATCACCGTGGCCACCGACATGACCGGAAAGGCCGCCGCGAAGGCGAGGTCGGAATAGCCGCGAAGTTCGGTCAGGTAGCCCTGAAAGAAAAATACGGTGGTGCCGATGAACGGTGGCGCAAGTAACCCGGCGAGAAGCATGTAGAGGACCAGGTCGCGCAGCACCTCGGCCCTTGTCCAGTCGCGAGCGGTGTTGCGGGCGCTCGCGTGATATTCGGTTGAATGCGGCACCCGTTCGACCCGCATCAGGGCGACGGTCAGCGGCATCCCCACCGTCACGAGCAGCGCCGCGGAGGCCAGCCAGGCCACATGCCAGTTGCCTGTCGCGGTGTCGATCAGCACCACGACGATGGGCAGGACGGCCGAGCCCGCCGGCTGACCCGGCACGATCATTGACATGGCGCGCCCCCTGGACGCCACGAACCAGCGGCCGACCTCGGTGAAGGCAATCTCCGTCATCATGCCCTGACCGAAAAGGCGCAGCAGATAGAGCGCCAGTGCCAGCACTGCGACATTCGGGGCGAGCGTGATCAACACGCAAGCCAGCGCAAGTATGGGCATGGTGAAGCGCACCACCTTCCAGCCGGGCATGAGGTCGAGCGTACGTCCGAGCCAAGGAAGGGTCGAGGCGCTTGCAAGCGTCGCCGCCATGTAAAGCGCCCCGAACTCCCCACCCGAAAGGTGGTAGGACGCGCGCAACTCGTTGCCAGAGAGGCCAATGAAGAAGGTCTGGCCGAAGGATGAGAACAAGGTCAGCAGGAACCCAGCTACGAGCCATCGCGCATTCGCGACGAAAAACTGAAGATTAGCGCGAAAGATATCTGCCATGGTGCCCCTTAGAAAAGAATGCCTGAGAGATGGCAAGGCACTCCCGGCCGGGGTTGCAGGCACGCGGCCCTAGGCTCGAAGGGCCGCTCGTGCTCCACCGAGACACTGCGGCAACGGACGAGCCTCTTGGCCGGTCCGGGCGGGGAGAGATGGCGGCGTGGCCGGAGCGACCTCAAGCAGAACGCTGCCCAGCCGCATGACCGTTTCGAGTCCGAAGTTACCGTATCTGCATCGCGGCCGATGTCCGCTTCGAGCGTTTGGACACTGACAAGAAATCTAACGCACTTATCACGGGCGTGATATGTTCGCCGACACAGGAATCGAGGTGCCTGATGCTGTCGGTTCACACAGAGCGCAGCCACGAGTATTTCGGCCGGGCGACCAACACTGACATTTGGAGCACTTTCGCGCTTCGGCCTGATGACATCTTTGTCAACACGCCATCAAAATGCGGCACGACCTGGATGCAGAACATAGTGATGATGCTGATCCATGGCCGCGTTGTTCCCGATGCCGGCAACAGGCGAGAAGTTCCTTGGCTTGACTGCGCCTTTCGCGACCGCAAGGCCATGGCCGCGTTTCTTGATGGCCTGGAACGCCGACGCTGCATCAAGAGCCATACGCCCATGGACGGCATCCCATATGGCAAAGAGCCAACGTATATAGTTGTGTATCGCCACCCTATCGATGCGCACTTCTCGCTGCGCAGCCATGCGGCAAACATGAAGACCGACCTGCTCGCCTACCTGTTTCCGGACGATGAACGCGAGGGATTCCAAAAATTCGTAAAGTCCTCAGCGATCGGCGGCGGCTCCGATAACTATTCGATTGCCTCCTTCGTCCACCACTTCAAGGCGGCGAAAGCGCGACAGGGCGGAGGCAACGTCCATTTCTTCCACTACGCCGACCTGACGCGCGACCTTCGTGGGCAGATCGCGCGCTTGGCGGATATTCTGAACATCTCCGTTTCGCCAAAGCTGCTCGACGATTTGGCCGAAGCCAATACATTTGCCAGCATGCGCGAAGTGGTCGAGGCCAGCGACACGCGTTTCAGCGAGGAGTCTCCGTTCCGCGACATGGCGAAATTTTTCGCATCCGGAACTTCGAACAAGTGGGAAGGCCGCCTGACGGAGAGCGACTTGGCAGATTATGCGATACGCGTCGAGACGCTCTTGTCTCCGGAGCATGTGGCGTGGGTTCACTGGGGTGACAAACGCACACCTTAGTGCAGCGACTGGATAAAAACAGAAGTCAGCTGCACAAGAACGTCAGCCGAAATCCATGCGTTTCTGGCACCGGCGATAAACACCGGTTATGACACCCAGTGATTGCGATGCTGGACTTTGGCGGAATTGCAGCGAAAGCTCACTTCGTCCGCGCTGCCGACTTTGGCTTCGCAAAAATGCTGCGCAGTGGACGAATGGCAGTTTTCGAGAAACGGTCAGGCCAGAATTTGGCGCGAACGAATGGCGGCCCCGGGCCAATTCCGGACGTTAGATGAACTGAACTGTCACTCCGGCTCGGCACGCAAAGCGGTCATTCGCCGGCCACCGTTGTCGGTGATTGCATGTCACTGCTTCGTGGCCGCTGCATAGCGCCACCGTGGGCGCCTTTCAGAATGGCCCTCATTCGTTCCATGGTCAGTTTGCGCGTTGAGTGGCGGGAGTTGGTTTCATCTTGCATTTCGTGCGTAAGCACAGATTTCGGCGACCTCTTCCGGTCGCGGCGTCCGGCCCGTGAAACTCAGGAGATAGCCCTCGACGCGGGAAAGGCGTTCTTCCAGCGGTTCGGAGAGATCAAGGGCGTAGTAGCCGATCTGCATGAAGTAAAGAACCCGCGCCCGGACGTCGGCTTCGTACGGGGAATAGCCATAACGGCCAAACATCTCTGCGATTGCACCGTGACGCCTGGCGTCTGTCCGATCGATGACGCGCCGGACGTGACCATCACGGCGCGCCCACTCGCGTACCGCGAAGTCCAGACGGTGATTGAATAATCGGGCATCGATGAAGCAGCGAAAAAGATTGCAGACCGCGCCGGTTATCGTGTCGGCGGGCATGGTCGCATGCCGGAGAAGCACGCCGGTATTGCTGTTTTCCCACTCGCCCAGCAGCGCATCTAGCAGATCTTTTCGGCTTTTGAAGTACCAGTAGAAACTAGATCGCGAGACGCCCAGCAGGTCACCGATCGAAAGGACCTTCACCTCAGCGACGCCCTGACTTACGAGGATATCCATTGCAACGTTCAGCCAATCGTCCCTTGTGGCTTTGGTGTTTCCTCCAGCGCGGACGGACGACGCTTCCTCGGCATCCATAAGCTTGGCGTTCGGACCGGTCATTGACTGTAATCCATCATTATCTCACGCAGTTTGGTGGCCACGATATCGGGACGACGCCGCAACTGAGAAACGTGGCCGAGTTCCGGTATCTCGTGGAAATGGCCGTTCGGGGCAAGGCCCGAAACAATTTTGCACATCGACGGCGGCGCAATCGGCGCCCATCGCCTCAATGGTCCAGGGAGCGGGCGGGGAGATCGTGTCCCCCGCCCACGCGGATCGTAGCCGATGCAGCGGAACCGGTCCAAGAGCCGCGCGAAGAGGTTCGCGTAGGCGTCCGCCCTGGAATCGCCGCCGGGGACGAAGATCACGTCGGCGCCATCGCCCATTCCCACGACGCGCATGGTGACGCCCTGTGGCGTCGTGATCTTGCGGCTTTTGGCATTTGCACCGAACGTTGGAAATGCGGTCACTTGAATACTCCCTGAGCGGTGGTCAGCTTTCTGGTGGCGCACCGCCCTCACTTGTACGCCGCGCAATGTGGGCGGCCAGCGCCTCGACGCGGTCGCGGTCCACGGCGAAGTTCGGCGCAGTTTCAAGCAGGTGCTGCCAAATGCCAGTTGCGCGCTGGCTGGCATCCTTGGCCCCGCGTTCGGTCCATGTGCCGAAGTTGGACCAGTCCGCCACGAGGGGCTGATAGAACGCGGTCGCATATCGCTCCATCGTGTGCGCGCAGCCGAAGAAATGGCCGCCGGGCTGGACCTCGCGAAGCGCCTCCAGAGCGATGTCGTCGTCCTCCGCCGGTGTCACCGTGCAAAGTTCGGCGAACGTCTGCATGACCTCAAGATCGGTGATCAGCTTTTCGTAGCTGACGGTCAGCCCGCCCTCGATCCATCCCGCTCCGTGGATTAGCACTGTGGCACCGGCAAGGACGGCGCCCCAGGCGCTCATCTGCGTCTCGTTCGCGGCCTGCGCATCGTTTATGTTCGCCGCGCAGCCTGCTGCGCAGCGCCAGGGCAAGCCGAGCAGCCGCGCGAGTTGCCCCGCCCCGAGATTTGCCTTGACCTGCTCGGGCGTGCCGAAGGCGGGCGCGCCGGATTTCATGTCGACATTGGAGGCAAAGGCACCGTAGCAGACCGGCGCGCCTGGGCGCGCAAGCTGGGTCAGCGTGATCGCGGCCAACGCCTCGGCATGGCTGAGCGTGAGCGCACCGGCCACTGTCACGGGTGCCATCGCGCCCATCAGGCAGAAAGGCGTGACTATCGACAATTGGCCGGCGCGGGCAAAGTCGATCAGGCCCTGCGCCATGGGAATATCGAGCTGGCGCGGCGAATTGGTGTTGATGATCGTGTAGCAATGCGGTTCGGCGGCGAACTCGGCGTCGGAAAGCCCCCGGAATTCACGCAGCATCTCGAAGCCGTCCATCACCTGCGGCGTGCCGCGCGAGAAGATGAAAGGGAACTTATCCGAGAGCGTCAGTTGCGCCTCCATCACCGCGTAGTGGCGCAGATGGATCGGCACGTCCTGTGGCTCGACAAGCGGGTTCAGCATGTGCAGCACGTCGAAATGTTGGGTAAGCGTGGTAAGTTCGCGGAAATCGCTCAATGATGCTGGGCGGCGTCCGCGCACGAGGTCCGTTGCGTGCGGTGCGCCGGCACCGGACTGGATCGCGAGTGTACCAAGCTCCATCACTAGATCGCGCTCCCGCGCACCAGCGCGCAAATTGAAGGACCTGGGGGCCGAGGCCAGCGCTGCAGTTACCATCTCGCGCCCGATGCGGACCATCTGACCGTCATCGTCGACGATCGCGCCGCCCGCTCGGTACATGGCGCGGGCTTCCGGCAGCAGCACCTTCATACCCAGGTCTTCCAGCACCCGCAGAGCTGCGTCATGGATCGCTGCAACCCGGTCTTCAGCGAAGACAGGGATCGGCGGAAACGGGTTTTTCAGGTGCCTGTAGTCGACCTTCCGTACCGGGCTGCCATCGCCGGTTTGCCCTCGTCTGCGTCGCTGCCGCCCTTGCGCTTCCGAAAGCGTCATGCACGCAGCGCCTTACCCGCAGGGTCGTAGGGGGAAGGCGCAATAACGGTGGCACTCCTTTCCACGCCGACGACGTGAACGCTGAGCGCGGTGTCTACTTCGGCGTTTTCGCGGTTCACGAGCGCCATGGCCAGCGATTTGCCAAGCGTGTGGCCATAGCCGCCCGACGTTACGAAACCGACGCTTCGAGCCGTCCCGCCAGATCGGCTCATAGCCCGAGGCGTCGGCATCCGTTGCATCGACTTCCAGCGTCACCAGAACTTTCTCAGGCCCGCCTTCGTTACGCTCCGCAAGTGCCGCGCTCCGACCGACGAAATCAGGCTTTTGCCAGTCGATCCAGCGATCCATTCCGGTCATGCCCGGGGTGTAGCCTTGGGTGAATTCCCGGCTCCAGATGCCGAAACTCTTTTCCAGCCTGCAGCGACAGGAGCGCGTTGAACCCGATCTCTTTCAGTGCCAGATCGCGGCCGGCCTCCAAAAGCGCGCGGCGAAGGCCGATATGTTCGCTGGAGTGGCAGTGAATCTCATAGCCAAGCTCGCCCGTGACCGACAGCCGGCCGACCTTGGCGCGCACCAGGCCGACATCGAAGTCGCCGCAGCCCATGAAGGGCAGCGCCGATAGATCCTGGTGGCAAAGCTTTTGCAGCACCTCGCGCGATTTCGGGCCGCTTAGTGAGAAGCCGACGATCTCGTCCGAGAGGTCGCGCACCGTGACGCCGTTTGCGGCGTGATCGGCGAACCAGCGCATGTGCCACGCGCGCAGGTAATATGACCCCATGATCCACCAGGTCCCATCACCCCAGTTGAAGACCGTGAGGTCGCCCTTGAGCCGCCCATCCTCGGCCAGCATCGGCGCAAGCCGCGCGCGGCCCGGAGCAGGAAGGCGGCAAGCGAAAAGCCGGTCGAGCCAGGCCTCTGCCTCCGGCCCGGTGACTTCGATAGCGGGAGAAGGCCGTGATATCGAGAAGTCCCGCCGCCTTGCGCACCGCGCGGCATTCGGCGCCCACGATGTCATGCGCGTTCGACCGCTTGAGCGATGGCTTCTCCACGAACCCCTCAGGTGCGAAATAGAGCGGCACTTCCAGCCCATATGTTGCGCCCCAGCGGCATCCCGCCGCGGTCATCGCATCATGCGCCGGCGCCATTTTGAGCGGCCGGCCAGCCGGCAGCTGTTCGTTCGGATAGGTCATCACGAAGCGGCGGGTGTAGAACTGGCCGGTCGTCTGCTTGATGTATTCCTTGTTGGCCGCGAAGTCGCCGTAGCGGGCGATATCCATGCCATAGACATCTGCTTCGGGCTCGCCGTGGATGATCCATTCGGCGAGCGACTTGCCGACGCCGCCACCTTGCAGGAACCCCGCCATGACGCCGCAGGCCACCCAATAGCCACGCTTGCCCGGCACCGGACCGACCAGCGGATTGCCATCGGGCGAGAAGGTGAAGGCACCGTTGACCCATTTCTTGACGCCCGCCTTTTGCAAGACCGGGAACCGCTCGAAACCCAGCTGCAACTCGTTCTCGATCCGGTCGATATCTTCCTGCAACAGCTCGATCCCGTAGTCCCAGGGCGCGCCGTCCATCATCCAGTGCTGATGATTGATCTCGTAGATGCCCAGCAGCATCCCCTTCTGGTCCTGCCGCATGTAGGTGAAGCCTTCGAGGTCGACGACCAGCGGCAGTTCCTTCTCCAGGGCCGCCACCTCCGGGATCGACTCGGTCAGCAGATAGTGGTGCGACAGCGGCGAGACCGGCAGTTCCACCCCGGCCATGCGCCCGACCTGCTTGGCCCAGAGACCGGCGGCGTTGACGACATGTTCGCACGTCACCTCGCCCTTTTCGGTGACCAGCCGCCAGCCGTCCCTGGTCTGGTGCAGTTCCACGACGCGGTTGTGCTCGATCACCGTCGCGCCGCGCTTCTTCGCTGCCCCGGCATAGGCATAGACCGTGCCGGTCGTGTCGATATAGCCTTCGCGGTCGGCCCACATGCCGCCGAGAATGCCGTCGGTGGACATGATCGGGCAAAGCGCACCGGCCTCTTCGGGCGTCACGAGGCGCACGTCCTCGATCCCCAGCGACTGGAAGATGCGGTAGGCCGATTGCAGCCATTCCCAGCGGTCCGGCGTTCCGGCAAGCGTCAGGCCGCCGGTCATGTGCATGCCGACCGACTGGCCCGACTCCTTCTCGATCTCGCTCAGAAGGTCGATCGTATAGGCCTGGAGCGAAGCGATGTTCGGATCGGCGTTCAGCGCATGGAAACCGCCCGCCGCGTGCCAAGACGATCCCGCCGTCAGCACCGATCGTTCGATCAGCGCAACGTCGGACCAACCGAACTTGGCGAGATGATAGAGCACCGAGGTGCCGACGACGCCGCCGCCGATCACCACGACCCGGTAGTGCGATTTCATCCGGGCCTCCGAGCGTGTTTTCTGATACGCTATTTCAGGCCTATCCCGCTGTCTAGACATTATTGTCCAGTTGCCTCGCGCCGCCCTTATCCGTGCGTTGCAGGCAATCCGCAGGCGGGGCCGAGCGGGCCGAGCCGGATGCCAGGCCGCAGGCGGCGATAGGGGGTGTCTCTCAGCACGCAGGGGTTGGTGCCGGGGGCGACGACGTTGAGAACCTGCGCGGCGATCGGCTCGAAATCGGCGCGGAAATGGACGGTGCTCTTCACGCAGACGATCCGGGCGGCGCGGGGGTCGAGGCCGAAATGGGTGAAATGTGCCAGATCGAGGGCCTGATTGCGGATGCTGACGGTGACGATGCGGATGTCGGCCCGGTCGGAGACGACACGCAGAACCGCGCTTTTGCCCAAGGTGGCGATGCCGCCGCCATACATCTCGCCGGTATAGGCGCAATGCCCGTCGCTCAGCCGCTCAACCCGGAACCGGCCGGTCAGCGGGGACGATCCGGCAACGCCGGACCTTCCGCCCAGGGCACCTTCGATCTCGGCCCCAACGCCGCGATCATAGGCCAGCGCGGCCATTTCGGGATCGTGCATCAGGCCGACCAGCACGCCCTCGGCGCCTTGTTCCAGCAGCGCCTTCACCAGTTCGGTTGCATCCGAACTTGCCCCCGCACCCGGATTGTCCTGGACATCGGCAAGGATGACCGGCCGGCCAGACGTGTTCTCCATTGCGATCCGCACCGCCTCGGACGGCGAAAACAGATGCGTTTCGAACATCTGCTCGGCCCGCAGAAGACGGCCGAGCAGATCCTCCGCGAAATCGTCCGCCTGCGCCTGAGACGCCGCATGGGCCACGACCGCAGCGCCCGCGTCGCGGATGTCGGCGGCCGGAAATCCCATCGCGATCTCGCCCCAGGCGTCGGCGCTCTTGTCGAGGTCGGCATAAAGCGACCGGGCCGGCTCCATCCCGGTATACTGGGCGTGGAGCGGGATCAGGTAGGGACACTGGCGGTAGGATCTGAAGATCCGCCCGCCCGCGACCAGGCGCCGGAGGACCGGCAGACAGCGCCCGCCAGTCGAGGCCATGTCGAGATGTGGATAGCTTCGGAAGATGGCGAGCGCGGAGCTGTGGCGCACCATGGCTTCCGTCAGGTTCGCGTGCAGGTCGAGGCTGGCGACGATGGGGACGGCCTCGCCGATTTCCGCCCGCACCCGGCGCAGAAGCTCGCCCTCGCCGTCCTCGTGGGTCGCCGTCACCATGGCGCCGTGCAGGTCGAGATAGAGGCCATCGAGCGGCATCGCGCCCCGCAGACCGTCAAGCAACATGCCGCAGATCCGGTCGAAGGCAGCGTCGGCGACCTCGCCGCCGGGTTCGGCCGCGCACCAGAAAAGCGGTAGCAGCTCGACATCCGAAAGCTGCGCCGCCTCGGCGATGAAGCCGGCCAGCGGAAGGTTCAGCCCCGCCGTTCCGGTCAGCACGTCACTGCCAGTCAGAAGGCCGGGCCACGAATCCTCCATCACGAAGTCCCGAAAGCCGGTCTTCGTCGTGGCGAAGGTGTTGGTTTCGTGTTGAAACCCGGCAATCGCGATCCGCATCTTTCCCCCTCAGAGCAGGTCGCGCGGGATGTCCTCGCTCCAGTCGCGGCGAAAGATTTCCTCATCCCCGTCCCGCGCGACGAGCCGGGCGGTGATGCGCCAGACCTCGCGAAGCGCCTCGACCGAGACCGTGGCGTCCAATTTCGCCGCCCAGTCGCCACGCGCATAGGACTTGTGCCAGGTGCAGGTGCCGCGCGCGGAATTTGGATCGGTGGGATGAATCTCGAACCGATCCTCGTCGGTGTAGCGGACCGTCAGTCCGGTATGGGCGTGGCGCACCTCTCCAGTGTCGCCCGCGCGCAGATAGGTCTCCCTGCCGGTGGTGAGGTCTTCGGTCACCGACCGTTGCGACCGGCCGGGGCTGAGTTGTTCGCTCTGCATCGGTTCCGCCCCCTCGGGTGGCGGGAACGGCGCCAGGGCGTCATCGCGCGGCTGTGCAGGGCGCAGCGGCAGGATCAGCTTGCCGCTGCCCGGTGTGAGGGTGAGCGTCACCGGTTCCGGCGCGGGCCAGATCATCGGCCAGTAGCTCGTCGCCAGCGCCAGCCGGATGCGCTGGCCCTTGGCAAATCGCTGGCCGATGACGTTGAGTTGCAGGCTGACGCGCTCCGGCTTTCCGGGCGTCATCGGCTCGGGGTCGGAATGCGACCTGCGGTGTGTCAGGTTCAGGGCGCCGAAACTCACCAGCGTGGAGGCGCCGTCCGGGTCGGAGGCGGAAAGGATCGCAATCAAACTGGCGACCGGGCGGTCGGAGATAACTTCAGCCTCGACCATCGGGAAGCCGAGAATTTCGACATCTTCGTCGAGCGGGTCGGACAGGAAGACGGTCATCGCGCCATCCTCGCGCGACTGATCCAGCGCCTGATCGGGTGCCGCCCCGTAAGAGCACCATGACTGCGCGAAGCGCCCGGCCGTTTGCGGCGACGCGACGGTGATCTGGTCCTTTGAAGCGCTGCCCGCAAGGCGACCGGGCGAAAGATGCAGGATCTTCCCAGGCCCCGGGCTGGTCTTCCAGGACGGTTCAGCCACCCAGCGCCCAGGACGTTCGGCGTGGTACGGCGCCGGCCGGGCGGGGTCCTGCACCCAGGCGCGGATCATCGGTTCGTCCATGATGCCGGTCTCGACCCCCTTCAGGTGCTGATCCCACCAGCGCAGGCATTCCTGCAGGAAACCGATGCGCGGCCCCGGTTCGGCGAAGTGAGGATATTTGTGCGCCCAAGGGCCGATCAGCGCCTTTCGAGGACCGGGAAGATGTTCCATCATGCGAAAGATCGGGTTCGTGTAGCCGTCGACCCAGCCCCCTACCGCGTAGACCGGTATGCGCACATCGCCATAGTTTTCGCAGATCGAGCCGTGGCGGTAGAACGCGTCGCGCCGCTGGTGACGAAACCAGTCGAGCATCCAGAGCCCGTTGCCGTTCAGTCGTTCCAGCCACATATCGCGCCAGCGATCCCCGACGATGGCGGGGTCGGGCGGAGTATGGGCTATGGCGAAGGCCGTGGCGCCCCAGGCGAGCTTGTCGGTAAGGCAAGCGCCGCCCATGAAGTGGATGTCGTCCGCAAATCGGTCGTCGGTCGAGCAGAGCGTGATGACGGCCTTCAGCGCCTCGGGCTGGCGCGCGGCGATCTGGAGCCCGTTGAACCCGCCCCAGGAAATGCCGATCATGCCGACTGCGCCGGAACACCAGGGCTGACTTGCCAGCCATTCGATGATCGCGATTCCGTCGTCGTGTTCCTGCTTGAGGTATTCGCCTTTGCACACCCCCTCGCTGTCACCGGTGCCGCGCATATCGACCCGCACCCCGGCATAGCCGTGGCCGGCGAAATAGGGATGGGTGAGGTGGTCGCGCTCCACCGTGCCGTCACGCTTGCGATAGGGCAGATATTCGAGGATCGCGGGCACCGGATCGTCTTCGGCATCCTCGGGCAGCCAGATGCGGGCAGCGAGCTTCACACCGTCGGGCATCTCGATCCAGGTGTTTTCGATCTCTCGCACCTTGCGGGGAAAGTTTGTGCGGACGGGGATGGCGGGCATGGCTTTGTCTTTCTTTACATTCCGTTGCGGGGAATTTCGTGGTCCCAGTCGACGCGTGGAACAGTGTCTCTCCGTCCCAGCATTCCACACGCGCTTTCAGGATGAAGTCGGTCTTGGTGGCAGTCATCTCGGACCGGGTCTTGATGCGGACCTTCCAGTCCCCGCGTTCGAGGAGCGAATCTGCTCCATCGTCGCGCGGGCCGAGAGGGGATCGTCGGGATGGATCTCGTAGATCCGCTCCGAGACATCGCCAAGTTCGGTGCCGAGTTGTCGAGCCGACATGCGCCCGATCGGGCCGAAAACACCGCCGTCGATGAAGATGCGTTCGGTAGGGACGCCGGACGCGAGATCGCGAATGTGCGTCCGCTTCCATCGAGCCCTCGCGCAACCGGGTGCTGGGGCGGGGCTTGTCGGCGAGCGGAGGCTCCGGCAAGGCGCGGGGCTCGGGCCCGACTGCAGGTCGCGGTGCGGAGCGGGAGGTGGAGAGACGAGGTGCCAGGGCGGAGGGTTGAGCGTCACAGGCTCCGGCGCGGGCCAGAGGATGGGCCAGTAGGTCGAGGCGACTGCACGATCAGCCGGTGGCCCTTCGGTAGCCGATAGCCGATGCCGTGAAGGGGCACGGTCACGGCCATTTCTTCCCCCGGCGCGATTGGCACTGGCGCGTGTCGGAGGTTCGAGTGCGTCAGGTTGCAAAACCCGCGGGAGATCAGGCTTTGGGCGCCGTCCGGCGCCTCGTCGACCAGTAGCGCGGCGACGAAGGCTTGCGGGCGATCTGCGGCCACGGACAGGGCGACGTGTCGGTTGCCCGAGAATGACCATGTCATCGCTCAGCGGTGCGGTGCGGAATGAACAGCGCCCCGCCCGCGTCGATCCGGCCGTCGGTCGGCATGTCGCCCGGAATCGCGAAGGAGCACATATCGCCGGCCGCCGACCCAAAGGTCTGAGGCGAGCATATCGATATCGCTTGCCTCCAAGTTCGGGCCGCATCGCCAAGCTCGCGGTGGTTCAGCCAGAACTGGCGGTCTTCGACATTGGGCGACGGCCAGGCCGCTTCCTCGACCCAATTGCCAGGACGCTCCGCATGCCGACCGGCCGGGCGCCACGCTGTCCTGTATCCAGAACCGCAGGGGTGGTTCGTCCATAAGGCCGGTATCGATGCCTTTAAGGTGGTGATCCCAGAACCGGATGACTTCACTCAAAAAATCAGCTTTCGGGCGGGGCGATCCATCGTGCGGATAGAGATGCGCCCAAGGTCCCATCAGCACCTTGCACCGGGCCTTTGATCCGTTCAGCGATCCGGAACGGCGTATCGCGGAAGAGGTCGGCCCAGCCACCGAAGAAATAGACCGGAACATTGACATCGTCGTAATTCTCGCAGATCGACCCGCGCCGCCACATACCGTCATGGGTCTGGTGGCCGAGCCAGAGATCGGGCCAGAACATCATCGCGTCCAACCGCTCTTTCCACATCTCGCGCCAGTTCTTTTCGCCGACGATTTCAGGATCAGGCGGCATGGCGTTGTAGAGCTGCATGATCGAGCCCCACCAGAAGTTGTCGTTGGCAAGCACCCCGCCATAGAAATGGATGTCCTCCAGCCAGCGGTCGTCGGTGCCCATCACCGGCGCAATCGCCTTGAGCGCGGGCGGGCGCGTGGCGGCGACCTGAAACGAGGTATAGGCCCCCCAGGACTTGCCGATCATACCGACATTGCCGTCGCACCATGGCTGTACCGGCGATCCACTCCACGACGTCGTGACCGTCCTGCATTTCCTGCTCCGAATATTCGTCGCGCATGACCCCGTCGCTGTCGCCGGACGCCGCGCATGTCCACGCGGATCGCGGCATAGCCGGACTTTGCGAATTGCGGATGCATCGATGTCATCGCGAAGCCGGGTGCGGTCGCGGCGGCGATAGGGGATGTATTCGACGATCGCGGGCACCGGATTTGCAGCAGCGCCCTCCGGAATCCAGACCCGCGCCGCGAGGCGCGCGCCGTCCGGCATGTCGATCCAGATCGTTTCCGTGACTTCGATCCGATCTGGCTTGGTCATGATCACTCTCCTGTCGGGTGGCCGTGCGCCGGGCGCAAGGGGGAAATGACAACTGAGGATGCGTCCGTTGACCTCTGCCGGCGATGGCGGGACGGTCCTGCATTCGTCTTGCGCCCAGGGGCATCGGGTATGGAACTCGCACCCGGCGGGACGCGCCAGAAGCGACGGCACTTCTGCGGGCAGGGAAATCCGGTCCCGCGCCCGGTCGGGGTCAGGCTCTGGATTGGCCGAGAGCAATGCCGCGGTATAGGGATGGCTCGGGGCCGAGAAGATCGCCTCGGTGTCTCCGGTTTCGACAAAGCGACCGAGATACATGACCGCCATCCGGTCGGCGACATGGTGCACGACATGAAGGTTGTGGGTGATGATCACCATCGCAAGACCCAGCCGTTCCCGCAGATCGTTCAGCAGGTTGAGCACCTCGCCCTGAACCGAGACGTCAAGCCCCGCCGTCGGTTCGTCGGCAATGATCAGCACGGGGTCGAGCGCTATCGCCCGCGCGACGCCGACGCGCCGTGCCTGGCCCCCGGACAGCTGATGCGGATAGCGGTCAGCGAATTCTTTCGGCAGCCCGACCAGCGCCAGAAGTCGCTCGGTTTCCGCGCGCAGGTCGCGGCCCTCGGCGCCGTGAATCCGAAACGCCTCGGTGACCAGCGCGCCCACCGTCTGCCGCGGGGAGAGCGAGCCGACCGGATCCTGAAACATCATCGCCATCCGGCGTCGGTGAGGTTTCATCTCTGCCCGGCCAAGGCGATCTATGCGCTGACCCTCGAAGGTTATGGAGCCGGTCGAGATGCCCTGAAGCCCGTTGATCGCACGGGCGAGCGTCGTCTTGCCTGATCCGCTTTCGCCGACCAGGGCGAAGGTCTCGCCACGCCGGACCTCGAAGGATACGCCCGCCACGCCCTTGATCGACGGCGACTGCCCGAAGGGGCGCAGGATCGGGCGCCCAATGGGGAACGTCACCTCGACATTGTTCACGGACAGGACTGGATCGCCGCTCATGCGGTCACCTTGGCGACTTCACCGGTTTCGGCCAACCAGCAGCGTGCGGCATGACCGTCCCCTATGTCGGTTTCCGGAGGCGTGTGCGCGCAGGCTTCGTGAACCCGGTGGCACCGCGCCGCGAAGACGCAGCCGACCGGCCGGTGCCGCAGATCGGGTATTTCGCCGGGAATTGTCGGCAAGTGGCGCACGCGCTCATGCTGCCGCGCCGGATCGCAATCTAGAAGGCGGAACGTATAGGGATGCCGTGGATCGTTGAAGACCTGGCGCGTAGTGCCACGCTCGATCACCTCGCCCGCATACATCACGATCACGTCGTCGCAAAGCTCGGCAATCACGCCGAGATGGTGCGAGATGAAGAGGACTGAACAGCCGATTTCCTCCTGAAGCTCCTTCAGGAGCTCGATCGTCGCAACTTCGAGCGTCGCGTCGAGCGCCGTCGTCGGTTCATCCGCAATCAGCAGCGCCGGTTCCATCATCAGAGCCATGGCGATGGCGATGCGTTGCTTCATGCCGCCCGAAAACTGGTGCGGATACCGCGACAGGGCCGTGTCGGCATCGGGGATGCGCACCTTGCGCAGCATCTCGACCGCCCGGGCGGCCTTTTCCGACTTCGACCGGCCCGAGCGGTACTGCACGGCGATCATCTGGTGCCCGACCGAAAGGACGGGGTTGAGCGCCCCCATCGGGTCCTGGAACACGGTGGAGATGCGCTCGCCACGCAAGGCGCGCATGTCGCAGTCGCCGAGGCTCGTAAGCTCGCTCGCGCCCTCGAAGAGGATGCTGCCGCCGTCGATGCGGCCATTGTCGGCCAGAAGGCCGAGGATCGCGTTGATCAGCGTCGATTTTCCGCAGCCGCTTTCGCCGACGACGCCGACGATGCGCCGGTCGGGAATCTCGAAGGACACGTCCGTGAGCGCGGTCAATGTGCCGCGCTCGGTGGCGAAGGACACGGTCAGACCCTTGACGGACAATACCGACATCACCGCCCCTTCAGCCTTGGATCGAAGACATCGCGCAGGGTTTCGCCCAGGAAGGTGAAGCCGAGCGTCGTCAGGATGATCGGCAGCCCGCCGGCGACCACGATCCAGTAGCTTTCGCGGATATTGGCGAAGCCGTCATTCAGGATCGCCCCCCAGCTTGGCGTTGGCGGCCGTACGCCGAGACCCAGAAAGCTCATCCCGGCCTCGATGGCGATGACGACCGGAATGTCCATCGAGGCGAGGATCAGGAGCGGCCCGATGACGTTCGGCAGGATATGCACCCTGAGAACGCGCGCGGTGCTGGCGCCCATGCTTTGCGCGGCGGTGACGAATTCGGCGGTCTTGATCGCGATGGTCTGGGTCCGGATGATGCGCGCATAGCCCGGCACGTTCACCAGAACCACGACGACCACCACCGCCGTCAGCGACGGGCCGAAGAGCGTCACCAGCGCAAGCGCCAGCATGACGGTGGGAAAGCTCTTCATCGCGTCGAAGACGAGGATCAGCACATTGTCGAGCCAGCGCGGCCCGTAGCCTGCGATCAGGCCCAGCACGATCCCGATGACCAGCGAGACGACGGTCGAGCCGAGCGCCACGGCCAGCGCGATCCGCCCCCCGTAGAGCACCCGCGCGAAGAGGTCGCGGCCAAGTTGGTCGGTCCCGGCGAGGTGGTCGAGGCCGGGGCCGGAAAACCGGTCGCGCGGCGAAATCCTGATCGGATCGGCGCTGGCCAGCAGGTCCGCGAAGACCGCGCCGAACACCACGATCACCACGAGGCTGACGCCCAGAACGCCCAGCGGCTCGCGCAGGATCTTGCGCACCGCCCTGACAATCGTGCCGCCGCCCGGCGGCGGGGCCGGGCTATCCAAAGCTGCTTCTGACACGGGGGTCCAGAGCTCCTATCACCAGATCGGCGATGACGTTTACGAAGACGAAGAACGCGGTTGTCACCAGCACGGCGCCGGTCACGACGGGATAGTTGCGCGTGAGGATCGAATCGTAGACCAGCTTGCCGATACCGGGGCGGGCAAAGACGATCTCGGCAAAGACCGCCGAGGACAGCATCTGCCCGACGCCCACGCCAAGCAGGGTGACGGTCGGCAGGATCGCGATGCGCAGCGCATAGCTGTAGGTGATCTGGTTTTCCGGCAGGCCGAAGGCGCGCGCGGCGCGGATATGGCTGGCTTCCAGCACCTCCAGCATCGAGGCGCGTACCATGCGGGCGATATAGCCGACCCAGCCAAGACCCACGGCGAGCGAGGGCAGGATCAGATGGACAAGCTGGTCGCCGAGATCGCCCGGCTCTCCGGCCCCGATGGCGGGAAGCCAGCGCAGCGCCACTGCGAAGATCAGAAGCGCATAGATCGCGATCACGAAGGACGGCACCGCGATCACCGCGACCGAGATGACGCCGACGACACGGTCCACCAAGCCGCCGCGCTTGATCGCCGCGATGCAGCCGAGCGGGATGCCTAGCGCTACCGACCAGCTTATCCCGCCCGCGACCAGTGCGAGCGTGTAGGGCAATTGCTCCATCACCACGGTCAGCACCGGCCGGCCTGACAGGACCTCCTGCCCCAGATCCCCACGCCAGACACCGCTGTAAAAGCGCCAGAACTGCACCCAGATCGGCTGGTCCAGCCCCATGCGAACCCGCAGCGACTCAACCATTTCCGGTGTGGCGCGAGGCCCGAGCGCGACCGAGGCCGGATCACCGGGAATGAGATAGATCATCGCAAACAGAAACGTCATCGCCACCGAAATGATAACGACGGCCAGTAACAGACGCTTGAATGCGTAAGACAGAATTGGACGATCCCCCAGCAGCCGGGGCGGCGCTCAGCCACCCCGGAGGTTCAGTCTCAGGCCGGTTTGAAATCGCCCAGTAGCGGTTCGCCATTCGGTTTCAGCGCGGGCACTACAGTGTCACGGTAAAGGATGCCCGTGACCTCGTGTGTTAGGAAGACATAGCAACCGCTTTCTTCCATTATGTCTTGCATGCGCTTGTAGATCACGTCGCGCTTCGCGGGATCGGTCTCGACGAGGCCCTGAGCATGAAGCTCGGCGAACTCTGGGCTGTTAAAACGCTCCCAGTTCCAGACACCAATCTGCTCGGGAACGAACCAGGCCGTCGCCCAACTCGGGTCCGGCTCCATCGAGAAGCGGCCAATAATCAGCTGCAGCTTGTTCCAGTAGTCTCCGTCCTTGGAGCCGAGCGTCCAGAACGTGCCGCTGTCGTTCTGCTTGATCTCGCAAGCGATGCCGACATCGGCGAGATTGGCCTGCACGACCTGCGCCGCGCTCAGCCGTTCGGACTGGTTCAGGATGTCGAGCGTGACGGAGAGGTCGGTCGACGCCTTCGGCCGCCAGCAATTCGCGCGCCTTATCGGGGTCGTAGCTGTAAAGCACCTTGTCGCGGTGACCCGGAAGGCCCGGCGCAATAATGCCGGTCGACGTCGTGGCGGCACCGAAATACGCAGCCTCAACGACGGCTTCGGTATCGATCGCATACTGCACGGCGCGTCGGATATTCGGGTTGTCCAACGGTGCCGACATCCTGGTTCATTCCCAACCAGACATACGCGAGCGAGGGCTTCTCCAGCACGACCCCGCCCGCTGGTGGGGTCTCCTTCAGGCGAGAGATCGAGGAGACGGCCGTCCAAGTATAGTCAAGATCGCCAGCCTCAAAACCGAGTTCGGCAGTCGCGGGATCCTCGATCGGGAAAATGTGGATCTCCTCGTATCCGCCCGGCTCGTACGCCCAGTCGGGATTGCGCTTCAGCACCGTGCGCTGCTTCGGTGTCCATTCGGTCAGAATGTATTGCCCCGACTGCGCCACCGGCTCGGCGCCGATCTTGCCGCCCGCCGCCTCGACGGCTGCCTTGGACAGAATCGAACATGTCGTCGTCGGCAAGGTGGAGTTCCACAAGCGGTGCGAAGGCCTCGTTGAGGTGGATGAGGCCAGACAGCGTGTCCTTCACCTCCACCTCTTTCAAGGCCGCCCAGTCGCCCGCAGTAGGGGCTTTCGTTGGCCGGATCGGCGACGCGCTCGATGGAGAATTTCACGTCTTCGGCCGTCATCTGGCCGAAACCGTCGGTGAAGCCGACTTTGTCCCGCAGTTTGAACGCGACGGTCAGGTCGTCCAGTTGTTCGAGGCTTTCGACCGCAACCGCCTTCCAGCTCCATTCGTCGCCGGGCACGTTCGTGGCAAGGCCCGCATAGATGGCGCGCATGATATCGCCTTCGGGTGCCGAGAGCCGGAAGGCGGGATCAAGGATCTGAAGGTCGCTGTAGGAGCGGACCTTGAGAATCATTCCGTCCTGCGACCACGCAATCCGCGGCGCGAACAAGCCCGCGGAGCCGAGGGCGCCAGCGGATAGAAGCACGTTCCGCCGCGAAAGCTTCAAGTGTTTATTCCCAGCCATTTTTTGATCTCCCTGATTGGCATTGTCGATTTTCGCGCCCGCAACGGCGCGATTCGAGAACTTTTTTCATTCAATATGGGGACATATAGACATGCCTGTCCATGCAAAGTTGGTGAAAAACGCGGCGACTGGCGCCGTGACGAGTTCGACCACTCTCACATTATGGTCCTCGGTGGACCTGAGGATTCTTACGGCGCTGGCCGACGAACGCGACGTCGGCTATGTCATGAGTTGGAAAGCGGCACCGAAATGCACGCGCCGCAATCTCCGCTTCGGAAGTCCCGACAGTGCGGGTTGCGCATCGCAGCGAAGGGCCGCTTCCCGCCCGGGCCGCAGGCGCGCCAAAGGTCGATTCCCGCTCACCAGCTAGCTCATAGCCATCGCAGCGCACGCTGGAAGGTGGACAAAAAGGTGGGCAATGCCGAAGTTATACAGCCAAATTCATTAATATTTTTGGTTATATTGGAGAATAGTGGTGCCCCCAGAGAGACTCGAACTCCCGACCCTCTGATTACAAATCGGATTTTGCCATGTAGCGCAGGAAATCATTGCGCGCCAACTTGCGCCATTTTCTCAATGTTTTCCCTTGCTTGGCGCGACACGATCCCTATTGATACATGCTGCAACCATTCGCAAAGTACCCCCCGCGAACGGCGCGGGGGGTACTGGCGGGGCCCACGGGGGGTACTGGACATGGCAGCAGTTACGCTTACCGCGAAGACCGTCGAGGCATTGAAACCCGATCCGGCGAAACGGATCGAGGTCGGCGACAAGGCGACGACCGGGCTCGTCCTGATCGTGCAACCGTCCGGCACGAAGTCATGGGTCTTCGTCTACAAGCGCGCCGGCAAGCGCGGGAAGGTCGCCCTCGGGGCATGGCCGGCCATGAGCCTCAGCGACGCCCGGAAGGCCGCCGCAGAGGCGCGTGGACGCCTCGACGAGGGCGGCGATCCGGTCGCGGAGGCGAAGGCCGCCAAGGCCGAGGCAAAGGCCCGGGCCGCCGGCGTCGCCCTCGCAGACCGCGACCGCTTTGACGTAGTCTTGGCCGAGTACGGCCGGCGCAAGGCCGCAGCGATGAAATCCGGCGACGGCGTCATGTGGAGCCTTCGCAAGTACGTCCTTCCTCGCTGGGCGGACCGCGACGTCACGACGCTTGAGCGCCGCGACGTGATAGAGCTTCTCGACACCTTGGTGGACGACGGGCAGACCGTCGGCGCAAATCGGGTCCTCGCCCACGTCCGGGCGATGTTCGCATGGTGCGTAGATCGCGGCATCTTGCCCATCAACCCGGCCGCCGGCCTCAAGCCGCCGCACAAGGAGAAGGCCCGCGACCGGGTACTAAGCGACGACGAAATCCGGTGGTTCTGGACGGCAACGGGCGACATGCCGCAACCGTTCGGTGCCCTCCTACGGACCCTGCTCCTGACCGGCCAGCGGCGCGGCGAGGTCGCCGGTATGACCCGGGACGAGATCGCGGCCGGCGATACATGGACCCTCGCTGCTGATCGGGTGAAGAACAGTCGCCCACATTCCGTGCCGCTATCCGCCGCGGCGCGGGCCGCCATTGCGGCCGCCCCCGTGACCGACGCCGGCGACGGCGACGGCGACGGCTCGACGTACGTGTTCTCGACCAACGGCACCAGGCCCATATCAGGCTTCAACCACGTCCACCGCCTGCTTACAGCGGCAATGGCTAAGGCAGCCGAGAAGGAGGCCGGCAAGCCCGTAGAGATCGTGCCCTTCGTCCTCCACGACTTGCGAAGGTGCTTCGCCACCCTAGCCGCCCGGACAGGGGCACCCGTGCATGTCGTCGAGAAACTGTTGAACCACGTCAGCGGGTCCGTCAGCGGGGTCGCCGCCGTTTACAATCGACACAGTTATCAGGATGAAATGCGCCAAACCGCCGAGGCGGTCGCGACGCTGATCGAGCGGATTGCCAGCGGCAAGGAGGCCGACGTCGTCGAGATGGCGGCGCGGCGGACGCCCTAACCACCTTCCCGAATACGGCAGCGTTGACTTTGCGCGCCGATGATCCTACGCAATACCACATGCGGCACAAAGCGCCGCCGAGGGCACTAGCGGTACGTCCGAAGGCGCCACTCCGTTGATTGATTGTTGGACTGAACCGGCGCGGGCCGAAAGGCGCGCGTCACGACGCAATCAATCGCCCCTAGCTTTGGGGGGCACGGAGGGCACGACATGACCGACACGGTCACCCTAATTCCCGCATCGCGCGTCCGCGAAATCCTTGGCATTTCCCGCGCCACCGAAGGGCGCTGGCGCAAAGACCCGGCCACCAACTTCCCGCGACCGCGCTACCTCGGCACTAAGGTCAGATACATCGAAGCCGAGGTCCACGAGTTCCTTCGGGCGCTGCCGACCGAGCGGCCCACGCAGGCGAAGTCGGGCGCCGACTGATGGCGGCCCCTTTTGACCTGCTCGCCGAGGTTCTCGGCGGCACGCCGGCCGCCCCCGTCATCGGGGCCGGCCGGCCACAACCCGCCCCGTCCGCACCGCCGACGATCCCGCCCGAGGCGATTGCCGGCTTCGTCGCAAGCTGGCTTCTGAGGATCGTCGATCGGCCCGCGGGCCGGTCTGAGGCGGAGGGCGAGGCGTGACGGGCCGGGCACATACCGCAGAAGCGTCGCCTCGCAACGTGGAAGGCCTGATGGATCGGGTCGGGCGGCAGGCCGGGGGTCAGGGCCCCGAAGGCCCTGACCGCCCCACAACGGCCCGCGGGCAGCGGACGGGCGGCGAGCGACCCGACCCGACCATCGAAAGGAGAGCCACGACCGCTACGACGGCGTGATAGTCCGGGCCGGACGTTGGAGGGTGATCCGCTGCCAGGACGCGATCCAGTGGATCGTTCAATACAACGGTGCGGCTGATGGCTCCGGCCGTCTGGATGCGTGGACCGGGCGAAACTTCTGCACGACCCGCGCCGCCCTGCTCCGTAACTGGCAGAACCGGACCGGGACCGAGGCGCCCCCCGAACTTCTGGCTCTGCCCGACCGGGTCTCGCCGGCGTCGCGACGGACCCGCTGACGAGCGCCCGGGCTTCGGCCCGGGCTGGAAAAGGAACGGCCGCCGCTCCGGACAGGGATGCGACGGCCGAGGATCAGATAGGCAAGCCATGAATAGCATCAACGCCCTTCCGGGCACAACGTTGATTGATTGCTCCGACCCGACCGGATCGCCGGCCCGCTTTCGAGGGGGCCAGTTATGAGCAAGCGCCAATCCGAAGCGGACAAGGCGGCCGCCTCCACGAATGCTAAAATGCGAAAGGCATGGGTCCGCGCCGTCCTTGCGCACCCCGACGCACGGCAATCCGAAGTCCGGCTCGCATTCGCGGCCGAGGCCCTGTTCCTAAGCGCGAAATCTTTGATGTTCTTTCCCGCGCCGAAGAAGTTGATGCAATCCGCGGGCGTTGGATCGTCCTCCTTCTATGCCTCCATGGCGTTCCTTAAGCATCACGGCTTCATAGAGCCCGCTCCGCACCCCAATGGCGGCGACAATTGCTATCGGATCACGCTTCCGAACGACGCGGACGGCGCGGCGATCTTCGACGACGATGACACGGAACCGGTCCCAAAAAAGTCCGCCGCCGCGGACACCGGACAGTCCGCCACGGCGGAAAAACCAAAGGTCGAAGTCTCCGAAAAAGTTCCGTCACGGCGGAAAGCGAAGTCCGCCGCGGCGGACACTGGCGAGGACAAAGTCGCGACCGAATTTCCGCCACGGCGGACAGATCACTCCGCCATGGCGGACAATGAAGTCCGCCACGGCGGACAAACCGGGGAGCGGAAAGAAGACCTAAAGCTATGCAATGATTACGAAAAAACTACTTCAAGCGAAGCCGTAACATATAACAGAACAACAGAATTGACATTGGGGAAGACCCCTCAAGGGTCTTCCCCTCAACCTTCTGTTCATTCTGATAGTTCGGTTGAAGACGCGCGCGCATCTTCCCCTGTCGCGACCGGATCGGCAGAGGCGCATGAGGCGCCTCTGCCTACCGATCTAATCGAGGCCCTTATGAGAAAATTCACCGCAGTCTTTCCAAACGCCGCCGGCTTCGATCAGGAAGAAATCCGTCCGGCTCTGACCGCGGCACTTGATGCAGGGTTTCGATCGCGAGAGATTATCCAGTTCGCAACCGAACATGCTGACGATGTCCGCGACGGCAACGACTTGCTCAAATCGCCGGTCGATTGGCTGACCGACCTCGTTTCGGAGGACGGCGATGAGTGACGATTGCCACAAGTGGCCCAAAGGCGATCCCGCGGTCGCGTTCCTGCAAGGGCTCGGGCATCTCGAAGTGGTCGAGGCAATCTTCATGGCGACCAACGTCCTCGCCCGATCCCATGACCCTGCCGTCCGGGCCGTCGGCCTGTCCCTTCGCGGCGTGATGGAGGCCGGGGCGCTCGGGCAATGGGCGCAGGCGATCGGCGCCGTTCGCCGTGGGGGGCTGACCCCTACCGACCTGATGACGGTCGCGTCGCGCGACGCCATGCTGCGGCGGCTGGCCCGCGAACTGTGCGGGGACGCGGCCGCGCCGGCCGCCGCCGGCATCGAGGTCCGCGCGGAAATCGACCACCGCCGACGAACTGGCGCCCCGAGCACCCGGGCCGTCGCCTGCGCCGCCGGGTTCGCCCTCGAGTTGCTCGTTCGCGGCGAGGAAAATGGCCGCTGGTCGATACCCACCGCCGGCCAGATTGCGAAAATTATCGCGCGCGGACAATGACATGCGCGCGGTCCCGGACCGCGCGCGGGCGCTTTTTCTGGACGCCGGCCGCGTGTTCTGGCTGGCTAGCACGAAAGGAGAACACGATGACGACAAAATCTGAAATCCAGTTCGATACCGTCACCCGCCTTACCGCGCTCCGTCAGATCGCCACGGACCTCAACGAGAGATCACGCCGCCGGGCTCAGGAGGTGCGTGACGTCGCCGGAAATCTTTCCAACGCGAAGCGCCGCCTCGCCGACCTGCGCGCCGCCCCGCAGGGCTTCACGATCCCGCCGAGCCAGCCCGCGGACAGGGACGGCATCGCGCGCCGCCTGCCGCTGGATGCCGCGCCGACGGCGCCGCAGCGGGCGTGGGCGCCCGGCGATCTGGCCTCGGCGATCTCGGCCGCCGAGGGCCGCGTCCGGGATCTCGAAGCCGCGCTCGAAACCGCGAAATTTGAGGAAGCCAACTCCGCGGGTCGATGGACCGCCGCCAGCCGACTTTACGACGCCTGCCTCAAGTTCGCGCAGGACCACGACCTGCCGCTGCCGGCGCCGGTCTTCCAGACCGGCCCGGATCGCCATGCCGGGCAGGCTACACACGGGGAGGTCCGCTGATGGCCGGCGCCAACATCAAATCCCTGTTCGCAAAACAGCGGGCCGCGACCGCCGGCGTCGTCGACGCGGTCGAGCAGGTCCGATTGCAGATCATCGTCGCGCAGGATCAGAGGCAACAGATCGAGCGTTTGCCCGTCGATAGGCAACGCGCGATCGACGCCCTCGACCAAGGGATCGCGGACGCCGCCTCCATGCTGGACACGCGGATGTTGGTGGCCGGACTGACCCGGCCCTCGGGTGGCCAGCCCCATTTCGAGTTCACCCGCATCCCCGAAAACCTCGCCGGCGCGTGGCTGGCGACGCTCGTCCCGGATCGGCTGCGTGATCACTTCATGGACGAGATCGCCGCCTTTTACGACGATCGTGACGATCTTCCCGAGGCCGAGCGCGGGGCGGAGATCGCTCGCCTCGACGCCGAAACCCTCGCCGCCGAATTGGTCGAGGAAAAACTCATCCGCATGTCCGAGGCGGCCGGCATCCCGGTCTTGCGCCGGGGCGACGCCGACCCGAGGGCGGCGCTGGCGGCGGACGCAAGTCTGCCGGGATGAGCGAGCGAATGAAAATGGCCGACGACCGTTGCCAAGGTGGTCCTCGGCAGGCGCGGACCGGTCTCCTTTCCGAGGGCCGCGCCGGCGGGGGGAGCGCCACTAACGCAGAAACCCGCCTATGCCTCCCGCCGGCCCGGGGCCGGCGGGGGGCGACCCCCCTGTTTAGGAACCCTTTCAACGGGTTACGCTATGCGGCGCGCCTTGGCCCGGCAAATCTTTGTTTTCCAAAAGTTTCAAAAGTTATTTTGATTTTGCTTTGGCTGGATATCAGCGCCAACGGCTTCCAAGCGGGAAGCATCGCTCTCTCGTGAACTATCAAGAGGTAGTCGGGCTTGTCGAATCCTGCAACATCGCTGTCGACGGGTGGGAATCGGCACTTCGCTGCGCCATACTTCGAGCTCTGATCAGCGGACAAAGCCGACACATTTCGGAGTTCTTACCGGCCGTTCTCCAGTGACGCGTTGGATGGCTGCTTTGAGACCAAGTGAACGTTCAGCTGAGACTTCCATCATGTTTTTCTGCCGAGGAGAGGATGTGTCTATGCCCCGCTGAAGACGACTGATTTCGCTGCAGGCTCACAGTCTAAACGGTGAACGCGACAATCATCACGGCAGCGCCGACGACGAAAGCGACCGCCGGCAAGATGCCTGCCTCTCGCACCATTCGGGAGATAGACTTTGGCCCCGCCGCATCCCCACCAATGGGCGGAACCAAATCTGGAAATACATTTGAACTCTTACGCACTTGTTTCACTTGTCACCACTTAAATTAACATTCTCAGTGTGTTAGGGTCAGCGACTCGTTCTTCGGTCATAGCCAGAACATGACGGTTGCGGCGAGAGCGACGGCGGAGAGGAAGACCTTCGGGCATCTGTCGTAGCGGGTTGGGACGCGTCGCCAGTCTTTCAGACGTCCGAACATGAGCTCGGTCCTGTTGCGGCGTTTGTAGCGGCGCTTGTCATGTTTGATGGGCTTGCCGCGCGACTTCCGGCCAGGGATGCAGGGCTTTATCCCTTTGTCTTTCAACGCGTCTCTGAACCGTCGGCATCGTAACCCCGGTCAGCCAGCAACCATTCGGCCGTCGGAGGACTGCGCAGAAGGGCCGCAGCACCGGTGTAATCGCTGACCTGGCCTGCCGTCATGAAGAAGCGGATCGGGCGTCCCTCGGCATCCGTCACCGCGTGCAGTTTGGTGTTCATGCCACCCTTCGTGCGCCCGATCAGACAATGGACCGTCTCTGTTGCTCTCCGGTCCGTCACTCGCTGATAGCGCGAGATATGGTCAACAGCTCATTCTCGGTCTGAGGCCAGAAACGCTGGCGATTGCGGTAGGGCGCACAACTGTCAGCAGGCCAGAGCGATCGTGAAAGCCGTCGTCAATCTGGTTGAACCGCTCGGCTCCGATACGCTCGTTACGGTAACGGTGGCGGGGCTTGATGTCGTCGCGCGGCTACCGCCACTACAAGGGCTTGCGCCCGGCGTTGAATTGCCTCTGGTCGTTGACCTTTCGCGCATGCATCTCTTCGATAGCAATACGTAACTGAACTTTCTTAAGGTGTAACATAAACA
>CAVPRV010000009.1:0-264797 GCA_963707885.1 uncultured Alphaproteobacteria bacterium
CAGGTTGTGCCGAGTCGCTATGAGCTGCGGGCAGAGGACCCGGATCGTTCCTGTCCTTTGAGTTTCGCTCGGCCGGCGTCTCATTGTCCGCAGGTACCGTTACCGAGGCCGGCCAACCCCGGAGATGGGTTCTGAGAGCCATCAGGTTCCAGGAGTCGCAGAGTAAAGCAGTCTCCAACTCGGGGCGAGCGGCCCGACACAGAGCAAGTCCAGGAGAAGGCGAAGCAAGCCATGGGAGCCAGCAGGGCCATTGCTGACGTTCTGGGCTCGATCGGTATGATGCTGCCCCGTTCGATCGGCACGCCTTTGCTGCAGGCGTCCGCGACAACTTCGTCGCGGGGAGGGCAGAGTCGACCAGGTTCAACGACTCCCGCGTCGAATGAGCGACCAGGCCTCAGGGTCAAGAGTGGCGTCGGGTTCTATCCCAGGGACGGCTGTCAGGCTCTGCCCAGGCGAGTACTCCGGCCTCTGCCCAGGCGAGTACTCCGTCCGGTCTGCACCGACGGCCCGGCGTGCGATCGGGTCCAGTCACCCTGGTGGCCGAACCCCAATGGGTGCAGACACCTGTGGTAGAGCCGGGTGAGAAGCATCAGGCTCGATCTGCAGATCAAACCGATCAGGGCCTCGTAGTGATCAGCTCTGCTCCTTTTCCATCCTTTCCCGGTCACTGGAACAGGAGGATGCGCCGGTGATCACCGAGGAGTGGACAGGCCAGATCAAGCGGGGTCGGGGGACTACGACGGTACCATCCCTACGTGCTCGTTGTGTGATCTCGTTTCTGATTCTTGGGCTGGCATTCTGGCTGGCGAGTCTTGGCGTATTGAGCTAGCGGCGAGAGGAAATCCAACGATGCCCACACAGCCTCAATTGGAGGTTATCAGCCCCGGATGGGGACATGGAATTCCATGTTCTCGATCCAGAAAAGGGCGTTGCCAACATCGGCAGTCACCCCGACAACGACATTGTCATTGACAGCCCGGGCGTGGCGCCCTTTCATGCTGTGCTGGACCACCGGCAGAGGCCCTTTCAGATCATGCTCCTGGTTGAGGAGGGAGAGACAAAGCTGAGGGGGCAGCAACTGGGGGCCAATGCCTTTGAGGCGCTGCACAATTGGGACACCATCGAGATCGATGGCTTCTCGATTATCCTGCTGGAAGGCGCAGAGCCTGTCAGAAAGCCCGTGCCCGAGCGGGTGCCGCCCCGTCGCGGTGAGTGCTCCGCTACCAGAGATGGCAGGTCCAGGCGCCTTTCTCCCTGACCTGACCGACGATCTGATCATCACCGAGATCTCGGCCCGCGAATGGACTGTGGATGTGGAGCAGACGGAAAGCTTCCAGCTAACGGTGATCAACGGCGGCGATATCGTGGCAGCTTTTGACATCAGGGTTCAGGGTCTGAGCGAGAGCTGGGTCACGATTACGCCTGCCCAGTTCAACCTCAACGAGCGGGCGCAAACGAACGTGACCATCTCGATCACTGCGCCTCGACAGACCAGCAGCCGTGCCGGGACACATCCGCTGTCGGTTGAGGTGACCTCGCCCAACCATCCTGGACGCATGAGCCGGATCAGTGCCATCCTGATCGTCAATCCCTTCTACGACTTTTTTGTGGGCGAGCTCTCGCCCAAGCAGCAGACTGTCTCCTGGTTCCGGCGCACGGGGCTGGTGACCCTTCCGGTTGGCAACAAGGGCAATAGTGAGACAGCCCTGCGCCTTGACGCGGAGGATGACGAGCGGGGGCTCCGTTTCGAGTTCGAGGTGCCGGGCGAAGAGGCTCTGTTGGTCAAGCAGGCCGAGATGCGCATGGTGCCAGACGAGACCTACTTTGTACCGGTACACGTCACGCCGAACAAGCGTCGATTCATCGCGTTGCGCAGCCGCCAGTTCTCATTCACCATAACGGCTTCCCTGGTCGAAGGCGCGCTCACGCCACGCTCGGTCATGGGCCGCGCCAAGGCCAAGCCTCTGATAGGCCCCTTGCTCCTGCTGCTGATGCTCATCGGCATCGCGTCGCTATCCATTTTCTTTTTCCGGCCTTATGCCGAGCCGGTTCTGACTCCTCAGTCCCGTGGCGCAAGAGAACGAACAGCCAATGGTTTTGAGTTCTAACCCTGTACGCCTCGCCAGTCTCAATCCGCGGTTCGTCCTCGCCCACCAGGCTGTGGTTGACCGGGCCGCATTCAAGACAGCACAGACCTTCACCCATGCAAGGCTACAAGTTGAAGAGCCGATCACGTTTAGCTACGATGCCCGGCGCTTTCCCAGTTTCAGTCCAAACAGCATCCTCAATCATCAGAATACCTTTTTCCTGCGGCTTACCCTCGAGTTCAAATCTACCCAAGCTGGCACCTGGCAAGTGGCTCGAGCGCCTTCGGAACTGGCCAAACCTGTCGGTTCTGTGACCGTGGTTCCGTTGGAAAATGGCCGCTACCGCCTGCGAGCCGAGACCTGGATCTCGCAACTGCTGCCCATGTTTCAAGGTCTCAGCCGTGAGGTGCCAGTGTTTGTGACGCCGCTGGAACCTGTCATCGAGGAGTTTGGTGCCGTCGAGAATCCGGTTTGGGCGGGCGAAGAGGCCATGTTGTTCTGGCAGGTTTCTGGAGCTGAAATCCTCAAGATCGAATACAACGGCATCATCGAGACCCTCCAGGATTCCGAAATCGAATCGGGTCAGCGGGCCTATGTGCTGGACGGGACCACTACATTCAATCTGATTGCCTCGAACAGCTCGTGGCCTGAGCCGGTCCAGAAGCCTCTGGAAGTCGGAGTTTTGGTTCCGACACCGACGCCGATTCCGACTACCACGCCCATACCCACCCCTGTCATTCTGAGGTTCGACGTCGACCCCCTGGAGATCACGGTCGGTGAGACCGTGCGTATTGACTGGGAGGTGACAGGCGCCGATTCGGTGTCCATCGATCCCGTCGACCAGGGTCTGCCGGTCAAGGGCAACATTGGCGCTCAGCCCCAGAGTATTACGACCTACCAACTGTACGCCTACAAGGTCGGGGAGAATGGGGCACAGGTGCAGAATTCGTCCCAGTTGAGGGAAGTGATCGTCAATCCGGAGCCGACGGCGACGGGGGTGCCGGTAGCCCCTGAAGTTCAGGTTTTTGATGTCGTACCCAAAGAGATTATTCGCACGGTTACCGACACGGTCAAGCTGACCTGGTCCGTTTCCGGTCACACGACAAACATCGAGATCACAGGACCCGAGATCGCGATCGGTGGGCTCAAAGAGCAGGACGTGATCACGGTGACGATCAAGGAGACGTCGTTGCTCGTCTTGACCGCCTACAACGGCGACCTGAGCCGCAGTGCGGCCGTCGAGGTCACTGTGCTTGAGCCGACGCCAACACCGACTGCTACGCCCATCCCGACCGATCCACCGCCGCCGACGGACACGCCGACGCCAACGCCGACGCCAACCCCATTCCCGCCGCCGGTGATCGCCTACTACAAGGCTGAGGGCGTGGATCCGACTACGGACCGGGTCGTATTCAAGCGTACGGATGATGGTGCAAACGGCCCCGTGCACGTATATGAAGTCGAGGCCGGATTTAGAGTCAAGCTCAGTTGGGGCGTGAATGGCGCGGAGGTCGTAAGCGTGGGTAGCCTGGGCACCCAACCTGCCGAGGGCTTTGTGGATCTGCCGGACCCTGTCGTCCAGTCGACCAATTATATGCTGACAGCGCTGAACAACGGGGGATTGAACCAGCGCCAGGCGTTTGTCCAACTCGACGTCAAATCGCCGCCAGCCCCGCCACCGCCGCCCCACGTATCAGGTGGAGTCAATGCGGCCGATGGGGAGATCACCATTCTCTGGAGCTATAGAACCGAGGATCAGGATCGGATCTCTGGCTTCCGGATCTATCGTACCGATGTGCCACCGGGCACGAATTTTGTGGCCGTCTGGACCGCGTACGAGCCCGGTGCAAGACAATGGACAGACAAAGATCTGGACAGGACCTGCGGAAAAGCGTACTATGTCGCTACAGTCTATGTCGACTTGATCAGCGGCGCAGAACTGGAGACAGGTTCCAGTTCCACAAGCTGGTATAGTCCATCGTGTCCCTGATGCATGGGCATCAGGGGTTTGCTTCATGTCATGCTCTGAGAGGATGGTACCATTGAAGCGGCCATACGATAGAAGGACTCTGAAAGAGAGGATTGCCGCCGGGCTGGCCTGGGCGATGTTGGTCCTTGTGTTCATGGCCCTACTGTTGGCCGTCAAGCCTGCCCTGCAAAGTACCGCTTCTGGGGCGATGGCGCAAGGGGAATCGTCTGACCGGCGTCAGCGCCCGGTTGAGCCGGAACTTCCAACTGATGTGGGCGAGGTCAACACGCGGACCTTGCCTGGCTGGGCCTTGGAAGCGATCCAGCAGGTTGGGGCAGGCGCTGCCGGCGACCAGTTGTCGGCTGCCAAGTCGGTAGCGACCGGTTTTGGCGATAACTCGATTGCATACAACGGCCAGCGCATCACCTACACCCTTACGATCTCCAACCCGACCCAGGCCATCGCAAAGAACCTCCTGATCCTGGACGTGCTACCCAAAGATGCGCTCACGGACATCGAGTGTACCCACACCTGCGAGCGTGTCTTTGACAAGGAATCGTTCTTTAGTCCCTTGGGCGACCCCATCGAGGTCACGGTCACCCGACAGATCAGTTGGGCCATCGCCTCTATGGCGCCGGGCGGCGTTGCGACCAGGCAGTTCTCGGGCAAGGTTGTGGGGCTGGCAGATGGCACCGAGTTGTACAATCGCGCCTTCATCAACTACTTGCTCAACGGTGCCTCCAAGACCAGCCTCAGCAACGAGACAGAGACGATCGTGCGCGTCTACATCCAGGAGAACGGCAAGGCCAGTCTTTCGGACGCACCGACCTGGCTGTCGTCGGATCTGGGGGGCACCCTCAGCATGGATTGGGGCGATTTCGACGGTGACGGCGATCTGGACCTGGTTCTCGGATCCACCGTTGGTACGGCGGTCTATCGCAATGTAGGCGGTCGCCTGGCTCCGTACTGGGGTAACGACCGCCTTGCGTACGGTGTGCGGTGGGGTGACTTTGACAACGACGCGATGATGGAATTGGCTGCCGTCGGAGATTCCAGGAACGATCTTGGTGTGAACTATATCTATGACCACGATCCGGCCGAAGATGAGTTTACCGAGGTCGAATTCCAATCCAGCGAGAAACTCCTGCGGGTCTTGCCCGGGTACTATGACGGCGACGAGTACCTCGATCTGATCGTCAGCTCCATTGCGATCAACGCGCCCTGTGCCGTCCTCATATACACCAATACCATGAACGCGACCCAACCCTTCTCTGGTAGCGGCACATGTGTCAGTACCGAGGCAACGGCGGCCATGGCCCCGGTGGACCATGACTTGGACGGCCATCTCGATTTGACCTTGGGCTTGTTTCCGAACGAGACCCAGATTCTGCTCAACAATGGCGTGTTCAGTGGAACCAACCCCCTTTCGGGCACGACGCCGGTGCTCGTCGAAGAGTTCGCGACCTATCTTCCATACGACTATGCCTGGGGCGACTATAACGGAGATGGGTATCTGGATCTGGCAGCCGCCTATCCTCTGGAAAGAAAGGTGCGGATCTACCGCTATGACCCCTGGACCGCCGGGTTCGAGATCGACGACGAGGTCCACACCAATCTGTTCTATACGCCCCTGGCTGTAGACTGGGGGGACCTGAACGGTGATGGCATCCTGGATCTGATCGTGGCCGACTCGCCGCCCCGAGTGTACGAGTACCGCAGCGGAAGCTTTGTCGAGATCCTGTCGCTGCCGTTCGATGCCGTCAGAGGCCAGGTGTGGAGCATTCACGGCCTGGACCAGGACAGCGACGGCGATCTGGATCTGGCGGTCACCAACCGTGACGGCCCGAGCATGGTCTTTCCCAATTACGCTCCTCTCTTGAGCCCCTATGGGAAGGGGATTGCATCCAGCGGTTCGGCATCGGCGAGCAGCGTGGCCTGGGGCGACTATGACGGCGATGGGGATTTTGATCTGCTTTTCGGTGCGGGTCCGAATGCCGTGGGCAGCAAGCTCTATCTCAACGTGTACAACTCGGATGGCCATTTCCTCCCCAAGAACGCGATTTCGTTTCTGGCCAGCGGCTTTGGCCCGCACCGCGTGGCCTTTGGCGACGTGAACGGGGATAGCCAATTGGACGTTGCCCTGGCTCTCGGCGGTACTACGGCCCTCCAGCTCTACCTGTCCGGCAACACCGATTCCCCTGATTGGACTTCGGCTGCCCCGCACTATCCTGACTACAGCCTGGCCTGGGGAGACGCCGATGACGACGGCGACCTGGACCTTCTGGTGGGCTCGACGGCCCCAACCGCCTCTTTTTCAACCAGGGGACGAGGCTCGCACCTTCGCCGGGGTGGACCTCTGGCGTGACGGAGGATACGAGGAGCGTCGCCTGGGGTGACGTTGACGGCGACCGCTACCTCGACTTTGCCGTCGGCAACTATGGGCAGCCCGATCGCGTCTATCGCAACAACCGGGATTCCACTTTCAGCCTGGTTTGGACCTCGTCTGCGAGTTCTCCGACCACCAGCGTCGCCTGGGCCGACTATGACGGCGACGGCGACCTGGACCTGGCTGTCGGCAACTATGGCGAGTCCAACCTCATCTATGAGAACGACGGCGGCAGCCTGGGGACGACACCGATCTGGCAATCCGCCAGCCGGAACAGAACGACCAGCCTGGCCTGGGGCGACTGGGACAACGACGGCGACCTCGACCTGGCCGTCGGCAACGACGGGCAGCCGGACCGGGTCTACGCCAACCTGAACAGCCGGCCGGGTTCGCCGCCTCAACTGTTCTGGATCTGGGCCCCGGCACAATCGCTGCAGACCACGGGCCTGGCCTGGGTCGATCAGGACGGCGATGGCGACCTGGACCTGGCCATCAGCCAGAAGGGCACCGCCCAGAACGGGGTGTATGAGAACAACCTAGTCCTGCCTGCCCACCAGAGGAGCGATTTCTCGGCGACCATGCCCCTGCCCAACAACCCGTCCTATGTGTCGGTCAGGCGGCCGGGAGCTGGAACGGGGGGCGCCGGCGGCTATTCCTCAGCCCGAGATCTTGTCCGGGCCCAAGCATCCAACCGTGACCGTCGAGTACAGGCTGTTCGACCCCGATGGCACGCGCGACGACGGTGTGCCGTCGAATCTGCCTGGCGACAAAATCCTCTCGACCCTCTACCAGTTCTCGTTGGATGGTGGGGCCACGTGGCGGGCGGCCACCCCCATTGCCGAATCCGAGCCCGTCACCCGCTCCATGCGGCGGGGGGAGCGGGCTACCTTCCTGTGGGACGCGGTGGCCGATGAGGCCATCAGCGACAATGCTCGCTTCCGGGTCACCGTCGTCCACGAGAACGCCGTGGGACCGGTCCAGCGCGCCTCGACCAGCGCCAGCAGCCCGCCCTTCCGCGTGCGGGGCACGTCGTGCGTCTGGCCCAAGCTGCCTACCATCTCGGTCGGCAACCCGACGCCCGTGACCGGCGAGTCGGTTCGTTTTGCCGGCTCTGTGGCAGAGAGCAGTGGTATCGTGACCTTTACCTGGGATTTTGGCGATGGAACCACCGGCCAGGGACAGGTCGTGTACCACGCATTCCAGATCAACAAGCCCCACACGGTGACGATGACAGCCCGGTCTGAGCCTTGCCCCATTGCCAAAGAGGTCTTGGCCACCCGGTCCGTCCTGGTCGGGGCCGGCCCGCCAAAGGTCTACCTGCCTTTCGTTGCCAAGTCGGCGGCCCCAGGCGCTTTAATCACATCGTCCCTATCTGTCTCAGGGCAGACCTGGGGGAATGAGGCCGGTTCCGGATCGGACCTGTCGAAGGAGGGGCTGAGACTGGCTGTGGAGCGCAAAGCCGCGGGGGTTCTCGAACGCACTCGCTCCATCTGGGCAGGAGTCAACCGGCTCATGGGAGCGACCGTCGCCCTGGCCCCTATCGGAGCTTCCGACCTCGACAGGGTCGCCACGGGGGAGGCAACCCCAATGGGGGCCCCAATGGCGGTCCGATTGGGGGGCGGCATTGACGCCCAGGCTGTTTTGGGCGTCGTCAACGTCACCACCAATACCCAGGGCGTCAACAGCCAGCCCTCGGTCAACGCCGATGGCACGCAGATTGTCTTCTGGTCCACCGCCGAGCATGGCGCCAGCGCGGACAATGACGACGGCAACATCGAGCTCTTTGTGGCACACGTTGACCGCGACCTAACTCCGAGGGGGTTTGAGCAGGTTACCCTCTCCACCGGCAACATCCTGGGCGGCTTTAACCTGGCACCCCGCTTCCCCATCACCGGCACGGGCACCTGGCTTTCGTCTTTTTCTCCGACCGGGACCTGACCGGGGGGAACATCGACGCCAACTTTGAGATCTTTATGGCCCGTGATCTTGGGAAAGGCTGGCTATCGAGCAACTGACGTTTACCGAGCTGGGTGGCAACATCCTGCCGTCGCTCAGCGCCGACGGCACGCGCGTCGCCTTTGCCTCCGACCGGGACCTGGACCCGAACGTGGGCAACAGCGATGAGAGCCTGGAGATCTTCGTCCATGATAGCGTCCTGGACCTTTCATCCAGATCACGAACTCGTCTCCGGGCGTCATCAACGACGAACCGGCCATCAACGCCGACGGGTCACGCGTCGCCTTCATCGCCAGCGGTGAACTCCGTCTGGCCAAAGTGCGCCTGGCGGCGTCGTCGACTCGAGGATGGTACGAACGGGCATTGACAACCGCCAGCCGGCCATCAGCGCCGACGGCAGCCGCATCGCCTTTCTGTCCGAGGAGGAGGTTTTCTGGTGAGCTGGGGAAGGCACACCAGACATCTTTACCCGCATCACCCAGGGCGACCCCGACGTCGTGAACGACGAACCGGCCATCAGCGCCGACGGCACTCGCATCGCCTACGTCTCCGACCGCACGATCTATTTCTACGACACCGAGGCCCACAAGCTCAGCCTGGTGCCGAGGCCGCCAATGCCCTCCACCCCTCCCTCAGCGCCGATGGCACCCGCATCGCCTTTGTCTCCGACCGCGAGATCCGGCTGGCAGCTACCCCTCGCGCCGATCTGTCTATCATCAAGAGCATAAGCCCGCGACCACGATCGTCCCGGCAGAGCCGATGACCTACACCCTCGCTGGTGCGCAACGCCGGGCCGAGCAACGTCTTTAGCGCCACGGTAACCGATGCCCTGCCAACCGAGATCCTCAACCCGACCTGGAGCTGTACGGCTTCTTCACAGGAATCCATGTGCAACGGCGGGTCGGATAGCCCGCTGACCGACACGGTGGAGATCCAGGCCGGAGACGTGCTCACCTACGTCGTCACCGGCACGCTGGATCCCTCGGCCTACAACCGAGGTGGTGAATACCGCGCTGGTGACGGTGCCGGCCGGCGGCACCGACTGGCAGCCCGGCAACAACCCGACTACGGTCGCCGAACCCCCGTAGCCGAAGCCGATCTGTGGGTGGAGAAGGCAGGCCATCCCCCGTCGGTGCGCGTCGGCGAGGTGTTGACCTACACCCTGACCTACGGCAACGGGGGGCCATCCGACCGCCCGGCAATCTGGCCATCACCGACACGCTGGACACGAATGTGACCTTTGGCGGCGTGGTGACCCAGCCGGTGTGGCTATCCGAACCGACGGAGACGCCGCCCTACGTGGCCTGGACCACCGACACCTTGCTCCCCGGCGGCGCAAAGGTCGTGTTCACCGTGACGGTCAACAGCGACCTTCTGAAAGACACGACCATCACCAACAGCGTGGAGATTGCCAGCAGCACGTTCGACAGCGACGGGCAGAACAACACCGCGACGCTGACGACGACGGCCACCACCCTCGCCGACCTGGCGATCTGCAAGACCGCCGATCCCGGCTCCGTGATGGCCGGCGCGACGCTGACCTACACCCTGGTCTACACCAACCACGGACCGTCGAGCGCCTGGCAGGTGACCATCAGCGACACGCTGCCCGGCGGGGTACAGTTCGGCGGCGTGGTGGCGCAGCCGGCCGGGCTGTCGGGCCCGCGGTGGCGCCGCCCTTTGTGACCTGGACCGCCGCGTCGGTGCCGGCCGGACCTCGGGGCCAGCCGTTGACGGATACTATCGTCTTTACCGTGACGGTGGAGCCCGACGCTCCTGCCGGCCTGTTGACCAACACCGTGGCGATCGCCAGCCAGACAGAGGACGACAACCCGGACAACAACACCTTCACGCAGACGGCGACGGTGTCTGTCCTGGCCGACGTGGCCATCACCAAGTCGCACGGCCCGAACCGGTGGTGGCCGGCTCGGTGCTGACCTACACCCTGATCTACACCAACAACGGGCCGTCCCTGGCCCACGACGTGACCATCACCGACGAGTTGCCCAGCGGTGTGCGCTTTGAGGGTGTCGACTCCGAGTCGCCGCCCATCTCTGGTCCAACCCAGACGAACCAGACGCTCACCTGGCTCACGCCCACGTTGGCGCCGGATGTTCCGGGCACAATCGTCTTTACCACGACGGTGACCGACCGGGTGACCAGCGTCCTGACCAACACCGTGGTGATAAGTACCAGCACGCCAGATAATGAGCCAGGCAATGACTCGCAGCGATGTTGCCACCATCGACGCCAATCTGGCGATCACCAAGACCAGTTCGCCGGCGGACGCCGTGCCGGGCGCGGCCATTACCTACGTCATCACCGTGAGCAACCTGGGTCCCAGCCCGGTGTTCAGCGCCACCGTGTACGACGACCTGAGCAGCATACTCGAGGAAAAGCCCAAGGTCAAGTGGGCGTGCACGCACTCGCAAGGTGACCCGTGTGAGAAACCCAATAAGGCGCGCCGCGTCCTCGATGTCGAGGTGACCGTGCCGGCCAGTGGCTGGGTGGTGTACACGGCGACCGGTGAGCTACAATCGGCGATCACGGAAACGGTGGTCAACACCGCCACTGTGACTGCCCCACCTGGGTTACCGACCCGGATCTGAACGACAATGAGGCCGTGGACCGCAACGAGCCCAAGCCCAGGGCCGATGTGAGTGTACACAAGACGGTGGATAACCCGAGGCCCGCGGAAGGGTGGATCATCACCTATACCGTGGTGGTGAGCAGTACCGGCCCAAGTGACGCCCCAGGATCACGATCTCTGATACGTTGCCTTACGGTGTTTCGTACATTGGCAGCGAGACGACGACCGAAGGCGACTATGACGAGGCAACGGGCATCTGGTACTTCCGCAGCCTGGGCGCGGGGAGAGTCGCAACGCTGATCATCTCGTGCGAAGTAGATCCGGGTACGACGGGACGGATCATCGCCAATACGGCTGAAGTCACGTCGAAGCAGTCCGTCCGACTTTAACACCACCAACAACAGGTCGGCCGCGGTCATCATCGTGCAGGATTACGCCGACCTGGAAGTGACCAAATCAGCGGATCCTGAGCCTGCGATGGCGGGAGCAGCCTTGACCTATACGCTGATCTATACGAACCATGGGGACGCGGCGGCCCAGCACGTCTTTATCACCGACACCTTGCCCGGCGGCGTGCGCTTTACCGGTCCGGTGTCCATGACGCCGCCGCTCATGGGCCCCACCCAGACGGGGCGGTGCTTGTCTGGTACACGCCCACGTTGGCGATCAACACGCCGGGCACGATCACCTTCACGGTCCTGGTCACCGACCGGGTAACCGACTATCTGACCAACACCGTGGAGATTACCAGCAGCCTGCCAGATGACAAGCCTTGGGACAACAAAGCGAACCTTCACGTCGGCAATCTCTGCCAACCTGGCCATCACCAAGACCAGTGAGCCAAAACCCGCTGTGCCGGGGCTGGAGATGACCTACACCATCACCGTGACCAACCTGGGACCCAGTCCGGTTGTCAGCGCCACGGTCTACGACCAGCTTCCCGGCGTGTTCGAGGCCAATCCCGCTGTGTCGTGGCTGTGCGTGGCCCCGCCCGGCTATGCCTGTACACCGCCGGCGGCAGGCGAGCTGATCCTGAGCGATACGGTGACGCTGCCGGCCAGCAGCAGCATCGTCTACACGGCCACCGGTGCCCTGAGCCCCAGCATCACGAGTCTCGTGGAGAACACGGCTGTGGTGACGGCTCCTGCATGGGTCACAGAACCTAATCACGGCGACAACCGGGACACCGACTTCAACAGTCCGGCTCCCCGGGCCGACCTGGGCGTGCACAAGACGGTAAGCGATCCAAGTCCTGCCGAAAGGGAGACCATCAGCTATACCGTGGTGGTGAGCAATGCCGGTCCAAGCGACGCCCAAAGCTTGACAGTCTCCGACATGTTGCCGGTGACTGTTAAACACGTATCGCACCTGGAAAGCAGCGGCACCTATGACGAGGGTACGGGCGCCTGGGATGACCTGTTCACGCTGGAGGCCGGGGAGGCCGTGACGCTGACCATCACCTGCACGGTGGCCAGTCAGCACGGCCGGCGAGACCATCACCAACACGGCCGCGATCGCAGACAGCTTCCCCAACGATCCCCAATCCAATAACGACCGTTCGAGCGCGCCCTTTACGGTTTTCAATCAGCCGCCGGACCGTTGAGGACGATACGGCAACGGTGCTCAGCAACAGTTCGGTGACGATCTCTGTACTCGACAACGACCAGCGATCTCGACTATCAATCGCTGAGCGTGCTCGACACCAGCCCGCCGCTCCATGGCAGCAATAGTATCAGCGGTACTGAGACGGTGGTCTATACGCCCACAGCGGGCTATGCCGGCACCGATACCTTTACCTACACCGCCTGGGATGGATATGCAGGCGCCACGGCCTGGGTTACCGTCACCGTCGAACCCTTTGGCGTGACCATCGCTGGCCCGCACCTGGGCCAGGTCTCGGTCACCCAGACCTTTACGGCCACCGTGGGGCCGGCGGCGACCCTGCCGCTGACCTACACCTGGACGGCGACGGACCGTCTACGGGGCAGCACGCACCCGTGGTCATCCTGACGGATTCGATCACCTTCACCTGGGGTATTTCCCCAAACGGTCACCGCGGCGGTCAGCAACGTCAGCGGCACAGTCACGGCCACTCACGTGATCGGCCAATTAGGAGCAGGGATCGCTGATGCGGCCCCGGCGCGGTAGCGTTCTGACGGGGTCACACCTGCCGGTGGTGCCCAAGGAGACCTGATCCGGTCAAGGACAGCGACCCACCCGAAGCGGTTCAGAGCGGTGGGACCGGCATCCCCTCGTACCGTGCTCCTCAGCCAGTCGGCTGTGGGACCGTGTGTTGGCGCGCAGATGCGATCTTTTGTCGCCGGCAGGCACAGGCTCCCGGCAGCAGCAGGGCCTTTTCGGGACAGCTTGACCTTTTCTTCATCCCCCTGTACAATTCGCCCATGGCAAGGCGAGCGGAGTTCGTGCCCTACCGGCCCAAGACGATTCTGAACAAGGGCAAGCGCGCGGATCACTGGTTCTGGACGCGCTATACGGCCTATCCGTACAAGGGTGCCAGCACGGGTGCGAGTTCTGCTACTGCCGCGAGGAGAAGTACTGCCCCTACGAGGATCCCCAGTGACTTTGCCTACCGTATCCAGGTCAAGGAGAATGCGCCCGACCTGCTGCGCCGGGCGCTGAGCCGCGCTACCGGTGGACCTGGTCGGCACCGGCGATTACCAGCCGGCCGAGCGCAAGTTCGGTCTGTCGCGCCGGATGCTGGAGGTCTGCCTGGAGCTGGGGTTCCCCGTGTTCGTGCTGGAGCGCTCGCCGCTGGTGCTTGCGCGACCTCGACCTGCTGCAGGCGATCAACGACCGGGCGTCGCAGCCATGGTGGCCTTCAGCATCATCTCCACGCCCGATTCGCCCGACTATCGAGCGAGTGCGCCAGATGGAGAGGCTGGCGCCGCCGCCGGAGAAGCGGTTCGCGGCCATGGAGCAGATCGCCGAGGCCGGCATTCTGACCGGCACCTGCATGATGCCCATCCTGCCCGAGCTGTGCGACGACGACGCCAACCTGCGAGAACGTGGTCACGCTGGACGGCGGACCACGGCGGGCAGTTCGTGCTTGGCGGGCGGTCTGACCCTGGCGGACCAGCAGCGCGAGTTCTTTTTCCGCGTGCTGGCCGAGCGCTTTCCCGATCTGCTGGACCGCTACCAGGGGCTGTATCCGCCGAGGGCAGCTATGGCGCCGGTGCGCAGCGACTGGCGGCCGATGGCCCTGCGCATCCGGGAGCTGTGCGAGCAGTACGGCATCTCGGACCGGATGCCGCGGCCGATCATCCCCGGCGACAAGCGGACGCTGAACAAGCGGGTCGTCGAGGCGCTGGCCAACCAGATCTACTGGATGGAACTGCAGGGCGAGCCCAACCAGCGGGTGTGGGCCTACCGCAAGGCGGCGTGGGCCATCGAGGATACGGCGCAGGATCTGGGGCTGATCTACCGGCAGATGGGGCGGAAGGGGCTGGAGAGCATCGAGAATGTGGGGCCGAAGATGGCGGGTGTCATCGAACCCCTGGTTCAGGATTGGACATAAAGCAAAACACGCCTCCGAAGCAGCGTGTAACTCGAAGGCTCAGATCGGTCAGTGGTGAGCTGCGCTGGCATGGGTTGGGGCGCATGCTGTCCGTACTCTGCAATGCTGGCCTGGCTGTTTTCTCGTGCAGCGGATGCTCTTGAAATCCGGTTCTCTACACGGCGGCCAACGGTACAAGCCAAGTAGTGAGGCTGTGGCAGGGCTGGGGGCTGTGAGGGACGAGAGGGCTCAATCACCCGCTGCCGTCAGCACCTGCTCTGCCACCTCTGGCAGTTCAATTGGTGCAAACATCGATGTCGGATAGAGATAGCCGTCAGGCTCTGACCTGTCCTCATCAATGACTCGAAGCAGGTTGTGCGACTCGGCCTCTACATCTGGCAATCTGCGGTAGACCTTGCCCAGAATCAGACTTGCCGGGTTTTTTTCATTGTTTATGCAGATCACGAAATCACTCATCGAATCACTCTCTTGATCTTGAAATCCTTACGACCGATGCCATGTGCTTCGAACCAATGGAGTTCGGCTTCACAAATGCTGCCATCAGTCAGTTGAACGGTAGCCAATCCCTTCATCTTGCGCCAGCGCCCTGTGCCATAGGTGCGCTCCAGATAGCGCCGGATGTACACACCCCGGCCCGCCGCGATCATCTCAATGTCTCTGACTTCACTGAGGATTTCAAACACCGCCATCTACCATGCACACTGTAACTTCTATATTGCGTAGTCATTATACAGCAAGACAGCCGCGTAGTCAATCCCAAGAAAAACTGTATATGGAGCGCAACTTCATCGAGTTGGGCTTTCCGGTGTTGGTGCTGGAGGTCTGTCTCGAGTTGGGCTTCCCGGTGTTTGTGCTGGAGCGCTCGCCGTTGGTGCTGCGCGACCTGGACCTGCTTCAGGAGCTTCAGGAGCGAGCCACAGCTCTGGTTGCCTTTAGCATCATCACTACTCCTGATTCACCTCATTATGACGTGTAGTCGAAATGGAGGCCCTGGCGCCGCCGATGGAGAAACGGTTTGAGGCGATGCAACGAGATTGCCCGGGCAGGCATACTGACCGGTACCTGTATGATGCCTATCCTCCCCGACTTGTGCGATGGAGACGAAAACCTCGAGAACGTCGTGCGCTGGACGGCCGAGCACGGGGGCAAGTTCGTGCTGGCCGGTGGACTCACCCTGGCCGATCAGCAGCGCGAGTATTTTTTTGAGGTCATGGTCGACCAGTTTCCCGATCTCTTGACCGGTACCAGAGACTCTATCCACCTCAAAGCTATGGACCTGTGCGCAGCGACTGGCGATCCCTCGCGCTGCGAGTCAAGGAACTGTGTGAGAAATATGGCATTTCGGATCGGATCCCGCGGCCAATCATTGCCGGCGACAAGCGGACATTGAACAAACGAGTCGTAGAAACGTTGGCCAACCAGTGCTACTACATGGAGCTGGCTGGCGAGCCCAAGCATCGGGTGTGGGCCTACCGCAAGGCCGCCTGGGCTATTGAAGACACACGACAGGACCTGGCTCTGATCTACCGTTCGATGGGCCGCAAGGGACTGGAGAGCATTGAGAAGGTCGGGCCCGCACTGGACCCAAGTCATCGAGGCGCTGATTCAAGGATCGACATAGAACGCCCCATGAGTCCTGAGGGTCGAGCACGCGGAAGGTCGCTTATCTTGGTCGATCTGCATAATCGTATCGGAGTGCAAAAGTCGGGTGAGCCAGAAAGGAGGTCAATCTATCATGAGTGAGAAAACCATCGTTGTGCTCGCTACGCTGGACACCAAGGGGCACGAAGCACAGTATCTGCGCGAGCAGATCGAGAGGCAGGGTGACAAGGCGCTTGTGGTTGACACAGGTGTCGTCGGTACGCCGGCTGCCAGGGCCGACGTCACGCGCGAAGAGGTCGCCAGCGCAGGCGGCTCATCCCTGGCCGAGACTTCTTGAGAATCCAACCAGAGAAGTGGCAGCACCCATCATGGCCGACGGCGCGACCAAGATCGTGACGCCAGTTGGCAGCCGAAGGCAAGATTCACGGGATCGTGGCCATGGGCGGCACGCAGGGCACGACGCTCAGCACCAAGGTCATGCGCGCTCTTGCCCTACGGCTTTCCCAAGGTGATGGTTTCCACGATGGCCTCCGGCAATGTCGCCCCCTGGGTCGACATCAAGGACATCACCATGATGTTTTCGGTGGCCGACATCATGGGACTTAACCCTCTCACGCGCAAGATCCTGGCCAACGCGGCCGGAGCCGTGTGTGGGATGGCCAACGTGGACGTGACGTTGGAACAGGGGGACAAGCCGCTGGTCGCCGTGACGACGGTGGGCATCACGACCCAGGGCGCGATGAAGGCCGTGGAAGTGCTCGAGTCGGCGGGCTATGAGACCATCGTGTTCCACGCCATCGGCCCAGGTGGGCGAGCCATGGAGCAGATGATGAAAGAGGGCATCATCGGCGCAGTCCTGGATTTCTCGACCATCGAGGTTTCCAACGAGATGCACCATGCTCTCCTGGCCGGTGGGCAAGAACGCCTCACCACAGCGGGCAAGCTGGGCATCCCGCAGGTCATCTGTCCGGGCGCGATCGAGGTTCTGGTCTTTAACGAGCCGGAGACCGTTCCGACAAGGTACCGGGGACGGACCCTGATCCCCCACAGCCCCCAGATCACGGACGTGCGCCTGAACAGGGAAGAAATGGCCGAGGTCGGCAGGGAGGTGGCGCGCCGCCTGCAGCACACCAAGGACGAGGCGATCTTCATGATCCCGACCGCGGGCTATGACAGCTACGCGGTCAGCGGCATGGGGTTCCATGACCCGGAGGCCGATGGGGCCTTTGTGTCCGAACTGAAGGCCAATCTGCCCGACAACATTGCGATCATCGAGCGTGACACGCACATCGAGGACCCTGCCTTTGCAACGGAATGCGCCCAACGCCTGATCTCTTTGATCGAGAAGCGATAGGAGAGGGGTGAAGACATGGCAAGGCGCTATTCGCGTCAAGAGTTTCTGGATCGTCTCTGGGGCAGAGATCAAGCGTGGCAAACCGCTGGTGATGACCGGGGCGGGCAATGGCATCGCCGCCAAATTCATCGAGCGCGGCGGTGTAGACATAATCGGCGTCTACAACACCGGCTACTTCCGGATGCAGGGCTATGGCTCCCTCGCCGGCATGCTGCCCATGGCAGACGCCAACGAACTGGTCTATCAGGTGGGCAAGCGCGAGGTTCTGCCGCAGGTGAAAGAGGTCCCGGTCATCGCCGGCCTGAACGGCGTCGACGTGCTGCGCGACATGCGGTTGTTCCTGGAGGACTGCAAGCGCATCGGCTTCTCGGGCGTGCACAATTTCCCAACGGTGGCCTGGTTCGACGGCGAGTTTCGCAAGACGCTGGAAGGAACCGGGTTGGGCTACCAGCTGGAGATCGACATGCTCAACATCGCCCACGAGCTCGACATGTTGACCATCGGCTATGCCTTTAACGAAGAAGATGCCGAAAGGCTCATGCGTGAGGCAGCTCCGGACATCTTTATCTTCCACGCCGGCATCACGCGAGGTGGAACGACCGGCTACGGCGCGGGCCGGTCCTTGGAAGAGATGGCGGAGCGGACGCAGGCTCACTACGAGATTGCCAAGAAGATCAAGCCGGATGTGATCTTGCTGGCTCACGGCGCTGCGCTTGTGAACCCCGAAGATGCACAGTACATGCTCGATCACACCGACTGCCACGGCGTGCAGTTGGGCTCCAGCATCGAGCGCATGGCCATCGAAAGGCCATTGGAGGAGCGCGCTGCAGCGTTCAAAGAGGTGCGCTTCCCCGAAGAGGCAAAGCGTTGGTAGGTTGGGCTGAGGTGCCATGGCATTGAGGGTTGTGTATTTCGGCAATTCACAAAGCGTCTTTAGCAACCGTCACTTCCAGGCCTTGGTAGACACGCCATGTGAACTGGTAGCCGTGGTCGACGTGCCGCCCTCGTGGCGGACGTCGACCAACCCTGCCGCCGGCGCTTTTTCCAGTTTTGTTCAGGTTGCGCGCCAGCGAGGCGTGCAAGTCTTGGAGCCTTCCAGTCCCAATTTGCCCGAGTTTGTGGAAGCCATGAGGCGGCTATCGCCCGACCTGCTGTTGGCTGTTGGGTACAGCCAGGTACTGAGGAGAGCAGATCCTGTCAGTCCCCCGCCTCCTGCCCGTCAACTTTCACGCCTCACTGCTTCCCGCGTACCGGGGCAAGCATCCCGTATTCTGGGCGCTGCGCAATGGCGAGCACTGGGCCGGCCTGACGGTCCACGTTATGGATGCCGGTCTGGACTACCGGTGATATCCTCTACCAGGTGCGGGTGCGAACCCGGGCGCAGGATTCGGTGGCCACGCTGTATGACCGGATCATGGATCAAAGCGTGGAACTGGTTGGGTTGCTGGTCAAGGATGCCGAGGAAGGGACACTGGCAGCTGAGGCCACAGCCAGAAGACGGGGCCTCCTACTATTCCTCAGTCGACGAGGATGATTTCAGGCTCGACTGGACTCGGGATGCTGAGGAACTGCGCCGCTGGATCCAGATCACACCTGGCAAGATGCTTCTGCGACATGAAAGGCTCACGTGTCTTTTTCATGGATGCTCAGGTGGTTGGGCGACCGGGCGGCGAGCTCCCAGGCACCTTGATCCGACTGGATGAGTCATCCTGTGATGTGGCAACGGGCAAGGATGCACTACGGGTGCGCTGCGTACGGCTGAACAGTGGGGAAATCATATCGTTCCACCGGTTATGCCAGGAGTTGAGCCTGGAGGTTGGCGATAGGTTGGAGTAGGATTCATTCGCTACCAGAAAGCGAGAGATGACAGTTTTGTCAGCTACCCCTTGGAGACCACGATGCCAATAGTACCTTTTCGCGACCTGATGACCCATGCAGAAGAAGGGCAGTACGCCGTCGGTTATTTCGAGTGCTGGAACCTGGAGTCTCTGCTGGCTGTTGCCGACGCTGCAGAAGCTACGCGGTCGCCGGTCATTCTTGGTGTTAGCGGCATTTACCTGCCCCATCGCGAATCGGGTGGTCCAAGAGTCCGCTGAGCCTTCACGCCAAGGCGGGCTTGGAGATATGCCGGCAGCTTTCGGTGCCGGCCTGTTTGGTTTTCAACGAGTCTTCCCATCTTGACTGGGTGCTGGAAGCAATCGAGCTGGGGTTTGGCCTGGTGATGTATACGGATGATCGCCTCAGCTTCGATGAGCTATCCAAGCGTGTGAGCCAGGTGGTGCAGAAGGCGCATCAGAGTTCTGTGGCGGTGGAGGGTGAACTCGCTGCTTTGCCCGGGATCGCGGGGAGCTCTCGGCCTTGCCGAGCGATCTCGAACTCACTGATCCCGAAACGGCCCGATCGTTCGTCCAAGTACCGGTGTAGATGCACTTGCCGTCAACGTGGGCCAGGCTCACCTCCATGGGCGCGCAGAGGTTCGGCTAGAACCTGTCCAGCTTGCCGGAGCTCAAGGCGTCAATCCCTGCTCCGCTGGTGCTTCCATGGAGCCAGCTCGACGGATCCAGTCTGACATGCAGGAGGCCATCCGGTTGGGGATTCGAAAGATCAACGTAGGGAGTACGCTCAGACGCTCTTTTTTCGAGGCTGTGCGATCTGCATGTGGCAAGGTCGTTGGCGACGCCTACAATCCCTACGAAGTCGTGGGTTCAGGGATTGGGCAATGACGTGCTGGCAGCGGGGAGGCTGGCTGTACAGGAGAGGGTGGAGGACCTGATGCGACTGTTTGGTAGCGCAGGCAAGGCTTGGTGAGGCATGGGTAGCCTAGGCACAGATCGGAGGAGATGGGGGACCTCCTCGGTGAATTTGGGGGAGAGACGACAAGCCGCAAAGCCTGTTCGTGAGAGAGGATTATCACCGACAGGGGGTAGGACGCCTATGGCCGCTGGCTCGGCGCGAAGATGAGTTGCCACGCCCTGTCAACCAAGGGCTCTGGCTCGCGCTCTGTAGGTCAAGGCCTTCTGGCCCTCGGCGTTCCATAGGGTCAGTTCCTGGCCCTGGATACCAAAAGTGCTGGCCGATGCCAGCGCGCTCAGGTAGGCGCTGTCCTGTTCCATGATCCCTGCAGGCGAACCGCACATCATCATGGTGGAGGCTACCGGCCCAACAGTGATCTGGTCGCCGTCGGCCTCGTAGATCGTGGAGTAGCTGTTGCAGCCTCCCGATCCGACAAGTTTGCCTTCCGGGCCAAAAACGGCCGTGAGTTCGGTATCGGCCAGAACGGGGACAAAACCACCTGCGCCATTGTTGTAGCCGGTCAGTTGCCAGTGGGTGCCTGTCAGCGGCATGGGCTCGAGGGGCGCCAAGAGCGCAAAGGTGAGCACGGGCTCGGCATCCCCATTGGCGATTTGCATTTGGCCATCCGAAATCTGGAAAGATGCCGCGCTCTGCAAGGCGGCCAGATAGTCAGCTTCTTGGGTCATGAGTTCCTCAGGCATGCAGTACATTTCCGTCATGCCCAGGGGGCCAACGGTCAGGTTGCTGCCCTGAAGCTCATAGTTGCCAAAGTAGCTGTTGCAGCCGGCATTGCCCCTGACCTCACCGGCCTGGAATTGGGCCGTGATCTCCGAGTCGGGCTGTAGCTCGACGGTCTGGCCCGTACCATCCACATACGACACCAACGTCCAGGGTACGCCCTCCAGCGCTGCGTCAGAGCCGGACGTCGGCACCTCGGTCTTGCTGACGACCTTGACCAAGCTCCACTTGATCGAGGATGCGTCGGCAGGAGGATCTTGTACCTCTTTCTCTCTGATCAGCAGTTCGTATTCGTAACCTTCTTCGTAGCCAAAGCCATCGATCGGGTCGTAGTGCAGAGTCCACGGATCGCCAGAATTCTCTTTGACCTGGAGGCACTTTTGAGGAGCGACGCCTACGCAGTCCACGAGTTCCGGTCCCACATAGATCGTCTTCTCACTCGCACCGGAATCTACAGGACCGCAGGCGGCCAGGATCGTTGCCGCCAGCATCAACACAATCACCACGTGTCCAAGCCCGAACCTCATCTTCCCACTCCCTGTGTACCAAGTTCGGCAGGGGTTGTGCGGGCAGCGTTCAACCCTTGGTAGCCTACCACCGGCGCACGCCCCTGCCTCCCCCAGTTTCTGAAACGACACCCTATGTCATTCAAAAGGGGCCGGGTGCATGACCACCAGCATTGGGCACCCATGCCCCTTCCTTGAGCTAGACGGATCTCGGGGTCACTAGGTTTCCACCGGGGACCCCGAGATTCGTTCAGCCGCTCCAGTTGGCCTTCAGGCGCAGCCGGGAGTGGCGCACCCCACTGCTGTGCTGGCCGAGCGCATAGGGTGGGTGCCTATGTTTGCCACCCTGCACCGGCTCTCGAACAAGGACTCACTCTTCTTCAATTACAATATCAGTGGGTTCGGATATGACGGTGCGCCCATCCTCGTCGACGACTGTCAGTGTAACGCGGTAGGTTCCTTCATCGTTGTACGTGTAGGGCACCACCATCCCGCGGCCAACACTCCCATCTCCAAAGTTCCAGTTAAAGCTCTGGATGGGGCTGCTGCCAGGCCGCGATAGGCTCCCGTCAAAGGTGATCTCGACCCCTGCCTGCGCCGTGGCAGGGATGACCATGATCGGCTCGGGCGCATCGCCCGCGGCAGGTAGCCCCCCTTCCCCGGTACTTTCCAAGATGATGATCTCCCGGGGTCCGTCTAGGCCGGTGGAGTCATCCTCGCTGACGACGGTCAAGGTGACGTTGTAGCTGCCAGGGAGGTTGTAGATGTGGGAGACGATGGCTCCCTCGGCTGTGCCGCCATCGCCAAACTCCCATTCATAGCCGGCGATGGGGCTGGCGCCGGGACGGCTTGCGCTGCCGTCAAAGGTGATTTCGTCACCGGTCATAGCTTCGGCCGGCATGCTCATAACTGCCACTGGGTTCGGGCCTCCCTCAACCGGAGGCTCGGGTGGTACGCTCTCGGGCGGAGGGGGCTCTGTTCCCTCTGCCTTGATCTCTATCTGTACCGGCCCACCCGTGCTGATGAGGCCATCTTGTCCGGTCACGGCCAGCGTGACCTGGTATGTGCCGGGGGCGCCATAGACGTGTGTCACAACGGCGCTGTTGACTATGGTCCCATCGCCCAGGTTCCAGTCGTAGCTGGCAATGGGACTGCTGCCGGGTTGGGACCCGCTGCCGTCAAAGGTCACCTGCTGGCCCACGATGGCCTCTAGCGGGTAGTTGATAACCGGCTGGGGAGGCACGCTTCCCTCCGGTGGAGGTGCGGTAGGAGGCCCTGCCTCAGGTGTTGGCGTGGGTGTAGGCTGTGGTGCTTGCCCCTCCAGGATCGCGATCTCTACCGGCCCGCCCGCAACGGCCTGCCCTTCCTCGTCAGTCACCGTGAGGGTGACCTGGTAGACGCCAGCGGCGTTATAGACGTGGGAGGTCACGGCGCCATTGGCTGTGGTCCCGTCACCAAAGCTCCATTCATGGTTCACAATGGGGCTGCTTCCGGGTTCGGATGCGCTGCCATCAAAAGGCACTTGCTGGCCGGCCATGGCTTCCTTTGGGTAGGCAATCACAGGTTTGGGGGCCACGCTGGGAATCTCGGTTGGCTGCGGTTCAAAGTACCCGGCACTGTCCAGATAGATGAGTGTGGAGACCCCCAGACAGAAGAAGCAGGCACAGGCGACGAGCGCCACGGCTGCCGCTGCTGCCACTCCCCAAAAGAGCCAGTTTCTACCCTCAGATTCCTGTTCTTCTTCAGGGTAATATGTTTGGTCATACATTGGCTGTCGTCCCTCCACCCTCAATAGTTCGATCTGTGGCCGTGTTGTCTCGTACACGCACATTGTAACCAACCTGGTGTATCTTGTCAACGCTCCGCTATGGTGGTGCTAGGGCTGCTGCAAAGTGGTCATCGCGAGGAGCGAGCGCCCTTTGCGAGCGACGAAGCGATCTCTATCAGCGCACAGCGGGGATTGCTTCAAGCAGAAAGCGCCTTCGCAATGACGCGCAACGGAAATGTCAAGGGACAATGCAACAAGCCCTGATGGTGGTGCTAGCCCCCCTCAAGCCTCCCCGAGAGGCGCAGGGGGGAGGCAGAGTGCCGGTTCATTCATCCCAATCAGGTTCATAGAGATTGCCCGAGACTCTGCCGGCCCGACTGGGACTGTGGCTGGGGACCCGAGATTGCTTCCAGTGCCCGGCGCCACGAGTCCTTTTCTGCGCCAAACGTCTCCTCGCGGAAGCGATGATCATTCTTGCGAATGAACTCATCCAACTCGCCGTGGAGCCGTTTCCAGACGGATTGTTGGGCAGCGACCAGGGTGTTCGCCGTCAATGCACGAGTCTTCTGGCCCAAGGCCAGGCGGAAATGGGACAAGCACAACCCATCTGCCGCGAGGACGGAGGTCTGGCTGCTGCCGCCGAGGAGATCGGCGAGGATGGTCAGCGCCGCCGCCGTCTTCTGGTTGCCCGGATCGCGCTCGGGGGCGAGGTAACTGCGGGTCACATAGGGTTGAGAGACGCGCGGATCGGCGAAGCTGAGCTGCCGTTCGGCGAGCTGCGGCGGTTCCTGCGGACGGACGCGCGGGCCGATATCCGGGGTCGGTTCCAGCGGGCCGTAATAGGTTTCGGCGAGCTTCTTCACCTCGTCCGGATTCACGTCGCCCGCAACCACCAGCACCGCGTCGTTCGGCGCGTAATAGCGGCGGTACCAGTCGAGCGCGTCTTGCCGGGTCAGTGCTTCCATCTCGTGGCGCCAGCCGATCACCGGGGTGCCGTAGGGATGGTTCAGGAATTGCGCCGCAGTCTTTTGTTCCGAGAAGATCGCGCCGGGATCGCTGTCGGTGCGCTGGTTGCGTTCCTCGATGATCACCTCGCGCTCGGTCTTCCAGTCGTCCTCCGAGAGAATGAGGCCGCGCATCCGGTCGGCCTCCATCCGCATCACGAGATCGAGCCGGTCGGCCGCGACGCGCTGGAAATAGGCGGTGTAGTCCCAGGACGTGAAGGCGTTGTCGGAGCCGCCATTGGCCTCGACCGTCTTCGAAAATTCGCCGGGGGCGAGGGTTTCGGTGCCCTTGAACATCAGGTGTTCGAGGAAGTGGGCCACGCCCGAGACGCCGGGTTTCTCATCTGCGGCGCCGGCACGGTACCAGACCATGTGGACGACGACCGGGGCGCGGTGATCCTCGATCACGACGGCCTCGAGCCCGTTCGGCAAAGTGAAACTCGTGACCTCGCCGGCGACGGCCGGGGTCGCGGTCGCGGCGGCCAGCGCCAGCCAGCGAATGGTACGAAACATCGCAGTCTCCCTCGGGTCCGGGATGAGAGGTAACCGCCCGGCGGCGAAGGTCAAGCCCGCTGACGGAGAGGTGATCAGTTGCCGCCCAGGGTTTCCTCGGGCGGGGCGCCGACGGTGCGGGCCCCTGCAGCGCGCCAGCGCTCCAGCTCGGCATATTGATCGAGCGACATTGGCCCGTAGGCGCGGTAGTAGACGTTGACGTTGAACCAGCGCTCCAGAAGCCGTCCGTCATGCTTGCGGCGGTATTCCAGATCCTCGGCCGCGAGCACCTGACGGATGTCGGTCGACGTACCGCGCCGCGCGGCGTAGGAGACGAGCCCACCGTTGCCGGCCGGCACCGCGGTGCGACCAAGCGCCGCTGGGTTGCCGCCGAGGGCCGCCACTGCGTCAGCTTCGGGCGTAGGGTCGGTGATGTTGGTGCCGCCCGGCGTCGGTTCCGGCAGCGCGGCCAGATCCTCGGGCAGTTGCAGGGGCTTGGTCGGCAGGACGGTGAATTCGTCGGGGCTGCGGCCCTGGGGCTTGATGTTCAGGAGCTTCGGCGCCTTTTCCTCGTCACCGGCGAGGCGGCCGCAGGCGGTCAACGCCACAAGCGCGCAGATCGCCACTGCGCGAATGCCGTTCTTCGCCGCCCCAGTTCTTGCCCGCATGGGTCTCTCCCTCACCTGCCTTACCTTCGTTTAGCGCATGTCTTCGGGCGCGTCACGGGGTCTTCTCCCGCCCGGTGAAGAGGACGAGCCCGATGGCGCCGGCGAAGATCGCGATATCGGCGACGTTGAACGAATAAGGGTTGTCGATGCCCGGCACCGACATGTTGAGGAAATCGGCGACGGCGCCGTAGAGGATGCGGTCGAGCACATTGCCCATCGCGCCGCCGATCAGGAGCCCGGCCGAGAGCTTGACGATCCGGCTATGCGGTTCGCGCCGCACCCAGCGCCAGACCCAAAGCGAGATGACGAGCGCCATCGCGATCAGCACCCAGCGCGCGAGGTCGGCGTTGCTGGAGAAGAGGCCGAAATTGATGCCCTGATTCCAGGCCATACGCAGGTTGAACCAGGGCGGCAGCACGTCGATCCGGTGGCGCGTGTAGAGATCGAGTCCCTGGACGACAAGGAACTTCGACACCTGATCGAGCGCGAAAATCCCCACCGCCGTCTGGGTCACGAGCCGCATCGCGCCGCCTCAGTGCCGGAAATGCCGCTGGCCGGTGAAGACCATCGCCAACCCCGCCGCATCCGCCGCCGCGATCACCTCGTCGTCGCGCATCGAGCCGCCGGGCTGGATCACCGCCGTCGCCCCGGCCTCCGCCGCCGTCAGAAGCCCGTCGGGGAAGGGGAAGAAGGCGTCAGAGGCGACGACGGAGCCCTTCACGGTCGGCTCGGGCAGGCCCAGAGCCTCGGCCATGTCCGCGGACTTGCGCGCGGCGATGCGGGTCGAATCGACGCGGCTCATCTGACCGGCGCCGACGCCGACCGTGGCCCCGCCCTTGACGTAGACGATGGCGTTCGACTTCACGTGCTTGGCGACCTTCCAGGCGAAGAGGAGGTCGGCCAGTTCCGCCTCGGTCGGCGCGCGCTTCGTCACGACCTTGAGGTCGGCGGGCGTCACGAAGCCATTGTCGCGGTCCTGCACGAGAAAGCCGCCCGCGACCTGCCGGAAGGCGAGGCCGGTCGTTTTCGGGTCGGGCAGGCCGGTCGTCGTCAGCAGCCGCAGGTTCTTCTTCGCCGCGAAGACCTCCTTGGCCGCGTCGTCGGCGCCGGGGGCGATCACGACCTCGGTGAAGATCTGGCAGATCTCCTCGGCCGTCGCCGCATCCAGGGGCCGGTTCAGCGCCACGATGCCACCGAAGGCCGAGGTGCGGTCGCAGTCATAGGCGGCCCTGTAAGCTTCCAACAACGTCTTGCCCCGCGCCACGCCACAAGGGTTGGCATGCTTGATGATCGCGCAGGCCGGGCCTTCGGCCGGGTCGAATTCCGCCACCAGCTCGAAGGCCGCGTCGGTGTCGTTGATGTTGTTGTAGCTCAGTTCCTTGCCCTGATGCTGGGTCGCGGTGGCAACGCCGGGGCGGTTCGAACCGTCGATATAGAAGGCCGCCGACTGATGCGGGTTCTCGCCGTAGCGCAGCGTCTGGGCGAGCGTGCCGGCGAAGGCACGGCGACGGGGCGCCTTGTCGCCGATGGCGGCGGCCATCCAGTTCGACACCGCCGCGTCATAGGCCGCCGTGCGGGCATAGGCGCTCTGGGCGAGCTTGCGGCGGAATTTCGGGCAGGTCCGGCCCTCATGCTGGTCCATGTCGCCAAGAACCTTGGCATAGTCCTCCGGATCCACCACAACGGCAACATGAGCGTGGTTCTTCGCCGCCGCGCGGATCATCGCCGGGCCGCCGATGTCGATGTTCTCGACGCAGGTGTCGTAGTCCGCGCCCTTCGCCACGGTCGCCTCGAACGGGTAGAGGTTGACGACAAGAAGGTCGATCGGCTCGATCCCGTGCGCCTTCATCGCGGCGACATGGCCGGGATTGTCGCGGAGCGCCAGAAGCCCGCCGTGGACCGCCGGAGTGCAACGTCTTCACCCGCCCGTCCATCATTTCGGGGAACCCCGTCACATCGGCCACGTCGCGGACCGTCAGCCCCGCCTCGCGCAGCATCGCCGAGGTGCCGCCGGTGGAGAGAAGCTCCACTCCACGCTCCGCCAGTCCCCGGGCGAATTCCAGAAGCCCGGTCTTGTCGGAAACGGAGATCAGGGCACGGGAAAGCGGGGCCAGGCTGGCATTGGCGTCGGTCAAGGGCGGGGTCCTCTACTTGGGCAGCTCGTCATCATCGCGAAGCGTGTCGCGGATGGCCGAGGGGGTATCCTGTGCCTTGGCCAAGGTCCAGCCCAACTGGCAGGCATAATCGAGCACATGGGCCGAAAGGACGATCTGCTTCGCCGCGCGCGGCTTCAGCCGCCCGGTTTCGAGGAAGACCGAAGGTTCGAGCGTCAATTCCCCCACCCCGTCATGGCGGAAGACCCAGATCTCGCCCGACTTCAGCGCCAGTGACACCGCCGTACCGCCGAGGTCGATGGCGGCATCGACATCGGGATGCAGATGGAAGCGAAGTGAGAAGGGCACACCCTGATGCTTCGAACGCTCCATGATCGTTTCGAAGCGCCGCCGGTCCGCGACGGTCATCGCGCCGAGCGTATCCTCGCCGGCGAGCGCGCGGCCGTCGATGGAGAGCATGAGGTTGCGGATATGGGTCAGCCCGTGGGTCGGCACATAGCCGTTATGCCCGGCCATCAGCCGATGGCCGTCGCTGTCATCCTCGGGCTGCGCCCAGACCTGGTCGGGCACATCCGTGAACTGCGCCGCGCGGTGAGGCGGGCAGCACCCCGCCCGCACCGAGGCGGGAGGAGGAAAAGCCCTGGATGCAGAGCGTCGAATGCGACGGCGTGGCCCGTCCCGCCCGCCGCCAGTCTGGCCCGAAGCTCGCGCCCGAGCCGCAGTTGACGACGACCGGACGGCGGCCCGAGGTCAGCTCCATCGCCAGCGTCGAGGCATGGGCGTTCGACGAGGCGCGCCCCTTCGGCGGCGGTGCAGCATCGACGATGATCGTGGTGCGCCCGGCCGCGAGCCGGGCATACCCCATCGCGAGGCCATGCGCCGTCAGCGCCCGGCCGCCCGCTGTCGCCAGCGCCTGATCGAGCCGCCCTTCGAGCCCCCTGCCCCCGCCGTGGAACCGCGCCAGTCCGCCATCGGCATGGCGCAGCGCCCGGAGCGTCGGCGCTATCCGGTCGATCGCGTCGAGATGGGCGCGCCTGAGGCGTGCGCCCTGCTTCGGCCAGCGCCTCGGCGGCCCAGGTGAGAAGGGTGAAGACCTCCAGAAGCTCTTCGGGGTTGCGCGTCGGAATGCCGCCTTCGGCGTCGATCTCGCGCCCGCATTCCTTCGCCAGCGCCGCTGCGGCCGGACCGACATGTCGTTCCATCCCCGTCAGCGCGAGGCCGGCATAGACGAGCCCGGTCAGCGCCTCGAAACGCGGCAGGCCGGGGGCGGCGGTCCTCCAGCGCCGGGCGAGGAATATGGTCTGGCGGCCGAGGCAGCGGAAATAGGCATCCGACTGCGCCCGGTCGCGACCGTTCAGGAGAAGGATCGCATGGTTGATCCAGCGGATCAGCCGCCGCCCGGTCAGGTCGGGCGTCCATCCCGGCCCGCCGCCGCGCCCGTAGCGCCGGATCCAGTCGAAGACCCAGTCCTGCGCCCGCTGCCGCGCCGGCGCGTCGGCGACGGCGGCAAGATCGTCGAGCCAGGCGCAGCCGTGGATCTCCTCCTCGAACCGGGGGTCGGGGATCGGCAGATCCCAGATCGACTTGCCCTTGGCCTCGATCAGGAACCCGGCGAAGAGGAAATTGCCGGCGGTAAGCTGCCGGCCACGCGCGAAGGAGCCGATGGTCTTCGGTTCAGGCTGGCTGACGAAGCCGGTCGCGGGCCGTGCCAAGGCCGCCAGCCGCGCGTGCAGCCGGTCCATGAAGCCTCTATTCCCGCTTTCGGATCGCGCCCACGCCTCACGGTCCTCGTTCTTCCTTGCCCGGTTGGGTCCGGGAATCTGCCCGGGCCGGAGATTACCGGCAGCCCTGCCCCGTGTCACCGGCTAAAGGTCTGTCGGCCCCCGGTCTGTTCTGGGTCAGGCGAAGGCACGCGATGAAGAACCCGTCCAGCCCTCCTCGCTCCGGCCAGTAGTCGGGGCGGAGCCTGAGGCCGCCCTCGCCGGTGATCCAGCCAGGCTCGATCCCCGGCAGGTCGAGCGCCGCACGGTCGGCGGCTAGGCCGGGATGGCGGGCAAGGGCGGCGGAAACCTGCCGCTCGCCCTCCTCGGGCAGGAGCGAGCAGGTGGCGAAGACCAGCCGCCCGCCGGGGCGGAGGCGCGTCAGCGCTCGGTCGAGGAGCGCGGCCTGCAGGGCGGCAATCTCCTTCAGCCCGGCGGGGTCGCGGACAAAGGGCAGGTCGGGGTGGCGGCGGATCGTGCCGGTGGCCGAACAGGGCGCGTCAAGAAGGACGGCGTCGAAACCGCTCGGTCCTTCCCATGTCAGCGCATCGGCGACGACGATCTCGGCCGCGAGCCGGCAGCGGGCGAGGTTTTCGCGCACCCGTTCCATCCGCGCCTCGGAGAGGTCGAGTGCCGTGACCTCGGCACCGGCGGCAGCAAGTTGCAGCGTCTTGCCGCCGGGCGCGGCACAGAGGTCGAGCACCCGCTCGCCCGGTTGCGGCGCCAGCACCTTCGCGGCAAGGGCGGCGGCGGCGTCCTGCACCCACCAGTCGCCCTCGCCGTAGCCCGGCAAGGTCGGAGACCTGGCCGGCGGCGTGAAGCCGGACCGACGCCGGTCGGCAGCGCCTCGCCGCCGAGCCGGGCGGCAAGCGCGGCCGCGTCGCCATCCTTCGGCGTGAGGTCGAGCGGGCGCACCCTTCGCCTGCGCGGCCTCCATCGCCATCGTCGCGGCCTTGCCCCAGGCGGACATGAGCCGGCCGCGGAGCCAGCCGGGCAGCGGATCGGCCGGCAGCGCCGCCCAGTGTTCCGCCGGTGTTTCGGAGGCGCGGCGGAGGACGGCGTTGACCATGCCGGCGAACCCCTCGGCCTTGCCGGCCGGAGGCACGGGCCAGACCGACGGCCTCGCTCACCACGCCGTGGGCGGCGGCGCCTTCGGCGAAGATCTCGGCACCGAAACCCGCAGGATCGCGCGGACAAAAGGCGGCGGGGATTTTCGCAGGAAGGGTTTCAGGACCGCGTCGGCGCGACCGAGATTGCGCAAGGTGGCAAGGGCCAGCCGCTGCGCCCGCGCGCGGTCGGGCGGCGCAAGGCCCGACAGCGCGCCGCGCGCGATCTGGTCGGACAGAGGCGCGCGGTCCTCGAGGACGGCCGCTACCAGCCGGGCCGCCGCACCTCGTGCCGTGTCATCCGTCGCCATGCGTCCCCCGGTTGCCGCGCCCGCCCGGCCCCCGTATATCAAGGGACATTGCGAGACAAGGAAGGCCACGATGCCGACGACACCCGCCAAGGACCTGCCCGACGCCGCCAAACGCGCCCTTGCCGAGGCCGAGGCTCGGCGGAAGGCGGCGGTGGCCACCGACTTGCCGGCCGAACTCGGTGGTCGCGACGGACCCGAGCCGGTGCGCTACGGCGACTGGGAGAAGAAGGGGATCGCGGTCGATTTCTGAGACCGGGCCCGTAAGGTGGGTTTAAACCCACCTTACCCTGACCCCCGCTGCGGGGAATGTTGGCCGTCCCGGCCCGGCCCCGGTAAGGTGGGTTTAAACCCACGTACCCGCGCCGGTCACAGGCCGAGCACGTCCAGCATGTCGTATTCGCCGGGCTTCTTGTCCTGCCCCCAAAGCGCGGCCCTGAGCGCGCCGCGCGCGAAGATCGCGCGGTCGGTGGCGACGTGGCGCAGCACGATCCGTTCGCCGTCGGCCGCGAAGATCACGTCATGCTCGCCGACGATGTCGCCGCCCCGGATCGCGGAAAAGCCGATATGGCCGCGTCTGCGCGCGCGCCGGTGATGCCGTCGCGCGCCGCGGTCGCGGACGTCGGGCAGGCTGACGCCGCGCCCCTCGGCGGCAGCCTCGCCCAGCATCAGCGCCGTGCCGGACGGCGCGTCGACCTTATGCGGTGATGCGCCTCGATGATCTCGATATCCCAGTCGGCATCGAGCGCGGCGGCGACCTTCTTCGTCAGCTGGGTCAGAAGATTGACCCCAAGGCTCATGTTGCCGGCGCGGACGATCACGGCATGGCGGGCGGCGGCCCTGATCTTCGCCAGGTGCTCGGCTTCAAGCCCGGTCGTGCCGATGACATGGACCGCGCGGGCCTGTGCCGCGAGCGCCGCGAATTCGACCGTCGCGGCGGGCGCGGTGAAGTCGATCACCGCCTGCGCCTTGGCGAAGGCCTCCAGCGGGTCGTCGGTGACGGTGACGCCGCTCGCCGCCCCGCCCATCGCCGCGCCGAGATCGCGGCCGATCCAGTCGTGGCCCGCCCGTTCGATCGCGCCGACAAGCCGCGCCCGGTCCGAGGCCGCGATCAGCCGGATCAGCATCTGCCCCATGCGGCCCGATACGCCGGTGACGACGATGCCGGGAATGTCTGTCGGTCGGTCATGTGCGCCTCCCTCCGCTGATCGGCTTCCTTTAGCCGCTGCGCCGCCGCTTGGCAAAGCCCCGTTGCGGGGCGCGCCGGCATGGCCTACATGCTGCGGCATGGCACAGAACCGATCCTCCCGGGCGTCCGGCCCCTCGCAGCGTCAGCTTCGCGTCGGCGAGTTGATCCGCCGCACCCTGTCCGAAGTGCTGATGCGCGGCGAGGTCCATACGACACCGACTTGAGCGCCATGTCGATCACCGTGGGCGAGGTCCGGGTCTCGCCCGACCTGAGGATCGCCACGGCCTTCGTGCTGCCGCTCGGCGGCGAGGGCGCGGAGGAGGCGCTGGCCGCGCTCAACCGCTCGAAGGGCGAGCTTCGCCATCATGTCGCCAAGGCGATGACGCTGAAATTCGCGCCCGAACTGCGGTTCGTCCTCGACGAGACGTTCGACCGGATGGATGCGACGCGCCGGCTTCTGGCCGACGAGCGGGTACAGCGCGATATCGCGAAGCGCGATGAGACGAAGATGACGATCTGGGCTAGGGCTGCGGCCGCATTCCTGCTTCTGGCAGGTGCGGCACAGGCCGAAAGCTGCCGAACGCTGGTGCATGACGGCGACACCTATGCGGTCTGCGAGGCGGCGGCGGGCGAGGATCTGCGGCTATTTCTCAACGATGCAGGACGGTGCGCCCATCGGCACGTTCGAACGGCTGCGCGACGGGCTTGCGGCCGAGGGACGGCGGCTGGTCTTTGCGATGAATGCCGGGATGTATCACCCCGACCGGCGCCCGTCGGGCTTTACCGCGCCGAGGGGCGCGAGATCTCGCGGCTGGTGACCTCGGCCGGGCCGGGGAATTTCGGTCTGCTGCCGAATGGGGTCTTCTGCATCCGGGCGGACGGCTTCGCGGTGATCGAGACGCTCGCCTTCGAGCGCGACGCGCCGACTGCCGGTACGCGACGCAGTCCGGACCGATGCTGGTGATCGACGGCAGCGCTGCATCCGCGGTTCCTGCGAAGGCTCCGACTCGCGCTATGTCCGCAACGGCGTCGGCGTCTCGGCCGATGGCGGCCGCGCCTAGTTCGTCGATCTCGGACGGGGCGGTGAACTTCCACGCCTTCGCCCGGGTCTTCCGCGACGCGCTGAGCGTGCCGGATGCGCTCTATTTCGACGGCAACGTCTCGCGCCTTTATGCGCCGGAGATCGGTCGCGACGATTTCGGGTTTCCGATGGGACCGATGGTCGGGCTTTCGGTGCCGGCGGATTGACGCGCCCGCCGCTATCGGTAGCAGGCGTCCTTCCCATGGAAAGTAGAGACATGGCACGCAAGAAGGGTCGCGATATTTCCGGCTGGCTGGTGGTGGACAAGCCTGCGGGCGTGACCTCGACCGCGGTCGTGAACAAGGTGCGCTGGGCGTTCGACGCGCAAGAAGGCGGGCCATGCGGGCACGCTGGACCCGGATGCGACCGGCGTGCTGGCCGTGGCGCTGGGCGAGGCGACGAAGACCGTGCCCTACATCACCGACGCGCTGAAATGCTACCGCTTCGCGGTGCGGTTCGGGGCGGCGACGAAGACCGACGATGCCGAGGGCGAGGTGATCGCGACCTCCGAGGCTGCGGCCCACCGATGCCGAGATCGACGCTGCGCTTGCCGGCGTTTCGCGGCGACATCATGCAGGTGCCGCCGCAGTTTTCGGCCGTGAAGGTCGACGGCGAGCGCGCCTATGAGCTGGCGCGGGCGGGCGAGGAGATGGAGCTTGGCCGCGCGACCGCTGTGGGTCGAGAGCCTGGAGATGATCTGCGCGGCCCGACGCCGATCACGGTCGAGCTGGAGATGGTCTGCGGCAAGGGCGGCTATGTCCGCTCCATCGCCCGCGATCTCGGGGCAGGCGCTGGGCTGTCTCGGCCATGTCGCTCTGGTTGCGCCGCGAATGGTCGGGGCCGTTCGAGGCCTCGGACGGGGTGACGATCGAGAAGATCGACGAACTGGCGAAGACCGAGGCTCTGGATGCGCTTCTGCTGCCACTTGAGGTCGGGCTGGCGGATCTGCCGGAACTGAAGGCAACGCCCGAGGGGCGGCGCGGCTGAGGAACGGCAATCCGGGGATGGTGATCGCGTCCGACGTGGAATGGGGCGACGAGGCCTGGGCGAGCCATCAGGGCCGCGCGGTCGCCGTCGGGGTCTACAAGTCGGGCGAACTGCACCCGAACCGGGTGTTCAACCTCTGAGGGCGGAGCCGGGGGTTTTTCACCCGGACCCCCGGAGTATTTCGGCCAAGAAGAATGTTAGAGGACGAGCCCGGTCTTTCGCCCTTCATGGAACGCGTACGGCGCCTGCCGGGGTGCTGCGGCGTCACCGATCAGGTGGGTTTCGATATCAGCGAGGTCAGTCGAGAGCGGATCGTAGGCGCGGTTCGTCGTGGACATGACCAGGGCTGAGGCGGCAAGGCGGGTTTCCGAACCGGTCAGCAGGTTGCGCAGCGTGGCGCCGTCGCCGTGCCATTCGGCGATCAGGTGTTCGGTGAGGAAGGTCACGCCAAGCTTCGCGAGGCGGGGGCGGAGCGCGATGTCGGAGGACGTGCGGGCAAGCTCCTTGCCGATGAAGGGTTCCGGCGTGACGATGGTGACGCGGTGGCCGCGTTCGGCCATTGCCCAGGCGGTGCCGAGCCCGCGCCAGTTGCCGCCTTCGTCGTAGAGGATGACGTGGTCCCCGAGCTTCGCCTCGCGCCGCATGATGTCCTCGGGGGCATGGACATGGCCCTTGTCGATGCCCGGAAGACGGTCCTTGCCGGGCATCCAGCGCTGGAAACCGTCCTCGTCGGGGAGCGAGCCGGTGGCGAGGACGACGGCATCGGGGTCGAGGGCGCGGATGTCTGCGGGTTCGGCGTAGGTGTTGAGGTGAAGCCGGACCTGGAGCTTTTCGAACTGGCGTTCGTACCAGTCGAGGAGGTCGAGGATCTGCGCCCGGCGCGGCTGTTCGCCGGCGAGGCGGAACTGGCCGCCGATTCGGGGCTGGGCTTCGAAGATGTCGACACGGTGGCCGCGTTCGGCGGCTGTGCGGGCGGCTTCGAGACCGGCGGGGCCGGCGCCGACGACGACGATGCGCCGGGGTTTCGCGGCGACAGTGAAGCGGTCGCCGCCCCATTCGAATTCGCGCCCGGCCGAGGGGTTGATGAGGCAGGAAATCCAGTAGTCGCGCGAGCGGCGGCCCCAGCACATCTGGTTGCAGGAGATGCAGCCACGCACGTCCTCGGCCCGGCCCTCGGTCGTCTTGCGCGGCAAGGTGCGGGTCGGCGATCTGGCCCCGCACGATGGAGACCATGTCAGCCTGACCGCTCGGCGATGACGCTTTCGGCGTTTTCGGGGGTACGGACATGCGCCTCTGACGTGACCTTGGCGTGTTTGACGACTTTCTTCAGCTCCTCGGTGAAGGGTGCGGTCAGCTTGTCAGCGAAGAGGAAGGTGGGCATCAGCCGCTCGAAATCGAGATAGCCGCCGTGGCCGCAGGTCACGTAGTCGACATGGCCGGTCGCGTCGTGAAGGGCGACGATCTCGGCCAGCGCCTCGCCCTGCAGCAGCACGTCGTGGCTGTCCGAGGTCGAGATCGCGAGGCCGATGATGAAGTCCTCGCCGCAGGCCTTGCGGATGCCTTCGATGATCCTGCGCGACATGCGGGTGCGGTTTTCCAAGGAGCCGCCCCATTTGTCGGTGCGCTTGTTGGACCAGGGCGTCCAGAACTGGTCGAGGAGCGAATGATAGGCGCCCCAGACCTCGACCCCCTGGAAACCCGCCCTTCTGGCAGCGGATGGCGGCGGCGACATGGGCTTCGATCAGCTCCTCGATCTCTGCCTCGGTCATCGCGTGGGAGCCGTCGCTGTCATGGTAGCTCGGACCACCCGACGGTCCCCAATGCGGCGCGAAGCTGAGGTCGGAATCGCCGTGCGCGCCGATGTGGTAGAGCTGTTGTAGGATGACGGCGCCCGCCTCCTTCACCGGTTCGGTCACCTTGCGGAAATGCGGAATGACCTCGTCGGTGCCGTGGCGGAAGTTGCCTCGGGTCAGGACGCCGGTGCGGTGCACGGGCATCGGTTCGGCCACGATCATCGCCGGCGCCGCCGAGGGCGCGTTCGAGGAGATAGGCACCGAAGCGGGGGCCGGGCAGGCCCATGTCCGACATGTTCGCGGTATGGGCGCCGAAGACGATGCGGTTGCGGAAGCGTGTGGCCGCGCAATCCGAGCGGCGAGAGAAGGTGGGGGTGGGCCGGCTTAGTACCAGGCATCCGGCATCGCCGCCTTCTTCCGCGTCACGAAATCCTTCAGCGCCTCGTCGATGCCGCGTCGAGCGGCGGCGCCTCGTATTCGGCGCAGCCGTCTTCTTCCAGAGCCGGTTGGCGCGGGTCGCGGCATCGGTGCTGCCCGCCGCCTCCCATTTCTCGAACGGCTCGTTGTCGGCGATCTCGCTGTCCCAGAACGCGGTTTCGTAATTCGCCATCGTGTGGGCGCAGCCGAAGAAATGGTTGCCCGGTCCGACCTCGGCGAAGGCGTCGAGCGGCCAGCTGGTTGTCGTCGATCTTGACCCCGTCGAGATAGGTAGTGCAGCGCGCCGCAGAGATCGGCGTCCATGCACGAATTTCTCGTAGGACATCGACAGCAGCCCATCGAGGAAGCCGGCCGAATGCAGGATGAAGTTGGCGCCGCAATGCACCGCGGCGAGCATCGACATCGTGCCTTCGTTCATCGCCTGGGCGTCGGGCAGCTTCGAGGTGGTGAAGTTGCCCGAGCATCGCAGCGGCAGGTTCAGCCGCCGCGCCAGCTGGCCGATCACCATCGAGCCGATCGCCGGCTCCGGCGTGCCGAAGGTCGGCGAACCGGAGCGCAGCGACATCGACGACAGGAAGTTGCCGAAGATCGACCGGCGCGCCGGGGCGCTCGAGCTGGGTCAGCGCGCAGCCGGCCATGGTCTCGGCCAGCGATCTGGGCGATGGCGCCGGCATTGGTCACCGGCCCCATCGCGCCGCCGAGGATGAAGGGCACGACCACCGCCGCCTGGTTGGCGCGGGCATAGGCGCGCAGCGCCTTGGTCATCGTGCCGTCCCAGACCAGCGGCGAGTTGACGTTGACGTTGCCAAGGATGACGCAGTTCTCGTCGACGAAGTCGCGCCCGAACACGATGCGCGCCATCTCGATCGAGTCCTCGCTCCGCTCCTCGGCGGTCACCGAGCCCATGAAGCCGCGGTCGGAATAGTTGATGTGGGCATAGACCATGTCGAGATGGCGCTTGTTGACCGGCACGTCGATCGGTTCGCAGATCGTGCCGCCGGAATGGTGCAGCCAGGGCGAGGACTGCGCCAGCTTGATGAAGTTCTCGAAATCCTCGATCGTGCCGTAGCGGCGGCCCTGGTCGAGGTCCATCACGAAGGGCGAGCCGTAGGCCGGGGCGAAGACAACGCTCTTGCCGCCGATCTCGAGCGGAATTGGCCGGGTTGCGGGCGTGCTGGGTGAATTCGGCCGGCGCGGTCTTCAGGATCTCGCGCAGCATGCCCGGCTCGAACTTGACCAGACCGCCGTCGACCTTGGCGCCGGCCCGCTTCCAGTGATCGATCGCCACGTCGGATCGTCGCGGAACTCGATGCCGATCTCGGCGAGGATGCGGTCGGCGGCGGCCTCGATCTTCAGAAGGTTCTCTTCCGAGAGGATGTCGTAGGTCGGGATGTTGCGCACGATGTAGGGGCGGCCCGGCCCGGTTGCCTTGTGCGACCGTTCGCGCCGCCGCGCCTCGCGTCCGCCGTGGCGCGCGCGCGTCACCGTTTCATCAGAGGCCATGCCGCTCTCCTCGTTCCGAACCTGCACCTTGATCTTAAGGGCAGCGGGGCCGGCGCGAAAAGTATCGCGGCCGACATTCCGAACGGCGAAGATGTCGTTTTGCGAACGGTCGGGGCGCGACGCGTCCGGCGCAGGCCGGACCGGTCCGGAAGGGCTCGATGCCCCGACCGGACCGATCCCGTCGGCCTACTCGGCCGCGAGATCCGGGGCCCAGCCGGAGATCGCCTTGGCCTCGAGGAATTCCTCGATCCCCCAAGTGCCGCCTTCGCGTGCGCGGCCCGATGCCTTGACCCCGCCGAAGGGCGCCCCGGCGCCGCGGCTCTGGCCGTTCATCTCGACCATCCCCGATTTCAGCGCCAGCGCGAGCCGGTTGCGCCGGGCGCCATCCTGGCTCTGGACGTAGTTCGTCAGGCCATAGGGCGTGTCGTTGGCGATGCGCACCGCCTCTTCCTCGTTGTCGAAGGGGATGATCGAGAGCACGGGGCCGAAGATCTCCTCGCGCTCGATGGTCATGCCGGGCTCCACGTCGGCGAAGACCGTCGGCCGGACATAGTAACCCTTGTTCATGCCCTCGGGCAGGCCGAGTCCGCCGGCCACCAGCCGCGCGCCTTCGTCGATGCCCTTCTGGATAAAGCCCTGGATCTGGTCCCACTGGCGCTTGTTCACCACCGGGCCGATATGGCGGCCATGCTCGGACGCCGGGCCGACCTTGATGGCTTTCGCCACCTCGGCGGCGATCTCGACCGCCTGATCATAGATCGCGCGTTCCACGAGCATCCGCGACGGCGCGTTGCAGCTTTGGCCCGAGTTGTTCATCAGATGCAGCACCCCGCGCTTCACCGCCTTCTCGTCGGCATCGGCAAAGATGAGGTTGGCGCCCTTGCCGCCAAGCTCCAGCGTCACGCGCTTCAGCGTCTCCGCCGCCGCCTTGGAAATCGCCCTTCCGGCACGGGTCGAGCCGGTGAAGGAGATCATCTCGACGTCCGGATGTGCCGAAAGGACCGAGCCGACCCCGGCGCCGTCGCCGTTCACGAGGTTGAAGACCCCCGGCGGCACGCCGGCATCGTGGCAGAACTCGGCGAAGATCATCGCGTTGAGGGGGCTTTCCTCGGACGGCTTCAGCACGCAGGTGCAGCCCGCCAGAAGCGCCGGGATCACCTTGAGCGCGATCTGGTTCATCGGCCAGTTCCACGGCGTGATCAGCCCGACGACGCCGATCGGCTCAAGCGCGATGCGGTCGTTCGGGGCATGCGGGCCGAGGGGCCGGATCCACTCGATCTCATCGAAGGCGGTGAGGAAGTTATTCAGGTGCCAGGGCAGGCAGGGCGCCTGACTGTCGCGGCTCATGTCGATGGGCGCACCCATCTCGAGCGAGATCGCCCCGGCCAGGTCGTCCTTGCGTCGGTCGTATTCGTCGAGGATTCGCGCCACGATCGCCCGGCGTTCTGCCGGCGGGGTCGCCGCCCAGGCGGGAAAGGCGGCCTTGGCCGCCGCGACGGCGGCGTTGGCATCGGTCTCGGATCCGAGCGAAATCACCGCGCAGGGATCCTCGGTCGACGGGTCTATCACCGTACAGTCGCGGGGGGTGCCGGGGGCGGTCCAGCGTCCGCCGATGTAAAATTCGCGTCGTTCGATCATGGCTCACCTCGTCTTTCGCGGCCGGACTTTGGCAGGCCGGCGGTTAGGCCGCAAGGGCGGGAAACATAATTTGATCAAATTATGCCTCCCCGCCATCCGGCGATTTGTCGCGCGGCGACGAAGCGGGGTGTAATTGCGCGCGCCCGGGCTTATGTTCTGCGGCAGCACCGCTTCCATTTCAGGACAAGGAGACAGCCAATGGCCCTTCGCATCAACGACACGGTTCCCAACTTCACCGCCCAGACCGATCAGGGCCTGATCAAGTTCCACGACTGGATCGGCGACAGCTGGGCGATTCTCTTTTCGCACCCGAAGGACTTCACCCCGGTCTGCACCACCGAATTCGGCGCCGTGGCTCAGCTGGCCGATGAATGGGCCAAGCGCAATACCAAGGTGATCGGCATCTCGGTCGACGGAGTCGAGGAGCACAAGCGCTGGAAACGCGATATCGAGACCGCTGCGGAAGCCGTCGCCGCATTTCCCATTATCGCCGATGACGGGCTGCATGTGTCGAAAGCCTTCGACATGCTGCCGGCCGAGGCCTACATGCCCGACAACGCCACCGCGAACGACAGCCAGACGGTGCGCGCGGTCTTCATAATCGGGCCGGACAAGAAGTTGAAACTCTCGATGACCTACCCGATGAACGTCGGCCGCAACTTCGCCGAGGTGTTGCGCGCGCTCGACGCGCTGCAGACCGCGAACGGCAAGGGCGTGGCGACGCCGGCGAACTGGACCGTGGGTCAGGACGTGATCGTGCCGCTCTCGCTCGACGACGCGGCGGCGGAGAAGAAGTTCGGCCAGATCAACAAGGTCCTGCCCTACCTGCGCTACGCCAAGCTGCCGAAGTAAAGGTGGGGGGGCGTAGCCGGATAATTTCGGGCCGGGTGCTTCCGCATCCGGCCCGGCGCGTTCTCTGACCCTCGCCGTCCCCGGCAATAAGCACGTCTGACACCAGACGTGCCGCAGCGACAGGCGGCGACGGAGGATCATCGAATGGGCGTGTTCAGCAAGCTCCGCTATCGCATCAAGCGCCGGGTCCTGCGGGGCCAAGCGCCGGCGGACATCTTTCGCGAATACGTTCGCATCAACAAATGGGGCGACAAGGAAAGCGTATCTGGCAAGGGTTCCAACCTTAAATCGACCGAACAGCTGCGCCAGCTACTGCCAAAGCTCCTGACGGATCTTTCCGTCCGGTCGATGCTCGATGTTCCGTGTGGTGACTTCAACTGGATGGCCCATGTCGACCTCGCGGGTATCGATTATCTGGGCGGCGATATCGTACCCGAACTCATCGCCCGGAACCGGGGCCTCCATTCACGCGAAGCGGTCCGGTTCGAAGTGATAGACCTCATACAGGGTCCGCTGCCGAAATCTGACCTCGTCTTCTGCCGCGACTGTCTCGTTCACCTTTCACACAACCATATTGCAGCCGCGCTGGCAAATATCCGTGCCTCCGGATCGACCTACCTTCTGACAACGATCTATCCGGGCAGCCCCAATGACGACATCTATACAGGCGAGTGGCGGCCGCTGGACCTGACGCGTGCGCCCTTCCATCTGCCCGCTCCGATGCGGATGATCGCCGAGGGGCAAGACTGGCTGCCCGGTCAGGCGAAGGAAAAGATGCTGGGCCTGTGGCGGATCACCGACCTCCCCTCGGCCTGAGCCGACGATGGAGGTTCTGATCATCAACCTTGCCCGTTCAACCGAGCGGATGAATTTCCAGCGCAGCCAGATGGCGGCGCTCGGGCTGGCCTGTCGGCGGGTCGAGGCGGTGACGGCGGACAAGGCGGCGCAGGCCCGGCCCAAATCCTACTGGGAGCGCTGGGAACGCCCGATGCGCCCGGCCGAGCGGGCCTGCCTTCTGAGCCATGTCGCCGCCTGGGAACGGGTCGCAGAGACCGGGCGGCCGGCGCTGATCCTCGAGGACGACGCGGTGCTGTCGCGCCGGGTGCCCGCGGTTCTGGCTGCGCTGGAGGCAATGCCGGGACTCGATCATGTGACGCTCGAAGTCCGCAAGCGCCGCAAGCTTCTGGGACGCGCCGCGCGTCCGGTGGTGCCGGGCGTCGTGCTGCGGCAACTCTATCAGGACCGGAGCGGGGCGGCCGCCTATGTTCTCTCGCCCCTCGGCGCGGCAAAACTCCTTGCCCGGGCGGAACGCGGCGGGGCACTTGCCGATGCGTTGATCTGCCGGTCCTACGAACTCGAAAGCTGGCAGGTGGAACCGGCCTGTGCCGTCCAACTCGACCGCTGCCCGGCCTACGGGATCCCTGCGCCGATCGCAACGGCTTCGACGATCGACGGCGCGGGCAAGACGGCCCGCTCTGCCGGCGCCGGCTACCGGCTGCGGCGGATCCTGGCACAGCTTCGAATGGGGGGACGGCAACTGTCGCGGGCTTTCGTCGCCGAGCGGCGCGAGGTGACGCTCGACCCTGACGATTTCGGCGCCTAGCTTTCCGTTTCGTCCCACCAGGCGGTGCGGTCGCGGCGGTGAAGCGCGCGGAGGCGGGCGAAGGCCGTATCCTCGACCTGCATCCGATCGTAGACCGATTTCAGGATCAGCCCGGCCGGCCCCATCGCGAAGAACGGCTCAAGCCGCCAGTACATGTTGCGCAAGGTGTCGTCGGTGCCGACGGTGAAGACCGACATGCCTTCGAAGAGCGGCACGAGGTCGGTTTGCAGCTTGTCGATCCGCGCCGGATCGGGCGCGATCGTGGCGGCGCCGGTGATGTAGCGCTCCGATTCGTAGATCTTAACCGTATTGGCCAGAAGCCCCGCCATCATCGCCACCGTACGGGTGCCGGCATCGGGATCGTGATCGGCGAGCGTGTCGGCGGCCGAGATCAGCCAGCGCAGGTTGAGGTGGCGGGCGAGGAAGTCGCCCTCAGCTTCCCAGAGCGCGCAGAACTGCGCGATGCTGTCGGCCAGCCGCACTTCGCGCCGGATGAGGACGATGAGTTTCGCATGGTGGAAGACCAGCTCCGGCTGGCCGGAGAATTCGCGACGGAGGTTCTCAAGATGCCGGTCGAGCGATTTTTCCGAGCCGCGCGTCTGCACCGCCTCGCCCGCCTCGACGATCCGGTCACGCATCGCCGCCAGATCGGTATCCGCGCCGGCATGACGCCCGCCGCCCCAGCGCTTGCGGTGCTGATTCAATGAAAAGAAACGCTCAAGCCGGGTCTTTTTGCGCCGCACCATCGGAATCTTCCCGCGCGGTTTCGGTCAGGGGCGGTTGCCGCCGCCGGTGAAGATCGTCTCGAACCGCGCATCGAAACTGAAGTCATAGTGGGCGAGCGCTTGACGGAATGCCTCGGTCAGGTCGTCGCTGCCGCGCTCTTCGCGCGGGGCGGAGGAGGCGTTGACGAAGGCCTTGAGCGTACGCGAGGCCTGCTTCTGGTCGATGAACGGCCGGATCTTGCGCCTGAACGGATAGTAGAAGAGCCGGTCGCGCAGGTCGCGGATCGCCGAACGGGGGAAGCGAAACACCCCGGCATTGAGCCAAAGGCTCGCCAGCGCATGATCCTTCGCGACCGTGTACCAGGCAAGGCTGAGCATGGTCTGGTCCCAAGCCTGCGGGTAAAGCCCGCAGAGCCGCGACCACTCGGCAACGATCCGGCCCGCCGCATCGGACTTGCTCAGATAGAGAAAGCCCGAAAGGTCCTCCCATCCCCGCCGCCGGACCTGGGCGATGTCGAACGGGTTGTCGCAGACGAAACCCGGCGGGCGCAGGATCGCCGCATCGGCGTCGAGCCAACAGATCGGACCATCGCTTTCAGCCCAGACCCGTTCGACGAAGCGCGCCTTGATCCCGGTATTGGCGACCCAGGATCCGCGCGAGGCGATGGGCTCGATCCTGTGCGGCAGGTCGAAACGGTCGAGCGAGGCGCGCAGATCGGCGGCGAGCGCCTCGTAAGGCGTGTCGGGCGTGTAGTAGGACACGAAGAGCGGCGGGCGGCCGCGCGGCGCCTCAAGCATCGCGATCTCGGCCCGCAGATCCGCGTCGCAAACCAGGTCGCCGTCCCGCGGTCGCCTGAGATGCGCGATGACCCGGCCGGCCGGGGCGGCGGCATCCAGCGGCCGGAACCGGGCCTTCGCCGGCGCGAGGAATTCGGTGAAGGGCGTGTCGTCGGCGCCGGTGGCCATGCGCTGTCCATCATCGGGGTCGGGGGCAGGTGTCGCAGCCACCACGGCCCGTGTCAACTGGCCCGCGCAGGTGTAAATGAAAGAAGCCCGGGCGCTGGCCCGGGCTTCCGATCATCGCAAAAGCAGCGCGTCGCCTTAATCGGCGTCGGCCCTTTCTTGCTTCTCCGCCGAGAACTCCTCGCCGGTTTCCTGATCGACCATCTTCATGCCGAGCCGGACCTTGCCGCGATCGTCGAAGCCCAGAAGCTTGACCTTTACTTCCTGGCCTTCCTTCAGCACCTCGTTCGGGTGCTGCAGGCGCTTGTTGGCGATCTGGGAGACGTGGACCAGACCGTCGCGCTTGCCGAAGAAGTTCACGAAGGCGCCGAAATCGACGAGCTTCACCACCTTGCCGGTGTAGATCTTGCCCTCTTCCGGCTCGGCCACGATCGAGTAGATCATGTCATAGGCCTTCTTGATGGCATCGGCATTGGCCGAGGCGATCTTGATCACGCCGTCGTCGTTGATGTCGACCTTGGCACCCGAGACCTCGACGATCTCGCGGATGACCTTGCCGCCCGAGCCGATCACTTCGCGGATCTTGTCGGTCGGGATGCTCATCGTCTCGATCCGCGGGGCGTGGGCCGAAAACTCCTGGCGGCCGGCCGACAGGGCTTTCGACATCTCGCCGAGGATGTGCATGCGACCGTCCTTGGCCTGGGCCAGCGCCTGCTCCATGATTGCCGGGGTGATGCCCGCGACCTTGATGTCCATCTGGAGCGAGGTGATGCCGTTCTCGGTGCCCGCGACCTTGAAGTCCATGTCGCCGAGGTGATCCTCGTCGCCGAGGATGTCGGTCAGGACCGCATACTTGCCGTCCTCTTCGAGGATGAGGCCCATCGCGACGCCGGCAACCGGCGCCTTCAGCGGCACGCCCGCATCCATCATCGAGAGCGACCCGCCGCAGACCGAAGCCATCGAGGAGGAGCCGTTCGATTCGGTGATCTCCGACACGACGCGGATCGTGTAGGGGAAGTCGGTCGGTGCCGGCAGAACCGCCTGGAGCGCGCGCCAGGCGAGCTTGCCGTGACCAATCTCGCGCCGGCCCGGAGGACCGAAGCGCCCAACCTCGCCGACCGAGTAGGGCGGGAAGTTGTAGTGCAAGAGGAAGTTCGAACGGTAGTTGCCGTGCAACGCGTCGATGATCTGTTCGTCATCGCCGGTACCGAGCGTGGTGATCACCAGGCCCTGCGTCTCGCCCCGGGTAAAGAGTGCCGAGCCGTGGGTGCGGGGCAGAAGGCCGACCTCGGCTGCGATCGGGCGCACGGTCTTGGTGTCGCGGCCGTCGATGCGGATGCCGTTGGCCACCACGTCGCCGCGCAGAATCGAGCTTTCGAGCTTCTTGAACGCCGAGCCAAGATTGGCGTCGGCGAGGTCCTCTTCCGAAAGCGTCGCCTTCACGGCGTCGCGCGCGGCGGAGATGGCGTTCACCCGCTCCTGCTTGTCGCGGATCCCGAAGGCGGCGCGCATCTGCGCCTCACCGGCTTTCTTGACCTTGGCGTAGAGCGCCGAATAGTCGGCCGGCTGGAAGTTGAACGGTTCTTTCGCGCAAGCTTCGGCAAAGTCGATGATCATGTCGATCACCGGCTGCATCGCGTCATGGCCGAACTTCACCGCGCCGAGCATCTCGGCCTCGGAGAGTTCGTAGGCTTCCGATTCGACCATCATCACGGCGTCCTTGGTGCCGGCGACGACGAGGTCGAGCCGCTGCTCGGGGTTCATCCGCAGCTGGTCCATGTCGCTGACTTCGGGGTTCAGCACGTATTCGCCGTTCGAGAATCCGACGCGGCAGGCGCCGATCGGGCCCATGAACGGGACGCCCGAAATCGTCAGCGCAGCGGAGGCCGCGATCATGCCGACCATGTCGGGATCATTGACGAGGTCATGGCTGAGCACGGTGACGATGACGAGAACTTCGTTCTTGAAGCCCGGCACGAAGAGCGGGCGGATCGGACGGTCGATCAGGCGCGAGGTCAGAGTTTCCTTCTCGGAAGGACGGCCCTCACGCTTGAAAAAGCCGCCCGGGATCTTGCCAGCGGCATAGGTCTTTTCCTGGTAGTGGACGGTCAGCGGGAAGAAGTCCTGGCCCGGCTTCTGCTCGCGGGCATAGGTCACGTTGGCCATGACGGAGGTCTCGCCGAGCGTGGCGACCACCGAACCGTCGGCCTGACGGGCGACCTTTCCCGTTTCCAGTGTGAGCTCTTCCTGGCCCCACTGGATGGATTTCTTTGTCACGTTGAACATATATCGTTTCCTCTTGGGAGCACCCACGGGCGTATCCCGTGTCTCCCGTTTGCATAGCGGCCCCATTGCCGCCGCCCCCAATCCTTCGCATGCGCCCGGGGGCATGGGCTCACGTCACAGATTGCGCGCATTTACAGTAAAAGCCGGGGATTGGGAAGGGGCGGCTTGAGCAGGGTAGCGAGGCGCAACGTTCGCTCTGCGTGACGAAGCGTACCGTCCTGTGGCAAATTCTTTTGGCGTTCGGGTTGCATTGACTGTGATATGTTCGCCAAACGTTGGATTGGGATTAATTTTCGGCCCCACCCGGCGAAGCTGCTACCTTGTTCCATGCAAGATAGGTTGCCAGATATGACCCGCGACCAGATGATTGCCCATATTCGATCTGCCAACGCCGTTGCCCGCAGTGCGGCGGCACATGGTCATCACCCGTTCGGCGCGGTACTGGTCGGCCCCGACGACACAATCCTCATGCGCCAAGGCAATATCGACACGGTGCGTCACGCCGAAGCGGAGCTCGCTCGCCGCGCAGCAACGACATACTCGCCGGAGTTCCTCTGGACCTGCACGCTGGTCTCAACTGGCGAGCCCTGTGCCATGTGCTCAGGTACGTTCTATTGGGCGAATATCGGGCGTCTGGTCTATGGCTACGAAGAAACGCAACTCCTCGCGCTGACCGGTGATCATGCTGAGAACCCGACAATGAACATGCCTGCGCGCAACGTGCTCAACTCCGGACAGAAAACGATCGAGGTGCATGGCCCCTTCCCCGAAATTGAAGGCGAGCTTCTTGCTCCGCACCGTGACTTCTGGCGGCAGTAGCCTGCGGCTTGGCTCCAGTCGCTATGGGCTCACGGCCGCCATCCGAAGCCAGAACGCCCGCACCTTTCGGCACGGGCGTTCCAATCCGTCAATCGGACCGCGCTTAGCGGCGGATGCCGAGGCGCTCGATCAGGGCCTGATAGCGCGCTTCGTCCTTGCCCTTGAGGTAGTCGAGCAGCTTGCGGCGCAGTGCGACCATCTTCAGAAGGCCACGGCGGCCGTGGTTGTCCTTCTTGTGGGTCTTGAAATGCTCGGTCAGCGTGGCGATCCGCGAGGTCAGGATGGCGACCTGGACTTCGGGCGAACCGGTGTCGCCTTCCTTGGTGCCAAATTCCTTGATGACGCGGGCTTTTTCTTCAACCGTGATCGACATCGGGGTCTCCTTTCGGAATGAGGGTTATGGCGCAAGCCGGGATGTCGTCCAGCAGGGCCCGTGGAGAAGTGCCGCCGTTTCCAGCGGATGCGCGCATATAGGGGAGAATGCGGCGAAAGGAAAGCCCCCATCGCGGCAGCGCGGCCATGCGGCGCGATCAGGCGGCGCGGACCTCGTCCTTCGCGATCAGGGTGATGTCGTCGGCGGTCAGGCCGGGATTGTCGAGCACCCGCGCGATGATCGCGCCGTCGAGTAGGATATGCATCGCCCCCTCGGTGCTGTCGTCGGGCTCGACGGCGACCTCGGGATCGGGATGGCCCGCCGGGTCGTAGACGATGACAAGCTGGTCCTCGGCCGGATCGTAGTCGTCGATCGTCGCGGTCCCCTCCGCCTCGGCCAGCCAGTCCGACAGCACGAAGCTGTCCGCGCCCTCGCCGCCATCGACCCAGTCGTCAGCGCCAACGAAAATCGTATCGTCGCCGCGCCCGCCATTGAGGAAGTCGCGCCCGTCGGTGTCGGGCGACCCGTCTGCAGGAACGCGGCCGTCGAGAAGGTCGTTGCCGTCGCCGCCCATCAGCGTGTCCTGCCCGGCCCCGCCGGTCAGCGTGTCGTCGCCGAGCATGCCTTGGAGCGCATCGTCGCCCGCGCCGCCGTCGAGAAGGTCCGCCCCGCCGCCGCCGATCAGCGCGTCATTGCCCTCACCGCCCGAAAGCGTGTCGTCGCCCTCGTATCCCGACAGGAGGTCGTCGCCTGCCCCGCCCTCGATCCGGTCGGCGCCGTCCTCGCCGTGCAGCGTATCGTCACCCGTGCCGCCGGTGATCGTGTCGTCCCCGGCCATCCCGTGCACATCGTCTGCCCCAGCGCCGCCATCGAGTATATCGTCACCCTCATAGCCGCCGATCTGGTCGTCGCCGCCGTCGCCGGAGATCGCCTCGGCCTCCTCGCCGCCGGCGATGATCTCGGCCAGCGGCGTGCCTTCGATGGTGTTTTCCGGCTGATCGCCGCCACCCGGGGCGGGAGGAGCGTCGTCATCCTCCTCCTCGGATTTCAGCACTCCGGTGAAATCGACCGCAGCCCCCAGCATGAGAACCCCGAACAGACTGGCCAGCATGAGCATGTCGCACCCCAACGTTTCACGGGCCGGACATCCCCATGACCGGCGCACCCCGGGGGCCAGTGAAGCCGAGGAATGTTAAGAACGGGCCAACGTCCGCCCTTTGGCGTCAATTGTCGGCATTTTCCCCGTCCGCCGCCCAGCGCTCCGGCCCGCGCGCATAGCCAATATAAAGCGGATGGCGCGGATGCCCCGCCTTGGTCAGGCCCAGATGCCAGAGCGGATGGCCCCCGGCGCGCAACAGCCGCGCGACCGCCTCCCCGCGCCCGAGATGGCCGCCATGCGCGCCCCAGCCGCAAAGGATCATCGCCGCATCGGCGGCGGCTTCGGCAAGGACGGCGTCGTTCGTCGCCCCAACCGGATCCGCCACCCGCTTCAACGCGCGCGGATCGGTGGCGCGAAAGGCGAAGACGTTGGCCACGGCGAAGCCGCCGAACCCCGCCGCCCGTGCCCGCCTTTCACAGCGCTCGATCGTCGGGTCGTTCCTCTCCTCGGTCGCCGTCGAGGGGTTGAGAAGGACATAAAGGAGTTGCCCGCCCCCTCCCCAATCACGCCGCAAAAGGTAGCGATAGGTCTCGCAATCCGAATAGAACGCCTCGGACCGGGTGCCGGCCGCCTCGTGCCTGCGGACGATCATCGGAACGGACAGGAGGCCGTGAAGGTCATGCCCATTCCGGTCTCGGGATGGGCGACACGCAGGCTTTCGGCATGGAGCATGAGGCGCGGAAAATCGCGGGCCGGCCCCTCGGCATAGAGCGGGTCGCCGAGGATCGGGTGGCCGATCTCCCTCATGTGGACGCGAAGCTGGTGGCTGCGCCCGGTGATCGGGAAAAGCCGCACCCGCGTCGTGCCGTCCGGGTCGTGGCCGAGCACCTTCCAGTCGGTCTGGGCGGGCTTGCCGGTTTCGTGGTTCACATGCTGGCGCGGGCGGTTCGGCCAGTCGACGATCAACGGCAGGTCCACCCTGCCCTCCTTCGGTTCGAGATGGCCCCAGAGTCGGGCGCGGTAGGCCTTCTTCGTCTTCCTGGCCTCGAACCCGGCCGAGAGCACCCGCTGGGCATGGCGGGTCAGCGCGAAGACGATAACGCCCGACGTGTCGCGGTCGAGCCGGTGGACGAGCAGCGCCTCGGGAAAGACGTTCTGCACCCGCGCGATCAGGCAATCGGCCAGATCCTCGCCCTTGCCCGGCACGGTCAGAAGCCCCGCGGACTTGTCGACGACGAGAATCGCGTGATCGGCATGGATCACGCGTAGCGGCTCTTCGGGCGGGGCATAGGCGGCAATGGTCATGGCGGCCCCCCGTAGCATGCGGCCGCGGGCCCTGCACCCCCCTCGCGTTTCCACTTGGTGCAAATATCCCCGCCGGAGGCTTCCGCCGCCCTCCGCCGCGACCGGCCCGCGATTAGACGATCCGGTGCCCCGCCACCCGCAGCCGCCGGGCGATCTCGGCGATATGGGCCGGGGTCGTCTCGCAGCAGCCGCCGACAATGGTCGCGCCCATATCGACCCAGCGCATCGCGAAATCGGCGTAAAGCTCCGGCGTCATCTCGGGCCGGGGGTGCAGCGCATCCACCGTCGGGCTGTCCTGCAGGAACTCCTTGGTGATCTGCCGGAAGCCGTTGGCATAAGCGCCGAACGGCAGGCCGAAATCCCGCAGGACCTCCAGCGCCGCCGCCATCGCCTCGGGCGCCGAGCAGTTGGCGAGCACCGCCGAGGCGCCGCCTTCCTTGAGGATCGGCCCGAGGCCCGAGAGCGCCTCGCCCGAGCGGAGCCGGGTTCCATCTTCGTCATCGACGGTGACCGAGAGCCAGACCGGTTTGCCGCCCGCCTTCGCCCCGTCCAGGACCGCCCTGGCATGGGCCAGCGACGCGACCGTCTCGGCGAGGAAGATATCGACCGCCGGGGCGAGGAGAGTGACGATCTCGGCGTATTTCGCCACTGCCTCGTCATGCGGCGGATGGGTCTCGGGCCGGTAGGAGGCGACGAGGGGGCCGAGCGAGCCGGCAATGCGACCCGAGCCATGCGCGGCCCGCGCGCTTGCCGCCTCGGCAAGGGCCTGCATGTGCAGCGCCGCGAAGCGGTCGTCGAGGCCGGCCTTCAGGAGCCGGTCGTGATGCACCGCATAGGTGTTTGTCGTCGCCACCGTGGCGCCGGCGGCGAAGTAGTCGTCATGGACCGCGCGGACGAGGCCGGGATGATCCATCATCACCTGCGTCGCCCAGAGCGGCGTCGGCGCATCGCCGGACCGCGCGGTCAGTTCCTGCCCCATGCCGCCGTCGAGAAGGGTTATGTCCGCCATCTTTTTACTCCCATACCAGCCGGGCCGCGAGGCCGGCGAAAACCAAAGCCGCGATCCGGTTGAGCGCGCCAAGCCGGCGGCCGAGCGCCTGCCCCATGGCACCGGCAATCGCGCCGTAGCCCATTGTCACCAGGGTTCCGGTGACGGTGAAGATACCGCCGAGGAACACGACCTGCTGCCAGACCGGCCCGTAGGCCGGATCGGTGAATTGCGGCAGGAAGGCGAGGATGAAGAGGATCACCTTCGGATTGAGCGCATTGGCGAGAAAGCCGCGTCCGAGCGCGCGAAGCGGCCGCGCGACCCCCTGCCCGCCCGCATCGGGTGGCCCCGCCCGCCAGACTTGAAGGGCGAGCCAGAGGAGGTAGACGGCACCCACCCAGCGGATCGCGTCCAAAGCCGCCGGATGCGCCGCGAGAACCGCCGAGAGTCCGAGCGCCGCGAGCGTCACATGCATCGCGCCCCCGAGCCCGACGCCAAGCCCCGCCGCCATCCCGGCGCGCGGCCCGCCCCGGAGCCCCGAGGCGGTGGCAAACATCACATCCGCCCCCGGCGTAAGGTTCAGCATCAGCCCGGCCAGGGCGAAGGCCAGAAGCTGGGCGGAGGGAAAGGTCTGGATCGTCTCCCACATCGGTCGCACTCCCTTGCCGCCAGCGCTGACCGAAACTGCCGCCCGCGTCAAGCAGGCCGGCGCCCAGTTCCGCCGTTGACGACGGCGGCCAAGATCGCCAGCGTGGCCGCAATGCGGAGGATGCGCGGATGGAGTTCGAGACGATATCGCCGGAGGATTTCGGCCGGTCGCTGAAAGGGATCGGGATCAACCTCCTCGTCCGCGACGTACAGGGGCTGGCCGGGTTCCTGACCGACGTCTTCGGCATGACGGCGCACCGGATGTCGGCAGATTTCGCGATCATGACCTATGCGGGCGAGGTCTTCCAGCTTCATGCCGACGCGACCTATCATGCGCATCCTCTGCCCTCGCTCCTGCCCGAGGCCGGGGCGCGTGGCGCGGGAATCGAGATCCGGCTTTACGAGACCGATCCGGACAAGGCTGCTGCCCGCGCCGCGCTCTTCCCGGACGCGACGATCCTGCAGGCGCCGGCGGACAAGCCACACGGGCTCAGGGAATGCGTCATTCTCTGCGAAAATGGCTATGCCTGGGTGCCGAGCCGGCGGATCTGAACGCCGAGGCAAGGTGGGTTTCATCCCACCCCGCGCCCCGGCAGGGCGGCGGGACGTCTACCAACCGCCCGATTGCGGCAGGCCATCGTCGATCCGGTAGTAGTCGCCCTTTCTGTCGACGAAGATGTGCCCAGAGAGCCGGCCTCCGGTCCGGCCAGCGACGGCGCCCGCCTCGATCGAGAATTCGCCCGCGACCGAGCGGAACCACAGGCTCGATCCGCAGCGGGCGCAGAAGCCTCGGGCTCCGCCGCCGGGGGTGCGGTATTCCGCGAGCGTGTCGCGGCGGCGCCACGCCAATCGGCCTTCATCGGCGTCGAAAGAGGCGGAGTAGTGGCCGGAAAGCTTGCGGCACTGGATGCAGTGGCAGGCGGTGATCTCGCGCGCAGGCCCGGGAAGGCCGAACGCCACGCCGCCGCAGAGGCAGGCGCAGTCGAGATGCGTGGGCGGTACAGGATCGGTTGGCGGCGGCGGCCCCTCGGGGCAGTAGTAATCGCCCGCATCTTCGGTGTGGACATGTTTCGCGGCCCGTAAGCCCGTCGGCCCGTCGAGGGCTCCGGCGGCAATGGCCATACGTTCCTCCATGGCCGGTTTCCAGAAAAGGCTCGCGCCGCAGCGCCGGCAGAAGCCGCGCCGGGCGGCGGCGGAACTGTGGAACCAGGCGAGCGTGTCGTCCGCGATGAGGCGCAGACATTCCAGAGGGACCGAAGTCGCGGCCCAGTAATGTCCGCTCGTCCGGCGGCACAGGCCGCAATGGCAGGCCCAGACATCGCGGAGCGGGCCTTCGGCCTCGAAACGCACGCCGCCGCAAAGGCAGCTTCCGGTATGGAACTCGGGATCGGTCATGCCGCGAGGATTGCGGAGCGCCCGGCCCGAGGCGTGTCCGGCCGCGTCACCGCCCGCCGAAAACCGACGCGAGGATCGCGGAAAGTCCGTCGGCGTCTTCCTTGGTGAAAGCGTCGAGCTGGTCGCTGTCGATGTCGAAGACGCCGATGAGCCTGCCGCCCTTGCCGAAGACCGGCAGGACGATTTCCGACCGGGTCGAAGCGGCGCAGGCGATATGGTCGGAGAAGGCCTCCACATCGGGGACGAGCTGGACCTTGCCGGTCCGTGCGGCGGCACCGCAGACGCCTTTGCCGAACGGGATGGTGAGGCAGCCATGCCCGCCCTGATAGGGGCCGATCTTCAGCATCTCGGGCGCGGTCACGCGGTAGAAGCCGGTCCAGTCGAAGCGGGCATCGGACTGATGCACCTCGCAGGCGACCGTGGCCATCAGCGCGATGATGTCCTCCTCGCCCTCGGTGAGGCTTTCGATCACCTTGGCGAGCGTGGGGTAGTCAACTGTCATGGAAGCTCCTGTCGCGGTCGGCCGGGGGCTGTCTGCCCCCGGACCCCCGAGGATATTTCTCGGCAAGATGAAGCTCAGGCGCGTTCGATGGCGATTGCGGTGCCTTCGCCGCCGCCGATGCAGATGGCGGCGACGCCGCGCTTGAGGCCGCGCTTTTCCAGTGCGTTGAGGAGCGTCACCATGATCCGCGCGCCCGAGGCGCCGATCGGGTGGCCGAGCGCGCAGGCGCCGCCGTTGACGTTCACCTTCGCGTGGTCGAGCCCGAGCTCGTGCATGAAGGCCATCGGCACCACGGCGAAGGCCTCGTTGACCTCCCAGAGGTCGACATCGTCCTTCGCCCAGCCGAGCCGGGCGAGGAGTTTCTTCGCGGCGGGGATCGGCGCGGTGGGGAAATCGGCGGGCGCCTGGGCGTGGCTGGCGTGGCCGAGGATGCGGGCGCGGATCTTGAGGCCCGCAGTCTCGGCAGCAGCGCCGGAGGCGAGGACGAGGGCGGCTGCGCCGTCGGAGATCGAGGAGGAATTGGCCGCCGTCACCGTGCCGTCCTTGCGGAAGGCCGGTTTCAGCGACGGGATTTTTTCGGGCCGCGCCTTGGCCGGCTGTTCGTCGACGGCGACCGTCGTCTCTCCCTTGCGGGTCGTGACGGTGACGGCCGCGATCTCGCCTGCGAAGGCGCCGGTCCGGTCGGCGTCGAGCGCACGGGAGAGCGAGGCGAGCGCGTAGTCGTCCTGGGCCTGCGCGCGTGAACTGGAAGGCGGCGGCGCAGTCCTCGGCGAAGGTGCCCATGAGGCGACCCTTGTCATAGGCATCCTCGAGCCCGTCGAGGAACATGTGGTCGAGCGCATTGGCATGGCCGAGCCGCGCGCCGGAACGCATCTTCGGCAGGAGATAGGGCGCGTTGGTCATGCTCTCCATCCCGCCGGCAACCATGATCCCGGTGTGTCCAAGCGCGATCTGGTCGAACGCGACCATCGCCGCCTTCATGCCCGAGCCGCACATCTTGTTGAGCGTCGTCGCGGGCACCTCCGGGCCGAGGTCGGCCTTGAAGCCCGCCTGGCGTGCGGGCGCCTGGCCCTGGCCGGCGGGCAGGACGCAGCCCATCAGCAGTTCCTCGACCTGGCCGGCTGTCGCGCCGGCATCGGCCAGGGCGGCGGCGATGGCCGCACCGCCGAGCGTCGCGGCATCGATTTCGGCGAAGGCGCCCTGGAAGCCGCCCATCGCGGTCCGCGCGGCGCCGGCAATCACAACATCTTCCATCTCAAGCTCCTGCCCATCGGTTCGCCCCGAGGCATACCGAATAGTAAGGATTGGCGTCTAGCCTTCGCGTGACGAGAACGAGGGCGGAGCCATGAACCTTTCCACCGAATCCAGTGACGGTGCGCTGATCGTGCGCGTGAACGAAGAGCGGATCGACGCGGCGGTGGCGATCCAGTTCAAGGACCGGATGCGCGAGCTGACCGGCGGCGGAGCCGGGCCGGTCATCCTCGACCTGTCTCGGGTGACCTTCGTCGACAGTTCCGGCCTCGGCGCCATTGTCGCGGTGATGAAGTTCCTCGCCCCGGCGCGACAGCTCGAGCTTGCAGCGCTGACGCCGAATGTTGGCAAGGTCTTCCACCTCACGCGCATGGACACAGTCTTTCCGATCCATGCGAGCGCCCCGGAACCGCTGCGGGACATCGGGAATGCTTACTGACCCTCCGGCGCGGCCGGACGGGATCGGACAGGGCGCGCCGGCGCCGGCGGGATGCGATCTTTTCCGGGCGGCCTTCCTCGCCGAGCCGAACGCGGTTCGCGACGCGCTGCGGTGCGCGGTGGCACGGTTCGCGAGACGGATCACGCAGGAAGATGCCGGGACACTGGAGCTTGCGCTGGCGGAGGTCCTGAACAACGTCGCAGAACACGGCTATGCCGACCTGCCGCCTGGCCCCGTCCAGCTCGACCTCAAGTGGGCGGGCGGGGCGCTGCACTGCCTCGTGGAGGATGAGGGGCATCCGATGCCGGGCCTTGTTCTGCCGCATGGTTCGCTGCAGCCGATTGCCGAGACGGTCGAGGGCCTGGCCGAGGGCGGCTGGGGCTGGGCGCTGATCCGCGACCTGACGACGGATATCCGCTATGTGCGAGAAGCCGGACGTAACCGGCTGACTTTCCAGCATTCCTTTGACGTCGTTATTGGGAAGATCCGCCGCAAATATGCCGCAATGACTCCCAATCTCGGCCCGAATGCCACGCAAGGATGGGACCTGTAGCTGCTTAAGGCTTCCCTCGGCGTCGCGTTCAACAGCCCCCACCCATTGCGCGGCGCCGAGGTCTTTCCCTTCCCCGACAGAGCCAGACCACCATCCGCGTGTCGCCGTCCGAGCAGGTTTGGACCCGTGTCTGGACCGCACATCGGAGGAGAGGCGGAATACGGACTGGGGGGTTCGATTTCCGATTCATTGTGAATTCGAAACGCGATAGCGTGCCCGCGACAGGAGGGCACGATGCGCGATTTCCAGCTTCCCGGACGATCCCCGGTCCTGGCCGCGAACGCGGTCTGTGCCACCTCGCATCCCCTCGCGGCAAAGACCGCACTCGACATATTGCAGGCGGGCGGCAATGCCGTCGACGCGGCAATCGCGGGCGCAGTGCTTCTGGGCTTCGCCGAGCCGCAAAGTTGCGGCATCGGCGGCGACTGCTTCGTGCTGGTCAAGCCGGAAGGCGAGGAGAGGGTCGTCGCACTGAACGGGTCTGGCCGGGCGCCGAAAGGGTTGAACGCGGCTACGCTTCGGGCGCGTGGCGCGACGGAGATCGGCACGGAAAGTATCGAATCGGTGACGATCCCCGGTGCGATTGACGCCTTCTGCGCGCTGTCCGAGCGCTTTGGCCGGCTCGGCCTCGCCGCGAGTCTCGCCCCTGCCATCCGCTATGCCGAGGAGGGCATTCCCGTCGCCCCCCGCGTCGCATTCGACTGGCCCGAGAGCGGCGCTCGGCTGACCGGTGCAGCGCGGAACTTCTACCTGCGAAACGACAAGCCGCTGACGACCGGTGCAGATCTTCCGCGCGCCCGGTCAGGCAGAGGTGCTGCGGCGGATCGCGAAGGACGGCCGGGCCGGGTTCTACGACGGCGAGGTGGCCGAAGACATGGTGCGCTCGCTGAAGGTCGTCGGCGGTACGCATGACCTCACCGATTTCGCGGCGACCGAATGTTCCTGGACCGAGCCGGTTTCGGGCCGCTATCGCGGGCACGACCTTCTCGAACATCCGCCGAACGGACAGGGTGCGACGGCGATCCTCATCCTGAAGATCCTGGCGCATTTCGACCTCGCGGCGCTCGACCCCCTCGGCCCCCAGCGGGCGCATCTGGAGGCGGAGGCCGCGAAGCTCGCCTATGACGCGCGCGACCGGTTCATCGCCGATCCGGATTTCACCACCCGGCTCGACCACATGATTTCGGACGATACGGCGGCGCGGCTGGCCGCGCTGATCGACCCGAGGAGGGTCATCGAGCAGGTTGCGAAACGGACCGAGGCGGTGCACCGCGACACGGTCTACCTGACCGTCGTCGACTGCGACCGGATGGCCGTGTCTCTGATCTATTCGACCTATTGGGGCTTCGGCTCGGGCATCGCCTCGGAGAAGTTCGGCATCCTGTTCCAGAACCGGGGCGCAGGCTTCAACCTGACCGAGGGCCATCCGAACGAGGCCGGCCGGCGGCAAGCGTCCGATGCACACGATCATCCCGGCAATGCTGCGCCACGAAGGCCGCGTGATGCTGCCGTTCGGCGTGATGGGCGGATCCTACCAGCCGATGGGCCATGCTCATGTCGCGTCGAACCTGCTCGACTACGGCATGGACCTGCAAGAGGCGATCGACGCGCCACGCTCGATGGCTGAGGAGGGCGCGCTTAAGGTGGAACGGGGATATCCCGCCACCACCATGCGCGCGCTTGCCGCAATCGGACACCGGGTGACCGTGCCGGACGGCCCTCTCGGCGGCGGTCAGGCTATCCTCATCGACCACGCACGCGGAATCCTGCATGGCGCATCCGACCCGCGCAAGGACGGCTGCGCGCTCGGATATTGATGGCCGTGTGCGGCGTCCGACGACGGGCGCTGCGATGGTGTTGGTTTCAACTCACCCGACCTCGGCCAGGAGCCGGGGGCTCAGTTCATCTGGAAATGCAGGGGGTAGCGGCCGTCCTCGAAATCCCCGAACAGATCGGGCAGGTCGGGATGGTCCACAGGTTCGCCGGAATAGTCGGCGATGAGGTTCTGTTCCGAGACATAAGCGACGTAATAGCTTTCGTCGTTCTCGGCCAGAAGGTGGTAGAAGGGCTGTTCCTTCACCGGGCGGCTTTCCTCGGGGATCGCGGCGTACCACTCGTCGGTATTGGAGAACATCGCGTCGACATCGAACACGACTCCACGGAACGGGTGCTTGCGGTGCCGCACCACCTGTCCGAGATGATATTTCGCGTTCGTTTTCAGCATAGCATCCTATGTCCCTGAATGATTTCTACCCCCTTGACCGGCAGAATGTCCATGTCTCAGACTGATTCGGACGGAAACAGTCTGTGGACCTCACCCCGACAGTTATTGCCGGCCGTTGCGCCCCGGACACGAAACTCACCCCTGACGGGATCACTCCGAGGCGGCCGATTTCGTGGCGATCCGCACGTCAGCCCCGCTTTGTGATTTCCCCCGGCGGCACTTTTTCGTAGACTGAAAAAAAAAGATGATCGAGCGAGGCAGTATGAGCAGACTTCTCCGGCTAGGTATCCTGTTGCTGTTGGTGTCGTGCGGAGGCGGGAACAACTCCGCACCGCGCAACCTCGACAACGCGTGTTCAGTCCTCGAGCAGCGGCCGAAATATCTGACCGCGATGAAGCGGGCGGAGCGCGAATGGGGCGTGCCGATCCATGTCCAGATGGCGACGATCTATCAGGAAAGCAAGTTCATCGGAAATGCCAAGACCCCGCACCGCTTTGCGCTCGGGATCATTCCGATGGGCCGGAAAAGTTCGGCCTACGGCTATTCCCAGGCGCTGGACGGAACCTGGGACGACTACGTCAAGGCCACCCGAAACTACGGGGCGCGGCGCAACAAGATTACCGACGCGACCGACTTCATCGGCTGGTACATGGATCAATCGGAAAAAAAGCTCGGCATCTCGAAATGGGACGCGACGAGCCAGTACCTCGCCTATCACGAAGGCCATGGCGGCTTCTCGCGCGGCAGCCACAACGAGAAGGCCTGGCTCTTGCGCGTCGCGGCCGAGGTGGGCGCGCGGGCGGAGCTTTACCAGCGCCAGCTCATCGCGTGCGGCAAGCTCTGAGCGTCACTTGTTCTTGCGACGCTTGAGCTTGTCGGCCTCGACCTGGATCGAGAAGAGCCGGGTGGCGTAGCTTTCGCCGGTTTTCAGCGGGCCGAGGATCACCGTCGTCTGTCCGCCGGCTTCGTCCGTCACCATCCATTGCCGGAGCGTCACAGGACCGGCGGAAAAGGCCATCTGCAGCTTGCCGAGTTCGGGATGGTCGGGATCCTGGGCTGTGACGATGGTGAGACCGTCCGTTTCGGTGTGTCCCACCACCATCTTGGCGCGGGAGAGGTCAACGTTCTTCGCGAGGATGAGGTTCAGCGGGGTCCTGGAGAGAGGGTACTGTTCGGGCGGCTGGTTTGATTTTCCATCAAAAACTGCGATTTGACCTGCTGAAGCCAATACCAGGGTGCGGTCGGGAGGCGCGTATTCGAAGCGCATGCGGCCGGGGCGGAGGATGTAGACCTTGCCGGTGGCGGTGGAGCCGTCGGCGTTGATCTGCCGGAAGTCCGCTTCCGCGGCCGTCAGGCTGTTGATGTAGCGCGATATTTCCGCAAGCGGGACCTTTTCGGCGAAGGCCGGGACGGCCAGGACGAGGAGGAGCGGGACGAGGAGGAGGCGTGCGTATCTCATGGCGCCAATCTAGGGCAGCCTCCGCGGTTATTCCATAACACCGGCGTCACTTATCCGTAGGTTTTCTGTCGCTTCACTGGACGCGGACGGGAAGCTGCTTAATCACCGCTTCCGGTGGGAACGGCCCCCGGCCTTCGGGGACCGAGTTGACCCGACAGACCCGCACCGAAAAGCGCCGCCTTTCCGACTACTACGACGTCACCCGGACCATGCGGGGCGCTGCGCATCGATGACGCTCGCGGCATAGAGCCTGCGCTCGACCCAGATCGCCAGGCACTCGCGACCGCACTCCCCGAGGATGTTCAGCATCCTGAACGCCTTGCCGTCATCGGTCCGGTCATGGAAGAAGTCGTGGTTCCAGACTTGGTTCCGATACTCGGGTCGCAGCCGGACTCATGATCCATCGTTCAACCAGAGCCGGACGTTCTTCGGGTGCATTGTTGGCGCTTTCATCCGGCTGTTGCGCTCGCGGGATGTCGTCGCACCCGACACCGTTCAGCTGGCGATAGCCGTCGAGGGTTCAGAGGTGAATCTTCGCAGCCACTTCCTGGTCGCCGCCACCCCCCGGCAGATTGACCGGCCGCCCCGTCATTTTTCTGCGTTCCCCCTCCAAAATCGCCGGAATACCGAAAGAAATCGCCAGCCGCGCAGGCGATTGTGACGGCGAACCGGCGACAGGCCGGGCCATTTGAAATAGAAAAGGAAGCGCACGATGTCGTTCAACAAGGTCGCCGTACTCGGCCTCGGCAAGGTGGGTCATCTGGCCGCGGAACTTCTCGCCGAGGCGGGTTTCACCGTCACCGGCATCGATGCGCGCGAGGTTTCGGGCTGCCCGTTCCCGACCCGCAAGGCCGACCTGACCGACAAGGCGACCCTCGGCGATATCCTCGAGGATCAGGAGGCGGTCCTGTCCTGCCTGCCCTATCACCTCAATATCGGCGTCTCGACCGTCGCGCATGGGCTCGGCCTGCACTATTTCGACCTGACCGAGGACGTGCCGACCACGAAGCACATCCGCGACCTCGCCAAGACCTCGAAGGGCGTCATGGCGCCGCAATGCGGCCTTGCGCCCGGCTTCGTCGGCATCGTCGGCGCCCACCTCGCCGAGATGTTCGACAAGGTCCGCTCCATCCGTCTCCGCGTGGGCGCCCTGCCGCAGAACCCGACGGGGCTCCTCGGCTACGCCTTCAACTGGTCGCCGGAAGGCGTCGTGAATGAATACCTCAACGATTGCGAGGTGATCGAGGAGGGCGTCCTCAAGACCGTCTCCGCAATGGAATGGCTCGAGACGATCTATATCGACGGCGTCAAGCTTGAAGCCTTCACCACCTCCGGCGGCCTCGGCACGATGTGCGAAACCTATGCCGACCACATCGAGAACCTCGACTACAAGACGATGCGCTATCCCGGCCACGTCCAGCTCATGAACTTCTTCTTCCACGAACTCCTGATGCGGGAGAACCGGGAAGAGGCGGGCCGGATCCTCACCCATGCCAAGCCGCCGGTGGACGAAGACGTGGTCTATGTCCATGTCGCCGCCGAAGGCTGGGCCGAGGGCCAGTTGAAGCGCAAGGAATATGTCCGCGCCTATTATCCGCTGGAGATCAACGGCAGGCGGCGAACGGCCATCGCCTGGACTACCTCTGCCTCGGTCGTCGCTGTGATCGAGATGGTGCGCGCCGGCGCCCTGCCGAAGAAGGGCTTCATCAAGCAGGAGGAAATTCCGCTCCTGCCCTATCTCGACACCCGGACCGGCCACTACTACACGATCGGCCACAAGAGCCGGCACGGCTGATCCGTTTGTCATTCATTGTGGCCCAAATACCTCCGCCGGAGGCGGGTCAGCCACCCGCGCCCCAGGTGTCAGTCAGCCGGTTGCCGCGCGGACAGGCTCTGCCCCTCGCGCATGATCCCCTTGGCGTGAAGCACCGCCATCCGCGCCGGAACCACCGTCCTGGTCGGCGAACGGTCGACCTTGCCCGGTTGGATCGCGACGGCGGATCGTGTCGCAGACCCGGTCTCCACCCGTTCCAGCGGACCGCAAAAGACGCATAACGAGGTGTGGTCCCGATCCGCCCGTTCGGGATGCGCAAAGCTGTATTCTGCATTGAGCGCGGCGCGGAGCTTCGGGCTCCAGCGCAGGAGGTCGAGCGCGCCGCTCCAGCATCGTCTTGCCCTCAAGCTACGGCGCGCCGCCGGCGACGAGGCGAACGGGATTGCCACAGGTATGGCCGTCGATGCAGAGGAAGGCGTGGCTGGTCACGGGAACCCCTTGAAGCGGCCGGGATCGAACGGCGAAAGGTCGAGGCTCGGTCCCTGCCCGGTCAGAAGCTCGGCGACGAGCGTGGCGGTGGCGGTGGATTGGGTCAGGCCGAGATGGCCGTGGCCGAAGGCGTAGATGACGGCAGGCGCGCGTGGCGCGCGGCCGATGACCGGAAGCGAGTCGGGCAGCGACGGGCGGAAGCCCATCCATTCCGTGCCACCCTCCGCCTTCAGCCCCGGCAGGAAGTTCCGCGCCTTGGTCAGCATCGCGCGGGACCGCGCGTAGTTCGGCGGCAGGTCGAGCCCGCCAAGCTCCACCGCGCCGCCGATGCGGATCCCGGTCGACAACGGCGAGGCGACGAAGCCATGGGCGGCGAAGGTGATGTGGCAGCGCAGGTCGAATGCGCCGGGCGGCAGCGTCGTGTTGTAGCCGCGCTCGGTCTCCAGCGGGATGCGGTCGCCGAGCGTCCGGGCAATCCGGTGCGAATGAGCGCCGGCCGCAAGGACGATCCGGCTGGCGGGGAGCGTCCGGCCATCCGCAAGTTCCGCTACCGGGCCGTCCCCGGCGACCGAGATCGCACGAACCTCACCAGTGTCTATTCCGTCAGCTTTCGCCCGGAAATCCTCGGCGAGAGCGAGGACATAGAGCTTCGGATCGGCGATGGCCCACCAGTCGTCGGTAAACGTCGCGTGCGTGAAAACCGGCGATAGCCCAGGCTGGACCTCGGCGATGGCCCCGGCCCCGACAAGCGGGCGGTAGGTGAAACCAAAATGCCGCGCTTCCTCGCGTTCGCGGCAGGCGGCATCGAAGGCACTGGCGCGCTCGTAAACCTGAAGCTGCCCGGTCTTGCGCAGCATGCCCGTCGTGCCGGTCGCCGCCATGAACGGCTCAAGCGTCTCGCGCCCGAGCGTCATCAGCGCAGCTTGCGCGCGGGTTGAGGCGGCGACCTTGTGCGGCAGGCTCGCACAAGCGAACCGCGCCATCCAGGGCGCGATCCTTGCCGCATAGCGCGGCGGGATCGACAGCGGCCCGAGCGGATCCAGGAGCCAGCGCGGCGAGTTCAAGAGCGTCTCGGGCGAGGCGAGCGGATGAATCTCGGGAAAGGCGAAACCGCCCGCATTTCCGGCCGAGGCGCCGGCGGCCGGCCCCTCGCGGTCGATAACCTGAACCGTCAGGCCGCGCGCCAGCGCCGCATGGGCCGCCGACAGGCCGATGACCCCCGCGCCGATGATCAGAACGTCGGGTCTGGCGGTCATGGCTGCTCCTCAGAATGCCGGAAGGTCGGGGCGCGTCGCAATCCCCGCCTTGATGATCGTTTCGACCCGCGCCCGATGCTCGCTCGAAAGCGGCAGCCGGGGGCCGCGAACGCGCTCGTTCGAGCCGAAGGCGTGGACCTCGGCGAGCTTGATCTGCTGGACGACGGATGTCGAGACGTCAAGGTCGAGGTCGTGAAATGGGCGGAACCAGCGGTAGATCGCAAGCGCCTCGGCATGTCGCTCCTGCCGGATCAACTCGCAGATTGCCGAGGTTTCACTCGGGAAAGCGACGACAAGACCCGCGACCCAGCCGACCGCGCCTATCATCAGCGCCTCGTAGCCATGGTTGTCGATGCCGGCGACGATGTCGTAGCGGCTCCCCACGGTTTTGAAGATTTCGGTCGTTCAGTGGATATCTACCGAGCATTCCTTGATCGCGACGAGGCGGGGACCCCGGTGCGCTACAAGGGCGCCGTCGTCGCCGGAATCTCGCCCAACGAGGCCACCAAGATTTGGGATTTCCGTACCCTGGTGGAAGGTCACGTGATCGAGGCCGCCGTGCCTCGGATGTACGCCGAAACGCCCGCCGACGCTGAGACGCATCTGGCCGCCTTCGCCCGCGCCACGGGGCCGATGGAATGGGGCGACTGGAACCGCCGGTTCCAAATGGTCCTCTACCGCGCAGGTGGATGCCGAGCATCGGGCAATTCTCGACGCCTGTGCGGCAAGCGACGCGGGCAGGGACGGGGCGCTGACGTGGCGGCGCATCCTTGGGGCGAAAGCGAACTTCCTGGCGAATTTGCGCGTCGTTTGAGGCGGATCAGAGCCTTTATTCCCCGCGCAGGCCCCGGTCGTCGAAATGATCGGGAAAAAAGGCGGCGGCGCAGGTGAAAGTGGTGCGCATCGCCTCTTCCGGCCCATAGGCGTCGGTCATCGTCATCATGTCGAGCCAGACACCTTCGGTGGTAATACGGATCACCCGGGCAATGCGCACCGGATCGCCGGAGCGCGCGGTTTCGGCGACAAGGCGGGTGCAGATATCTTCCATCGTGCGATTGTAATCGTCGTCGTTGGAACCGCAAAGTTCCTGATACATCGGCCGGCACTGCGCCTCGCCCCAGAAGGCGCACCAGGCCGAGAGCCGCGCATTGGTGCAGATCGTCGGGTTGAAGTCCGACCTCAGGATCGCGTCGAGTTGTTCGGCCGGAGTTGGCCCTGCCGCCGCAAGCGCCTCGGCCCAGTTCTGCCGGTACTCCTCAGCCAGGTATTTCAACGTCTCGGTCAGGAGCCCTTCCTTGGTCTGGAAATGGAAGTTCACCAAGCCATGCGACAGCCCCGCATGGCGCGCGACATCGGTGAGGGTCGTGCGCGAATAGCCCTGCGCCGCGATCGTTTCGATCGTCGCCTCGATAAGCTGCTGGCGGCGCGCGCTGCGGCTGAGTTTGCGCGGCGGAGCCGGCCCCTCCTTCGCCATGTCGCCGATATCGTCCATCGAACCCCCGGTCGGATACGCCGCGCACAGGTCGCCGCACAGTCGTTTCGGGACGGAGTTTGCGCGCAATAGTGAGGTAATTCCAGTTTTGATTGACAATACAGTCAAAATCTGAATGAATGATCGTACATTGAATGAGGCCGGCCTCCGCACAGGACCGAGTCGGCCCGTCGCCCGACAGGACACCCTATGCGCCCGCTTCCGAAACGCGCCCTCACCAAATCCAACGCCCAGTACAAAAAGGCTCTGACTCGCCTGCCTTTGGGGGTTGCGTCGACCTTCCGCTACTGGGGCGACGACCGCACGATCTATGTTGACCGCGGCAAGGGCGGACGCATCTGGGATATCGACGGCAACGCCTATGTCGACTACCGGCTCGGCTACGGCCCGGCGATCCTCGGCTATGCCGACGACAGGGTGGACGCAGCGGCACGTAAGGGGATCGAGGTCGGCGGGGTCTTCGCTCTCTCGACTGAACGGGAGTTTGCGGTCGCCGACCGCATTGCCAAGATGGTGCCCGGCGTCGATCTTGTCCGTTTCTCCAATTCCGGGACCGAGGCGGTGATGGCCGCGCTCCGGCTCGCCCGCGCCCATACCGGGCGGGACAGCTACCTTCTGGTCGAGGGCGGCTATCACGGCCTTTTCGACGCGGCGATGTGGATGGCGAATGTCGAGGACTGGGACCGGTCGGAAAACCGCGACCCCGAAGTCGTGTCCTATTCCAAGGGCATCCCGCAGGAGTTGAAGACCCTCGCCCATCTGGTGCCGATGAACGACCTCCAGCGCCTCGAGGACACGTTCAGGCGTTACGGCGACACGATGGCGGCGATGCTGATCGAGCCGATCCAGGGCAATTGCTGCGGCATCACCGCCTCGGTCGACTATGTGCGCCTCGCACGCGACCTCTGCGACCGCTACGGCGTCCTTCTGATCATCGACGAGGTGAAGACCGGCTTCCGCGTCGCCCGGGGCGGGGTGCAGTCGCTTTACGGCGTGACGCCCGACATCTGCACCTTCGCCAAGGCGATGGCCAATGGCTACCCGATCGCCGTCGTCGCGGGGCGCGAGGAGGTGATGCGCACCTTCGGCTATGGCGGCGCAGCACATGGCGGCACCTATACCGCACATTCGGTCAGCCTTGCCGCGGCCGAGGAATGCCTGCGCATCCTCGACGAGACACCGGCGCTGGAGACCATCGCAACCTACGGCGAGGAGCTGAAGGCGGGGATCTCGAAGATCCTCAACCGGCGCGGCATCGTCCATTCCTATGCCGGCCACCCGTCGATGTTCGGGCTCTTCTTCGCAGAAGCGGCGCCGGACAACTACCGGGACTGGAAGACCTCGGACTATTCCTTCTACGACCAGATGGCCTATTTCCTGCACGATCTCGGCGTGATTTGCGAACCCGACAGCCGCGAGCCCTGGTTCGTCTGCGAGGCGCACGGCACCGACCGCGCCTGCCTGACCGATACGTTGAGGGCGGTCGAGACGGCGGTCGACCTGACGCTGGAGCATTTCGAGGCCGAGAAGCGGGCATGAGTGAGCATCACCCGCCTGTCTCCCCCCTCCTCGACCGTTGCCCGGAAACCCTGCCGGCATCGGCCTACACAGATCCCGACTGGTTCGCGCGCGAGGAACGCGCGATCTGGTGGCGCAACTGGGTCCATGCCGGGCGGCTGAACGACCTACCCGCCGGCACCATGCGGCGGGTCGCGGTCGGCGGGCAGAACCTGATCCTCTGCCGCGACCGCGAGGGGCGCGTCAACGCCTTCCACAACACCTGCCGGCACAGGGGGGCGGAGCTTTGTTCGGCGGCCGAAAAGCCCTTGGGCAAGCTCATCACCTGCCCCTATCACAATTGGTCCTACGACCTTTCCGGGCGTCTCGTCTCGACCGCCTTCGCGACTCCGACGTCGGAATTCCGCAAGGAGGATCACGGGCTCTTCCCGGTCCATGTCCGCGACTGGAACGGCTTCCTCTTCGTCTGCCTTGACGACAAGCTGCCAGAGTTGCGGCCCGACATGGGGCTCAATTCGCTCGACAACTGGCCGATGGACCGTCTGAAGACCGGCCACCGGCTGGTAAAGGATCTCGACTGCAACTGGAAGATTTTCTGGGAGAATTACAACGAATGCCTGCACTGCCCCGGCATCCACCCGGAACTTTGCGACATGGTGCCGATCTACAAAAAGGGCGTGATGGCCGCGAACGAGGCGCCAGGATGGGCGCCCGACGCGCCCAGGGAGCCGGCCCTGAAGGAGGGCGCGAAGTCCTGGACGATGACCGGCGAGCCCTGCGGCCCGGAATTTGCCGGGCTGACGGGTGAGGAGCGGGCGAACGCGTTCAACTTCGTCACGCTCTACCCGACGATGTTCGTCGTGGCGCATGTGGATTACGTCCGTTCCGTTACCGTCACCCCGCTCGGCCCCGAACGCACAAGGCTGACGGTGGAGTGGCTCTTCTCTGAAGAGACGCTCGCCCAGCCCGGTTTCGACGCCGCGAAGGTGGCGGAGTTCGCGACGCTCGTCCTCGATCAGGACGGCGCGGCCTGCGAGATGAACCAGCGCGGGCTCAGGTCCGAACGCTACGAACGCGGCCGGCTGATGCCGCAGGAATTCGACATTCTGAAGTTCCACGACTGGGTGCGGGCGCAGATGGAACCCGCGTGAAGGAGACGACCATGAACACCGCCGCGACGCCGATCAAGGTGCCGAACGACTGGGACCGCCGGGGCCTGCCCGGCTGGACCTATCACTCGAAGGCGCTATTCGAGCTTGAACGCACCGAGGTGTTCCTGACTCATTGGCAGATCGGCGGCCATGTCGGCGACATGCCGGCGCCGGGCGACTGGCTGACTTTCGACCTGCTCGGAGAACGCGCACTGATTATCCGCGGCAAGGACGGGGTGGTGCGGGCGTTCCACAACCTTTGCCGCCATCGCGGCGCGCGGCTGGCCGACGGCGATGCCGGGCATTGCAAGAACGCGATGGTCTGCCCGTTCCACGGCTGGGTCTACAACCTCGACGGCAGCTTGCGCGGGGCGGCGCGACCCGAGAGCTTCGGCGACATGGACCGCTCGGAGTTCGGGCTTAAGCCGGTCGAGATGGAGATCTGGCAAGGCTTCGTCTTCCTGCGCTTCCTGCCCGGCCCGCAGCCCTCGGTGGCGGAGCTGATGCGGCCCTTCGACGCCGATTTCTCGGCCTACCGGTCCGACGCGCTCCTGCCCGGCGATCTCGGCAGCTGGAGCGCCGCCACCCTTCCGGTGAACTGGAAGTCGGTGCGCGACGTCGATAACGAAGGCTACCACGTCGCGATGGCCCATCCCGCGTTGCAGGATCTTTACGGCCGGACCTACCGCGACCTAGTCTATCCCGGCGGAATTTCGCATTCGATCGCCGAATTCGGCGACGCCCCCGGGCGGCTCTGGTCGGTCCGGCAATACCTCATGCTCAGCCCCAGACCCGACTGGCTGCCCGACCGGCTGCGCCAGTCCTGGACCTATTACGGGATGTTCCCGAACACCGTCATCGCCTTCACCCCCGAAGGCGCCCAGTATTACCAGGACATCCCCCTCTCGCAGGACGAGACTTTCCTCAACGGCCGCCTCTATCGCCATGCGCACGAGACGCGGCAGGCCCGGGCGGCGCGGTATCTCGCCTACCGGATCGACCGCGACACCTCGGCCGAGGATCAGCAATTGTCGATCTGGTCGAACGAGTCGATGAAATCAACCGCCTTCGACGACTTTCACCTGTCGGATCTGGAATACGGGGTGCGCGCGCATCACGACCAGCTCCGCCGCATCCTGCCCGTCACCCGGCTGCCCGAGGCTCCGGACGAGGAAAGGGTGGCCGAACTCAACGAAGATTTGCGTAGCGCTAGCGCGAATCCGGCTTAATCTCAAAAAGATAGCGCATACCAACCGGAGGAACTGCGATGACGAAACTGACACGGCGGACCACTCTCACCGCGATCGGCGGCGCCCTCGCCCTACCCTATGTCCGGCCCTCCTGGGCCCAATCGGGTACGGTCAACGTCTATAACTGGGCCGACTATATCGGCGAAACCACGCTCTCGGACTTCGAGGCGGCGACGGGGATCGGGGTCATCTACGACACCTATTCCTCGGCCGAGGAGATGCAGGCCAAGATGCTCGCGGGCTCCACCGGCTACGACGTCGTGGACCATGCCGGAATCGACATGCCGCGCGCCATCGCTGCCGGCATCTATGAAAAGTTCGACAAGACGCTCCTGCCGAACTGGAAGAACCTTGATCCTGAGATCCTGCGCATCCTTGGCGGCTGGGACGAGGGCAACCAGTACGGCGTGCCCTATATGTGGGGTTCCGTCGGCTTTACCTACAATGTCGACATGGTCAAGGAACGCATCCCCGATGCCGACATGACCTCGATGGACCTGATCTTCAAACCGGAGAATGCCGAGAAGCTCGCCGACTGCGGCATCTCGATCCTCGACAGCCCCTCCGACATCATGCTGATGGTGCTGAAATACCTCGGGCTCGACGGCGACACGACCAATGTGGAGGACTACCAGAAGGTCGTCGAGGCGTTCAAACCGATCCGCCAGTACATCCGCACCTTCGACAACACGAACTATCTGAACGCGATCCCGAACGGAGAGCTTTGCGCCATCAACAACTGGTCGGGCGATTACGCGACCGCGGCGGGCCGCGCGGCAGAGGCCGGAATCGAGATGAATCTGGCCTATTTCGTGCCGAAAACCGGTGCGCCCGCCTGGGTCGATGTGATGTGCATCACCTCGGACGCGCCGAACCGCGAGAACGCCTACAAGTTCCTCGACTTCATGATGCAGCCCGAGGTTGCTGCCGGCTGCACCAACTACACCTACTACGCCAACGCCAACCTCGCCGCGCGCGAGTTCGTGCTTCAAGAGATCCTCGACGATCCGGCAGTCTATCCCGATGCCGAGACGATCGGCCGGATGTGGGCGCCGAAACCGTTCTCCGAAGAGCAGGACCGCGCCATGACCCGCGCCTGGCAGGACATCAAGTCGGGCTGAGTCCCTCCGTTCGGTTCGAACGCCACCACTAAGACGGAGAGACCGCCAGATGCCCGAATCCGCCCGTGCCACCGCGACTGTCGCGGTCTTCCCCGGCGCCGCGCCCGTCGCGGCCGCCAAGGAACCGTCCTTCATCCGCATCGCGGGCGTCACGAAACGGTTCGGGACGTTCACGGCGGTCTCCGACGTCAGCCTCGAAATCCAGAAGGGGGAAATCTTCTCCCTTCTGGGCGGGTCCGGCTGCGGCAAGACCACGCTTCTGAGGATGCTTGCCGGGTTCGAGGACCCGACCGAGGGCCGCGTCTTCATCGACGGTCAGGACATGACCGACCTGCCGCCCTATGAGCGGCCGGTAAACATGATGTTCCAGTCCTACGCGCTCTTTCCCCACATGTCGGTCGAGAAGAACGTGGCCTATGGCCTGAAGCACGAGGACATGACCGCCGCCCAGCGCGCCGAACGGGTGCGCGAAATGCTGGCGCTTGTGCAGCTCACCGAGTTTTCTCATCGCAAGCCCCACCAGATTTCCGGCGGCCAGCGCCAGCGCGTCGCGCTGGCCCGCGCGCTGGCCAAGCAACCGAAGGTGCTGCTGCTCGACGAACCCCTCGCCGCGCTCGACAAGAAGCTGCGCGAACACACGCAGTTCGAGTTGATGGAGATCCAGGAAAAGACCGGCACGACCTTCATCGTCGTGACCCACGACCAGGAAGAGGCGATGACGCTCTCCTCTCGCCTCGCTGTCATGGACAAGGGCCGGATCATGCAGATCGGCACCGCGACCGAGGTCTACGAATACCCGAACTCGAAATTCGTTGCGGGTTTCATCGGCTCGATCAACGTCCTTTCCGCGATTGTGCGCGAGGTGAAGGGCGATCTGGCGCGAGTAGATGTGCCTGACTTCGGCGGCACGGTCGAGGCGCGGGCGATCCCCGGCCTCGCGCCCGGACAGGAAATCACGCTGGCCGTGCGGCCGGAAAAGATCGCGCTGTCGCGGACGCGGCCCGAGGCGGCGAACGCCTTTGGCGGAACGGTGCAGAGTCTGGCCTATTTCGGCAAGGATAGTCTCTATCGGGTTGCTCTGCCCTCGGGCCGGGTGCTGTCGGTGAACTCCGTCAACGCTCGCCGCGTCGGCGAGACGGAGCGGGTGGCAGACTGGGAGGATGCGGTCTTCCTCTCCTTCGATCCGGCCGCCGCCATCCTCCTGAAGGACTGAGCGCATGGCCGAGGCACATCACGACAACCGGTTCCAGCGCTGGTTCAACCGCAAGGGCTGGATCAACGTCACAATCGCCACGCCCTATCTCTGGCTGATCTTCTTCTTCCTCCTGCCCTTCGTCATCGTCCTCGCGATGAGCTTCGCAACCCGGACGCCCACGGCGCCGCCCTTCTCCTTCGGTGGCGACTTTCCTCTCCTGAACACCGACCATTACGCGCGTCTGTTTCAGGACGACCTCTATATCCGCGCATACCTGATCTCGATCACGAACGCGGGTTTCGCGACGGTCATGTGCCTTCTCATCGGCTACCCGATGGCGCTCGGCCTCACGCGGGTGTCGAAGTCGTGGCGGAATATGCTCCTGATGCTGGTGATCCTGCCGTTCTGGACGTCGTTCCTGCTGCGCGTCTATGCGTGGATGGGGCTGATGGGGTCGAACAGCTGGTTCAACAAGCTCCTGACCGGGGCTTACAACTGGGTCGTGCCGTCGGACTGGGCGCTTCGCTACATCCCGATGATGAACACCAATTTCGCGGTCGTTCTGGTCACGGTCTATTCCTACCTGCCGTTCATGATCCTGCCGCTCTTTGCCAATCTCGAAAAGCTTGACCGGACGCTGGACGAGGCGGCGATGGATCTCGGCTCGCGCCCCTCGCGGGTCTTCTTCGACGTGACGCTGCCGCTCTCGGTGCCCGGGATCATCGCCGGCTCCATGCTGGTCTTCATCCCGGCCTCGGGGGAGCTGATCATCCCATCGCTCGTCGGCTCCTCCTCGCGGCCGATGATCGGGAGGGTGATCGCGGACGAATTCACCTCGGCCCGAAGCTGGCCAATGGCCTCGGCGGTGGCGGTGGCGCTCCTCATCCTCCTCGTCGTGCCCCTGATGCTCTACACCTATTACGAGGGCAAATCCTACGAGAAGGCGAAGGAGGAAGAGGCATGAACCGCCGGCCCGTCTTTCTCATCACCATGCTCTGCTTCGGCTTTGCGTTCTTCTACATCCCGATCCTGTCGATGATGGTCTATTCCTTCAACGGCTCGCGGCTGGCAACGGTCTGGGGCGGGTTCTCCACCAAGTGGTATGTCTCGCTTCTGTCGAACCGGCAGGTGCTTGAGGGCGGCGGTGCTTTCGCTTCAGATCGCGGTCCTCAGCGCGACGATTGCGACGATCCTCGGCACGATGGCGGGGATCGCGTTGGCGCGGTTCAAGCGGTTCCGGGGGCGGACGCTGTTTTCCGGCCTCGTCACTGCGCCTCTCGTGATGCCCGAGGTGATCACCGGCATCGCCTCGCTGATGCTCTTCATCCTGATGGCCGAATGGATCGGCTGGCCCTCACAGCGCGGCTTCACGACGGTGACGCTTGCCCATATCACCTTCTCGATGGTCTTCGTCACGACGATCGTCCATTCGCGGCTGGTGCAGGCCGACGAGGCGATCGAAGAGGCCGCGATGGACCTCGGCTCCCGCCCCTGGCAGGTGATGAAGGACATCACCCTTCCGGTGATTTCGCCGGCGATCCTCTCGGGCTGGCTTCTGGCCTTCACCATCTCGCTCGACGATGTGGTGATCACCAACTTCACCACCGGGCCGGGGACGACGACACTGCCGATCCTGATCTGGTCGAAGGTCAAGCTCGGCGTGACGCCCGACATCAACGCGCTCGCCACGATCACGGTCTGCATCGTCGGTATCGGCGTGGCCATCGCCGGCTGGATCCTGAACCGGGCCGAAAAGCGCCACGACCTTGACGCGCAGCTTGCCTATCAGGCCAACGAGGGATGAGCGAGCCGCCCGAGGATCTGCGCGCCCGGGCGCATCTGCACGCCGCGCTCGGCCAGCCCGGCTCGGGCCGGCTGCGCTATGCGTCGGCGATGCATTTTCATGGACAGGGCAAGCTGTCGGATGCGGTGCTTGAGGTCTACCGCATCTGCTCGGCCCAGGACGGCGAGGATCCCGCCGGGCTTCTCGCGGCGCGGGGGCTGCGGCTCGACCTGCCGCCGCCGGACGCGCCCGACCTCGCCATCCGGCTTCTGATCGACGAGATCGACCGCTATCTCGCCGGATGCGACGGCCCTGGCATCGCCGAGGTGCGGAGCCTCACCGCGGCTTGGCGCGACCGTCCGCTGACCCTGCCCGATCCCGCGCCGAACGCAGTCGTGGCCAGACCACCTTACCCCGGCGCTTGCGCCACTCTACGACACCCATCCGGCGCTCGCCGCCGCCATCGCCGGAGCGGCACCCAGCCTCGACTGGATCACCTACGACATCTACAAGCCCGAGGAGATCGGCGCCGAATTCCTCACCGGCCATGCTTTCGCCTCGCTGATCGGGAAAGAGGCGCCGATCCTGTCGAAAGATTTCGACATCGGTCTCTTCCTCGTCGCGCCCCATTTGCTTTACCGCGACCATGCCCACCCGGCGCCAGAGCTTTATGCGCCGCTCACAGGCCCGCATGGCTGGCGCTTCGGGCCAGGGACGCCGCTGATGATCAAACCGGCGCATGAGCCAGTCTGGAACAACCCGGAGGTGCCGCACTTGACCAAGGTCGGGGCGGTGCCGTTGCTCTGCATCTTCGGCTGGACGAAGGACGTGGCCTTGCCGGCCCGGGTGGTGCCGGCAGAGGATTGGCCGGAACTGGAAGCACTGCGCATCGGAGGGTGAGGGATGGAAGCAGTTGGAGGCGAGCTTTACCACCATAGGATGATCGGGATGCTGGAGGCAATCTGGGGCGAAGGCTTCCTCTCGCCTGGCGGCCCGGATGAGGTGGCGCGGCTGGTCGCGGACACGGATTTCGCCGGCAAGTCGGTGCTCGATATCGGCTGCGGCGCAGGCGGAATCGACATCGCGCTCGTCCGCAATCACGGCGCGGGCTATGTCTGCGGCATCGACGTCGAGGACACGGTTCTGGACCATGCGCGCGGACTGATCGGGCAGGCGGGCCTCACGCCGCGCATCGGCTGTCTCAAGGTCGCGCCCGGCCCGCTGCCATTCCCGCCTGGCGTGTTCGACATCGTGTTTTCGAAGGACTCCATCGTCCACATCCCCGACAAGCACACGTTGATGGCCGAGGTCTTCCGGGTCTTGAAGCCCGGCGGGTGGTTCGTCGCATCGGACTGGCTGATCGGCCATGACGGCGCGCCCTCGCCGCAGATGGCCGAGTATATCGCGGCGGAGGGGCTCGATTTCGGCATGGCCTCGCCGGGGCGCTACCGCGAGGCGATGGCGGCGGCGGGGTTTGACGAGATCGCGGTGACGAGCCGCAACGCCTGGTACCGGGAGGCGGCGCGGGCGGAGCTCGACCGGCTGAAGGGGCCGGTGGGCGATGCTGCGGTGAAGTTCGTCGGGCGCGCTTTCGTCAACGAGAATATCGGCATCTGGAGCCGGATGATCCCGGTCCTCGATAGCGGTGAGCATTGCCCGACCCATTTGAAGGCGCGAAAACCCGGCTGAGGCGCGAGCCTCTGGCTTCGGATGCCTCCGGCGGAGGTATTTTTCCACAGTGAAAGGGTCAGGTCAGGACAGGGATGTTCCAGTGCCCGCGTTCCATCCGTGTCGCCGGTATCCAGGCTCGGAACCGGAGCGATGCGGCCTTTTGGGCGACGAGCGTCAGGGCGGCAGTAGCGCCCCGTTCCGCGAGTGTCGCGCCCCAGAAGCGCAGGTCGAGCCCGTTCGGCCTTGCGCCAGCGGGCGACGTCGCGCGCCTTCACTGGGGTCGATTGCGCCCGGCAAGCCGCCCTTGCCTGCGCCGAGGTCATACAGGAAGCAGGGTAGGGAGGCGTAGGTTCGGCGGCCGTCTTCTGCAGTCATTGCGGTCTTTCCCGCCCGGAAGCCCGTCAGGCGGCGTCGACGCACGACAGGGCGCACCAGTCGGCGATCCGGGCGGCGTCGGCGGGCAGTTCTTCGCCGAGGCCGTCGGTGAAGGCGTGGAAGGCGGCGAGGTTCAGCCCGTTGACACCGATGATCACCGGCAGGCTCAGTGCCAGCGCCTCGGCGATCACCGGGCGGAAGCCGCGCCCCTCTGCTTCGTGCTTGCCGAACTTGTTGAGGATCAGGAGATCGGCGCGGCCAGAGGCGAGCCTTGCCGAGACATCCGCCACCGCGCCTTCCAGCGCCCCGGGATCGAGCCGGCAGCCGCGCGCATTGGCGCCTAGGTCCTGGGTGATGCCGATCACCGGCCCGTCGGGCAGGATGCGCAGGTCCATGTCGCAGTGGAAGCGCTGGGGCCGTTCGACATTGGTCTGGACGACCCCGGTCAGCCGAAGCCCTCGCAGGGCCAGTTGCCGGGCAGCGTCGGCCAGCACCCGGTCGGTCCGTCCGCGTTCGGTCGAGGTGATGTAGCCAAGGCGCATGATCGGTCCTTTCTCAGCGCGTATCGACGCCGGAGAGCGTGCAGTCGAATTTCCTCAGAATCCCGTCGCGGATCCCGAAGATCAGGTCGCGCAGGAGCGGATGACCCGCCTCTGCCCAGGTCCGTCGCAGGAGCGGCTGCGGGGCGAGGCCGCCGAAAATGCCGGGCGACCCGGCCCGGATCCTCGGGGACCAGTCGCGGTTGCGGTCGAGACGCGCATCGAGAACCCGTGCCATCTCACGCCGCCGTCAGGTCGACACCCGCCACCTCGGCCTTCGCGGCGAGGGTTTCGACGAAGCCGCGGGCGGCCCTGGCCCAGTCGGCCTTCGCCAGCATCTCGCGGATGCGCGGGCGCGACGGCTTCGAAGGGCAGGACCGCGCCCTCCGCGCGGGCGTCGAGGCGGATGATGTGGAGGCCGTAGCGCGTGACGACCGGTTCCGGCGCGATCTCGCCTTCGGTCGAGACGGTCGAGCACCGCCTCGAATTCCGGCACCGTGTCGCCGTGACGCGATCTGGCCGAGCCGCCCGCCGGCATCGCGCGACGAGCAGGCCGAGAGTTCGCGGGCAAGCTGGTCGAAGGCGCGCGGGTTGCGAGTGAGCTCGGCCAGCGCGGCCGCGGCCTTCGCCCGCGCCTCGGTCAGCGCCGCAGCGTCGCCGGGGCGGACCGGAAAGAGGATATGCGCGGCCTCGTAGAGCGTCGGCGCGCGCCAGCGGCCGGGATCGGCGTCGTAGGCGGCGCGCGACCGCCGCGTCGGACGGCGCGGCCGGAGCGACCGCCTCGTCCAGAAGCTGGCGGATCAGCGCCTCCTCCTCGGTTTCGACCGCTCCGGCCGTCGCTCGCGGGATCGGGCTCGAGCCCGCGCCGGCGCGCCTCCTGCAGCAGAAGCGCCCGGATGGTCAGCGCCCGCGCCGCGGCTCGCCAGGCGATGCCGGGCTTGCCCTTCGGCGCGGGGTGCATCTGCGCCTCGGCGGCGATGGCGGCGGCGGGGATCACCTCGCCGTTCACCGTGATGTCCGGCAGCAAGGGTCTCATGCTCAGGCCCCGCGCTTCTTGCGTCGCGCACGATCTGGTAGCCCGGGCCGCCAGAGATAGCGGACCGGGGCCGAGAGCATGTGGACGAGCCGCGTGAACGGGAAGAGCAGGAAGATCGTCAGCCCGAGGAAGATGTGCAGCTTGAAGAGCGATGCTGGCATCCGACGATGTAGCTCGCCGCCTGCCCGTCGAAGGTGAAGATGCCGAAGGCCCAGGCCATGAACTTCGTCATCTCGTGCCCGTCGAGATGCTGGAGCGAGACGAAGATGGTGCCGATGCCCGAGCACGAGCTGCAGCGAGCAGGAGCGCCAGGATGCCGGTATCGGCGAAGGTCGACTGGTCGCCCGGATGCGCGGATCGATCAGCCGCCGGTGCAGGAGCATCGCCGCCGCCGATCAGCGCCATCACCCCGGCGATACCACCGGCGATCACCGCCAGCAGCTGCTTGGCGCCGTGGCTGATGCCGAGCGCGTCGAAGATCTGGATCGGCGTCAGCAAGCCCGATGAGATGACCGAAGAAGATCACCAGGACGCCGACATGGAAGAGGACCGACCCCATGATCAGTTGCTTGCGGCGCAGAAGCTGGCTGGACGAGGATTTCCAGGTGAAGGGGTCGCGTTCGTAGCGCGCGATGCAGCCAAGAAGCAGCACCGTCAGCGCGATGTAGGGATAGGTTCCGAAGATGAAACTGATGCATCGTGGCCTCCTTTACTGGGCCGTCCCGGCGCGCGCCGGGGAGAGAGGGGATGTCCATCCGCGCGAGGATGTCGCGCGAGATCGGGCAGCCGGCATTCGGGATCGGGGGCGAAGGTCACCTGCGCCTCCTCGTAGACCGCGTCGAGCGCCTCGAGGTCCTCGGGATCGTCGTCGGGCTCGGACAGAAGCGACCGCGGCCTCCGGGCTGTCGGTCCCGGCCCCGGCGAGCGTCGGCCAGCGCCGTCAGCACCGCCGCATAGGGCGTTTCGCGCCGGGTCAGCCGCTCGGCCAGGACCGCGATGATATGCCCGGCATCGGCCAGAAGCGTCCTTCGCCTCGGCCAGCGGCCGGGTCGAGAGGAACTCCAGCAGCACCGGCAGATGGTCGGGCAGTTCCGGCCCGGTCAGGTCGAAACCGCCGGCACGGTAGGTCTCCAGCAGGTCCACCATCGCCCCGCCGCGGTCCCGGCTTTCGCCGTGGATATGCTCGAAGAGGTTGAGCGACAGCGTCCGCGAGCGGTCGAAGAGGAGCACGTAGCGCTCCTGCAGGTCGTAGATGTCGCCGTCGTCCATCCCGGCAAGCAAGCGGCTCCAGCGCAAGGCGCTGGTCGAGGGACAGAAGCCCTTCGGCTTCCAGCACGTCGCGGATCGCCGGGATGGCCGCCTGCAGGTCAGCGATCGGATAGGAGAGCAGCGCCGAAAGTGCCTTGAACGTCTTCATTTCCAGCCCTCCGCCGGGGTGACGAACTTGCGGCTGCCGAAAAGCTTGCCGCCCGAGGTTCCGGTCGAGCAGCCGTTGCCGTCGGTGAAGCCGCAGCCGCCGCGCAGGTCATAGGCGTCCTCGACCACTTCGCGGTGCGTCGTCGGGATGACGAAGCGGTCCTCGTAATTGGCGATGGCCATGATCTGGTACATCTCGTCGATCTGGTGCGGGCGTCAGGCCGACGCGTTTGGCGACGCCGAGGTTGACCACGCCGTCCACCGTCTTCGAGCGCATGTAGGAGCGCATGGCGAGCATCCGTTCCAGCGCCGAGATCACCGGCGCCTCGTCGCCCGCCGTCAGCATGTTGGCGAGGTAGCGCACCGGGATGCGGAGCGATTTCACGTCCGGCATGTCGTCCTGCGCCGCGATCTGGCCGGCGGCGGCGGCGTTCTGGATCGGCGAGAGCGGCGGGATGTACCAGACCATCGGCAGCGTTCGGTATTCGGGATGCAGCGGGAAGGCGATCTTCCACTCCATCGCCATCTTCCAGATCGGCGACTTTCGGGCAGACGCGATCCAGTCCTCCGGCACGCCCTCGGCGCGCGCGGCCTCGATCACCTTCGGGATCGTTGGGGTCGAGGAAGACGCCAAGCTGGGCGTCGTAGAGATCCTTTTCACCCTCGACCGACGCGGCCTCGGCGATCTTGTCGGCGTCGTAGAGCATGACGCCGATATAGCGGATGCGCCCGACGCAGGTTTCCGAGCAGACCGTCGGCAGGCCGCTTTCCAGGCGCGGATAGCAAAGCGTGCATTTCTCCGATTTTCCCGTCGACCAGTTGTAATAGATCTTCTTGTAGGGGCAGCCCGAGACGCACATGCGCCAGCCGCGGCACTTTTCCTGGTCGATCAGGACCACGCCGTCTTCCTCGCGCTTGTAGATCGCACCGGAGGGACAGGAGGCGGCGCAGGCCGGGTTGAGGCAATGCTCGCAGAGCCGCGGCAGGTACATCATGAAGGTGTTTTCGTACTGGCCGTAGATCTCCTTCTGGATGCCCTCGAAGTTGTAATCCTTCGAACGCTTGGAGAATTCGCCGCCGAGGATCTCCTCCCAGTTCGGACCCCATTCGATCTTCTCCATCCGCTCGCCGGAGATCTTGGAGCGCGGGCGGGCGGTGGGAAAGGCCTCCATTTCGGGGGCCGATTTCAGATGGTCGTAGTCGAAGTCGAACGGCTCGTAGAAGTCGTCGATCTCGGGCAGGTCGGGGTTGGCGAAGATGTTGGCGAGAATGCGCCACTTGCCGCCCTGCTTGGGGCGAAGGCCGCCCGAAGCGGTGCGCTCCCAGCCGCCGTTCCAGCGCTTCTGGTTCTCCCAGTCCTTCGGATAGCCGATGCCGGGCTTGGTTTCGACGTTGTTGAACCAGGCGTATTCGACGCCGTCGCGGCTGGTCCAGACGTTCTTGCAGGTGACGGAACAGGTGTGACACCCGATGCATTTGTCGAGGTTCAGCACCATGCCGATTTGTGCGCGGACTTTCATTCTGCTGCCTCCACTTTGGCTGCGGCCGGCCGGTCGAGCCAGTCGACCTTGTCCATCTTGCGGACGATGACGAACTCGTCGCGGTTCGATCCGACGGTGCCGTAGTAGTTGAACCCGTAGCACAGTTGGGCGTAGCCGCCGATCATGTGCGTGGGCTTGAGCGATCGCGCGGGTGACGGAGTTGTGGATGCCGCCGCGCTTGCCGGTGATCTGCGATCCCGGCGTGTTCACGATCTTTTCCTGCGCGTGATACATGAAGAGCGTGCCGTCCTTCATCCGCTGGCTGACGCACCGCGCGGGCGGTCAGAACGCCGTTGGAGTTGAAGACCTCGACCCAGTCATTGTCGACCAGCCCCGCCGTCTTCGCGTCGTTCTCGGAAATCCAGACGACCGGACCGCCCCGGTTCAGCGTCAGCATCAGGAGGTTGTCGGAATAGGTCGAATGGATGCCCCATTTCTGGTGCGGCGTGATGAAGTTGAGAACCACATGCTTCTCGTTCGCGCCAAGATGGCCCGTCGCGCCCGCGGCTGATGGTCTTAGGTCCACCGGCGGCCGCCAGGTCACGAAGAACTCGCCGAAGGCCTGCATCCATTCGTGATCCTGGTAGAGCTGCTGGCGGCCCGAGACGGTGCGCCACGGGATCAGCTCGTGCACGTTGGTCCAGCCGGCGTTGTAGCAGACCTCCTCGCTCTCGATGCCCGACCAGGTCGGCGACGAGATGATCTTGCGCGGCTGCGCGGCGATGTCGCGGAAGCGGATCTTCTCGTCCTGCTTGACCTCGGCCAGATGCGCGTGCTCGCGGCCCGTGGCCTTCGACAGCGCGTTCCAGGCCTTGACCGCCACCTCGCCGTTGGTTTCGGGCGCGAGCATCAGGATGACCTCGGCCGCGTCGATCGCGGTCTCGATCTTCGCCATGCCCTTCGGTCGGGCCTTCGTGGCGCGTGCCGTTCAGCGCCTTGAGGTGATGGACTTCGTCCTTGGTGTCCCAGGCGATGCCCTTGCCGCCGTTGCCGACCTTTTCCATCAAGGGGCCCGAGCGCGGTGAAACGGGCGTGGAGGTTCGGGTAATCCCGCTCGACCGCGATGTAGTTCGGCGCGGTCTTGCCCGGGATCAGATCGCATTCGCCCTTCTTCCAGTCCTTGACCGTGGGCTGGGCGATCTCCATCGGGCTGTCGTGCTGCAGCGGCAAGCTGCACCACGTCGGTCTCCACCCCGAGGATCTCGGGTGCGACTTCGGAGAACTTCTTGGCGATCGCCTTGAAGATCTCCCAATCCGACTTCGACTCGTAGGCCGGGTCCACGGCCGCCTGAAGCGGGTGGATGAACGGGTGCATGTCGGACGTGTTGAGGTCGTCCTTCTCGTACCAGCTCGCCGTCGGCAGGACGATGTCGGAATAGACCGCCGTCGTCGACATGCGGAAGTCGAGTGTGACGAGAAGGTCGAGCTTGCCTTTCGGCGCCTCGTCGTGCCAGCGCACCTCGACCGGCTTCGGTCCTGCCCTCCTCGCCCAGATCCTTGCCGAGAACGCCGTGATCGGTGCCCAGGAGGTGCTTGAGGAAGTATTCGTGCCCCTTGCCGGACGAACCGAGCAGGTTGGACCGCCAGACGAAGAGGTTGCGCGGCCAGTTGTCCGGCGCGTCCGGGTCCTCGCAGGACATTTCCAGCCGGCCCGACTTCAGCTCTCCGGCGACATATTCCGCCACCGGCTTGCCCGACGCCTTGGCGGCTTTGCCGACCTCAAGCGGGTTGGTCCGAAGCTGCGGCGCGGAAGGCAGCCAGCCCATCCGCTCGGCGCGGATGTTGTAGTCGATCAGGCTGAGGTCGTTCCAGTCGCCCTCCGGCGCGGTCGGCGACAGGATCTCGGCCGACGACACCGTCTCGTAGCGCCACTGGTTGGTATGCGCGTACCAGGCGCTCGTGGCATTCATGTGCCGAGGCGGCCGCGCCCAGTCGAGCGCGAAGGCAAGTGCTGTCCAGCCGGTCTGCGGGCGCAGTTTCTCCTGACCGACATAATGCGCCCAGCCGCCACCGGACTGGCCCACGCAGCCGCACATCACCAGCATGTTGATGACGGCGCGGTAGTTCATGTCCATGTGGTACCAGTGGTTCATCGCCGCGCCGATGATGATCATCGACTTGCCGTTCGTCTTCTCGGCATTGGTGGCGAATTCCCGCGCCACGTGGATGATCCGGTCGCGCTTCACGCCGGTGATCTTCTCGGCCCAGGCGGGTGTGAAGGGCACATCGGCATCGTAACTCGTCGCGACATGATCGCCGCCAAGGCCGCGGTCGAGGCTGTAATTGGCGCAGAAGAGGTCGAAGACAGTGGCGACGTAATGCTCCTTGCCGTCGGCGAGCTTCACCTTCTTCACCGGCACGTTGCGGGTCAGCACATCGCCGCGCGCGTCATTGGCCCAGCCGTTGGAGGCCGCGCCGCCGAAATAGGGGAAGTCGACGCCGACCACGTCGTCGCGGTCGGTGTCGAGGACGAGGCTCATCTTGAGCGCCACGGCCTTGCCGTCCGCCTTCTCCTCGAGGTTCCACTTGCCCTCCTCGCCCCAGCGGAATCCGACCGAGCCGTTCGGCACCACGATCTTGCCGGACTTCTCGTCGATGGCGACGGTCTTCCAGTCGGGATTGTTCTTCTCGCCCAGCGCCTTGTCGAAATCGGCGGCGCGCAGCTGGCGGCCGGGGATGTAGCTGTCGCCCCTCGGCTCCAGCTTCACCAGCATCGGCATGTCGGAATACTTGCGGCAGTAATCCTCGAAATACTCGGCCTGCCGGTCAAGATGGAATTCCCGCAGGATCACATGCCCCATCGCCATGCCGAGCGCGGCATCGGTGCCCTGCTTGGCGTTGAGCCAGATGTCGGAGAACTTCGCGGCCTCGGAATAGTCCGGGCTGACGACGGCCGACTTGGTGCCGCGATAGCGCGCCTCGGTGTAGAAATGCGCGTCCGGCGTCCGGGTCTGCGGCACGTTGGAGCCCCAGATGATCAGGTAGCCGGCATTGTACCAGTCGGCGCTTTCCGGCACGTCGGTCTGCTCGCCCCAGGTCATCGGCGAGGCAGGCGGCAGATCGCAATACCAGTCGTAGAACGACATGCAGGTGCCGCCGAGAAGACTCAGATACCGAGAGCCGGCGGCGTAGGAGATCATCGACATCGCCGGGATCGGCGAGAAGCCGAAAACCCGGTCGGGGCCGAAGGTCTTGGCCGTGTAGGCGTTGGCGGCGGCGGTGATCTCCGTCACCTCGTCCCAGCTTGCGCGGACGAAGCCGCCCTTGCCGCGGATCTTGACGTAATCGGCGCGCTTGGCCGCATCGGTCTGGATCGCCGTCCAGGCCTCGACCGGGCTCTTGGTCTTGCGCAGATCGCGCCACATCCGCATCAGCCGGCCGCGCACCAGCGGCGTCTTCACCCGGTTGGCCGAGTAGAGATACCAGCTGTAGCTCGCACCGCGCGCACAGCCGCGCGGCTCGTGGTTCGGAAGGTCGGCGCGGGTGCGCGGATAGTCGGTCTGCTGCGTCTCCCAGGTGACGATGCCGGACTTGACGTAGATCTTCCACGAACAGGACCCGGTGCAGTTCACCCCGTGGGTGGAGCGCACGATCTTGTCGTGCCGCCAGCGATTCCGGTAGGTGTCCTCCCAGTCACGATTTTCGACTGTGGTCTGCCCGTGCCCGTCCGCAAAGGTATCCTTGCGGACGGATTTCAGGAAGTTCAGGCGGTCGAGAAGATGGCTCATCTGTCTCTCCTTTCAATTCAGGCTTGGGCAGGCGCGGCCGGCATCCGGCCCCGCTCAAGGTCATGGAGAAGGGCGCCGGGCCGGGTGTAGAAGACCCAAGTCAGAACGACGCAGATCACGTAGAAGGCGAGGAAGCCCCAAAGCGCCAGGAACGGCGCGCCCGTCATGGCGATCGAGGTGCCGTAGGCCTTCGGAATGAAGAAGGCGCCGTAGGCCGCGATGGCGCTGGTGAAGGCGATGATCGCCGCGCTCTCGCGCTCCGCCTGCTTGCGGCTCGCCGCCGCGTCAAGCTCCGGCATCAGCCGCGGGATCTCGCGCCCCATGATCGCCGGGATCATCTGGAAGGTAGAGGCGTTGCCGATACCGGTCAGGAAGAACAGCGCCATGAAGCAGGCGAAGAAGCCCACGAAGCTGCCGCCCGCGCCGTCATTCGGCAGGAAGGTGATGACGCCGAAGACCGCGACGATCATGCCGAGGAAGGTCCAGAAGGTCACCCTCCCTCCGCCGAACCGGTCCGAGACCCAGCCTGTCGCCGCGCGGGAAAGCGCGCCGACAAGGGGGCCGAGGAACACGTATTGCAGCGCGTTCACCTCGGGGAACATCAGCTTCGTGAGCAGCGGGAAGCCCGCGGAGTACCCGATGAAGCTGCCGAACGTGCCGGTATAGAGGACGCACATGACCCAGTTGTGGAAGCGCGAGAAGATGATCGCCTGATCGCGGAACGACGCCTTCGCATCCGCGATGTCGTTCATGCCGAGCCATGCCGCGATCGTCGCGATGGCGATGAACGGCACCCAGACGAAGCCCGCGTTCTGCATCCAGAGTCTCGGCCCCGTCCTTCGTCACCTGCGCATCACCGCCCATCGCGCCGAAGACCCCGGCGGTGACGACGATCGGCACGAGGAACTGCATGACCGACACGCCGAGATTGCCGAGACCGGCATTCAGGGCGAGCGCGTTGCCCTTTTCCGCCTTCGGGAAGAAGTAGGCGATGTTGGCCATCGACGAGGCGAAGTTGCCGCCGCCGAGACCGCAAAGCAGCGCCAAGGTCATGAAGATGAGGTACGGCGTTTCGGGGTTCTGCACGGCATAGCCGATGCCCATGGCGGGCAGGAGGAGCGATGCGGTGGAAAGCGTCGTCCAGAGCCTGCCGCCGAAGATCGGCACCATGAAGCTGTAGAATATGCGCAAGGTGGCTCCGGAAAGCCCCGGTAGAGCCGCCAGCCAGAAGAGCTGGCCGGGCGTGAAGTCGAAGCCGATGGCGGGAAGCCGGGCGACGACCATCGACCACACCATCCAGACCGAGAAGGCGAGGAGGAGCGCCGGGATCGACAGCCAGAGATTGCGGCGCGCGATCCGACGGCCCTTCTCGTCCCAGAACGCGCGGTCCTCGGGGCGCCAGTCTCCAAGCGTGTTCTTGGCAAATACCGTTGTGCCGGGGATGTGGACCGATTGCATCTCGGGCAGTTCCGGCAGGGCATCGAGCGCCGTCGCCATGCGCCGCGCGTTCCATCGCACGCACCGAAAGATGCATCCACGCGAGCGAGATCGCGACGATCACGAAGAGCAGCACGAAGCAGCTCGTATAGATGCCGGTGAGATCGAGAAGCGCGCCGAACGCGATCGGCAGAACGAAGCCGCCAAGACCGCCGATCATGCCGACAAGCCCGCCGACCGCGCCGACATGGCCCGGATAGTAGACCGGGATGTGCTTGTAGACCGCCGCCTTGCCAAGGCTCATGAAGAAGCCAAGCGCGAAAAGCGTGATGACGAAGGGCCATTGCCCCATCTGGGTCGAGAAGTGGATCGGCCCGTCCTTGCCCTGGATGACGTAGTCCGTCGGCGGATAGGACAGCATGAAGAGGAAGATCAGCGAGAAGCCGAAGCACCAGTACATAACCGCCCGCGCGCCGAACCGGTCCGAAAGGTGGCCGCCATAAGCCCGGAAGATCGAGGCCGACAGAGAGAAGGCCGCCGCCGACATGCCGGCCGTCCGCACGTCGAGGTGATAGACGTCGATCAGGTAGTGCGGCATCCAGAGCGCCAGCGCCACGAAGGCGCCGAAGACGAAGAAGTAGTAAAGCGAGAAGCGCCAGACCTGAAGGTTCTTCAGGGGCGCGAACTGCTGCGCGAGGCTCGGCGCCTTGACACCGGTCTTGCGGCGCTCGACCAGCATCGGGTCGTCCTTGGCCAGGATGAAGAAGATCACGCCCATCAGCGCGATCCCCACCGCCCAGACCTGCGCGACGCCCTGCCAGCCATAGGCGACCATCACGAAGGGCGCGAGGAACTTCGTCACTGCCGCGCCGACGTTGCCGGCTCCGAAGATGCCGAGTGCGGTGCCCTGCTTGCCCGCATCGTACCAGCGCGAGACGTAGGCCACGCCGATGATGAACGACCCGCCCGCGAGGCCGATGCCCAGCGCCGCGACCAGATACATCGTGTAGGTGTGCGCCAGCGTCAGCGCCCAGGTCGCGAGGCCGGTCAGGATCATCTGCGCCGAGAAGACCAGCCTGCCACCGTATTTCTCGGTCCAGACGCCGAGGATCAGCCGCGTGAGCGACCCGGTGAGGATCGGCGTCGCGACCAGAAGGCCGAATTGGAACTCGTTCAGGCCGAGCTCCTTCTTGATTTCCACGCCGATGATGGAAAAAATCGTCCATACCGCAAAGCAGACCGTGAACGCGATGGTGCTGAGTGCGAGGGCGCGGTTCTGACCGCCCTTCGACACATGCGAGCCCTGTAGCATTGACGCCTCCGTGAATGATCGGGGGAGGGACCCCCGCGATTTGGCGCACAGAAACACCGTCACGGGCCGCACGGGCTTGATCCAAGTCAAAAAGCCGAACTTTTTCGATCCAAATCCATGCGGTACGATACTTGTCATATGCATCGGCCAAGGACTTGCCGCGACACGGCGACATATTCCGGATGGAACATCGACATTTCCGCGCACCCGGCTTAACTTTTGTCAAACCCAGCAAGCCGACCCCCGGTGATTCATGCGCGACTCCGATCTTGCCGAGATCCGCTCCCTCTCTCTTTTCCGGGATATGGAATCGGAGCATTTCCACGACCTCATGCGCGGGGCCTATCACCAGACCTTTCCGCCGCAGGTCATGCTGATCGAGGAGGGGCAGCCCGCAGATTTCTTCCACGTGATAACCGACGGCGCGGTCGAGATGTTCGCCCGATGGAACGACCGCGAAACCACCATGGCCGTCGTGCGGCCGGTCTCGACCTTCATCCTCGCCGCCTGCATCAACGACGCGCCCTACCTGATGTCGGCCCGGACCCTCGTCCCCTCGCGCATCGTGTTGATCCCCGGCGCCGACCTGCGCGCCGTCTTCGCCCGCGACGCGATCTTCGCCCAGGCGATCGTGCGCGAACTGGCCACCTGCTACCGAAGCGTCGTGCGGCACGCAAAGAACCTCAAGCTGCGCGCGTCGAAGGAACGGCTGGCTGCCTATCTGATCCGACATGCGAAATCGACTGTCGGGCCGGCCGAGTTCCAGCTCCGGATCGAGAAGCGCCTTCTTGCCTCCTATCTCGGCATGACGCCCGAGAACCTGTCGCGGGCGCTCAGGCATTTGCGCGACGACGGGGTCACGGTCGATGGGTTGCGGGTCAAAGTCCGCGATCTGGCGAAACTGACCGAGATCGCCTGCCCGAACCCTCTGATGGACGGACCGGAAACCTGCGGTGAACCCGGTTCCGATTCGCCGTCGCATACCGGAACCGCCACCACCTGACCGCGCCAGGGCTGGAAATCCCGCCAAGATCCGTCGAAAGACGACTTGTGCGCTGACGCACAGTCAACGTTCACCTCGCTTCCGTCCCTCCGCTCACGCCGGATCGCACGGGTTCGTGAGGGCCCGTGTGGCGATTGAAACAATCATATTCCGATCAATTCGTTGAAAAATAAGGGATAAAATGCGCTGCGCCGAACCCGAGCAGCGACCTTTCAGGTCAAGGATACGGCCAAGAACTTCCGTGTGAGAAGCCGCGATCCGACCGTGATTTCACCAATGCCGGGACAGCAGCCATGTTGGTGTCACAGGACCGGCAGCGGTCCACACGCTCAAATACAGAACCCGAAAGGAAACGACATGAAACGCATTCTTCTCACCACCGCCCTCCTCGTCACCGCCGCCGGCGCCGCCGCCGCGATGACCTCGCCGAACGACCTCAGCAGCCCCGACCGCGCCGAAGCCCGGCGCCTCGTGCCGAACGGCGATTTCAGCAACCTCAGCACCGCACAGGCCGGCGCCATCGCGGCGATCCTGAGCAGCGACGAAGACAGCCGTGGCGGCCAGATCCGCGCGATCCTGAACTGACACCACTCGCGCGAACGGAAGGGGCGCGCCGGATACGGGGCGCCCCTTCCACATGCTTGACAGGTTCACGCCGCCATCACGAGATGCGGACATTTCTGTAACGGACTTGGCCCGGCCCGCGTCTTCGTTGCACAAGGGACGAAGCCAGGATCGGGGAAGCCATGTCAGGACCAGTCACAGACCTTAGCGCGACGGAGCCGTTGCACATGCGCCGTGCCCCCGGCTGCCTCGCATGAAAAAGCCCGCCCTCTTCGCTGCGCTCGTCGTTCTGATCGGCGCGCTGGTTTGGTTGATTGGCCGCAACCCGCCCGATCTCGACATGCTGCGCGGTCAGCTCGACGATCTTCTTGCCTGGCGGATGGAGCGGCCGCTTCTCGTCGTGGTCCTGTTCTTTATCGTCTATGTCGCCGTCACCGCCCTGTCGTTGCCGCTCGCCACGTGGATGACGCTCGCGGCCGGGGCGCTCTTCGGCTTCGGGACCGGCCTTCTCATCGTCTCCTTCGCCTCGACCATCGGCGCGACGCTGGCCTTCCTCGCCGCGCGTTACCTCTTGCGCGACTGGGTCCACGAAAGGTTCGGCAGCCGGTTGGACGCCGTCGATGCCGGGATCGAGCGCGACGGGCCCTTCTATCTCTTCACCCTGCGACTGATCCCGGTGGTGCCGTTCTTCGCGGTCAACCTCCTGATGGGGCTGACTCCGATCCGGGTCTGGATTTTCTACCTCGTCAGCCAAATTGGCATGCTCGCTGGCACGGCGGTTTATGTGAACGCGGGCACGCAGCTTGCGCAGCTCGACAGCCTCTCGGGCGTCGTTTCCGCGCCGATCCTTCTCTCCTTCGCGCTTCTCGGCATCTTTCCGTGGATCGCCAAATTCATCCTCGGCCTTGTCAAGCGCCGCCGCGCCTATGCCGGCTGGACCCGGCCCGCGCGCTACGACCGCAACCTGATCGTGATCGGCGCCGGCTCGGCAGGGCTCGTCTCCGCCTATATCGCCTCGGCGGTGAAGGCAAAGGTGACGCTGGTGGAAAGCCACAAGATGGGCGGCGATTGCCTGAACTATGGCTGCGTGCCGTCGAAAGCCCTGATCCGGTCGGCCAAGCTCGCCCACCAGATGCGTCATGCCGATCACTACGGGCTGAGCGCTACGGTGCCCGATTTCTCCTTCCGCAAGGTCTTCGAGCGCATCCATGCCGTGATCGCCACGATCGAGCCGCACGACTCGGTCGAGCGCTATGAAGGGCTGGGCGTCGAGGTGCTGCAAGGCCACGCCAGGCTGGTAGACCCCTGGACGGTGGAAGTCACAGATGCGGACGGCGCGGCCCGGAGCCTGACGGCCCGCGCGGTGATCCTCGCCACCGGCGCCACGCCCTTCGTGCCGCCGCTTCCGGGGCTCGATGAAGTGGGCTACCTCACCTCCGACACGCTCTGGGAAGAGATGGCGCGGCGCGAGGCCGCACCGAAACGACTCGTCGTCCTCGGCGGCGGGCCCGATCGGCTGCGAACTGGCGCAAAGCTTCGCCCGGCTTGGCTCAGAGGTCACGCAGATCGAGATGCTGCCCCGCATCCTCATTCGTGAGGACGAGGAGGTTTCAGACCTCGTGAAGACCTCGATGGAGGCCGATGGCGTCACCGTCCTGACCGGCCACAAGGCCACGTCGCTCGGCAAGACCGGCAAGACGAAATGGATCGAGGTCGAGGCCGGCGGCGAAACCCGCCGCATCGCGTTCGACGACATCCTCGTCGCCGTCGGCCGCTCGGCGCGGCTGAAGGGCTACGGTCTGGAAGAGCTCGGCATCCCGACCGGGCGGGTGATCGAGACCAACGAATATCTCGAAACGCTCTATCCCAACATCTACGCTGCCGGCGACGTTGCGGGCCCTTTCAGTTCACCCATACTGCCGGCCATCAGGCCTGGTTCGCCTCCGTCAACGCACTTTTCGGCATGGTCAAGCGGTTCAAGGCCGATTACCGGGTGATCCCCTGGGCCACCTTCACCGATCCCGAAGTGGCGCGCGTCGGCCTGAACGAGGCGGAGGCGCGCGAGAAGGGCATCGCGGTGGAGGTCACGCGCTACGGCATCGACGACCTCGACCGCGCGATTGCCGACGGCACGGCGCGCGGCTTTGTCAAGGTCCTGACGCCCCCCGGCAAGGACACGATCCTCGGTGTCACCATCGTCGGCGAGCATGCCGGCGACCTTCTGGCCGAATTCGTCTTCGCGATGAAGCACGGGCTCGGGCTGACCAGGATCCTCGGCACGATCCACACCTATCCGACGCTGGCCGAGGCCAACAAGTTCGCCGCCGGCGAATGGCGCAAGGCACATGTCAACGACCGCGCGCTCGGACTTCTCGAACGTTTCCATGCCTGGCGGAGAGGCTGAATGATTGACGCCCGGCTCATGCCCCTGACCCGCGCGGCTCTGGTGCGTCCCGCCAGAACCCTTGCGGCGCGCGGGGTGACGGCCGACCGGGTGACGCTCGCGGGCTTCGCGGTCGGGCTTCTTGCCGTGCCGACGCTTTGGGCGGGGGCGTTCGGACTGGCGCTTGTCCTCATCCTCGCCAACCGGCTCGCCGACGGGCTCGACGGCGCGATCGCGCGCGAGGTCGGGCCGACCGACCGCGGTGCCTTTCTCGACATCGCGCTCGACTTCGTCTTCTACGCACTGGTGCCGCTCGGCTTCGCCCTCGCCGACCCCGGAGCCAACGCCCTGCCCGCCGCAGTGCTGATCGCCGCCTTCGTCGGCACCGGATCGAGCTTCCTCGCCTTCGCCGCCATCGCCGCGAAGACCGGCGCCACGGCGGAGGCCTATCCGGCCAAGGGCATCTACTATCTCGGTGGGCTGACCGAGGGGGCCGAGACCATCACGCTCTTCGTCGCCATGTGCCTCTGGCCCGCCGCCTTCCCCGCCCTCGCCCTCATCTTCGCCGCGCTCTGCACGGTCACCACGCTTTCCCGCTGGTCGCAGGGCTGGCGGGCTTTCGGACCGAACTGATCTATGGGAGTGACAATGCGCCTTCCCCTTCTCGCGCTTCTGACCGCCGGCCTCGCCGCGCCGGCCCTTGCCGACAGCTGGGACGACACCCTCGCGGCCGCGCGCGGCCAGACCGTCTACTGGAACGCCTGGGGCGGGGACGCGCGCACCAACGACTTCATCGCCTGGGCGAGCGAGGAGACTTGAGGCGCAATACGGTGTCACGATCCAACAGGTGAAGCTGACCGACACCGCCGAGGCCGTGACCCGTGTCATCGCCGAAAAGGCGGCGGGTCAGGACGAGGGCGGCTCGGTCGACCTCATCTGGATCAACGGTGCGAACTTCCTGTCGATGAAAGAACAAGGGCTTGCTTCACGGTCCGTTCTGTCAACGACCTTCCCAACGCGAAGTATCTGGACCTCTCGCGACGGCTCTGCGGCGTCGGTGGATTTCACCGTCCCGGTCGAAGGCTACGAGATCCCCTGGCGGCTGGCGAGGTTCGTCATGACTTATGACAGCGCCCGGGTGGCCGAACCGCCCCGCTCGATGGCAGCGCTTCTTGACTGGACGAAGGCCAATCCGGGCCGCTTCACCCATCCCGCCGTCGTCGAACTTCATGGGAGCGACCTTCCTCAAGCAGGCGCTGATCGAACTGGCACCCGACGCCTCCGTCCTGCAATCGGAAGCCACGGACGAGGCCTTTGCCGCTGCGACAGAGCCGCTTTGGGCCTGGTACGACGCGATGCGCCCGAACCTGTGGCGGCGGGGCGACGACTTTTCCCGAGAACGAAAGCGTGCATCCAGCAGATGCTGAACGACGGCGAGGTCGATTTCGCCATGGCCTTCGACCCGGCCGCCGCCGCCGCCGCGATCGAACACGGGCTCCTGCCCGAGACGGTGCGCAGCTATGCGTGCCCGAAGGCGGCACCATCGGCAATATCAGCTTCGTCGCCATTCCGTTCAACGCCGCCCACAAGGAAGGCGCGATGGTGGTGGCGAACTTCCTGCTCGATCCCGCGACGCAGGCCCATGCACAGGACATCACCGTTCTGGGCAGCTACTCGGTTCTCGACCCGGCGAAGCTCGGCGAGGCCGAGAACGGCGCGCCTTCGCGGCCCTGCCCACCTCGCCCGCCCTGCCCTCGAACGAAGCCCTCGGCCCGACCCTGAACGAACCGCATCCAAGCTGGATGACCCGGATCTGACCGAGGACTGGGCGAAGCGCTACACCGAATGAGGAACACCGAAGGCCGCTGCGCTGAGGCTGTCGGTCCTCGGCATGGTGTCGGCGGGTCTCGTCCTGCCGATCCTCGCGGGCCTGTGGGAAACCGGCCGCGCGGCCTTCGGGCATCCTGCCCGCGATCGGGGCGGAAACCCTGTCGCTCGCGCCCTGGCGCCAACTTTGGTCGCTGCCCGGCTTCGCGACCAGCCTTTGGCTCACGCTCTGGACCGGCTTCGCCTCGACCATTGCTGGCGCTGGCCTCGCGACGGGGTTCTGCACGGCGGTGCACGGACGGATGAGCACGGGCCGCAGCGCGCGCCTGCTGACCCCGTTCCTCGCCGCGCCCCATGCGGCCCTCGCGATCGGCCTTGCCTTCCTCATCGCGCCATCGGGCTGGATCGCCCGCGCTGCTCAGCCCCTGGGCCACGGGATGGGACCTGCCGCCCGACCTCGCGACGGTGCACGACCCCTACGGGATCGCGCTGATCCTCGGGCTTCTGATCAAGGAAGTGCCGTTCTTCCTTCTCGTGATGCTCTCGGCGCTCAGCCAGGTGCCGGTCCGCGCCCATCTCGCGGCGGGCCGGGCGCTCGGCTACGGGCGCGGGACTGGTCTGGGTCAAGGTGATCGCGCCGCAGGTCTATCCGCTGATCCGGCTGCCGGTCTTCGTCGTTCTGTCCTTCGCGCTTTCGGTCGTGGACATGGCGATCATCCTCGGCCCGTCGAACCCGCCGACGCTCGCCGTCGCGATGACGCGCTGGTTCTTCGCGGCCGACACGACGCTGATCCTGCCCGCCTCGGCGGCGGCCCTGCTGCAGACGGCGCTCGTGGCCGCGGGGATCCTGTTGTGGTTCGGTGCCGAACGCGCGGTGACCGCCGCCGGCCGGGTCTGGATCCGCCGCGGCGGTCGCGGCCTGTCGTCGGGGCCGGGGCTCGCGCTCGCCGGCGCCGGGGCGAGCTTTCTGATGGTGCTTGGCGCGCTGGCGCTGCTGGCGCTCCTCGTCTGGTCGGTCGCCTGGCGATGGCCGTTCCCGGACGTGCTTGCCCGAAAGCTGGAGCCTCAGGGCCTGGGCGCGGCCGGCGATGGGCTGGGGCATGGCGCTGCAACAGACCCTGATCATCGGGATCTCGACGACCGCGCTGTCGCTCACCCTCGCCGTCGCCTGGCTCGAGGGCGAGGACCGCGCGGGCATGAGCCGGGCGCGCTGGGCCGAAGGGCTGATCTACCTGCCGCTTCTGGTGCCGCAGGTCGCGTTCCTCTACGGCCTCTCGGTGACCTTCCTCCGGGCCGGGATGACCGGCGGCATGGTCGCGGTGATCTGGGGGCAGGCGCTTTTCGTCTTTCCCTATGTGATGATCGCGCTTTCCGACCCGTGGCGGGCGCTCGACCGGCGCATGGTACGGGCGGCGGCGGCGCTCGGCGCCGGCCCGCTCCGGCGGCTCTTCGCGGTCAAGCTGCCGATCCTGCTCGCGCCCGATCCTGACGGCGGCGGCCATCGGCTTCGCGGTCTCGGTCGCGCAATATCTGCCGACGCTCTTTCTCGGCGCCGGACGGATCGCGACCCTGACGACCGAGGCGGTGACGCTCTCGTCCGGCTCCGACCGCCGGGTGACGGGCGTCTATGCCGTCCTGCAGGCCGCGCTCCCCTTTGCCGCCTATGCCGCGGCATTGATGCTGCCGGCGATTCTCCTGCGCCACCGGCGCGGCCTCGCGGGGGCGACCGCATGAGCGCGCTAGAGCTTCACGACATCTCGATCCGCCCCTGCGCGACCTGCGCACCGCTCTTCGCGCCGCTGACACTGACGCGTGCCGGCCGGCAGTGTGACGACGATCATCGGCGCCTCCGGGATCGGCAAGTCGACGCTGATCGACTTCATTGGCGGCCATCTCTCGTCCGGGTTCGAGGCGACCGGCCGGGTTACGCTCAACGGCCGCGACGTCACCCGGCTTCCGGCCGAGGCGCGGCGGATCGGCATCCTCTTTCAGGATGCGCTGCTCTTCCCGCACCTGTCCGTCGGCGACAACCTCGCCTTCGGTCTCGCCCGCGATATCCGGGGCCGCGCCCGCCGCCGCGCCGCGGTCGAGGCGGCGCTCGATCAGGCCGGGCTCGCCGGCTTCTACGACCGCGATCCGGCGACACTTTCGGGCGGTCAGCGGGCGCGGGCGGCGCTGATGCGGACGCTCTTGGCCGAACCGCAGGCGCTGCTCCTCGATGAGCCGTTCTCGAAGCTCGACCCTGACCGCCGCGCCGATCTCCGAGCCTTCGTCTTCGACCATGTCCGCGACCGGGCGGTGCCGGTCCTGATGGTCAGCCACGACGCCGAGGATGCCGCCGCCGCCGGCGGACCGCTCGTCGCGCTGGAATAGGGACGGCCGACCGCTGCGTGCGATAACTGCCCGCCACGCCGGTTCCGTGCTAGGTTGCCCTGCCGCGACCCGTGACCGGGACCGGCGGGGAGAACGCCATTGACGATCCGGGGCACGTTCCGTCGGACGGCTTCTGCTGCGCCTCGGCGCGCTGGCGCTGCTCGTCTGGCTCGCGCATCTGCTGATCGGCTGGACGATGACCGAGACCGACGCCCTGAAGTCCGGCACACGGTCGATGCCGGCCCTCGCGGTCCTCGATCCTACTTCTCGTCGCCTATGCCCTCCTCATCGCGCTGCCCTTCGTGCCGGGGGCGGAACTCGGCATCACCCTGATGATGGTCGAGGGTCCGGCCATCGCGCCCTTCATCTGGGCGGCGACGTTCGGCGGGCTGGCGCTGGCCTACGGGGTCGGGATCGCTTCTGCCCTATCCGGCGCTGCGGCGCTTCCTCGCCGATCTCGGGCTCCGCCGCGCGGCGGAGCTGATCGACGCGCTGCAACCGCTCGACCGCACGGCCCGGCTCGATTTCCTGAGGGCGCGGCTGCCGCGCTGGCTCTCGCCGCTCGCGCGCAGCCAGCGCTACATCCTCCTCGCGCTTCTCATCAACCTGCCCGGCAACTCGATCCTCGGCGGCGGCGGCGGCATTCTTCTCGTCGCGGGGGTCAGCCGGCTCTTCTCGCCCGCTGCGACGCTCCTGACCATCGCGCTCGCCGTCGCGCCGGTGCCGATCCTCGTCTACTGGCTCGGCGCGGACCTGCCGCTGCCAGGCTTCTAGCCCCTATCCCACCCGGCGCCGCGCGAGCATCGGGCCCGACGGCCCGAACCGTGCCCGAAGGATGCTGAGAAGCCGCCGGTGGGCGGAGCGGTGACGGTTGCGGATATGGATTCCGGCGAAGATCGGCTGCGGGATCGGCGGCGCGTCGGCGACCAGCTGGCAGGTGCCGGCGCGGACCAGCTCGTCCGCGGACTGGCGCAGCACGTAGGCCGTGCCGCCCAGCGAGCCCAGAAGCGCCACCATCGCCGCGTTCTGCCCGATCGACAGGCTCGCCGTTGCGAGGCCGGGCAGAAGCGCGGCGTGCAGATGGCGGAATCGCGTCGGAGAAATGCGGCAGGATATAGGTCTCGCGCCGGACCTCGGCCAGCCGGTCCGTCTCGGTCGAGACCATCAGGTAGGCGATCTCGCCGAGCGTCTCGAAATAGAGGTCGGGATGATAGCGCGGCGAGAAGAGGATGGCGAAATCCTCGACGCCCGAGGTCAGGTCCGAACACATCTGCGCGGAATAATCGGCCTCGAAGAAGAAGGCGGTGTCCGGCATCGCGGCGCGGAAATCGCCGATCAGCTCGTTGAAATGCAGGTTGACCAGGTCGTGCTGGATGCCGATCCGCATCGTCACCGCCCCGGCGCTGTCGCCCATCGCGTGACGCGCCTCGGTCCAGCCGTGCAGAAGGCTGCGGGCATGGGGCGCGAACCGCAAGCCCCTCGGTCGTCAGCTCCGTCCCCGCCCGCGAGCGGATGAAGAGCCGGTGGCCGAGGGTCTTTTCCAGCGTCTTGATCCGGCCGGACACGGTCGATTGCGTCACCCCCATCCGGTCCGCCGTCCGGTTGAAGCTGCGGGTGTCGCAAAGGTCGAGGAAGGTTTCGATCAGTTCGATCTGCATGGGCGCCCCTAATCGGAGATGCCGATTAATAATCCGGCCAGTGACGAATTGAAAGCGCCCGAAACTCCGCCGATACTCACGCCGAATTCGACGAGGGGTGGCAAGATGTCCGGATTTCCGACAGACGGCGCGCGTGGTCATCATCGGCGGCGGCGTGGTCGGCGTCTCGGCGCTCTATCATCTGGCGAAGGCCGGGTGGACCGACTGCGTGCTGCTGGAGAAGAACGAACTGACGGCCGGCTCGACCTGGCATGCGGCCGGCAACGTGCCGACCTTCTCGACCTCCTGGTCGATCATGAACATGCAGCGCTATTCGACCGAGCTTTACCGCCGCCTCGGCGCCGAGGTCGATTACCCGATGAACTACCATGTCACCGGCTCGGTCCGGCTCGCGCATTCGAAGGAGCGGATGCAGGAATTCCAGCGCGCCAAGGGCATGGGCGCTCTATCAGGGCATGGATCTCGAGGTGCTCGGCGTCGAACGAGATCAAGGACAAGTATCCGTTCCTCGAAACCCACGACCTCGCCGGCGCGCTCTACGATCCGGACGACGGCGATATCGACCCGGCGCAGCTGACCCAGGCGCTGGCCAAGGGCGCGCGCGACATGGGCGCGACGATCCTGCGCTTCACCCCGGCGACCGGGGTGAGCCGCGAGAACGGCGAGTGGATCGTCCACACCGAAAAGGGCGATATCCGTGCGAATACGTGGTCAACGCCGCCGGCTACTACGCCCAGAAGGTTGGCGAATGGTTCAAGCCCTTTGGCGGCCGCACCGTGCCGATGATGGTGATGAGCCACCAGTATCTCCTGTCCGAACCGATCGCCGAGATCGAGGCATGGTCGAAGGAGATCGGCCACAAGCTGCCGCTCCTGCGCGACGTCGATGTCGTCCTACTACCTGCGGCAGGAGAAGACCGGCTTCAACCTCGGCCCCTATGAGCGCAACTGCAAGGCGCATTGGGTCACCCCCGACGATCCGATGCCCGACGATTTCAGCTTCCAGCTCTACCCCGACGATCTCGACCGGCTCGAATGGTATATCGAGGATGCGATGGCCCGCGTGCCGCTTCTGGGCACGGCCGGTATCAGCCGCGTGATCAACGGCCCGATCCCCTATGCGCCCGACGGCAATCCGCTGATCGGCCCGATGCCGGGCGTGCCGAACGCCTTCGAGGCCTGCGTCTTCACCTTCGGCATCGCCCAGGGCGGCGGCGCGGGCAAGGTGCTGGCCGAATGGATCACCGAGGGCACACGGAATGGGACATGTGGTCCTGCGATCCGCGCCGCTTCACCGATTACACCGACCGCGACTACTGCATCGCGAAGGGCATGGAGGTCTATGGCCACGAATACGCCATGCACTTCCCCTGGCACCGCTGGCCGGCCGCGCCCGACCGCAAGCTGTCGCCGGTCCATGACAAGGTCAAGGAACTGGGCGGCCAGATTCGGGGCCTATAACGGCTGGGAGCGCGCCAACTGGTTCGCCAAGCCCGGCGACGACACGTCCGAGGAGGCGACCCATACCTGGGGCCGCTCCGGCCCGTGGGAGCCGCGGATCCGCGAAGAATGCGAGGCGGTGCGCGACGGCGTCGGCGTCCTCGACCTGCCGGGCTTTTCGCGCTTCCACCTCTCCGGGCGAGGCGCCGGCCGAATGGCTGCGCGGCCTGATCACCGGCGGTCTTCCGAAGGTCGGCCGGATGAACTCTTGGCCTATTTCCCCGACAAGCGCGGCCGCATCCTGACCGAGATGTCGTCCTGCGCCACGGCGAGGACGCACTTCATCCTGATCACCGCCGCCACCGCGCAGTGGCATGACTGCGAATGGCTGAGCGCGCAATCTGCCCGAAGGCGTGACGCTGAAGGACCGGACGACGGACCTGTCGACGCTGATCGTCACCGGCCCGAAATCGCGCGACCTCTTCGCCGAGGATCTCGGACGCCGACCTGACGCTGCCCTGGCTCACGCCATCGAGAACGCGACGGTCGCGGGCAGAAGGCCTGTCCTGGCCCGCGTCTCCTTCGCGGGCGAACTGGGCTGGGAGGTGCATGCCGCCGACACGAGGCATGCCCGGCGATCTACGACGCGGTTCTGGCGGCGGGCGCGAAACCCTTCGGCATGTGGGCGCTGAACTCGCTTCCGGATCGAAAAGGGCTACCGCGCGTGGAAGGGCGACCTTTCGACCGATTATTCGCTTCTCGAAGGCGGGCTGGACCGCTTCGTCAAATTCGACAAGCCGCAGGATTTCCCCGGCAAGGCCGCGCTTCTGGCCGAGAAGCAGCGCGGGCGTGAAGAAACGCTTCGTGACGCTGATCGTCGAGGCCGGCGATGCGGATGCGCCCTACATGTCGACGCTCTGGCATGACGGCCAAGTCGTCGGCGAGACGACCTCCGGCGCCTGGGGCTACCGGGTCAGGGCGTCGATCGCGCTGGGCATGGTGCGGGCCGATCTGGCGGCGCCGGGAACCGAGCTTGAGGTCGAGATCTACGGCGAACGCTGCCGCGCCGTGGTGCAGAAGGATCGACCGCTCTGGGATCCCGAAAACGAGCGGATTCGGGCCTGAGGCGGGGAAGCCGGGGGTTCACCCCCGGACCCCCAAGGTATTTTCGAACCAGAAGAAAGGGCGAAACAGTGTCTAATCTGCCTGCAAAAGCTCGGGTGGTGATCGTCGGCGGCGGAATCGTCGGCTGTTCGGTGGCCTATCACCTCACCAAGCTCGGCTGGAAGGACGTGGTGCTCTTGAAGCGCAAGCAGTTGACCTGTGGCACGACCTGGCATGCGGCGGGGCTGATCGGGCAGTTGCGCGCCTCGGCCAACATGACGCGGCTCGCCAAGTATTCCGCCGATCTCTATCGGGGACTCGAGGCGGAAACCGGGCTCGCCACGGGGATGAAGACAGTCGGGCTCGATCTCGGTCGCGCTGACCGAGGCGCGCAAGGAGGAGCTTTTCCGCTCCGCCTCGATGGCGCGGGCTTTCGGGGTGCCGGTCGAGGAGATGTCGCCGTCGGAGGTGAAGGAGCGATATCCGCATCTGAATATCGAGGGCGTGAAGGCGGGCGTCTGGCTGCCGACGGACGGGCAGGGCGATCCGGCGAATATCGCGCTGGCGCTCGCCAAGGGCGCCCGGCAGCGCGGAGCGCTGGTCGCCGAGGGGGTGAAGGTTACGGGGATCACGGTCGAGGACCGCCGGGCGACGAAGGTCGCCTGGGCGCAGGGCGGCGAGACAGGACGAGATCGTCGCCGATCACGTCGTCAATTGCGGCGGAATGTGGGGCCGCGAAGTCGGCCGCATGGCCGGGGTCAACGTGCCGCTCCATGCCTGCGAGCATTTCTACATCGTGACCGAGCCGATTCCCGGCCTCACGCAGATGCCGGTGCTGCGGGTGCCGGACGAATGCGCCTACTACAAGGAGGACGCGGGCAAGTATCTGCTCGGCGCGTTCGAGCCGAACGCCAAGCCCTGGGGCATGTCCGGCATCCCCGAGGATTTCTGCTTCGACCAGTTGCAGGAGGATTTCGATCATTTCGAGCCGATCCTGGAGCGCGCGGTGAACCGGCTGCCGATGCTGGCCGATGCCGGCATCCACACGTTCTTCAATGGACCGGAGAGCTTCACGCCCGACGACGCCTACAACCTTGGGCTCTCGCTCGAAGTCGATAATTTCTGGGTCGCGGCGGGGTTCAACTCCATCGGCATCCAGTCTGCCGGGCGGCGCCGGGATGGCGCTCGGCCGAATGGATGGAGACGGGCGAAAAGCCCTTCGACCTCGGCGATGTGGACGTCGGGCGGAACCAGCCCTTCCAGGGCAACCGGCATTACCTTTTCGAACGTTCGACGGAGACGCTCGGCCTTCTTTACGCCGACCACTTCCCCTATCGCCAGAAGGCCACGGCGCGCGGGGTGCGGCGGACGCCGTTCCACGCACATCTCGATGCCGAAGGCGCTGTCTTCGGTGAGGTCGGCGGCTGGGAGCGGGCGAACTGGTTCGCGAAGCCGGGGCAGGCGCGGGACTATGAGTACAGCTGGGGCCGGCAGAACTGGTTCGACAATACCGCAGATGAGCACAAGGCCGTCCGCAGCAATGTCGGCATGTACGACATGTCGTCCTTCGGCAAGATCAGGGTCGAAGGACGCGATGCGGAAGCGTTCCTCAACCACATTTCCGGCGCCGACATGTCGGTGCCGGCGGGCAAGATCGTCTACACCCAGTTCCTCAATTCGAAGGGCGGAATCGAGGCGGACGTGACCGTCACCCGCCTGTCCGAGACCGTGTATCTCGTCGTGACCCCTGCGGTGACGCGGCCGAAGGATCAGGTCTGGATGCGCCGGCAGATCGGCGACTTCAACGTCGTCCTCACCGACGTGACCGCTGCCGAGGGCGTGCTGGCAGTGATGGGGCCGAACGCGCGGACGCTGATGCGGAAGGTCAGCCCCAACGACTTCTCGAACGAGGCGAACCCTTTCGGCACCGCGCAGGAGATCGAGATCGGCATGGGCCTCGCCCGCGTCCATCGCGTGTCTTACGTCGGAGAGCTTGGTTGGGAGATCTATGTCTCCGCAGACATGTGCGGCCATGTCTTCGAGACGCTGCACGAAGCTGGGCGCGACATGAGATCTGAAGCTCTGCGGCATGCACATGATGGATAGCTGCCGGATCGAGAAGGCGTTCCGCCATTTCGGCCATGACATCACCTGCGAGGATCATGTGCTGGAAGCGGGGCTCGGCTTCGCGGTGAAGACCGCCAAGCCCGATTTCATCGGCCGCGACGCGGTCCTGCGCAAGAAGGAGGCGGGGCTGGAGAAGCGGCTGATGCAGTTCCGGCTGAGCGACCCGGACGTGATGGTCTATCACAACGAGCCGCTGATCCGCGACGGCAAGATCGTGAGCCACCTGACCTCGGGCGCCTTTGGTCACCATCTCGGCGCGGCGATCGGCATGGGTTATGTGCCCTGCAAGGGCGAGAGCGCGGCCGATGTGCTGGCATCGGACTACGAGATTGAGGTCGCCGGGCGACGGGTCAGGGCGGAGGCGTCGCTTCAGCCGATCTATGACCCGAAATCGGACCGCGTGCGGATGTGACGGAGCCGGGGGCCGTCTGCCCCCGGACCCCCGAAAGTATTTGTGAACAGAAGAACCCAAAGGCGTTCAGGGAGTGATGGCAATGTCTGAGGATGCGCTGAATTGCGAGCCGCGGCGGGCGGCACGGGGGGGCGGGCGGGCCGCACGGGTGGCGCTGCGGGCGGCACCCCTTGCCGAGAACATGCGTCCGGTCCGCGCCGGGTTGCCGGGCGGACAGTACAAGCCCCTGACCGAGGCCGGGGTGGCAAAGATCCATGCCGCCGCGCTCGACGCGCTGGAGGTGATCGGGCTCAGCCAGGCGCCGGCCTCTGGGGTGGAGATCATGACCGGCGCCGGGGCGATTCTCGGCGATGACGGGCGGCTCCGGTTTCCCCGGGCTTTGGTCGAGGACATGCTGGCTGTCGCCGCGCGCGACATCACGCTTCACGGCCGCGATCCGAAACACGACCTGCATCTGAGCGGGACCAAAGTGCATTTCGGCACCGCCGGCGCCGCCGTCCATATCGTCGACCTGGAGACCAACACCTACCGCGATTCGACCGCGCAGGACCTCTTCGACGCGGCGCGGATCACCCATCACCTCGACAACGTGCACTTCTTCCAGCGGGCGATGGTCTGCCGCGACGTGCTCGACAATCTCGAGATGGATCTCAACACGCTCTACGCCTGCTGTTCCGGCACCTCGAAGCATGTCGGCACCTCGTTCAGCGATCCGTCGCATGTGGAGCCCTGCTTCGACATGATCCACCGCATCGCCGGCGGCGAGGAGGCGTGGCGGGCGCGACCTTTCATCTCGAACTCCAACTGTTTCGTCGTGCCGCCGATGAAATTCGCCGAGGAAAGCTGCATCACGATGGAGAAGTGCATCCGGGGCGGGATGCCGGTGCTTGCTGCTGAGCGCCGGGCAGGCCGGCGCGACGGCGCCGGCGCCGATCGCGCTCGCCATCGTGCAGGCGGTCGCGGAATGCCTCGCGGGCGTCGTCTATGTCAACGCGATGGCGCCCGGTCATCCGGCGATCTTCGGCACCTGGCCCTTCGTCGTCGGACCTGCGCACCGGCGCGATGTCGGGCGGCTCGGCCGAGCAGGCGCTTCTGACTGCGGGCTGCGCGCAGATGCACCGGTTCTACAACCTGCCGGGCGGGGCGGCGGCGGGGATCTCCGACAGCAAGCTGCCCGACATGCAGGCCGGTTGGGAACAGGCGATCACCAACACGCTTGCCGGGCTTTCGGGGCTCAACATGGTCTACGAGTCGGTTGGCATGCATGCCTCGCTTCTGGGCTTCTGCCTCGAATCGCTGGTCCTTGGCGACGATATCCTCGGCCAGGTCCTGCGCACGCGTGCGCGGCATCGACGTGACCGAGGACTCGACCTCGATCGAGGCGATGAAGGCGGTCTGCCTCGGCGGGCCGGGGCATTACCTCGGCTCCGACCAGACGCTGGCGCTTGATGCAGACCGAATACATCTACCCGACCGTCGGCAACCGGATGAGCCCGAAGGAATGGGTTGAGGCCGGGCGGCCGATGCTGCTCGACCGCGCCATCGCGCGCAAGAACGACATTCTGGCCAAGGCCGGAATACAGGTGGACCCGCAACTCGATGCCGCGATCCGGGCCGACTACAACATCTATTTTCGGTGAAATAGACACTGTTTTTCGGAGAAGTGCGATGCATTACGGCTATATCGGCCTCGGCAATCTCGGCGCCAACTGCGCGGCCTGCCTCCTGAAGGCGGGCTTCGCGGTGACCATCCATGACCTTGATCCAAAACTGGCTGAGCGGCTGGTCGCGATGGGCGCCACCTGGGCCGACAGCGCGGGCGACGTCGCCGCCTCGGTCGATCACGTCATCACCTGCCTGCCCTCGCCCGCCGTGTCGGAAAAGGTGCTGCGGGCGATCCTGCCTGCGATGAAGCCCGGCGCGACATGGATCGAGATGTCCACGCTTGGCCGCGACGACGTGCTGGCACTCGCCAAGGTCGCGGGCGTGGCCGGCGTGCGGATGCTCGAACTGCCGGTGACGGGCGGGGTGCATCTGGCCGCGCAGGGCAAGATCACCATGCTGCCGGGCGGTGACAAGGACCTCGTCGACCTGCACTGGAAGGCGTTCGAGGCGATGGGCGACCGGATCTTCCACATGGGACCGCTGGGGTCGTCGTCGATCATCAAGGTCATCACCAACATGCTGGCCTTCATCCATCTCAAGGCGACGTCCGAGGCGCTGATGCTGGCCAAGCGCGGCGGGCTCGACCTCGGGCAGGCCTGGCATGCGATCGCCGCCTCCTCCGGCAATTCCTTCGTCCATGAGACCGAAGGGGCGCTGATCCTCAACGGTTCTTACGACATCGCCTTTTCGGTCGACCTCGCGCTCAAGGATCTTGGCTTTGCGCTCGGTTTCGGCAAGGAATTCGGTGTGCCGCTGGAACTCGCCTCGATGACCAACCAGACCTATGTCGCAGCCAAGGCCGCATTTGGCGGCGAGGCGCAGTCGCCGATGATCGCAAAGCTCCTGGAGGATCTGCTTGGCACCGATCTCAGGGCGCCCGGCTTCCCGGCGCGGCTGGAATAGTCCCTTTGCGACCAGATCGGTCGCGGATCTGGCGGAATCCGGCCGTTTCCCGTGGAAATGAGGGAAGAAGAAACAGGTGGCGGCCGTGAACGGGGCGGAATTCGACTATATCATCGTGGGCGCCGGCTCCGCCGGCTCTGTTCTGGCCGAGCGGTTGTCAGCGAACGGCCGGCACCGGGTTCTGGTGCTCGAGGCCGGCGGGAGCGACCGGCGGTTCTATGTCCAGCTGCCGCTCGGCTACGGCAAACTCTTCTACGACCCCGCCGTCAACTGGCTCTACCAGACCGAGCCCGATCCGGGGCTTGCCGGCAACCGCGACCACTGGCCGCGCGGCAAGGTCCTCGGCGGGTCGAGCTCGATCAACGCGATGGTCTGGATCCGCGGCCACCAAAGCGATTACGACGACTGGCAAGAGATCGCCGGGCCAGATTGGGGTTGGGCGAAGGTGCGCGACGCCTACCGCGCCATCGAAGACAACGAGGCGGGCGCCGACACCTGGCGGGGCAAGGGCGGGCCGCTCTTCATCTCGGCCAACCAACGCGACCTGCATCCGCTTTGCGATACCTTCATCCGCTCGACCGAGGCGGCAGGACTGAAGCGCAACGCCGACTTCAACGGCGCCGAACAGGAAGGCGTCGGAATCTACCAGATGACGATCCGCAACGCCCGCCGCAACTCCGCGGCCCGCGCCTTCCTGCGCCCGGCGATGAAGCGGCCAAACGTCACCGTGTTGACCGGCGTGCAGGTCACGCGGGTGATCTTCGAAGGGCGCCGGACGGTCGGGGTCGAGTATCGCAAGAACGGCATTCTCGGCCAGGTTAGAGCCGCATCCGAGGTCATCCTTTCCGGCGGCGCGATCAACTCGCCGCAACTCCTGATGCTCTCCGGGATCGGTCCGGCCGCACACCTGAGGGAGCTGGGGATCGCAGTCACATCCGACAGCCCGCAGGTCGGGCAGAACCTCAACGACCATCAGGGGCTGAACTATACTTGGCGGATGAAGGTGCCGACCTACAATGACATCCTCCGCCCGTGGTGGGGCAAGCTGGCGGTCGGGATGAAGTACTTCCTGACAGGCACCGGGCCGCTGGCGAAGTCGATCAATCACGGTGGCGGCTTCTTCCGCACCTCGCCGGACCTGCCGCGCCCCAACATGCAGCTCTATTTCCAGGCCTTCTCGACCCTTGTCCCGCGCGTGGGCGAGCGGCCGCTGCTGACGCCCGATCCGTTCTCGGGCCTTTCCATCGGGCTTTCGAACTGCCGCCCGACCAGCCGGGGCGCGATCTCGCTGAAAAGCGCCGATCCGCTGGCCCATCCGAAGATCGTCGCAAATGCCTATTCGACAGACCACGACATCGAGGAGATGCTGGCGGCGGTCAAGTTCCTCCGCCGCATCGCCGATCAGAACCCGATCCGCCCGCTCATCGCCGAGGAGCTGCGGCCGGGGCCCGAGGTTCGAAGCGACACCGACCTTATCACCGACATAAGGGCGCGGTCCGGCACCGTCTATCACCCCTCCTGCACCGCGCGGATGGGCCGGGACGTGGCGACCTCGGTCGTTGCTCCCGACCTGAAGGTGCACGGGGTCGACGGGCTCCGGGTCTGCGACGCTTCGGTCTTTCCAACGCTGATCGGCGGCAATACCAATGCGCCGAGCATTCTGGTCGGTTGGCTGGGGGCGGAACGCATCCTCGCGGATGCGCACTAGAGGGAGCGCGCATGGCATATCTTCTGGGCGTCGATACCGGCGGCACCTATACCGACGCGGTGATCCTCGACGAGGCCGCGGACCGCGTCGTCGCCTCGGCGAAGTCGCTGACGACGCGGCCGGACTTGTCGCGCGGCGTCGGCGCCGCCATCGACGCGGCCATCGCCGCCTCGGGCGTCAAGGCGGCGGACGTCGCTATGGTCTCGCTCTCCACCACGCTTGCCACCAACGCGCTGGTCGAGGGCCAGGGCGGCCGGGTGGCGCTGATCTTCATCGGTTTCGAGGAGGCGGAGCTAGGTCGCGCCGGCCTCGAAGAGGCGTTGAAGGGCGATCCGGTGATCCGCCTCGCCGGCGGCCACAATCATGCCGGGGGAGAGACGGCGCCCCTCGATCTGGCGAGGTTAGACACTGAAATCGCCGCTCTCGGCCCCGGCATCAGCGGTTTCGCCGTCGCGGCGAGCTTCGCGACCCGCAACCCTGCGCACGAAATCGCGGCGCGCGACCTGATCCGCCGCACCGCCAACCGGCCCGTCACCTGCTCGCATGAATTGTCCGCCGGCCTGAACGGCCCGCGCCGGGCGCTGACGGCGGTGCTCAACGCCCGCCTGATCGGCATGATCGATCACCTGATCTCCGCCTGCGAGGCGCATATGAGCCATCTCGGCATCACGGCGCCGCTCATGGTCGTGCGCGGCGACGGCGCGCTCGTCTCCGCCGCGTTGGCGCGGGAACGGCCGATCGAGACGATCCTCTCCGGCCCCGCCGCCTCCATCGCCGGCGCGAGCTGGCTGACCGGAGAGACCGATGCGCTCGTCTCCGATATCGGCGGGACGACGACGGATGTCTGCCTCCTGAAGGATGGCAAGCCGATGATCGACCCGATGGGCGCCCGCGTCGGAGCGTTCCGCACGATGGTCGAGGCGGTGGCGATGCGCACGACCGGCCTCGGCGGCGACAGTGAGGTGCATCTGGTCGAGGGGCTGGAGACCGGGCTCCGCCTCGGACCCCGCCGGCTGGTGCCGGTGGCGCTCGCCGCGCGCGACTGGCCGGGGCTGGTGCATGACGCGCTCGACGGCTGGCTGTCGCAGGATGCGACCGGCGAGCATGTCGGCCGCTTCGCCCTGCCGATGTGGCGCGGCACGCCGCCCGAGGGGCTTCAGGGCCGCGAAAGCGCGGTGGTCGAGTGTCTGCTCGACGGCCCGGTGCGGCTCGCCGACGCGGTCCGCACCCGGCTCGAGTTGCCGGCGCTGATGCGTCTCGTCTCGCGCGGGCAGGTGATGATCGCGGGCGTCACGCCCTCGGATGCGGCGCATGTGCTCGGCCGGCTCGACAGTTGGGATGCCGAGGCCGCTCGCAAGGCCGTGACCCTCTTCGCCCGGCGCCGCAACGGGAGCGGCGACCGGATCGCGGCGGGGCCGGAGGCGCTGGCCGAGCGGATCATCGACCAGCTGACCGCGCAGACCGTCGATTGCCTTCTGGAGGCTGCCTTTGCCGAGGACAGCCACGACTGGGGCGAGGCCCCGGAAGCACTTGCGCGCCATCCGCTGATGCGGGCGGGGCTCGACCGGCATTCAGGTGTAATTCGGCTTTCGGCCAGCCTCGGTGTGCCGGTGATCGGCCTCGGCGCCTCGGCGCCAAGTTATTACGGAGCGGTGGGGGATCGCCTCGACGCGCGGACGATCCTGCCCGAACATGCCGGCGTCGCCAACGCCATCGGCGCCGTGGTCGGCCAGATCGCCATGCATGCCGAAGGCATCGTGACAAGCCCAGGCCCCGGCCTTTTCGCCGCCCACCTGCCGGATGGACCGCACCGCTTCAACGACCGCGACAAGGCGCTCGCCGCACTTGAAGCGGCGCTGACCGCCGACGCCACCGACCGCGCCCGCCGCGCCGGGGTCGAGGAGCTGCGGGTGACGGTGTCGCGCGAGATCAGCGAGATCGGGGTCGAGGGCCAGTCGATGTTCATCGAGGCCCGGCTCCGCGTGACTGCGCAGGGTCGGCCGCGGATCGCCACGGGATAGGCCGGGATCTCTCTCTCCTTCAGGCACCGCCGCTCGCCACCCGGGAGGGCGCGTGCCTTCACACCTGAGGGGCTTAGCCCCCAGGCAGCCCCGCCTCGGCGGCGATCTCGGCCCGGCTCTTGCGGGCGCGCTCGGTCGCCGATTTGAGCTGGCCGCAGGCAGCCATGATGTCCTCGCCCCTCGGCGTGCGGATCGGCGAGGCATAGCCGGCCTTGTAGACGATGTCGGCAAACGCCTCGATCCGCTCCCAGTCGGAGCGCAGATAAGGCGCGCCCGGCCATTCGTTGAACGGGATGAGGTTGATCTTGGCAGGAATGCCGCGGATCAGCTTCACGAGGCGCTTGGCGTCCGCGTCGCTGTCGTTCACGCCCTTCAGCATCACGTATTCGAAGGTGATGCGTTCGGAGTTCGACAGCCGCGGATAGTCGCGCAAAGTCGCCAGCAGAGTCTCGATGTTCCAGCGCTTGTTGATCGGCACCAGCCGGTCGCGCACCTCGTCGGTCGTCGCATGGAACGACACGGCCAGAAGGCAGCCAATCTCCTCGGCCGCCCGGGCGATCTCGGGCACGACACCGCTGGTCGACAAGGTGATCCGACGGCGAGAGATCGTCAGCCCCTCGCCGTCCATCACGATCTTCATCGCGTCGCGAACATTGTCGAAGTTGTATAGCGGCTCGCCCATCCCCATCAGGACGACATTCGACACCAGCCGCGTCTCGTCCTTCGGCGCGCCCTGAACGGGCCACTCGCCAAGATCGTCGCGGGCGAGCATCACCTGCCCGACGATCTCGGCCGCCGTGAGGTTGCGCACCAGCTTCTGCGTGCCGGTATGGCAGAACGAACAGGTCAGCGTGCAGCCGACCTGGGACGAGATGCAGAGCGTACCGCGATTTTCCTCGGGGATATAGACCGTCTCGACCTCATGCCCGCCGGCGATGCGCAGAAGGTACTTGCGCGTCCCGTCGGCCGAGACCTGCCGTGTCACCACCTCGGGCAGTGCGATCTCGAACCGCTCGGCCAGCAGCGCCCGGTAGTCCTTGGCAAGGTTGGTCATCGCCGCGAAATCGCGCACGCCCCAATGGTAGATCCATTGCCAGATCTGCCCCACGCGCATTTTCGCCTGCTTTTCCGGCGTGCCGGCAGCGATGAGCGCGTCGCGCAATCCCTCACGGGTGAGGCCGACAAGGTTCATCCGCCCGCCGTCGGGCAGTTTGCGGGCGATCGTCACCACATCCTGGGTGATCGGCGCACTGAGGCTCTGTTCGGTCATCTGCAATATCTCGGAACGGTCGAAGACCAGTCATATAGGCGATTGCGGGGCAAAACGGAACACCTGCCGCTGCGCCCCCCGCGCAGAGCCTAACATCGCAGTCGGATGGAGAAAGTGGTGAGCCGGTCGGGGCTCGAACCCGAGACCTACTGATTAAAAGTCAGTTGCTCTACCAACTGAGCTACCGGCCCATCACAGGGCGTCTCTTTATGAACCCCGTCCGGGGCGGTCAAGTGTAAAAGCAGGCGCCACTGGCAAAATCCCCGTGCCCGGCGTATATCGCGGGCGATGAAGGACGCACGACCCTCCGCCGGCCTGCCGTTCATGAAGATGCACGGTGCGGGCAATGACTTCGTGATCATCGATTCACGGGGGCGGAATGCCGTGACCACCGCCGCCCTCGCCGCCGCGCTTGGCGATCGGCATCGGGGCGTCGGCTTCGACCAACTGGCCGAGATCCGCGACGCGACGGGCGCCGATTACACGCTCGACTTCTGGAATTCCGACGGCAGCCGCGCCGGGGCCTGCGGCAACGCCTCGCGCTGCGTCGCCGATCATGTCATGGCCGGCCTCGGCCGCGACCGCGTGACCTTCACGACCGAGCGCGGCACCCTTGCCGCCCTCCGCCATGCCGATGGCCTCGTCAGCGTCAACATGGGCGCGCCGCTTCTCGACTGGGCCGAGGTGCCGCTCGCTGAACCCGCCGACCTCCTGCACCTGCCGATCGACGGCGATCCGGTCGCCGTCGGCATGGGCAACCCGCATTGCGTCTTCTTCGTCACCGATGCCGAGACGGTGGACCTCGCCGCCGATGGGGCCGCGATGGAGCATCACCCGCTTTTTCCCAAGGCGACCAATGTCGAATTCGCCACCCTGACCGGCCCCGACCATCTGCGGATGCGGGTCTGGGAACGCGGCGCCGGCATCACGCTCGCCTGCGGCTCCGGCGCCTGCGCCACCGCCGTTGCCGCGCATCTGCGCGGGCTGACCGGGCGCAAGGTCACGCCTCGACCTCGACGGCGGTACGCTGGAGATCGACTGGCGCGAGGATGGCGTCTGGATGACCGGCCCCATCGCGCATGTCTTCGACGGCGACTCTGACGCCGGCCTTCCTCGCCCATACGCATGAGCGCGCCGGTCTTCTCCACCCTCGGCTGCCGTCTCAACGCCTATGAGACGGAGGCGATGAAGGAACTGGCCGACGCGGCCGGGATCGAAGGCGCGGTCGTCGTCAACACCTGCGCCGTCACCGCCGAGGCCGTGCGCAAGGCCAAGCAGGAAATCCGCAAGCTTCGCCGCGAAAACCCCGACGCAACGCTGATCGTCACCGGCTGCGCCGCCCAGACCGAACCCGAGACCTTCGCCGCCATGCCCGAGGTGACCCGCGTCATCGGCAATACCGAAAAGATGCAGGCCGCCACCTGGGCCACGCTGCACGACCCCCGATCTGATCGGCGAGACCGAGAAGGTGCATGGTCGACGACATCATGTCCGTGACCGAAACCGCCGGCCACCTGATCGACGGTTTCGGCCGCCACCGCGCCTATGTGCAGGTGCAGAACGGCTGCGATCACCGCTGCACCTTCTGCATCATCCCCTACGGGCGCGGCAATTCGCGCTCGGTCCCGGCAGGCGTCGTGGTCGAACAGATCAAGCGGCTGGTGGACAAGGGCTTCCTCGAGGTTGTGCTGACCGGCGTCGACCTGACCTCGTGGGGCGCCGACCTGCCCGGCGCGCCGCGCCTCGGCGATCTGGTGATGCGCATCCTGCGACTCGTGCCCGGACCTGCGCGCGGCTCCGCATCTCGTCGATCGATCAGATCGAGGCGGACGAGAACCTGATGCAGGCCATCGCCACCGAACCACGGCTGATGCCGCACCTGCATCTGAGCCTCCAGCACGGCGATGACATGATCCTGAAACGGATGAAGCGACGGCACCTGCGCGACGACGCGATCCGGTTTTGCGAGGAGGCCCGGCGCCTTCGCCCCGATATCGTCTTTGGCGCCGACATCATCGCCGGCTTCCCGACCGAAACCGAGGCAGATGTTCGACGAACGTCGCTGAAGCTCGTCCGCGATTGCGACCTGACCTTCCTGCACGTCTTCCCCTATTCGCGCCCGCGACGGCACCCCCGCCGCGCGGATGCCGCAAGTGAAAGGCCCGACGATCCGCGACCGCGCCGCCCGCCTGCGCGCCGAAGGCGACGCCGCCCTCGCCCGCCACCTCGCGGCGCAGCAGGGCCGCACCCACCGCATCCTGACCGAAGGCCCGCGCATGGGCCGAACCGAACAGTTCACCGAAGTGGCCTTCGACGAGGATCAGCCCGAAGGCACCATCGTCACCGCAAGGATCACCGGCGCCGGTACAGACCGCCTGACCGCCTGATCCTCACCTTGGGCGAAATATCTCCGGGAGGTCCGGAGGGCAGGCAGCCCTCCGGTCCCACAGCATCATGCCGCGACTGCCGCCCGAACCCGCGCGACGGCAATCGCCGCGTTCGCAGCTTCGCGGCCCTTGAGCACGAAATGCTCACGAAAGAAGGCCGTCAGCGCCTCGGTCTCCTGGTAATTGTGCGGCGTCAGCACCACCGACAGGACCGGGACATCGGTATCCATCTGTGCCCGCATCAGGCCCTCCAAGACGGTCGCGGCGACGAAATCGTGGCGGTAGATGCCGCCATCGACGACGAAGGCCGCACCAACGATGGCGGCGTAGCGGCCCGACCTGGCCAGATCGCGCGCGAGAAGCGGAATCTCGAACGCGCCGGGCACATCGAAGACGTCGATCTCGGCCGCGCCGATGGCATCGCGGAACCCGTCCAATGCGCGGTCCACGATATCAGCATGCCAGTTGGCCTTGATGAACGCATAGCGGGTGTGTGTCATTCGTGATCTCCTTTCAAAAGTGACACGTCACCCAAGGCGATCACGGACAGGGCGGGCCCGTTCCGGGTTCCGCCTTGCACGTTCTCTTCCATCCGGACTGTAACCGTCGGCCCCGGCCTCTCACCGGGTCTGCTGACCCCCGGACCGAAATCCGGGGCGCTCGCGGGCTCGGGGGATCACCCCATACCGCCGGTGGGGAATTCCGCCCCGCCCTGAGAACGCCGCCAGAATGCCTGCGGCGGCGACGTGGGGCAAGAGGCGTGCGAATACTTTCGTTCCGGCCCACGCGCGACCTCAAACCGTTCTGGGTGAATCGGTTGACCTCGTTCTTCACACGTCAAAGGCGCCGGGCCGGTGCGCGGACGGGTGTGTCGGTTTGAAGCGGGCTTCAGATTGGAACGGGCAGACCCCGGGCGAAGACGAAACGAGCGGAGTGGGAATGCATGACCAATCTTGAATGGACAGAGCCCGGACCCGCCCCTAGCATCGCCCCCGTACCGATCCCGGACCAGCCAAGGAGGGTCCCATGCCGCTTCCCCTTGCCCCCATCGCCGGCGTCGCGCTCCGTTACGGCATCCGCTACGGCGCCCTCGCGGTCGCGGCTTACGGTGTGAAACGCGCGCTCCGTAAGGGCCGCACCGACCAGCGCGCCGAGGATGCGATGGACCAGATGGCCGACGGCCTTGCCGTTCATCGCCCCACAGACCGCGCCCAGACAAACGGCGCCGCGCGCTTTCGCCGGGTGATCCGTTGGGGCGACCGCGCGGTCGAGATCGACGCCGCCGCCCTTGCCCGCTTCCGCATCCGGAAAGTCTGAAAGGACCAACATGCGTCTCTTCCACTCGCCGACGACGCCCTTCGGGCGCAAGGTCATGGTGATGCTGATCGAAACCGGCCAGACCGGTGACCTCGAAGTGGTCTCGGCCTCCGGCACGCCGGTAGATCCCGGGTCGATGCCGCTCGGGACCAATCCCCTCGGCAAGATCCCGACGCTCGAGCTCGACGACGGCACGGCGATCTACGACAGCCGGGTGATCTGCCGATTCCTCGACGACCGTGCCGGCAGCAAGCTCTACCCGACGAAACCGCGCCTCTGGCGGACGCTGACGCTGGAGGCGACCGCCGACGGCATGTTGGACGCGGCGATCCTGATGCTCTACGAGTCCCGCATCCGCCCCGAGGACAAGCGTTTCGACGATTGGGTTGAAGGCCAGTGGGCCAAGATCGCCCGCGCGCTCAACGCGCTCGAGGGAAGCTGGATGGAGCATCTGGACGGACCGCTCGACATGGGTCAGGTCGGGGTTGGCTGCGCGCTCTCCTACCTCGATTTTCGCCACGGCGTGCGCAACTGGCGCGCCGGCCACCCGAAGCTTGCCGCATGGCATGATAGTTTTGCCAATCGCGACAGCATGAAGGCGACCGAGCCGCAGGGGTGAGCCTGAATTTCGCGCCTTTCCTCACGGTCTGGGCGGTGCTGGCGATGAACATCGCCTCGCCGGGGCCGAACGTTCTCAATACAATTACTACAGCGATGGGATCGGGGCGCGGGCCGGGCCTGGCTTCGGCGGCGGGGGTGGCGCTCGGCATCGGGCTCTGGTGCCTTGGCATGACCCTCGGCATGGCGGCGCTCTTTCAGGCAGTGCCGGCGACGCGGGCGCTTCTGACGCTGATCGCCATCGGCCTCCTCCTGTGGTTCGCCGCCCGCTACTTCCGGGCCGCCTGGGCCGGCTGGCGCCACGGCACGCGCAGCATCGCCGGGCAAGCGGACCTCGGTGCGCGCGCCTCGTTCCTGCGGTCGCTTTCGGTCAATGCGATGAACCCGAAGGCGCTGACCACCTGGGTGGTGATTCTGTCGCTCTTTCCAGTCGCGCACGCCCATGCTGGCGACATCGCCCTTCTGGGGGCCGGAGCGGCCACGATCGCCTTCGCGATCCACGCGGGCTACGCGCTCGCCTTCTCGACCCCGCCGGCGGCGAGGGTTTGGCTGCGCCTCGCTCCGGCGATCAATGGCGGCGTCGGGCTCTTCTTCGCCGGATTCGCGGCCAAGCTCGCCCTTGGGCTTTGGGGCTGACAGTGTTGTTCCAGCATCTTGCGCTTGCGTCCCGGGCCCGGCGATTAGACCATGCCGGGCAAAAGGCGCGAAACGAAAAACGCCGCCTCCCGCCGGGCATCAGCGACCACCCGCCCATTCTTCCCGGGGCCCGCGCGCTGACGCGCCTGCGACACACCTGCCGTCATGCGCCCGAATGTCCGCTGGACGGGCTTGATTTTGACCGCTAATAACCGCCCCTGAAGGCTGCGGTAAGCCGCCGCCCCATTGACGCACGGCCGGACTGCCGGTCAGAGAAGGGAGAATGTTCGTGTCCCACGCAGAAGACCACGCAGGCACCCGGAGGGATTTCCTCTACTACGCCACGGCCGGGGCGGGCACCGTCGCCACCGGCGCCGCCGTCTGGACCCTCGCTGATCAGATGAATCCTTCGGCCGATGTTCAGGCGCTGTCGTCGATCTTCGTCGACACCTCCGGCGTCGAGGTGGGCACTCAGCTGACGGTCAAATGGCGCGGCAAGCCGGTTTTCATCCGCCGGCGGACCCAAAAGGAGATCGAGGAAGGCCGAGCCGTGCAGCTTTCCGATCTTGTGGACACCAACGCCGAGAACAAGAACCTGCCCGCCAATGCCGAGGCGACCGACGAAAACCGGACCCTCGACAAGGAAGGTGAGTGGCTGGTCATGATCGGCGTCTGCACCCATCTGGGCTGCGTGCCGCTGGGCAACAATTCGGGCGATTTCGACGGCTGGTTCTGCCCCTGCCACGGATCGCACTACGACACGGCCGGACGCATCCGCAAAGGCCCGGCGCCGCGGAACCTCGATATTCCGTTGGCCGCCTTCACCGACGACACCACGATCAAGCTGGGCTGAGGGGGCTGACACATGGCTGGTATTCCGCACGACCATTATGAGCCCAAATCGGCTTTCGAGCAGTGGCTTCACCGCCGCCTGCCGATCGTCAGCCTTGCCTATGACACGCTGATGATCCCGACGCCGAAGAACCTGAACTGGTGGTGGATCTGGGGCATCGTCCTTGCCTTCTGCCTGGTTCTGCAAATCGCCACGGGCATTGTCCTCGCGATGCACTACACGCCGCATGTGGACTTGGCCTTCGCTTCGGTCGAACACATCATGCGCGACGTGCGCGGCGGCTTCTTGCTGCGTTACCTTCACTCGAACGGTGCGTCGCTGTTCTTCCTGGCGGTCTACATCCACATCTTCCGCGGCCTCTTCTACGGCTCCTACAAGTCGCCACGTGAGGTCACCTGGATCGTCGGCATGATCATCTACCTCTGCATGATGGGCACGGCGTTCATGGGCTACGTTCTTCCCTGGGGCCAGATGTCGTTCTGGGGCGCCACGGTGATCACCGGTCTCTTCGGCGCGATCCCCGGCATCGGCGAGCCGATCCAGACCTGGCTTCTGGGCGGACCGGCGGTCGACAACCCGACGCTGAACCGCTTCTTCTCGCTGCACTACCTGCTGCCCTTCGTCATCGCCGCGCTGGTCGCCGTCCATATCTGGGCGTTCCACACCACCGGCAACAACAACCCGACGGGCGTCGAGGTGCGGCGCGGCTCCAAGGCCGAGGCCGAGAAGGACACGCTGCCGTTCTGGCCCTATTTCGTGATCAAGGACCTCTTCGCGCTGTGGCTGATCCTGGTGGTGTTTTCGCGTCGTCGGCTTCATGCCGAACTACCTTGGCCATCCGGACAACTACATCGAGGCGAACCCGCTGGCGACGCCCGCGCATATCGTGCCGGAATGGTACTTCCTGCCCTTCTACGCGATTCTGCGCGCCTTCACCTCGGATGTCTGGGTCGTGCATGCTCGACAATTGGGTGACCTTCGGCATCGTCGACGCCAAGTTCTTCGGCGTCGTCGCGATGTTCGGCGCGATCGTCGTCATGGCGATCGTACCCTGGCTTGACACGTCGAACGTGCGGTCGGGCCAGTACCGGCCGATGTTCCGCTGGTGGTTCTACCTGCTGATCATCGACTTCGTCGTCCTGATGTGGTGCGGCGCGCAGCCGGCCGACCACCCTGATTCGACGATCTCGCTGATCGGCGCGGCCTACTGGTTCGCCTATTTCCTCGTGATCCTGCCGCTTCTGGGCGTGATCGAGAAGCCGACGACCCCGCCGGCGACGATCGAGGATGACTTCAATGCGCACTATGGCGCCAAATCCCATGCGGCCGAGTGACGGAAAGGATCGATTGAGATGCTGAGAAAAATCGCAATCATTGCCGCTTCCGCGCTCACGCTGTCAGGCAGTCGGCGCGGCATCGCGGCGGAAGGCGGCAGCATGTCGAGGATGTGGCCTTCTCCTTCGAAGGCCCGTTCGGCACGTTCGACGAGCACCAGCTTGCAGCGTGGCCTGCAGGTCTTTACCGAGGTCTGTTCGGCCTGCCACGGTATGAAGTTCGTGCCGATCCGGTCGCTCTCGGACGAAGGCGGCCCGCACCTGCCCGAAGACCAGGTGCGCGCCTATGCCAGCCAGTTCAGCGGTGGTCGACAAGGAAACGGGCGAGGAACGCGAGGCGACGCCGAACCGACTTCTTCCCGCAATCCGGGGCGAGACGCGCCCGACCTTCGCTGATGGCCAAGGCGCGGGCCGGATTCCACGGACCCTACGGCACCGGGAATCAACCAGTTCTTCAAGGGCATCGGCGGACCGGAATACATCGTCACGCCATCCTGACCGGCTATACCGGGACGAAGTGAGCAGGCCGGTACGACCTTCTACGAGAACAACGCCTTCCTCGACGGGCTGATCGCGATGCAGCCCGCCGCTCTCCGACGGGCTGGTGACTATCGGACGGTCACGAGCCACGGTCGATCAGATGTCCAAGGACGTCGCGCCTTCCTGATGTGGACGGCGGAGCCGAAGATGATGGAGCGCAAGCAGCGCGGGCTTCGTCGCGGTGCTGTTCCTCGGCCTGCTGACGGTTCTGCTCTATCTCACGAACAAGCGGCTCTGGGCGCCCCACAAGGGCAAGAAGACCGCCTGATTTCACGGCAAGGCCGGGGGCGCCGCCCCCGGACCCCCGAGGTATTTTCGAACAGAAGATGAAAAGGCGCTCCGTTCGGGCGCGCCTTTTTCATGTGCCGAGATAGGCGGCGAGCGCCGGGGGCGGGTTGTCGAGAAGCGCCTGCGTTGGCTCCGGTGGTGAGGCGCGTCCCTTCGGCGACGACGACGGTTTCGCGGGAGAACCGGCGGGCATCGTCGGGATCGTGGCTGACCATCAGCACCGTCGCGCCGGTTTCGGAGGCAATGTCCGAGACGAGGTCGAGCATCTCGTCCTTGAGGGCCGGGCCGAGCGCGGAGAAGGGTTCGTCCAGCAGCATCAGCGGCTGGCTCCGCAGGAGGACCCGGGCCAGCGCGACGCGGCTTTGCTGGCCGCCCGACAGCGTGCCGGGCCTGCGGTCCGCCATGCCCGCAAGGCCGGTGCGGCCCAGCGCCTCGCCCACCCGGGCGGTCTCGGCCGCCGTAGCCGAGGTTCGGGCGCAGGCCGAGCCCGACATTCTGGGCGACGGTGAGATGCGGAAAGAGGTTCTGGTCCTGAAACAGGATCGACAGCGGCCGTTCGCCCGGCGCAAGGCCGGACATATCCCGCCCCTTCCACAGGATGCGCCCGGACGCGGCCGGGAAGAAGCCCGAGATCACGGACAGCAACGTCGACTTGCCGGCGCCCGAGGGGCCGATGACGGCCACGCGCGCGCCCGTCGCGACGGCGAAATCCGCCGTAAGGCGGAAATCGTCCTGGGTGATGACGATGTTTTCAAGCACCAGCATCGGCGCGTCCTCCGCGGTCGAAGATCCAGAAGAGACCGAGGCTGAGCGCGAGAAGAAGTACCGCCGCCCCCGCCGCATCCGCCATCCGGTAAGCCCCCATCAGCCGGTAGAGCTGCAGCGGCAGTGTGATGTGGTCGGCGTCGGCGAAGAGTGCGATGACCCCGAGGTCGCCCATCGACAGCGCCGCCGTCAGCCCGGCCGCGAAGCCGAGTGGCCGGCTGAGGCGCGGCAGGGTCAGGAGCCGGAGCCGCGCCAGCCCGCGCAGGCCGAGGCTCAGCGCGAGACGGCCGTAATCCGCCTCGAGATCGCGGGCGGCGGGGATCAGCGCCCGCAGCACGAAGGGCAGCGCCATCGCTGCGTTGACCACGACGGTGACTGGCAGGGCGAGATCGCCGGGGCTGGCCACCTGGCCGGAGCAGAAGGAAGAGACCGGTCCCGGTGACGAGCGACGACGTGGCGAGCGGCAGCATGCCCACCGTCTCCAGCATCCGCGCCCGGCCGCGACGCGCGACGCGAGGGAAAGCGGCAAGCGCGAGGCCCATCGCGAGCGCCGTCGATCCGAACGCGACGGCGACGGAGCGGAGGGCAGCACGCCAGACCGGTTCCGGCAGGGTCGCGAGGCGCGGCAGGCCGGCCGCAATGACGGACCGTCGGAGCGGGGCGAGAAGGAACAGCGCGGCCAGCCCTAGAAGGATCGCGTCAAGCGCCCGCAGCCCGGAACCGCCGGCATCCCAGCGCGCTACCGGCCGGTCGAGCCCGGCACCGAAAGCCGACGGCACGGTCAAGCGCGCGGCGACGAGGGCGGTGACGGCACAGAGCGCGAGTTGCAGGCCCGCGAGATGGGCAGCGCGGCCGAGGTCGAAGTCGAAGCGGAAGGCCTGGTAGATCGCCAGTTCCACCGTCGTCGCCCTCGGCCCGCCGCCGAGCGTCAGCGCAACGGCGAAGCTGGTGAGGCAGATCAGAAAGATGGTGACGAAAATGCCGGGGGCAAGCGACTTCAGCATCGGTCGTTCGAGATGGCGCGCGACGTCGCCCGGGCCGAAGCCGAGCGAGGCGGCGAGCCGGAATCGTTCGGCCGGGATGGCGAGCCAGCCCTGCAGGAGGAGCCGCACCGCGAGCGGCAGGTTGAAGAAGACATGCGCCAGAACGACGCCGCCGAAGCCGTAGATGGAGATCCGGCCGACGCCGAGCGCGGCAAGCCCGTCGTTGACGATGCCGGCACGGCCGAAGATGCCGAGGATGCCCATCACCGCGACGATCACCGGCAGGATGAAGGGCGCGCCGAGAAGCGTGATCAGAAGCGCCCCGCCCCGGAAAGCGCCGCCGCGCCAGCGCCCGCGCGACCGGAATCGCCAAGCGCGAGGCTCAGCGCCGCCGAGACCGCCGCCTGGGTGACGGTGAACCGCAGGGCGGCCCAGTCGGCCGGGCCGAGCGCGCGCGACGGTCGCCGGCGCGGACGAGCACCGCGCCAAGCGTGCCGAGCGTCAGCGCGAGGACCAGCGAACCGCCGTCCCCGCGCCGAGCCGGAGCCCCGCGCTCAGCGGCTGAGCGCGGTCTGCCATTCGACCAACGCCGCGTCCCGGATCGCAGCGGCTTCCTCAGGCGGGATAGAGAAGGCTCTTTTCCGGCCGGATCAGCGTTTCGAAACCCTCGGGCAGCCCTGATGCGGGCGTGACGGCGGGATACATCCAGTTGGTCTCGGGGATGACGCTCTGGAAGTCGTCCGAGGCGATGAAGGCGAGGAACCGGTCCGCCAGCGCGTCCTGATCGCTGCCCTTCAGCTTCGCCGCGACTTCGACCTGAAGGTAGTGCCCTTCGGTGAAGGCGGCCGCGGCCTTGCTGTCGTCGTCTCGGCGATGAGGTGATAGGCGGGCGAGGTCGTGTAGGACAGGACCATGTCCGCCTCGCCTTCGAGGAAGAGGCCGTAGGCCTCCGACCAGCCGGGCGTCACGGTGACGATATTGTCGGACGAGCCCTTCCCAGATCGCGCCGGCACGGTCGCCGTAGGCGGCCTTGACCCAGAGCAGGAGCCCGAGGCCGGGGGTCGAGGAGCGCGGATCCTGGATCACGATCTTCAGGTCGGAGGCCGCGAGCGCCTCGAAATTCGCCGGAACAGTGCCTGTTTTCGTCTTGTCGTAGACGAAGGCGAACCAGCCCCAGTCATAGGGCACGAAGATCGGATCGGTCCAGTGCGACCGGCAGGTCGTAGCCGCGTACCGTCCTGCCCGTGCGGGGCGAAGAGCCCCGATGCGGCGGCGGCGGCGGTCAGGCTGGTGTCGAGGCCGAGGACGATGTCGGCCTCGCGTGCCTGCGCCTTCGAGAAGCACGCGCGACAGGAGCGCCGCGCCGTCGCCGGTCGCGACGAATTCCAGGTCGCAGCCGCAGTCGGCCTCGAACGCCGTTTCGATCTGCCGGGCCGGGGCCCCAGTCCGAGACGAAGCTGTCATAGGTATAGACCGTGAGGACGGGCTTTTCCTGCGCCATGGCCGCGGTGGCTGTCAGGAATCCCGCGATCATCAGGGTCGAGATCTGGATAGGTTTCATCTCTCATCCTCCAATGGTCAGGCGGGCGGAGATGGGGGTGGCGTGACGCCGGACCTTCCCTCCGCCGGTCTTAACCGGTTCAGGTTCAACGGGTTCGCTTGCGCATCTCAGCCCTGATCCCAGAGCACCCCGAGGTGAGGCGCACCATAGCGCAAGGCGCGGGCGGCGCAAGCGGATAGGGCGCGGAGGGGCGCTGCCCCTCGCCCCCTCGCGGGGGCTCACCCCGGGATATTTGCGGCAAGATGAAGCCGGAGACGGGAGGGAATGCTTGAGCGGGGGCGCGGGCTTCGCTATGCCGCTCTGGCAAAGGAGCCCGCGCCATGAGCCTCAATACCTTCGGCCATCTCTTCCGCGTCACCACCTGGGGCGAGAGCCACGGGCCGGCCCTGGGCGCCACGGTGGATGGCTGTCCGCCGGGGATCGCGCTCGACGAGGCGATGATCCAGCACTGGCTTGATCGGCGGAAGCCCGGCCAGTCGAAATACACGACCCAGCGGCGGGAGCCGGATGCGGTGCGGATCCTGTCCGGCGTCTACGAGGGCCGGACGACCGGCACGCCGATCCAGCTGATGATCGAGAACACCGACCAGCGGTCGAAGGATTACGGCGACATCGCCAAGAAGTTCCGCCCCGGCCATGCCGACATCACCTACTGGCAGAAATACGGGATCCGCGATCCGCGCGGCGGTGGGCGGTCCTCGGCCCGCGAGACGGCGGCGCGGGTGGCGGCGGGATCGGTGGCGCGCGCGGTGCTGAAGCGCGCTGGCGCCCGACGTGCGGATCACGGGCTATATGGTGCAGATGGGGCGGCTGAGAGCCGACCGCGACCGCTTCGACATGGATGAAGTGGAGCGCAATCCCTTCTGGTCGCCCGATGCCGCCGCGGCCGCGATCTGGGCCGGGCATCTCGACGAGTTGCGCAAGTCGGGCAATTCGCGTCGGCGCGGTGATCGAGGTCGTGGCCTCGGGCGTGCCGGCCGGGCTCGGCGCGCCGATCTACGGCAAGCTCGACACCGATCTCGCCGCCGCGATGATGTCGATCAACGCCGTCAAGGGGGTCGAGATCGGCGACGGCATGGCGGCGGCGGAGCTGACCGGCACCGAGAATGCCGACGAGATCTTCATGGGCAACGACGGCAAGCCCCGGTTCAGCTCCAACCATGCCGGCGGCATCCTCGGCGGGATCTCGACCGGGCAGGATCTCGTCGTGCGCTTCGCGGTCAAGCCGACCTCGTCGATCCTCACCCCGCGCAAGACCATCACCGTCGCGGGCGAGGAGACCGAGATCGTCACCAAGGGCCGCCACGATCCCTGCGTCGGCATCCGCGCCGTGCCGGTGGGCGAGGCGATGATGGCCTGCGTGATCCTCGATCATCTCCTTCTTCACCGCGGCCAGATCGGCGATGCGGGCGGGCGGATCGGATGAGCCTCGCGCCGCTCCGCGCTGCCCTCCGGCAGGCTTTGGCGGCAGAGACGCGGGGACGCCGCGCATGATCTCGCCCATGCCGACCGGGTCTGGACCCATGCCCGCACGATTGCGCATGGCGAGGGGATGGCGCCGTCGCGGGTGCTGCTTTTCGCCGCCTATCTGCATGACCTCGTGACGCTGCCGAAGGACCATCCCAAACGCAGCCGTGCCGCGATGATGTCGGCCTCGGCCGCCGGGCCGGTGATGCAGGCGCTTGGCCTCACCCCGACCGAGGTCGCCCAGGCCCGCCACGCAATCGAGGCGCACAGCTTTTCCGGCGGAACAGAGCCGCAATCGCCCGAGGCGCGCATCCTCCGCGATGCCGACCGGCTGGAGGCGCTCGGCGCCATCGGCGTGGCGCGGTGCTTCGCCGTCTCGGGCGCGCTCGGCCGACCGCTCTTCGATGCCGCCGACCCTTTCGCGATTGGGCGGGAGCCCGATGACGCCGTCTCGGCGCTCGACCATTTTGCGGTCAAGCTCCTGAAGCTGCCCGAGACCTTCCTGACCCCGACTGGCCGGCGCCTGGCGGAGGAGCGGGCGGCGGTGATGCGCCGCTACCTTGCCGACCTCGCGCGCGAACTGGGGACGCCGCCGCCCGCCTGGTGAGGGGGCGCGACGGAATCCGCTCCGTGCCGCGTGGGATAGGAATGACGACGGAGGCTCCAATGGTCCGAATCGCCGCCCTGATCCTTGCGCTGATACTCGTACCACTCGCCGCCCGGGCAGAGCTTCGGCCCTACCAGATGGTGCATGACGGCACCTCCCGCAGCTTTCGCCTTTACGTTCCCGACACGCTCGCCCGCTTCCCGGGGCCAAGGCCGCTGAATTCTGGTCCTGCATGGCGGCGGCGGGTCGGGGCGCGAAGTGCGCTATTCGACGCGCGGGCGGTTCGACGAACTGGCCGAGGCGCATGGGTTCCTCGTGCTCTACCCCGATGCGGTCGGGCGGATCTGGGACACTGGCGGTGGCGAGATCTCGTCGCGCCTCAGCCCCCGCCGCGACGATTCCGGCTTCCTCATGGCTGCCATCGCAGCGGTCGCGCGAGACCACAGCATCGACCGCGACCGCGTCTTCGCCACCGGCGTGTCGCGCGGCGGGATGGAGAGCTATGCGCTGGCCTGCGGGGCGCCCGGCCTGATCCGAGCCATTGCCCCGGTGGCGATGACGCTTCCCAAAGCCTCCGCCGCCGCTTGCGCCAAGGGTGCGCCGCTCGGCTTTCTGCTGATCCACGGCACTGCCGATCCCTTCGTTCCCTACGCGGGCGGGCCGATCAATCTCGGCCGACGCGACCGCGACCTCGTGCTCTCGGCCGAGGCGACGATGGCGGTGTTCAACCGCCGCAATGGCTGCGCGGGAACTGTCGGAGAGATCGCCGGCAAGGTCCGGCATCTGGACGGCACCGGCTGCGCGGCACCGACCGGGTTCTACAGCGTCGGCGGCGGCGGGCACGGCTGGCCCGGCGGGCGCAAGGTCATTCCGGGCGGACGCGCGGGGCCGGTCAACACCGACATCTCCGCCCCTGACGAGATCTGGGCCTTCTTCAGCCGGTTCTGACCGGAACCTGTTTCGAGATCTGCACCGCGAGGATACCGGCCGCGACGATCGCGACCCCGATCCCGTCGGCAAGGCCGAGTTGCTCGTTCAGCAGGGCGGCGGCGACGAGGACGCCGAAGAACGGGTTGAGGAAATGGTAGGTCGCCGCCCGCACCGCGCCGATCCGGTCCACCAGCCGGAACCAGACCCAGGTGGCGACGAGTCCGGGCACCAGTGTCGTATAAGCGAAGGCGAGGCCGAGGCGCGGCGTCCAGTGGACCGGCAACCCGCGCTCCGTCGCGATGGCGGCGACGGCAAGGACCGCCGCGCCGACGAACATCTGCAGCCCGACGATCATCAGCACGTTGCCTCCCGTCGAGGCCCCCCGCACCGTCAGCGTCGCCACCGCCAGCGCCAGCGCGCCGAGGCCGCAGAAGCAAGAGCCCCGCGAGGCTGACCCCGCCGGAGAACCGCGATCCCATGATGATCGCCACCCCGACGACGCCCGCGACCAGCCCGGCGATGCCGAGCGGGCGCACCTTCTGGCCAAGGAAGAGCCAGCCGAGGAGCGCCACCAGGAGCGGCATGGTCGAGGCGATGATCGCGGCCAGCGACGCCTCGATCCACTGCATCGCGACGAAGTTGAGCCCGAGGTAGAGCGCATTCTGGCAAAGCCCGAAGATCGCCACCGACCGCCACTGCGCGCGCGACAGGTGCCAGCTCTGCCCGAGCGCCCGGGCAATGCCGACGCCGATCAGGCCGGAGATGAGGAACCGCACCGACAAGGCCGACAGCGGCGGCGCATCAGCGACGATCATCCGCGCCGAGGTGAAGGCCGAGGACCACATCAGGGCGAAGGCCAGCCCCATGAAGATCGCGCGCATGTCCATGTTGGTTTCCTTCGGGGCGGATTGTCGTTCTTGTGCAGGCCCGCCGGTCCGGACGCAAGAGGCGCCGGGCGCGAAGGCCCATCTGCTCCGGTCACCGAAAATTGCGCGTTTTCGCGGTTCACTTCCGATTTCCCTGCGGATACCTCGGCAGGGAACGGAAATGGCGGATCGCATGGCCTCAGCGGAGAAGTTCTGGAACAAGGTGGCCGAGGCATACGCGGCGAGATCCATCGGCAATCCGGAAGCCTATGAAAAGACGCTTGAGCGGGCCCGCGCCCACCTCGCGCCTGGGGATCAGGCGCTCGAACTCGGCTGCGGCACCGGATCGACCGCGCTGAGGCTGGCGGACAGCGTCGCCTATATCACTGCCACCGACATATCATCGGCGATGATCGACATCGCCCGGCGCAAGGCGGCGGACGCCGCAGTGCGCAACATATCATTCGAGATATCCGACCTTGCCGGTGCCCCGGCCCGGGACGGCGGCTACGACGTGGTTCTGGCCTTCAACCTTCTCCACCTGCTTCCGGACCTGCCGGGCGCGCTCCGCGATCTTCACGCGCGGCTGAAGCCCGGCGGGCTCTTCATCTCCAAGACGGTCTGCGTCGCCGAAATGTCCTGGTTCGTGCCATCGGTGATCCGCGTCTTGCGGCTTTTGGGGCGCGCGCCCGATATTCGGACGCTGAGCGCACCTTCGGTCGATGCGGCCATCGCCGGGGCGGGCTTCCGGATCGAGGAAACCGGGATGTATCCCGCGACGAGGCACTTCGTCGTCGCGCGCAAGATCTGACCGCGCGCGGGTGGCCCGGATCTCCGGCCCCTCCCGTAAACGAAAAAGGGCCGCCTGGCGGCGACCCTGTCAAATGCAGCCCCGCCTATGGCGGGGGCTGCAGAAATCTCAGCTGTTGACGCTGTCCTTCAGCGCCTTGACGATCGAGACCTTCACGACCTTGTCGGCCGCTTTCGTCATCGTTTCGCCGGTGGCCGGGTTGCGTACCTGACGCTCGGGACGGGCGCGGCACTGGACCTTGCCGATGCCCGGCAGCGTGACGGCACCGCCGCCGGCCACTTCACGGGTCACCACAGCGGCAATCGCATCGAGAGCCGACGAGGCAGTCTTCTTGTCGGACCCCATCTCTTCGGCCAGGGCGGCGACGAGCTGGGTTTTGGTCATCGGTTTGGACATGTCTGTCTCCTCACTGGTCCCCGTTTGCTAGGGGGTTATCTGCGCCATTTAGCGTCATCTAGTGTTCCTACACAATCTTTTGTGGCTCAAAGCAAGCAATTTCCGCCCGTTTGTGGCTTTTTTTCGCTCTTTCCGTCGAGTCTCAGAGGAAAGCGGTCTCCTCGAAACTACGCAACTTGCGGCTGTGGATACGTTCGAGCGGCATCTCGCGCAAGCGCTCCATCGCCTTCACACCGATCAGAAGGTGGCGGCTCACCTGCGTCTTGTAGAAATCCGTGGCCATGCCGGGCAGCTTCAGCTCACCGTGCAGCGGCTTGTCGGAGACGCAAAGAAGCGTGCCGTAGGGCACCCGGAAGCGGAACCCGTTCGCCGCGATCGTGGCACTTTCCATGTCGAGCGCGATCGCCCGACTCTGGCTGAGGCGCTGCACCGGGCCGGTCTGGTCGCGCAGTTCCCAGTTGCGGTTGTCGACGGTTGCGACGGTTCCGGTCCGCATGATCCGCTTCAGATCGAACCCTTCGAGCCGGCTGATCTCCGCCACCGCCTCCTGGAGTGCGATCTGGATCTCCGCCAGCGCCGGGATCGGCACCCAGACCGGCAGATCGTCGTCGAGCACCTTGTCCTCGCGCAGATAGGCATGGGCGAGGACAAAATCGCCGAGCGACTGGCTGTTCCTGAGCCCCGCGCAATGGCCGACCATCAGCCAGGCGTGGGGTCGCAGCACCGCGATATGATCCGTCGCGGTCTTCGCGTTCGAAGGGCCGACGCCGATATTGACCAGCGTAATTCCCTGTCCGCCTCGGCGTTTCAGGTGGTAGGACGGCATCTGCGGCAGCTTCGCAGGCTGCGGAATATCGCCGTCGGCAACGCGGATCTCGTGATTTCCCGGTGCCACGAAGGAGGTGTAGCCGGAGGACGGATCGGCTAGCATCTGCCGCGCGAAGGTCTCGAACTCGTCGACATAGAACTGGTAGTTGGTGAACAGGACATGGTTCTGGAAATGCGCCGGGTCTGTCGCGGTGTAATGGGCGAGCCGGGCGAGCGAGTAGTCCACCCGCTGCGCGGTGAAGGGGGCAAGGTGGCCTGACCCGTCGGGATTGGACTTTGCGGTGCCGTTGACGATGTCGTCGTTGGTCGTGGCCAGATCCGGCACGTCGAAAACGTCACGCAGCGGAAAGTCGAGCACGCCTTCCTGCGGCACCGACACCGAAGGGTTCGAGGCCACTGCGAAATGCACCGGGATCGGCGTGGCGCTCGGCCCGACGATGACCGGCACGCCGTGGTTGCGGATCAGCAGGTCGAGCTGCTGGACGAGGTAGTGGCGGAAGAGATCCGGCCGCGTGATCGTCGCGGAATAGGTGCCGGGGACCGCGACATGGCCGAAGCTCAGCCGGCTGTCGGCCTTGGCATGGCTCGTCGTGGTGATCCGCACTTCCGGATAGAAGGCCCTCACCCGCGCCTTCGGACGTTTGCCGGCGATCGTCTCGCTGAACGTGTCGAAAAGAAAATGCGTCGCCTGCGAATACAGTGCCTCGAGCCGTGACACCGCAGCCTCGGCATCGGTGAAGGCCTCCGGGGCGGCGACCTGCGGCAGAAGGATCGGCACCTGGTCCTGCGCGTTCATCGGGTCCGCTCCGTGCCGACGGGCAATTGACGGTCGGCCTGGCCGGACACCGACGAGGGGTCCGCCGGGCGGCAAAGCGGAAGGTGAGATTGCGTTCGCGTGTTCATGCTAAAACCTGCCAGATCGGCAGGCCCCCCGCAAGGGGTCGGAACGGGCGGGATTTTCGGCGCAATCCTGCCGGGCCTTCAAGAATTTTCACGAAAATTCTTCGGCCCGCACCCTGCGGGCCGGTAAAATCGTCGCTCAAGTTTTTTCCGCACCAAGACCCAGCGCCGCAAAGCCCCGCGCGGCGAGCTTCGCATGTAGCGCCCCGGCCTCGCGCCCGAGGCCGGCATCGTGCGCTCCTGGCGCCTTGTCGGGGACTGGCCGCAACTCCCCCGCCGCGTCGCCCGGCACCCCGATCCGGGCCGCCACCGACGCCCAGACCGCAGGATCGGCACTCAGAGCCTCATAGGGTACGAAGGTCACGTTCGGGCAGTCCGCCTCGACCGCGTCAAGCGCGCCATAGACCGAAAGCCAGAGCCTCAGCCAGTAATCCATCGCCATCGGATCGCCCGAGGGCGGCGCGCCGAACAAGAACGGTCGGTGCGTCGCACCGAATTCGTGATGGCCGAGCCAGATCATGTAGTCCTGCGTGAACGCATCGGCGCCGAGGAAGCGCTTGTGCTGGCCCAGAAGACTCGCCGCGTGATCGAGCGGCCGGCGCAGGGGCACGAGGAACTCCGCCTCCGGCATCGCCCGCGCCAGAGTTCCAAGCCGCAGGATCGTGTTGTTGTTCTTCGAGACGTAGCGGGTCTTGCCGGTCTTGCGCAGAACCAGCCGGATCAGGTCGCGGTAGCCCGCGATCAGATCCTCGTCCGGTTCGTGCGGCGCGAGCCCCCCGGCGCCGATATAAGCCTTGCCGTCGAAGACGCGCCAGTAGACCTCGTCGAGCGCCTCGGGGCTCTGGGTATCGACCTCGATCCCGTCGCCATGCGCGCGTTCGGCCTTCACGCCCGGCTCATGCCCCTTGCGGCTGAGCTTGGCCCAGAGGTTCGGCGCCAGAACAAAGGGCATGTCGGCATAGGTCAGCGACCCGAATTCCCCGGTCCGGTGGATCTCCCGCATCAGGATCGTCGTGCCGGCACGCGCAAGCCCGGTGACGAAGACATGCCGGCCGGTATCCTCGGGCGCAGATTTCAGGAACGCCCCCCGCTCGATGTCATGCATCATCTCGGCCCGCGCGGGCGATGCCAGCGCCAGCCGGTGCAGCAGTCGGTCCAACGCGGAATAGTCAGACACGCGTCACCTTCAGTCTGAGCCAGACATAGCCGATGGAGACGAGGCAGAGGACGAGGATCACCGAGGGCCGCATAAGTGCCTCACCCCAAGCCGCCAGGCCGCCGGGATAGACCAGGCCGAGTGCGGCGACCGGTGCCAGCGCCAGCATCAGCATCGCGAAGAACTGCACCGATCCCTTGCCAATCACCCAGGAGTAAGACGGTAGAATCTTTTCCTTCCAGTGGTCGGAGATCCGCTTGCTTCTGAGCACCCGCTGCGATTTCTGCGCCGTTTTCGTCACCCGCCGGATCACCGGCAGGAGCGGCAGGCGCAAAAAGGCCTCGCTGGCCAGCACGGCCGCGACAAGCACGAAAATCCAGATCATTCCGGCGCTATTCCGCCGGCTTTCCGCCATCGGACGCCTTAGACGATTTGGCCGATTTCGACTTCTTGCCCTTCATCAAGCGCTTGATCGGGTAGTAGAGCACCGCGACGATGGCGAGGAAGATCGAACCGAGCACACCGAGTACGGCGGCAATGGCGCCAGCGCCGACCCCCGGACCGATATAGGCAAGCGCCGCCACGGGCTGCAAAGCCAGGGTCAGGGTCAAGACGAGGACGGGAAAAAGGGTCTTCTGCATCAAAATTCGCTTTCCTGATCGCGCGGGTAAAGAGTGAATCACTCGGGCTGACCTGCCCCAGCCCGGCCCACAATGCCAGATTTTAACCCTTTACGCCAAGGATTTGCTCGGCCGGCAGGTGTGAAATCGCGCATCGTTCCGCCGGAATGCTGATCAAAGGCGCGGCACGGGCGGGTTTGTTGCCCATCCGGCATCCTCTCGCATGACTTGGCAGCATCCGCGCGCCGTGATCTAGTGTGGCCGATGCCCCTGGATCCCACCGCCATGCCGGAGTCCACGATCTCCATCGCCTACTGTACCCAGTGCAACTGGCTCTTGCGTTCCGCCTGGATGGCGCAGGAGCTGCTGTCGACCTTCGCGACCGACTTGGGCGGCGTGACGCTCCGCCCCGGCACCGGCGGCATATTCGAGATCCGGCTCAGCGACGAACTGATCTGGGAGCGCAAGCGCGACGGTGGCTTTCCCGACATCCGCCACCTGAAGCAGCTGGTGCGCGACCGCATCGCGCCCGATCGCGATCTCGGCCATACCGATCGCGCCGCGAAGGAGGACTGAACCCATGTCCTTTTCCATCTCCGACGCGCTCTGGCTCTTTCTCATCCTGTCGATGCTGCAACCGGTCCTCGCCCGAAAGCTGACCGACATGCGGCGGATCTCGATGATCTCGCATCTTGAAAAACAGCGCGGCAGCCGAGTGATCCTGATGGTCCACCGGCAGGAAACCATGAAGCTCCTCGGCTTTCCGCTCATGCGCTACATCGACATCCAAGACAGCGAGGACGTGCTGCGCGCGATCCGATTGACGGATGACGAGATGCCGCTCGACATCGTTTTGCACACGCCCGGCGGCCTGGTTCTGGCCGCTTTGCAGATCGCCCGCGCGGTCGAGGCGCACAAGGGCAAGGTCACGGTCTTCGTGCCGCATCACGCGATGTCGGGCGGCACGCTCGTGGCCCTCGCAGCGGACGAGATCGTGATGTGCGACCACTCCGTCCTCGGCCCGATCGACCCGCAGATCGGCCTGTTCCCCGCCGCCTCCATCGTCAAGGCCGTCGAGGCGAAACCGGTGGCCGATCTGGACGACGAAACGCTGATCCTCGCCGATGTCGGGCGAAAAGCGCTGGCGCAGGTGTTGTCGGCCGCGACGGAACTGCTCGCCGTCCGGATGCCGCGCGACGAGGCGCAGACCCTGGCCGAGAAACTCGCCTCCGGCACCTGGACCCATGACTACCCGATCCCGGCGGCCGAGGCCAAGGCTCTGGGCCTGCCGGTATCGACCGACATGCCGGACGAGGTGATGACGCTGATGACCCTCTATCCCCAACCGGTGCGGCAGTCGGGCGGGGTAGAGTGCCTTCCGATCCCGCGCGAACGCCCCGGCAAGTCGCACAAGGCTTGACGGCAGCCGCAGAAGGAATGTTCCAAAGCCGGGCTCAGATCCCGAAAGAAAACCGGTCTGCCGAACGGAGCGCGGAGAGGGCCGCGCCCGAGCCGCCTCGAGTGGGAAGCGATGCGCGAATAGCCGGTGCATCCCATGTTGCCGGCCAGCGCATTCCTGGCCAACGCCCCCGGTCTCAGCGCTTCCGGAAGCACACGATCCAGCCGACGTCGTCGGCATGGTCCTCGCCCCCGGCGCGGCCGTAGATGTGAAAGGGTTCAGTCCGGAACCCCTCGATCCGGTCGCCGAGACCGGCGAACTCCGCGGCGAAGCCGCCCAATTCGTAGACCGCGCTGTGCACCGTCACCGCGAAGACCGCACCCGGCGTCGCGACGCGCAATAGCTCGTGGAACGCCGCCGGTCCGACATGGCCGTGCGTGAAGGTGCCGGCGCTGATCACGCCGGAATAGACACTGTTTTCTATGGGCAGCGCCTTCGTCAGATCCGCCCGGATCGTCGCACGATAGACGCCCTTTGCCGCCGCGACCACCAACATATCCTCCGAAATATCCGCCCCGTCGACCGGCGCGATACCCCGCCGCGCCAGAGCTTCGGCGACAAGACCCGTTCCGGCGCCCACGTCGAGGACCGGTCCCGTCCCGCCGAGGGCCGAGAAGGTCTCGGCCACGGTCTCCGGGCTGCGATATTCCATGTCCGCCGCGAAATCGCGGTCGTAGCTTTTCGCCCAGTCGGCATAGTAGCGGACCGAATCCTCTGGCGTCCGCAGCGCATAGGCGCCTTCAAGATCGTGGCTCTTTCCGCTCATTCCGGCATCCGGCCATGCCGGGCCCGTGTCGTCAAGCCTCTGCTCGGTTCGGCGGCCCTTGCGCCCGTCGGGCCAAGCCGGAATAGTCGCGCAATGACCGCGACGCTCCTTTCCCTTGGCCACGGCTATTCCGCCGCCGCCCTCGCGCGCCGCCTCGGCCCGTCCTGGCGCATCATCGGCACCACGCGGCGGGAAGAAAAGGCCGACCGTCTGCGCGGCGAGGGGATGGAGGCGCTGATCTGGCCCGGTGGCGACCTTCGGCCGGCTTTGGCCGACGCCACGCATCTGCTCATCTCTATCGCGCCGAATGCCGACGGCGATCCGGTCCTCGCCACCGATGAGGGTACCATCGCCGCTGCCGCGCCGCATTTTCGTTGGGTCGGTTACCTCTCGACCACAGGCGTCTATGGCGATCATGGCGGCGACTGGGTGGACGAGACGACGCCTCTGGCGCCGACAACCGAACGCGGCCAGGCCCGAGTTCTGGCCGAAAGCCAGTGGCAGGCGCTCGCCGCCCGGACGGGCCTGCCGCTGCACATCTTCCGCCTTGCCGGGATCTATGGCCCCGGCCGCGGCCCGTTCGAGAAGGTGCGCGCCGGCACCGCGCGGCGGATCGTCCGCGAGAACCAGTATTTCAGCCGCATCCATGTCGACGACATCGCCACCGTGCTCGCCGCCTCCATCGCCCGCCCCGATCCTGGTGCCATCTACAACGTTGCCGACGACGACCCCTCGCCGCCCGAGGCCGTGTTGGCCGAGGCCGCCGGCCTTCTCGGCCTGCCGCTGCCGCCCGAAGTCGCCTTCGAGGATGCCGAGATGACGCCGCTTGCCCGCAGCTTCTATGCCGAATCGAAAAGGGTCAGGAACGACCGGATCAAGGGCGCGCTCGGCGCGACGCTGGCCTACCCGGATTACCGGGCCGGTCTCCGCGCCCTTCTCGGGGCCGAGACCGAACTCGGGAACCGAACCCGCCCCACCGGCGTTTCTATCGCGATACTCACGACCACAGGGAGAACGCGATGAACAAGTTCCTGCTCATGCTGCCGCTCGCCGCCAGCCTTGCCGCCTGCGAGACGACGGGCGATCAGAACATCGCCACTGGCGCCCTCACCGGCGCCGCCGTTGGCGCGATCGCATCCGATGATGGCGACAAGCTCGAAGGCGCGGTTCTCGGCGGCGCCGCAGGCGCGGCTGTCGGCGGCCTCGTCAACGCCGCGAACCAGCCGAAACAGTGCATCTACCGCTACTCGGACGGTTCCACCTACCGCGCCCCCTGCCCGTAAACGCAGGGCGCGCGACGTTCGTAACGAGTTCCCTCGTCCCAATCTCGGAAACTCGTGCGCGGCTCAGGCCCGCACGAGTTTTTCGTATTCGGCCACGACCCGTTTCGCCAGGTCGCCAACCTCGAACCTATGGTCCCCGATCTGTCCGACTGGCGTGACCTCGGCCGCCGTGCCGGTCAGCCAGCACTGCTCGAAGCCTTCCAGTTCTTCCGGCAGGATGTGCCGCTCGTGCACCTTGATCTGCATGTCCTTCAGCATTCCGATCACCGTCTGCCGGGTCAGGCCATTGAGGAAGCAGTCGGCGAGCGGCGTGTGCACCTCGCCGTTCTTGACGAAGAAGATGTTGGCGCCGGTCGCCTCGGCGACATATCCGCGATAGTCGTACATCATCGCGTCCGAACAGCCCTTCGCCTCGGCGGCGTGCTTCGACATGGTACAGATCATGTAAAGGCCCGCCGCCTTCGCCTCGGACGGGATCGTCTCGGGCGAGGGGCGCTTCCACTTCGCGATGTCGAGCTTGGCGCCCTTCATCTTCGCGTCGCCGTAGTAGTTGCCCCATTCCCAGCCCGCCACGGCAAGCCGTACCGGATTGCGCTTGGCGGAAACTCCCATGTCCTCGCCCGAGCCGCGCCAGGCGATGGCGCGGACATAGGCGTCGGTCCAGCCGTTGGCTTTCAGCATTGCGTCCTTGGCGGCGTCGATTTCCTCGGCGGTATACGGGATCGGCATGTCGAGAAGCTCACCAGAGCGCAAGAGGCGCTTCGAGTGCTCGTGGCCTTTGAAGATCTTGCCGTTGTAACAGCGCTCGCCCTCAAAGACCGACGAGGCATAATGCAGCGCATGGGTGAGGATATGGACCTTGGCGTCGCGCCAATCCACCAGCTTGCCATCCATCCAGATCTTGCCGTCGCGATCGTCGTAGGAACCCGCCATCATATTCTCCCCGGGCGCACCCGATTTGCAATTGTTGCGCGAATTAAGTCCGCTTCGGACATAATATTGCGCGAAATCCGAGAATCGCTAACAGTTGAGTCTTGGAAAGTCAACATGGCTGACATAAAATCCGCCCCGAGGCATACGCGTAAAGAGGGACCGGAGGCATGGCCGCAGGCAGCGCGGGAACGCAGGGCGGCGAAAGCCTGTTGTTCCTGACAGACGAACAGCTGCGCAAGGGGATCGAGGCGATGTTCTTCGCCTATCGCGCCTTCACGGCCGATCCCGACCGGATTCTCGAAAACTACGAATACGGCCGTGCCCATCACCGCGCCATCCACTTCATCAACCGCCAGCCAGGGCTCACGGTGAACACGCTGCTGACCATGCTCGGCGTCACCAAGCAATCGCTGAACCGGGTGCTGCGGACCCTCGTGGACGACGGCCTGGTCGAGGCGCGGGTCGGTCGCAACGACAAACGCGAACGCAACCTCTTCCTCACAGAAAAAGGCGCCGCGCTGGAGCGTGAGCTCAGCGACGCCCAGCGCGCCCGGATGCGCGCCGCCTACCGTACGGCGGGGCCGGCCGCCGTCGCGGGGTTCCGGCAGGTGCTCGAGGCGATGATGGACCCGGAGATCCGTCGCCACTACCAGTCGATCAAGGACGGTGCAGCATGACGGATCAGCCGGACATTCACCTTCTGATCGTCGATGACGACGAACGCATCCGCACGCTCTTGCAAAAGTTCCTCGTGCGGCAGGGCTTCTGGGTCAGCGCCGCACGCGACGGGGCGCATGCGCGGCGCCTGCTCGACGGGCTTGAATTCGACCTCATCGTCATGGATGTGATGATGCCGGGCGAGGACGGGATCAGCCTCACCCGCGACCTGCGGGCGCGGATGGCGACGCCGATCCTGCTCCTGACCGCGAAGGGCGAAACCGACGACCGCATCGCCGGGCTAGAAGCCGGGGCGGACGACTACCTCGCCAAGCCGTTCGAGCCGAAGGAGCTTCTGCTCAGGATCAACGCGATCTTGCGGCGCACGCCGACGAAGGTGGAACCGAAGCTGGCGAAGGTTCTGAACATGGGCGCGGTGCGCTACGATGTCGACCGGGGCGAGATGTGGCGGGGGACGGAGCTGGTGCGCCTGACCGCGACCGAGGCGGCGCTGATGCGGATCTTCGCCGCCAAGCCGGGCGAACCGGTCAGCCGCAGCCAGCTGGTCGAGGATCTCGGCCGTGGTTCAGGGCGCAGCGATGCGCAGGAACGCGCCGTGGACGTGCAGATCACGCGCCTCCGTCGCAAGTTCGAAAGCGATCCGAAGCAGCCGCGCTATCTGCAGACTGTGCGCGGCGCGGGCTACATGCTCGCGCCGGAATAGGGTCTCAGTAGCGCTTCAGCGGAACCCGGATGCCGATGCCGATGCCGACGACCGTATCGGCGCAAAACCGAACCCGGCGACAAAATGGGGCTGGACCCGCAAGTTGCCCCCGCGCCGCTCCTGCAGCGAACAGAACACGCTGCTCATGAGCGCGATCGTCCACACATTCGGCCAATGCCGACCCACCTGCGCCGGGCCTCAGCGGGCTTCTTGCCGTCGTCATGGCGTCCTCCTGACAGCATTTAATAGCCCCGTTTTCTTTTTGCAGAGGGACACATTCGGCAATTCAGATTCGTCAATTCGGCGCGAAAGCTTCTCGGTCTTGCCAGTTGCCGCGATCCGGCCCAAGGTCCCACGATGACAACACTTTTCCTCACCCATCCCGCCGCGCTGCAGCATGTGACGCCCACCGGCCACCCCGAACGGGTTGCGCGGCTGGAAGCAATCTATGCCGCCATCCGCCACGACGATTTTTCCGCCCTCAACCGCCGCACGGCGCCTGAGGCCGACGAGGCCGAGGTGTTGCGCTGCCACGGCGCCGACTACCTCGCCGCGATCCAACGTGCCCGACCGGAGGTGGGCTGGGTCCAGCTCGACGCCGACACCTCGATGTCGCCCGGCTCGTGGGAAGCCGCCTTGCGCGCCATCGGCGGGGTCGAGACCGCCGTCGATGCGGTCCTGGCCGGCGAGGCGGCGAACGCCTTCGTCGCGATGCGCCCGCCCGGGCACCATGCCGAGCGCGGCCGGTCGATGGGCTTCTGCGTTTTCGGCACCGTCGCCATCGCAGCGAAATACGCGCTCGACCACCACGGGCTTTCCCGCGTCGCCGTACTCGATTTCGACGTCCATCACGGCAACGGCACGCAGGATCTGCTCTGGGACGAGGCGCGCGCGATGTTCGTCTCCTCGCAGCAGATGCCGCTCTGGCCCGGCACGGGTGCCACGGATGAGACTGGCGCGCATGGCCAGATCGTCAACCTGCCGCTGCCGCCCGAATCGGGCGGGGCCGAGATGCGCGCGGCCTGGGAAGGGGCGCTGGCCCGTGTCGCCGATTTTCGGCCCGAACTGATCCTCGTCTCTGCCGGCTTCGACGCCCATCGCGACGACCCCCTGGCCAACCTCAACTGGACCGAGGCGGACTACGCCTGGATCACCCATGCGATCTGCGATCTCGCCGACGAGACCTGCGGCGGCCGGGTGGTCTCCGCCCTGGAAGGCGGCTATGATCTTGACGCGCTGGCGGCTTCGGTCGCCGCGCATGTAAGGGTGCTGATGGAGCGGGGCGAATGAGCGATATTGCCAAGATGACATTCGAGGACGCCATGAAGGCGCTGGAAGAGGTCGTGCGCGATCTCGAATCCGGGAATGTCGCGCTGGAAAAGTCCATTTCGCTCTACGAACGCGGCGCGGCACTCAAGGCGCATTGCGAGAAGAAGCTGAAGGAGGCCGAGGAAAAGGTCGCCAAGATAACCCTCGGCCCAGATGGCGCCCCTACCGGCACCGTTCCGGTCGAAGGTCTCTAGTGTTCCACGGCCGATTGAAAGCGGCGCAGGACGGCGTTCAGGCCGCGCTCGACGCGGCCCTTGCCGAACGCGCCGAGGTGCCCGTCATCCATGCCATGCGCTACGCGCTGAAAGGCGGCAAGCGTCTCCGCGCCTTTCTGGTGCTGGAAGGCGCGGCCCTGCACGGGATCGGCGCCGACCGGGCAATGCCCGCCGCCGCCGCGGTGGAGGCGCTGCACGCCTATTCGCTCGTCCATGACGACCTGCCGGCGATGGACGACGACGACCTCCGGCGCGGCCAGCCGACCGCCCATGTAAAATGGGACGAGGCGACCGCGATCCTCGCCGGCGACGCGCTCCAGACCCTCGCCTTCGAGCTTCTGACCGATCCTGCGCTCGGTGCCGCCGAAAACCGCATCGCCCTAGTCCGCGCCCTCAGCCTCGCCTCCGGTGCGGAAGGCATGGTCCTCGGCCAGGCGCTCGACATCGCGGCCGAAACCGCGCAGACGCCGCTGACGCTCGTCGAGATCATCGCGTTGCAGGGGGCCAAGACCGGCGCCCTCTTCACCTTCGCCGCCACCGCCGGCGCGATCCTCGCCGGCGCCAATCCCACGCCCCTTGCCGCCTATGCAAAGGCGCTCGGTCTCGCCTTCCAGATCGCCGACGACATCCTCGATGTCGAAGGCGACCCCGAAAAGGCTGGCAAGAAACTCGGCAAGGACGCAGGCGGCCGGCAAGGCCACCTTCGTCTCGCTCCTAGGTCTCGAGGCCGCCAAAACCCGCGCCCGCGACCTCGTGGCCGAAGCCGAGGCGGCGCTTTCGCCCTATGGTGAGGCGGCGGAACACTTGAGAGACGTCGCGCGTTTCGTTATTGCGCGTGAGATGTAAGGCGTTCTGCGTCTTGCTTGACGACGGAAGGATCGCAATTCGACCACTCCCTCGGGCGAACCGGGATCCATGAACAACGCGAAACGCTGTGGCCGCAGGCCCCATACCGAAAGCCGGTGATGACCGACAGACCGAAGACCCCGACGCTGGACCGCGTGACCGTGCCCGCCGACATGAAGGCGCTGACGGATCGCGAATTGCGTCTCCTGGCGGATGAAGTCCGGGCCGAAACCATCTCGGCCGTCTCGGTCACCGGCGGTCATCTCGGCGCCGGCCTCGGCGTGGTCGAGCTGACCGTGGCGCTCCACGCCGTCTTCGACGCGCCGCGCGACAAGATCGTCTGGGATGTCGGCCACCAGTGCTATCCGCACAAGATCCTGACCGGCCGGCGCGACCGCATTCGCACCCTGCGGATGAAGGGCGGCCTTTCGGGCTTCACCAAACGGTCGGAAAGCCCCTACGATCCCTTCGGCGCCGCCCATTCGTCCACCTCGATCTCCGCGGCACTCGGCTTCGCCGTCGCCCGCGACCTCGGCGGGGATATGGGCGACGCCGTCGCGGTGATCGGCGACGGCGCGATGTCCGCCGGCATGGCCTATGAGGCGCTGAACAACGCGGGCCACCTGAAAAAGCGGCTTTTCGTCATCCTCAACGACAACGAGATGTCGATCGCGCCTCCGGTTGGCGCGATGTCGGCCTATCTCTCGCGGCTCTATGCCGGCGCGCCCTTTCAGGAATTCAAGGCCGCCGCCAAGGGCGCGGTCAGCCTCTTGCCCGAACCCTTCCAGGAAGGCGCGCGGCGGGCCAAGGAACTGCTGAAGGGCATGACCGTCGGCGGCACCCTGTTCGAGGAGTTGGGCTTCACCTATGTCGGCCCCATCGACGGCCACGACCTCGACCAGCTCCTCCCGGTGCTCCGCACCGCGCATGACCGCGCGACCGGGCCGATGCTGATCCACGTGCTGACCAGGAAGGGCAAGGGCTACGCGCCGGCCGAACGGGCCGCCGACAAGGGCCATGCGACCGCGAAATTCGACGTGCTGACCGGAGAGCAGAAGAAGGCCCCGTCCAACGCGCCCTCCTACACCAAGGTCTTCGCGCAAAGCCTGATCCGCGAGGCCGAGATCGATGACAGGATCGTCGCCATCACTGCCGCGATGCCCGACGGCACCGGCCTCAACCTCTTCGCCGAACGCTTCCCGCGCCGCTGCTTCGACGTGGGCATCGCCGAACAGCACGCCGTGACCTTTTCCGCCGGGCTCGCAGCGGCGGGGCTGAAACCCTTCTGCGCGCTCTACTCGACCTTCCTGCAGCGCGGCTATGACCAGGTCGTCCACGACGTCGCGATCCAGCGCCTGCCCGTCCGCTTCGCCATCGACCGCGCCGGCTTGGTCGGGGCCGACGGCGCGACCCATGCGGGCGCCTTCGACATCGCCTTCCTTTCGAATCTGCCCGACATGGTCGTCATGGCCGCGGCGGACGAGGCCGAGCTTGTCCACATGGTTGCCACGGCGGCGGCCATCGACGACCGCCCCTCCGCCTTCCGCTATCCGCGCGGCGAAGGCGTCGGCGTCGAGATGCCCGAGCGCGGCACGCCGCTGGAAATCGGCAAGGGCCGCATCGTCGCCGAAGGGGGTCGCGTCGCGATCCTCTCCTTCGGCACCCGGCTGTCGGACGTCCTGAAAGCCCGCGAAAATCTCAGCCCAGCGCGGTCTCGCGCCGACTGTCGCCGACGCCCGCTTCGCCAAGCCCCTCGACCGCGAGCTGATCCTGCAACTCGCTCGGATCACGAAGCGCTGATCACCATCGAGGAAGGCGCCATCGGCGGCTTCGGCAGCCACGTCGCCCAGCTTCTGGCCGAGGAAGGCATCTTCGACCGCGGCTTCAAGTTCCGCTCGATGGTCCTGCCCGACACCTTCATCGACCAGTCGAGCCCCGAGGACATGTATGCCACCGCCGGTATGAACGCTGCCGAAATCGAGGCCAAGGTGCTCGATACGCTCGGCGTTGCCCGGATCGGCGAAAAGCGGGCCTGACACCGGCCCGCCTCGCAAGGATCAGGCGGTGAAACCGCGCTCGATCCGGGTGAATTCGCGCAGTCGCGCGGCATCGTCGCGCTTCACCGGGCGCTCATGCACCACTTTCGTTGCGGGATGACTGCCCTCCTCGCCGTGGGCCTTCTCGACCTCGACGAAATGCTTCAGACGGCCCCCATCGGATGCGGTTCGACGGTCAGCAGCATGCCGGCTCATGATCTCCTCCTTCGGTCTCGTCTGCCCCATCGCGGGACAACCACAGGATGCGGCCGAATCGGTGGTCTTGGCCAGCCCCCTTACTGCCGCAGTGTAAATCAGGCTCTATTCCGCCAGAATCCGGGCGGCCCAGCGCGCCGCGTCAGCGACCACGGGGTCAGGGTCGCGGGCCAGCGCCTCGGCGACCGGACGCAAGGCCGCATCGCCGGAATTGCCGATCGCATATAGGACGTTGCGGACGAACCGGTCGCGCCCGATCCGCTTGATCGGACTGCCCGAAAACCGCTCCCGGAATCGCCGCATCGTCCAGCACCGCCAACTCCGCCAGCGGTGGCGCGCCAACCCGCGCCGCATAGCCCGCTTCGCGCGCCGCCGCCGCGAACTTGTTCCACGGACAGACGGCGAGGCAATCGTCGCAGCCATAGATGCGGTTGCCCATCAGCGCCCGCAAATCCTCTGCGACCGGCCCTTTGTGCTCGATCGTGAGATAGGAAATGCAGCGCCGCGCATCGAGCTGGTAGGGCGCCGGAAACGCCTTGGTCGGACAGATGTCGAGACAGGCCCGGCACGACCCGCAATGATCGACCTCGCCTTCGTCCTTCGGCAGGTCGAGCGTGGTGAAGATCGCGCCGAGAAAGAACCAGCTGCCCAGATCTCGGCCGACGAGGTTGGTGTGCTTGCCCTGCCAGCCGATCCCGGCCGCCTGGCCCAACGGCTTCTCCATCACCGGCGCGGTATCGACGAATACCTTGATTTCGGGCGGAACAGAGCCTTTTCTCGCCTCCTCGATCAGCCATCGCCCAACCCGCTTCAGCCGCTTCTTCACCAGGTCATGGTAGTCCTTGCCCTGCGCATAGACCGGACACCGCCGCCCGGTCCCGGCACTCCAGCACCGCCAGCGGATCGGTCTCCGGCGTATAGATCTCGGCCAGCATGATCACCGTCCGCGCCTCGGACCAAAGCGCGGTGGGATCGCCGCGCCAGGCCATACGCTCCGCCATCCAGCCCATCTGCCCATGGCGCCCCGCCGCGACGAAGGCCGCAAGCCGCCCCGCCGCTTCCGGGATCGCCGACGGCGCGCAAAAGCCCACCGCAGAAAATCCCTCCGCCAGCGCCCGCTCCTTCAGACGGTTCCCGAATGCCAGACGATCCACCCCTGCTGCCTTCCACTTGGGGAAAATATCCCGGGGGTCCCGGGGGCAGCGCCCCCGGCCTCGGCCTCAGAAATCCAGGTCCGCATAATGCGCCGGCGGCGGAAAACCCGGCACCTGATCGGCCAGGAGCGACCGGAACGACGGCCGCGATTTGATCTTCTGATACCAGTCCTTGACGTTCTGGCTGCGGTTCCAGTCCACGTCCGAAATGTAGTCGAGACAGGACAGATGCGCCGCGGCGGCGAAATCGGCCAGTGTCATCTCGTTCCCCGCGATCCAGCGGCGCTGGTCGAGAAGCCAGCTGAGATAATCAAGATGATACTTGATCCGGTTCGACCCGGACTTCACGTTCTTCGAATCCGGATAGCCCTGACCGGTGATCTTCTTGTTGACCCGCTCGTAGAGAAGTTTCGAGGTCACCTCGTCATGGAACTTGTCGTCGAACCAGGCACAAAGCCGTCGCACCTCATAGCGGCCGTCGGCATCCCTCGGCATCAGCCGCGGCTCGGGCACCGTCTCGTCGAGATATTCGCAGATCGCCTGGCTTTCGGTCATGACCTTGCCATTCAGCCGAATCACGGGGATCTTGCCCGCCGGATTGCGGCGGAGGAAATCCGGGCCCTGTTCCCAGTAGCGCTCCTCAACCAGTTCCACTTCGATCTTCTTCTCCGCCAGCGTCAGGCGGACCTTGCGGCAGAAGGGCGAGAGCGGAACGTGATAGAGGCGGGTCATGGGCACGGGCTCTGGACGGGATCGCCTTCCGTGATAGCGGCGCGGGCCACCGGGTTCAATCCTCGAAACAGGCGGAGCGGCCATCGGCGCGGATCGTCGCCGCACCTTCGGCGATCTGTGCCGCGCGCTTGCGCAGGAAACCCGACGGCCGCGCCGGGTTGCGGCCCTTCGGATCGGGCAGGGCGGAAGCGATCAGCGCCGCCTGGGCCGGACGTAGCGCGGCGGTCGAGGTGCCGAAATAGGTCTGGGCCGCAGCCTCGACACCGAAGATGCCCTTCCCGGTCTCGGCCACGTTGAGATACACCTCGACGATCCGCCGCTTGGTCCAGACCAGTTCCACCACCGGCGTCATCAGCGCCTCAAGCGCCTTGCGCGGCCAGCTCCGCCCCTGCCAGAGAAAGACGTTCTTCACGACCTGCTGGCTGAGGGTGGAGGCGCCGCGCCCAGCGCCCTCGTCGAGCGCGGCGCGGATCGCATGCATGTCGAAACCCCAGTGCAGGCAAAAGTTCGCATCTTCCGCCGCCACGACCGCCCGCGCCACCTCCGGCGCCATGTCCTCGAGGTTCACCCAATCGCGTTTGACCCCGCCGTGGCGCCAACTTTCTGCGATCATGTAGGGCGTCATCACCGGATTCACGACGGTGAAGATCACGACGAAGAAGACGAACACCGCGACCGCACCCATAACTGCACGACCGAGCCAGCGCAGAAGGTCGCGCAGCGTCCATCCCGCGCGTTTCCGCGCCGGTTTCCGCTTCGCTTTCGACGTTGTTTTTCTGCCCCTCGCCATCGGCCGAGATGAACCACGCCCCGGGCCCCGGGGTCAAGCCTCAGGCCGCGATCAGACGCGCCTCGCGCAAGGTGACGACGCGCCGCGCCGCCGGTGCCGGGGGTCCTTCGAGGCGGTCGGTGAGGTCGGGAAAGACCGCCTCAATCTCTGCGCGCAGGGCGCTGTCACGCTCGATCAGCCAGCTTGAAGGATGCAGGCTCTCGCTCGGTGCGCCTTCGGCAAAGATGATCTCATGCCGGTCGAACAGGAGATGCAGATAGGTGACACGCTGCTGTTCCTCACGCGCGATACCGGGCAATCCGACCAGATGTTTCGCCGCGACTAGCACCTCGTCTTCGCCGAAATTCAATTCCGCCAGCCAACCGGTGACCAGCATGCGGTGCTCGGGCGAAACCAGAAGCTCGCGGTCATTTCCCAGCGACTCGGCCCCGATCGCGATCGGGGCGTAATCTCCGGACCCGTCGACGTCGTTCTGGCCGACCCAGCGCAACACTTGCGGGCCATGGTCCATCGTCTCGACCAGATCGCCTGCTGTCAGCGTCTCGACCGGCACCGCACCGCCTGGCACCCGGATCAGCGTGCCGGGCGTGAAGCAGGGCGGGCCGAGCTGGCCGACCGGCATCGAGGTGTTCGGGCTGACCCAGGTCGAACTGATGTAGTTGTCGGCCTGAAGGACCGTGCCGTCCTTCGGCGTGAAGAACCGGCGGCCGTCGGCGAGGTAGAAGGTCACGCCGGTGATCGTCAGCGGCGTGCCGTTGTGATTCACCGTCACCGTATCGCCGTTGTAGACAGCGGTAATGTCCACGCCGCCGAGCGAATCGCCAACACCCGTACCCCCGGCGCTGGTGATCGTCCCGTTGTTGTTCTGGTCGACGAGATTCAGGGACACAGGCGACAGGAGCGTGCCCGAGGCCGGCGGATTCGCCGGGTCCATCTGGTAGAACTGGTCAGTATAGGTCGTCGGCATTCAACGGTCCCTCAAGCATCCTGTCGCGCCGAATCGGTGCTTTCTGTTTCGCGACGAGCATAGGCACCGAATTTGTTACAAAAAAGACTAGGGGTACCGACAGGACGTCCGGGCCGGCCATCTGTGACCGGATTGACATTGTTTTTCACTCTGCGGGCATTGCTTCGGAATCCGCGCTCAGCGGGTGGGGCAGGTGGATCAGCATCTCCTTCGGGCAGATTTGCAGGAAATTTGCCCGCTCCGCCGACCAGTGCTGCAGGATGCCCTTCGCCTTGACGCTGCCGGTCTCGTCCGCGTGACGCTCCACCAGCGCTTTCAGCTCCGCCTCCCAGTGCGGATGGCTTACCGCGCAGGTGACGAGCGTCTCGAGGTTCATCAGCTCCTCGGCTGTGCCGTCGGGGTCGTAGACATAGGCCATGCCGCCGGTCATGCCCGCGCCGAAATTCGCGCCGATCCGGCCTAGGATCACCGCGACGCCGCCGGTCATGTATTCGCACCCGTTGGAGCCGCAGCCCTCGATTACCACTGTCGCGCCGGAGTTCCTGACCGCGAACCGCTCGCCCGCGCGGCCGGCGGCGAAGAGATGCCCGTCGGTCGCTCCGTAAAGCACGGTATTGCCGATGATCGTATTCTCCGACGCCTTCAGCGGCGACACCATCGGCGGCCGCACGACGATCGTGCCCCCCGACAGGCCCTTGCCGACGTAGTCGTTGGCATCGCCCGACACTTCGAGTTTCAGCCCCGGCGCCGCGAAGGCGCCGAGCGACTGGCCGCAGGACCCTGTCAGCTTCACCGTCAGGTGGTCCGGCTGCAATGCGTTGCGCATGCCGAAATTCTTCACGATCAGCGACGAGGCCCGCGTCCCGATGGTCCGGTGGGTGTTCCTGACGGCATAGGAAAGCTGCATCTTTTCGCCTTCATCGAAGAACCGCGCGCCGTCGCGGATGATCTCCGCGTCGAGCGTGTCCGGCACCGCGTTCCGGGGCTTCGACCGGTCGTAGACGATCCGATCCGCGCCATCGACGGTGATGAGCAAGGGGTTGAGGTCGAGATCGTCGAGATGCGCCGACCCCCGACTGACCTGGCTCAGAAGGTCCGCGCGACCGATCACCTCGTCGAGGCTCCGCGCCCCGATCTGGCTCAGGATCTCGCGCACTTCCTGGGCGTAGAAGGTGATGAGGTTCACCACCTTGTCCGCCGAACCGGTGAACTTCTTGCGCAGGGTCTCGTCCTGGGTGCAGACGCCCACCGGGCAGGTGTTCGACTGGCACTGGCGCACCATGATGCAGCCCATCGCGATCAGCGCGGCGGTGCCGATGCCGTATTCCTCGGCCCCCATCATCGCGGCGATGACGATGTCGCGCCCGGTGCGCAGCCCGCCATCGGTGCGCAGCGTGATCCGGTCGCGGAGCTTGTTCATCGCAAGCACCTGATGCGCCTCGGTCAGGCCCATTTCCCACGGCAGGCCGGCATATTTGATGCTGGTCGCCGGTGATGCGCCGGTGCCGCCGTTATGACCCGAAATCAGGATCACGTCGGCCTTGGCCTTCGCCACCCCGGCGGCAATTGTGCCGACACCGGAGGACGACACCAGCTTGACCGTCACCTTGGCGCGCGGGTTGATCTGCTTCAGGTCGTAGATCAGCTGCGCCAGGTCTTCGATGGAGTAGATATCGTGGTGCGGCGGCGGTGAAATCAGCGTCACCCCCGGCGTCGAATGGCGAAGCCGCGCGATCAGCTTCGTCACCTTCATGCCGGGAAGCTGGCCGCCCTCGCCGGGTTTCGCCCCCTGCGCGACCTTGATCTCCAGTTCCTCGCAGGCGTTGAGGTATTCGGCGGTCACGCCGAAACGCCCGGACGCCACCTGCTTGATCTTCGCCGACGGGTTGTCGCCGTTCGGTTCCGGCACGAAGTGCGCCGGATCCTCGCCGCCCTCGCCGCTGTCGGACTTCGCCCCGATCCGGTTCATCGCCACATTCAGCGTCTTGTGCGCCTCCGGGCTCAGCGCGCCCAGCGACATGCCCGGCGTCACGAACCGCTTGCGGATCGAGGTGATGCTCTCCACCTCCTCGATGGGCACAGGCTTGCCCAAGGGCTTGATGTCGAGAAGGTCACGCAGATGGATCGGCGGGTTCGCCCGCATCGCGGCCGAATACTGCTTCCAGAGGTCGTAGGACGCCCGGTCGCAGGCCGACTGCAGCATATGCATCGTCTGCGCTTCCCAGGCGTGCTTCTCGCCCGAGCGCCGCGCCTTGTAGAAGCCTCCGATGGGCAGGACGTCGGTGCCGCCCTTCCAGCCCTTCGCGTGAATCTCCTCCAGCTTGTGCTGGATGCCGCTGACACCGATGCCCGAGATACGGGAATGCATGCCAGGGAAGTATTCGGCGACCATCGCCCGGGAAAGGCCCACGGCCTCGAAGTTGAGGCCACCGCGATAGGAGGAAATCACCGAAATTCCCATCTTCGACATGATCTTCAGAAGCCCTGCGTCGATCGCGTCGCGGTAGCGCCGCATCGCGTCGATCAGAGTGCCCTCGATCAGCCCGCGACGAATCCGGTCGGCGATCGAGTCCTGCGCGAGGTAGGCGTTGACCGTCGTCGCACCGCAGCCGATGAGGACGGCGAAGTAGTGCGGGTCGATGCATTCGGCCGACCGCACGTTCAGCGAACAGAAGGTGCGCAGGCCCTTGCGGGTCAACCAGCTGTGGATCGCGCTCGTGGCAAGGATCATCGGCATCGGCACCTTGTCCGTGCCCTGGTTCTGATCGGTCAGCACGATATGGCCCGCGCCGGAACGCACGGCATCCTCAGCCTCGGCCCGGATCCGCTCAAGCCCCTGGCGGAGCGCGTCCGGCTCGCCGCCGGCAAAGGTGCAGTCGATATGGGCGACCTGATCGCCGAATTGCCGAACCATCTCGTCGAATTCCGCGTTCGCGATGAACGGGCTCTCCAGCACCAGGATCTCGGTCTGCGAGCTGTTCTCGTCGAGCACGTTCTTGAGGTTGCCGAACCGGGTCTTGAGGCTCATCACCCGGCTTTCGCGAAGCGAGTCGATGGGCGGGTTGGTGACCTGGCTGAAATTCTGCCGGAAGAAGTGGGAGAGCGGCCGGTACTGCTTCGACAGGACCGCGGCCGGCGTATCGTCGCCCATCGAGGCGATCATCTCCTTGCCGTCCTCGGCCATCGGCGCGAGTACCTGCTCGAGCTCTTCCAGAGTATATCCCGCCGCGACCTGCCGCTTGCGCAGTTCGGCCCCGTCGAAAAGCGCCTTCTCCGGCACGTCGTGCATCATCGCATTGAGGTCGGTTACCTTGGCGAGCCAGTCGGCATAGGGTTGCGCACCCGCCAGCCGGTCCTTCATCTCGGCATCGTGGTAAAGCTTGCCCTCGGCCATATCGACGGCAATCATCTGCCCCGGCCCCAGCGCGCCCTTCTCGCGCACCACGGCCTCGTCAACCGGCACCATCCCGGCCTCCGACCCCGCGATCAGCAGCCCGTCGCCAGTCACGACATAGCGCAGCGGGCGCAAGCCGTTCCGGTCGAGCCCGCCGCAGACCCAGCGGCCGTCGGTCATGGCCAACGCAGCCGGCCCGTCCCAGGGCTCCATCACCGCGTTGCAATAGGCATACATGTCCTGCCAGGGCTTTGGCATCTCGACCGCCGACTTCGACCAGGCCTCGGGCACCAGCATGGTCTTGGCCATCGGGGCCGAGCGGCCGGCCCGCACCAGAACTTCGAAAACAGCGTCTAACGCTGCCGAATCCGACGACCCTTGCGCCACGATCGGCTTGATGTCGCCCGCCTGCTCGCCGAACGTCACCGATGCCATGCGTATCTCGTGGCTCCGCATCCAGTTGAGGTTGCCCTTCAGCGTGTTGATCTCGCCGTTATGGGCGAGGGTGCGGAACGGCTGGGCCAGCCACCATTGCGGAAAGGTGTTGGTCGAGTAGCGCTGGTGATAGATCGCGAAGGCGCTTTCGAATCTCTCGTCCTTCAGGTCCGGATAGAACTCCGCCACCTGCTCGGCCAGCATCATCCCCTTGTAGATGATCGACCGGCACGACAGCGTGCAAAGATACATCCCCGCGATCCCGGCCGCCGTCGCCGCCTTCTCGACCCGCCGGCGGATGACGTAGAGCTCACGCTCGAACGTCTCCTCATCGACGCCTTTGGAGTTCTTGATCAGGATCTGTTCGATCTCGGGCCGCGTCGCATTGGCCTTCTCGCCCAGCACCTCGGTGTTTACCGGCACATGGCGCCAGCCATAGATGTAGTAGCCGGCACGAAGAACCTCGGTTTCCACGATGGTCCGGCAGGTTTCCTGCGCGCCGAAATCCGTGCGCGGCAGAAAGACCTGGCCAACCGCGATCAGCGCCTTCATGTCGGGTTCGTGCCCGGTGCGGCGAATCTGGTCGTAGAAGAACGGCACTGGGATCTGCACATGGATGCCTGCTCCGTCGCCGGTCTTGCCGTCAGCATCGACCGCGCCTCGGTGCCAGACCGCCTTCAGGGCGTCGATTCCGTGCTCTACGACCTTGCGGCTGGCCTTGCCGTCGATCGAGACGACGAGGCCGACGCCGCAGGACGCATGCTCATCCTCGGCACGATAGAGACTGTTTTCCGCCATCCAGGCGCGCCGCGCCTCTTCCGAGCCCACCCACTCCGCGTCAAATCCGCTCATTTTCCGTCTCCCTCGATCTGGGGGGCGATGGTCGCCATGAATTCCGCTTTCGTCAGCCGCAGGTGGTCGCCCGCATAGACGAACCCCTCGGGCTTCTGGTCGATGTAGATCTCCTTGGTCAGCGCGAAGCCGCCAAGATTGTCGAAGAGCCCGGCCGACACGCTGTGATGATCGGTCCCGGGCATCGTGAGATGATACCAAAGCGGTGTGCCGCAGGCGTCACAATGCGCCCGCTCTGCCCAGTCCGAGGACGTGAACACCTTCACGGGACCCTCGGCCTTGAGCGTGCCCGGTGCCGCGTCGATCTCAAGAAACGCCGAGCCGGTCCAGCGCCGGCACATCTCGCAATGGCAGGCGTGGAGCTCTGGCTGCTTCACGCCCATCGTCACGGTGACGGCCCCACAAAGACAGTGTCCGCTCAATGTGGTGTCAGCAGTCATGATTTCGGTCTTTCCGCCGGCAAGGGCGCCCTAGTCATCATCATGTCGCAGTCGTAGATAGGCTCGGCCGAAAGGAACCCCTTGTCGCCCGGCAGAGCGAAATTGACCGGCGTGTCGATTACCGTTTCGCGGTCGCCGAAGGCGTTTTCGAACTCCTCGGTATCGGCCCAGAACAGCCGCCAGTCGCGGTGGATGAACTGCCGCCCGACGCGGTGCCAGATCATCTCGCCCTCCTGCGTCCACGCGGTCAGGTCGAATTTCGTCCGTTCAAGAACGACGCCTCCGATCGTTACCTTCTCGCCGGTCAACTGGTCGAATCCGGTGTAGCGCCGAACTTCGCCAGTGCTGCTTTCGGTGGTGAAGTCGTAATCGTCGCGGCCCGTCGTGATCAGCGTTGTGAACGAAGCCGGATCGGCCTCCGACATCAGCGCGTCGCGATCACCGGTGGTCAGATCGTAGCTTTCGATCCAGCGCGTCTCGGCGTCGATCCGGCTCATGTAGAACGGGCCTTCGCCGTCCAGGTAGACCGCCCACTGGTCGCCGGGGCTATCGTGTTCGCAGCGGTAGTGCTGCGACACCTGGCAATTGCGCATCTGCACCGTCGCGAAGACTTCGCATCCGGCAGGTGCGGCGAACTTGCCGCCGGCAAGGGCGGGGGCCGCCAGAAGCGCGGCGGCGCCGAGGCTGAGGAGGTGAAGCTGCGATGCCACGTTCAGACTTCCTTCATTCTCCGGGTCAGCATACGTGACCCTTGGTCCTATCCGTCCGCGCCGCCGTCCTCTGCATGTAGCGACGGATGCACTACGCTTGTGAGACGCGGAAATGACGGCGTTCCGCTGTCGTTCCGGCCCCTATTCCGCCGCCACGGCCTGCGCTTCTGAAAGGTAGCCGAGCACACTTTCCGCCGCCTCCCGCCCGTCGCGGATCGCCCAGACCACCAACGACGCCCCGCGCACGATGTCGCCCACCGCGAAGACGCCCGGCAGACTCGTCGCATGGCTGCGGAAATCCGCCTTCACCGTGCCCCAGCGCGTGACCTCCAGCCCCTCGGTGCCCCAAAGCGCGGGCAGATCCTCCGGCTCGAAGCCGAGCGCCTTGATGACAAGATCGGCCTCCTCGACATAATCCGCGCCCTCGATCACCTCGGGGCTTTGCCGGCCCGTCGCGTCCGGGGCGCCGAGCCGCATCTGTTGCACCAGAACTCCCTCGACCGTATCGGCGGCGGTGAACCCCTTGGGCGCGGTCAACCAGATGAAATCGACGCCCTCCTCCTCGGCATTCACGACTTCCCGCTGCGAACCGGGCATATTCGCCCGATCGCGCCGGTACAGACACTTCACCGATTGCGCGCCCTGACGGATCGCGGTGCGGACGCAGTCCATTGCCGTGTCGCCGCCACCGATGACGACAACGCGCTTGCCTTCGGCGTTCAGCTCTCCGCTGTCGAATTCCGGCACCTCGTCGCCGAACGACTTGCGGTTCGAGGCGGTCAGGTAATCGATGGCGCGCACGATGCCCGAAGCGTTGGCGTTCGGCCCACCGAGATCGCGGCTCTTGTAGACGCCCGTGGCGATGATCACCGCGTCATGCTTGCCGCGGATCGCATCGAAGGCGATATCCTCGCCCACGTTGCAGTTCATCACAAACTGCACCCCGCCCTGCTCGAGCTGGCCGATGCGCTGCATCACCACGTCCTTTTCCAGCTTGAAGCAGGGAATGCCATAGGTCATGAGCCCGCCAGCCCGATCGTAGCGGTCATAAACCGTGACCTGAAGCCCGGCGCGGCGAAGGAAATCGGCCGCCGCCAGACCGCCGGGGCCGGCGCCGATGATGCCGACGCTTTCCGCCCGCTCCTCGACCGGTTTCACCGGTTTCACCCAGCCGTTGTCCCAGGCGGTGTCGGTGATGAACTTCTCGATGGCGCCGATGGTGACGGTGCCGTGGCCCGCCTGCTCGATCACGCAGTTGCCTTCGCAAAGCCGGTCCTGCGGGCAGATGCGGCCGCAGATCTCGGGAAAGGTGTTGGTTGCCTGGGCAAGCTCATAGGCTTCCTGCAGCCGGCCCTCGGCGGTCATCCTCAGCCAGTCTGGGATGTTGTTGTGCAGGGGGCAATGCGACTGGCAATAGGGCACGCCGCACTGACTGCACCGCCCCGCCTGCTCCTCGGCCTTGACCTCGGCATACTCGCGGTAAATTTCGTTGAAATCCTGCGCGCGCACAGTAGCCGCACGTTTCTCCGGCATCTCTTTCGAGACGGTCACGAACTGGAGCATGCGTTGCTGGGCCATCGGGCGGTCTTTCCGTCAGAAATTCAGGATGCGCATTGCTACTCCCGGCCCGGTGGAAATAAAAGTCAGAATGACTTACCTATTTTGATGATTTTTGCGCGCCTTCTGGTTTATGGCGGGGTTATTGACCGAAAATAGGTCAACTTATGCGACCTTACTATCAGTAACCCATGCTCAGAGCCGCCAGAGCCACCGACCCGATGATGATTCGCCACCAGCCGAACAGAGCGTAACCATGCTGGCTGACATAGCCGAGAAGCCAGCGCACGACGAAGAATCGCGGCGACGAAGGCGGCGGCAAAGCCGATCGCGATCTCGCCCAGCGCGCTCCAGTCCAGGACGTCACGATTCTTGTAGAGGTCGTAGGCGAAGGCCCCCGCCATCGTCGGCATCGACAGGAAGAACGAAAACTCCGCCGCGGCGCGCTTGTCGGCGCCGAACGCCAGCGCGCCGACGATGGTCGCGCCCGAACGCGACACGCCGGGGATCATTGCGAGACACTGGATCACGCCGATGCCGAGGGCCATCGGCAGCGGAAACCGGTCCGCCTCGTGATGGCGCGGCGTCAGCGGCAGGCGATCGACTATCAGAAGGATGATGCCGCCGAGGATCAGCATCGAGGCGATGAGGCGCGGGCTTTCGAAAAGCACATTCTTGATGACGTCGTGCGCCAGCACACCGACAAAAACCGCGGGCAGGAAGGCCACGAGCACCGATCCTGCAAATCGCCGCGCCTGAGGGTCGCTCGGCAGATCCGCGATCGTCCGCCCGATCTTCGCCGCATAGACCCCGAGGATCGCCAGGACCGCCCCGAGTTGAATCACCACCTCGAAGGTCTTGCCGGCGCTCTCGAAGCCGAGGAAATGGCCGGCCAAGAGGATATGCCCTGTGGAAGAAACGGGAATGAACTCCGTAACCCCTTCCAGAAGCCCAAGGAGCAGGGCGCTCACCGTCGTATCGCTCATGTCTGGAAGCCTTCCGTTCCGGTCCTTGCACCGTCCACAGCTTTATGCGGACGGCGGGATGGGAACAAGGCACCCTTCAGCGCATGTCGGCGACCTTCGGTATGGGCGCCGCGCGGGCGGACCCACGGTCCGCAGCGCGACGATGTGTTTCCACACTTCGGGATGGCGGACGATCCAATGATCGCCGTGTCCGTGGACGAACGGGCACTTCTGCATTCAGGACGTTGCCGTCTTGTGATGGCCGACTTGCAGCAAATAGCTGCTTCACCGTCGAAGCGCCCGTCCCGAAAATCTCCGGCAAAAAAGATCCTCACCCGGGGGACGTTGCCCCGCTTGGCGGTGCACGGGTCAAACGATTCCCGGCAACAATGAGAAAGTGACAATTTCGGCTGCGGCAACGGGTTGCCGTCGGTCGGAGGCCAGTCAGCCGTGACGGCGCAGGTTCTTCGCCGAGGCCTTGATCGCGTCGTACTGACCCGAGGGGCGGAAGCGCCAGAGATAGTCGGGCAGCACCGCATGCGTCGGCGTCGGCGCGATGCCGAGATCGGCGAACCCCCGCGCGCCGGCGGCCACGACATTGTCGTGCCGGAGCGACTTCACCTGATCGCTGGTCAGGATCGTATTGGAGATTAGCCCGCCGGTCACCATCGACCCGAAATCGAGAAGACCCGCGATGATCCGCGCCACCCAGAACGGCATGTTCACGACCAGCCGGCGGCGGTTGATGACCGTCAGCATCTCGACCATCAGCTCCCGGAACGTCGCGACGTCCGGCCCGCCGAGCTCGTAGGTGCCCGACGCCTCACCCAGAATGCCCTTGACCGCCGCCTGCGCCACATCGTCGACATAGACCGGCTGGAACTTCGTCCCGGCCCCGACGACCGGCAGGACCGGCCCCATCCGCGACATGCCGGCGAAGCGGTTGAAGAACCCGTCCTCGGGCCCGAAAATGACCGATGGCCGCAGGATCACCGCGCCGGGAAAGGCCGCCCTCACCGCCGCCTCGCCCTTGGCTTTGGTACGAGCATAGTCGCTGTCGCTTTCGCCGTCCGAGCCGATGGCGGAGATATGGACCATCCGGGTGACCCCGGTCTCGGCCGCGATGCGGGCGATGCGACCCGCGCCCTCAACCTGGACCGCGTCGAAATTGTTGCGGCCGCGCTTGTCGAAGGTGCCGACGCAGTTCACCACCGCATCCGCCCCGGTCATCGCCGCCCGCACCGAGGCGTCGTCGCGAATGTTGCACAGGATCGGCTCGACCTGGCCGACGGCACCATAGGGCTTGACGAAGAGCGCCTCGTTCGGGCGCCGGACGGCGACGCGGACGCGCCAGCCCGCCTTCGCCATCCGCCGTGCGATGTAGCGCCCGAGAAATCCCGAACCGCCGTAGATGGTGACGAGCTTGGACATGGGGAGCCTCCGGACAATCGTTCTCACGGCCCTGATTAGCGCCCCGAGCCCCGCCGAACAAGGCGCGAATGCGCGCGCCCCGGGATTCGCTCGGACCCCGTTGACAGCGCCCGGCGCCGACGATACATCGCCCGTCACGACACCTGCCCAGGTGGCGGAATTGGTAGACGCGCACGGTTCAGGTCCGTGTGCCGCAAGGCGTGGAGGTTCGAGTCCTCTCCTGGGCACCATCCCTACAGGTATGCTACTGGCTTCCTTCAGCTTTTACACCAGCTGACTGGAGGCGTAGTACATGCCGGAGGACACAACTGCACCCTTCACATTTGTGACGGAAGGAGTCTTCTACTTCTCCCGACGCGTACCCAACGACCTGAATCACCACTAAACTGCGAGTAAGGTCGCGTTCTCACTGCGGACAAAGCCGTCTGTAGGATTCGCCCGTCAGCGCGACCCGCGTCACCACGAAGTCGCGCGCCTCGATCACGACGCCGTCGGCGGGAACGAGGTTGCCGGCCGACAGAAGCACGATGTCGCTCGGGACGATCGGATGCGCTTCCACCGTCCGGGGGAAACCGTCCCTGACCGCCGAGACCTTCAGCACGAGCCGCCCGTGAAGGTGCTTGACCGCTTCCGACGCCCGGTATTCCTGCGCGAAATCCACAAGCGTGCTACCCGCGCTGATCGGGAGGATGATGATGGCTTCGGTCCACTCCCGGACCACGAGCGACACACTCGCGGCGAAGATCAGGATCAGGGCCAGGTTGCTTTCGAACTGCCGCAGCAGCAGGCGGAGCACCCCCGCGCCTTACTCGGCGACAAGGCGGTTCTCGCCATGCGAGACAAGGCGCCGGCCCGGACGCCGGCGGCTCCATCCCGCGGTTCATGCGGCGTCATCCGAAAGCTCGATGATCTCCGTCGTCGTCTGCTCCTGCCGGGCTTGCGCGAACTCTCCTCGCAGCTCCTCGCGAATCTGCCGGACGTTGCTCCGCGCCCGCGACATGGCCGTCATCCGAGCATCGTTCTCGGCGGCGAATCCCAGCATCAGGGCCTCGCAGATCTCGGTGAAGACATATTCCTCCACCAGCCGCGTGACCAGAACCGCTGGCGGAACAGTCAGGAGCGGCGGAACCGAACGGGCCGTGCGTTCGAACCGCGTGAAATCGAAGGGCAACAACTGCCGGATCGTCAGGGTCGGGCCGGACACTGCCGGCTCTCCGTAGACGATGCTGACTTGCGAAAACGCCCCGCGCCCGAGAAGCGAGAAGACGGCATCGACGACGCGGCTCGCCAAGGCCGGCACTTCGGCGGCATGGGCGGCCATGTTCGCGGACCAGACGGGCGACACGCCCCGGCTCTCGAATTCGGAAATGCACCGCTGGCCGATCAGCAGGAACGCCGTCGAGGGCGCGGCGCCAGCATCGCCGACAGCACCGGCGACGATACGCTCACTGTAGGATCCGCTGAAGCCCTGCGCGGCCCCGACGACCATCCGAAGATGCTTGCCGCCCGCCACCTCCGTCGTCGGGCTCAGCGGGGTGCGGAGCAGCGCCAGCGCATCGACCATGGCGCGCGCCACCGTGGCCTCCTGCTCGCGGATCGCGGTCAGGTGCTTTTTCGCCTCCTGCGCATGGGCGGCGGCAAGGGCTCGCATCGCGACCACCACGCCTTCGACCTGCTCGATATTGCCCATGCGGGCCTTGATGTCCTCGGGCCGGCGCATCAGGTCTTGTCCGGCGCTACGTCGGCGATCGCGTGTCTGACACAGCCCAGAAGCGCGGCACTCTCTGCCTCCGACAATTCGGCGGGATGCGCCCTTGCGCTTTCCAGAACCGGCTCGCTGTCGATAGCCGCGGACAGGCGGGTCTTGAGCGCCGGGAATTTTTCCAGTGCCACGTCGTCCAGGACCCCTGCGTTCAGCGCCGCCAGAAGCGCGATCTGGTCGATCGGCCGCAGCGGCGCATACCGCGCCTGATGCAGGAGGGCACTAATCCGGTCGCCGTGGTCGATCCGCCGCTTGAGTCCCGCATCCGCAAACCCGCCGAAGCGCGAGAACATACGCAGCTCCAGGTATTGCGCGTAGTCGAGCCGCACCCGACCGGCGACGGCCTTGAGCGCGGCGAGCTGGGCCTTGCCGCCGACCCGGCTGACGCTCAGTCCGACATCGACGGCCGGCCGCTGGTTTCCGGCAAAAAGCTTTGTCGAGAGCACGATCTGGCCGTCGGAGATCGAGATCAGGTTGGTCGGGATATAGGCCGAGAGGTTCCCCGCCTCGATCTCGGCGATCGGCAGAGCGGTCAGAGAGCCGCCGCCTTTTTCTTTCGACAGCTTCGCCGCCCTTTCGAGAAGTCGCGCGTGGAGGAAGAAGATGTCGCCCGGATAGGCCTCTCGCCCCGGCGGCTGGCGCGCAAGCAGCGACAGCTCCCGATGCGTTGCGGCGTGCTTGGTCAAATCGTCGTAGACGATCAGTGCATGGCCGCCTTTATCGCGGAAATACTCGGCGATGGTGGTGCCCGCGAAGGGCGCGAGCCAGCGCAACCCCGGCTCCGCCGTGGCCGGCGCAACCACGAAGATGCATCGGTCGATAGCGCCCTTCGCCCGCACCGCGTCGATTACCCGCCGCACCGCCGTCGCCCGCTGCCCGATGGCGACGTAGACGCAGACGACGTCACTGTCCTTCTGGTTGATGATCGTATCGACCGCGATGGCCGTCTTGCCGGTCGCCCGTTCGCCGATGATCAACTCGCGCTGACCCCGCCCGATGGCAAAGAGCGCGTCGATGACCAGAAGCCCGGTCTCGACCGGTTCGCTCACGAAATCACGGTCGATGATTTCAGGCGCCGGCTCTTCCACGAGCCGCCAGGCCTCGGCGGCAACCGGACCGCCTTCGTCGAGCGGCCGGCCCAAAGGGTCGACGACGCGGCCTAGCAGCGCCTCGCCGACCGGAACGCTCGCGAGTTGCCCGGTGCGCCGTACCGCCGATCCGGCCTCGATCTCGTCGCTGTGGTCCAGAAGGACGGCCTGAAGCATATCGGCTTCGAGATTGAGCACGAAGCCGCGCTTGCCGCCGTGGAAGTCCAGAAGCTCACCCAGACGGGCCGCGCCCAGGCCCGATACATGCGCCAGTCCGTCCGCGATCTGCGTCACGCGGCCCAGCGCTTCGGTCTCGGTGCCGAGCGGCACCTTGCCGACGATCCCGGCCAGGGTCTCGATCGCGGCGGCATCGCCGGGCGGCTTGCGGTCAGATCTGGTCATTCTTTTCCAGCGCCTCGGCAATCCGCCTCAGGTCGTAGGCGAGGGAGTTGTGGACGACCCCGTGCCGGCTCGTCAGTTCGAGCCCGGCGATCAGCGTCTCGTCCAGGTCAACGCCGGGCGATGCCGCGCCGGGGATCGCAGCCCGGATCCCCTTCGTCGCCGCCGCCAGCTCCGCTTTCGTCAGGGGCCGCGGCGCCACAAGCCGCAATGCACCCGGGTCCGTCGCCAGCGCCTCGCGCTCTTCGGGATCGAGCGATGTCAGCGCCGCCCGCAAGCGCTCAGGGTAGCCGGAGACTCGCGCGTCGTCGGGTAAGTTGGCCAGAAGGCGCCGCGCGATGACGACGGCAAGCTCGGCGGCCTTGCCCACCCGGGTCTTGCGGTCTTCGTCTGCCGCCTTCACCGCATCGGCCTTCGACTTGCGCGCGATGGCGGCGGCAGCCTTCCGGGCGTCTTCCAGTATCGCCTTCTTCTGCACATCGGCCTCCTCGCGGGCCGCCTCGATGATCGCCAACCGCTCAGCGGCGTTCTTCTCCTTTTCGGCGCGCGCCGCCATTTCCGCTTCGGCCGCCTTGCGCTTTGCCGCCTCTGCCGCCTCCAGTGCCCGGCTGGTTTCCGCCCGGCGTTCGGCGATAATCCGGGCCACCGGCCGGAACATGAAATGGCTCAGAAGCCAGATCAGGATCACGACGTTGATCACCTGAAACGCGAATGTCCACCAGTCGAATTGCATCGGACGCGGCGCCTGTCAGAGTGCGTATGGATTAGCGAAAAGCAGGAGCAGCGCGACGACGAGGCAGTAGATTGCCATCGTCTCGATCATCGCCAGCCCGACGAAGAGCGTCCGGGAAATCGTGCCCGAGGCTTCGGGCTGCCGCGAAATCGCATCCATGGCGGCGGCAATTGCACGGCCTTCGGCGAGGGCGGGGCCGATCGCCCCGAACGACACGGCGATCGTGGCGCAGATGATGCTCGCTATCTTCAAGTAGTCCATGGGTCAGGTTCCTTTCTTGGCAGGGGCCACATCGACAGGAGGCGCGGCCTTCGGTTTGGCATCGCCGACTGCCGCGGCGATGAAGACGGTCGACAGAACGGCGAAGATGTAGGCCTGCACCGCCCCGGTCAGCAGATCGAGCGCCATCAGCGGGATCGGTACCAGGAGGCCGGCGAGCGAGAGGACAATGCCGACGACGAAGACCCCGCTCATCACATTTCCGAAAAGGCGCACCATAAGCGAGAAGGTGCGGGTGATCTGCTCGACGAGGTTGAGTGGGATCATCACCCAGGACGGTTCGGCAAATGTCTTCAGATAGCCCCACGCGCCGTTCGACCGCACGCCGTAGTAGATCGTCGCGACGAAGACGACGAAGGCCAGCGCCGCGTCGGTTTCGAGATGCGCCGTGGGCGGCTCCACCCCGGGAACGAGCGACACCCAGTTCGCCGCGAAGATGAAGAAGAACAGTGTCCCGATCAGCTTGCGGTAGGGCGCAGGGTCGCGCTGCAACGTCGCCTCGATCTGCGCGTCGAGCGTCGTCACGATGAGTTCGAGAACGGTCTGGGCCGGGCCCGCGTCGAGCTTGAGCCTGCGGGTGAGAACAAATCCGGTCAGCGCCAGACACAGCATGATCGCCCAAGTGACGACAACCAGCGTCGCGACCGGGACCGGCCCGACCGTGAAGGCGATCTGGGACGAAAGCGGGGAGTCCGTCATTCCACCCCCCTGACCCGCGAAAGCACCAGAGCCCGGGCCACGAGGACACCGGCCGCGCCGGCGATCAATGTGGGCGCGCCGATCATCGCGAGTAAGGCGAGGACGGCGCCGAGGACGGCGAGCCGCCCGAGCTGCAGTGCAACCGCCGTCTGGTCGCCGGCGACGATGCGGCGCGCGACGCCTTCGAGTGAGCGGAAATGGAAGATCCCGACGCCGAAGCCGGTCCCGAGCGCGGCGAGGAGAAGGACCAGCCATGCGCCGGGTAGCGCGGTGAGGATATCGGCCACCTGATCCGTCATTGCTCATGCATCCATCTGAAGGCGAGCCAGAACCCGAGCGCCGCACCCGCCATCGTCAGCGCCGCTGTCAGAGTGATGCCGGTGCCGAGGCTGCGGTCGAGCCAGCCGCCCGCGATGACGCCGATCATCGTCGGGACGACGATCATCCAGCCCAGCACGCCGATCTGCCCGAACCGGCGGCCAAGCGAGGGTTCGGGATCGTTCGCGGCCTCTTCCGCCCGCCGGGCGGCCTCGCGCGCGGCATCGTCCATCTTCTGGGTCTCTCGATGATCGGTCATTGCATCAACCCGTCCAGCGTTGCATCCATGTCGAAGCTCCCTTCGTCCGAGATGTGCAGCATGATCTGGCGGATCGCCCGGACATGCATCCGCGTCTGCTCGACCCGCGCCGCCCGCGCCGCGCTGTCCTCCGCTTCGATGTGCGCCCGTACCTCGCGCTCCAGCTTCGACAAATCCGACCCGAGGACGCCCTGACGACAGGCGATGCGGATCTCCGCCCCGCGCTCGACCGTGAGGACACCGCCGCGCAGGGCGCAGAACGACCAGTCGCCGCCAGCCCGCCGCCACCGCGCCACGCAGGCCGGCAGAACCGTCAGCATCGGCGTGTGCCCCGGCTGGATGCCGAACCCGCCGCTTTCGTCCTCAGCCCGGAAGGACTGCACGTCATCGGCCTGAAAGATCACGTCGAGCGGCGTGGAAATGACGAGGGTCAGCGTCGCGTCCGTCATGCCCCGGCCCTCTCCGGCTCTTTCCTCGCCTCTTGCGTCGCCCCATGTTTCTGGCGCGCCTCGTCCAGGGTGCCGACCATGTACAGCGTGCTTTCATCCCAGTCGTCGCACTCGCCCTGAAGGATCGCACGACATCCCGCGATGGTGTCCTTGATCGGCACCGACCGCCCCTCCATCCCCGAAAACGCCGCGGCGACGAAAAACGGCTGGGTCAGGAACCGCTGCAGCCGCCGCGCGCGGCCCACCGACAGCCGCTCCTCGGTGCCAAGCTCTTCGACGCCGAGAAGGGCGATGACGTCCTTCAGTTCGATATAGTGCTCGATCACCTCGCGGACCTTTCCGGCGACCTCGGCATGTTCCTGCCCGACGACGAGCGGGTCGAGCAGCACCGATGTTGTCGCGATCGGATCGATGGCGGGGTAGATCCCCTCGGCGGCAAGCTGACGCGACAGCACCACCATGCTGTCCACATGGCTGCTGATCGCGCCCACCGCGGGATCGGTAAAATCGTCCGCCGGCACATAGACCGCCTCGATGGCGGTGACGGAGGCCTTGCCGACCGAGGCGATGCGCTCCTGCAGGTCGGCCACCTCGGTCTCGAGCGTCGGCTGATAACCCACGCGCGACGGCTTGCGGCCGAGAAGGCCCGAGACCTCGGCGCCCGCCTGGACGAAGCGGTAGACGTTGTCCATCAGCAGAAGGACGTTCCGCGCCTCCTCGTCGCGGAAATATTCGGCGATGGTCATTGCCGTCAGCGGCACCCGCCAACGCGCACCGGGTGGCTCGTTCATCTGCCCGTAGACCAGCACGGTCTGGTCGAGGACGCCTGACGCCTTCATCTCGTTCAGCATCTCGTGGCCTTCGCGGCAGCGTTCACCCACACCGGCAAAGACCGAGATTCCGTTGTAACCCGCGACCATCGCGTGGATCAGCTCCATCACCAGGACGGTCTTGCCGACGCCGGCGCCGCCAAACATCGCCGCCTTGCCGCCCTGGGCGAGCGGAGCGAGAAGGTCGATAACCTTGATCCCCGTCTCGAAGATCTCGGTCGCGCCGCTCTGGCGCGACATCGGCGGCGCAGCGCGGTGGATCGGGCGGTACGGCATGTCCGGCGGAAGTGCCGCGCCGTTATCCGCGGGCTGGCCCATCATGTTGACCAGCCGGCCGAGGACACCGTCGCCGACCGGCGCCATGATCGGCTTGCCCGTCCGTTCTGCCGGCGCCCCGCGCCAGATGCCCTGCGTCGGCCGCATCGCGATCACCCGTACCGTCCGGTCGTCGAGATGCGCCTGAACTTCGGTGAGGATCTGCAGGTCGTCGGCATGGACCAGAACCGCCTCGTGCAGGTCCGGCTTCGGACCGTCAAATGCAATGTCCAGCACCGGACCCCGGACGGCCGTGACCCGGCCCGGCGACGCCGCAGTCTCCCGTGCCTCACTGTTTCCTGTCGCAGGCCCTGTCATTGCGCCGCCCGTTCGATCTGCCCGGACCGTCCGGCGACCGGATCGCCATTGCCCTCCGGCCGCCGAAGCGGCGCGAAATCGGCAGGGGTGATCGTCTCGCGCTCCAGCAGCAGCGCCGCGCCAGCATCGAGATCGGCGCGAATTCTCGGTCAGGATCGCCTTGGCCCGCGCATAGGCCTCGCCGATCAGCTTCCGGACGGCGAGGTCCACCTCCCGTGCGGTGGCCTCGGAATAGTCCTTGTTGCTGCTCTCGAACTGACGGTCGCCCAGCCACTGCAGGCGCTTCTGTTCCAGAACCGCCTGCCCGACATCGTCGCTCATCCCGAAACGGGTCACGCATTCCCGGGCGATGTCGGTGACCTTCGCGAGGTCGTCCGACGCGCCAGTCGAAATCTCGTCGAAGACGATGTCCTCCGACGCGCGGCCCGCCAGAAGCACGACCATGCGATCCTTGAGGTCGCCGAAGGTGATCAGGAACCGGTCCTCGGTCGGGCGCTGCATCGTATAGCCGAGCGCCCCGATGGAACGAGGGATGATCGAGACCTTGTGGACCGGGTCGGCGCTCGGCAGCGACGCCGCGGCCAACGCATGACCCAACTCGTGATACGCGACGCGCTTTCGTTCGACCGGGTTGATGCAGCCGTGTCTTGCGTTCCGACCCGGCCACGATCCGCTCGACAGCGGCCGTCATATCGGCCTCCGAGACGCTGTCGCCGCCGCGCCGGGTCGCAATGATCGCCGCCTCGTTGACGAGGTTGGCCAGGTCCGCGCCCGTGAACCCGGTGGTGATCCCCGCAACGTCGTCGAGGTTGACATCGGAGGCGAGCTTCACCTTCCGCGTATGCACCTTGAGGATATCGAGGCGGCCCTTGTGTTCCGGCCGATCCACGACGACCTGCCGGTCGAAGCGCCCCGCGCGCAGCAAGGCGGCGTCGAGGATCTCGGGCCGGTTGGTCGCCGCGAGCAGCACGATCCCGACGCTGGGGTCGAACCCGTCCAGTTCCGACAGAAGCTGGTTGAGCGTCTGCTCCTTTTCATCTCCGCCGCCCATGCCCGACATGGCTGACCGCGCTCGGCCGAGCGCGTCGAGCTCGTCGATGAAGATGATGCAGGGCGCCGCCTTGCGAGCCTGGTCGAATAGATCGCGGACCCGCGCGGCGCCGACGCCGACGAACATCTCGACGAATTCCGAACCGGAGATCGAGAAGAACGGCACGCCGGCCTCGCCCGCGACCGCGCGGGCGAGGAGGGTCTTGCCCGTCCCCGGCGGCCCCACGAGAAGAACGCCCTTCGGTATCCGCGCACCCAGCCGACCGTATTTCTCCTTGTCCTTGAGAAAGGAAACGATCTCCTTCAGTTCGGCCTTGGCCTCGTCCACGCCGGCCACGTCCTCGAAGGTCACGCCCGTGTCGCGCTCCACATAGACTTTGGCCTTGGACTTGCCGATATTGATCAGACCGCCCATGCCCTGACGCTCGGCCATCTTTCGAAAGAAGATCGCCCAGAGGCCGAAGAAGAACAGGACGGGCAGAATCCACGAGAGGAGCGTCGTGAGCCAGGTCTGGTCGCTGGCCCCCGCGAATTTGACGCCGGCTTCCTCGAGTTCTGTCGCGAAACCGGGCTCGACCCTTTGGGTGACGAAGTATTCCTTGCCCTCGACCGGAATCGTGAACGTGCCTTCAATGCGGCTTTCGGTCACCGTCATCTCGGCGATCTTGTGGTCCTTCAGATAGCCGAGGAACTCGCTGTATTCGAGCGTCGCAACTGTGCGATAGGCGATCCACCCCTGGATGAGCAGCACGCAGAGGAAGACGAAGGCTAGATAGCCAAGGTTGAACTTGTGCCTGGGGTTCATCTGAAAGACTTTCGATCGCGGCGCAGTCGGATACCGGCTTTTTTTGCGCCACTGTGCGCAATCCCGCGTTGACACGGATCAAACCGGAAACTCGGCCGTCCTCTCACTCATCAACGTTTCCGGGGAAATTGCGGCGTGAGAGCGGCCCGCCCACCCTATCGTTCCGCCGCGGTTTTCTCGAAGGACTTGTCCAAAAAGACAAGTTCCGGAATCGCGGCGACTCGTGCATTGATGCACGTGTAAGTGGTAGCGATTGTTTATAATTCATCGAAAAGTAATTCCGACGACGCGTATTTGTTTCCAAAGTCGCCCCCAATTGCGGGCCTGCCCGCAGTTGGAGGCGACCCTCGGGAACGCAAGTTCGGATTTTGAACCGGCCCGACCGGATCAGGGAAAGAGTAGTTACGTGGTAACGACGGTTGTCCGGGGTGTCGGGCAACCGTTGTTGCGTCTGGAACCCGCGCATCGAAATCCCTTGCGGCCCTCGGCCATTGAGCGCCGCCGCCTTATGGCTTAACTAGCCGGGATCGGCGTGCGGGCAGGCCCGGAACGAACACGCCGGCTCAGGAAGAGGCCGCGATGACGAACCACCTCCACAAGCACGACCTGCCCGACGGGCTCGATCTCGGCCCGGTCGTCGCGATCGACACCGAGACGATGGGTCTCGATCCCCGCCGTGACCGGCTCTGCGTCGTGCAGCTTTCGGCCGGCGACGGCGACGCGCATCTGGTGCAGATCGCTAGGGGACAGAAGGTGGCGCCGAACCTGACGCGGATGCTGACCGATACGAAGGTGCTGAAGCTCTTTCATTTCGGCCGGTTCGACATCGCCGCGCTGAAATCCGCCTTCGGCGTCACTACAGCGCCGGTCTACTGCACCAAGATCGCGTCGAAGATGATCCGCACCTTCACCGACCGCCACGGGCTGAAATACCTGCTTCAGGAACTGCTCGGCGTCGATGTCTCCAAGCAGCAGCAGACTTCCGACTGGGGGGCCGCGACGCTGACCGAGGCGCAGCTCGACTATGCCGCCTCAGACGTCCTCTACCTTCACCATCTGAAAGAAGAGCTTGACGCACGGCTCGCCCGCGAGGGCCGCACCGCTCTCGCCCAGGCCTGTTTCGACTTCCTGCCGGTCCGCGCCGAACTCGACCTGCTCGGCTGGGGCGACACCGCCGACATCTTCACGCACTAGGCCCATGACCGAACCAGAGATCTTCCTCGCCACCGCCCGCCGCGTCATCGAGATCGAGGCGCGCGGGCTCGACGCGCTCTCGGCCGCGCTCGGCGACAGCTTTTCCGCCGCCGTGGACCTGATCCTGAAGGCGCGGGGCCGGGTGATCGTCTCGGGCATGGGCAAGTCCGGCCATATCGGCCACAAGATCGCCGCGACCCTCGCCTCCACTGGCACGCCGGCGCAGTACGTCCACCCCGCCGAGGCAAGCCACGGCGACCTCGGCATGGTGACCGAGGCGGACGTAGCACTCGTCCTCTCGAACTCCGGCGAGACACCGGAACTGAGCGACATAATCGCCCATACCCGCCGCTTCTCGATCCCGCTGATCGGGGTGGCGAGCCGGCCGAATTCGACCCTGATACGGCAGTCCGACGTGGCGATCGTGCTGCCCGCGGCCGAGGAAGCCTGCGGTACCGGGATCGTTCCGACGACCTCGACCACGATGACGCTGGCACTCGGCGATGCGCTCGCCGTCGCGCTGATGGAGCATCGCCGCTTCACGCCCGAGCATTTCCGCACCTTCCATCCGGGCGGAAAGCTCGGCGCCAAGCTCCTCAAGGTCGGCGATCTCATGCATGGCGGCGACGCGGTGCCGCTCGTCCCCTCGGGCACGCCGATGAGCGAGGCGCTCCTGATCATGAGCCAGAAGGGCTTCGGCGTCGTCGGTGTCACCGGCCCGGGCGGCAAACTCGTCGGGATCGTCACGGACGGCGATCTCCGGCGGCACATGGCCGGGCTTCTGGACCGGACGGCGGCGGAGGTGATGACGAAGGATCCCCGCACTATCGGCCCCGACCACGTCGCCGAGAAGGCCGTGGCGCTGATGAAGGAGAGCAAGATCACCAGCCTTTTCGTCGTCGAGCCCGACGGCGACGGGCACACGGCGGGCATTCTCAACATCCACGACTGCCTGCGCGCTGGTGTGGTCTGAGGCGATGGCCGCGCGCGACAACGTCCATTCCCGCGTGATCTTCTGGCTGAAGATCATCCTGCCGCTTCTCGCGCTCGCCGTCCTCTCCACCCTCTTCCTCTTTTCCCGTCGGATCGACACCGACCAGGCCCTTCCCTTTGCCGAGGTGGACGTGGAAGAACTGGCCCGCGACCAACGGCTGACGGCACCGGAATATTACGGCGTCACGCTCGACGGGGCGGCGCTGATGATCCACGCCAACACAGCGCGGCCGGGGACCGATACCGGGGCGGCGACCGCCGTCGATCTCGTTGCCAGCTACGAGGCGCCGGGCGGTCTCCGCATCGACCTCAGCGCCGCCGAAGGCCGCATCGACGAGGCGGCGGGCCGCATGACGTTGTCCGGCAATGTCGAGATCGTGACCTCGTCCGGATACCGGATGACGACGCCCGGCCTTGACAGCGCACTGGACCGGACCGAGCTTCACTCGGACGGTGCCGTCCGCACCGAGGCGCCCTATGGCACGATCGACGCGGGCAACATGGTGATCCGCCACGAGGATGCCGGAATTCCGGGCTATCTCCTGGTTTTCAAAAATGGCGTGAAGCTGATATACGATCCGGCGGAGAAGGACCCCGAATGACGATCACCTTTCGTGCCCTCACTGCCGCGCTGGTCCTGTCGGCCTTGTCGCCGTTCGCCGCGCTCGCCCAGGGCGCTGAGCTCGCCTTCGGCGGTATCCGCGCAGATACCTCGCTTCCTGTCGAGGTGACGGCAGACCAACTCGCGGTCAACCAGACCGACGGCACCGCGACCTTCAGCGGCAACGTGCTTGTCGCGCAGGGCGAGATGCGGCTTTCCGCCGCCGAGGTTCTCGTCGAGTACGGCAGCGAGGATCGCAGCCGGATCGAACGTCTGCACGCAACCGGCGGCGTGACGCTGGTCAGCGGCGCCGATGCAGCCGAGGCGGCCGAGGCGGTCTATACGATCGACAGTGGCGACGTTGTGATGACCGGCAATGTTCTCCTGACCCAGGGCGCCAACACCATTTCCGGCCAGACACTCACCGTAGATCTGAAGACCGGCACCGGCCGCATGGACGGCCGGGTGAAGACGGTGCTGCAACCAGGGGGCAACTGATGACCCCTCCGCCCGACCTGAAACTGGCCGAGGGCAGCGCCGGTCTTCGCGTCCTCCACCTGCGCAAGAGCTATCGCCGCCGTCCGGTCATCCGCGATGTGTCGCTGGAACTCGCCCGGGGCGAGGTCGTGGCGCTGCTCGGGCCCAACGGTTCCGGCAAGACCACCTGCTTTTACAACATCGCCGGCCTGATCGCGCCCGATGCCGGACAGGTCCTGATCGACGGTCGAGACGTGACCGGCCTGCCGATGTACCGCCGCGCCCGGCTCGGCATCGGCTACCTGCCGCAGGAAGTCTCGATCTTCCGCGGTCTCTCGGTCGAGGACAACATCCTCGCCGTCCTCGAGATCACCGAGCCAGACGTCCACAAGCGCCGCGAGCGACTCGAGGAGCTTCTGTCTGACTTCTCGATCACTCATCTCCGCCGCGCCCCCGCCCTGGCGCTTTCGGGCGGCGAACGCCGGCGGGTGGAGATCGCGCGTTGCCTTGCGGCTGACCCCAAATACCTGCTGCTTGATGAACCCTTCGCCGGCGTCGATCCGATCTCTGTCGGCGACATCAGGCATCTCGTCCAGGACCTCAGGGGCCGCGGCATCGGCGTCCTCATCACAGACCACAATGTTCGCGAGACGCTGGAAATCGTCGACCGGGCCTATATCCTCCACGACGGCGTCGTGCTGATGAGCGGCACTGCCGACGAGGTCGTGCGCGATGAGAATGTCCGCAGGGTCTATCTTGGCCAGAACTTCCGTATCCTCTGACGGGGCGGGACCGGGATGGCGATGAAATCCGGAATGAGTCTCATCCAGCGACAGGGCATCGCGCTGTCGCCGATGATGCGCCATTCGCTGGCGATACTCAGGATGCCGACCCACGCGCTCGCTGACGAGATCGCGCGTGAGGCCGAGGAAAACCCCTTTCTCGTCGTAGAACCGCAGGACGGTCGCCAGCCGGCCTACGACTACGCGCTGGCCACGACGGCGGCGCCGGAAAACCTGCTCGACAACCTCGCACCGCCAGATCGCCCTGCAACGGCTCGACCCCGCGACCGAGGCGGCCGCGCTCTACATTGTCGGCGAGTTGCGCGAGGACGGCTATCTCGACGTGCCGCTCCGCGATCTCGCGCAGCGAGACCGGCGCCGCCACTCGACGTGCTGGAGGCGGGGTCTGGCATGGCCATCCAGCGCTGTGAGCCGACGGGGATCGGTGCCCGCGATCCTCGCCGAATGCCTCGAACTTCAGCTCGGCGAGGCCGGGATCGAACGCGGCCTTGCCCGCGCCGCTGCCGGCCAGCTCGACGATTTCGCCGGGGAGAGACTGGACGCAGGCTCGCCCGCAGCCTCGGCCAGCCGCTCGACGTGCTGGAACGGATTGCGACCCTTCTGCGCAGCTTCGGCTCGACGCCCGGTCCCCGACAGCGCCCGGTCCCGTCGACATCGCGGTGCCGGAGCTTCTGGTGGAAGAGGGCCCGCCGGGCCAGCTCTCCGTCACGCTTCTGACCGGCACGTTACCGCGCCTTTCGACGATGGAGGTTGCCCGGCGCAGCCTCGAAACGGACGAACAGCGCGCGCTCTTCGACCGTGCGGGCCGCATGTCGGCCGGCCTCGCCGCCCGGCGCGAGACACTTCTGCGAATCGGCGCCTACATCGCCGCGACCCAGTCCGCTTTCTTCCTCGGCCATCACGAGACGCTTGTCCCTGTTACCCGCGCCGACGCGGCGGCGGCCCTGGCGATGCATGCCTCGACACTCGGCCGGGCGCTGGCGGGCAAGGCGCTCCTCGCGGACAACAAGGTCTATCCGCTGTCGCTCTTTTTCTCGCATGCGCTGCCGGGCGCCGATGGCGGGCGTTTCGCCGTTCGACATCCAGCGCCGCATTCGCAGCCTGATCGCCGGGGAATCCGCCGAAGCGCCGCTCGCCGACGACAGGATATGCGCGGAACTTCGGAAGGAGGGCGTTGACATCGCCCGCCGAACTGTCGCCAAATATCGCAAATGCATGCGCATACCCTCATCGTTCGGGCGACGGCGTCGGAAGGTTTCCGCGACGGACTCAGCCGCATGCACGCAGCTTGAGAGGGAAATGATCATCCCACATCCGGCGTTCTCGCCCGCGACATCGGTTTGCGCGGTCAGGTCAAAGCAAAATCAACCACAGGAGGTGTCATGCGATACAGGATCAGCGGCAAGCAGATCGACGTCGGCGATGCCTTGCAGACCCATGTGAAATCCGAACTCGGCGAGACGGTCGAGAAATATTCCCAGCGCCCGACCGACGCCATCGTGATCTTTTCGCGTGACGCCCACGAGTTCATCTGCGAGGCGACCGTCCATCTTTCGACCGGCCTCACCGCGACCGCGAAGGGCAACGCCGACCGAGATCTATGCCGCCTTCGAAGCGTGCCGCGAAAAGATGGACAAACAGCTGCGCCGCTACAAGCGCCGGCTGAAGGACCATCACCGCGACCGCACCGAACCGGTTGAATTCGCCGGAGCGCCCATGTATGTGCTCGCCGCGAATGGAGGATCGGCGGATTCGGAGCCCGAGACGCTGCAACCGATGATCATCGCCGAGATGGAGACGAAGATTCCGTCCCTGTCGGTCGGCGAGGCGGTGATGCAGATGGAACTTGTCCGGGGTGCCGCTTCTGGTCTTCCGCAACGAAAAGAACGGCGGGGTCAACGTGGTCCACCGCCGGGATGATGGAAACGTCGGCTGGATCGATCCGTCGGCCGGCAAATAGGGCGCCGGCGAAGCCGCGCGGAAAAGCAAGGCATATGGAACTTTCAAGCCTTCTCAAGCCGGCGGCAGTCCGGGTGCTCGGCCATGCGACCAGCAAGAAGCGGCTCTTTCAGGACCTCGCCGAGATCGCGCACACAGGTCTACGGTCTCGACACGTCCGAGACCGTGGATGCGCTGCAGGAACGCGAAAGCCTCGGGCCGACGGGCGTCGGCCACGGCGTGGCCTTGCCGCATGCCCGGCTCGAAGGTCTCGACCACGTGGTCGGTGTGTTCATCCGCTTCGAAAAGCCGCTCGATTTCGACGCGGTCGATCGCCAGCCGGTCGATCTGGTCTTCGCGCTGTTCGCGCCGAAGGATTCCGGCGTGGACCACCTGAAGGCGCTGGCACTCGTCTCGCGCACGATGCGCGACGCGACCGTACCTGCGGCAAGCTCCGGGCCAACAGTGATCCGGCGACGCTGCACGCGGTGCTGACCGAGGCGCGCTCGACACAGGCCGCCTGAACCTATTTCGGCGCCTTCCAGGCACCGAAGCCGAAGGACATGTAATCGCGACGATAGACGTCGCGAACAAGGTCTTCGAGTTCCCGGTCATGGATCGCGGCGACCGGCACCGGCGCGTGGCCCGACGGCGCACCGGCAAGGGGCGGCGCCTTGACCCGCGCTGACTTCGCCAGATAGGCCAGATCGGCGGCCAAGTTCTCCTCCCGGCACAGCAAGTCAGGCGGCACGAAGCCAGCAGAACCCGTTCACGACCGACCATTGCGTCGCCCAGAGCGCATCCTGCCGGAGCCCGGTCTGGCCGGCGAGGTTGGCCTTCACGAAGCCGAGGAACCCGATCAGCGCCGCGCGCCATTCCGCCGGACCCAATGCCGCGATCTCGTCATCCGGCGGGATCGGCACGCCGTAATGGCCACGCAAGATGGCTCGGAGATCTGCATGGCCATTGCGCGTCATGACTGCAGCGAATGCGTCGTTGGCGCGCGTCAGGGGATGACGGAGCACCGTGAAGCTCCGGTGTCCGGGCGCCTTGCGCTTCCACACCCTGAGCGTCTTCTGGGTGAAGTTCTCTTCGATCCCTCCGTCCCCGAACTGCGAAAGCCAGTCGCGAATATGGCTGTCATCGCAGGGCTGAAGCGGCAGATAGAGGATGGGCGCCCCGCCGGCCGCGACGATGCGCGGCACGCCAGGACCCCGGCGCGGCTCGAAATTCGGAGTGCGGGCCAGGTTCGACCAGTCGATCCGCGCCAAGGCCTCCTCCATCTCGGGGAAATTGCGCACCTTGTCGGCCATCTCCTCGGGATTCTGCCGCACCAGATCGTCGGAGATACTGGTCAAGCCGCTCCTCGACGCCGAGGAACTGCAAGAGCCCGTTGATCACCTCTACCCGTCAGCGAATCCTCGTAGTCGAGGTAGAACGCCGTCTGGCCCGTCACCTGAAGCGCGTTCAGGAGACGAAGCTGGAAGGCCTGCCGTTCGGCCAGAAACGCCTCGAATTCCGCCGGCTTGAAGGGTGGTTTCCAGACGATGCGATCCTTCACGTCGCTGAGCTTCCAGCGCTTGGTGTTGTAGGCGATCTTGAGGCTGATATAGCAATCGACCGGATTGCGGGTCAGCACGATCTTGGCGCAGCGTGGATCGCTCAGGATCGCGTCCAGCACCCGCGGCTCATGATCGAAGAAGAACCGCAGTCCGTTGAAACCAGGCGCCGAGCGTATGCGGGACAGCAAGCGCCCCCGGATCGGCGATCCGCTCCTTCATCGTGACGCCGAGAAGTCTCGGACACGTTCGGCCCGCCCATGTGGTCGGGATTGAAAACCTCGCCGTGACAGGTCAACCCCTCGATCTGCCCCAGCGTCGCCTCGAGAAGGTTCGAGCCGGTGCGCATCTCGGCGAAGATCACGAAATAGTCGAAGGGACGGGTCACGCCGGATCTCCCCTACCGCACCAGATAGGGTCGGCCGCGATCCTCCGCCGGCGGGCGCGGGTCGTTGCCGACGGAGAAATCGCCCATCAGCGTTGGCTTCATCCCCTGGTTCTTGAGGTTCTGCAGGAACTGGCCGAACCCGGTCAGGTCCACCATCTTCGGCGCTTCCGCGACCTGGCGCGTCGTGCGCGGGCCGAATTTCGTCGATGATGGTCTGCAGCGACTCCATCGGGTTCTCGATGAATTCGGCCATCGTCCAGATCCGCACCCGTGCCTTCACATACATCGTCCGCAGGATCGCCAGATGCTCCGTCTCGATCTTCTGCAGCCGCGCAGCCTCTTTGCGGATGTCGGAGAAGTTCAGGTTCGAGCGCAGGAGCGGCACCGCCCAGGTGCCCGAGATCACCGATATCTGCGCGTTCGGGTCTGTCGCCATGAACCAGTTACATTCCTGGTCGTCGCGCGGGCTGAACTGGAAGCACTGGCGCTCGCCTCTTGTGTTCCAGATCAGGTTGGTGAGGAAGGATCGCGGATTGTAGTCGCGCAAGGCCGCGCTGTCGCAGAGCGCTCCGTTGAAAACAGTCTCTCCACCGGCAAATTCCGCGCGTTCGGGACCGAAGAGATGGCCATGCACCCGACCGCCGACCGACTTGGACAGCCAGATGTCGAAATTCTCGAATAGGTCGGAAAAGCCGTGAAACACCGAGTAGGGCGCGCTGGTCTTGCCGTTCTCGTGGTCCTTCCGCGGATAGCGGCTTTGCATGTAAAGCCCGGCCCGGCCACGCGTCCGCCGCTCCACCGCTTTCGCGAAAAGCCGGTCGATCTTGTCCGGATTGGGCTCCGCCCGCGCCGCCTGCTGCGAGGCGGGGGCAAGGAAGATGCGGTAGAGACGGTCGGCATGCGGCCAGATCTTGCGCGCGACGAAACAGTCGGACCGCCGCAGAAGTTGCAGGTGGTCGTCGTAGAATGTGTGCGGCTTACCCTGCACGTCGAACTTCGAAAGCGTCAACGACCGGCTCTCGATTTGGGTGGAATAGAGCCTTGCGAGGGTCTGGAAATAGCTTTCGTCGGGGATCCAGACCAGCTTGAAGTAGCTGTCGTGCAGCCTGCGGTCTGGGTCTTCGAGAATCGCCGACAACGTCTGCCGCGTCAGGCACCACCACTGGCTGCCCAGATGCGGCACGATCCCTTTCGGCATTCGCCGCTTCACACCCAGCCCGCGCTGAATCTTGACATAGGCGTCGAAGAGCGGCCGCTGCTTGCGCCAGGAAAACGGGAACCGCAGCGTGAACCGCTCCGAATCAAATCCGCCGATGGTCCAGTTCACATCCGAGGTGGTGACGCTTTCGATGAAATCGGTGCTGGGCCGCTCGTCGAGGTAGTCGATCAGCTCCTCCACCGGACGCAGCGGCAGGCAGGAGCCGGAGGCGAGGTAGACATGACGCACGCGCGGATGCCCGGCGAGCATCTGCGTCGCCGCAGCCTGGGTCGCCGCCACCAGCGACCAGGTGCCCCATTCGCAGGCATAGCGGCGCGAAAAGCTCACGATCTCCAGATCGGCCAGGGCGTCGACAAGGCCATTGTACGCGGCCGGGCTGACCCGTCGGTCGACATGGATCACCATCGGGCATCCCGCCTCGGCCCAGAACCGCGCCACCTGCGCGGCACGGTCGAGTGCCGTGTGGCACATCATGATGAAGCCGAGGGTAGAGGTCACGCCCAGTTCCCCTTCGACATCAGCCCGAGGATCTCGAGCTGGCGCCAGTTGATGTATTTCTCCGACCACTTGCACCACAGGATCGAATTGTCCTTCAGTGTGTCGGCATAGGCGATGTATTCGCGGCTGTCGGCGAAATGTTCGCGCCGATCCAGCTCCTCCGCGACCTTGTCCTTGAAGGTCGACAGGAACTTCGCGTGCAGAAGGCAGCCAGAGGCCTTCTCGCCCCCCCATTCGTCGTAGACGAGGTTCAGCCCGCGCGGCAGGAGCATGTGGGTCGAGCTCGCGAAGCAATAGGACCTGTGCCACTTCACCAGCGGGATCTTGTTCAGCGACGGCGCCTCTTTCGGGGCGTCCGCGAACATCGTCCGTGCCCTGGGCCCGCCCTGGATCCACAGGTTCCTGAAGGTCGGATTCTTCGAGATCGTGTAGTTACCGCTGTCAAAATAGCTCGCGATCTCGAACGGGTTCTTGCCTTCGCGGTAGGGTTCGGCGTCGATCGGACCCTTGGGATACATGTCGACGATCATCGCCGGGAAAGCGCGCACCGAATAGGTGTCGAGCCAGTCGGTCAGCGCGCGGATCGGCCGCGTGTCACAGAACGGATAGATGAAGAACTCGTCGACATCGACCGCGAGGATCCAGCGCCCCCGACCGTGGCGCATCAAGAGCCAGTTGATCCAGTCCGCGCCATAACGCGATCCCCGGTAGCTCGCCGGGGTCGTCCACAGCGACACGTCCCGCTGCGCCGCGAGATATTCACGCGAACCGTCGTCCGAACCGTTGTCGACCATCAGGAATTGGTTGATCCCGAGATCCCTGTAGTAGCGCATGAAATAGGGCAGGCGGATCCGCTCGTTCCGAAGCACTGCCACGAGGAGGATATCGTCAGCGCCGAGCGTGGCGGTCCGGTCGGTGACGGCAGACAGTTCCCGCCGCTTGCGGAACGCCCGGACCCGGAGACGCTTGCGCCTAAGCCGCAGGCGGTATCTTTCCAAAAGGCCCATTCGATCCCTTCGTTTCTGGCCCTCTCGGGGGCTAGTCCTATCCGACGCGGTTTAAGGCGAGGTTGCGCCGACCGTTTCGGCACGCGAGCGGGCGCGCCGGAGCGGTCACCTGCCTCGATCCCTCCTGCCGCGGCAGAATACAGACCGCCCGGTTTCAGGTAAACCGCAAAGTCTGCCGAGGCACGCAACGGAAAACGCTGCGATTCCGGCGGGTTCAGCCGCTATTTCTCGAAGTGGCCCGACTGGTGCCAGCGCCAGGCGTCGGCGATCATGGTCGCCATGTCCGACCGTGCCGGCCGCCAGCCAAGGTCGCGCCGCGCGCGTTCGCTGCCAGAAACGAGACTCACCGCGTCGCCGGCCCTGCGATCGCCGAAGATCACCGGCACGTCGCGATTGGTCACGACACGCGACTGGTCGATGACCTCGCGGACGGAAAAGCCCCGGCCGGTGCCGAGGCAGAAGACGCGCGATCCTTGCCCCGCCTCCAACCATTTCAGCCCTGCGACATGGGCGTCGACCAGGTCCATCACATGGACGTAGTCGCGAATGCAGGTGCCGTCGCGTGTCGGATAGTCGGTGCCGAACACCGTCAACGCCGGCCGCTTCCCGTCGATCGCGTCCAGCATCAGCGGGATCAGGTGCGTCTCCGGCTGGTGGAACTCCCCCACCTCGCCCTCGGGATCGGCGCCGGCAACGTTGAAGTAGCGGAAGATCACCGCGTTCAGCCCGTGGCTCGCGCCGAAATCGCCGAGCATCTGCTCGATCGCCATCTTGGATTTGCCATAGGCATTCAGCGGATGCTGGGCCGAGTCCTCATCGAGGACAACGCCATCCTGGTCGCCATAGGTCGCGCAGGTGGAGGAAAAGACGAAGTTCCGGCACCCGGCCGCGACTGCGGCCTCGATCAGGTTCAGCGCGCCGACGACATTGACCCGCCAGTAGGCGCCCGGATCGCGCATCGCATCGCCGACAAGGCTGATCGCGGCGAAATGCATGACCGCGACGGGCTGCCAGCGGGCAAAGACCTCGTCGAGCCGTGCCCGATCCGCCAGATCGCCCTCCTCGAACGGGCCGAACCGGACGGCATCACGCCATCCGGTTGAGAGATTGTCGAAGGTCACGGGGATGTAGCCGGCCGCTTTCAGTGCCTTGCAAGCGTGCGAGCCGATATAGCCGGCACCGCCCGTCACCAGAACATGTTGGGTCATGCGTCCTTACTCGGCAGCCTTCTGCATGGCCGTCATGCTGACGAGGAACTGCTTGAACTCGTCATGCAGCTCTTCGCGCGCCAGACCGAAGGCCACCGTCGCCTGCAGGAAGCCCGCCTTCGAGCCGCAGTCGAAGCGCTGGCCGCGGAAGCGGTAGCCATAGACGTTGCCCGACTTCCTGATCTCTTCCGCGATCGCGTCGGTCAGCTGGATCTCGCCGCCTGCGCCGGATTTCATCCGGTTGAGGTTCTGCATGATCTTCGGCGTCAGGATGTAGCGCCCGATCACGGCGAGGTTCGACGGCGCCTCGTCCGCCTTCGGCTTTTCGACCATGCCCTTGACCGAGACGATCGATCCCATGTCGTCCTTGATGTCGAGCACACCGTAGGCCGAGGCCTTTTCGTGCGGCACTTCCATCGCGGCGACCATGTTGCCGCCGATTTCGGCATGTGCCTCGACCATCTGCTGAAGGCAGGGCTTTTCGGCGGCGATCACGTCGTCGGGCAGGATGACCGCGAAGGGCTCGTTGCCGATCAGGCGGCGGGCGCACCAGACCGCATGGCCCAAGCCCAGCGCCTTGTGCTGGCGGATATAGGCGATGGCGCCGGATTCCATGTTGGTATCCTTGAGCGCTTCCAGCAGGTCGTCCTTGCCGGCCTTGCGCAGGTTCGCCTCAAGCTCGTGCGCGTGGTCGAAATAATCCTCAAGCGCGCCCTTGCCGCGCGAGGTCACGAAGATGAATTCCTTGATGCCGGCGGCGCGCGCCTCGTCGATCGCGTACTGGATGAGAGGGCGGTCGACCAGCGTCATGATTTCTTTCGGGATCGACTTCGTCGCCGGCAGAAACCGGGTTCCGAGGCCAGCAACCGGGAAAATCGCCTTCGTCACCTTACGCTTCATCACACCACCATTCCATTCGGCCAGTATCTGTCTTCTGTCCGTTTCACGTTCCCGAGCCACACCTTAAGCGACCCGCGCTGCATAGAACAACCATATGACATTTTAGCGGCTTGTTAGGGTAGAAAAATGCCAAAAAATAAACTTGTTTGGCAACGATACGCCTTGGTGCTGCCATATTGTAGTCAGGTTTTCCCGTAGCTCCCACGAATCTTTCCGGCCGCGTCGACGAGCTGGTGGCCGCGCCGTCAGGCCATCGACATTGTGGCCAGCATCGCTTCGATTCGCGGTACGTCCTCGGGATTGTTCAGCTCCCAGAACTGCCGCCCGCGCGATTCGACCTCGACGCAGAGGACTGGACGCTCTCGCTCCAGGAATCTGAGCTGCTCCAGCCCTTCCAGCCCTTCGAGCGGCCCCGCCTCCCAGCGCGGATAGGCGGCGAGCACCGAGGGGCGGTAGGCATAGACGCCGACATGATGGAAGACCGGCGTCGCCTCGTCGTCCTCGTAGCGGCGGCCGGTATAGGGGATGACCTCCTTCGAGAAATAGAGCGCCTTGTGATCGCGCCCGAAGACCGCAGTCGTGCCGCCGACGCGGCCTTCGCGGCGGTCCTGCAGGAATCCGTTCAGCGCCGCGCCGTCGCAGCGCAGGACCGGCGTGGCCACCTCGGCCACCGGATCGGCGCGCAGCCCGTCGACAAGGGATTCGACGAACCAGTGCGGGGTCAGCGGCGCGTCGCCCTGCAGGTTCACCACGATCTCGAACCCGCCGCCAAGCCGGTCGAAGGCCTCGGCGCAGCGTTCGGTCCCGTTGCGGCAGGTGTCGGAGGTCATGACCACCTCGGCCCCGAAGCCTTCCGACACCGCGCGAATACGCTCGTCGTCGGTCGCCACGACCACGCGGTCGACGCCACCGACCTGCTTCGCCGCCTCCCAGCTGCGCTGGATCAGGGTGCGGGCCTGCCCGTCGGCGCCCCGCAGTTCCACCAGCGGTTTGCCGGGATAGCGCGACGAGGCGTAGCGCGCCGGTATGACGATGAGAACGCTCATTCCTTCACCAGAAGCACGCCCGGCGCATAGGCGATGAAGAAGGGGTTGGCGAATCCCGGCTTGCCATAGGTGAAGGGTGTGTGGTCGTCGAAGTTCACCACCTCGCCCCCCGCCGCGCGCAGTACCGCGTCGCCGGCCGCCGTGTCCCATTCCATCGTCCGGCCGAGGCGCGGGTAAAGGTCGGCCTCGCCGGTCGCGACGAGGCAGAACTTGAGGCTCGAGCCCGCGCTTGTCATGTCGCGGACGGCATAGCGGGCGATGTAGTCGTCGGTCGCCTTGTCGCGGTGCGATTTCGACGCCACTACCATCAGCCCCCGGTTGTCGGGCACGGAAACGCTGATCGGCTTCTGGTTTCCCGGCTGGTCCTTGTCGAACGGCCCGTCCTCCTCGACCGCGCGGCCATCGGCAAGCGTGTAGAAGAGCCGCCCCTTCGCCGGCGCATAGACGACGCCGCGCAACGGCACGCCATTCTCGACATAGGCGATGTTCACGGTGAAATCGCCGCGCCGCTTGACGAATTCCTTGGTCCCGTCCAGGGGATCGACGATGAGGAAGGTGGACACGATCTGGGCATGGCTATCGGCCTGTTCCTCGGTCACCAGCGCGACCTGCGGAAACGCCTCCGCCAGGCCTTCCGAGATCAGCGCGTCCGCCGCCTCGTCGGCCTCGGTCACCGGGCTCTCGTCCGATTTCGACCGCACCTCGAAATCGGGCGCGCTGTAGACCTCCATGATCCGGTCTCCGGCCTCGAGCGCCAGGCGGCGCATGACTTGGGTCAGGTGGTCGAAATCCACGGCAGGTCTCCTCGTCGGCCCGAGTTGATTGGCGGGGCGGTTAACCTTATGATCGCCCGCTAAGGGAACGGCAAGATTTCCCGGCCAAAAAAGGCAGGCGGGAACGGCAGCACAGGCGGGAACGGCAAAAGTCATGTTCAGGGTCCAAACGCGCACGACCGGACTGAGTTCGGCTCTGGTGATACTGGAGCTGATCTATCACAGCACCGTGCGCTCGATCCGGCGCGGACACCGCAATGCGCTGATGGGGTTGCTCACCAACATCCTTCAGACGGTCATCTTCGTCGGCGTCTTCTACATTATGTTCACCGTCCTCGACATGCGCGGCAACGCGATCCGGGGCGATTTCATCGTCTACCTCATGTCGGGCATCTTCATCTTCATGACCAACACCAAGACGATGGGGGCGGTGGTCGGCTCCGAAGGGCCGACCTCGGCGATGATGCTGCATGCCCCGATGAACACCGCGATCGCCATCGGCTCGTCGGCGCTTGCGGCACTCTACACGCAAATCCTGTCGATGGTGGTCGTGCTCGGCGTATACCACATGGCGTTCAAGCCGGTTCACATCGAGGATCCGATCGGCACGATGGGCATGGTTATCTTCGCCTGGCTCTACGGCGTTAGCGTCGGCATGCTGGTCCTGGCCATCAAGCCATGGTGGCCCGCCTTCGCGAGCATCGCGCAGACGATCTATTCCCGCGCCAACATGATTGCCTCGGGCAAGATGTTCGTTGCCAATACGCTTTCGGGCGCAATGCTGGCGATGTTCGACTGGAACCCGCTCTTCCACATCATCGACCAGGCCCGCGGCTACGCCTTCATCAACTACAACCCGCGTAATTCGAACCTGGAATATCCGGTCTATGTCACGCTCGCGCTGATCATGATCGGCCTCGTCGGCGAATTCCACGCCCGCAGGAACGCCTCGATCAGTTGGAACGCCGGCCGCTAGGCGGGACCGCATCCCACTGCGCGGCCTAGTCGACGACCCGCAGCGTCAGGTTGATCCGCCCGCCATTCGGCAGGAGCATCGAGGTGCCGGGCGCGATCCGGTCGACGCCGTGATAGGCGAGCCGCGCGGCCCCGCCGAGGATCAGCACATCGCCCGACCGCAGCCAGACGCTTTCCGTCGTGCCGCCGCGCTCAGTGCCACCGATGCGGAACCGCGCATCGTCGCCGAGACTGACCGACAGAACCGGCCAGCCGAAATCGGCCTCGTCCCGATCCTGATGAAGCCCCATCCGCGCCCCGTCGCCGTAGAAGTTCACCAGGCAGCAGTCGGGGTCGCGCTCCCTTCCCACCAGCCGGTGCCAGATCGCCAGGACCCGCGCCGGGATCGGTGGCCAGGCACCCCCGTCGGGGTGCCGCTCGGCATAGCGATAGCCCTTGCGATCGGAATACCAGCCGTATTTCCCCGCCGAGGTCATCCGGACCGACATCGGCTTGCCCCAGGGCGTGAGCGGGAGAGAAGAGCGGTGCCGCCGCGACGACGACCCGGATATCCTCGACAATCGCCGCCTGTGCGCCCGGATCCAGATAGCCGGGAAAGAGCGTGGCCGCGCCTACCGCCGCGGATGACGGCGGGATCGCATGCGGATCGGAACAATCTTTGCGGTTTTCCACGAATTTACCCTGTTTATCGCCGGCCAAGGACGCTTGCAGCGCCCATGACCCCTCCTTATATACCCCACGAAGCCGGTCGGGTATGCCCGGCCGAAATCTTGGGATCGGGGCCAGGGGCCGCAATCGGGTCTGACCCCAGAACATCGCCGAAGGAAAGGTTTAATTCATGGCTAAAGTCATCGGTATCGACCTCGGGACCACGAACTCCTGCGTCGCCATCATGGACGGGTCGCAGCCGCGCGTCATCGAGAACTCCGAAGGGGCGCGCACGACGCCCTCCGTCGTCGCTTTCACCGACAGCGAGCGCCTCGTCGGCCAGCCGGCCAAGCGTCAGGCCGTCACCAACCCCACGAACACCATCTTCGCCGTAAAGCGCCTGATCGGCCGCCGCATGGGCGACGCCGAGGTCGAGAAGGACAAGAAGCTTGTCCCTTACAACATCGTCAACGGCGGCAATGGCGACGCCTGGGTCGAGGTGAAGGGCGAGAAGTATTCGCCCGCGCAGATCTCCGCCGTGATCCTTCAGAAGATGAAGGAAACCGCCGAGAGCTACCTCGGCGAACCGGTGACGCAGGCCGTCATCACGGTTCCGGCCTATTTCAACGACGCCCAGCGCCAGGCGACGAAGGACGCCGGCAAGATCGCCGGTCTCGAAGTGCTGCGCATCATCAACGAACCGACGGCCGCCGCGCTCGCCTACGGCCTCGACAAGAAGGAAACCAAGACGATCGCGGTCTATGACCTCGGCGGCGGCACCTTCGACATCACGATCCTCGAGATCGACGACGGCCTCTTCGAGGTGAAGTCGACGAACGGCGACACGTTCCTCGGCGGTGAAGACTTCGACATGCGCATCGTCAACTACCTCGCCGACGAGTTCAAAAAGGAGCATGGCGTCGACCTCACCGGCGACAAGATGGCGCTGCAGCGCCTGAAGGAAGCGGCCGAAAAGGCGAAGATCGAGCTCAGCTCCAGCCAGCAGACCGAGATCAACCAGCCGTTCATCTCGATGGACAAGAACACTGGCACGCCTTTGCACATGGTCATGAAACTGACCCGGGCGAAGCTGGAGAGCCTCGTCAACGACCTCATCAAGAAGTCGATGAAGCCCTGCGCCGACGCCCTCAAGGATGCCGGCCTTTCGAAGGGCGATATCGACGAGGTGGTGCTGGTCGGCGGCATGACCCGGATGCCGAAGGTCATCCAGGAAGTCACCGCGTTCTTCGGCAAGGAGCCGCACAAGGGCGTGAACCCGGACGAAGTCGTGGCCCTCGGCGCCGCGATCCAGGCCGGCGTGCTGCAGGGTGACGTCAAGGACGTCGTCCTTCTCGACGTGACGCCGCTCTCGCTCGGCATCGAGACGCTCGGCGGTGTCTTCACCCGCCTGATCGACCGCAACACGACGATCCCGACGAAGAAGAGCCAGATCTTCTCGACCGCCGAGGACAACCAGAACGCGGTGACGATCCGGGTCTTCCAGGGCGAGCGCGAAATGGCCGCGGACAACAAGCTGCTCGGCCAGTTCAACCTCGAGGAAATCCCGCCGGCACCGCGCGGCATGCCGCAGATCGAGGTGACCTTCGACATCGACGCCAACGGCATCTGTCAGCGTCAACGCCAAGGACAAGGGCACCGGCAAGACCCAGCAGATCACGATCCAGGCCTCGGGCGGTCTCTCCGACGACGACATCGAGAAGATGGTCAAGGACGCCGAGGCCAATGCCGAAGGCGACAAGAAGCGCAAGGAACTGGTCGAGGCCAAGAACCAGGCCGAAAGCCTGATCCACTCGACCAGGAAGGCGCTCGAGGAGCATGGCGACAAGGTCGACGGCTCCACCGTCGAGGCGATCGAACTGGCCATCGGCGCGCTTGAGGAAACCCTCAAGTCCGAGGATGCCGGCAAGATCAAGGGTGGCATCCAGAACGTCACCGACGCGGCGATGAAGCTCGGCGAGGCGATCTACAAGGCGCAGGCCGCCGAAGGCGCCGCCTCCGAGGAGACTGAGGAAGACGGCCCGCGCGGTGTGGACGACGACATCGTGGATGCGGACTTCGAAGACCTCGGCGACGACAAGAAGCGCAAGTAACGCGACCGGAACCACAGGGGCCGGCCTGACTTCGTTCGGGCCGGCCGACGCGTTCTCCGAAAGGGCGAAGAATGGCGAAACGCGATTTTTACGAGGTTCTGGGCGTCTCGCGCGGCGCATCCGCCGACGAGATCAAGAAGGCCTACCGCACCAAGGCCAAGGAACTCCATCCCGACCGCAACAAGGACAAGCCCGAATCCGAGGCCCAGTTCAAGGAAGTGAACGAGGCCTACGAGGTCCTGAAGGACGACACGAAGAAGGCCGCCTACGATCGCTTCGGCCATGCGGCTTTCGAAGGCGGCATGGGCGGCGGACCCCGTGGCGGACCGCAGGGCGGCTACGGCCAGGGCGACTTCGCCTCGGCCTTCTCCGACGTGTTCGAGGACCTCTTCGGCGACTTCATGGGCGGACGCGGCGGCGGCGGTGGGCGGCAACGCGCCCAGCGCGGCTCCGACCTGCGCTACAACATGCGCGTGACGCTCGAGGAAGCCTTCAAGGGCGCGCAGAAGTCGATCACCGTGCCGACCTCGGTCGCCTGCACCGCCTGCAACGGTACCGGCGCCGAAGGCGGGGCGGAACCCCAGACCTGCCCGACCTGTTCCGGCATGGGCAAGGTTCGGGCGCAGCAGGGCTTCTTCACGGTCGAGCGCACCTGCCCGACCTGTGGCGGCCTCGGCCAGACGATCAAGAACCCCTGCAAGACCTGCCACGGCGCTGGGCGGACGGAGAAAGAACGGCAACTCTCCGTCAACATCCCCGCCGGGGTAGAGACCGGAACCCGCATCCGGCTTGGCAGGCGAGGGCGAAGCCGGCCTGCGCGGCGGCCCCTCGGGCGATCTCTACATCTTCATCGAGGTCCGCGAACACGCGCTTTTCCAGCGCGACGGGGTGAACCTCTATTGCCGGGTGCCGGTGGCGATGACCACCGCGGCGCTCGGCGGCGAGGTCGAGGTGCCGACCATCGACGGCGGGCGCAGTCGGGTGAAGATCCCCGCCGGCGCGCAGACCGGCAAGCAGATGCGGCTTCGCGCCAAGGGCATGCCGGCGCTCCGTGGCGGCGGCACCGGCGACATGTTGATCGAAATCGCCGTGGAAACCCCGGTGAACCTGACTGGCAAGCAAAAAGAGATCCTGCGCGAATTCGAGCGGCTGAGCGAGGACAACAACCCCGAAGGCTCGTCGTTCTTCTCGAAGGTCCGAAATTTCTGGGATGCGATGAAGGGGTAAGGCGGAACAGAAAACGCGCCTGCAGAGCGTTTCCCCGCCACCCCCCCGCAGACCAGTTGGCGGGCCGGGAGAGCTGACCGCACTTGACCGCCCGGCTGCATGGTGGGTTTAAACCCACCTCACTCCCAGTCCCGTTAACTATTCCTTCACCATGCCCGGCGACGCTTGCCGCATGGAACCGACTCGCGCCTTTCACGAAGCTCCGCTGTCGCTCTTCACGGGCGACGAGGCGCCGGAACTGGCCCTGCCCCAGGGTCGACTTCCTTCCTACATCAAGGATCACCGCCAGCGCCTTCGCGCCCGCTTCATGGAGGGCGGCGCTGCCGCGATGCCGGATTACGAATTGCTGGAGCTTGTCCTCTTCCGCGCCATCCCTCGCCAGGATGTGAAGCCGCTCGCCCGGCGGTTGCTCGGCACGTTCGGGGATTTCAACCGCGTCGCTCTCCGCCCCCGTCCACCGGCTGACCGAGGTGCAGGGCGTCGGCGATGCCGTGGTCCAGGAACTGAAGATCGTCGAGGCCGCCGCCCATCGGCTCGCACGGGCGAAGGTCATGCACCGCGCCGTCCTGTCGTCCTGGGAACAGCTTCTCGACTATTGTCGCACTTCGATGGCGCACCGCGAAACCGAACAATTCCGCGTCCTCTATCTCGACCGCAAAAACGTGCTGGTCGCCGACGAGGAACAGGCACGCGGCACCGTCGACCATGTGCCGGTCTATCCGCGCGAGGTGGTCAAGCGGGCGCTCGAACTCAATGCGAGCGCGCTCATCCTTGTCCACAACCACCCGTCGGGCGATCCGACTCCGTCGGAGGCCGACATCGCCGTTACCGGCCAGATCCGGGACGCCGCGCAGGTGATGGGGATCGCGCTCCACGACCACCTGATCATTGGAAAGTTATGCGAACTGAGCTTCCGCTCGGAAGGCTATCTCTGAGCCGACTTGCGGCTCATTTCCCGCTCAGCACCACCGCGACCGGCGCATCCGCTACCGGGCCGAGGCTCAGCATCAGGAAATCACCGACCGCGTCGCAGCCGGGCATCGCGAAGCTCAGCGGCTCGATCCGCGTGGTCGCGCCAGGCGCCATCCGCAGCGCCGTGCCGTTTAGCGCGCGGCCGCAGGTCGCGGCACTCACCTCGGCCTCGATCACGATATCGTCGACCTGCGTCGCCACCGGCGCCGTATAGACTTCGGCCATCATCGGACGATCCACGGTGGGATCGCCGAGCATGGTCAGGAACCCGCCGTCTGAAGTTGCCCGGTCGCGCGGCTGGGCGGCCGAGACATGGCCGACCATGCCAAACCCCGCCCCGTTCTCGAAGGCGTTCAGGTGAAAGCCCTCTGCCCCCTGCCACTTCACCGCAACGCGGCTCAGCGCGTCGAGGCCGGTTACGTCATGCGTTGCCCTCATCACCTTTTCTGTGCCGATCCGGACATCGACCTTCGCCTTCGCGGCCAGCGCCGGAAGCATCAGGTCGAGATCTCCGGCCTTGTCGGTCGCCATCGCGAAGGTCAGGCCAGAATGGCTGACCACCACCCGTTCATTGGGGAAGCAGGGGGCTGAAAGCGTCACCCGCAACATCGCCCGCGCGGTCGCGTCGAGCGACAGCGTGCTGTCGCCGCAGGCAATTCCGAAAACGCTGTAATTCGCGTCGGCGGCGGTCTCCGGCCGCACATATCCCTTGTCGAGCCCGCCCATCCGCGCCGCCAGAAGCGTGCCGGCGACGAGAGGCTTCGGCTCCGCCGCCGGAAGGTCGGGCAGGCCAGGGACCGAGCGCACGGCCGCCACTTTCATGATCGCGTCGGGCGTCTCGGGCGCGGGCGCCGGCTCAACTGAGGGGACGGCGGCAGAGGCGGAAGTCAGCACACCGGCGGTCGTCTCGACGCTCGCCAAGACCGGTTGTTCCAAAGCGTCTCCGCCGCGCAACCGGGCACTGATCGCATCGCCGTTCTGCATCACATGACCGGTTGCCGCCGCCAGAAAGAAGGTCGTGCCGACGGTGATCGCCCTGCGCTTGATCTGCATGATCCACTCCACATTCGTCCAGCTTCAGGGCTAAAGCGGGAACGGGGCATGGGCGTGACCTGACTTTGACAATGGCCGGCCGCCCCGATGTGGGAAACCGCACAGGATGTTGCGGGGCGGGGTCGAAATCCATGCCAGATCGTGAAAATGGCGGGCGGCCTTACGGCCCGCCCGCCACATTTCCGCCTCATCCGCGCCTGTCGTGATTAACGCGCCCGGCGACTCAGGCGAGTTTTCCGTGACAATGCTTGAACTTGTCGCCCGATCCGCACGGGCAGGGATCGTTGCGCCCCGGATTGCCCCAGGTCGACGGATCGGTTTCATCAAACCCCTCGACCAGAGGCTTCGCCGCCGCCGCGACCGATGCGACCGGGGCATTCAGCGCCGCCTGGCGTTCTTCCATCTGACGGAAGAGCGCCTGCTGCTCCTCCTCCGTCATCGGCCGGACCTGGGCGAGCTTCAGCGTCACATCCTCCCTGAGCCCGTCGAGCAGCTTCTCGAAAAGCTGGAAGGCCTCGGTCTTGTATTCCGACAACGGATCACGCTGGGCATAGCCGCGGAACCCGACGACAGAGCGCAAATGCTCCAGTGTCACCAGATGCTCGCGCCACTTCGCGTCGATCGTCTGCAGAAGGAACTGCTTCTCGATCTGCCGCATCGTGTCGGGCCCGAACGCCTCGGCTTTCTTCGCCATGAACTCATCTGAAGCAGCATAGAGTCCGCTCGCGCATCTCGTCCTGATCGACGCCGTCTTCCTTCGCCCAGGCGATGACCGGCAGGTCGAGCGCCAGCTTCTCCATCAACGCGGCATAGAGCCCGTCGGAGTTCCACTGATCGGCGTAGGTTTTCGGCGGCAGGAACTCGTCGACCAGGTCGTCGATGACCTGATGCCGCATGTCTTGCGTGATCTCTTCGAGATCATCCGCCTCCATGATCTCCAGCCTCTGGCTGAAGATAACCTTGCGCTGGTCGTTCATGACGTCGTCGAATTTCAGAAGCTGCTTGCGCATGTCGAAGTTGCGGCCTTCGACCTTGGCCTGGGCACGTTCCAGCGACTTGTTCACCCAGGGATGGATGATCGCCTCGCCTTCCTTCATGCCGAGCGATGACAGCACCTTTTCCAGCTTCTCGGACCCGAAAATCCGCATCAGGTCGTCTTCGAGGCTGAGATAGAACGACGACCGCCCCGGATCGCCCTGGCGGCCCGACCGGCCGCGGAGCTGGTTGTCGATCCGTCGGCTTTCGTGCCGTTCGGAGGCGAGGACGAAGAGGCCACCGGCCTCAAGCACCTTCGCCTTTTCCTCGGCATGCTCGGCCTCGATCCGGGCGCGCACCTCGTCAGGATGTGCCTCGGGATCGGCGGCCAGCGCCTCCATCACCTTCATCTCGACATTGCCACCAAGCTGGATGTCGGTGCCGCGGCCGGCCATGTTTGTGGCGATGGTGACGGCGCCTACCTTGCCGGCATCGGCGACGATCTTCGCCTCCTGCTCGTGCTGGCGGGCGTTGAGGACGTTGTGCGGGATGCCCTCCTTCTTCAGCATCTCCGACAGCATCTCGGACTTCTCGATCGAGGTCGTGCCGACAAGGATCGGCTGGCCCTTCTCGTGCGCCTTCTGGATGCGCTTCAGCACCGCCTCATATTTCTCGCGCTGGGTGCGATAGACCTGATCGTGGTCGTCCTTCCGGGCGATGGGCATGTTGGTCGGCACTTCGACGACGCCCAGCCGGTAGATGTCCATGAACTCCTCGGCCTCGGTCGCGGCCGTGCCGGTCATCCCGGCGAGCTTGTCGTAAAGCCGGAAGTAGTTCTGGAACGTCACCGAGGCCAGCGTCACGTTTTCGGGCTGGATCGTCACGCCCTCCTTCGCCTCGATGGACTGGTGAAGGCCGTCCGACAGCCGCCGGCCCGGCATCATCCGGCCGGTGAATTCGTCGATCAGCACAATCTCATCGTTGCGGACGATGTAGTGCTGATCCTTCTGGAAAAGCTTGTGGGCGCGAAGCGCCTGTGTGACGTGATGGACGATCGTCGTCGATTCCGGGTCGTAAAGCGTCTGGCCTTCCGGCAGCACGCCCGCCGCCCAAAGCCGCTGCTCCATGAACTCGTTTCCGGCCTCTGTGAAGGTGGCGTTGCGCTGCTTTTCGTCCAGCTTGAAATGCTCGTCCGCCAGTTCGGGGATGAACTTGTCGAGCGTAGTGTAAAGCTCCGACCGATCCTGAACTCGGCCCCGAGATGATCAGCGGCGTCCGCGCCTCGTCGATCAGGATGCTGTCCACCTCGTCAACGATGGCGAAGGCGTGGTCGCGCTGCATCATGTCTTCGATTGTCGCGCGCATGTTGTCGCGAAGATAGTCGAAGCCCAGCTCGTTGTTCGTCGCATACGTGATGTCGGCATTGTAGGCCGCGCGCTTTTCCTCGGCTTCCTGGAACGGATAGACCACCCCGGTCGTGAGGCCGAGCGCCCCGTAGACCTTGCTCATCCACTCCGCGTCGCGCTTGGCGAGGTAGTCGTTCACCGTGACGATGTGGACGCCCTTGCCAGAGAGCGCGTTGAGATAGGCCGGGAAGGTCGCGACCAGTGTCTTGCCCTCGCCGGTCTTCATTTCGGCGATATTGCCCTGATGCAGGAAGATCCCGCCCATGAGCTGCACATCGAAGGCCCGAAGGCCCAGCGCCCGTCTGGCGGCCTCGCGGCAATTGGCGAAGGCTTCGGGCAGCACCGAGTCGAGGCTTTCGCCCTTTACGACGCGCTCGCGGAGCGCGGCTGTCCGTTCCTTGATGCCTTCGTCGGTCAGGGCGTGGAACTCGGGTTCCAGCGCATTGATCTTTTCCACCAGTGGGCGGACCGACTTGACCTTGCGGTCATTCGGCGTACCGAAGACCTTCTTGGCGATTGTTCCGAGGCCCAGCATTTTTTCTCCGCGCGGGTTTGACTGATGTGCCTGTGAAAAACGCGGCCTTGCCGCCACTCCCCGCTATGCCTAGAACGGCTGCGAAAGAAGGCTCGGCTTAGCCCTCACCGGACCCATCGCGATGTAAGGGGCTGCCGTCCGATAGTCAACGCCGCGCCCTGTCGCGGCCCCTACGGGAGTTGTCACGATGCTGAAATCCGCCATTCTCGGTGCCGCCGTTCCTGGCCCTCGCGGTCTCCGGCCCTGCCCGCGCCGCCGATCCGACAGCAGATACAGTCGTCGCGACGGTCAACGGTGCCGACATCACCCTCGGCCATATGATTGCGATGCGCGACAGCCTGCCGCCGCAATATCTCCAGCTCGACGACAAGACGCTGTTCGACGGTATTCTCGACCAGATCATCCAGCAGGTGGCGCTGTCCGAGGTGGTCGAGGGCAACCTGACCAAGCGCAATACGCTGACGCTCGACAACCAGCGGCACAGCTATCTGGCTGGGGTCGTGCTTGACGATACCGCCAAGTCAGCCGTCACCGACGAGGCGATCGAGGCTCTCTTCAAGGAGAAGTATGCCGCGACCGAGCCGGGCAAGGAATACAATGCCGCCCATATCCTCGTCGAAACCGAGGAAGAGGCGAAGGCGCTGAAGGCCGAGGTCGATGGCGGCGCCGATTTCTCCGCGCTCGCCAAGGAAAAATCCACCGGCCCGTCCGGCCCGAACGGCGGCGATCTCGGCTGGTTCGGTGTGGGCATGATGGTCAAGCCTTTCGAGGACGCCGTGGTCAAGATGGAGCCGGGCCAGGTCTCCGACCCGGTCCAGACCCAGTTCGGCTGGCACATCATCAAGCTCAACGAGGTCCGTAATGCCTCGGCCCCGAAGATCGAGGACGTGCACGACGAACTCGCGGGCGAGTTGCAGGGCAAGGCGGTCGAGGCGAAGGTGACCGAGCTGACAGACGCCGCGAAGATCGAAAAGATGGTTGACGGGATCGACCCCGCCATCCTCAAGAATTCCGCCCTGATCGACAACTGACATCCCCTACCCTGAGGAGGGACCGCCCATGTCAAAGCGTAAGACGGACTGGAAGGAAGAGGCAAAGAAGCTGAAGGACAAGGTCAGGAAGCTTCGCAAGAAGCTTGAGGAGGATGTCTTTCCCATGGTCGAGGAGCGGATGGAGGCCGTCGCCGACGCGGTGGGCGAGGCCGCCGACAAGGTGGCGGCAGGGGTGAAAAACAAGCTCAATCCGGTCTCTCCGCTTGCGCCGAAGGACGGATTTCCGGCCTTGCCACGCATTGCCGGCGCCGAATTCGCGGCCGTCGAGGCCGGCGTCCGCTATGCCGGGCGCAAGGACGTCATGCTCGTCCGTCTCGCGCCCGGAACCGCCATCGCCGGGGCGTTCACCACCTCCGCCACCCGCGCAGCCTGCGTGCTCGACTGCGAGGCGAAGCTGAAGGCGAAGCCGGGTCCGAAGGACGGCGCCGCCATCGTCGTCAATTCCGGCAATGCCAACGCCTTTACCGGCAAGCTCGGGCAGGAAGCCGTCGATGCCGTGACCGGAGGGGTCGCCAAGGCGCTGAGGATGCCCGCTGCTCGGGTCTTTTCCTCCTCCACGGGCGTCATTGGCGAACCCTTGCCGCACGAGAAGATCACCACCCGGATCGATGACCTCAAGGCCGCACTTTCCGATGACGCGATCGAGATGGCCGCCCGCGCGATCATGACCACCGACACCTTTCCGAAAGGCGCTGCGGCCGAGGTCGAGGGCGACGGCGGGACGATCCGCATCGCTGGCATCGCCAAAGGCTCCGGCATGATCGCGCCGGACATGGCGACAATGCTCGTCTACATCTTCACCGACGCCTCCATCGAAGCTGCCGCATTGCAAAAGATCGTCTCGCGCCAGGTCGGCGACACGTTCAACGCCATCACCGTGGATAGCGACACCTCGACCTCCGACGCGTTGATCGTCGCCGCGACCGGCAAGTCGAAGGCCGCCCCCATCGGCGACCTGCGCGGCAAGGTCGCCAAGGCGTTCGAGGCGGCCTTGCGCGGAGTGATGATGGATCTGGCCCACCAGGTCGTCCGCGACGGCGAGGGCGCGACGAAATTCGTCGAGATCCGGGTGGAGGGCGCGACCGATCCCGCCGACGCCCGCCGTGCCGCCATGGCCATCGCCAATTCACCGCTCGTCAAGACCGCCATCGCCGGCGAGGACCCGAACTGGGGCCGCATCGTCATGGCTGTCGGCAAGTCCGGCGCGAAGGCTGATCGTGATACCATGTCGATCCGCTTCGGCGACCTGACGCTGGCGGAGAACGGTTGGCGCAGCCCCTCCTACAGCGAGGATGCGGCGGCGGCATACATGAAGAACGACGAGTTGAAGATCACCGTCGATCTCGGCCTCGGCAAGGCGGCGACCAGCGTCTGGACCTGCGACCTTACGCATCGCTACATCGACATCAACGCCGACTACCGCTCTTGAAGACCGTCCTCGTTTCCGCCGTCGCCCTCATCGACGCCGACGGGCGCGTCCTGATCGCCCGCCGGCCCGAGGGCAAGTCGATGGCCGGCCTCTGGGAGTTCCCCGGTGGCAAGGTCGAGGCCGGAGAGACGCCGGAAGCCGCGCTGATCCGCGAGCTGCACGAGGAGTTGGGCATCGACACCTGGAAAAGCTGCCTCGCGCCTCTTACCTTCGCGAGCCACGCCTACGAGGATTTCCACCTCCTGATGCCGCTCTTCGCCTGCCGCCGCTGGCAGGGTGTGCCGCGCGCCCGCGAAGGGCAGGATCTTGCCTGGGTGCGCGCGAAGGATCTGCGCGACTACCCGATGCCTCCCGCGGACCTGCCGTTGATTCCCGTTTTGCGCGACTGGTTGTGAAAATCACGAACTAGATCTCAACCTTTGATTGCAGCGCCTTATGGCCGGATTCTGACCCGGTTGTAATTATTGTTTCCAATTGATTCCAACTATGGCAAATTTAAGGCAGTTCTATTTGCCTTCAGTTAATGATTGCCAGCTACAGTTCAAGCAGCCCGCCGTTGGGGGAGTTTAAGCGATGCTGCGCACCATCACTCTTGGAAGCTGTGTCTCCGTTCAGGGCACGTTCGAACGTCAGCTCGAAAACGGAATGATACTCGTCCGCGTGGGAAAGCTCCTGTTCGAGGGGTATCCCGTCGTAAAGAAGGCCGCCTGATTTTCAGGCGGCCTTTTCTTCTCCGGACACGAAAAGCGGGGCGCGGAAGCGCCCCGTTTTTCATGTCAACTGACGTTCGATCTCCTCGCGCTCGAAGATCTCGATGACATCGCCGGGGCGGACGTCTTCGTAGTTCTCGAACGCCATCCCGCATTCCTGGCCGGACTGCACTTCCTTCACTTCGTCCTTGAATCTCTTGAGGGTTTTCAGGGTGCCCTCGTGGATCACGACGTTGTCGCGCAGCAGGCGAACCCCGGCAGAACGGCGCGCCACACCTTCGGTGACGAGACAGCCAGCGACCTTGCCGACGCCGGAGACCTTGAACACTTCCTTGATCTCCGCGTAGCCGATGAAGCTCTCGCGAACTTCGGCTTTCAGAAGACCTGATGCCGCCGCCTTCACGTCGTCGACCAGATCGTAGATCACCGAGTAGTAGCGGATCTCCACACCCTTCTGGTTCGCTGCCGCACGCGCCGGCGCATTCGCACGGACGTTGAAGCCGATGACCGGCGATCCGGACGCCTCAGCAAGGCTGATATCCGATTCGGTTATCGCGCCGACGCCGTAATGCAAGACCCGGACGCGCACTTCTTCGTTACCGATTTTTTCCATAGCTTGAACAATCGCCTCGGCGGAGCCCTGCACATCGGCCTTCACCACGATCGGCAACTCGGAGATATCTTTGTCTTCCTTGGCCTTGGCCATGAGCTGTTCCAGCGTCGTCGCCGCTCCAGCGGCTGCGCGCTTGTCCTTCGCGGCCTTTTCGCGATAGTCGGCGATTTCGCGCGCCTGCGCCTCGGTCTCGACGACGTTGAGAACGTCGCCCGCCTCCGGTGTGCCGCTGAGGCCCAGGACCTCGACCGGAACCGACGGCCCGGCCTCTGTGACCCGCTCGCTCTGATCGTTGATCAGCGCGCGGACCTTTCCCCACTGCTCGCCGACAACGAAAATGTCGCCCTGCTTCAGTGTGCCGTTCTGCACCAGCACCGTCGCGACCGGACCCCGGCCCACGTCGAGCTTGGCTTCGATCACCGCGCCCATCGCTGCGCGCTCGGGATTGGCCTTGAGTTCGAGAATCTCGGCCTGCAGCGCGATAGCTTCAAGAAGTTTGTCGAGCCCCTTGCCAGTCTTCGCCGAGACTTCGACATCCTGCACGTCGCCCGACATCGCCTCGACGACGACCTCGTGCTGCAGAAGGTCGGTCCGCACCTTCTGCGGATTGGCCGAAGGCTTGTCGCACTTGTTGATGGCGACGATCATCGGAACGCCGGCAGCCTTGGCGTGGTTGATTGCCTCGACCGTCTGCGGCATGACCGCGTCGTCGGCGGCCACGACCAGCACGACGATATCCGTCACCTGCGCACCCCGCGCCCGCATCGAGGTGAAGGCGGAGTGGCCGGGCGTGTCGAGGAAGGTCAGAACCGCCCCCGATTCCGTCGTCACCTGATAGGCACCGATATGCTGGGTGATGCCGCCGGCCTCGCCGGAGACGACGTTGGTCTTGCGGACCGCATCGAGAAGCGAGGTCTTACCGTGGTCGACATGACCCATGATCGTGATGATCGGCGGCCGCGCCTGCAGATCGTCGGCCTTGTCGTCGACCATGTCGATGACCTGTTCCACGTCCGAATCGGACACACGGACGACCTTGTGGCCGAACTCCTCGATGATCAACTCGGCGGTGTCGGCGTCGATGGTCTGATTCATGGTGACCATCATGTCCATTTTCATCAGCGCCTTGACCACGTCGGCGGCACGCTCGGCCATGCGGTTGGCGAGTTCCTGCACCACGATCGTCTCTGGCAGCTGCACGTCGCGCACCTGCTTTTCGGCCCGGACATTTTGGCCGAGCGCCTTTTGCCGCGTCCGCTCCTGCTTGCGCTTCATCGCGGCCATCGACCGCTGGCGCCCGCCGCCGCCCGAAAGCGCCTCGCTCAGCGTCAGCTTGCCGGACCGACGGCCCTCGTCGCGACTGTTCTTGCCGCCGCGGTCACGATCGCCGCCACCGCGGTCGTCGCGCTCGCGGTCGGTCTTGCGCGGGCCTGCGGTGCTGACGCCTTTGGTCTCGGCGCGCGAGGCAGCGGCTTCGGCCGCCGCCGGATCGACGGTGGCCGTGGCCGCGGCCGGTTTCTTGAAATCTTCCTTGCGGGCGGCGCGGGCCTCGGCTTCTTCAGCGCGGCGCGCGTCCTCGTCGGCCTTGGCCTTCAGCGCTTCCTCGCGCTCGCGGTCCTCGCGCTCCTTGGCTTCGATCTCGGCGCGGCGGCGCTCGCGCTCTTCCTCGCGCTGGCGCTCGTCGGCGGCACGAGTTCTCGGCCTCTTCGACCTCGCGCGCCTTGGCGGCCTGCAGCGCCTTGAGGCGGCGCTCCATTTCAACATCGGAAATCCCGGCCGGGCGGCGCGACGGATCGCCCCGACTCGCGGTCCCGCCACCGCCGGCGGCTGCAGGCGATCCACCCGGCTTCGGCACGACGACGCGCTTGCGTTTCGTCTCAACGACGACGCTTTTCGTGCGGCCATGGCTAAAGCTCTGCTTCACCTGACCTGAACGCCCGCCACCAAGGCCGAGGGGTTTCTTACCGTCTGTATCGCTCATGCCGACTTCGCATCCTTCCCGGCGGCAGTCCCGCCGTCATTCTTCCGCAAGCCCGTAAGCTTTGCAGCTTCCTCTACAACACGCTTGGAGAGTCCACCAGCCGCAAGCGCGCCATGTACCACACTATCTCGACCAAAGGCCAGACCGAGCTCGGATGCCGTGAGACAACCGAACCAGCGCCCGCCTTCGGGGGTCCATAGCTTGCCTTTGCCGCGCTCCGATCCGTCGGAGGCCTGGAACAGGACCCTCGCCTTTCCGTCGGCGAGCCAGCCCTTGACCTTCTCGAATCCGGCGACGGCACGTCCCGCCTTGCGTGCCAGAGAGATATGATCGACGACCCGCCGCGCCAACCCCGCCTCGACAATATCCGCGAAGCCCTCCGGCACCGTCACCGGCGCCTTCGCGGCCCGCGCGAAAAGCCCCTTCTTCGCCGCCTTCTCGATCGCGGCCCGGTCGGCCGTCACCCAGATGCCGCGCCCTGGTAGCTTCTCGGCGAGGTCGGGGACGATCTGGCCCTCCGGGCCGACGACAAAGCGGACGAGCCCCGCCTTGGGCTGCACGTCACCCGTGACGATGCAGCGCCGCTCTGGCTCATCCTTGTCCTTGTCGCGTCCCCCTCGGGTCATATGCGTCCCCTCCGAGGCCCATTTCAGGCCTCGGCCTCCTCGTCTTCGGTGCCCTCTTCGGCCCCGGCCTCAAGCTCCGCCGGATCGACCCAGCCGAGCTGGATCCGCGCGGTCATGACGAGGTGTTGCGCCTCCTCGAGGCTCATGTCGAACTTCTCGAGGATGCCGTCGTCCTTCACCCGCTCGCCATTCACGGTGGTCCAGCCGCCGGCCAGTTCCCAGTCCGCGCAGGTCGCGAAATCCTCAAGCGTCTTCACGCCGTCCTGCGCCAGCGCCTCGAGCATCTGCGGCGTCAGCCCCTCGAACCCGACCAGGCTGTCCTCGACGCCCAGCGCCCGGGCGTTTTCCAGCGCCTTGCGGTTCTGCTCCTCGATCACGTCGCGGGCCCGCGCCTGCAACTCCGAGGCTGTCGCATCGTCGACGCCCTCGATGCTGAGAAGCTCGTCGAGGTCGACATAGGCCACCTCCTCGAGGTTGGTGAAGCCCTCCGACACCAGAAGCTGCGCGAAGAACTCGTCGAGGTCGAGGTTGTCCATGAAGAGCTTGGTGCGCTCGGCGAATTCGGCCTGCCGGCGCTGGCTCTCTTCCTCTTCCGTCAGGATGTCGATGTCGAGGCCGGTGAGCTGCGACGCCAGCCGCACGTTCTGCCCGCGCCGCCCGATGGCGAGCGAAAGCTGTTCGTCCGGAACGACAACCTCGATCTTGCCGGCTTCCTCGTCGATCACGACCTTTGAGACCTCGGCGGGCTGCAGCGCGTTCACGAGGAACGTCGCCTGGTCCTCGTTCCACGGAATGATGTCGATCTTCTCGCCCTGAAGCTCGTTCACCACGGCCTGCACGCGGCTGCCTCGCATACCGACACAGGCACCCACGGGGTCGATCGAGTTGTCGTAGGAAATGACGCCGATCTTGGCGCGGCTGCCGGGGTCGCGGGCCACGGCCTTGATCTCGATGATACCATCATAGATTTCCGGCACTTCCATCTTGAACAGCTCGGCCATGAACTGCGGGTCGGTGCGGCTGAGGAACACCTGCGGGCCACGGGCTTCGCGCCGCACATCCTTGATGAAGCAGCGGATGCGGTCGTTCGGGCGGTAGCTTTCGCGGCCGATCTTCTCGTTGCGACGCAGGATCGCCTCGCCGCGGCCGATATCGACGATGATGTTGCCGTATTCCTCGCGCTTGACCACGCCATTGATGATCGTGCCCTTGCGGTCCTTGAATTCCTCGAACTGGCGTTCGCGTTCGGCCTCGCGGACCTTCTGCAGGATCACCTGCTTGGCGGACTGCGCAGCGATCCGGCCGAGGTCCACCGGCGGCACTTCTTCCACGATCGTGTCGCCAACCTTCGGATCGTCGAGATACTGCTTGGCCTGCTCGACCGTCAGCTCCGCCTGATAGTTCTCCAGAAGATCATCCTCGACCACCGTGCGCACGCGGGTGAAGGTCGCCTTGCCGATCTTGCGATCGATGGCGACGCGGATGTCCATCTCGGACCCGTAGCGCGATTTCGCGGCCCGGGCGAGACTCTCCTCCATCGCCTCGATCACCAGTACCGGGTCGATCATCTTTTCCCGCGCGACGGCTTCGGCCGTCTGCAGAAGCTCAAGCTGGTTGGCAGAGGTAATCGCCATTCATTCCTCCTCGGAACTCTCTTCTTCGATATCGTCAAACGCGGCCTCGTCCACCGTCTCGGTGGCCTTCTTCTGCCGCAGCATTTCGCTGATCAACTCGTCGGTCAGCACGAGCTTGGCATCCGACAGCCAATCGAACTTGAGGCCAATGGTGCCTTCCTCGATCTCGATCAGCACATCGTCGCCGTCGGTGCCGGCAAGCTTGCCCTTGAAGCGCTTGCGGCCGTCGATCATCTCCGAGGTCTCGATCTTTGCCTCGTAGCCTTCCCAGACGTCGAAATCCTTCAAACGGGTCAGCGGCCGGTCGATCCCCGGCGAGGACACTTCGAGCGTAAATTGGTCCTCGATCGGGTCCTCTACATCCAGAACCGCCGAGACCGCGACCGAGATCCTGCCGCAATCGTCCACGTCGATTCCGCCCTCGGGCCGGTCCGCCATGATCTGCAGGGTCTTGTAGACGCCGCCCATCAGCCGGATGCGCACCAACTCGAACCCCAGACCTTCGATGGTCGGGGTCACGATCTCGGCCAGGCGCCGGTCGATGGCAGTTTTGGCGATAAGTTCGGTCATCGGTCCTTCGTTTACATACACTTCAGGCAACAAAAAACGGGCTCAGCGGCCCGTCGATCTTTCCCGGTGGGCTGCGAGTTTGGACCCCGTAGCCGCGCTGTTGAGGCGGATATAGGCGAAGGCGGACGAGTCTGCAAGCGGAAGAGTGGCGGCGGCCGCAATGCCGGCGTCGTCGGCGCGCCGTCACACCCGGTCGGGGTTGTTGCGCCAGATCCAGAAGTTGAGAGCCGTCGCGACCGAAAGCCATGCGAGGTAGGGCACGAGAAGCAGCGAAGCGACGACGTCGAGTCTCCAGAACAGCGGAATCATCACCGCCACGCAAAGCCACAGAAGCACGATGATGATCAATCCCGCGCGCTTGTGGTGACCGCCGAAGAAGACCGGCGTCCAGAGGGTATTGAGCGCAATCTGCAACGACCAGAACGCCAGCGCCGTTCCGCTCTCCGGAATCGCCGCGACCCGCGCGGCGGCAACTGCGATCAGGACGTAGAGTATCGTCCAGACGACCGGAAATGCCAGACGCGGCGGCGTCCAGCCCGGCTTTTTCAGCGTATCGTACCAACTGCCGGGCTGAAAGATCATGCCGGTCGCCGCTGCCGCGATACAGGCACCGAGATAGACGGCGAAAGTCGAGAGTTCCAAGGTCGTTCCTCACTCTGGAAAGTCGGCATGAAACGTCCGGCAGCGGAACGGGTTCCCTTGCCGCGCGGCCCGATCAGTCCCCGCTGGTCCAGCCCTGGTCCCGGTGCGTCCCGTCGCAATAGGGCTTGATCCCGGATTTTCCGCATCGGCATAGGACGTATTTCCGGGGTGTCGTCGCCTCCCCCGGATGTGGCATCGCAATGTCGACGTCATGGACCATGTAGGGCCCGTCCCGCATGACCTCGATCCGGGCGCGGTCGGCGACAAGGTGGGTGATCTCTGCGCCGACCGCAGCGCCAGCGCGCCCGAGGGGCAATGGGCGATCACTTCCTCGATCTCGGCCCGGCTGCCCTTGTCGGGCTGAACCCACGGCTTTTCGGCGGCGTCGAAAACCTTTGGCGCGATCCGGGCGCATTCGGCGGCATGGGCGCAGACGAGAGGGTTGAAGGTCACCGTGACCTCCTGCCCGACATAGTCGATCACCCGGTTGCGCCCGGCCGGCACCCCGGACGTGCCATCGAAGCCATTGGTCTTGTGGCTTCCGTCGCAGAACGGCTTGCTCTTGCTACCGCCGCAGCGGCAGAGCGCCATGACGGGCTTGACCTCCAGCTCTTGCCCGTCCGGCCCCTTGAGCGTGTCGAGCCCCTTCACGACCAGCGGTCCGTTCTCGCGCGCTTCGATGGTGATCCTGGTGTCATCGCTCATGGCATCCTCCGCATCCCGTTCGGGCGCAGCGTCGATCAGGGAACGCCCCGGGTCAATGGACGATCCTGCATCCAAGGTTTCGAGCCGGGCAACGGATGTCCGTGTTTCTTCTAAAATCCGTGAGTCGACTTAAATTTCACGCGCGAAATTCACGCCCTCAACCCGTCCATCACCCGGATCAGCTCCGCCGATATCCCCGGCTCCGACAGGGCATGGCCGGAGACCGGGATCATCCGCAGATCCGCCCGTTTCCAGTGTTGAGCCAGCGTCCAGGCCGAGACCGGCGGGCAGATCATGTCGTAGCGGCCCTGAACGATCGTGCCGGGCATGTCCTTCAGATCTCGGCAGGTCCCGCAGGATCTGGCCGTCCTCTTCCAGAAAGCCCTTGTTGAGGAAATAGTGATTCTCGAGCCGCGCGAAGGCCCGGGCATAGTCGCCGGCGCCTCGCCGGCGATCCCGTCATTCTCGACGCTCGCCAGCGCGTTCTCCCAGCCGGCCCAGGCGCGGGCATAGCGGGTCTCGACCGGGATGTCGCCGCAGAAGAGCCGCCGGTGATAGGCCGCGATCAGGTCGATCCTGCTCATCCGCCGGAATGACGCTTCGCGAAATCGTGCCACCGATCCGGCCAGAACGCGCCGGCGCCGCCGCCGTAGAACCAGTCGAGCTCGCCCTCGCGTCATCAGGAACACCCCGCGCAGCACCAGATGGCGGGCGCGGTCGGGATGGGTCTGCGGCATAGATCAGCGCCAGCGTCGCACCCCAGCTGCCGCCGAAGACGATCCAGTCCTCGATGCCCAGCGCCGCGCGGATACGCTCGATATCGGCGACGAGATGCCACGTCGTGTTCGCCTCGACGCTCGCATGGGGCCGCGACCGTCCGCAGCCGCGCTGGTCGAAGAGGATGATCCGGTAAACCGACGGATCGAAATAGCGCCGCATCGCTGGCGAACAGCCGCCGCCCGGACCGCCATGCAGCACGATGACCGGCAGCCCGTCCGGCTGGCCGCATTGTTCGACATAGATGCGGTGGCCGTCGCCAACATCCATCAGACGCTGATCGAAAGGCTCGATCTGCGGATAAAGATAGGCGGCTGCGCGCTTTTGCCCTGCGACCCGGTCCATGATCGGACTATATAACCGAAATCATGCCGGGCCGCCACGGGTCCGAACGACAAAGACGGAGAATGTCGATGCAAGCCGCCACAAACACCGTCGATCCCGCCGAAGTGGCGAAGTTCGAGGCGATGGCCGCCGAATGGTGGGATCCGCACGGCAAGTTCAAACCGCTGCACATGATGAACCCCGTGCGGCTCGACTATATCACCCGCCAGATCGCGGCCGAGTTCGGGCGCGACCTGACCGCGCCGCAGCCTTTCGCGGGGCTGCGCCTGCTCGATATCGGCTGCGGCGGCGGGCTCTTGTCCGAACCGATGGCGCGTCTCGGCGCGGCCGTCGTCGGCGCCGATGCGGCGGAGCGGCAACATCCCCGTGGCCCGGCTGCATGCCGAAGAGCAGGGGCTGGAGATCGACTATCGCCACACGACCGCCGAAGCGCTGGTCGTCGCCGGCGAGGCCTTCGACGTCGTGCTGAACATGGAGGTTGTCGAGCATGTCGCCGATCCGCAGGGCTTCGTCACCACCTGCCAGGAGCTTCTGAACCCCGGCGGGCTTTTGATCGCCTCGACGATCAACCGCAACGCCAAGAGCTTCATGGTCGCCATCGTCGGCGCCGAATGGGTGATGCGCTGGCTGCCGAAAGGCACGCATGACTGGGCGAAGTTCATCACCCCGGACGAGCTTTCCGGCTTTGATCGCGCAGGCCGGACTGGACCCGTCGACCGCAAGGGCTTCGTCTTCAACCCGGTCAGCTGGCAGTGGTCGATCTCGGACCGCGACCTGTCGGTGAACTATGTGACGGCAAGCGACTGAAGCGTTGATGCCGCCTAGCCGTCGCCGCAGCCGCGAGCCGGATCTCGCGCAGGATCGGCAGGACGGCGCGCACCTTGTCGGGACCGACCGCGCGCACGACATCGCCGATCATCGGGCGTGATCGCCGCCAGGGCCGCATCGCGCGCCGCGCGTCCCGCCGGGCTGATCGAGACGAACTTGCGCCGCGCATCGTCCCAGTCGGGGCGGATATGGACATGCCCCGCCCATTCGAGCTTGGCCAGCGTGTTGGTCATCGCCCCGCGGGTGACGTGGAAGGCGTCGGCCAGCTGCGCGGGCGAGCGTTCGTCGTTCACATGCGCGAGATGGTTCAGGACCGAGAAATGGCTGAGCTCCATCCCCTTCGGCAGGGCCCGGCTGATGCGGTTGCGCGCCAAGCTGGTCGGCCATGAAGACCTCGGAAAAGAGCGCGACGGCGAGGGGATCGTTCTGGTCCGACATGCTCATGGCCCCTCGATAGTCGCGGTCATGCATCAGCGACGGCACGCGGGCGCGGGCCTTTGCGATTCCTCGGCGGGATGAGATCGACATAGCTGACCCCGGTCTCCGGTGCCGCGCATCCACCAGCACCTCGCCCCAGGGCGACACAGCCAGCGAATGGCCATAGGTCCGGCGCGGGCGGCCGTTATGGGCGGCATGGGTCCCGGTCTGGGCCGGGGCGAGCACATAGGCGCCATTCTCGATCGCGCGGGCGCGCAATAGAGCGTTTGCCAATGCGCGGCGCCGGTGGTGTCGTTGAAGGCCGCAGGCACGGTCAGAACCTCTGCCCCCGCCTTCGCGAGCCGGCGGTAGAGATGCGGGAACCGGACATCGTAGCAGACGCGTCATGCCGATCCGCGCGAACGGCGTCTCGGCAAGAACCGCCCGTCGGCCCGGCCGGTAGCCTGCCGATTCGCGGTATTGCTCGGTCTCCGACACGTTCACGTCGAACATGTGGATCTTGTCGTAGCGCGCGACGATCCCGCCATCCGGGCCGATCAGGAAGGACCGGTTGGCAAAGCGCCCGTCCGCATCGCCGGTCAGAAGCGCCAGCGATCCGATCAGAAGCCAGATCTTCCGTGCTCCGCCGCTTCCGCCCGCAGTGCGGCAAGGGTCGGGTCGTCCTTCTCATGCCGCAGGACCGCCCGTCTGATGCGCCCGGTCGGAGGAGAGGCAGTTCGTCACCTCGGGTGTCAGCACGAACTCCGGCCCCGCTCGCCGCCGCTTCGCCGCACCAGCGACAGCGTCACCGGCAGGTTTTCCGCCGGATCGTCCGTCACCGAAAGCTGGAGGAGGGCCGCCTTCATCGCTCAGGCCGCCAGCATCGGGTCGAGCTTGCCGGCCCGGTCGAGCGCGTGCAATTCGTCGCAGCCGCCGACATGCCGGCCGCCGATGAAGATCTGCGGCACGGTGTGGCGGCCATTCGCGCGCTGCATCATCTCGGCCCGCATCGCGCGATATCGCCCGAAACGTCGGTTTCTTCGAAGGCAGCGCCCTTGCGTCTCAGAAGCCGCTTGGCGGCAATGCAGAAGGGGCACCAGGGCGTGGTGTAGATCTCGATGCGCGGCATGATGGTCCAATCCAGAAGTCGGACGCGACTATAGGGATTTAGGCATCCTTCGCAACGCGCGCCAGTGTCACGACCGAGACTGAGGCCGCACCGGCGCCAAGGCAGGCATCCGCCGCAGCGGCGAGCGTGGCCCCCGAGGTCATCACATCATCGACCAGAAGCACGTCGCGCCCGGCGATTCGGTCACGGCGCCGGGGGTGGGCGCCGGATGGCACCCGAAACGTTGGCGAACCGCCCGTCGCGGTCGCGGCCGTCCTGGCTTTCGGTGCGCGCGCGCGCGGACCAGAAGGTCGGGGCAATGCTCAAATCCGGCGCATGCGCGACAGCGCGCGGGAAAGCAGCGCCGACTGATTGAAGCGTCGCCGGAACAGCCGCGTCCAGTGGAGCGGCACCGGGGCCACCAGCATGTCGGGTTGCAGGATCGGCCGCGGCCGCGCGCATCAGCCAGTCGCCCGCCGGCCGGACCAGGTCGAGCCGGTCGCCATGCTTGAGCGCCAGCACCAGCTTGCGCCCATTGTCCTTGTAGAGAAGGACGGATCGCCCCCGCTACCCACGGGCGGGCAAGGGTCATGCAATCGTCGCAATATTCCGCCCGACCTTCGTCCTCGCCCGGCAGGGGCGTGCCGCAGCGGTCGCAGACGAGGCCCGAGATGAACGGTGTTTCCCGCCAGCAGGCGCCGCAAAGGCCGAAATCGCTCGTGGTGGGTTCGCCGCAGGAGATGCATTGCGGCGGAAAGAGCAGCGCCAGCGCGCTTTGCATTCCCGCACGAAGCACCCTAGTTTCGCCCATCATGTCCGCTCCGCCCTTCTCACCGACCGCGCCGCCCTTTGCCGCAATCGCGCCCGCGCCCTGAAGCAGGGCGCGGAGCTGTTCCTGCACGAAGAGGCCGCCGCCGAGATCGAGGAGAGACTGAGCGAGGTTAACAAAACGTTTACGGCACCGGCCGTCGTGACCGGATTTCCCGGACCCTGGGCCGAAATCCTGCCCGACGCCCGGATCGTCTGCGGACGAGGAGGTCCTGGCGCTCGACCCCGGCGCGCATGACCTCGTGATCCACGCGCTTTCGCTGCACTGGGCGAACGATCCGGTCGGCCAGCTTGTCCAGTGCCGCCGTGCGCTGAAACCGGACGGGCTGTTCCTCGGCGTTCTGTTCGGCGGGCGCACCTTGTCGGAACTGCGCGCGGCGCTGGCCGAAGCGGAGAGCCGGTTGACCGGCGGGCCTTTCGCCGCGCGTGCTGCCGATGGCGGAGATCCGCGATCTTGGCGCGCTGTTGCAGCGCGCGGGCTTCGCCCTGCCGGTTGCGGATGCGGCGAAAAAGACCGTGACCTACGCGACCGCCTTCCACCTGATTCGCCGATCTGCGCGCGATGGGCGAGGCCAACGCCTTGACGCGTGCAGGCCGCGACGCGTCGCGCCTCGGGCGCTCTTTCCCGAAGCAGCGCGCCTCTATGCCGAGGCTTTCCCGGCGTGACGGGAACCGCATCGCCGCGACCTTCGAGATGGTCTTCCTGACCGGCTGGGCACCAGACGAAAGCCAGCAGAAACCGCTCACGGCCCGGATCGGCCACCGCACGGCTGGCCGATGCCCTGGGCGCGACAGAGACGGCCGCTCGGCGACCGGTCCGATCGCCGGCGATCATTGACGCGCGTCGATTTCCGGCTATCTCGAGTTCGAAGACTGAAGGGAAACGCCATGACAGTTGAGATCGACCGCCCCGGTGAGGGGCGCCTGGTCCATGCCCCCGCCGACCATCCGCCGGTCGCGCGTCCGCGGATCGGCATCCTTGTCGCCAATCTCGGCACGCCGGATGGCTACGACTACTGGCCCATGCGCCGCTATCTGAGCGAGTTCCTGTCCGACCAGCGGGTCATCGACTATCCGCGCTGGAAGTGGCAGCCGCTCCTGCAACTCATCATCCTGTCGAAGCGGCCGTTCAGCTCGGGCGCGAACTACAAGTCGATCTGGAACCACGAGCTGAACGAAAGCCCGCTGATGACGATCACCAAGGCGCAGGTGACCAAGCTCAGGGCCGCCGTCGCGGACCGCTATGGCGACGGTGTGATGGTGGATTTCTGCATGCGCTACGGCAATCCCTCGACCGAAAGCGTGGTGCGCCGGATGGTTGCGGCGGGCTGCGAAAAGATCGTCTTCCTGCCGCTTTACCCGCAATATGCAGGGGCCACCTCGGCGACGGCGAACGATCAGTTCTTCCGCGCGCTGATGAAGGAAAAGCGGCAGCCCGCAGCGCGGATCGTGCCGGAATACTTCGACCATCCGCTCTATATCAAGGCGCTCGCCCAATCGGTCGAGCGCGCCTATGCCGCGATCGACCACAAGCCGGATGTCCTCGTCGCCTCCTATCACGGGATGCCGAAACGCTACCTATTGGAGGGCGACCCCTATCACTGCCAATGCCAGAAAACCTCGCGGCTGCTTCGCGAGGCGCTGGGCTGGGACAAGGGGACGATCGAGACGACGTTTCAGTCGGTCTTCGGTCCGGAAGAGTGGCTCAGGCCCTACACGGTCGAACATGTCGCCGCGCTGGCGAAGGCCGGAAAAAAGCGGATCGCGGTGATCTCGCCGGCCTTTTCCGCCGATTGCATCGAGACGCTGGAGGAAATCCAGGGCGAGATCCGCGAGGCGTTCGAACATGCCGGCGGCGAAAGCTTCACCTACATCCCCTGCCTCAATGATGACGACGCCCATATCGCGGCGCTGATGGCGGTTCTGGCGGACAACCTCGCCGGCTGGGTCGGCTGAGCCGGGCGGAAACGAAAAAGGCGGTGGAATTCCACCGCCTTTCCCGTCGTGAAATCGTTCGTTCGGTCAGTTGCTGGCAGCAGCAGCGACAAGAACGAGCACCAGCAGCGGAACGATCAGTCCACCGGCCGAGGACGACGACGCTTCCTCGACGACGGGAGCGGGTTCCATGACCGGTTCGATGCCGCCGGCAAAAGCCGACGTGGCAGCGATCGAAAGGGCAGCGGCAAGCGCGAGCTTTTTCATTTGTCTCTCCATTTTTGCCGCGACAAATGGTTTTCTACAGAGGCTCATCGCGGCACCCAACCTTCACCTCTTGATCCCCAATATCGCCGCCGGGTTCAAATAGGCAATCGGGCAGACCATGACGGCGCAACCGAATTGGGCACGGCGTCAAATTAGCAACACTTGCGTCCCAGTCTGCGTAAGCGAAAACAGTTCCGCAATGTGCTCATTATACAACCCTATACAACCATTGGACGATCTGCGCCCGATCTTGCGCGTATCGTGTGTCCCGTGGATCCGGTAGTACTCCCACGAGAGGTAAAGCGCGTGAGTTCCGAGCGGGTTTTCCGGGACCCGGACCGACATAATCCGGCCATTCCGGATTGCGGACCTTCATCGCCGGTGTCGGCCGCCATTCGGGACCCACGACCTTGCGCACGACCTCGGTCCGGCCGCGCCGGGTCAGGTCTTCGGTCAGCGGAACGCTGGTCGGATAGAGCCGGTAGATCGTCTGATCCTCGGACCAGAAATGCAGCGCGCGCGACGTCGTGTCGACAAGGACGGCGCCCTTTTTCGTATCGCTGAAATAGGGCTGCCACTGCAGCGAGCGGAAGCTGGAGATGTTGCGGCGGATGTTCGAATTGAGATCATTCTCGATCTCGGTCGTGTCGGCGCCGGTCTGGGCGAGCGCGGGCGAGGCCAGCGTCGCGCCAAAAGCGGCGGCTGAGGCCAGAACCGCGCGGCGGTTCAGTTTGACGGGATTGTGAGAGCTCATCCTCGGTGCACCTTTTTTCTTGTCAGCTTTTTTATCAGCGCGAATTCGCGCGATGGGAATGGATTGGACAATAATCTGTGCGACGAACATTCTCAATTCACTCTCGCGTCAGAACCCGCCGATTTCCGCAGATCGCGTTTGAACCGGACCGGGCGAGCCTGTAAAGGACGAGCCTGCGTAATCAGGGATGGTCGCCGCATGACTCGTATTCTTTCCTTCTGCCTTGTGGCAGTTCTGGCGCTTGCCGGATGTGACACCACGCCTCCGCAGCTTGGCCCGGACGGCAGGCCGTTGCCCAAGGCCTACATCATCAAGCCCGGCGACGAAGGCCGCATAACCTATTCCATGGTTGATTCGATCAACTCCCTGCGATCCGCCGCCGGCGCCCAACCGCTGACGCCAAACCCGCTTCTGACCGCCGCCGCCGCCACCCATTCGCGCGACATGGCGGTTCAGAACCGGCCGTGGCACTTCGGCTCCGACGGCTCCTCGCCGCTTCTTCGCGTCCAGCGCACCGGCTATCAGGGCCAGATGCTGGGTGAGAATATCTCGGAGACCTACGAGACGGAGCTCGAAACCCTGTCGGCGTGGATGGAGCTTCCCGATACCCGCGCCGTGATACTCGATCCGGCTGCCCGCGATGTCGGATTCGCCTGGTTCCAGGAGCCGGGTGGCAAGATCTGGTGGACTCTGGTGACAGGTGGGTAACCGGCTGATCCGAAAGGAAAAGACGGCTCGACCACCGAAAACTTAAGGCAGGATGACGATCTCGGTCCCGGTGCGGACCATCGAGTAGATTTCTTCCATCTCGTCGTCCTTCACGGCGATGCAGCCGGCCGTCCAGTCCTTGCCGCGCCCCTTGTTCTTGCGCGCCCTTCCGTGGATGAAGATGTCGCCGCCCGGCTCCTTGCCCAGCGCCTTCGCCTGCTCGATATCCTGCTCGTTCGGATAGGATATGCCGAGCGAGAGGTGATAGGTGCTGTTCGGATTGCGGCGGTCGATCCGGTAATAGCCCTCGGGCGTCTTGCCGTCGCCCTCGACCTGCTTGTCGCCGACCGGGTTGCCGCCAAGGCCGATCTTGTAGCTCTTGAGCGCCTTCGTCCCGTTCACGAGGTGCATCTTGCGCTCGCCCTTGTAGATGACGACGCGCGTCACCTCGGGGCCGTTGTAGGCGCGAAATTTCGGGCCGCCGCAGGCGGCCAGAAGCCAAGACGCGGCCATCGTCAAGATTGATCTGCGATTGAAACTGCTCACCGCCCCGACCCGTTCCTTCCGGTTTTTCATTCTTCTACACGCTTCACGTGGCTGCCGGAAGTCGGCAAATTTTCGCTCACGGCAAGGTGAATCAGCGGCTGAACCGGGCGACGAGTTCCACATGCGGCGACCAGCGGAACTGGTCGACGACCTGGACCCAGTCGATCGCGAATCCCGCATCCGACAGAATCCGGGCGTCGCGGGCGAAAGTGACGGGGTTGCAGGACACCGCGACAATCACCGGCACGCCCGAGCCGGCAAGCGTGCGCGCCTGCGCCTCCGCACCCGCACGGGGCGGGTCGATGACGACTGCGTCAAAGCGCTTCAACTCGTCCGGTTGCAACGGACGGCGGAAGAGGTCGCGCGCCTCTGTGGTGACGCGGTGGAGGCCCGTCGCCTGGCGCCATCCGGCATCGAGCGCTGCGAGCATTGGCGCTTCGCCCTCGACCGCATGAACCTCGGCCCGGTCGGCAAGTGGCAGGCTGAACGTGCCGGCCCCGGCAAAGAGGTCCGCGATGCGCTTCGCGGCGCCAACCGCCTCGCGGACCGCACCGACAAGCGCCGCTTCTCCGGCCGCGGTGGCCTGAAGGAAAGCGCCGGACGGCGGCACGACACGGACCGCGCCGAAACGCTGGACGGCCGGAAGCAGGCTAACGACCGGCTCGCCGTTCCAGACAATGCGGGCCAGGCCGGCGCGTTCGGCCAGCGTAGCGAGCGCGGAAAAGAGGCTCTGTTTCAGCGGTTTTCCGTCCGCGACAGCCAGATCAAGCCCGCCCTCGGTCACCGTCACTGTCAGCGCGACCTCGCCCTGGCGCGAGGTGCCGAGCGTCGTCACCTCGGCCAGGATCGGCAACGCCGCCATCACCGCGGGATCGAGAAGCCGGCAGCCCGGGATCTCGACGATCGTGTCGGAAGCGCGGCCATGAAAGCCGACAAGCGCACCCTTCTTCGTCCGCCGCCCTGACAGCGTCGCCCGCCGGCGAGAGTGCGGCGGCGAGGTGACGACCGTGCGGAAGGGCGCGTCGAGCCCTTGTGCGGCGAGTGCGGTGCGGACCACATCTGTTTTCCACCCGGCAACGAAATCGTCCGAGGCATGCATCAGCGCACAGCCACCACAGGCGCGATAATGCGGGCAGGCCGGCTTCACGCGATCGGACGAAGGCTTGACGATCTTCGCATCCACCATGCGATCGCCCACCACCTCGCCGTCCACCTCCTCGCCCGGAAGCACCATCGGCACGAAGACTGGCCCCGGCGCGATCCCGTCGCCGAGGTGGCCGAGACGCTCGATGGTCAGCCTCACTCCGCCGCCTCTTCGGTGCCGATGAAGCCGCCAGATTGACGGTCCCAGTAGCGCGCATAAAGCCCGCCCTTGGCGAGAAGTTCGGCATGGGAGCCCTGCTCGACCAGCCGCCCCTGATCCAGAACGACGATCCGGTCCATTTCGGCGATGGTCGACAGTCGGTGCGCGATAGCAAGCACCGTCTTGCCCTCCATCACGCGGTGCAGCGCGGCCTGAACCTGCGCCTCAACCTCGCTGTCGAGCGCCGAGGTCGCCTCGTCCAGCACCAGGATCGGCGCGTCCTTGAGGAAAGCCCGCGCCAGTGCGATCCGCTGCCGCTGGCCGCCCGAAAGCTTCACGCCGCGCTCGCCCAGATGCGCTGCATAGCCCTGGCGGCCCTTGTGGTCCTGCAGCTCATGGATGAAATCATCCGCCTCGGCGGCCCTCGCGGCGGCGACCATTTCCTCTTCGGTTGCATCGGGGCGGCCATAGTGGATGTTGTCCCGCGCGGAGCGGTTGAACATCGCGGTTTCCTGCGTGACCATCGCGATCTGCCGGCGGAGGCTTTCCTGCGTTACCTCGCGCACATCCTGCCCGTCGACCAGGATCCGTCCGTTTTCGGCGTCGTAGAGCCTGAGTAGAAGGGCGACGAGCGTCGATTTTCCCGCGCCGGATGCGCCGACGATCCCGAGCTTTTCGCCCGGCCGGATAGTCAGGTCGACATGATCGAGCCCGCCATTCGTGCGGCCATAGGCAAAGCTAACATTCTCGAACCGCACCTCGCCTCGAATCCGGCCCAGCTGCCGGGCGCCCGGCGCGTCGGTCAGCGTATGCGGCGGCGTCAGGGTGCGGATCCCGTCCTCCACCTCGCCGATCGAGGCGTAGATCGACATCAGCGTGAAACTGACCCAGCCGGTCATCTGAGCGATGCGGATTGAAATCGTTCCCGCGGCAGCGATGTCGCCGGTGGAGGCCGAACCCTTGGCCCAGAGCAAGAGCGCCCCTCCGATCAGGATCAGCGGTAGGAGACCGGCGGTGGTCATCAGCGCCAGTCGGAACCAGGCCGAAAGAATGCCGAAATCGAGCGCGGTATCGCGGAAGCCCGACATCGCCCGGAGGGCCGCCTTGTCCTCGTGATCGGCGTGGGCAAAGAGCTTCACGGTCTTGATGTTGGTGATCGTGTCGACAACCTGCCCGGTCACCATCGCCCGCGCACCCGCCCGTGCGGCCGACTTGCCGCGCACCTTCGGCAGGAAAGCGCGGATGAGCAGGAGATACGCTACGACCCAGACGCCGAGCGCGAGCGCCATCCATGCGTCGATCGTCAAGAGGAACACCACCGACCCGGCCAGCGAGGCCAGCGCGAAGGCGATGGTGTTGATCGACTCGCTCGCCACGTCGGTCACCGCCCGCGCAGCCTGCATCTGCTTTTGCGCAATGCGCCCGGCAAAATCGTTGTCGAAGAAGGTCACTGCCTGCCCGAGCGTCCAGCGATGCAGTCGCGACAGGACGAGCGGCAGGACGTTCGGCTGCACGATGACCGAGTTCGATGCCGCCGACAGGCCCAAGGCCACCGGCCGCAACACGACGAGAAAAACCGCGAACGCCGCGAGAAGGAGCCAATGGTCGGACAGGATCGTCAGCGGATTTCCGGTTTCGGCCGCATCGACAATGGCACCGAGGAACCAGGCCGTGACAACCTCCATCATGCCGGCGACGGCCGACAGGATTGCGGCGAAGATCAATGGCCCCCAAGCTCCGGAAAGGCACCACAGGAAGAACGCACCGAGGCTTCGCGGCGGCGGTCCCTCGGCGGGCCGGAAGGCATCAATCATGTCTCCGACCTTCATTCCGCCGCCTCCGCCTCGTCCGTGCCGATGAACCCGCCCGATTGCCGGTCCCAGAATCGCGCGTAGAGACCTTTCTTCTCCAGAAGTTGGGCATGACTCCCGACCTCTGCAACCTTGCCGTCATCAAGGACGACGATCCGGTCCATCCGCGCGATGGTCGAGAGCCGGTGGGCGATGGCGATGACGGTCTTGCCAACCATCACGCCGTAGAGCGTGTCGAGGATCGCCGCCTCGACCTCGCTGTCGAGTGCCGAGGTCGCCTCGTCCAGAACCAGGATCGGCGCATCCTTGAGGATGACGCGGGCAAGCGCGATCCGCTGACGCTGGCCGCCCGACAGTTTCACGCCGCGTTCGCCGACCTGGGCGTCATAGCCCACCCGCCCCTCGGGATCGGTCAGGTCGAGGGTGAAGTCATGCGCCTCGGCCCGCTTCGCGGCGCGGATCATCTCCGCCTCGGTGGCGTCGGGACGGCCGTAGAGAATGTTGTCGCGCACCGACCGGTGAAGGAGCGAGCTGTCCTGCTGCACCATGCCGACGCGGCTGCGCAGGCTGTCCTGCGTCACCTGCCCAATGTCCTGCCCGTCGATGCGGATTCGCCCCGCCTCGACGTCGTAAAAGCGCAGGAGAAGCTTTACCAGAGTCGATTTTCCGGAACCGGAGCGGCCGACAAGTCCGATCTTCTCGCCCGGCCGGATGGTCAGGTCGATCCGGTCGAGCCCGCCGAAGCCGCGTCCGTAGTGGTGGCTGAGCCCGTCAATCTCGATCTCGCCAGCCTTGAAATCCAAGGGCTGCGCTCCCGGCCGATCCACGAGTGCGATCGGCTGCGCGATTGTCTCCATCCCCTCGACCACTACGCCGAGCGCCTGAACGAGGTTCGTGGTCGCCCACATGATCCAGTAAGTCATGTTGTTGAGCCGCAGCACCAACGCCGTCGCCGCCGCGACCAGCCCGACCGTCGCCTCGCCATCATACCAGAATTTCAGCGCGAGCCCGGTGACCGAGACGATCAGCATCCCGTTCAGCAGGGTGAGGGTGATATCCATCCGGGTGACGATGCGCATCTCGTGCTGGAAGGTCTTCCGGGCCCTCTCGATCGCCTCACCGGCATAGGCTATCTCGCGGTCGTCATGGGCGAACATCTTGACCGAGTGGATGTTGGAATAGCTGTCGACCACGCGGCCGGTGACCTGCGACCGCGCATCCGAAGCAGCGGTCGAGGCCGGCCCCGCGCGCCGGACCGTCCAGCGCAGCAACGCCAGATAGAGGACGATCCAGACGAGCAGGGGAACGACGAGGCGCGGATCGGAATTCATCAGGAGCGCTACCGACCCGACAAGCGTCGTGACCGCGAAAGCTACCGCGTCGAAGGTCTGGAAGACGGCGTCGCCGGCGGCCGGCGGGGTCTGCATGATGCGGTTGGCGATGCGGCCGGCGAAGTCGTTCTCGAACCAGCCCACCGGCTGGCGCAGCACATGCCGGTGCGACCGCCAACGGATCACCGTATTGAAGTTCGGCAGGATCGTATTGTGCAGCAGCGCCACGTCGGCGCCCGAGATGATCGGCCGGATGAAGAGGACCGCCAGCGCGGTGAGCAGGAATTCGACGCCGTGGGCACGCATCACCTCGACCGGCGTCCCGTCGTTCAGGAGATCGACGATCCGCCCGACATACCAGATCAGACCCACCTCCATCGCCGCGACCGCCGTCGTCAGAATCGCCGTCGCGACAAAAACGCGCCGGAACGGCCTTGCATAGTCCATGAGGAATGGCAGGAGACGCCGGGGCGGCGTGTCTGTCTCCTCATAGGCGGCATAGGGATCGACGAGGTTTTCGAAAAAGCGGAACATGGAGGCTATCGTTCGCAGGATGGCAATATGGGCGAAGGCGGTGCGTCGCGGGACCGCCAATAAGGGATCGGTCCGGCTCAGGCGAGCGGCTGAAAGATCCCGTATCTCATATTGCATCCCTTCGATGAACTCGCTTCGGATAGCGCAAACGCCGCAACTTGTCACGCGCTCGATTGTACCTGTCCCGCCGGCTACGGGGATACAATCTCAGTGTCACAGGCTCAGTGCCGCAGGATCTCGGCGGTGCTGAGGACGATCAGGCCGGCCATTATCAGATTGAAGACCTTGAGCCGCTTCGCCGTCGTCAGCCAGCGGGCGATCGCCTGCCCCGCATAGGTCCAGGTCGCCGCCGAACCGACGCCGAGCGTGAGGAACGTGAGGGTCACGACCGCCGCCGTCGCCACCGGGGCCGAGGGCAGGATGAACTGCGACGTGGCGGCGACCGCCATCGACCAGGCCTTCGGATTGATCCACTGAAAACCCACGGCCTGAAGGTAGGTCATCGGGTGCGCCCCGCTTGATTTCGACCCAATTCCGCCCGAAGTTGCGATCTTCCACGCGATCCAGATCAGCAGCAGCGCCCCGCCCCAGCGCAGCGTTTCACGCAGAACGGCACTGGTCTGGAAAAGCTCGCCAAGCACCAGACCGACGACCAGCAACATCAGTGGAAAGCCGGTCGCCACACCCAGAAGGTGTGCCAGGGTGCGGCGAAAGCCGAAATTCGCGCCGGAAGCGGCAAGCATCGCGTTGTTCGGCCCCGGCGTGAAGAGCGTGGCGAGCGCGAGCGCGATGAGCGCGGGAAAGGTCTCGAAGATCATCTTGGCCCTAAAGGTCGGAACGGCGGACTATCCTTCCCCCCGGCATCGCCGGGATTCAAGCGAGCAATTGTTCCCGAGACAATTCGAAGCCAGACGCGATCCAGCGCGCCTCGAGCTCCTTCAGCCGCAGGCCAAGCTCTGCGCCGGAAAGCCCGGGCATGAGATCGCCCGCCTTGAGCGGAAAAATCGCGCCCGTACCCCGCGCCACGGCGACCTCCCAGCGCTCGGGTAGCGGCGCCTCCAGAACGGCCGCCCGGAGCAATACCACATCGCGCGCAAGCTCCGCGCCGTGCCGGTAGGCAAGCTCGGCCGGGCCCGCCATCGAACCGATCCCCTCGGCCAGCACCGCAAGCTTGCGGGCCTCGTCGCGCGACAGCCGCAGCGCTTCGGTCGGGTCGGGACCGCCCAGCGCGGCAAGCCGGCGCAGCCAGTCCGGGGCATAGGGTGGCTCCAGATGCACGAGCGGCGCCAGCGCGCGCGGCTCCGCACCTGGCAGCACATGGCCGAAAACGCCGGTCGCCCGCATCGCTGCTACGGCCGGAGCGGGGTCCGGCGCAGCGAGAAGACGGCGCATCTCATGTCCGATACGCTCGCGGGAAAGTGTCTCTGTTCCGGCGGAATTCTCGGCACAGGCGGCAAGCGCCGCGGTATCCATTCCTGCCTCCGGATCGCCATACCAGGCGTGAAAGCGAAAGAACCGCAGGATCCGCAGGTAGTCCTCGCGAATGCGCGCGCCGGCGTCGCCGACAAAGCGGACGCGCCGGGCCCGAAGGTCGGGCAACCCGCCGAGCGGATCGACCACGTTGCCGCCGGCATCGGCGTAAAGCGCGTTCATCGTGAAGTCGCGCCGGGCCGCATCCTCCTCGACTCGCGCTGCGAAGGCGACCGTGGCGTGGCGGCCATGCGTTTCGACGTCGCGGCGGAAGGTCGTGACCTCATGCGGTTCGCCCGCAACGACGATGGTCACGGTGCCGTGCTCGACCCCGGTTGGCACGACCTTCAGCCCCCCGGCCTTCGCAAGCTCCATCACCCGCTGCGGGACGGCATCGGTGGCGATGTCTATGTCGGCCACCGGCTGATTCAGAAGCGCATTGCGAACGCAGCCACCGACGAGCAGCCCCAGATGGCCGGCGTCGGTGAGCAGATGGAGCACCTGCTGCACCCCCTCCGCGTCGATCCATGCGCCTTCGATCCTCATTCCACCATCCGGTCCGCCAGCGCCTTGAGGATACGCGCGGTTGCGCCCCAGATGTAGTAGGGACCGTATGGCACAACAAAGTAGCGCCGGATCTGCCCGCGCCACTGCCTGCCCTCGATCCGGAAATTCTCCGGGTTCGCGACATGGGCGAGCGGTACCGAGAAGACCTCATCCACCTCGCCGACTTCCGGAATCGGAGTAAAAACGTCTCTGATCCGGCCAAAAACCGGCGTCACTATAAAACCCGTCACCGTTTCATGGGCGTTCATCGTTCCGATGACCTCGACCGTGCGCCGGGGCAGGCCGATCTCTTCCTCAGCCTCGCGCAGCGCCGCCGCGACCGGGTCGGCATCGCCCTCGTCGACCTTGCCGCCGGGAAAGGCGATCTGGCCGGGATGGTGCTTCAGCCGGGAGGACCGCTTGGTGAGGATCACCTCCACCCCACGGCGGCCTGGCATGAGGGGCACGAGAACCCCGGCGCGGCGCAACACCCGGCCTTCGGCCAGGACGGTGTCGGGGTTGAGGTCGTAATCGGAAGTTTCCCGCCCGGGGCGGGTCAGCGCCTGAAGGACCGGATCGAGCGGATCAGGTGTCGGCATCGGGGGATTTCGTCGCCTCAAAGCCGAGCGTATCCGGGTCGAACTTGTAGTGCGCGCCGCAGAACTGACAGTCTGCGGTGACGATGCCGTCTTCGGTCGTCATGTGGCCGATGTCCTTGGCGGAATAGATCGACAGGCTTTCGCGCACCTTCTCCGGCGAGCAGGAGCAACCGAACTTGACCGCCTGCGCGTCGAAAACACGCGGCCCCTCTTCGTGAAAGAGCCGGACCAAAAGGTCTGTCGGCGCGACCTGCGGACCGATCAGCTCCAACTCCTCGACTGTGTCGAGCAGGAGATTGGCGCGCGACCAGTTCTCGCCTTTGTCGCCGTCGAGCATGTCGCTCGCCGCCAGGAGCCCGCCCTCGCCGCTGCCGCCTTCGGAGGCGACGAAAGGCGATGCCTTCGGCATGTGCTGCAGCATCACCCCACCCGCGCGCCAATGCTCACCCTCCCCCGCGAGGCGGGAGCGTCCGAGTGACAGGGCGAACCGTGTCGGAAGCTGTTCGGACTGCGCGAAATACGTCTCTGCGCAGGCGGAAAGCGAGCCTCCGGCAATCGGCGTGATCCCCTGATACGGCGTGGTTCCCGCGCCTTGGTCGAGCAGGATTGCGAAATAGCCATGTCCAATCTGGCCGAAGCCCGGCAATGCAGGATCTGCGCGCTCCGCGTCGTAGGACGCCCACGCCCGGATCCGCGCAGGCTCCCCTTCCTTCGCGGGCGCATAGTAGTCGGTCGCGATGATCCGCACCGGCCCGTCGCCGCGGATCTGCAGCGACAGCTTCCAGCGCAGCTTGATCGTTTGACCGATCAGCGCCGTCAGGACGGCGGCCTCGGCCACCAGCGACTCGATCATTCCGGGATAGCTGTGCTGCGACAGGATCCTGTCGAGTGCACCGTCAAGCCGCGCCACCCGGCCGCGGATATCCGACCGGTCGAGCTGAAACGGAAGGACGGTATCGTCCCAGGCGATCTGCGACAGTTGTGTCATGGGGTTTCCTTGCGGCTTGCGCCCTGCCATACCCCCACAATATGGGGACGACAACCCGGAGGCCAAGGGACGGCGATGATCAGACGGTTTGGCGAACCGCTGGTGCGGGGGCAGCGCTACGGCATTCGGCACGGCGTCTATGCCGTCCTTCTGTGCGACCGCGACGTGCTCCTCACCCATCAGGCCGAGCCTGAGCCGGAGTTTCAGTTGCCTGGCGGCGGCATCGACCCCGGCGAATCGCCCCTGCGTGCCCTCCACCGCGAGGTCGGCGAGGAAACCGGCTGGTCGATTGCCACGCCGCGCCGCATCGGTGCGTTCCGGCGGTTCGTCTACATGCCGGAATACGACAAATGGGCGGAAAAGATCTGCGCGGTGTACCTCGCTCGCCCGGCGCGGCAACTCGGGCCGCCAACGGAACCCGGCCATCAGGCCGTCTGGATGCCGATTGAGGCGGCGGCCCCTCTTCTCGGCAACGACGGCGACCGACATTTCCTCGACCTGGTGCGGCGCGGTCTCTAGTCCGCGTTTTCCTTTGCGCCGTGAAATTCGAAGAATACGCCCGAAACGTCGTCGCCGAATTCACCCTTGGCATAGTCGCTGAGATGCCAGACCAGCGATTCCAGAAACCCGGTGCCACGCAGGCTGGCACAGCGGCCGAGAATGCACGTCAGCCCGTCTTCCCCAAGTTGCATGCCGTCGGCATCCTCCGCCTCGGTGATGCCATCTGACATCAGGAACAGCCTGTCGCCAGGCTTCAGCTGAACCTCGAAGCTTTCGTAGTCCGCGCCTTCGATCAGCCCGATCGGCAAGCCGCCGGAACCGAGGTAGTCGACCCTGCCGTCGGCGCGCTGGACGGCCGGATGCGGATGCCCGGCCTGCACCAGCGAAGCGCGGCCCGAGACGAGATCCACATCGGCATAGGCCAGCGTGAAGTAGTTTTCCGTCTGCATCTCCTTCAGCACGACCCGATTCAACTGTTCGGCCAGGTCGCCGGGATCGCGCGCGTCGTAGATGCCGAATTCGGTCAGCACGAGGGCCATGTTCTGCTCGGGCGAGTTGCCCGACAGATAGCCAGCCAGCCGAGCCGTCATCAGCGCCGAGGTGATGCCGTGCCCCGACACGTCGATCGAGAAGAACCCCACGCGCCGCGCGTTGATCGGGAAGAACCCGACCAGATCGCCGCCGACATGGCCGGACGGGCGCAGAAGCAGGCTGACCTCGGCATTGCCGAAATTGCGGTGCCGCTCCCGCACCAGGCTTTGCTGAAGCTTCTTCGCTTCCATGAGGTCGCGGTCGACCAAATCGTAGAGCGCCTGCAATTCGCCGAGCGTGGAGGACAGGAGCCGGTTCTTGTCCGTCAGTTCGCGCTCCATCCTCAGGATGCGCTCACCGGCGGTGATCCGGGCACGCAACTCGTCCCCGCTCACCGGCTTGGTCAGGAAATCGTCCGCGCCGCCGTCGAGCCCGCGTGCGATCTCGGCCGATTCCGTCTTGGAGGTGAGAAGGATGAAATAAATGTAGCTTTCCTGCACGCGCCCGCGAAGGGCCTGGCAGAACTCGATCCCGGTCATGCCCGGCATCATCCAGTCCGAAATCACGATATCGGGCGGTTGCTCGTCGAAGATCTGCAGCGCTTCCTCGGCGCTGCCGGCCTCGGTCACGGCATAGCCGGACCGGGCGAGTTGGGTGGACAGGATCTTCCGCTGCATCCGGCTGTCGTCGACGACAAGAACGCGGCGCAGCCCGGCGGCGGAGTCACCAGGCAGCGGGCCGTCGTCCGAAATCGCAAGTGACTGCACAATCAATACCTTCCGTCCGGCGTCGTCCGGTCGCGCGGGCCAGCTAATCGCAAGCGGGTTAACATGTTTTGAATGGCCGCCCTCCACTTCTCGCCGGAGTTAACCGCTCCGCAAGGTCCCGGTCGTAATCTCTCGTCCGGGAAAGGGTGGTCAGTGGTGGAGATGCAAATGATCGACTGGATGCGCGTGGACGAATTGCAGTCCGAAATCGGAAGCGACGGTTTCGCGGAGGTGGTGGAACTCTTTCTCGACGAGGTCGAGGGTGTCGTCATGCGGTTGAAGACCAGTCCCGACCCGGCACGGTTCGAATCCGATCTCCATTTCCTCAAGGGCGGCGCCTGGAACCTCGGCTTCGCCGAATTCGGCGCCCTCTGCCAGGACGGTGAGCGCAAGGCGGCGACCGGGCAGCGCGAAACCATCGATATCGCTCGGATCGTCGATGTTTACTTCGCGTCGCGTGACATCTTCCTTGCCGGGCTGACCGGCCGGGGTCTGGCCGACGTGTCTGCCGCGTGACTGCGATCGCCCCGATGGTCAGATCAGGAATTCGGCGAGGGCCTCGTCTTCGGTGATGTCGCGGTAGGCAAAGGCCGCGTCATCAAGCTTGCGGGTCAGGTCGGCGAAGTTTTCCGCGGCCTTGGTCTCGATCCCGATCAGCACCGAACCGAAGTTGCGAGCGGATTTCTTCAGGTATTCAAATCGGGCAATGTCGTCGTCGGGGCCGAGCATCGACAGGAATTCACGCAAGGCGCCCGGCCGCTGCGGCATCCGCAGAATGAAATACTTTTTCAACCCGGCGTAGCGCTGCGCGCGTTCCTTCACTTCCGGTAACCGCTCGAAATCGAAATTGCCACCGGAGGTCACGCAGACGACCGTCTTGCCGCGAATGGCTTCTGCCAGTTCCGGAAGCACATCGACCGAAAGCGCTCCGGCGGGCTCCAGCACGATGCCCTCGACGTTCAACATGTCGAGCATCGTTATGCAGACGCGGTCCTCAGGTGCGGAAAGGATATGCTCCGGCTTCAGTCCGCGCAGGCGTTCGAAGGGTTCTGCCCCGATGCGCGCCACGGCGGCGCCGTCGACGAAGCTGTTCACGCGTTTCAGGGTAACAGGCTCCCCCGCGGCGACGGCGGCCGCGAGGCTTGCCCCGCCGGCCGGTTCGACGAAGCGGAACTCGGTGTCAGACGCCATTTCGGCAAGATAGCACGTGACGCCGGCCGCAAGGCCGCCGCCTCCGACCGGCAGGATCACCAGATCGGGGGCCGTAGCGAGTTGGTCGAGGATCTCGACTCCGACGCTGGCCTGGCCTTCGATCACGTCCGGATCGTCGAAGGGCGACAGGAAATGGGCATTGGCTTCGGCGCAAAATCGCTGCGCGGCCGCGAGCGTCTGGTCGAAATAGTCCCCGACGAGACGGATTTCGACACTATCCGCGCCAAAAACCCGTGTCTTGTCGATCTTCTGCTGCGGTGTCGTGACCGGCATGAAGATCGTCCCCATCACTCCGAAATGGCGGCACGCATAGGCCATGCCCTGCGCATGGTTGCCCGCACTCGCGCAGACGAAATGGCCGTGGGCGGGATCGTCCGCAAGCACCTTTCGCATCGCCGTGAAAGCGCCGCGCAGCTTGTAGCTGCGCACCGGGGTTAGGTCTTCTCGTTTCAGCCAGATCTCCGCGCCGTAGCGCGCCGAGAGGTGGTCGTTCCGCTGGAGCGGCGTCGGCGGGAAGAGGCCGCGCAACGCCTCACTCGCCCGACGTGCCGAATACTGAAAAACTAGTCATCCTTCACCCTCCCACATCTGACCGGGTCCTTGCGCCACGAACCCGCCCTGCTGTCAAGGAACGCGTCTGGCATCTGCGGACCGATTGCGGGTGGCCGCCACATTTATGCCATGAAAACGCGCAGAGATTGTTCCCGACTTTCGCCGCGCGCGACGTCGCGGCGTTTCGGAGGGTTTTGACATGATGCGGAAAAATACTCTCGCGGCGGCTTTGGGCCTCTCGGCCCTGATCCTCGGCCCCCTTTCCCCGGTCGTTCCCGACATTGGTGCGGTCCCGCTTTCGCGAAAAACGGGAACGGTGGCGGCAATGGAGGCGGTAACGGAGGCGGCAAGGGCAGCGAAAACAAGGGCGGCCAGAAGGGCGGCATCGGGAAGAGCGGCGGCAACTCCATAAAGCGTCCACCGGCGCGTCGAAGAGCATCGGCCCCGGCGAAGAAGACGGGGGTGACCGAAACGACCACACGGCCGGCGAACGCGCACGGCAAGCTCGCATCCGAGTTGAAGGGACTGAACGCGGCCCACGCGAACGCGAATGCCCTTGCGAATGCCAGCCCGAACAGCCAGGTCGGCCGGATCGCGACCTACCGCGACGCCGCGCTCGAAACGATTTCCGCGGCCGACGCCCTCGATGCGGCGACCGGAGCACTGGGCGAAGCGACGGAAACCCTCGTGGCGAGGGAAGCCGAGCTTTGGTCGCTCGACGACGCCTTTTCCGGCCGCACCACGGCTGAGATAGACGCGGATATCGCCGCACTCGATCCCTTCCGCCACCGACTACCAGGAACAGGTCGATGCGTTGACGAAGGGAGCGGGCCGGCGCCGGAAACCTACGAAACGGAACGCGCGGCGCTCGAGTCCGAGATTGCCGATGCGACCGACGCCGTGACCGAGGCAGAAGCTGGCCTGACGAACGCGGAGACGACGCTGACCGAGGTCGAAACGCTCGAGGAAGAGGCGCTCATGAGCGCGTCCAACGGGCGCGTCCTTTTCCGAGCCGGCGCTCGACTACCTGCGCAGCGAACTCGGCCTCTGACCGGCCTCCGGCGCGCTGGCCCAATCACCCCCGCGCGCCGAACCCCTTCCCGAACCCCGGCGCTGCTTGCCCTTGCGCCGAAACTCCGTTAATCGCGGCGCGATTGCCTCAGGCCGATGGAGTTTCCCATGTCCGCCCCGAAGAAAGTCGTCCTCGCCTATTCCGGCGGCCTCGATACCTCGATCATCCTGAAATGGCTGCAGACCGAGTACGGCTGCGAGGTCGTGACCTTCACCGCCGACCTCGGCCAGGGCGAGGAGCTGGAACCGGCGCGCAAGAAGGCCGAGCTGCTCGGCATCAAGCCGGAGAACATCTACATCGAGGACCTGCGCGAGGAATTCGTGCGCGACTTCGTCTTCCCGATGTTCCGCGCCAACGCGCTCTACGAAGGGCTCTACCTGCTCGGCACCTCGATCGCGCGGCCGCTGATCTCCAAGCGGCTGGTCGAGATCGCGGCAAGACCGGCGCCGATGCCGTCGCCCACGGCGCGACCGGCAAGGGCAACGATCAGGTGCGGTTCGAGCTGTCGGCCTATGCGCTGAACCCGCGACATCAAGGTGATCGCGCCGTGGCGGGAATGGGACCTGACGAGCCGCACGCGAGCTTTTGGAGTTCGCCGAGGAGAACCAGATCCCGATCGCCAAGGACAAGCGCGGCGAGGCGCCGTTCTCGGTCGACGCGAACCTGCTGCACACCTCGTCCGAGGGCAAGGTTCTGGAAGACCCCGGCGAGGAAGCGCCGGACTACGTCTATCAGCGCACCGTCCATCCGGAAGACGCGCCCGATCAGCCGGAGATGGTCGAGATCACGCTTCGAGAAGGGCGACGCCGTGGCGATCAACGGCGAGGCGATGTCGCCGGCCACGATGCTCACCCGGCTGAACGAGCTTGGCGGCAAGCATGGCATCGGCCGGCTCGACCTGGTCGAGAACCGCTTCGTCGGCATGAAATCGCGCGGCGTCTACGAGACGCCGGGCGGCACGATCCTGCTGGAAGCGCATCGCGGCATCGAGCAGATCACGCTCGATCCCGGCGCCGGCCACCTGAAGGACAGCATCATGCCGCGCTATGCGGAGCTGATCTACAACGGCTTCTGGTTCCCCCCGAGCGCGAGATGCTGCAGGCGCTGATCGACAAGTCCCAGGAACACGTCTCCGGCACCGTCCGGGTGAAGCTCTACAAGGGCATCGGCCCGCACCGTCGCGCGCTGGTCGGATCAGTCGCTCTATTCCGAGGCCCACGTCACCTTCGAGGAGGATGCCGGCGCCTACGACCAGAAGGATGCCGAGGGCTTCATCCGGCTGAACGCGCTTCGTCTGAAACTGATCGCGACGCGGAACGCACGTGTGAAATCCTGAGTTTTTCGCGTGCGAGGTCTGCGTCTGGCGCCTGAATTTCTGTGCGTCGAGGACTCGAGCCAATCCGATCCTGACCACTGCTTCGCTCTAGCCGTGACGCAACGCTCCGCTTGCGGCAGGATATCCTCGCCCGCTACGACGGCGGCGCATCAACGACCGGGGACCCGACCATGCCGCTCGACACCATCGCCACCGACATCAATCGGACGCTGGCGACCAAGCGCTTCACGGGGTCGCTCAAGTTTGATTTCGGAAAGGCGGGGGTCATCGTTCTGGCGGACGGCGTCGCCACGACCGAGGATCGGCCAACGGATTGCACGCTGACGATCTCGAAAGAAAACCTCGTGAAACTGTTGACCGGCAAGCTAAACCCGATGACCGGGGTGATGCTCGGCAAGCTGAAAGTCTCAGGCGATATCGGCGTCGCGATGGGGCTTGCGAAGCTTCTCGGCTGACGCCCGGCCCACGATCACGTGATATCACGCCAAGATGAATTGCCCCTTGCTCCGCTTCTCCGTTTGATCGGGCAAAACGGAGTGAAGCCATGTTCAGACTTGTCCTTGCCTTCCTGCTTCTTGCAGGCCCCGCGGCGGCTGCGACCAAAACCGCAATCCTTGCCGGCGGCTGTTTCTGGTGCGTGGAATCCGATTTCGAAACGGTGCCCGGGGTGAAATCGGTGATCTCTGGCTATACTGGCGGCAAGACCGAGAACCCGACCTACAAGCAAGTCAGCGCCGGCGGCACCGGGCATTACGAGGCGGTCAAGATCACCTTCGATCGACAGCAAGGTGAGCTATGACATGCTGCTCTCACCTCTTCTTCCGCTCGGTCGATCCGACCGATGCGGGCGGGCAGTTCTGCGACCGGGGCGACAGCTACCGCACCGCGATTTTCGTTCAGGATGCCGAGCAGCAGCGGGTCGCCGAGCTGGCGAAGAAAGAGGCGTCGCAGGCGTTGGGCAAGAAGATCGTGACGCCGATCCTGCCAGCCTCCACCTTCTGGAAGGCCGAGGACTATCATCAGGACTACTACAAGGGCAGCAGTATCGTCCTGACCCGCGCCGGTCCGAAGAAGCAGTCGTCCGCCTACAAGTTCTACCGCAACGCCTGCGGCCGCGATCAGCGCGTGCGCGAATTGTGGGGCGATCAGGCCGCTTTCGCCCACTGAGGGCGGTCGGACCTTACTGCCCGAGCCGGCAGGCGGCGATCACCGCCATGTTGAGGATGTCGTTGACAGTCGATCCGGTCGAGCAGATCTGGATCGGCTTGTCGACGCCGGTCAGGATCGGCCCGATCACCGTCGCGCCGGCCATCTCCTGCATCAGCTTGACCGAGATCGAGGCCGAGTGCCGCGCCGGAACCACCAGCACGTTGGCCGGACCGGTCAGCCGGCAGAACGGATATTGCGCCATCTGCGCGGGATTGAGCGCGACGTCGACCGTCATCTCGCCGTCGTATTCGAAATCGACCCCGCGCGCGTCGAGCACCTTCGGCGCCTGATGCATCTTCGTCGCGCGCTCCGACACCGGATAGCCGAAGGTCGAGAACGACAGGAACGCCACGCGCGGCTCCAGCCCGAGTCCGCGCGCCACGCGGGCGCCGCGTTCGGCGATGTCGGCGAGATCGTTCTCGTCCGGCCATTCGTGCACCAGCGTGTCGCCGATGAGGACGATCCGGCCCTTGTGCAGACGGCCGTGATGCCGACCGCCCCATCCTCGGCCCGCGCGTCGAAGACGTGGTTGATGAGGTCGAGCACATGCGCCGACTTCCGCGTCGCCCCGGTGACCAGCCCGTCGCCATGCCCATGCGCCAGCATCAGCGCCGAGAAGACATGCCGGTCGCGCGCCGCAAGCCGGTGGATGTCATGCGCGTCGAAGCCCTGCCGCTGCAGGCGGGCGTAGAGGAACTCCTTGTAGGCGTCCAGATGCGGGGTGTTCGCGGCATTGACGATCTCAAGCTCCTTCACCGCGTCACCGAGCCCTTCGGCGGTGAGCTTTTCCTTCACGTCGCGTTCCCGCCCGACGACGAGCGCCTTGCCAAGTCCCGCGCGTTGATAGGCGACGGCGGCGCGCAGCACGCGCGGGTCGTCGCCTTCGGCGAAGATCATCCGCGCCTGGGCCTGCCGCGCACGGGCGTGGATGCCCTGCAGGATCGACGCGGTCGGGTCCATGCGGGACTTGAGGCTGAGCTCATAGGCCGTCATGTCGATGATCGGCCGGCGGGCGACGCCCGTCTCCATCCCCGCCTTCGCGACGGCGGGCGGGATCACATGGATCAGCCGCGGGTCGAACGGCGTCGGGATGATGTAGTCGCGCCCGAACGAGAGCTTGCGGCCATAGGCCATCGCCACTTCGTCCGGCACATCTTCGCGCGCGAGCTCGGCGAGCGCCTCGGCGCAGGCGATCTTCATCTCGTCGTTGATCGCGCGGGCATGGATGTCGAGCGCGCCGCGGAAGAGATAGGGAAAGCCCAGGACGTTGTTGACCTGGTTCGGATAGTCCGAGCGCCCGGTCGCGACGATCGCGTCCTCGCGCACGGCATGCGCCTCTTCCGGCGTGATTTCGGGATCGGGGTTGGCCATCGCGAAGATGACCGGGTTCGGCGCCATCGACTCGCACCATCTCCGGCGTCACCGCGCCCTTGGCCGAGACGCCGAGGAAGACGTCCGCACCCTTCATCGCCTCTTCGAGGCTGCGGGCGTCGGTCTTCACCGCATGGGCCGATTTCCACTGGTTCATGCCCTCGGTGCGGCCCTGCTAGATCACGCCCTTGGTGTCGCACATGATGCAGTTGTCGTGCTTCGCGCCCATCGCCTTGAGCAGTTCGAGGCAGGCGATGCCGGCCGCGCCCGCGCCGTTGAGCACGATCTTGCAGTCCTCGATCTTCTTGCCGGTGAGCTCGCAGCGCGTTGATCAGGCCGGCCGCGCAGATCACCGCGGTGCCGTGCTGGTCGTCGTGGAAGACCGGGATGTCCATGATCTCTTTCAGCGGCTTTCGATGATGAAGCATTCGGGCGCCTTGATGTCTTCGAGGTTGATGCCGCCGAAGGTCGGGCCCATCAGGCTGACGGCCTTGATGAACTCGTCGGGGTCTTCGGTGTCGAGTTCGATGTCGATGGCGTTCACGTCGGCGAAGCGCTTGAAGAGGACGGCCTTGCCTTCCATCACCGGCTTGGAGGCCAGCGCGCCGAGATTGCCGAGGCCGAGGATCGCGGTGCCGTTCGAGATGACCGCGACCAGGTTGCCCTTGGTGGTGTAGTCGTAGGCGGTCTCGGGCTCGTCGGCGATCGCCTCGACCGGAACCGCGACGCCCGGGGAATAGGCCAGCGACAGGTCGCGCTGCGTCGCCATCGGCTTCGAGGCGACGATCTCGTACTTTCCGGGCACCGGGTTCAGGTGATAGGCGAGCGCCTCTTCCGGCGTGACGCGGTTCTTCGTCGACATGGGCCCCTGATCCTCCTCGCAGTCCCGTCGTCATAACGTCCCTTCCCGGTGGTCACAATCCAAAGGATTTGCCGCTTTTCCCCGCAGGGCCGGTTTTGTAGGGTCGCGCGGAAGATCCGAGGGGGTGCGCGTGTCTGCCGACGCCACTGTGACGCCGATGATGGCGCAATATCTGGAGATCAAGGGGCGCTATCCGGACGCGCTGCTGTTCTACCGGATGGGCGATTTCTACGAGATGTTCTTCGACGATGCCGAGGCGGCGGCAGCGGCGCTGGATATCGCGCTGACCAAGCGCGGCAAGCATCTGGGCGAGGATATCCCGATGTGCGGCGTGCCGGTGCATGCCGCCGAAGGCTATCTGCTGACGCTGATCCGCAAGGGGTTCCGCGTCGCCATCGCCGAGCAGATGGAGGACCCGGCCGAGGCGAAGAAGCGCGGCTCGAAATCGGTGGTGGCGCGCGACGTGGTGCGGCTGGTGACGCCCGGCACGCTGACCGAGGAAAGCCTGCTCGAGGCGCGGCGGCACAACTTCCTCGCCGCCTGGGCCGAGGTGCGGGACGAGGCGGCGCTGGCCTGGGTCGACATCTCGACCGGCGAGTTCCGGGTGATCGCCTGCCCGATGGTCCGGCTTGGCGCCGGAACTGGCGCGGCTTGCCCCGCGCGAGGTTCTCGTCAGCGAGACGAAAGAGGCCGATTGCGCCGGATTAGTCTCTGAATCCGGCGCGGCGATGACGCCGCTGTCGCGCGGCTCCTTCGACAGCACGGGCGCCGAGAAACGGCTCGCCGACGCTCTTCGATGTCGCGACGCTCGACGCCTTCGGCACGTTCGACCGCGCCGAGGTTTCGGCGATGGGGGCGATCGTCGAATACCTCGACCTGACCCAGCGCGGCAAGCTGCCGCTCCTGCGTCCGCCGGTGCAAGGAAGCGCCGGGCGGCAGCGTGCAGATCGACGCCGCGACCCGCCGCAATCTGGAGATCACCCAGGCGCTGTCGGGCGGGCGCGAGGGCTCGCTGATCGCCGCCATCGACCGGACCGTGACGGCCGGCGGCGGGCGGCTGCTGGAGCGGCGGCTTTCCGCGCCGTCGCGCGACCTCGCGGAGATCCGGTCGCGGCTGGAAGCGGTGCGCTTCCTTGCCGGCCGAGGCGCGGCTGGCCGAGGCTCTGCGCGCCGACCTGCGCAAGGTGCCCGACATGGACCGGGCGCTGTCGCGGCTGGCGCTCGACCGGGGCGGGCCGCGCGACCTCGCCGCGATCCGCGGCGGGCTGGCGGAGGCCGCGCGGATCGCCGGGCGGCTCGCCGGCGACGTGCCCGCGCGGCTCGCCGGCGCGGCAAGCGCGCTCGTCGGCCACGACGACCTCGTCGCCTGTCTCGACGCGGCGCTGGTCGCCGAACCGCCGCTGCTGGCCCGCGACGGCGGCTTCATCGCGGCGGGTCACGACGCGGATCTCGACGAGGCCCGGCAGCTGCGCGACGAGGGCCGCGGCGTCATCGCCGGGATGCAGGCCGAGTACGTCGCGGAGACCGGCATCCAGAGCCTGAAGATCAAGCACAACAACGTGCTGGGCTATTTCATCGAGACGACGGCGACCCATGCCGAAAAGATGCTGTCGCCGCCGCTGAACGAAACCTTCATCCACCGCCAGACCACGGCCAATCAGGTGCGCTTCACCACCGTGCCGCTCTCCGAGATGGAAACCAGGATCCTGAATGCCGGCAACCGGGCGCTGGAGATCGAAAAGCGGCTCTATGACGGCCTGAAAGCGATGATTCTCGATGCGTCGGCACTGATCTCCGGGGCCGCACGGGCGCTGGCCGAGATCGACCTGACCGCCGCCTTCGCCGACCTCGCGCGGGGCGAGGACTGGTGCGAACCGCAAGTGGACGACAGCCGCGCCTTCGAGATCGAGGGCGGCCGCCATCCGGTGGTGGAACGGGCGCTGAAACGGTCCGGGGAGCCCTTCATCGCCAACGATTGCGTGCTGACGCCGGGCGAGACGCCGGCGATCTGGCTGTTGACCGGCCCGAACATGGCCGGCAAGTCGACCTTTCTGCGCCAGAACGCGCTGATCGCGCTTCTGGCGCAGATCGGGCAGCTTCGTGCCGGCGAAACGCGCCCATATCGGCCTCGTCAGCCAGCTTTTCAGCCGCGTCGGCGCCGCCGACGATCTGGCGCGCGGCCGCTCGACCTTCATGGTCGAGATGGTGGAAACCGCGGCGATCCTGAACCAGGCCGACGACCGGGCGCTGGTCATCCTCGATGAGATCGGACGCGGCACCGCGACCTATGACGGGCTGTCGATCGCCTGGGCGACGCTCGAACACCTGCACGACGTGAACCGCTGCCGCGCGCTCTTCGCCACGCATTACCACGAGATGACGGCGCTCGCCGCGAAGCTCGACGGCGTGGAGAACGCCACGGTCGCGGTGAAGGAATGGGAAGGCGAGGTGATCTTCCTGCACGAGGTGCGCAAGGGCGCCGCCGATCGCAGTCCTACGGCGTGCAGGTCGCCCGGCTCGCCGGCCTGCCGGCGGCGGTGGTCGAGCGGGCGAAGGTGGTGCTCGACGCGCTGGAAAAGGGCGAGCGCGAGGGCGGGACCCGCAAGCACACGCTGATCGACGACCTGCCGCTTTTCAGCGCCGTCACCCGTTGCTCCGGCCCGGCCTGCAATGGGCCCGTCGAAGCTGGAAGATCGGCTGGCCGCGCTCCACCCCGACGAGATGACGCCGCTGGAGGCGCTGGCGGCGCTCTACGACCTCAAGTCGATTTCGGACGTCTGACGCCGCATCCTTTCATTGTGGTTCAAGTACCTCACGGGGGCGCGGGGGTGTGAAACCCCCGCTTGCCTCGCCGTAGATCAGGACTTCGGAGCCGAGCTCACGCCGACCTGCGCGGGGCGCAACAGCCGGTCGTGCAGCATGAAGCCCTCGGTCATCACCTGAATGATGTCGCCCGCCTTGGTGCCAGGCAGCGGCGCTTCGAACATCGCCTGGTGAAGCTGGGGGTCGAACGCCTCGCCCACTGCCGGAACGATCGGCTGCACCCCGTGCTTGCCGAGAACGGAAATCAACTCGCGCATCGTCAGTTCGACGCCCTCGATCAGCGCCTTGGCGGCCTCGCGCTGCTCTTCTCCGGCGGCGTCGAGCGCGCGCTTGAGGTTGTCGTAGACCGGCAGCATGTCGCGGGCGAGCTTCGATCCACCATATTGCTCCGCCTCGCGCCGGTCGCGTTCGCCGCGCTTGCGGATGTTTTCGGCGTCGGCGAGTGCCCGCATGAAACGGTCGCGAATCTCGTCCCGCTCGGCGCGAAGCGCCTCGATCTCGCTCAGCCACCGCGTCAGCCTCGATCTCCTCGGGACCGATCTGGGCCTGGTCCTCGGCAATCTCGTCTTTCTTCATCTCACTCATGGTCTATCCCTTACGCTCCCCGGACAGCATCCGTCCGACGAGCTGCGCCGTGTAGTCGACGATCGGCACGATGCGCCCGTAATTGAGCCGCGTCGGACCGATCACGCCCACAGCGCCGATGATCTTACGGTCAGCGTTCATATAGGGAGAGACCACCAGAGAGGAACCCGAAAGTGAGAATAACTTGTTCTCCGAGCCGATAAAAATGCGCACACCCTCGCCCGCCTCGGCAAGTTCGAGGAATTCGGCGATATCGCGCTTGCGCTCCAGGTCGTCGAAAAGTGTGCGGATACGGTCGAGGTCAGCCTCGTCGGCCTGGTCGATGAGGTTGGCACGGCCGCGCACGATCAGCCGTTCCTGGGATTCGCCGGGGTTTTCCCAGACCGCGAGGCCGCTTTCGACGAGCGCCCGCGGCGGCACTGTCGAGCTCTTGCCGGCGCCGGGCGATCTCGCGGCTCATATGGGCACTGCAGTTCGCGAGAGTGTTCGGCCTTCGGCGAGCGCGTTCAGGAAATTCGCCGCCTCCCGCATCGAAGACGGCGTCTGTCCGGCGGCGGCGTGAAGACGCGGTTCTCGACATGGCCGTCAGCGAAGACGAGGACGACGAGCGCCCGTTCCGGCGCGAGGCTGACGAATTCGATGTGCCGGATCGGGGCTTCGTGTTTCGGCGTCAGGACGAGGCTTGCGCCATGCGTGATGCCGGACAGCGCGAGGCCGATGCGGTCGAGCATCGTGTTGACCCCGGGCTCGTTGGCGCCGGCGGTGGCGTCGATCGCCTCGCGGTCCTGCGAGCGAGAGGGTCGACACCTCCATCAGCCCGTCGACGAACATCCGGAGCCCGAGATGCGTCGGTACGCGGCCGGCGGAGGTGTGCGGGCTGTCGAGCAGACCGAGGTATTCGAGGTCCTGCATGACGTTGCGGATCGTCGCGGCGGAGATCTGTTCGCTCATCGTGCGGGTAAAGCGTGCGCGATCCGACCGGGCCGCCGGTGTCCAGATAGCTTTCGACCACGCGGCGAAATACCTCTCGCGAGCGGTCGTTCAATTCGGCAAGGATGTTCGGTCGGTCGCTCATGACCCTATCTATATGGCCCTTGCCAGTAAAAGAGCCAGCGCCGGCCGCGTCAATCGGGGTTGCGTCAGTGCGCGGGGGGCCTGTAATTGGCGGCGAACCGACGAAAGGACAAGATATGCGACCCTCTGGCCGGAAGCTCGACGCGATGCGCGCGATTTCGATTGAAACGGGCGTGACGAAACATGCCGAAGGGCTCCTGCCTGATCCGTTGCGGGGACACCCATGTCCTGTGCACAGCGACGGTCGAAGACAAGGCGCCGTCGTTCCTGAAGGGAACCGGGCTCGGCTGGGTGACGGCGGAATACGGAATGCTGCCGCGCGCCACCAATACGCGCAACCGGCGCGAGGCCGCCGCGGGCAAGCAGTCCGGAAGAACGCAGGAAATTCAAAGGCTTATCGGACGATCGCTGCGGGCCGGCGTGGACCGGGTGGCTTTGGGCGAGCGTCAGATCGTGGTCGACTGCGACGTGATCCAGGCCGATGGCGGCACCCGCTGCGCCTCGATCACCGGGGGCTGGGTGGCTTTGCGGCTGGCGGTCAACAAGCTGATCAAGGCCGGAGCGGTGATCAGCGATCCGCTGGTCGATCACGTCGCCGCCGTCTCCTGCGGCATCTATGCCGGTCAGACAGTGCTCGACCTCGACTATGCCGAGGACAGCGAGGCGGGCACGGACGGGAATTTCATCCTGACCGGGCGCGGGCGGCTGATCGAGGTGCAGATGTCGGCCGAAGGCTCCACATTTTCACGCGACGAGATGAACAAGCTCCTCGATCTCGCCGAGAGCGGTATCGCGGCCCTGGTCGAGGCCCAGAAGGCGGCGATCTGATGCGGGTGTTCACGGGCAGGCGGCTTCTGGTGGCGACCCACAACACGGGCAAGCTCGAAGAGATCGCGGATCTGCTGAAACCCTACGGCATCGCCTGCGTGAGCGCCGCCGAAATGGGTCTGCCGGAGCCCGAGGAAACCGAGGACACATTTGTCGGCAATGCGCGGATCAAGGCCCATGCGGCGGCGAAGGCGACCGGGCTTCCGGCCTTGGCCGATGACAGCGGGATCGAGGTCGACGGGCTTGACGGCGCGCCCGGTGTCTATACCGCCGACTGGGCAATGACACCGACGGGACGGGATTTCGTTCAGGCCATGACCCGGACATGGACGGAGCTGGAGGCGGTCGAACGCCTCCTATCCCCGCGCCGCGCGGTTCCGCGCGACGATGGTGCTGGCCTGGCCTGACGGGCATGATGAAGTCTTCGCGGGCAAGGTTGAAGGACAGGTCGTCTGGCCGATGCGCGGCGCGCAGGGTCACGGTTACGATCCGATGTTCCAACCCGAGGACTACGACATCACCTTTGCGGAGATGGATCCGCAGGAAAAGAATCGAATCAGCCACCGGGCCGATGCGTTCGGCAAGTTGGTTGCCTGTTTCGAGGGAGCGACGGCATGAAGCGGATTTCGACCGGATCGCCGTTCGAGGCAAAGATGGGCTACAGCCGGGCAATCGTGAAGGGCAATTGGTGCTTCGTCTCGGGCGTCACCGGATACGACTACAAGACCATGGTCATCCCGGAGAGCATCGCGATCAGGCGCGCAATTGCTTCGCCACTATCCGTGGCGTTCTGGCCGAGGCGGGCTTTGCCATGGAGGATGTCGTGCGGGTGCAATACACCGTGACCGACGCCGCGCTGGTCGATGAACTGATCCCGGCGCTGGGCGAGGCCTTCGCCGAGATACGTCCCGCCGCGACCATGGTCGTTGCCGGCCTGATCCGGCCGGAAATGAAGATCGAGATCGAAGTGACGGCGTTCAAGGGCTGAATGTGGAAGACTGGCGTCACGGTGGGTTCGGGCTTTATCTTCACTGGCCCTTCTGCGCCTCCAAATGCCCCTATTGCGACTTCAACTCTCACGTTGTGGCCGAGATCGACCAGTCCCGCTGGCGCCGCGCCTATCTGAGCGAGATCGAACGGGTCGGCGCGGAGACACATGGACGCATTCTCAACACGGTATTTTTTGGTGGCGGCACGCCATCGCTGATGGATCCCGATCTGGTCGCGGCGATCATCGAAAAGATCCGCGCGACCTGGCCGATGGCGAACGATGCCGAAGTGACTCTGGAGGCCAATCCCGGCAGCGTCGAGGCCGGCCGGTTCCGGGGCTATGCGGAGGCGGGGGTCAACCGTATTTCGATGGGACTCCAGGCGCTGAACGACGTCGATCTGCGTCGGCTCGGTCGGCTGCATTCGGTTGCGGAAGCGCGGACGGCGTTCGACGTGGCGCGGGCTACCTTCGACCGTGTGAGCTTCGATTTGATCTATGCCCGCCAGGATCAGGGGTTGAACGTTTGGGAGGCCGAACTGCGCGAGGCGCTGGCGATGGCAGTTGATCACCTGTCGCTTTACCAGCTGACCATCGAGGACGGCACCGCCTTTGGCGCGCGGCACGCCGCCGGCGGCCTGAGGGGTTTGCCAGAGGACGATCTTGCAGCAGATATGTATCTGAAAACGCAAGATATTCTTGTTGATGCTGGGATGCCGGCTTACGAAGTATCGAACCACGCCCGCGAGGGGGCGGAGAGCCGGCACAACCTGATTTACTGGCGCTACGGCGACTATGCCGGGATCGGCCCGGGCGCGCATGGGCGGCTGACACTGGGCGGAGCTCGGATCGCAACGGAGGCGCCTAAGGCGCCGTCCGCCTGGCTGCGGCAAGTCGAGACAGCGGGCCACGGCGAGGCGCCGCGCGAGAGCCTGGCGGCGGCGGATCAGGCCAGCGAGTATCTGATGATGTGCCTTCGTCTGGCCGAGGGTCTCGACATGGAGCGCTATGCCGCGCTGGCCGACCGACCGTTGTCCGAATTGGCGGTAATGGGTTTGGAAGACATTGGCATGGTCCGCCGGACGGGATCGCGACTGGCGGCGACGCCCGAGGGGCGCGCGGTCCTCAACGCGGTGATTCGAGAACTGATGCCATGATGCGAGGGCTCTGGCTTCTGCTTGGCGCGGTCGCGTTGGCGTTGGGGGCGGCGGGGATCTTCCTGCCGCTCTTGCCGACTGTACCGTTCCTGTTGCTAGCGGCCTTCGCCTTCAGCCGATCGTCGGAGCGGCTACACCACTGGATACTCGCCCATCCGGTCTTCGGTCCGCCGATCTCGGATTGGCGAGAGCGCGGGGCGATCGGGAAGCGGGCGAAATGGCTGGCTTCGGTGTCCATTGTTGCGGCATTCCTGATTTCCGTCGCGCTTGGGCTGGAGCCCTGGGTGCTGAGCGTTCAGGCGCTGGTGCTGGTCGCGGTATCGATCTTTATCTGGACGCGGCCGAACGCCTAACACTCAGTTGGTTTGCGACAGAAGCTGGCAAAGCTCATCAAGCTGTTCGAGCGTCTTGTAAGTGATGACGAGGTGGCCGCCGTCATGACCCTTGTGGTCAATAACAACCTTCATCTTGAGATTGGCCGAGAGATCCTGTTCGAGAACCCGGGTGTCGGCGTCCTTTTCGTGCCGGCGGTCGGGCCGGGGCGCGGCGGGTTTCGTGGGCGCCTTGGCAAGTCGTTCGGTTTCGCGGACCGAGAGGCCTCTGGCGATAACCTGCCGGGCGAGCGCCACCGGATCGGCGGTGGTGATGAGGGCGCGGGCATGACCGGCGGAGAGCTGGCCTTCGCGAAGCCAGGTCTGCACCTCCTCCGGCAGGGTCAGGAGGCGCAGGAGGTTGGCGATGTGGCTGCGGCTTTTCGAGAGGCCCTCGGCGAGTTTTTCCTGAGTATGGCCGAAACGGTCCATGAGCTGGCGGTAGCCGAGCGCCTCCTCGATCGCATTGAGGTCGGCGCGCTGGATGTTCTCGATGATGGCGACTTCGAGAACCTCGGTGTCGTTGAAGTCGCGGATCAGAACGGGCACGTCATGCAGCTGCGCCATCTGCGCGGCACGCCAGCGGCGTTCGCCGGCAACGATTTCGTAACTATCTGTTTTTCTTGGGTTTTCCCGAACAATAAGGGGTTGGATAACACCCTTTGCGCGGATCGATTCGGCCAGTTCCTGCAGCGCTTCGGGGTCGAAGTCGCGGCGGGGTTGGTCTGGATTGGGTTCGATCTTTTCGACCGGCAGGCGGGTATCGGCGCGGCGCGGCGTGTCGCTGCTGCGATCCTCGCCGGCGCCGAGATGGACGTCCGCCATGAGGGCGGACAATCCGCGTCCGAGCCCGCGCCGTTCGGTCTTCTTGTCTGCCATGAATGCCCCCTTAAGTCCGTTTGTGGCGCGCAAGGATTTCCTGGGCGAGCGCGCGATAGGCGATGCTGCCCTTCGACAACGTATCATAGGTCAGGACCGGCACCGCATAAGACGGCGCCTCGCTGAGCCGGACGTTGCGCGGAACAACCGTCCGGTAGACGAGATCGCCGAGGTTGGCGCGGGCATCCGCCTCCACCTGCTGCGAGAGGTTGTTTCGGCTGTCGTACATGGTGAGGATGACGCCTTCGATCCGGAGATCCGGGTTGGCGGCGTGCCGCACCTCGCGGATCGTCAGCATGAGCTGCGAAAGGCCTTCGAGAGCGTAGAATTCGGCCTGAAGCGGAACCAGGACGGAATGGGCGGCAACCATCGCATTGACGGTCAGAAGGCTGAGCGAAGGCGGGCAGTCAATAAGGACGTAGTCGAATTCGAAGCTGTCGATGGCCGGCTGGCGAAGCGCGTCGTGGAGTAGGAAGCTGCGCTTTTCATTGGCGACGAGCTCGATATCGGCGGAGGAAAGGTCCGTCGTTGCCGGGCACAGCCAGAGGCCTTCGACCTGGGTGGGACGGATCACGTCAAGAAGGGCGGCGTCCTCGATCAGCAGGTCATAGGTAGTCTTTTCGCGCTGTGCCGATTCGACCCCGAGACCGGTCGAAGCGTTTCCCTGCGGATCGAGGTCGACGAGGAGGATGCTCAGCCCGTCCTCGGCCAGCGCGGCGGCGAGGTTGATCGCGGTCGTGGTCTTGCCGACGCCGCCTTTCTGGTTGGCGACGGCAATGATTCTCGGCCCCGGCGGTCGGGTCGGGTCAGACACGCGTGATACCTCCGATGGTCAGGATGACGCCGGCAGCGTCGGTCTTGCTCGGTTCCTTTTGATAGGAGAACGCCCAATGTTCAAGCGCCTGATCGAGCTCGGCCTGATGATTGGCGCCCTTAGGGAAAATCGCGATGCCGTCTGGCGCAAGATGCCGCGCAGCATGGACGAGAAGCGTGCCGAGGGGGGCTAGGGCGCGGGCAGACAAGGTGTCGGCCCCAAGTGGCGGGATTGCTTCGATACGAGCCGCAAGAATCTCGACGGATATCCCGAGCTCTCGCACTGCGGCCGCAAGGAACGCGGCCTTGCGCTGGTCGCTTTCGACGAGGGTCACCGAAAGATGCGGCCGCTCAGTTGCGGCGAGGATAGCGACGATCATGCCAGGAAAGCCGCCGCCGCTGCCAAGATCGGCCCAACGCCGGGCAGTCGTGGGGGCAAGGTCAAATATCTGCGCGGAATCAATGAAGTGCCGGCCCCGAAGGTCGTCGAGTGTAGAGCGGGCGACGAGATTGATCGCCGGATTCCACTTCCGGACCAACAATTCGAAAAGGGCGAGGCGCTCCGATGTTTCACGTGAAACATCCCGCCCCGCCAGACTGTTCCCGTCGCTCATCCTGATGACCGCTGTCTTTCGGAGCGGCGCAGCGACGCGAGAATCAGCGTCAGCGCGGCCGGCGTCATTCCATCAAGACGCCCGGCCTGCGCCAGCGTGCGGGGTCGTGCTTGTGCGAGCTTGCCTTTTAGCTCGTTCGAAAGGCCGGTCAGGGTCGCATAGTCGAAATCATCCGGGATTTCGTGGGTTTCCTCGCGACGCATGGCCTCAACGTCGGCCGCTTGCCGGTCGATATAGGTTGCATAGGTTGCATCGCGTGCGAGCTGTTCCTTGATGTTGGCGGGAATTGCTGCCAAATCCGGGGACGCGCGCTCTAGGGCCGCAAAGGTGATCCCGGGGAAGGACAGGAGCCGGAAGCCGGTGCGGCGCTGGCCGTCCTGTCCGACATTGATCCCATGTTCATTTGCCTCGCGCGGGGTCAGGGAGAGGGCATCAAGCGCGGCGCGGCCGGCTTTGAGCGCATCCATCTTCGCGTCGAACGCCTGCCGCCTCTCCGCACCGACACAGCCAAGCTCGACCCCGAGGCCGGTCAAGCGCTGGTCGGCATTGTCTGCCCGCAACGACAGGCGGAATTCGGCCCGCGAGGTGAACATTCGATACGGCTCCGAAACCCCCCGCGTCACCAGATCATCGATCATTACGCCGATATAGCTCTGCGACCGGCTGAAAACCACGCCCGCCCCGCCCCGCGCGGATTGCGCCGCGTTGAGGCCGGCGACAAGGCCCTGTGCAGCCGCCTCCTCATATCCTGTGGTCCCGTTGATCTGACCCGCAAGATAGAGGCCGGGCACATCCTTGAGTTCCAGGGTCGGCCGCAATGCCCGCGGATCGACATAGTCGTATTCGATGGCGTAGCCCGGTTGAAGAATCGCGGCGTTCTCAAGCCCGGCGATGGAATGCACGTACGCCTCTTGAACGTCACGCGGCAGCGAGGTCGAGATCCCGTTCGGATAGATGGTCGGGTCGTCCAACCCCTCCGGTTCAAGGAAAACCTGATGCGCGCTCTTGTCCGAGAAGCGCACGACCTTGTCCTCGATCGACGGACAGTAACGCGGGCCCACGCCTTCGATATGACCGCCATACATGGCCGAGCGGTCGAGGTTGTCCCGGATCAGTGCATGGGTTCGTTCATTCGTGTGGGTGATGCCGCAACTGATCTGTCGGACGAAGGGTTGCTCGTTCAGGAAGGAGAAGAGCGCCGGATCCTCGTCGCCGGACTGCATGTCAAGCCCGTCCCAGTTGATCGTCCTGCCGTCGAGCCTGGGCGGCGTCCCGGTCTTCAGGCGCCCGAGCGGCAGGCCAAACCCGTCGATACGCTCCGCAAGCGCGACTGACGGGCGATCCCCCATCCGGCCACCGGGCTGCCGGATATCGCCGATATGGATGACGCCGCGAAGGAAAGTTCCGGTGGTCAGAACAACTGCACGGGCATGAACTTCACTACCATCGGCAAGGCGGACACCGACTACTCGATCGCCATCCATCAGAAAATCGACGGCTTCTCCCTCGATGATCGCCAGATTGTCACGCGCCTCCGTTTCTGCCAACATCTCCTGCCGATAGACCCGCCGATCGATCTGGGCCCTCGGCCCTTGCACCGCTGGCCCTTTGCGCCGGTTGAGAAGGCGGAACTGGATGCCCGCCCGGTCGGCAATGCGGCCCATCACGCCATCGAGCGCATCGATCTCCCGCACGAGATGGCCTTTGCCGAGGCCGCCAATCGCCGGATTGCAGGACATGACCCCAATGGCATCGCGCCGCAAGGTGACGAGTGCCGTCGCAGCGCCAAGCCGGGCTGACGCATGCGCCGCCTCTGTGCCGGCATGGCCTCCGCCGATAACGATGACATCAAGATGTTTCACGTGAAACACTCCTTACTTGCCGATACAGAAGCTGGCGAAGATCTCGTCCAGAAGATGCTCAACGTCGACACGGCCAACCAACGAATCAAGAGCCCGGATAGCCTGCCGTAAATGTTCCGCAGCAAACTCCGTCCGATTTGGACCGTTCCTTACCTCATCGCGCGCCGACTCCATAGAAGAAACGGCGTTACTCATCGACTGTCGATGCCGGGCCCTGGTCATCACTCCGGCCGACGCGGCGCGAGACTTCAGCTCCGCTGTAACCCGCGCGATCAGGTCGGCGAGACCGACGCCGGTCACGCCCGAAAGGCGAAGAACGCCCTCATGCCCTGTCGTCCCCAGATCGGCCTTGCTCCGGGCGACGATATCGCCGGGCCGGGGGTCCAGCATCGGAATGGCGTCATCCCCATCCAGAAGGAAAATCCGCAGGTCCGACGCCTTTGACCGCTCGACCGCGCGCCGCACGCCAATCTCCTCGACGCTATCCAGCGCGTCGCGCAGACCGGCCGTATCGAGGAGCGTCACCGACAGCCCGCCGAGGTCCATCCGGACCTCGATCACATCACGCGTCGTTCCGGCCACCTCTGAGGTGATCGCCGCCTCACGCCCAGCCAGCGCATTGAGCAAGGTGGATTTCCCGGCATTTGGACGCCCCACGATCGCCACCTCAAACCCGTCGCGGATCCGCTCCGCGGCTCCGACGCCGCGCAATTCGCGGGTCAGCCCGTCCGTAACCCTCCCGATCAGTTCGAGCACTTCCGGCATCACATCGACAGGAACATCCTCATCCGAAAAGTCTATCGTCGCCTCCAGAAGCGCTGCTGCTCGAATGAGGTCGCGTCGCCAGGCTTCGGCGCAGGCGCCGATCGCACCGGACAAGACCTTCAGCGCCTGCCTCCGCTGCGCCTCGGTCTCCGACTCGATCAGATCGGCAAGCCCCTCGACCTGGGCAAGATCGAGTCGGCCATTCTCCAAAGCCCGCCGGGTGAACTCACCTGCTTCCGCCAGCCGCAATCCCGGCTGCGCTGCGAGCGCGGATAGAACCGCCCGCACCGTCGCCATTGCGCCATGAACGTGTAGCTCGGCCGATTGCTCTCCGGTAAAGCTCGCGCCGGCGGCGAAGGTCAGAACCAGCGCGTCGTCCAATGCCTCATCCGCAAGCCGCAGCCGCCGCAGCCCTGCATGGCGTGGCTCGGGAAGGCGCCCGGCCAGAGCCGTCACCGCCTCCCAGGCGCGAGGGCCAGAGATCCGGATGACGCCGACGCCCGCCTTTCCCCGTGCCGAAGCCAGGGCATAGATCGTGTCCATAGCATTAACCTATTGTTTTAAAACAACAAGTCAGGCGTTCATCGAGTCGAAGAACTCGGAGTTCGTCTTGGTCTGCTTGAGCTTCGAGATCAGGAACTCGATGGCATCTGTCGTGCCCATCGGGTTCAGGATGCGGCGCAGCACATAGGTCTTCTGCAGGTCGTTCTTGTCGACCAGCAGGTCCTCCTTCCGGGTCCCCGACTTGAGGATATCCATCGCCGGGAACACCCGTTTGTCCGCGACCTTGCGGTCGAGCACGATCTCGGAGTTGCCGGTGCCCTTGAACTCTTCGAAGATCACCTCATCCATCCGGCTGCCGGTGTCGATCAGCGCAGTGGCGATGATGGTCAGCGACCCGCCCTCCTCGATATTCCGCGCCGCGCCGAAGAACCGCTTTGGCCGCTGCAGCGCGTTGGCGTCGACGCCGCCTGTCAGAACCTTGCCCGAGGACGGGACCACAGTGTTGAACGCCCGGCCGAGGCGGGTGATCGAATCGAGCAGGATCACCACATCGCGCTTGTGCTCGACCAGGCGCTTGGCCTTCTCGATCACCATCTCGGCCACCGCGACGTGACGCGTCGCCGGTTCGTCGAAGGTCGAGGAGATGACCTCGCCCTTGACGCTGCGCTGCATGTCGGTCACTTCCTCCGGCCGTTCGTCGATCAGCAGAACGATCAGGTAGCATTCCGGGTGATTCGTCGCGATCGAATGCGCGATATTCTGGAGAAGCACCGTCTTGCCGGTGCGCGGCGGCGCGACGATCAGGCCGCGCTGGCCCTTGCCGATCGGTGCAACGAGGTCGATGATCCGGGCCGAACGGTCCCGGATCGTCGGATCTTCAATCTCCATCTTCAGCCGCTCGTCCGGATAAAGCGGCGTCAGGTTGTCGAAGGCGACCTTGTGACGTGCCCTTTCCGGATCCTCGAAATTGATCCGCGTCACCTTGGTCAGCGCGAAGTATCGTTCGTTTTCGCCCGGCGCGCGCATGGACCCTTCCACCGTATCGCCGGTCCGCAGCGAGAATTGCCGCAACATCTCGGGGCTGACATAGATGTCGTCCGGACCCGGAAGGTAGTTCGCCTCCGGCGAGCGCAGGAAACCGAACCCGTCCTGCAGCACCTCCAGGACGCCGTCGCCGCCAATCTCCCAACCTTCCTCGGCATGTTCCTTCAGGATCGAGAACATCATCTCGCCCTTGCGCATGGTCGAGGCGTTTTCGATCTCCAGCTCTTCTGCCATCGACAGAAGGTCGGCGGGGCTCTTGGCCTTGAGATCGGCAAGGTTCAGGCGTTCTTCGGTCATCTTGGAAAAACCACTCGTGTCAGACGCAGACCGAACGGCCGGCGCGATGTGTCATCAGGGGAAATACCCCAATCCGGACGGCGGGGCTTGATGCGCGGATACACCCTCGAACTGGCCCGAGTCAACCGAGCGTCAGAATTTGACGATAACCGACAGGACGATGACGATCATCAGAACCGTCGGCACCTCGTTCATCATCCGGTAGGTGCGCCCGGTCCGGCTGTTGGTGCCACTCACGAATTCCTTCCGCCGGTAGCCGAGCCAGTGGTGGAACCAGGTCATCGCAAGGACCGACGCTGCCTTGGTCCAGGGCCAGACCTCCGACCAGTCGACGATCCCAGGCGTGAAGACCAGGGCGAGGCCGAAGATCCACGTCGCCGTCATTGCCGGGTTCATGATCAGCCGCAGGAGCTTGCGCTCCATCACTTGAAAGAGTTTGTCCGTCTCGCTTTTCGCTTCGACGGTCTCGACATGGTAGACGAAGAGCCTCGGCAGATAGAACAGCCCCGCGATCCAGGCCATCACCGAGATCACGTGAAGCGCCTTTGTCCATGGATAGACCGAAGCCAGAAAATCGCTGATCACGCCGGGTCCTTTCGCAACTTTGCCACGACGCATCTTATAAAAGGAAAGAAGTAAGAATGAGAAGTTGATGTTGTTGGGGTTGTGGATGATGTGGATTTCCCATGTTTCCGGTCGATGCCGCACAGGTTGGCAAGGCTGTGGATGACCGCGGGACAAGTAAGAAAAAAGCACGGCAAATGAATTATAGTATATTGTTTTCAATAAGTTAGAAGATACGCTCTTTTGATCCCCCTGTGAATGCTTTTTCAGGCGCCCCTGCGGATCAGCGCCATTTCCACAACCCCGCCAAACCGCCTTCCACATGGGCAGGATTTCCCCCGGTTCTTGACAGAACTCCGCTTCTGTCCCCAGTTCCCACATGACACGAGCTTGTCCCCAGGTTCATTCGCCCAGCTCCCCGCCTCTTACCCACAGAGTCATCCATGATCCCGCAGACTCCTCCCCTCATCCTCGCCTCCGGATCGGAGATCCGCGCCCGACTTCTGCGGAATGCCCGCCTGTCGCCCGAGATCCGTCCGGCCCGCATCGACGAAGAGGCGATCCGCGCCGCACTCGCGGCCGAGGACGCCTTGCCGCGTGATCTGGCAGATACGTTGGCCGAGATGAAGGCGCGGCGGGTCAGCGACCGCAACCCCGAGGCGCTCGTCCTCGGCTGCGACCAGGTCCTCGACTGTGACGGCGAGGTCTTTGCCAAACCCACTGATGAGGAGGAAGCCCGCGCCCAGCTTCGCACCCTTTCCGGACGCACCCACCGGCTCCTGACGGCGGCGATCATCTGCCGCGCCGGCGAACCGCTCTGGCGCCATGTCGGCGAGGCCCGTCTGACGATGCGCGACCTCTCGGAGCGCTATCTCGAAGACTACGTCGCCCGCAACTGGGACAGCATCCGCCACAGTGTCGGCTGCTACAAGCTCGAGGAGGAGGGAGTGCGGCTTTTCACCCGCATCGAGGGCGATTACTTCACCATTCTCGGCCTGCCCTTGATCGAACTCTTGACCTGGCTCGGCATTCGGGGCGACATCGCCACATGACCGACCATCCCCGCATTCCGCTCGCCGGTGTCATTGGCTCCCCGATCGCGCATTCGAAATCGCCGCGTCTGCATGGCCATTGGCTGAAAAGCTACGGCATCGCCGGCTACTACATCCCGATGGACGTCGCCCAGGCCGATCTGCGCGAGGTCATCGCGACCCTGCCGAAGGCCGGCTTCGTCGGCGTCAACGTCACCATACCGCACAAGGAAACCGTGCTTGCGCTCGCCGATGTCGTCACCGACCGCGCGGCGCTGATCGGGGCGGCAAACACGCTGATCTTCCGCAAGGACGGCCGCATCCATGCCGACAATACCGACGGCTACGGGTTCATCGCCAATCTGCGACAGAACGCCCCCGGCTGGACCCCGACCGCCGGACCCGCGGCCGTCATCGGCGCGGGCGGCGCCGCGCGGGCGGTCATCGCCTCGCTGATCGAGGTCGGAGTGCCGGAGATCCGGATGGCCAATCGCACCCGCACCCGGGCCGAAGCGCTTAGGCAGGAATTCGGCGCCAAGGTCAACGTCCATGACTGGGTTCAGGCCGGCAACATGATGGAAGGCGCGACAACGGTGGTGAACACCTCCTCGCTGGGCATGACCGGAAAACCCGATTTCCGCGTGCCGCTCGACGCGCTGTCGCCGAACGCGGTGGTCACCGACCTGGTCTACACGCCGCTCCGCACCAGGCTTCTGGAGGAAGCGGCCGAGATCGGCTGCGTCACCGTCGACGGGCTCGGCATGCTGATCCATCAGGCCGCCCCGGCCTTCGAGCGCTGGTTCGGGGTGCGGCCCGAGGTCGATCAGGCGGTGCGCGACGCGGTACTGGCGGGATGAGCCGGCCATTCCTGCTCGGCCTCACCGGCTCAATCGGTATGGGGAAATCGACCACGGCGGCGATGTTCGCCGCGGAAGGCGTGCCGGTCTGGGACGCGGACGCCGCAGTCCACCGGCTCTACATGCCTGGCGGCGCCGGCGGCCGACGCAATCATGGCGCTGCGCCCTGAGGCGGTCCACGAAGGCGCGGTCGACCGGGCGCGGCTGAAGGACTGGATCGCGGCAGATCCGTCCGCGCTTTCGCGGATCGAAGCCGTCGATCCATCCGCTTGTCGCTGCCGACCGCGCCGCTTTCATCGAAGCCGCGGTTGCCGATGGCTCCCCACTTGTCGTGCTCGACATCCCGCTTCTGTTCGAAACCGGCGCCGAGGCGAAGATGGACGCGACCCTTGTCGTCACTGCCGCCCGAGGATGTCCAGCGGGAGACGGGTTCTTGCCCGGCCGGGCATGACCGAGGCGCAATACGCCACCATCCTTGCCCGCCAGATGCCGGATGCGGAAAAGCACGCCCGCGCGACCTATGTCATCGAGACCCTGACTCTTGATGCCACCCGCGCCGCCGTGCGAAAGTTGATCGAAAGCATCGGAGCCGCCCATGCGTGAGATCGTCCTCGATACGGAGACCACCGGATTCGAACCGGCCGAAGGCCATCGCATCGTCGAGATCGGCGCGATCGAGCTTCTGAACCACATGCCGACGGGCCGGGTTTACCACCAGTACATCAACCCCGAACGGGCGATGCCGAAGGAAGCGTTCGATGTGCACGGCCTCGGCGACGACTTCCTGCGCGACAAGCCGCCTTTCGCGGCGGTGGCTGCGGCCTTTCTCGACTTCATCGGCGAGGATTCGCGGCTGGTGATCCACAATGCCGCCTTCGACATGAAGTTCCTCAATGCAGAACTCGGCTGGGCCAGCCTGCCCATCATCGCGATGGACCGGGCGCTCGATACCGTTGCCATCGCTCGGCGCAAATTCCCCGGCTCGCCGGCCTCGCTCGACGCGCTCTGCCGGCGTTTCGCGATCGACAATTCGGCGCGCGAGAAACACGGCGCGCTTCTCGACAGCGAGCTTCTGGCCGAGGTCTATCTGGAGCTGATCGGCGGGCGGCAGCCGGATTTCGGGCTCTCGGTCGAGGGCGGCGGGTCTGGCCGCTCGGCATCCGAGGCCTGGCGCCCGTCGCCGCGTCCGGCCCCACTTCCCCCGAGGCTCAGCGCCGGCGAGGCTGCGGCGCACGAGGCCTTCGTCACCGGCCTGGGCGATGCGGCGATCTGGAAGCGGTTCGCCTGATCAGACACCGGTCGCGCGAAGCACGACAATGACGGTGCGGGCGAGGATCGAGAGGTCGGTCCAAAGGCCCAGATGTGTCTGGTACACGCTGTCATAGGCAGACCGTTCGGCAAAGGAGCCGCGATTGCGACGGCTGACCTGCCAGAGGCCGGTAATTCCCGGCCGCAAACTGTAGTAATCGGCATCCGTTCGCCCGTTGCGGTAAAGCCCGCGCTGTTCCGGCGTGAAAGGGCGCGGCCCGACAAGGCTCATCGTGCCGTTCAGCACGTTCCAGAGCTGCGGCAGTTCATCGAGGCTGGTGCGCCGCAGGAGTGCGCCGAACCAGGTTACGCGCGGGTCGCGGACTAGCTTCTGGGTCGTGTTCCATTCCTTGGCCAGGGCCGGATCGTCGCGCAGGATCCGTGCCAGCACGGCGTCGGCGTCGGGGATCATGGTCCGGACCTTCCAGCACCGGAAAAGTCGGTCGTCGCGCCCGACGCGAAGCTGGGAATAAAGCGCCGGCCCGCCGCCGAGCGCCGTCACGAGAATGATGGCCGCGATCAACGGGAGCGCCACCGGCAGCATCAGGACGAGCAGCGTCAGGTCGAGAAATCGCTTTCCGAAGGCGGGGTAAAGCCGACGCGACGCAACGGGCACGACGTCGTCGCGAAACTCGAATAGGGGGGCAGCCAACTCGGATTCTCCTTGCCAGGTTGCTCCGGAAAACCCCCACTTTCCGGTCACTTGAATTAAACTATGAGTTGAATTGTTACGGATTCGTTAAGCCTAATTTTGTCCGAACCTCGAAACACGCGAAAAAGCGGCGGATTCACGCCGGGAATCTCCGTGAAGATATCGGAGCGGATCACGCCATTTTTCCGGTATCCGGGCGCTTAAGCGCCGGGAAACACGCGCAAAAAATCATCGGGTGCGGGGCAGCCAGGCCCAAGCTGGACGAATTGCGACCTCGGCCGATTCGGTATCAGACGAAGCGGTTCCAGAGGTTCTCCAGCCGCTCCTGCCGGCCGGACCGCGGCTCCGGATCGAGGTCGTACGTCAGCACCCGCGCTCGAGATCGTCTCGAGCGTCTCCGATGTCAGCATCGCGGCGTTCTGCGGGCTTGTCCCATCCGGCATAGCGTTCCGCCCGCGCTCGTTCGAGCGTTCCGTCCGCGATCATCGCCGCCGCCGCCTTGAAGGCGCGCGCGCAGATATCCATCGCGCCGACATGGGCGAGGATCAGGTCGTCGGGATCGAGCGACTGGCGGCGGATCTTGGCGTCGAAGTTGGTGCCGCCCGTGGTGAAGCCGCCGGCGCGGATCATCTCGTAATAGGCCAGCGCCATTTCCGGCACGTTGTTGGGGAACTGGTCGGTGTCCCAGCCCGACTGGTAGTCGTTCCGGTTCATGTCGATCGACCCGAAGATGCCGAGCGAGGCGGCAAGCGCGATCTCGTGCTCGAAGCGAATGGCCCGCGAGGATCGCGTGGCCCTGCTCGATGTTGACCTTCACCTCCGTCTCGAGCCCGAAGCTCCTTGAGGAACCCGTAGACCGTCGCGACGTCGTAGTCGTACTGGTGCTTCGACGGCTCCTGCGGTTTCGGCTCGATCAGGATCGTGCCCTTGAACCCGATCCGGTGCTTGTAGTCGACGACCATCGACAGGAAGCGGCCCGCCTGCTCGCCGCTCGCGCCCGAGGTCGGTGTTGAGCAGCGTCTCGTAGCCTTCGCGCCCGCCCCAGAGGACGTAGTTCTGCCCGCCGAGCCTATGGGTCGCGTCGATGCAGGACTTCACCGTGGCGCCGACTAGGCGAAGACGTCCGGGTCGGGGTTCGTGGCCGCACCGGACATGAAGCGGCGATGCGAAAAGAGGTTCGCGGTGCCCCAGAGAAGCCGGGTCCGAGCGTCTCCATCTTCGCCGCCGAAGTAGTCGACGATCTCTTCGAGGTTCCTTCAGCTTTCGGCGAAGCTCGCGCCTTCGGGCCGGACATCGGCATCGTGGAAGCAGAAGAAGGGCACGTTCAGGATGTCGAACATCTCGAAGGCCACGTCGGCCTTCAGCTTCGCGAGCGCCATCGTGTCGCCGAACCACGGCCGGTCGAAGGTCTGTCCGCCGAAGGGATCGCCGCCGGGCCAGGCGAAGCTGTGCCAGTAGGCGACGGCGAAGCGCAGGTGATCCTCCATCCGCTTGCCCATGACCACCTCGTCGGGGTTGTAGTGGCGGAAGGCGAATTCGTTGGTGCTGTCCGGCCCTTCGTAGCGGATCTTCGGAATGCCTTTGAAGAAGTCGGTCATGTCAGTCCCTTGATGGCGGTTTGGGCGGCGCGATAGCGGGCGTGGCCTTCGTCGAAGGCCGCCGCCAGCGCCGGATCGGGGGCGAACGTGCGGTCGATGGCGGGGCGTGGTCGCGATCTCGGCCCCGGCGCCGGTCGCGGCCATCAGGCCGAGCCGCGCGGCGCCGAAGGCCGCCGCCGAAATCGCCGGCCACGGGGATCGATACGGGTGTGTCGAGCGCGGTGGCGATGACCGAAAGCCAGTAGGCGGACCTCGATCCGCCGCCGACCGCGAGCAGGCTGTCGATCCGTGTGCCGGTCGCGGCCAGCGCGTCGCGGCAATCGCGGAGCGCGAAGGCGACGCCTTCAAGGACGGCGCGCGTCGCCGCCTGCCGGTCGGTCGCATGCTCGAGCCCGATGAAGGCGCCGCGGATCGTGGCGTCGTTCAGGGGCGTCCGCTCGCCCCCGAGATAGGGCAGGAAGCGGGTCTTGCCCGGCGCGTGCAGGGGGCCAAGCCCCTCGGTCAGATGCGCCGGCCTCGGCCCCGGCGATCCCGGCGAACCAGTTCAGCGCGTCGGTCGCGGCGAGGATCACGCCCATCTGGTGCCAGGTGCCGGGAAGCGCATGGCAGAAGGTATGGACGGCCGTCGCCGGATCGGGCCGATAGCCGTCATTCGCGGCGAAGAGCACGCCCGAGGTGCCGAGCGAGACGAAGGCCTGCCCGGCGGCAACGACGCCCACGCCGATCCCGGCCGCCGCGTTGTCGCCGCGCGCCGCCGGCCACGACCGTCGTCGGCGGGGATGCCGCAGCGCCCCGCGATCTCGGGCCGGACGCGGCCCGAGACCTCCGATCCCTCGACGAGGCGCGGCATCGCCTCCACGCCGAGGTCGGTCGCGGCCAGCAGCGTCCTCCGACCAGGCGCGCGCGCCCGGTGTCGAGCCAGCTGGTCCCGGCCGCGTCGGACATCTCGGCCACATGTTCGCCGGTCAGCCAGAGCCGCAGGTAGTCCTTCGGCAGCAGCACCTCGCGCCACGCGGGCAAAGATCTGCGGCTCGTGGCGCTTCACCCAGACGAGTTTCGGCGCGGTGAAGCCGGGAAAGACGATGTTGCCGGTGATGCGCGCCGAAACCGGGATCGGCGTCCAGCTCGGCCGGCTTCAGCATGGCTCCGCGTGTCGTTCCAGAGGATGCAGGGGCGGAGCACCTCGTCCGAGGCGTCGAGCAAGCGTCGCCCCGTGCATCTGGCCCGAAAGCCCGATGCCCCGGACCGCCCAAGCCCGGGCCCGGCCGGCAGCGCGTCCGATCACCGCCTCGGCCGCGGCGATCCAGTCGGCGGGCGATCTGCTCCGACCAGCCGTCGTGCGGGCCGCGACACCGACAAGCGGCGCCGTCGCCTCGGCCACGACCCGCTGGTCGTCGTCGATCAGGAGGCCCTTGAGGCCCGACGTGCCGAGGTCGAGCCCGAGATACATGTCAGGCCGCCTTTTCCGGCTTCTTGCCGAGGATGATCATGCCGAGGATGTCGTCCTCGGTCACGTCGTTCGACGTTCACGCGTGCCGACGAGCTGGCCGTTCTTCATCACGCCGCCCGGTCGCAGAGCTTCATCACGTCGTGGATGTCGTGGCTGATGAGGAAGATGCCGAGGCCCTGGCGCTTCAGCTCCTCGATCAGTTCGGCGACCATCTGCGTCTCCTGCGGGCCGAGCGCCGCGGTCGGTTCGTCCATGATCAGGATGCGGGCGTTGAAATGGACCGCGCGCGCGATGGCGACCGACTGCCGCTGGCCGCCCGAAAGCGCCGAGACCGGCACCTTGAACTTGCGGAAGTTCGGGTTGAGCCGCGCCCATGATCTTGCGCGCCTCGGCCTCCATCGCGGACGTCGTCGACCATGCCCAGCGGGGTCGTCAGATCTCGCGCCCGAGGAAGAGGTTGGAGGCGGCGTCGAGATTGTCGGCCAGCGCGAGCGTCTGGTAGATCGTCTCGATGTTGTAGTTCCGGCGTCGCGGGGGTTGCGATGATCACGGCCTTCTCGCCGTTGATGAAGATCTCGCCCGCGTCGCGCTGGTAGGCGCCCGACAGGCACTTGATCAGCGTCGACTTGCCGGCGCCGTTGTGGCCCAGAAGGCCGACGACCTCGCCGGGGTAGAGATCGATCGTGACGTGGTCGACGGCCTTGATGCCGCCGAAGGCGATCGAGATGTCGCGCATCTCGACCAGGGGCGTGCCTCTGTTGCGTCATGGTCTGCCTCCCTCACTTCGATGCTGCTTGCGGTAGAGCTGTGTCGAGCTAGACGGCGAGCGACGAGCACCGACGCCGACGACGATGTTCTGCATCGCCGCGTCGAAGCCGATCAGCACCATGCCCGGACTGCAGCGACTGCATCACCAGCGCGCCGAGCATCGCGCCGTAGATCGTGCCGACGCCGCCGGCGAGCGACGTGCCGCCGATGACGGCCGCGGCGATGACGTAGAGTTCGTCCAGCGTGCCGAGCGCGTTGGTGGCCGAGTTGAGGCGGGCCGAGGCGACGACGCGCAGACAGCCCGGCGAGGACGCCCATCAGCGCGAAGATCTTCACCGTCATCCAGCGGGTGTTGATGCCGGCCGAAGTGCGGCGGCTTCGGGGTTGCCGCCGATGGCGAAGACGTAGCGGCCGAAGCGGGTGCGCGTCATCAGGAAGGTCATCACGATGCCGACGCCGACCAGGATCAGCACCGGAATGGCGAAGCCGTGGCTGATGAACAGCCCGCTCGTCGCGGCACGGTCGATGCCGTTGCGCTGCGGCATATGCTTCGACGATGCCCTTCGGCCAGGGATAGGCGTTGACCAGCAGACGCGCGCCGATGCACGATCCCGCAGCCGAGGACGGCCAGAACGTACTCGGCCCAGATCGGGCGCAGCGGGAAGCCGTGCAGCTTGCGCGCTGCGCGCGGCCGATGGCAGCATCCAGAGACGACGCCGACGCAGGCCAGAAGGCCCGACGATCCAGCTGCCGGTGGCGCCGACCGCGCCGTAGGGGCCGCCGCCGAGCAGCGCGAAGGTCGGGTCGACCGGCGAGATCGTTCGCCCCGCGGCGACCAGGAAGGCCGCGCCGCGCCAGACGAGCAGGCCGCCGAGCGTGACGATGAAGGCCGGGATGCCGCGATAGGCGATCAGCCAGCCCTGGAAGCGCGCCGATCAGCGCACCGACGGCAAGGCCGCAGAGCGACGGCGATGATCCAGATCAGCGGATGGCCGAGGCCGAGATATTGCGGCAGGATCATCGACCTGCAGCACGCCCATGATCATGGCGCAGAAGCCGAGCATCGAGCCGACCGACAGGTCGATGTGGCGGGTGACGATGACCAGCACCATGCCGGTCGCCATGATCCCGATGGACGCGGTCTGGACCGACAGGTTCCACAGGTTCCGCGGCGTCAGGAACGCGCCGATAGCCGTTCACGATCGCGCCCGTAGAGATGAAAGCCGACCCAGATCAGCACAAGCGCGCCGACCATGCCGAGCAGGCGGGTATCGAGTTCGGTCGCGCGCAGGAACCGGGCGACCGGGCCTTCCTGCGGAGCGGCCGAACCGGTGGCGGCGGTCTCGGATGTCGTTGATTGGTCATGTCCTCGTCCAGCGCTGGCCGTGGGGATGCGGGAAAACGAAGCCCGATCAATCGCGCGGGCGTCAGGTTTGGCGATCTCAATCGGCAAGGGTCGGTGCCGGGCCATCGGTGCGCGTCGAGAAGCCCGGCACCGGATGGCGCCGGGTTACGCGATCTGGATCAGCAGCCGGCGACGCCGGCCATCGCGCCTTCGCAAGCCTGCTCTTTCGAGATGTGGCCCGCGTCGATCGCGACGTTCAGGTTGTCCTTGGTGATCGGGGTCGGCGCGAGGAAGATCGCGTTCATCTCGACGCCCTTCTCTCCGCCGGACAACTTCACGGCGCCCGCGATCGCGTCCATCGCCGTGCCGCCCGCAAGCGCGACGGCGATTTCGCCGCGGCCTTGCCGAGCTCGCGCGAGTTCTTCCAGACCGACACGGTCTGGGTGCCGCGCGCGACGCGGTTCAGCGCGGCGAGGTCGCCGTCCTGCCCGCCGACCGGAATGTTCGAGGCCCTGCGCCGACAGCGCCGCGATCGACGCCGCCGGCCATGCCGTCGTTCTCGGCCAGCACGGCGTCGACGTCGTTGTTGTTGGCGGTCAGGATCTGCTCCATGTTCTTCTGGGCGTTGTCCGGCTTCCAGCCGTCGGTGAAGGCTTCGCCGACGATCTTGATCTTGCCGGCGTCGACGTCGGCGCCGATCACTTCCATCATGCCTTCCAGCAGGAAGGCCGCGTTCGGGTCGCCCGGGTCGCCCTTGATGATGGCGTAGTTGCCTTCGGGCTGCGCCGCCTTGACCGTTTCGGCGATGATGCGGCCGACGCCCTTGTTGTCGAAGGTCAGGTAGAAGGCGCGGTCGTCCTCGATCAGACGGTCGTAGCCGACGACCGGGATGCCTTCGGCGGCGGCCTTGTCGATGGCCGGGCCGATCGCGTCCTTGTCCATCGCGAGGATGATCAGCGCGCTCGGCGCCCTGCGCGATCAGCGCTTCGACGTCGGTCAGCTGCTTGGCCGCCGGAGCCCTGTGCGTCGGCGGAGATGTAGGTCGCGCCGGCAGCTTCGAGCGCGGCCTTCATCGCGGCTTCGTCGGTCTTCCAGCGCTCTTCCTGGAAGTTCGACCAGCTGACGCCGACGTGATGTCTGCGACCACGCCGCGGTCGAGGCGAAGCCGGCCGCCAGCGCGACGGCCGCCAGAACGGTCTTCTTCATATGTATCCTCCCGTTAGCGGGCCTGTTGCGGCCCGGATCGGCGGATTCGCCGAACTGGCGCAAGGCTGCCGACAATAAATTCAGCTTGTCAAATTAAAAAAGGTGCCGCGAAACTAGGGATGCTGCCGGAATACTTGCGCGAGCAGCGGGTACTCACGATGCATGCCCGCGCGGCATCGCATAGAAATTGCGGCGCTATTTAGTTCGGCTGACGTAAATAATGAATGCACCGCAGGGGCGCAGCAGCATACAACGCATGGGGTCGGCGTCGCGCGGCTGCGGCCCGCTGATTCCGCCCCTGTCGGAAGCATCGCGGCCCCTTCGCCAGCAGATCTTCGAACGCGTCCGCGCCGCGCGGGCTGATGCCGCGCGTCCAGGTCGCGAAGGAGTTGGGCGTCAGCCCCGCCTCGGTCACCACGCTCACCTCGGAACTGATCGAGATCGGGCTTCTTCGAGGTCACCGCCGCAGCGCGACGACGCCGATACCGGGCGCGGCCGCCCGGCGGTGGCGCTCGGCGTACGCGCCGAGGCGCATCTTGTCGCCGGGATCAAGCTGTCGGACCGCGAGCATACCGCCGTGATCGTCGACTTCGCCGGCAACCTCGTCGCCGACGAGGCGATCCCGCGCAATCCGGGCGCGATGGAGCCGGCCGGCCTGCTCGACGCGACCGAGCGACCTCTGTCGCCCGCGTCTGCGCCAGGGCCGGAATCGCGGTGCGAGCAGCTGGCGCCATCGGCATCGGCGTGCCCGGTTTCGTCGATTCGCGTCCGCGGGATCGTCCACTGGTCGCCGGTTCTCTCGTACGCGCCACGTCCCGCTTCGCCGCCGCCGCGACGCGAACGGCTGGGCCTTCCGGTCCATATCGACAACGACGCCAACCTCGTCACGCTGGCCGAGCTCTGGTTCGGCGCCGGGCGCGGCCTGTCGGATTTCGCCGTCGTCACGATCGAGCATGGCGTCGGCATGGGCTTTGTCCTCAACCACCGCATCTATCGCGGGGCGCACGGGCTGGGGATGGAGCTTGGCCATACCAAGGTGCAGCTCGACGGCGCGCTCTGCCGCTGCGGCCAGCGCGGCTGCCTCGAGGCCTATGTCGCCGACTACGCGCTGGTGCGCGAGGCGACGACGGCGCTCAACTGGACCAGCCGCGAGACGCAGTCGGTCAACATCCTGCTGGAAAGCCTCTACGACCACGCCAAGGCCGGCAACTCGGCCGCGCGGTCGATCTTCCACCGCGCCGGGCGCTACCTGGCGCTGGGCCTTGCCAATGTCGTCAACCTTTTCGATCCCGAGCTGATCATCCTGTCGGGCGAGCGGATGCGCTACGACTACCTCTATGCCAACGAGACGCTGGCCGAGATCAAGGCGCTCGCGCTGAACACCGGCCGGCCCGGCCGAAGATCGAGATCCACGCCTGGGGCGACCTGCTCTGGGCGCATGGCGCGGCGGCGCTTGCGCTGTCGGAAGTGACCGAGGGTCTTCTCGGCCGCCACGCGCGAGATGGCGGCGCAATGAAGGCGCCTCTGGCCGCGCTCGTCGTTTCTGGCGAATCCGGCCTGGCGCAGATCCTGTTTTCGTCGACCGTTCGGCCGAGCTTCCCGCGCCGCACATCTATGGCGGCGGATGGGAGCATTTCGTCGGCGGCGGCGTTGCAGCCTTCGACTGCAACGGCGACCGCGGCCCGATCTTTTCGCCGCCGGCGGCGAGAATCCCGCGCGCCTCTTCGTCAACGCGACCGACGGGCCCGGCGCGCCGATCCGCTTCACGGCAGGGCGTCCTGCCCGACCTTGACCGGCGTCACGGGGCCTATCCTCTCGACATCGACGGCGATGGGCGCTCGATCTTGCCGTGCTGCGGGTCGGGCCGAACCTGTCTGCTGCGCGGCGGCGCCGGATTGCGGCTTCACCGATGCCACCGCCGACTGGGGCTTTCACCCCGCGACGCCTGGACGACCGCCTTCACGGCGACGTGGGAAGACGGGCAAGACCTGCCGACGCTTGCCATCGGCCATTACGTCGACCGCGCCGACCCCGACGGCCCGTTCGAGGCCTGCGATACCTCCGACCTCTACCGCCCGGGCGGACGCAGCTACGGCGCACCCGAGGTGATCGCGCCCGGGCTTCTGCGCGCTTTCGATGCTGATCACCGACTGGCGCCGCACGGGCGAGCCGGAGCTGCGCATCTCGAACGACCGGCACTACTACGTGCGCGGCGGCTACGAGCAGATGTTCCGGCTGAACCCGCTTGCCGGAACGGACCGAGGACTGGCCGCAGGTGTCGCTCTGGGGCATGGGGATCGCCAGCCAGGACATCACCGGCGACGGTCTGCCGGAAGTGATGATGACCTCGATGGGCGACCAGCTTCTGCAGTTCAACACCGGCGACCGGCTTCGTGAACGCGCCCTTCTCCATCGGCACCTATGCCCAGCGGCCGTTACATCGGCGACGACGGGCGGCCCTCGACCGGCTGGCATGCGGAGTTCGGCGATATCGACAATGACGGGCGGGCCGACCTCTTCATCGCCAAAGGGCAATGTCGACCAGATGCCGTCGAACGCGATCCACGATCCGAACAACCTTCTGATGCAGCAGCCGGACGGCACCTTTCGTCGAAAAGGCCGAGCGGGCGGGCATCGCCACCACCGAACGCTCGCGCGGCGCGGCACTGACCGATCTCGACGGCGACGGGCGGCTCGACATCGTCGTGGTCAACCGCCGCGCGCCGATGGAGGTCTGGCAGAACGCAGACCCCGGAAACCGGCCATTGGGCCGCAATAGAGCCGCATATGGACGGAAACACCCACGCCGTCGGCGCCTGGATCGAGCTCCGCTCCTCGGCACAGGGTCACGGCGCGCGAAGTCACCGTCGGCGGCGGCCATGCCGGCGGGCAGGCGGGGCCAGTCCATTTCGGCCTCGGTGCCGCGACGGAGGCAGAGGTGCGCGTGATCTGGCCCGATGGCGCCGTGTCCGACTGGACACCGTTCCGATCGACCGGATCAGCAGACGTTCAGCCGAGAGGGATCGGCGCCTCAAGCTCAACCTTTAGCGGTCGACTGGCAGACCGCTCGGCACGCGGTCCGGCACGCCCAAACGACCGTCGATCGCGCCCTGATCGCGGAGGCTTTCGAGAAAGGCGATGATCGCGGCGATCTCGTCGGGGTGCGAGCGCCCATGCCGGGCGCGGCGGCCGCCTCGATGGCGGCTAACCTCCTCAGGCGTGTCGAGGATGGCCCAGTCGGACTTCGGCAAGATCGATCTTCGGCAGAACGGCGAGCGCTTCGGTCATAGCCCGCCAAGCCCGACCGACGGGTCGGCATGATGCTCGAGGAACGCCGACAAAGTCGGACCAGGCGCCGCTATGCCCCCAAGGCCCGGTCGCGGTGACGTTCCGAAGCGAGGGCGTGCGAAAGGCAAACGCATCCTCGTCCCGGTTCGTCACCCGCATCCGGCCGACGTCGCGGGAATGGCTTTCGAACCGCTCGGCCTTGCCGGGGCCGAGTTGCGGTTCGCCCATCGCGTGGAACCCCTGATCGGTCTGGAACTTGCCGGAATGGCAGGCGGCACAGCCGGCCTCGCCGTAAAACAGGTCCATACCCTTCTGTGCCTCGGCGGGCAGTGCCGAACCCCCGCGCAACATCGCGTCGAAGGCTGAATTGTCTGCGCGCCATTCGAAGGCGATGAACGCGGCGATGGCGTTGGACATGTCGGTGAAGGCGATGGGCCGGCCGGCAGCGATCTCGGGATAGGCCGCATCGAAGAGGCGCCTCATATCCGGGAATCGCGGCGACCCGCGCCGAGATGATGTCCCACGCGCCGCCGAGGCCGGTGATCAGCCCCTCGCGCACGGCCGTGGACACGTCGTTTTCCTGGTAGTGCCCGGCCATCTCATCCGGCGACAGCACCGGGAACATGGTCTGGGCCGACAGGACCGAGGCAAAGCCCATCACCATGTCATCTTCGAGCGGTGTCCTGAGACCGGAAGGCCGCGCGGGATCAGCCTCGATCCGGCCGTCATGGAACATCGCGGTGAACTCGCGTGCACCGAGGTTGAAGAGCGCGGGCGCGTTGCGGGGAATCCGCTGTTCGGGCAGGTTCGCGGGGTCCGGGCTGGCGCTCCGGGCCGAGCCCGATTCCGCCTTCGCCAAGCCCCAGCGACAGGCCATCTGACGTGGCGAAGCGCGGATGGTGGCAGGTCGCACAGGAAATGTTGCGGTTGCCCGACAGGATCGGATCGTAGAAGAGAAGCTGGCCGAGCCGCGCCTCGGCTTCCGAAACCGGCAGCATAGTCGGCATCTGTGACCGGGGCGGGCACTTCGGCCCGGGCGGCCCCGGCGATCAGCGCGAGAACGAAAGCAAGGCGCAAGGCGATTCCTCCCACGATGAGTGATATCTCCCGGCGAGTGGCAACGCCACAATCGGATTGCAGCTCGGGGCGCGCCGGGCGAACATGCAAGGGTGAACCGGAGACCGGAAATCGTGATCAATCCCGCCTACCTCTTGCGGCTTGCCAAGGCGGTCTGGCGCGCGATGGATGAACGCAACCTTGGCCTGATCGCGGCGGGTGTCGCGTTCTACACGATGTTCGCGATCTTTCCCGGCATGGCGGCGACAATTGCGATATGGGGATTCTTCGCCGACCCTTCGGTGATGCGGATTACCTCGATCAGATCCATGGCGTGATTCCCGACGCCGCCTACGGCCTGATCGAGCGGCAGCTGACGACGCTCCTCGCCACGAATACGAGCACGCTCGGCTGGACAACGGCGGTGTCACTCGTGGTCGCGCTCTACTCCGTCCACAACGGCGTCGCGGCACTCATCACCGGCCTCAACGCCATTCATGCGCGCCGACGCCGGCCGGGTCTGATGCGGATCGCCGGTTCGATCCTGCTGACGCTGGCCCTTATCGCCTTGATGCTGTTGGCGCTGGCCGTCGTGGTGATCATGCCGATCTTGCTGAACTTCCTCACACTCGGCCCGGCGGAGGGTTTCATCCTGCGCTACCTGCCCTGGGTGGTGATGTTCCTGCTACTGATGATCGTGCTCGGCCTCTTTTATCGCTGGGGTCCGAACATGGAGGGGGAGCGCCATTCATGGCTGACGCCCGGCGCGGTCCTTGCAGCCCTGCTCTGGGCCGTCGCGTCGATGGCGTTTTCCGCCTACCTCACGAATTTCGGCAACTACAACCGGATCTACGGCTCCATCGGCGCGGTGGTCGCGCTACTCATGTGGCTTTATATCTCGGCCTATATCGTGCTGTTCGGCGCGGTACTGAACGCGGAAAGGGAGCGGTTGGCCCGCGCCTAGTAATCGCGTTCATAATAGATGCCGATGCCGGAATTGCCGTCAGATCCGAATGTGCCGCGCGCTTTCACGCCGGGGCGGATATCGAGATTGAGGTTGATCTCGCTCTTGCCGTCGGACCCGAGGGTGACGTCGGTATAGACCTTTTCGGAAAGGTATTTTCCAGCCCGGAGCCCGGCCCCGCCGTTCTCGTCCGTCGTCACGTCGAAATCGTCGAGGCCGAAGCCCTTGCGCAGCTTCGACACGATCCCCTCGCCGCCCTTGCCGGCGAGCGTCGCGACTGCGGAGGCGAGCTGCGCGGCCTGCAAAGGCGACAGGCTTGTGAGGCTGCGGCCGAAGAGTAGTTGTGCGATTACCTCTTCCTCGGGCAGTTCGGGCGAGGAGAGGAAGCGGATTTCCGGCGACGAGGCTTCGCCCTCGATCACGATGGTCGCGGTGATGCCGTCGGCCTCGGTCGCGGCCGAGAAGCGGATATAGGGCGTGAGCGCTCCCTGAAGCTCGACCAGCCCCTCGTCGATGGTGAAGCGCTTTCCGAGAATATCGAGCCGGCCGCGGATCAGGGTGAAGCGGCCGGAAGGCACGATATCCGCCGTCGTCCCGGTCAGCCGCAACGCGCCGCCCATCTCGGCGTCAAGGCCGCGGCCGCGCACGAAGATCCGCTCGGGCGCTGAGATCGCGAGGTCGAGCCCGTAGGCCGGCCCCCGGTTTCGGGTGGCGCCGTCGGGCTTGGCGAGACCGGCGCGGATCCGGCTCCGGTGAACTGCGGCGGGTTCATTCAGGTGGCGGACGCCAGTCAGCGTCGCATTGCCGCCGAGCCCGGTCGAGGGCACCCGCACCTCGGTCCGGCCGAGGGCCACGGCGCCGGAGATCAGCGCACCGCCCCGGAACGGGCCACGCACCGACACCGTACCGCTGACGGTGGTGTCGTAGAGGTCCGGGTCGCGCAGTCGTACCTCGGCCAAACGGATTGAGAGGTCGCCGTCGAAAGGCGGGGACAAAGTGACCGGGCCGGATATGTCCACACGTCCGCCGCCGCGCACATTGGCACCGCCCGAGAGAGTTGCCCGCCCGTCCGAAAGATCGGCGGCAAGACGCATCGCCTCGAGCTCGAACCCGAAGGTGGGCGCGACCAGCCGGGCATTGTCGAGTCCAACGCGACCCGAGAGCGAGCCGAGCCGCAAGGGCCCGTTCAGCCGCAGGTCGAACGAAACCGGACCCTCGACATTGCGCGGCGCGATGAAGGGATTGATGATCGCCGACTGTGCGCCCCCGGTGATCGCCAGGTCGGCGCCGGAGAAATCCGGCGCGAGCGTGCCGGCGACGCGGGCCGAGGTGGCGCCCGGCCCCTCGCCGCTGAGATCGACGGTATAGCCGTCGGCGGTCTCGGTCACGCGCCCTTCGGCGGTCAGCGGGCCGGGGAAGCCCGGCGCCAGAAGCGCCATGTCGGCAAGGCGGGCTGAAAGGTCAATGCGACGCACCGCGTCCTCGATCACGCCTTCCGCAGAGAGCGAAAGCTGCGGGTTCGAGAGCCGGAACGTGTCGAGCCGGATCTTTCCGCTCCGCTCCTCTGCCATGATGCGCAACTCCGACGTGCCGGCGAGCAGGCGGTCGGCCTCGGCTTGACCGATACCTAGCCCCGTCGCATCGGCGCTGAGCGTGATGTATCTGGTGCCAGAAGTCTTCATAAAGCCGCACCTCGCCGTTCATCCCGCCCCGGTAGCGGTCGCCGAGGACCGAGAGGTCAGTGAAATCGACGGTCGCGGTCACGTCGCTGGCCCCGGTGCGGAGCCGGCCGGTGGCCGAGACGTTCAATGTCGCGGCGGTAAGGTCGAGCTGGCGGATCTCGATCCCTTCGGTGTCGCGGTGGACCGAGGTGACGATGCGGGTCTCATTGCGCAGGAGCCGGTCGAGTTCAGGCTGGTTTGCGGTGAGGTCGCGACCCTTCACGGTGGCGTTGATGTCGAAGAGGCCCGAAAGGATGCCGCCCGAACCCGAAACCGACAGTGCCGCGCTGCCCCCGAGAGGGCGGGCGGCGAGGCCGGAGAACCGGCCCATGTCGGCAACGTCGGCCTCGACCCGGCCGGACAGGACCGCGCCGGCCTCGGGCCCCGAAAGGGTCAGCCCGCCCTTCGCGCCGTAGCCCTGCCCGGACACGTCGAAGGCGGGCACCCGGAGAGGTGCGCCCTGCTGCCAGTAAAAGATCGTGCGGCCGGAGAGGTCAGGCCCAAAAGCCGCGGCCAGGGCAGCGTCGGTTGGCGTCAGTCCGTTCGCAGCAAAGGTGATCGTGCCGCCGACTCGCGCGGCATCGACGCCGCCCTGGCCAGGCCGGCCGATGCGCCCCGATCCGTCGAGGGTCACCGCACCGATCGCGATCCCGGCGCGCCGGAGGTCGCGCACGGTCCCGGCAAGTTTCCAGCCGTCGCCGCGCGACTGATCATAGCGGAACGTCAACTCGGCCGTGCGCAGATAGGTTTTCTCGCCCGGAAGCGGTAGCAGCACGTCGGCACCGCTGGCAAGGCCGATCCGGGTGGTCAGCGCGGCCTGCAGGGGCAACCCGCCCGGCGCGAGGCTGAGCCGGCCGGTGATATCGACGCCCTTGGAGCCGAGGACGAGACGGGTGAGGTCGAGCTGACCGGATGGCGCGCGTTTTCCCTCGGCTTCGAGCGTCACGTCGGTGCCGAAGAAATCCTGGTATTCCGGAAGCAGGAGCGGCGCAATGTCGCCACCGAGGACGGCGCTGAAGCTGCGTTCCGGCGACCCGCCTTCCATCGCCGTGGTGAGGAGCGTGACGGTGCCCTTCAGCCTTGGCGCTCCGTCGGTCATCAGAGCGATATCGGTGCGGAAATCGTCGATGATGCCACTGCCGTTCACCGCCAGATCGACTGACGGCGTGCCGGGCAGGCCGATCAGGCTGGCCGCGATCCCGTCCGCTTCTTCGGTGACGAGAAGGTCGAGTGTGGCCTTGCGCGTCGCATTTGCGTAGCTGCCGGTGAGCGATACGCGCCCCTCGCGCCCGTCGACGCGAGAGACGGAAAGCTCGGCCGACCCCTCGCCGCCTTCAAGCTGCATCGTGCCGTCCAGCGTCACCTCGGCAGCCGCGCCGAAAAGCGCTTCGCCTAGCACCACGCGGTCGGCGTGGATCTTGCCGATCTGCACCGCGACCGGCAATTCCGGCAGGCTGAAGCCCGACGCCTCGGCGGTGGGCTTGCCGGCGTCGGGCCGGCGCGGCAACTCAATCTCGGCCGCCGTCATCTCGCTGATCTCGACCCGGCCGGAGAGTAGCGCGGTGCGGTTCCAGCCGATGGAGCCGTTGCGGATCGTCAACCAGACGCCATCGGCATCGGCGATGGTCATCGTGTCGAAGGTCGCCCGCGACGACAGGGCGCCGGCGAAGCCGTCGATCCGGATCGTCCGGCCGAGGCCCGAGAGGTTGTCTTCGAGAAACGCGGTCAGGAAGTCACGGTCGCGTTGGGTTGTCTCCGCCGCCTCCTGCGCCGGGACGGCGAGGGGCAGGAATGCGAGGAGAAGGCCGAGGAGAAGCCGCCGCATCAGAAGGCCTGCCCGATGCCGACGTAAATCTGCACCCCGTTGTTGGTTGAGCCCGAGACTGGCATCCCGACATCGAACCGGATCGGTCCTATCCCGGTATTGTAGCGCAAGCCAAGTCCGGCGCCGGCATGCCATTCGCCGTTGCCGCCGAAAAGTTCTTCGTCGCTGACATAACCCGCGTCGTAGAAGGCAACGGCGCCGATGTTCTCGGTGATGCTGGCGCGGAACTCGCCCGAAAACCCGGCAAAGCTGAGGCCACCGGTCTCGACCGTGATCGTCGCCGTCCGTGCCAGCGGCACGCCGAGCGACTGGTAGGGCTGGCCCCGCACCGTGCCGCCACCGCCGGACCAGAAGAGGTAGCCTGGCGGAGTGTCGGCCAGCGAGGAACCGACTACGGTGCCGAACTGGAACCGGCCGGCCAGCACGAAGCGGTCGTCGGCGCCGAAGGCCCTGTAGGCGCGCGCGTCGGCCTTGATCTGGCCGCCCGTGCCGGTGGTGCCGAACCCAAGGAATGGCGTCAAGTGGGACTCGAGGTAGTAGCCTTTGCGCGCATCGAGCGGCTTGTCGCGGTTGTCCCATGTCACCGATATGGGCAGCGCAATATGCTCGTAATCGACACTGCCGGCCGCGTCCTTCGCGGTGGCGGTACTGTAGGAAATCCCCGCCTCGGCAAGGACATAGTCGCCGAATTGTCGCGTCAGGCCAAAACTGAATTCGACTTCATCGACGGTCAGGTCGACGATATCCGTCCGCGCCGCGCGAAATTCGACGAAGGCTGAGGAATCGGTAACGGGGGTGGCCGGCCGATCGATACGGACGCCGAAATCGTAGCCGATCCCGTTGACATCCTGCCCGCCGATCCGGTCGAAGGCGCCATCGACGCGAAGCCGTTCTGCCCCGCCAAAGAGATTTCGGTGCAGCCAGTAGCCAGAAAGGCTCAGCCCCTCCGAACTTGACACTTCGGCGCCGAAGCCGAAGCGGCGGAGCTTTTCCTCGGCCACGACGAGGCCGATATCGAGCGTGCCGTCGGGGCCGGGCCTCTCCGCCTCGGTCAACGCGACGGAGCGGAAGGCACCGGTGCGCCGCAGTCGGGTAGCAACCTTGTCGAGCGTCTTGGGATCGAAGACCTCGCCGGTCGGGAAACCGGCGATCTTGGCGATCCGCTCCGGCTTCATGCGCTTGTATCCCGACATCGAGAGCCGGCCGAAACGCAGGCGGGGCCCGGGATCGAGCAGGATCTCGGACGAAAGGGTGGCGTTGCGGTGATCAGCGACGATGATCTGGTCGGCGACCTCGGCCTTGGCATGGCCGATATTGCGCCAGCCCTCGACTCCGGCATCGGCGGCATCGACGATGGCGCCCGACTTGGCGACCTTGGTGTCGCCATAGGCGGGCGGCAGTTTCGTGCCCTTTGCATAGGGTTTCATCCGCGCCTGCGAGAAGGTGAAGCGCGGGCCAGGTGTCACGATAATCTCGACGTCGCGGATCGTCGCGGGGGCGTCGAGGGGCGGGATCTCGGCCGCCTCGCGCCCGTCGATGCGGATGCGGATCACGCCGGAATAGTAGCCCTCGGCGTAAAGCGCGCCGATCAGCTTGGCATAGTCGGCGCGGGCGGCGGCGAAGACGCTCTGGCTGTCGGTCTGGCCGCTTTGCTCGGCATCGGCGACGAGCGAGGCGGCGCGGAGCCGGTCGGTCAGGTCCTTGTCGGCGCCGGGAACTGTCAGGGCGAACCGGTCCAGCGCCTGCGCGGGCCCGAGTGGCAGGGCGAAAAACGGGCAAAGCAGCGCCGCGCAGCCTGCCCTCCACAATCCCGATTGCGCCTTTCGCACGACAGCCCCCGCCCGTTACTCTCTACCGTTTCCTAACTCGCAGCAATTCGCGCTGATTTCCAGAGTCCGAAGACATCCCACGCGCCATTTGGCCGATTCCGGACGAAATCGTGATCTCAGTTCCGGCTAAGTGCGGCGGCCCATTCGTCGAGAAAGCCGCGCCGCTTCAGCCCGTCGAGGAAGACCAGCAGGCCCGGCTCCAGCCGCATCGGCCTGAGATGCGGGCCACGCGACAGTGCCGCCTCGTCGATCGGCGGCAGGCCGGCCTCGTCGCGGAGCAGCCTCTGGCCTTCCGGATCCAAGCAGGAAATCGAGGAACTGGCCGCCGAGATCGGGTGCCTGCGCCGCGACCGGGATGAGCCCGGTGCGCAGGAGCGTCAGCGTGTGATCCTCAAGCTCGATCACGGCGGCGTCGGGGTCGCCGGCAAGCCGCGGCTCGGCATAACTGCCGAGGACGTTGTAGGCGAGGACGAGTCGGCCTTGTTTCAGATCGGTAATCATTTCGTTCGACGTGGTGTAAAGGCGCGGCGCGAGACCGCCCATCACCTCTGCCAGACGCCAGAAGCTGTCGGACTGGCGCGCGTCCTGGGTAGCGAAGAGGTAGCCGGCGCCGGAGAGTTCCGGATCGTAGGTGCCGATCCGGCCGCGGAACCTCTCGGGGTGGTCGCGCAGGATCTCGATCAGGTCGCGCCGGGTCTGCGGCAAGGGCAGGTCGCCGAGGCCGGAGCGCGAGGCGATCAGCACGACATTTTCCTGAGCGAAGGCAAAAAGCCGGTTCTGCCAGTGCGCCCATGCCTGGCAGCCGCGCGGTCGGGTCCGAGCTGTAGGGCGCGGCGAACCCGTCATTGGCGAGCTTCATCTGAAGATCCATCGCCGACGAGATGACGAGGTCGAAGCTCAGCCCCTCGTCATGGACGGCGGCATAGACGGCTTGCGAGTTCGCCACGGTGTAGCGCACCGAAACGCCGGGCTCGCGCAACTGAAACGCAGCGATAAGCGGCCGGAGGACCGCAGTGTCCGTGGTCGAAAGGATCGACAGCACCCGGCGTTCGCTTCCTGTCGCGGGGAAGATCGTTTCCTCTTCCACCGGGAAGGCGGCGGCGAGGGCCGCGTGAAGGATCAGGCCAAGGGCAAGAACAATCGCGCGCATGCGCCGCCTCCTTCCCGTTCGGTCAAGCTCGAACCGCCCGCCATGGGCCATCGCCACCTCTTCGACGATGGTCAGGCCGAGGCCGGAGCCGACGACATCGCCGGCATTCTCGCCCCGGGCGAAGCGTTTGGCGAGCCGCGCCTGCGCCTGTCCGGAAAGGCCCCGCCCCCGGTCGGCGACCTCGATCCGCGCCTCGGTGCTGGCGATCAGGGACAGGTCGACCTTGGTTTCGTCGGGCGAATACTTGATCGCGTTGTCGAGAAGGTTCCTGAGCGCCGCCTCGATCAGCGGCCGGTCGCCCCGTACCGTCACCTGCCGATCGGTTCCGGTGACGCGGATCGTCAGGTCCTTGAGGTCGGCGGTGGGGCGGAATGCCTCGGCCTGCGCCTCGACCAGCTTCGCGAGGTCGAGGCTTTCGTCGGCCATCCGGTCGGAGCGGTAGACGACCGTCGCGTGATCCAGAAGCTGCCCGGCGGAGCGGCTGCTTTCCTCGACTGCCCGGATCACGGCGCGAAGCGTGTCGCGGGTTTCTTCGGAGTTGCTCTGCCGCATCGCGATCTCGGCCCGTGCCCGCACCGTGGCCAGGGGCGTGCGGATGTGGTGCGCGGCCTCGGCGATGAAGGTTTCGGTACGGCTGAGAGCACCCCTCAGCCGGGCGATGAAGCCGTTGAGCGCGGTCAGACAGCGGGCGCAAGTTCCGCCGGGCGTCGGGTGATCGACGGCGCGCAGGTCCTGCGGGCCGCGCCGGCCGACGCGCATCGGCGAGCCGGTTGATCGGGCGCAGCACGCTTGCCCGCGGTCAGGAGCGACAGAACAGCCGCGAGCGCGAACGAGCCGAGGCCGAGTGCCGCCGCGCGCTGGGCGACACGCTGGGCGATGGCCTCCTGCCCCTGCCGGGTCTGGGCGACGAGGACGAGGACCGGCACCGGATTCCGCGCGACCAGCACCATGCGGTTGACGGCGGCGATGCGCACTTCGGTGTCGCGGTAGGCCCGCGTGTAGAAGACCGGCGCCACCGCCGCGCCAGCCTCGACCGGCAGCGGCAGGTCGTCGTAGCCGGTCAGCGTTTGCCCGCCCGCGTCGATCCGGTAGAAGACCCGGTCGGCCGAGATCGAGCCGAGGATCGAGAACGCCTCGTAGGGCAGATCGACGCCGACGCCGTCGTCGCCGCCTTGCAGGCTTTCGGCGATGGCAAGCGTCGCAGCGCCGAGGACGCCGTCCTGGGTCGCTTCGGCCGCCTGATCGGCGACGGTCCGGACGGTGAAGTAGAGCACGATCGCCAGAACCGCCGCGATCCCGAGCAAGCTGAAGCACCAGCCGGAGGCGGAGGGAAAGCGGCGCGCGCGTCATCCGGAGGTCAGCCGGTAGCCGATGCCGCGCACGGTCTCGATTCGCGCGCCGGAGCCTTCGAGCTTCTTGCGAAGGCGGGCGACATAGACCTCGATCGCGTTGTCGGTGACGCTTTCGGCATAGGAAAACAGCCGGTCGCAGATTTGCCCCTTGGAGAAGATGCGCTCGGGCGCGGCGAGAAGGATTTCGAGCAGCCGAAGCTCCCGGTTGCGCAGTTCTCGCAACTCGCCGCCGACCGACAGGCTGGCATTGAGCGGGTTGAACGTGAGCCCGGCGAAGTGTTGCACGGTCTGAAGGGCGGCGCCCTTCGGCGACGCAGGACGGCCCGGCAGCGGGCCTCCAGCTCGGCGAAGTCGAAAGGCTTGGTCACATAATCGTCCGCCCCGAGGTCGAGCACATCGACCCGGTCGGAGACCTCGGCCCGCGCCGTCATCACGATGATCGGCGTATCCCGCCCGGAACGCCGTTCAGCGGCGAGAAACGTGCGGCCGTCGCCGTCGGGCAGGGAAATGTCGAGCAGGATCAGATCGTAAGGCGCCGCCGCAAGACAGTCGCGCGCCTCGGCAAGCGAGGCGGCGGGGTCGACGGCGTGACCGTCGAGTCTCAAGCCGGTCGGCGACGGATTGCGCCAGATCGGGATTGTCTTCGACGAGAAGAAATCGCACCGGCCTCTCCCACATCATGGCCGTGACAGGTTCCTGTCAGCTTTTACGCGAATCGTGGCGCATGCAAGGGGGTCGGTCACGGCGAGAAAGATCGTCGGGGGCCGCCTGGCACGAAAAATGTCTGGGAGGACACCAATGAAATTCACCTTTCTGAAGGCGCTGGGCACCAGCGCCGCGATCAGCCTGATGGCGGCTTCGTCTGCCTGGTCGACCGAATGCATCGCGCCCGCCAATCCCGGCGGCGGCTGGGACTTCACCTGCCGCCAGATCGGCAAGATCCTGTTTGACATCGGTCAGGTCGACGCGCCGGTGCAGGTGACCAACATGGCCGGTGCCGGTGGCGGTCTCGCCTTCTCGACCGTCGTGGCCGAGCGCAATGCCGATGCCGATCTGATCGTCGCGGCCTCGTCGGCGACCACGACCCGCCTCGCGCAGAAGGCCTTTGGCGACGCGACCGCCGATCAGGTCCGCTTCGTCGGCGCGATCGGCGCCGATCCCGGCGTCATCGTCGTCGCCGCCGACAGCCCGTTCCAGTCTCTCACCGACTTGGTCGACGCGATCAAGGCCGATCCGGGCTCGGTCGCTTTCGCGGGCGGTTCCGCCGCGGGCGGCTTCGACCACCTCAAGCCGCTGCAGATCCTCAAGGCGCGCCGGCTTCGACGACATTACCGCGGTGAAGTACATCGGCGTCGATGGCGGCGCGGACGCGATCACCCAGACCGTCGGCGGCTTCACCCAGGCGATGACCGGCGACATGTCCGAGATCGTCGGCTTCATCAAGTCGGGCGAGGTGCGCGCGCTTGCGGTCCTGACCGAGGAGCGGGTTCCGGGCTTCGAGGACATCCCGACCGCGAAGGAGCAGGGCTATGACGTCGTCGCGGTGAACTGGCGCGGCCTCTACGTGCCCAGGCGGCATCTCTGACGCCGATTTCCAGAAATGGGCCGACCGGCTTCAGCAGTCGCCGACAGCGCCGAGTGGAAGGAAGCGATGGCCGCCAACGGCCTTGCCCCCTTCACCAAGGTCGGCGGCGACTTCCAGTCCTGGGTCGACGGGGTGATCGCCGAGACCGAGGAACTCAGCCGCGAAATCGGTGTGATCCAGTGATGACCACCGACCGCATCTTCGGAGCGGTCGTGACTCTGGTGGCGCTCGCGTTCATCGTGAGCGCCTACAATTCCGGCCGGAAACATTTTCGACCCGGTCGGGCCGAAGGCCTTTCCCATCATCGTCGGCATCGGCATGATCCTGTGCGCCGTGATGCTGGTTCTCAAGCCCGATCCGGAACCGGACTGGCCGGCGGCACCGACCTTCTCGCACTTGGCGTCGCGACGGTGGTGCTGGTGGGCTACGCCTATGCGCTGAAACCGCTCGGCTTCCTGCTGCCGACTGCGATCGCCGCCGCGGTTCTGAGCTACCAGATCAGCCCGGCGCGGTGCCCGCCCTTCTCACCGGGCTCGGCCTGTCGCGTCGGGCTGTTCATCATCTTCAAATACGCGCTCGGGCTCAGCCTTTTCGCCCTGCCGCGCAGCCTGATCGGCTGAGGACGCCCCATGGACCTGTTCTCCAACCTCGCGCTCGGCTTCGGCATCGCGCTCTCGCCCCTCACCCTGATGCTGGCGGTCTTCGGCTGCTTTCTCGGCACGATCATCGGCGCGCTGCCGGGGCTCGGCCCGTCGAACGGCGTGGCGATCCTGATCCCGCTCACCTTCTCGCTCGGGCTCGACGCGACCGCGGCGCTGGTGCTGATGACCTCGGTCTACTACGGCGCGATGTATGGCGGGCGGATCAGCTCGATCCTGCTCAACATCCCCGGCGACGAACCGGCGATGATGACCACGCTCGACGGCTATCCGATGGCCAAGAACGGGCGGGCAGGCGATGCGCTGGTGATCTCGGGCGTCGCCTCCTTCGTCGGCGCGTTTCTTGCCACGCTCGGGCTGATGCTGGTGGCGCCGCTGCTCGCCCGGATCGCCTTCAAGTTCGGCCCGGCGGAGTATTTCGCGCTCTACATGCTGGCCTTCGCCACGCTCGGCGGCATGGCCTCCAACAACCAGGCCAAGGCGGCGATCGCCTCCTGCATCGGGCTCGGCATCGCGATGATCGGGGTCGACAACAATTCCGGCCTTCCGCGCTTCACCGGCGGCAACCTGCACCTGTTCGACGGGGTCGATTTCCTCGTCGCCATCGTCGGGCTGTTCGCCATGTCCGAGGTCTTCGTCTTCATCGAGACCCACGGCAAGACGAGCTCGATCGGGGTCACGCTCGGCAAGGTGACCGTTCCGTGGAAGGATCTCTGGGAGACGCGCTGGACCATGCTGCGCTCCTCCGCCGTCGGCTTCGTCGCCGGCGTCCTGCCCGGGGCCGGTGCCTCGCTCGGCTCGTTCATGACCTACATGATGGAAAAGTCCATCGCCGGCGAAAAGGGCGGCTTCGGCACCGGCGTCGCCAAGGGCGTCGCGGCGCCAGAGGCCGGCAACAACGCCGCCGCCGGCGGGGCGCTGGTGCCGATGCTGACGCTCGGCGTGCCCGGGTCGGGGACCACGGCGGTGCTGCTGCCGCTGCTGATGACGCTCAACATCACCCCCGGCCCGACGCTTTTCACCGACCGGCCGGACGTGGTCTGGGGCCTGATCGCCTCGCTGCTGATCGCCAATTTCGTGCTGCTCGCGATGAACGTGCCGATGGTCAAGGTCTTCGTGAAGATCCTCATGGTGCCGCCGGCGATGCTGCTGGCCGGCGGTGACGATGATCTCCTTCGTCGGCATCTATTCGCTGTCGGGCAGCTATTTCGACCTGGTGCTGATGATCGCCTTCGGCGTCATGGGCTATGCCTTTCGCAAGATGGACATCCCGACCGTGCCGGTCATCCTCGGCATCCTCCTCGGCGATCAGATGGAGAACAATCTGCGCCACGCGATGACGCTGTCGGGGGGCGAATGGACCTATCTCTTCTCCTCGCCGATCGCCTCCGTCCTCTGGGTCGCCGCGCTCCTCGGTTTCTTCGCGCCGATCTTCCTGAGGCGGTTCCTGAAGAAACCGCAACTGGTCGAGGATTGAGATGACGCGCGTTCTCATCCCCACCGGCGCGCTCGGCCTCGGCTACGACCGGGCAGCGCTCGCCCGCGGGGTCGCTGCGCGGCCCGACATCATCGCGGTCGACGGCGGCTCGACCGACAGCGGGCCAGCTTATCTCGGGCGGGGCGTGTCGAAGTATTCGCGCGCCACGACGAAGGCCGAATGGCGCGACCTGATGCTGGCACGGGCCGAGGCCGGGGTGCCGCTGGTCATCGGCACGGCGGGCACCTGCGGGGCGGATTCGGTGGTCGACTGGCTTTACGAGATCACCTGCGAACTCGCGGCGGAACTGGGTCGAACTTGCGCGTGCACACGGCTCAATTCCGGCCAGGATCCGCTGCAGATGTCGCCGACGCCTTCGCCGCCGGCCGGATCGTCGCCCTGCCCGCCGCGCCCGAGATCGACGCGGATACGATCCGCGCCTGCAGCAATATCGTCGCCCTCGCCGGGGCCGAGCAGGTGCAGGCCGCGCTCGCCACCGGCGCCGATATCGTCATCGCCGGGCGCACGACCGATACCGCGATCATCGCCGCCCTGCCGCTGGCGCGAGGCTGCCATCCCGGCGGCGCCTGGCACGGCGCCAAGATCGGTGAATGCGGCGCGACTGGCGACGACCAATCCGGACTCCGGCACGATCCAGATCGACTTCGACGAGACCGGCTTCACCGATCACCCCGATGGGCGCCACGGCCCGGGCCACGCCGTACACCGTCTCGGCCCATATGCTCTACGAGAACTCCGACCCGTTCGTGCTGCACGAGCCCGGCGGGATCTCGACGTGACCGGCGCGCGATACAACGCGCTCGACGCACCGACGCGTGCGGGTCGAGGGCTCCGTCTGGCGGCCCGGACCCTACACGGTGAAGCTCGAAGGCGCGCGGATCGCCGGCTATCAGACCGTCAGCCTCACCCTCCTGCGCGACCGGCGCTACGTGGCCGAGGCGCGTGCCTGGACCGATCTGGTCGCCGCCCGGGCGCGGGCGGACGTGGCCGCACGGATTGGGCTCGGAGATGAAGATTACGCGATCGAACTGGAAGCGACGTACCTGAACGAAGGCGTCAACAG